>CBDFMC010000013.1:0-182347 GCA_965249435.1 Lacipirellulaceae bacterium | reverse complement strand
GATTGTCCTCCAAAATCAAATCGTAAAGCCGCCCCATTTTTTCAGCCGCTTTTACATCCGCCGGGTTCTCGCTTTGAAACTGAGTTTTTTCCAGCCCAGCCCAAGGCAAGAAAAAGTCAAAGTTGTCTGCCAGCCCGACAATGGGAGTATCGAGTGAATCGCCGGTCGTCGTATCGACCGCCAAAAGCGTCTCAAAATCAGTGACTACAATGAAACGAGGCCAGTGCTTCGTAACCGCTGTATCGTTCTGTAACATGTCGATCGTTGCATGCAGGTCGGAAACCGTCTCATGCTTGAACGCTACCTTTTTCTTCCAGACGACTTCTCCCGGATTCTGCGAACGGTTATAGTCGCCTTTCTTCAATCGTGTAATCGAAGCTTTTGGCTGCCCATAGGCCAGCAACAGATCGTAGATAAACGAAGTTTCGTCCAGCTTTGCAACGAGCGAGCGAACGCTTTCTTCAAGTTTCTCAATATTCATGCTTGGCTCTCCTGCTTCTGGCAATGCAGGGGGCTCGGAGAAGATTGCAGATGCTCCAACTGAAGTTTGCGAGTTCTCGATGCGTTGCTGGCATTTGTCCTGATTTCCTTTATGCCCTAGTGACGGTCGCAAATTATCTATTCTTGAACCCACATCGTTTCTTCTTGTGAGTACTCGAATGCTAGTACGACGGCCCGACTCAGTCGTAACTTTGTAACCCGTATAGGTTACAGGAGTTGGGTCACTCTAACCAGGGTTCAGGAGTCCGAACGGATTGGGCAAAAAGAACGATCACTAAGGCAAGGAAGTGAGATATCAAATTGCTTTCTCTTTCAACTGATTTATTGAGAGGTCACCGGTTCGACGTAGAGCCAACCGCAACCATGCCCTTCGGCGTCTCGCGAAGGAACAAGGGCGAATTCTCGACCGTCCTTTTCAAGAGTGAGGACCAGCGGAAGTTCTTCTGCCGGACGAGTCCAGCGAGCTTTTCGGAGTTCTTGGTCGGTCATTCTTCGAGGACCAACTACCCGAGCACCGGCAAGCTCAGCTAGGTCGCTGACATATCGTTGGAAGTGCGGGCTTTCGGAAAGTCGATTCGACATAAGTACTGGCTTGCCACACATGGCCGATAAAAACAAGCAAAATCTTCGACCGCTAAGCGTGCTAGCCGTTGTCTTCGGCTGCTATTGCGACCCCTACGGTTTCATTTGGTTCGCCCCCAAGCCAAGGGTGAGGGGCAAACCAAATAAAACCTTCAGAGGACAATAAAATGAATCAGCAACAACAGCCCGCCGAGCAGGCGATCACAAGACAACTCCTATTGCCGGATCGAGATTCGCAAGAAAAGCCACAGCAAACCCAAGAAGAAATGCTTGCTGCCTACATCGAACAACAGCAAAGAATGTGTTGTCCCGGTTGTGGTGAGGCTGCTCAGATATTCTGAGTAAGTATCTCGTCAGATGATTCTAATCGGGAACTATGTCCAGCACTTTGCCTTGGGCTGTACGAAACACTGAGAAGTGACGACGGTCGAGCGTGAAGACTTGGTCGATTCCTTCGCGATTAGCCAAATGAACTAAACACGCATCGGCCAAGTCAACTTGCTGGTCGTGGTAGGTATCAAATGTCTTCCGAATTGCTGCAACGTCGCTTGAAGCGAGCGGCAGTGCGATGAGTTCCCCTTCGGCTACTTCCTCTAATAGAGAAGCAACTGCCTTGGGGAATCTCCGCAGCAGGTAACATGCTTCGGTCAGCACGGGCCAACAGGTGTAGTTGGGAGCAGGCAACGAGCGAAATGCTTCCACACATTTCTCATGGGCCGGATCATCGGCATCAAGAATGGCCACCAGTGGGCCAGTATCAATCAGAATCTTCGGGCCAGGCATCCCTTCCAAATCCTTCCATGTGCTTGGGGTTGGTACTCAGGTCGCCACTTCCAGAATGGACGCAGCCGATAAGTCCTTTTGCGGCAAAGGCATCGTAGAGAGTGTGGCCAGACTTGCCGTTGGAAGTCGTAGCAACAGTTAATGGTTGCGCACGGGCCACGACCTCCTCCAAGAGTTCGGGCCAAGGCTTGCCGGTTTGGTCGGCAAGGTCGGCAATCAGCCTACGCTGACTACCGGTTAACTGGATGTCTTTGGGGTCTGTTGCCATACCCTAATTCTACCACACACCGCCGTACCGGCAAATCCACGTAAATCCCATGCAACTACGCTGCAAATACTCGCACCGGGCGAAGCTCGGTAGGAAACATTTCCGTGGCAAGTGCTAAGTTACCCACGAAGCGTTATTTGACGTGATATAGCAACTAGATCTTCCTTGAAAGTGCTGCGGACCAAACCGAAACACAGCATTGCCAATTGTTGTGAATTGCCGACGAGACAATTCACTCCGACCACAAAGAACCCCGTTCGACTGCGTCAGAGCGGATTAGCCGCAAGATTCCATTATTTGCCACAGCCAGAGAATCTCCTTTGGGAGAACACGGTACTCTCGCCAGTTGCTGCATCCCCAAGCAGCGACTAATCTTCGCTCGTTTGAGCAGTTTTCCAAACCACCACGCAGCTAAGGCCATTGCGATACGAGATTTTCGTGGCAACGACCATGCAGCTTGCTTCTTTGTCAAATGCAATATGAGTGATAATGCCTTCATGGTTTCTTAGAGTAAGTAATTGCAGGCCAGATACAGCATCCCAAATCCGAACCGTGGAATCCTTGCTGCCGGTAGCGAGCCGAAGCCCGTCGTCGGTAAACGCTATGGCTGTGACTTCTTCAAGGTGGCCTCTTAGCTCATGCAGCATTTTTCCTGAGTTCATGTCGACAAGTCGAACTGTACCCTCGCGATGACCGGTAGCAATTAGTCCGCTATCGGTTGCGACGGCAAGTGACGTCACATGATGTTCTGTGAACGACTTATGCAAAGTGCGTCCACTAAGAGTATCTCGGCAGATGATGGCACCATTATCAATGGTTGTGAATTGCCGACGAGACAAGGCAATCGGTCCGTAGCGTCTACCATTCGGTGACGAAGCGAGTTCTTTACAAACACTCTCATTGCGTCCGTCCCATGAATATAGGCGTCCGTAGTTCGTTGCGAGGTTCACGGATGAATCGCCTTCCGATGGCTCGACATACCAAATATGCTCTTTGTCAGATGGATGCTCAAGAACCTGAGTAGCGGCACCAATTGTGCCCGTGGTAATGTCGCATAGTTGCAAATCCTCTTTCGTAGCAACAGCCACCTGCTGTTCATTCAGCATAAAACTGACCGCACAAACGGGTGTGTCAAATTCGGCTAACTTATTTATGGATTCTTCAGCGACGCTGCCGACGTGCAACTCGCCCGAGTCGAGGCCGATTACCAGTAGCTGGCCATTACTAGATACGTTGACTCCTGTTACGTGCTTTCCAGGAAACTCGAATCCAACGGAGGCTTTTTCACCTTTGGGATATACCGGCTTCACTTCCCGTCGCTCTAACACATTCCAGAGCTTGACGACCCCTCCCCCTTCCTGGGATGTCTGCTCCGCTGCAAGGGGATTTCGTCTACCGCCCGTTGCAACTAATTTCCCAGAACCTGCAACAGCAACTGTCAGAATATCGGCTGCATGACCTGGCAACGAGGCTGCAAGTCTGCCATTCGCAACATTCCAGATATTGAGATTGCGGTCTCGGCCTCCAGAAAGTATTGTTTTTCCCTCAGGCGTGAATTGAATCTGACGAATAACATCGTGATGACCGTTGATTGTCTTTTTGCATTTCCAGTCGATGGTTGACCACAACTTGATGCTCTTATCCCAACTAGCTGAAGCTAGCTGGCTTCCGTCTGGTGAGAATGCAAGTGACGTTACTTGGTCAGTGTGACCACCGGCTGATTCGTCTACGGTGGCAATTCTTTTCTGAGCATTGACATCCCAGAGCACGTATTGAGGCTCTACGCTGCTACTGTAGGCCAAGCTCTTTCCGTCGGGTGACAATGCAACCGAGCGGATGAACTGTCCATGAATCACTTCCCGGTACGGGTCAGACTCGAAGGCTATAAATCGAGGCTGGTCATCCGTCCGTTCTACTTTCCAAAGCCGAACGCTGTGAGTTCCACCGGTAGCCAGCAACGATTCATCTTTGCTCAGAGCAAGCCGAAGAACACTTTCTTGACCAAGCTCTTTATTTTCAAGTCGAACTATTTCTTTCTGAGATTCTACATCCCAAACTCTCAGTGCCGTATCACCTGTAATAAGCCACTTACCATCGTTGATAAACGCCATGCAATCGACGCGATATGTCGGTTCGTTCTTAGTTGCGAATAATTTTCCCGACTTCGCATTCCAGAAACGAACTGTCTCGTCCCATCCTCCAGTCACAATCAGAGAATCGTCAGGTGATATGGCGATTGAACGAACCGCCGAACGATGCCCACAAAAAGCGGTCCTTTCACTATTGAGCATTCTTCGTAGGCAAAACCATTCAAACCCTCGTAAGTCCTTCGACTCTTCTTGCCCCTTCACATACTTCTCTAATATCTCCTGAGCATGGTCCGGCTTGCCGACTAGTATCGCTGCGTCAACTGCACGCATATCATTGGCATAAGCTGTCCGCGATGCATGGATGCGTTCTGCCTTCGCACGAACATTTGCTGCACTGAGTTGGAACATGAGGACTAATGCGGTTACCATAGCGATAACTGCACCTCCGGCAGCTGTGGCGATTTTCGGATTCCGCTTGGCCCGGGACCATAATCGCTTCATCCACCCCGTCGGCCTCGCTTTTACCGGTCGTCCTTCGACAAACCGTTGCAAGTCATCAGCAAAATCGGCTGCCGTGTCATACCGTTCTCCGGGAACTTTTTCGATTGCCTTGTGGATTACCGTTGCCAGGTCGCAGGGTATGCCCGATTGGATTCGGTGAAGTGGCGGTGCATCGAGCATTGTGACCTGTCGAAACACTTCTTCACGATTCTCACCGTCAAATGGAACTTTGTGAGTCAGCAACTCGTAGAGTGTCACTCCCAGAGAATACACGTCTGTGCGGTGGTCAATCACCTGATGCTTACCGAGTGCTTGCTCAGGACTCATATACCGTAGCGTGCCTAACACATCACCGGTCATCGTCATGGTCATATTCGATTCAATTCGTGCTAGCCCGAAATCAGAGACATAAACGGAACCTGATACGTCAACAAGCAAGTTGGCTGGTTTTACGTCGCGATGGATGATTCCTTCTTGATGTGCGTAATGGAGAGTCTCGGCAATCTCGACTCCCAGCCTAGCGACGGCCTGAAAATAATGACGGCGACCAGAGTCAGGCGACTGTTGTCTCTGTGCCTGAAGTCGTTTTACGAATTCAGAGGCACGTTCATTGGTTTGATTTTCGATGGAATCGACGCCTCGCAGTTCGTCTATAACCTGGGCCAGGTTTTGGCCATTGATGAGTTGCATAACATAGTAGTGAACGCCTTTATCACTGCCGACTGAATAGACCGAGACAATGTGTCGGTGGTCGAGCATCGCAGCGGCTTGGACTTCATTCTGAAACCGAGCCAGTTGCCGCTCATCCAAGATAGCAGCCATCGGAAATATTTTGAGTGCTACGCGGCGATTAAGCGAAACTTGCACCGCTTCGTAGACGATTCCCATGCCGCCACGGCCAATCTCGCGGACGATACGATAATCGTCCAACTGAAATGGCGTTTCGCCATCGACTTTTAGCTCGACTGGTTTGGAAACGGCATTGTAAAGAAATGACAACCCGTCGAGGCACGGTTCCAGCAGGTCGGCAATGTCACTGTACTTTTTGAGAATCGCCTCTCGGTCGTCGGAGGAACCTTTTTTGAAGGCGGCTTCTAGCTCCTCCAATGCAGCTGCAAGCCGTGCGTCAGAACTACGGTTACTCAGTTCATCGCCTAGCAGCTCATCAAAAGAATCGGCATTGCTGCTCACGGGTCTTCCTTGAGGATTTCACGCAGCTTCATCAGTGCCCGTGCCCATAGTTTTTGAACGGCGTTCTCCGTTTTGCCAAGCCGCTTACCTACTTCCCGCAAGGTCATCTCTTGGATGTAGTGCAACTCGGCAATTTTTCGTTGCGTTTCAGGTAGCTTACCTAGAGCGTCCGCGACTTTTAGTTCTCGTTCAACTTGGATTACTTGGTCAACGGGTGACGTGTCGTCACTATGGGCCAACGAAGCCAATGCCTGGGCCGACTCTTCCAGCCCCAAGTCGAGTTCTTGCTCAAGCGTCATGTCGCGTTTCTTGGTTAGGTAAAGGCGAGCAGCCTTGGCACGTTTGGTTTTGAGAATCTCTCGAATCCAACTAATGAATTCTCCGACCGACTCGCCACGGAAATTGTCAAAATCCTTAAGTGCCTGCAACTCCGTTTCTTGCAACACGTCGGAAGTGTCAATTTTCTTACGCAAGTCTTTGTCGTGCCGCACCTTCACGAGCAGTCTGTGAAGGTTGCGTACCGAGGCTAACAGCGCCGCCAACGCTTCCGCATTACCTTCGCGGGCTAGCTTCAGCAGTTCGCTACGCCGGAGTGAACGGAGGCTGTCCATGAAGATATCGCTGTGAGTCAGGCTGGCCCAAAAGACGTTTCGGCCCAGCCGGGAAGTGAGAATAGAGCTAAGAGTGCCGTTCAGGATAGCCAATTCATTGCGATTCAACCAGCAAAGGCAGGAATTTGGAGTATTTCAAAAAAACCGTGGCGTGTTGGTCGCCGGTTTGGGAGCTAGTAAGTTGTGGGGCTATCCATATCAGCCGGAGAAGGCCGTTTCAGGATGGCCTCGCGACCTTGGCATTTCAACACTATTGATGTACCTCTTGAGGATATTATGTGGCCACTATGGATAACTCCTAAGAAACCCTCGAAAGTTCCAAGTTGTAATAGAAACACGTATTTCCCGCGTTTCGAACAACTTGAAGACCGACGTCTCTTGGCTCTCGTTGTGAGTACGATTTCTGAAATTGTACTTCTTGGGCGAGATTTTGTCTCGACCGAAGATATTGCCGTAACTGCAAATTTAACCACAGATTTAATGGCAAATGTTCCTGACATGGTACGTGGAGCAGAACTACGAGCGATTGATTTCGACCTAACGGTTAATTCGACCGCCACGATTCCAGGTGTATTTGATGGTGCGCATGGCCGAATTCACGGAGGTACATCAGGTTTCAACACGTTACCAGATGTTGTAATTGACTTTGGCGTGGGGGAGGAAACGAAGCACTTGCAGCAGCTCACGCCCAATGGCAAGACTCTCGGTGGTGTTCAGCAAGGCGACACGTTCATCTTCAATGTCGGAATAATTCGTGCAACCGCACGATGCGATGACGCATTCTGTCTTGCAGGAACTGTAAGTGCTATCGCGAGGAACATTGAAATCACTTGGGATGTCCCCGACCCGCTAGACCTCATTGCGCTCGACGCAGCATTTGATGATGAAAACGCTCTAACGTATGAGTTCGAAGTCAAAAACGCTCAAGGGTTGCCTGATGTCGAGGTCGGATTCTACCGCTCTTCCGACGACGCACTAAGTGATGACGACATATTGATTGACACTCAGGAACTTGGACGACAAAGCAACGGTACACACTCGGAAAAAGTTTTTGTAGGTACAGGGACTACGGAACGCCCTTACACGATAGTCGCCCTAGACCCAAACAATATTTTTAGCCGTGAGCTTACAAAGGATAATAACGAAGCTTCTGCGGAATCTCCATCACTCCCACGTGTTGAGATTGATGGTCCTTCTGAACTGAACGTTGGCGAGGATGACATCTTTATTGCCAGAGCGTTTGACCCTGACGATGGCACACAAGAGGGCCAAGGGATTGTCAGCTACGAGTGGGTCGCGACAACCGGAACAGTTGAACAAGCTGTTGATAAAGCAGCTGTAATAAAATTTGATACCGCTGGGACTCACGACGTAGTGGTTGTCGTCACAGACAACGAAGGACAGCAACGCATCGCTGAAATCTCCGTCGACGTTGTTACACCGTCGCTTGAATTCGAGCGGGTTGACGATTCTACGCCAGCAAGCCCAGTGCTCCATTTCACAGCCATCGGGAAGGTTGAGTCAGCAGTTTGGAAACTAGGAAGTAACCAAGGAGTTCTGATTGGAGACCTGGACGGTGGGAAGGATGGAAAGAGTTTCTCTCTATCTCTGCCAAGTATTGCCGCTCTGAAGTCCGGGAAGCATGTCATTACGTTAAGCGGCATGGCGGGTGAGCAGGAATTGATTGAAAAGACCTCCTTTACAATTGGGCGATTGCAATGGCAGCACAATCGTGTACGAGGGATAGTCAGAGTGGGAATACGACCGGTTTCTTCCTTTTTTTACGGAGGACTAGTTCGTGTGGCCTACCAGCCGATTCAATGGGAGGTCGCCGGTGCAACCTACGACCGGATTATTCGCGGAAGTAGAGGCTACATTAGGTCGAATATTCCTTTGTTAGCAGGTCTTACTGTTGATGGCACAGCTGGTGTTAGTCTGTTAGGTAGTGATAAAGACGGTAGTTACCCGATGTCGTTTGATAATACCCAAGCTATTATAAAAAGTGGGTCGGTCTACTCACAGGCGTTTTCAACAAGAATTAACGCCTTCGCGCGTTCCGGCGTCACTCGAATAGAATTTGTGTCAGGAGTAATCGTAAAGCAAGGTCTAGGAGCGACCACACCGGCATCTAGTATGGTTGATTTCTTATTGAAGTAGTTCCTAATTCTTTTGTGAGGTAAATATGCCCAGGACTTTCTCGCTATTGTTTGTTCTGCTGACGATTTCATTGTCCACACCTGCTTACGCACAGGTGGATGTGACAGTTTCTGTAACACAAATCTCCGGTCAATATGTTTATGACTACACTGTAGAAAATCTTTTCTTGGATGAGTCAATCGATACATTTAGTATTAGTGGAATCGCAGGCATTTTAGATGCCAGCGGCCCCGACGACTGGCCCCCTTTCGTTTTTGGAGATGAATTTGGAGTCCTCGCAGATTGGACGACTTTTTTACCTTCAAGTTTTATAGGCCCCGGGACCTCCCTATCGGGCTTTCAACTGACTTCATCGTTTGGTCCAGGGAGCGTCGATTACGACGGCTTTACTTCAGACTTCAACAGTTTTTCAGGAGTAACTTCTGGACCGGTTGCTGTGGTGCCTGAGCCAGAAAGTTTTGGGCTTGCCATCGCAGGCTTCTTGCTGATTCTCACATGTGCAATCGCATTTCAACGTCGAAATCGATACCAAGTAGATTGACGGGTGCTAGTCTCCTGTTCCACCAGTTCAGGCGAGCACAACTCCACCAAACCATCCCACGCTTGCCCGACAAATCCACTTAAATGCTATGTAACTAGGCTGTAAATACTCGCACCGGACGGAGCCGGGTGGGGATGAACTCTCTGGGCACGCGATCCTTGATTCCAGAGCGTCGCCGCTTTTGATTGACCTGTTTGTGAATCGAGTAGAGCTGTCTCAAGAGGGGTTTGTACGGCTCGTAGCCCTGCTCATAGAACATCATGCCAAGCTGCTCGGCAGAACGCTTCGTCGAAAGCTCCAGAAATGTCGCCTTCAACTTGCGGAAGGCTTCCGGATGCAACTCAACATGAGAGTGCCACTTCGGGTCCACCTCCCCTTTTCGCGTGAGCCCACCCGGTTTGTAGCTAATCGAGTAACCACCCACTCGTAACGGTGCGTATGGAAACTTTCCCGTGTAGCCAGTGCGTTTCTCAAAGTCGCGAGGCGGCTTGCGGATGCAACGCAGGTTTGCCGCTTCGGATTCCCAAATTGGTGAATGCCCAAGTGTCGTGAACAGAAAGAAACGTCTACCAAGTCGGTAGTAGCGAGTGTTAGCCAAGCCTTGCTGCTTGCGTCGGTAGCGGCAACTCTCCGAGAGATTCGCCGCGTATTTGTCCATCAAACGCCGGTCAATATCGCCAGGGTCTTTGTGTTCGGGGATAACTCCCGACACATACCACCAGTAACCCCAGCGAATCGTATGCACGGCGATTTGTTTCACCAATGCGGTAAGCGAACGAGCTTCGCAAACCGCTTGCCGTTTTCGACGTACTGGCGAAAATAATGTTGAGGGGGAGCCGGAATACAAAACCGGCTGTCCCCCCGGAAGAAAACCTTTGTGTGAAGGTGGGCATGTAGTGGCTCTTGGGCTGCTGCTGCCCGCTTTCCTTGCGTGCAGTGCAGCACTCGCATCGTGCGAGACAAGGTCACTTTGTGCCTTTGGTTTTTGCGAAACCATATTCTTATTGATAGCTAGTTCCCGTTGATAATACTCCCTTTCCGACCGACTTTGGGAACGGCGCGGGGCGACGAGCGGGCGAGGGAGTTGGCTTGTTCGGTTTTCTGTGGTGGGTCGGCGTTGTTGCGCCGCAGCGCGCGTACATCGCCTTACGTTTACGAGTTGTTTTCGGTTTTTGCGTCCGTTCCGCGTCAGCCTCCTGAGGTTTTTGCCAGGATCGTTAAGTTGTGACAGAACACGGCGCTGCCAACGGCGGACGTGAAATTCTTAAAGCCGCGAAAACAACAGCGAGCCAGGCGAAATGCTCGCTTTAAGCACGAGATCGTGCCTTCGATTCCGGCGCGCCACTGCTGCCAAATGCCCATCATCGTGTCGCCGAAATCTCGCGTCCGCCGAGGCACGCCCAGGTAGTCGACCTGTTCTTCCAATTCCTCGTAGGTGTCCTCGTCCGGACAGAAGCCCATGTCCGCGGCGACCGTTTTGGGCCGGCTACCGTACTTCTCTTCGTGTCGTTCGAGTACCGTCTCCAGGAGTTCGCTGTCGCTTACATTCTTCTCCAACACAACGTAATCGGTAATGAACTTCTCCTTCGACTGTGTGAGCAGCACCTTGTGACCGAATTCGACTGGCTTGCCACGCCGTCCACGCATGATCAACTCCGCATGAGATTCAAAAATGCTGAACACTTTGTCGGCATTTGGAACCTGCTCTCGATCGAACGCGCGGCGCCGAGCCACTTCGGCGACCTGCCGCATCACCGGCAAACGGTTCGCCAGCGACTGGGCAATCGTCGCCAACTCGACACACGTCGAACGTTCGGCCCAAGCGACGAATTGTTCCGCTTTTTCCAGAGCTTCCTCGACCCGGACGATCAGCGTCTTCATATTCTGGCGGACCTGGCGGAGACGCTTTTTGTTCGTGCTATTCGAGTAACGCGTGACGAAAAGATGCAGATTTTTGATCTTCTTCGCGTGAAATCGCCAAGGACAACGGAGTGGGTCGAGTTCTCGACCAGTCGACATTTCTCGGGCAGCCACGCGATAGACGTCCCACAGCAGGCTGGAGTCGGTCGGCCAGTGAATATTGCATTCGGTGACGGTCGTGTCGGTTCGCACATGTTCCAGGGAGACCGTTTCTTCGGCGACGACGCCGAGGGCCAATAGGTGATTGATCCGTTCCCAAGTCTCGGGCTGAATCGCGCGAAATGCCTTGTTCAGCAGCGTGAAGTCGATGGTCGGCTTTTTCAGCAGGCGGCAAAACCGCTGCAAGGTTTCGCTTTCGGCAATCCGGATCGACGCTTCCCGATAGTCGAGTCCTTCCCGTTGCAAGACGAGGATCGCGCGAAACAGGTTTTCGCTGGTGAAGATCGGCTTTCGGCCGCGTGCCGACGTCGTCTGGCTGAGCTGTTCGAGGTCGCGATGGACCACATCGAGAATCGCGGGCCGGCTGTCCAGCAACTGGCCGAGCGTTTTGTACTCGTCACGATAATCCCGTACCGTTTGGTTGTCGGCCTTCTCGTTGGCCCATCCAAAATCGAGAATCGCTTCAGCTTTCAAACGCATCGCCCGCTTCTCCTTGGGTAAAATGGCTCTTTGATTCGTTCTGTTTTCAATAGGATAACGATGCGTCTTTTTCTTGCTACACCAAAACCGGCCCGCCAGACGAATTTCACAATATTCTGATTTGGGAAACAGGAACTAGCTAAGCTAACCATATTCCCCTTCACTACGTGAACATCGACAAAGACCTTCGAGTGCTTTGCACTCTCCATACTTTGTCATCAATTCCGCTGTTATCACCAAGAAGCTCTCCCGAGCCCCTTCGTCATAACCAGCAACCAATCACGGACTCGCTTCCAGCGAGCACGCAACAACAAGCAAATTTACCGAAGCGTATTAGCTTCGTACTCGGTCAGGCCTTTCGTCGTCGTTTCAGCTTGGCGACCAACCAAACCCGAACGGCTCAGGACTGCCTTGCCCTGCAAGTCGCAATTGCGACCTGTTGTCTCCTTCGAGACAATGCACGCCATCGCTTGCGAGCAAGCGACGCTACCTACTTGACCCACACTCCCCTCGTGCAGCTTTTCAAACATCCAGGCTGCCAAGCCTAGACACCGGGAACTAACTCCGGCAGCAACACGAGTTCCTGCGTTAGCAGTCGTCATCATTTGTGTGGTCACGTCTCTAGCAGGTGTTACCCCACAGACACCGCAACCGTATGTGCAATCTTCCGATTGCCATAGTTTCCGAAAGACGAGCTTTCGATTTCTGCAAACCGAACATGGAAGCATTTGCTTACCCTCCGGTCACGGGTTTTCGAAATTTGGCTCCGTCTCCACACAAACTAACTGGCTGCCCTCATGGGCTTTCAGGGTTGAGCTATTTACGGCCAAGCGTTTAACTTGGTCCCCGAGGCGGCTAAACCTCGGCTACTGCTGTCGCCAACAGTAGGCTCCCCCTAGCCAGCCAGGTTAAACGGCCTCAATGAGAGCCGAATCCCCTGGACGGGATTTGCGGACAATTGATTCCATGTCCCCTCACCCGCTTTGAACAACTGCGGCTTTGAAAGCTGTAAATCAACCTTCAAAGTTTTTCCGCATCGCCCCAGCTCTCTGTTCAGGTAAGTTCGCCGAGCGAACTCACCCAAGAGCATCGGGTAGAATGTCGGGATTACTCTTCACGGGACTGCGATACAAATGCAGTGATCCCACGAAGGATTACTCCGACAAGCCCCCGTCGAGCTGGACAAGCACCTCTCGATGCATCCAGCTCTACCGAGCGACGACATCAGGGATAGTAAATTCCCTGCCCTTAGCCAGAGTGGTCAACCCAGGTTTACCAGGAGTCGTCGTTTGCTTATTGGCGCCAGAGAGCGAGCAGCGTTGGAATCAGCAAACGGGGCGATTCTACAACTCCGCTAGACTTCTTTGACGACAGACCCTAAATACCCGATTCAGGGTCTACCTTGGCGGTACCGTACGCCGCGAAAACGTACAACGGTGTTTCTTCATGTCAGTTAAAGTTACGGGCAATGCAGTAAGGAATTCTTTGAATCAACGCTGAGTGAAGCGTCGTAGAGCTTTGCTAGTTTCAAACACTCGGCCTGCTGTGGGGACTGGGTCTTCAAAACGCCCATTGCGAAATAAGCGATGCTCTGGTCGCAATTGGCGAACACTTCCCTTCCCCGCGCTCGCAGCACGCTTTGGTTGTCGATGTGCTTGTCCCAGCTTGAATGTCACATCCCACAGGCCTCGGCAGCCTTCTTTTTTTACAAACTGGTTAGCTGCCGTCATCGGCTCCAGATACTCTATTTCGGCCAGCTCGTTTATGGCTTTGGAGAGGTTTCTGCGAATTTGGGCCGCGTCATAGCTACGGCTCATTCCTAGACGTTCATACGCCAGAGTTCTCAAGTCATACTTGAGCGTGGTTCGCTTCGGCGGATTAAAGTTCTTGTCGAGCAGCCGGTAAAGCCTGAGCGAAAGTGGTTTGAGCCGCATAGCGATGTTCAGGTCGAGGCGTTTGAGATACCCGGCGTCGAACGATTCAAACAGCACTGAGCCCCAGCGAAATTCCGACAAATATTCTCGGAAATCGCGGTCCCCCTTTTTTCTGCTATCACGAAATCGGTAGTAGTCGAGAATGGCAATGTTCTCGGTTACGCGGCGAAATTCCTTGGTGCGGTTGTCTCGCCAGTAATTCACACACTTGAGCCGTACCCCAGCGAGTTGGTCCAAGCATCGAGTGAGCCGATGATACGACGAATCTTTGTTGGGCCACTTGAGCGTCTTGAGCATTTCCCCACGCGAGAAAAATACCTGCGGGTCCGAAAAGTTGTTGTAGGCCCGCGTGTGGTGCAAGAGAGCTAGCCATACCTTCTCCGCCGCCGCTGCCGGGATACCATACTTGGCACTACCGGTGACAGTCACCTGACGGCGAACGACTTGCTTGAGATTACGGTCAAAATCCTCGACCTCGAACTCCAGTACATTCAGCCCTGCCGGTGCCCGCGAAGACAACAGAAACACGGGCAGTTCGACGAGGTTCATTTCGTCTCGTCCGTTGCCCAAGTCGGCCAGGAATTCCCTCGCCTCAGTTTCTGTTCTTCTTACAGCGGTATTCAAATTCCTCTCAAAAAAAGTTCGTTAAGTAGTTTGTACGTACTTAGTATTTTGTAGCGTTCGAAAATCGTCAATGAAACCAACGCATTGTCCAAGCTTTCCTGTCTCAATTAGCGTGGTTTCACCGTTTCGTTTGGCGTATCTCCCTGTCTCAAATGGCGTAGCTTCCTGTTCCAGTTGGCGTAGAACGGCTGCCTCGATTGGCGTATGCCCTGTTTCAATTGGCGTATGCCTCACGCTTAGAGTTCTGTTGATGCGATTTAGGTGCCGTGTAGCTGACATAGGGCGTTTGTTACTTCAATTTGCTTGAACAAAACTACGTTACTGGTACACCCTGGGACTGGCAACAAGAAACGTACGCCAATCGGTACAGACTTCTTACCGCCCTCAACCAGTTCTCTACTGCCATATTGCAAGCTTGCCAGCCTGCAATATGGCAACCAAGCTGCCCACCTTGCTTGCTAGATGGAAAGCTTGCCAACCAGCAAGCCAGAAATATTGCTTGCCAGCCTTGTGGATAACCTTGTACCTTTGGTAGCGATGATCTTCGCAACCGCAAATTCAAAAGGGGGAGTAGGGAAAACGACCGTATCAGTGCATCTGGCGGGTTGGTTTCACTTGCATGGAATGAAAGTTGTCCTGGTGGACTGTGACCCGCAGCAGCAAGCCGCCGGTTGGATGAGTGAAGCAGTGCCGGAAATCGACATCGAGTGTCATACCGACCCGACCAAAATTATCGACGAACTTCCCAAGCTACTCAAGTCATACCAAGTGGTCGTGGCCGACGGTTCCGCCAAGTTAGATGAAGTAAGCCGAGCTTTGCTGCTCGTTGCCGATGCCGTGTTCGTGCCGTGCAAGGCTGGTGGCTTAGAGGCGAGGGCACTCACCTTGGCGACGAACGTGATTCGGCAAGTGAAAGAAATTCGCAAAGGACTTCCCCAAGCAGTAACACTGCTCACCCAAGTGCAAGAACGCTACGTCCTTACCGGCGATATGGCTGAGGCCGCCGAAGAAATTGGTTTTCCCGTGCTCGACCAAAAACTAAGCCTCAGCCAGGTTTATGCCCAGGCACCGACCGATGGCAAACTGCTTTGGCAGATGGGCTCGCGGGCTAAGAAGCACGCTTTGGAAATCGACGCTGTGTTTCGCCAGACACTTCCTGCCATGCTTGATGGCAGCGGAGTGAGTGAAGTCCAGAAACTTTATCAACGCACAAAGAAACGGACGAGAAAACATGCCGCGTAGATCAATTTCACAATCGCTCACAGCTCGTGAAATCGAGTTTATCAAAGCTCCTTTGGTGGAAGCTAAGAGCGAGGCTTCTGCTCCCCAAACTCCAGAGACAAAGAAAACTTCCAAGCAATCTAAGCCACCTTCTGTGCCAGCTCAAAGCTCCAGTGCTCCTTATGGAAAACCTCAAGCTACTACTCAGCCAACGGGAAGCCAGGACCCTTGGGTAACGATTACTACGCGGCTTCCCAATCAGTTGCACTCGCGACTTCGCCGCGCTGCTTTTGAACGATCCGAACGAGGCCAGGAGCCAAACACAATTCAAGATATTCTTGCCACTGCTGCAACTTCGTGGCTCGACAAGAACGAGTAAGGGGGATCGCTTTCTCAGAACAGTCGTTGCTCGACTTGGTTCCCAAATACCGTCCAGCCAGGAACCTGTTGACGGCCAAACAGTTCCAGATAGGGGCCATCGCAGACTCGTTCCAGCAGATTGCGAAACTCGGCAGGTTTCTCGCTGTGCCGCAATCGAGACATTTCCAGCCAACTCTTTACGCCACGATCAGCAAATCGCAGTTTTCCGCGTACGCCAAGTAGCAAGAATTCGTGAGACACCCGCCAATAGTTGCCAAGTCCCATTTGAGGTTTCACCCACACCAGACAACTTTTGTAATTGAATCCCCAAGCTTCGATCACGCGTTTGGCGTCAAACAAAAATGCGTTCGTGGTCCAGAGATGTAGATGAGCATTTTCACATGCCAGTTTTTCAATCGGCAATTCGCAGATTTCTTCCAGCGTGAGGGTGGGGTAGTGATTGCTAGCAGCACCCCGACTAGCACGATTGCTGTACCGCCAGGGCGGATCAGCGTAGATGCACTTGTATTGTACTTTTCGTTGCAGCAATTCTTCGAGATTTGTCACGACGGCGCAACGACGACTCGCTGAGTACCACGCACGACCGTATTTTACGTTGTCTTTTTTATTGCTTGTCATGGTCCCAACATTCATACAGCGACTAGAATTATTCCGCTCAATAGATGTTAGGTTTCAAGTCGGGCGAAAACCATCGGCACAAGTGCCATACAAAAACAGGCTACAAGCATAAGACCAACTCAAGCCCCAATCGGTATCGTTGCGGCGAACGGTTGCTTACTGTTTGGAGAACCGAATACCGACTCAAGTGCGGCCCGTTGTTGGTCCGGGAAGAGATGGCGGTATCTGCGACGCATTTCTTCGGTTTGATGTCCCATCCACTCGTCGATGATGCGTTGGTCAACGCCACCCGAGGCAAGATTCGAGGCGAAGCTATGACGAAAAACGTGAAAGCCTCGCACATGCTTCCACCGACTACCCATTACCGCTCGGTCATAAGCCTTACGAATAGTCCAAGAGGTGAGGGGGTCGCCGTTTCTAGCACAAAACGTATGTGAACTGCTTGGATGAACTGCATACCAACGCGACATTGCTCGATGCAGTCTTTCCGACATCGGCACATGCCGATAGGTGACCGCTTTTTGGCGGCTCTTTTTCTTTTCACGAATGGTCAAGACTTTCCGCGACAAATCAAAATCTTCCACTTGCGATCGCATCAATTCACTGCGTCGAGCGCCAGTATGAGCCACGGCAACAAGTAAGGGGTAAGCAGTTTCTTCGTTGGCAACGCCTTCCGCGTGATCGAGGAACTCGTCGATTTCATTCCGCCTCAAATACAAACTCTCCCAAAACCGCTTTTCGTCGCGAGCATTCGAGACACGTCGCGAAACAGCCGCTTCGATCTGGTTCCACGTCATGAACGGCGGTTTCTCATCAACTTTGGGATAAATAAGCTTGCGGGTTGGGAGCGGTTTGGCGACATATTCCGCTTCCAAGGCCCAATTCCACACCAGCCGGAGCGTGGTGATTTCTTTTCTGATGGTCGCTGGACGAATGGGTTCGCCGCGATGCTTTTCGGCCAATCTCCTGTTCGCGTATTCTTGTAATGACAGGTATTTGATTGCGGTTAGTCGGAGTCGCCCTTTGAGAATTCGCAGCAAATGCCTGCGATGGAGCAATTCCCCTATTATTGTCGAGGCTTCTTTCGCGCCCTCGGGAAGCTGGTCGTCATAGGCACAAAACAATTCCGAAAGCGTGCGTACTTCACTCAACGTGACCGACTTGGTTGCTCGACCATCCGCCAGTAAAAAACTGCCAGGGTCTTCGTCGAGCGGAACTTCGATGCGACCCGCTTCGACGAGCTTCAAAGTTTCTCGCAGCCGTGCCACGCGTGACTGGGCCTCGACTGGATCACAGGTCTTGAGCGAACGATTGAACCGCTGCCCGGCATACCGAAAATGAACGTGAAATATCCCGTTGGGATAGGGTTGGAGCGATGCCATGATGACCTCGGACGACTCGCACGGCACGATTGCCGTCGATGGAGTCGATCGTAGGGGACTCATCGCTGGGGGGGCCAGCGACACGAACCCAACGCGATTGCCCGCGTGTCACCGATTTGTCACCGGCAAGATATTGGGGGCCAAGAATGGCCTGCCCGAGATTCGTCGTAAATCCTTACGGGAAAAGAAGTACCGGAGGGGGGACTTGAACCCCCACGACCTTGCGGTCACTGGATTTTGAATCCAGACGCCGAGAGCCGTAAAGCTGGAACAGGCCAAGAGTTAGCGAAAGACGAAAACGCCGAGGTGCCCGTATTGGTGCCGCGGCCCTCAGAAGCGGAAATCTCCGCTCCCGACGACCCCGAGTTGGCCCGCGCTTTGGCCGCTTGGGGAGAGCGTTCCGACGCAATCAGAGCCGCCATTTTGGCGTTGGTCGACACCTCCCACAACCACACGGGAGGCGATCATGAATAGCGCCTTCCGCCAACAGGTCGCCCACGTTGGCCCGTGTCGCGGCCTGCGCCAAATGGGACCCCATGTTGCACCGCTTTGCGTTACGTGGCCAACGTCGGCCCTCTGCCGGAAGGCGCCTGCAGAAACAGTCTTGCGATGGAACCGAGTTTGCTTTCTTTGTCTGAACATTCCACAGGGGTGAAAAGGGATGAAAATTGAACCACGAAAGTTGGCCGATATCAGGCCGTATGAAAACAACCCACGTCATAACGACGATGCGGTTTCGGCAGTCGTCGATTCGATCCGCGAGTTTGGCTTCCGGCAACCGATCGTCGTCGACGACGATGGCGTGATCGTCTGCGGACACACACGCTGGAAGGCGGCAAAAAAACTAGGGCTAGAAAAAGTGCCCGTTCATGTTGCCGCCGATCTCTCGCCCGAGCAGGTGAAGGCTTACCGGCTGGCCGACAACCAGACGGCCGACCTGGCCGATTGGAATTTTGACCTGCTGCCGATCGAATTGGCCGACCTGCAGAGGGCAGAATACGATCTCAGCCTGATCGGTTTCTCGGCAGAGGAAATCACCCAGCTGCTCCATCGGGAACCTTGCGAAGGCTTGACCGATCCAGATGAAATCCCCGAGCCGCCCGAGCAGGCAATCACCCGAACCGGCGACTTATGGTTGCTGGGGGAACATCGGCTGCTCTGTGGCGACTCCTCCAGCGCGCTGGATGTTGATCGCCTTGTCGGTGGCACGAAGATCGAGTTGGTCCATACCGACCCACCCTACAATGTGAAGGTTGAACCACGAAGCAACCGCGCGATTGTCGCGGGGAATACCCGGGATATAGCACGTTGCGTTGCGTCATTTGCAAGATCAGACCGCGTCATCCAAGGATCAATTGCGTCACAGGAGCAAGGGCGAGCCAAACCAAGTGGCATCCAACGGCATCGGACGCGCACCCAATGCCGTGCAGGGCCGTCCACTTTTTTTGGTTCCTTCGCTGGCCCCACGCGGGGTGGGCGTAGCCCCCGATCGAACGGGTTTTTTACACCGACTAAGTATTTTTGGCTTGGTAAGTAACTCGCGCAGACAAGGGGTGCCTGTCGATGGGCCAGAAACAACCATCCCGATCGGGTGACGGCATGGCCGACCTGCCACCGATCGAACGTCATAAAATTTCAATCGCTTATGCTAAATTACTCCGCAGTGAGAAGCTTTCTCGCGAGGAACAGGCCGGGCTGAACCGCTTTGAGAAAGAACGAGAGGAGCGCCTTCGCTGGCAATATTACCACTCGATTCCAAAAAAACATTGGCGGCAAATGTCAGGTCGCCAGGCCAAGGTGATCAACGAACAGGCCGCTCGGCACGACTTGCCGTTGGGTGGTCCAAAGATTGATCTGCCCGAGTTTGTGCGCGCCTTTCACGATTTTCTGGCCAAGCACGCCCAGAAACTGACTCAGGAAGATGATTCGTTACTGCCGTCAGCACAGGGAAGCCCGGCATTGGAGCGATACCGCGAAGAACGAGCAAAGCTTGCGAAGTTGGATCGCCTGGAACGCGAGCGGAAACTTTTACCTCGCCTGGAAGTGCGCCGGAATTTGACAATAATCGCTCGCATCATCCGCGGGGCAGGAGAAAGACTGACGAAGCGTTTTGGCAATGAGGCCTCCGCCATACTCAACGATGCGCTCGACGATGCGGAGTGGACGATCAACCACTCTTTCGGGGAAGAAGAAACGGAGAGGGATGATTGGTGAATCGGACCCGATCTGGCAACGTTTACTTAGGGCTTGCTGTTCAACTGCACTTTAGGGGATCATGCAGCGAGTGCGATTAGGTTCTGAAAGAGTGTGAGTATTTTACGATGCTCTGGGGTTTTTGGCAAAGCGGTGAGAAATTGTTTTTGCAGCATTCCTCGGGAGATTGCTCGCCTGCGGTCGGCGTGGGAGGGGCGCCGGTCGGGATTGTCCCAAGGACGATCGCTACGGTCGGTGAGTTTGGATTGGTCGGTGTCCCAAGAGCATAATTCCACTAACGTGTAGAGCCACCCGTTCAAGTGCCAGCAACCGATGTTGGACCAGACGTTGCGAACCTGCTGCTGGCCTGCTCCCCAAACTTCTTTCACGTCGTGAAAATGTTCTTCGATTGCCCAGCGGGCGTCAACTGCTTCGAAGATGTCTTGCACTTCAGCGTTCGAGTCGGTGCAGAAATAAGGTGCCCAACCGCCATCGTCAAAGCGAACGATTACCACACGAATCACACCACCGGTCAAACGTGACGTTGCCAAAAACGTCTTGTGTTGACGAGTCACGCAGGCGCCGCGGCAAGTGATGGTGATCGTTTGCCAGCCCTTTTTATGCGCGGCACGTTTTGCCAGGCTGATTTTGTTCTTGCCGTAGATGCGGTTACCGTGAGACCCCTCGGGAGGCAGGTCGTACAGGCAGGCGTCCCGGCGCAAGCGGCTCACAACGACAACGCGCAGCTTGAGCAGCAGCTTCAAAAACGGCCTCGCTGCATAAGCACCATCGACCACCAACCAGACTTTCGCCTTCACTCCGAGCGCGCCGATTGCCTTGACGAACCAAGTCATCAACTCCACGCCCAGCTCGTGTTTTGTCTTAAATTCCCAGTCGTATTTCTCCGCCAGCTTCGGTAGGTTGACTTGGCGAACATACAACATCGAACGCAAAGGCAACGCAATCACTCCCCACAACGGATGCGTTGCCAGCCACGCAAGGGTGACCCAGTTATGCCCGTAAAGCCACTCACCATCCGCAGGTCCAGGCGTAGGGTTGTGATGCACGCCTGCGCCTTCCACCTGTTTCCCATAACGAGACGTAGGCGAATCGTCCATCGCCAACACGATTCGATTACCTGGAGCCAACTTCTGCACGATGAGGCCGAGCAGCGCGATCGCACCCTTCGCAGAGGTCCTGTCAACGCTGATCAGACAATCGTAGAAGCGATCCCAATCGTCTTGCACTCCCGCAATGGCGAACCAAGCACTCGCGGTGCGACGGCCATCGGCCAGCAACATTCCCGCGATGATGATTGACAACCGAAAGGCCATTCGAGGATGCAGGACCGACTGCAATGTCACGACTGCTGTCTGCATCGTACCGGTCAGCGGGACTCGGGCCTTTTTAGTTTTCTTGCGTTTTGGATTACGATGATTGAGTCGCTCGCGCTTATCATGCTGCGATTTCTTGCGATTCAACTTGTGCTGGGGTTGCCGACGCTTCGAAGTACCTTTACGCTTAGCTATCCTTGGCTCTCCCGTGTGAGGTGATGGTGTGATAATTCTCACAGCATCGCGGAGAGTCGAGGTTTTGCTAAGAGCAATTGGCGATCAAGTTGGTAATCCCCTAAAGTGCAGTGTTCAAGGCTGCGGGGGGGCAGGAGTAGCCGCAACGCGAGAAGATCGCGGTCACGAGCACGACCCGCCCATGGAGACGTATTCAAAACAGCGGCCATCCGCTTAGGAGTTCCTGATCTGCTTTTAATGATACCGCTTCTGCCAGAACCCAATCGCTTTGGTCGGTGCTATCGCTCGCGGAACAAGTCGGCTAGGATGGCTACACACTTGTGGCGGAGCAGCCTGGAACTTTGTGTTCTCGGCATCGCCGCAAAACATTTTTTTGGGAAATGAACAAATGGCTGAAGGCACGATCAAGCGAATTACGGACAAGGGTTTTGGCTTTATTGACGTTGGTAGCGACAAGGACCTGTTTTTTCACTCGTCCAGTGTTGAAGGCTGTGGCTTTGATGACCTGAGGGAAGGCCAGAGAGTTTCGTTCAACGAAGCGAAAGGTCAAAAAGGTCCCTGCGCTGAAAACGTTCAGGTAGCCTGATCTTCGCTTCTAGAAGACCTCTTTTTCCAGACTGGAGATACTACTGCTATGGGCGACAAAGGAAGCAAAGACAAGGGCAAAAAGGAACAGCAGAAAAAAGCGATGCTTAGCCCTAAGGAGAAGCGAAAGCTAAAAAAAGAGAAAAAGAATAAGTAGATTGATTGAGCAATTGCTTAATCAAAAAAGGACGCACCGTCGGGAAGAACACCGGTACACCCCTTTCCGGCGGATGACTTGTGGTGGGATTTGAAGATTGGCGTTGTGCTTCACCCCTCCCCAACAAGGGGAGGGGGACTACTGGGTTAGTTTGCGTCGACTCGACGCCATCTAAAAAGCAGGTGGGTGTTCGCGAAGGGAGGTTCTGCTTCGAGTCTAATTAGGATTTTCTGATTAGATGACTGTATTGTCCGCAGGGGTATGACGGCGGCAATCGCAGCGTCTGCGTGATTCTCGCGAACCTGCTTCGGTTAGGCGTCAAAAACCATTTTTGTCATCGAGCTAATTCGCACCGGTCACACCCACATTGTGCAGCTGGGAATTGCGTGAAGCGACTTCGGTCTGCGCCACGAATGTCACTAGCTTAAGCTCTTCGTGCCTCGAATCGTCGCAGGCAGTCTTTGGGTAACGACAGCAGACGGCCTCAATTCTACTTGTACGGCGCGCCATTGCTTCGATTTCGCCACCTCGAGGACTACCGACGCGTAACCTTGGCCACGGCAGAAAACCTTCTGCTCATGCGTCTGATGGATGAGGAGCATTTGCTTCGACCAGCGCGTGGTTCTCGCCAGATGGTCGACTTTTTGAAGGACGAGGGTCACACGGTCAATCGTAAGCGAATCCAGCATTTAATGCGAAAAATGGGGATCGAAAGCTTGGCTCCAAAACCTCGCACGACGATCCCGATCGAAGGACATCGAGTCTATCCGTACCTGCTGCGAAACCTTGAGATCGTTAGGCCGAATCAGGTTTGGTGCTGCGACATCACCTATATTCCGATGCAGCTGGGGTTCTTTTATCTCGTGGCTGTAATGGACTGGTTCAGTCGCTACGTGATTTCCTGGCGATTGTCGAACAGCATGGATGTCGATTTTTGTGTCGAGGCTTTGGAGGAAGCCTTGTCCAAAGGGACGCCCGAAATTTTCAATACTGATCAAGGCTCACAGTTCACCAGCCAAGATTTTACTTCACCGCTGAAGTCCCAGGACGTTGCCATTAGCATGGACGGAAAAGGCCGCGCGATTGACAACGTGATGATCGAAAGACTTTGGAGAACGGTCAAATACGAGGAGGTCTATCTCAAGGAATACGTCACTGGAGCCGATTGTTATAAAGGGCTTGGCGAGTACCTAAACTACTACGGACATCAACGCCGGCATCAGGCACTCGACCGAAAAACACCCTGGGAAGTCTACCGTCCCAGTCGATCAAAGAAGACGAATTCTTCTATCTAAACTTAGCCCGCCAGTGGTCCAATAATTGGGGTCCACTTCAGTTCGCCTGACCATTCACATTTTCCTTTTGCAGTCTTCGCCGATTGACATATTGAGCGGTATTGTGCTCGACTATCGCACGGCACAACCGAACGCAATTTGCCGCCACACGAACTCGCCGAGATTGCATCAGTCTCAGCGAGTTTTCGCCATCGCGCAAATGCAGTATCCATCGCATATTGAGGGTAATATGGAGGAAGTGTGCAGCCACGTGGCCGCCAAACCTTTCTCATAAGTGACAGGAGGTTCAGCAGGAAGCCAATCAATGGCTAACGGCTGGCGGAGCCGATCAAGGAGGTGCATGTCGACGGCCTGGGAGTCGCCACCATGACCATCACCCTTGAGAATGTCGTCGAAAAGTACCTGTCCGCCAAGAAGCTCGCGGCAGGAACCTGTAAGGTGAAGGCCGATGCGACGGTGAAGACGGAAGGGGCTCAAACCAACCCCTACAAAATGAAAATTAGAACCCTACGAAGTCTCTCACAAAACAGCACAAAATAATTCCACTTGAACTGCAAGCCAAGACACCATCCTTTCACTCGCTAATACCAAGCGACCGAAATTCCACTTCATGCTGAACCAAGACACTCAGAGCAGGCCACTATAATCCTCCCCCGAAGAACCCGGGAAACTTATGGTCCCTCGGTGGATCAACGGATCAACGCATCCTCGAATTCCGTGAAGAGGCTGTCGAAAATATCTTCCCGTTTCGATCCGTTCGGCTCTAAGTCGAGATCGTTGTCGCCAGAAAGCCTCAAGGCAGGCGCTGCGAGGTCAGTGCGATGGTTGATCGCAAACTGCTCGGCCAATTCGGCGGTGGGCTCCAAGCCGAATGAGTACAACGAACGTGGTGCCGAAGGCCGCAGTTGGACCGACGCCTCATCGCGCCCTGATCCGATCAACTCGCCCAGCGCCACATCGAATAGCTCGCTTTGCGTCGGCTGGGAAACTCCGTTCAGCGTTTCCGCTGCCACCGGCTGTGATGCGTCGCCAAACACCTCGTATTCTCCAGTTGTGCTCCCGAACGTTTCACCCTCTGGCGCAAGCAGAGCCGAGGGGGGAACAAACTCAAACGCTCCGATGTCGTGCTGAGCCCCTCCGACGCCATCCCCGTCTATCGGGCGGCTGTTGCCATCGAAGTCAAAATTGGGAGCTCCTATGGCAACTCCGTTATCGATAGCTGGCGAGCCAGACTGTAGACGGAAATCTCCGCCCGCAGCATCTACAAATAACGGGTCGGCAAAAATAGAATTTGCATCTTGGCCCGTACCGTTTTTCCAATCATCAAACGTTTGGTACTTGGTAAGCCCAGAAGGGGTATTCTTCCACTCTGCAAAATTCCCGATGCCTGTTTTGTAATACAAATTATTGTCTAAGGTCAAAAGGTCGAGTGACGCATTAGAACTCGTTGACAAAATCACCTCCACTCCCAAGCCAGGCTCGTATACGATATTGTTTTTTAGGACCATTTCATTCGTATAGTCACCCCAAAATCTCATTCCGGCAGTAGTTTGGTTGTAAAATGTGTTGTTGTACACCGTCACATTGACTGGATCAAAATTACCTAAGGCAAATCCTTCCTTACCTCCAACAATGATGTTGTTGTATATTTCCAGACCATCCACTGCAGGGTTGTGCCAACTCTGTATGCCAACCAAAGTAGGTTCTATTAGATTGTTGTACAACTTAATGTTCTTAGTTCCGGCAGATACATAGACGCCATGCGACATCATGTCATGGAGATAACTGTTTCTAATGGTTACGTTTTCTGCAAAATCTGTGATTGTAACAGCGGTATCATCTACGTACGGGGAGCCACGAAGATGAAAACTGCTTCGGTAGCCTTCTACCTCCAAGCCATCAAAAATAACCCAATCCGCATCACGAAAACGCACAAAATGTCTATCGGATCCTACATTTGAAAAAATAGGGTTTTCTCCCGGGAACGCCATGACTGTTATGGGGTTTGCCGCTGTTCCTGTTTCATTCCAGAGGACTTCTTCATGCCCTAAATATTCACCGCCCCTGGCGTAAACGGTATCGCCAGCCGACACATTCGCTTCGGCTTCTATTAATGTCTGCCAAGGCGACCCTATTGACCCATCCCCTGTCGTATCACTGCCCGTTGGCGCGATGTAAAAAATATTGCCGGACTGCGCTAGCGTGGTGGCCGAGTCTGCGGCAGATTGGGGAGAATTATTTCCCGCGGCATCGAAAGCTAAAACGGTGTACGTATAGGGGGTCGATGAGTTAAGGCCCGTGTCTTGGAACGTTGTGGTCGTAACGTTGGGCACAATCGGTGCCCCGTCTCGGAAGATCGTGTATCCGGTCACGCCAACATTATCGGTCGAAGCGGTCCACGTCAGATCGATTTGGGACGATGAGACGGCTGTCGCGTTCAGGTTCGTCGGCACGCTGGGGGCTTGGGTGTCCCCGGTTGCCACGGTCCCATAAACTTCAAACTCAAGTGCTTGGGCGCCAGAACCACCGAAGACTTCCAGTCGGACAAACCGAGCCTGCGTACCGGTAAGCGATGTCTCAAACCATTGGTTCGCGAAGGCATCTGCGCCGGTGATGATCGAGGTGTAGGCGTCGCCTGCCGCCGACTTGACTTTTAAGTTGTAAGTATCACTAACCCAAGTGCCGTCCGCATCGCCAAAGAATCGGGATTGGGAAAGGTCGTAAAGCTGGCCTAGGTCGTACTCCACCCAGAAGGAACCGGACGTGGATACTGTACCAGGCGTCGTCGTAATGGTGTCCCAAAGACCAGACACCGGGTTCCCGACCGTAAAGTTTCCGCTGTCGGCAAAATACGTAGTGCTGTCAGCCAGATTAGCCAAATTGGCCAGCGTCGTGGCCGAGTCTTCGGCAGATTGAGCGGAATTGTTTCCCGCGGCATCGAAAGCTAAAACGGTGTACGTATAGGGGGTCGATGAGTTAAGGCCCGTGTCTTGGAACGTTGTGGTCGTAACGTTGGGCACAATCGGTGCCCCGTCTCGGAAGATCGTGTATCCGGTCACGCCGACATCATCGGTCGAAGCGGTCCACGTCAGATCGATTTGGGACCCTGAGACGGCTGTCGCGTTCAGGTTCGTTGGCACGCTGGGGGCTTGGGTGTCCCCGGTTGCCACGGTCCCATAAACTTCAAACTCAAGTGCTTGGGTGCCAGAACCACCAAAGACTTCCAGTCGGACAAACCGAGCCTGTGTGCCGGTAAACGATGTCTCGAACCATTGGTTCGCGAAGGCATCTGCGCCGGTGATGATCGAGGTGTAGGCGTCGCCTGCCGCCGACTTGACTTTTAAATTGTAAGTATCACTAATCCAAGTGCCGTCCGCATCGCCAAAGAATCGGGATTGGGAAAGGTCGTAAAGCTGGCCTAGGTCGTACTCCACCCAGAAGGAACCGGACGTGGATACTGTACCAGGCGTCGTCGTAAGGGTGTCCCAAAGACCGGACACCGGGTTCCCGACCGTAAAGTTTCCGCTGTCGGCAAAATGGGTGGCGCCGTCGGCCAGATTGGCCAAATTAGCTAGCGTGGTGGCCGAGTCTGCGGCAGATTGGAGGGAATTGTTTCCCGCGGCATCGAAAGCTAAAACGGTGTACGTATAGGAGGTCGATGAGTTAAGGCCCGTGTCTTGGAACGTTGTGGTCGTAACGTTGGGCACAATTGGTGACCCGTTTCGGAAGATCGTGTATCCGGTCACGCCGACATTATCGTTCGAAGCGGTCCACGTCAGATCGATTTGGGACCCCGAGACGGCTGTCGCGTTCAGGTTCGTTGGCACGCTGGGGGCGATCGTATCCAGCGTCGTAGCCGAGTCTGCGGCAGATTGAGGGGAATTGTTTCCCGCGGCATCGAAAGCGGCAACCGTGTAAGAATAGGTGATGCCCGAGACAAGGCCCGTGTCTTGATACGATGTGGTAACCACGTTGGTCGCAACTTGCGACCCGTCTCGGAAGATCGTGTACCCGGTCACGCCAACATTATCGGTCGAAGCGGTCCACGTCAGATCGATTTGGGACGATGAGACGGCTGTCGCGTTCAGGTTCGTCGGCACGCTGGGGGCTTGGGTGTCTCCGGTTGCCACCGTGCCATAAACTTCAAACTCAAGTGCTTGGGCGCCAGAACCACCGAAGACTTCCAGTCGGACAAACCGAGCCTGCGTACCGGTAAACGATGTCTCAAGCCATTGGTTCGCGAAGGCATCTGCGCCGGTGATGATCGAGGTGTAGGCGTCGCCTGCCGCCGACTTGACTTTTAAGTTGTAAGTATCACTAACCCAAGTGCCGTCCGCATCGCCAAAGAATCGGGATTGGGAAAGGTCGTAAAGCTGGCCTAGGTCGTACTCCACCCAGAAGGAACCAGACGTGGATACTGTACCAGGCGTCGTCGTGAGGGTGTCCCAAAGACCGGATGCCGGGCCATTGGCCGTGAAGTTTTCGCTGTCGGCAAAATACGTGGCGCTGTCGGCCAGGTTAGCCAAATTAGCCAGCGTCGTGGCCGAGTCTTCGGCAGATTGGGAAGAATTATTTCCCGCAGCATCAAAGGCTAAAACGGTGTACGTATAGCTGGTGGATGAAGCGAGGCCCGTGTCTTGGAACGTTGTGGTCGTAACGTTGGGCACAATCGGTGACCCGTTTCGGAAGATCGTGTATCCGGTCACGCCAACATTATCGGTCGAAGCGGTCCACGTCAGATCGATTTGGGACGACGAGACGGCTGTCGCATTCAGGTTCGTCGGCACGCTGGGGGCTTGGGTGTCTCCGGTTGCCACCGTGCCATAAACTTCAAACTCAAGTGCTTGGGCGCCAGAACCACCGAAGACTTCCAGTCGGACAAACCGAGCCTGTGTGCCGGTAAACGATGTCTCAAGCCATTGGTTCGCGAAGGCATCTGCGCCGGTGATGATCGAGGTGTAGGCGTCGCCTGCTGCCGACTTGACTTTTAAGTTGTAAGTATCACTAACCCAAGTGCCGTCCGCATCGCCAAAGAATCGGGATTGGGAAAGGTCGTAAAGCTGGCCTAGGTCGTACTCCACCCAGAAGGAACCGGACGTGGATACTGTACCAGGCGTCGTCGTGAGGGTGTCCCAAAGACCGGATGCCGGGCCATTGGCCGTGAAGTTTTCGCTGTCGGCAAAATACGTGGCGCCGTCGGCCAGATTGGGGCCACTTGCCACCACGGTCCCATAAACTTCAAACTCAAGTGCTTGGGTGCCAGGACTACCAAAGACTTCCAGTCGGACAAACCGAGCCTGCGTACCGGTAAACGATGTCTCGAACCATTGGTTCGCATGGGCATTTGCGCCGGTGATGATCGAGGTGTAGGCGTCGCCTGCCGCCGACTTGACTTTTAAGTTGTAAGTATCACTATCCCAAGTGCCGTCCGCATCGCCAAAGAATCGGGATTGGGAAAGGTCGTAAAGCTGGCCTAGGTCATATTCCACCCAGAAGGAATTGGTCGTAGATGATGTACCGGGCGTCGTCGTGAGGGTGTCCCAAAGACCGGATGCCGGGCCATTGGCCGTGAAGTTTCCGCTGTCAGCAAAATGGGTGGTGCCGTCGGCCAGATTGGGGCCAACAACTCCGGCTGTGCCTTGGCTGCCAGTAAATTGTCGTTGCCAGGCGAGGAAGTCGGCACCATCGCTGTCGCCATCGTCATCCGCATCGGCAGTGACGCCAGATCCGAAGTTGCCTTCCCACTGCGCAAGGTCGTCGCCATCGACATAGCCATTGTTGTCGAAGTCGGCCGGCGCAGTCTCCACGGCAGCCGGCGTATAGTCTTGACTGACAACCGCTTGGCTAAGAACATCCGCCGCAAGCATCACCCGCGGCTCAAGCGTTTCAACGCTCAGGCGAAGTGCGCCGTTTTTCTTGCCTCTGTTTTTTCTGCCGCTGTTTTTTCGGCGACGATTTCTTCTGCTGTTGGGATACCGGTCACTTGCCAAGTCGAAAGCCACGGTTAGTCGATTGAACATGCTAACCTTTCCTTTTTTAGTTTGAAGGGTTGCAACGAGATCATCTTGCCCCATGCGTCCTTGTCGATGCGCTCAGCACAGCCTCCGGCCGCAACCAAAGAGCACTTGCCCACCGTTGCCCAATGGTAGCCAAAGATCGTACATGGCAATATCAAATTTGCGCAAAAATATTATCGTTATTGCGTTATTTCACAACCCCGGACATTTTCACTCATGACTGAACTTTTGCAAAACGCCAAATCAATCCCAGTTGGGCCTAGAAATATGGTGTAATTTGGAACTTTTGTGAGCATTTTGGCATGGCTCGTAGGCGACTTTATCTTGTGATGTGCCATTCCGTTAGTTCCTGCCCCGAAATGCAAGGAGGTTAATGGAGATATGGAGAGCTATAGAAGTACGGAATTCCCCATTACCGCAGTCCTGCTGAAGATCGTGCGAAAGATCGCACAGCGACCACAAACAAACTGTTGTGCGTCCGATGCGAGGAGAACATTCGCCAGTCTTACAATGAGAAAACAGAACGTCCCAATTGGGGTAAAATCAGGTAGAGTCGACAATGCCGTTGTTGGTGGTGTGTAGGGACCGGCCACTGGCAAACGACTGCGTTACGGATGAAGCGTTCGAACGGCTATTGAACTCTTGGTTTGGCAATCTGTCTCGCGTCTTGGAGCCGGGGCGTGCGTTCTACCTTTGGGGCGGCTATGCCAACTGTGGAAACTATCCGCCAGTCCTTAAAAAACATCAGCTCTACTTCAGCCAGGCAGTGATTTGGGTGAAGGAGCACCCGGTACTCAATCGCAAGGATTTTATGGGCAACCATGAGTGGTGCTTCTACGGTTGGCGAGAGAGTGCTGCCCACCAGTTCTTTGGTCCCAACAATGCCACCGACGTATGGTCGGTCAAGAAGATCAGTCCTCAGAACATGATCCACCTCACCGAGAAGCCGGTCGAGCTGGCCGTGCGGGCCATTCAGTATTCATCCCGCGCCGGTGAAAACGTCCTCGATCTGTTCGGCGGCAGTGGGTCGACGCTGATCGGCTGCGAGCAGACAGGTCGCAAGGCCTACCTGATGGAACTCGACCCGCTCTATTGCGATGTCATTGTCCAGCGGTGGGAGCAGTTTACTGGGCAGAAGGCAGAGCGGCAAATCAAGACAGAGTCGGCAGTATGAGAAGGGAACGTGTCGTGCAGTTTGCAATCGGTCTCGAAGGTATGCGATCTTGCGTCATCAGGCGTCATTTTCAAGATCAGACCGCGTCATCCAAGGATCAATTGCGTCACAGGAGCAAGGGCGAGCCAAACCAAGTGGCATCCAACGGCATCGGACGCGCACCCAATGCCGTGCAGGGCCGTCCACTATTTTTTGGTTCCTTCGCTGGCCCCACGCGGAGTGGGCGTAGCCCCCGATCGAACGGGTTTTTTACGCATACTAGGTAATTTTAGCTTGGTAAGTAACTCGCGCAGACAAGGGGTATTTGTCGATGGGCCAGAAACAACCATCCCAATCGGGTGACGGCATGGCCGACCTGCCACCGATCGAACGTCATAAAATTTCAATCGCTTATGCCAAATTACTCCGCAGTGAAAAGCTTTCTCGCGAGGAACAGGCCGGGCTGAACCGCTTTGAGAAAGAACGAGAGGAGCGCCTTCGCTGGCAATATTACCACTCGATTCCAAAAAAACACTGGCGGCAAATGTCAGGTCGCCAGGCCAAGGTCATTAACGAACAGGCCGCTCGGCACGACTTGCCGTTGGGTGGTCCGAAGATTGATCTGCCCGATTTTGTGCGTGCTTTTCACGATTTTCTGGCCAAGCACGCCCAGAAACTGGCTCAGGAAGATGATTTGTTACTGCAGACGGCACAGGGAAGCCCGGCACTGGAGCGATACCGCGAAGAGCGAGCAAGGCTTGCGAAGTTGGATCGCCTGGAACGCGAGCGGAAACTATTGCCTCGCCTGGAAGTGCGCCGGAATTTGACAATAATCGCTCGCATCATCCGCGGGGCAGGAGAAAGACTGACGAAGCGCTTTGGCAATGAGGCCTCCGCCATACTCAACGATGCGCTCGACGATGCGGAGTGGACGATCAACCACTCTTTCGGGGAAGAAGAAACGGAGAGGGATGATTGGTGAATCGGACCCGATCGGGCAACTTTTACTTACAAGGCGGTCTATCCGCCGTATCGGGACATCGATTCCAGATCATCGATAAGGAAAAAGTAGCCACAAGAAACACGAAAACCACAAAACTCATGGCCCGCTCTTGGACTTTGCTTCGAACCACATCATCGACCAGTAGCAGTTCAAAGATGCCGACGCGTCCCCGATAACCGCTTTGTCGACAGGCGTCACAACCGGTTCCTGTGGTTAGCTTGCCTATTCTCTCCATCGTATTCATCGAGCAAACTTTGTTCATCTTCTGTTGGCACGTACTTTCTGTAGCAGTCGCAACAGACTTGCCGCACCAATCGCTGAGCCATCACCCCTAATAGTGAGCTACTCAGGAGATACGGCTCGATACCCAGGTCGAGCATGCGGGTGACAGCACTGGCCGCGTCGTTGGTGTGCAGTGTGGAAAACACCAAGTGCCCGGTCAGCGCCGACTGAATCGCCATGACGGCCGTCTCATGGTCGCGGATTTCGCCGACCATGATGATGTCGGGGTCTTGTCGTAAGACGTTTCTTAAGCCGCTGGCAAACGTGAGCCCCTTTTTTGTGTTGATTTGCGTTTGGCTGATCCCGTCGAGCTGGTACTCGATCGGGTCTTCGAGCGTGACGACATTACGGTCCTTGGTGTTTATTTCTTGTAGGGCCGCATACAAGGTTGTGCTCTTGCCGCTACCTATCGACATTACGCCCACAGGGCACCTTTGGCTTTCAGAGCGATTACCACCTTGCCACAACCCACGGCATTCTCAGCTTTGCTCAAAGGTAACGATGGGAACTGTCCGTGCCAGCTGTAGGCGGTTCTATGACGACCAATGAATTTCTGAGGGCAAAATCTGGGCTATGAGCAGTGGAATGCTAACCTGCGCAGGTGAAATTCACCGGCGCGGGATGAATACTGAATAGCTCGCACGGCCAGCTCGACCGGCTTCTCGGTGAGGTGGATCATGTTCTGAGGACTGATCTTCTTGACCGACCATACGTCGGTGGCATTGTTGGGACCAAAGAACTGGTGGGCAGCACTCTCTCGCCAACCGTAGAAGCACCACTCATGGTTGCCCATAAAATCCTTGCGATTGAGTACCGGGTGCTCCTTCACCCAAATCACTGCCTGGCTGAAGTAGAGCTGATGTTTTTTAAGGACTGGCGGATAGTTTCCACAGTTGGCATAGCCGCCCCAAAGGTAGAACGCACGCCCCGGCTCCAAGACGCGAGACAGATTGCCAAACCAAGAGTTCAATAGCCGTTCGAACGCTTCATCCGTAACGCAGTCGTTTGCCAGTGGCCGGTCCCTACACACCACCAACAACGGCATTGTCGACTCTACCTGATTTTACCCCAATTGGGACGTTCTGTTTTCTCATTGTAAGACTGGCGAATGTTCTCCTCGCATCGGACGCACAACAGTTTGTTTGTGGTCGCTGTGCGATCTTTCGCACGATCTTCAGCAGGACTGCGGTAATGGGGAATTCCGTACTTCTATAGCTCTCCATATCTCCATTAACCTCCTTGCATTTCGGGGCAGGAACTAACGGAATGGCACATCACAAGATAAAGTCGCCTACGAGCCATGCCAAAATGCTCACAAAAGTTCCAAATTACACCATATTTCTAGGCCCAACTGGGATTGATTTGGCGTTTTGCAAAAGTTCAGTCATGAGTGAAAATGTCCGGGGTTGTGAAATAACGCAATAACGATAATATTTTTGCGCAAATTTGATATTGCCATGTACGATCTTTGGCTACCATTGGGCAACGGTGGGCAAGTGCTCTTTGGTTGCGGCCGGAGGCTGTGCTGAGCGCATCGACAAGGACGCATGGGGCAAGATGATCTCGTTGCAACCCTTCAAACTAAAAAAGGAAAGGTTAGCATGTTCAATCGACTAACCGTGGCTTTCGACTTGGCAAGTGACCGGTATCCCAACAGCAGAAGAAATCGTCGCCGAAAAAACAGCGGCAGAAAAAACAGAGGCAAGAAAAACGGCGCACTTCGCCTGAGCGTTGAAACGCTTGAGCCGCGGGTGATGCTTGCGGCGGATGTTCTTAGCCAAGCGGTTGTCAGTCAAGACTATACGCCGGCTGCCGTGGAGACTGCGCCGGCCGACTTCGACAACAATGGCTATGTCGATGGCGACGACCTTGCGCAGTGGGAAGGCAACTTCGGATCTGGCGTCACTGCCGATGCGGATGACGATGGCGACAGCGATGGTGCCGACTTCCTCGCCTGGCAACGACAATTTACTGGCAGCCAAGGCACAGCCGGAGTTGTTGGCCCCAATCTGGCCGACGGCACCACCCATTTTGCTGACAGCGGAAACTTCACGGCCAATGGCCCGGCATCCGGTCTTTGGGACACCCTCACGACGACGCCCGGTACATCATCTACGACCAATTCCTTCTGGGTGGAATATGACCTAGGCCAGCTTTACGACCTTTCCCAATCCCGATTCTTTGGCGATGCGGACGGCACTTGGGATAGTGATACTTACAACTTAAAAGTCAAGTCGGCGGCAGGCGACGCCTACACCTCGATCATCACCGGCGCAAATGCCCATGCGAACCAATGGTTCGAGACATCGTTTACCGGTACGCAGGCTCGGTTTGTCCGACTGGAAGTCTTTGGTAGTCCTGGCACCCAAGCACTTGAGTTTGAAGTTTATGGGACCGTGGTGGCAAGTGGCCCCAATCTGGCCGACGGCGCCACGTATTTTGCCGACAGCGAAAACTTCACGGCCAATGGCCCGGCATCCGGTCTTTGGGACACCCTCACGACGACGCCTGGTACAGTATCCACGTCCGGTTCCTTCTGGGTGGAGTACGACCTAGGCCAGCTTTACGACCTTTCCCAATCCCGATTCTTTGGCGATGCGGACGGCACTTGGGTTAGTGATACTTACAACTTAAAAGTCAAGTCGGCAGCAGGCGACGCCTACACCTCGATCATCACCGGCGCAGATGCCTTCGCGAACCAATGGCTTGAGACATCGTTTACCGGCACACAGGCTCGGTTTGTCCGACTGGAAGTCTTCGGTGGTTCTGGCGCCCAAGCACTTGAGTTTGAAGTTTATGGCACGGTGGCAACCGGAGACACCCAAGCCCCCAGCGTGCCGACGAACCTGAATGCGACAGCCGTCTCGTCGTCCCAAATCGATCTGACGTGGACCGCTTCGACCGATAATGTTGGCGTGACCGGATACACGATCTTCCGAAACGGGTCACCGATTGTGCCCAACGTTACGACCACAACGTTCCAAGACACGGGCCTCGCTTCATCCACCAGCTATACGTACACCGTTTTAGCCTTTGATGCTGCGGGAAATAATTCTTCCCAATCTGCCGAAGACTCGGCCACGACGCTGGCTAATTTGGCTAACCTGGCCGACAGCGCCACCTATTTTGCCGACAGCGAAAACTTCACGGCCAATGGCCCGGCATCCGGTCTTTGGGACACCCTCACGACGACGCCTGGTACAGTATCCACGTCTGGTTCCTTCTGGGTGGAGTACGACCTAGGCCAGCTTTACGACCTTTCCCAATCCCGATTCTTTGGCGATGCGGACGGCACTTGGGTTAGTGATACTTACAACTTAAAAGTCAAGTCGGCGGCAGGCGACGCCTACACCTCGATCATCACCGGCGCAGATGCCTTCGCGAACCAATGGCTTGAGACATCGTTTACCGGTACGCAGGCTCGGTTTGTCCGACTGGAAGTCTTCGGTGGTTCTGGCGCCCAAGCACTTGAGTTTGAAGTTTATGGCACGGTGGCAACCGGAGACACCCAAGCCCCCAGCGTGCCGACGAACCTGAACGCGACAGCCGTCTCGTCGTCCCAAATCGATCTGACGTGGACCGCTTCGACCGATAATGTTGGCGTGACCGGATACACGATCTTCCGAAACGGGTCACCGATTGTGCCCAACGTTACGACCACAACGTTCCAAGACACGGGCCGTGACTCATCCACCCCTTATACGTACACCGTTTTAGCTTTCGATGCCGCGGGAAATAATTCTCCCCAATCTGCCGCAGACTCGGCCACCACGCTAGCTAATTTGGCCAATCTGGCCGACGGCGCTACCCATTTTGCCGACAGCGGAAACTTTACGGTCGGGAACCCGGTGTCCGGTCTTTGGGACACCCTTACGACGACGCCTGGTACAGTATCCACGTCCGGTTCCTTCTGGGTGGAGTATGACCTAGGCCAGCTTTACGACCTTTCCCAATCCCGATTCTTTGGCGATGCGGACGGCACTTGGGTTAGTGATACTTACAACTTAAAAGTCAAGTCGGCGGCAGGCGACGCCTACACCTCGATCATCACAGGCGCAGATGCCTTCGCGAACCAATGGCTTGAGACATCGTTTACCGGTACGCAGGCTCGGTTTGTCCGACTGGAAGTCTTCGGTGGTTCTGGCGCCCAAGCACTTGAGTTTGAAGTTTATGGCACGGTGGCAACCGGAGACACCCAAGCCCCCAGCGTGCCGACGAACCTGAACGCGACAGCCGTCTCGTCGTCCCAAATCGATCTGACGTGGACCGCTTCGAACGATAATGTCGGCGTGACTGGGTACACGATCTTCCGAAACGGGTCACCGATTGTGCCCAACGTTACGACCACAACGTTCCAAGACACGGGCCTTAACTCATCGACCCCCTATACGTACACCGTTTTAGCTTTCGATGCCGCGGGAAACAATTCCCCCCAATCTGCCGCAGACTCGGCCACGACGCTGGCGCAGTCCGGTAATATTTTTTACATCGCACCAACGGGCAGTGATACGACAGGGACGGGCACTATCAGTAACCCCTATTTTTCCCTTGAAAAGATTCATGACGATATTGGACTTAACCCAGGAGACATCATCTATGCCAGGGGCGGAACCTATAATTGGGTAGGTAGCGATGGCGGAAATGGGATGAAATGGACGGCCCAAGGGACAGCGGCTGAACCTATTACCGTCATGGCCTACCCTGGAGAAACCCCTGTTTTCGATGGTGGCTCCAGTGGAAAGAACAGGAATTTTGTTAGCGTTTATAACGGGGATCATGTCATATTTGATGGGTTAGAAATAACTAATTATCTTGATGCCTTCAGCCTGAACTGTGATGTCTACAAGGCATGCACGGATAACTTGGAAGATCTTACAATACGGAATAATTATATTCACGATACCTCAACACACAGTATCTACATAAGAACGGGGACAGAGGATATAAAAATTTACAATAACTTTTTTGAAGATCCGGGAGGACACAAAGACGGTGCTGCTAACGATTCGAATCCGGATGCAAAGTATGGTATTCATGTCTGGCACGGCCCTGGAACGGTAGGATTAGAAATCTACAACAACGTCTTTGTGGATACTTACGGGGGTATCCTATTGGCTGAAGATGCAACCGATGTGAATATTTACAACAATACTTTCTATGATAATCATTTCGGCGTAAGGGTTTGGGGCGGTGAAGCAGGGACAGGTGGGCAGGGCATCACCAATGTGGCGATGCGGAACAATGTTTTTTACATGACACCGCAAGGGGGGCCAGATTTTGCGATATGGATGGATGACGATTCCGAGTTAAACGATCTTGTGACCGATAACAACCTGTTTTACAATGACGCGGGCGCTGGAGTGGATGTCATTTATTGGGGGCCAAGTTCAACATTCTTGACCTTATCTGAATATGTATCTCTGACTACGAATGGAGACAACTCCGTCGAAGTGGACCCGCTTCTAACAACGCTGGGTTCAACAAAAGCAACTTCCGATTTTAGTCTTCAAGCTGCGTCACCTGCGATCGACTTGGGGCGGTCTCCCCTTGTCGCACCCTTTGATTTTGCAGGCAACAGCCGTCCCCAAGGTTCCGATTACGACATCGGAGCGTATGAGTTTCTTGCTTCCTCGGCTCTGCTTGCTCCAGAGGGTGAAACGTTCGGGAGCACAACTGGAGAATACGAGGTGTTTGGCGACGCATCACAGCCGGTGGCAGCGGAAACGCTGAACGGAGTTTCCCAGCCGACGCAAAGCGAGCTATTCGATGTGGCGCTGGGCGAGTTGATCGGATCAGGGCGCGATGAGGCGTCGGTCCAACTGCGGCCTTCGGCACCACGTTCGTTGTACTCATTCGGCTTGGAGCCCACCGCCGAATTGGCCGAGCAGTTTGCGATCAACCATCGCACTGACCTCGCAGCGCCTGCCTTGAGGCTTTCTGGCGACAACGATCTCGACTTAGAGCCGAACGGATCGAAACGGGAAGATATTTTCGACAGCCTCTTCACGGAATTCGAGGATGCGTTGATCCGTTGATCCACCGAGGGACCATAAGTTTCCCGGGTTCTTCGGGGGAGGATTATAGTGGCCTGCTCTGAGTGTCTTGGTTCAGCATGAAGTGGAATTTCGGTCGCTTGGTATTAGCGAGTGAAAGGATGGTGTCTTGGCTTGCAGTTCAAGTGGAATTATTTTGTGCTGTTTTGTGAGAGACTTCGTAGGGTTCTAATTTTCATTTTGTAGGGGTTGGTTTGAGCCCCTTCCGTCTTCACCGTCGCATCGGCCTTCACCTTACAGGTTCCTGCCGCGAGCTTCTTGGCGGACAGGTACTTTTCGACGACATTCTCAAGGGTGATGGTCATGGTGGCGACTCCCAGGCCGTCGACATGCACCTCCTTGATCGGCTCCGCCAGCCGTTAGCCATTGATTGGCTTCCTGCTGAACCTCCTGTCACTTATGAGAAAGGTTTGGCGGCCACGTGGCTGCACACTTCCTCCATATTACCCTCAATATGCGATGGATACTGCATTTGCGCGATGGCGAAAACTCGCTGAGACTGATGCAATCTCGGCGAGTTCGTGTGGCGGCAAATTGCGTTCGGTTGTGCCGTGCGATAGTCGAGCACAATACCGCTCAATATGTCAATCGGCGAAGACTGCAAAAGGAAAATGTGAATGGTCAGGCGAACTGAAGTGGACCCCAATTATTGGACCACTGGCGGGCTAAGTTTAGATAGAAGAATTCGTCTTCTTTGATCGACTGGGACGGTAGACTTCCCAGGGTGTTTTTCGGTCGAGTGCCTGATGCCGGCGTTGATGTCCGTAGTAGTTTAGGTACTCGCCAAGCCCTTTATAACAATCGGCTCCAGTGACGTATTCCTTGAGATAGACCTCCTCGTATTTGACCGTTCTCCAAAGTCTTTCGATCATCACGTTGTCAATCGCGCGGCCTTTTCCGTCCATGCTAATGGCAACGTCCTGGGACTTCAGCGGTGAAGTAAAATCTTGGCTGGTGAACTGTGAGCCTTGATCAGTATTGAAAATTTCGGGCGTCCCTTTGGACAAGGCTTCCTCCAAAGCCTCGACACAAAAATCGACATCCATGCTGTTCGACAATCGCCAGGAAATCACGTAGCGACTGAACCAGTCCATTACAGCCACGAGATAAAAGAACCCCAGCTGCATCGGAATATAGGTGATGTCGCAGCACCAAACCTGATTCGGCCTAACGATCTCAAGGTTTCGCAGCAGGTACGGATAGACTCGATGTCCTTCGATCGGGATCGTCGTGCGAGGTTTTGGAGCCAAGCTTTCGATCCCCATTTTTCGCATTAAATGCTGGATTCGCTTACGATTGACCGTGTGACCCTCGTCCTTCAAAAAGTCGACCATCTGGCGAGAACCACGCGCTGGTCGAAGCAAATGCTCCTCATCCATCAGACGCATGAGCAGAAGGTTTTCTGCCGTGGCCAAGGTTACGCGTCGGTAGTCCTCGAGGTGGCGAAATCGAAGCAATGGCGCGCCGTACAAGTAGAATTGAGGCCGTCTGCTGTCGTTACCCAAAGACTGCCTGCGACGATTCGAGGCACGAAGAGCTTAAGCTAGTGACATTCGTGGCGCAGACCGAAGTCGCTTCACGCAATTCCCAGCTGCACAATGTGGGTGTGACCGGTGCGAATTAGCTCGATGACAAAAATGGTTTTTGACGCCTAACCGAAGCAGGTTCGCGAGAATCACGCAGACGCTGCGATTGCCGCCGTCATACCCCTGCGGACAATACAGTCATCTAATCAGAAAATCCTAATTAGACTCGAAGCAGAACCTCCCTTCGCGAACACCCACCTGCTTTTTAGATGGCGTCGAGTCGACGCAAACTAACCCAGTAGTCCCCCTCCCCTTGTTGGGGAGGGGTGAAGCACAACGCCAATCTTCAAATCCCACCACAAGTCATCCGCCGGAAAGGGGTGTACCGGTGTTCTTCCCGACGGTGCGTCCTTTTTTGATTAAGCAATTGCTCAATCAATCTACTTATTCTTTTTCTCTTTTTTTAGCTTTCGCTTCTCCTTAGGGCTAAGCATCGCTTTTTTCTGCTGTTCCTTTTTGCCCTTGTCTTTGCTTCCTTTGTCGCCCATAGCAGTAGTATCTCCAGTCTGGAAAAAGAGGTCTTCTAGAAGCGAAGATCAGGCTACCTGAACGTTTTCAGCGCAGGGACCTTTTTGACCTTTCGCTTCGTTGAACGAAACTCTCTGGCCTTCCCTCAGGTCATCAAAGCCACAGCCTTCAACACTGGACGAGTGAAAAAACAGGTCCTTGTCGCTACCAACGTCAATAAAGCCAAAACCCTTGTCCGTAATTCGCTTGATCGTGCCTTCAGCCATTTGTTCATTTCCCAAAAAAATGTTTTGCGGCGATGCCGAGAACACAAAGTTCCAGGCTGCTCCGCCACAAGTGTGTAGCCATCCTAGCCGACTTGTTCCGCGAGCGATAGCACCGACCAAAGCGATTGGGTTCTGGCAGAAGCGGTATCATTAAAAGCAGATCAGGAACTCCTAAGCGGATGGCCGCTGTTTTGAATACGTCTCCATGGGCGGGTCGTGCTCGTGACCGCGATCTTCTCGCGTTGCGGCTACTCCTGCCCCCCCGCAGCCTTGAACAGCAAGCCCTAAGTAAACGTTGCCAGACCGGGTCCGATTCACCAATCATCCCTCTCCGTTTCTTCTTCCCCGAAAGAGTGGTTGATCGTCCACTCCGCATCGTCGAGCGCATCGTTGAGTATGGCGGAGGCCTCATTGCCAAAACGCTTCGTCAGTCTTTCTCCTGCCCCGCGGATGATGCGAGCGATTATTGTCAAATTCCGGCGCACTTCCAGGCGAGGTAAAAGTTTCCGCTCGCGTTCCAGGCGATCCAACTTCGCAAGCTTTGCTCGTTCTTCGCGGTATCGCTCCAATGCCGGGCTTCCCTGTGCTGACGGCAGTAACGAATCATCTTCCTGAGTCAGTTTCTGGGCGTGCTTGGCCAGAAAATCGTGAAAGGCGCGCACAAACTCGGGCAGATCAATCTTTGGACCACCCAACGGCAAGTCGTGCCGAGCGGCCTGTTCGTTGATCACCTTGGCCTGGCGACCTGACATTTGCCGCCAATGTTTTTTTGGAATCGAGTGGTAATATTGCCAGCGAAGGCGCTCCTCTCGTTCTTTCTCAAAGCGGTTCAGCCCGGCCTGTTCCTCGCGAGAAAGCTTCTCACTGCGGAGTAATTTAGCATAAGCGATTGAAATTTTATGACGTTCGATCGGTGGCAGGTCGGCCATGCCGTCACCCGATCGGGATGGTTGTTTCTGGCCCATCGACAGGCACCCCTTGTCTGCGCGAGTTACTTACCAAGCCAAAAATACTTAGTCGGTGTAAAAAACCCGTTCGATCGGGGGCTACGCCCACCCCGCGTGGGGCCAGCGAAGGAACCAAAAAAAGTGGACGGCCCTGCACGGCATTGGGTGCGCGTCCGATGCCGTTGGATGCCACTTGGTTTGGCTCGCCCTTGCTCCTGTGACGCAATTGATCCTTGGATGACGCGGTCTGATCTTGCAAATGACGCAACGAAACGTGCTATATCCCGGGTAATGACGCATATGACGCGCATGACACATTTTCCCGGAACGCCAAGGCAAACGTCGCACAACACAATCGAATTGCCCGCCATTCTCCAGGCGACCGCTTTCAAAGCTTGCGCGGCACGCTCGCACGTTCACACCCCCTTGGCCGCGTGACGTTGCACGGCCTTCTGCCCAGTAAACTGCTCCCACCGCTGAACAATGACGTCGCAATAGAGCGGGTCGAGTTCCATCAGGTAGGCCTTGCGGCCCGTTTGCTCGCAGCCGATCAGCGTCGACCCACTGCCGCCGAACAGATCGAGGACGTTTTCACCGGCGCGGGATGAATACTGAATGGCCCGCACGGCCAGCTCGACCGGCTTCTCGGTGAGGTGGATCATGTTCTGAGCTCGACTTTTTCCGTTTTTTGAGTACTTCAGATCCCCAAATTGGTATAGGTAAAAAGGGCCTCCTTGGTTCAAGCTTTTGACTTGTAACAACCAAAGTCTTGAGCAAGGAAGCCCTCATGGTTCGCGTGCCGCACGATTTCAAGCCGTTACTACAATGTCTCGTTGACACCTTTCACCGGCGAACGACGGCTCGACGATTCGTTCTGTTCTTCCTTGCCGCTATTCTAACAACAGGCGACCGAACTGTCTCTAACGTACTCCGGTTGTTGAGCTTGATTGAGACGGTCAATCCGTCGACCTACCATCGTCTGTTTTCTCACCGTCGCTGGCAATCCCGGCCCTTGGCCTACGCGATTGCCCGTTTCGTCCTTGATCGGTTCATTCCCACCGGGACGGTAAAAATCTGCGGTGACGAAACGGTGGATGGTCATCGCGGCAAAAAAGTTTACGGCAAAGCCCGACATCGCGACGCAGTTCGCAGCGCCAACTCGCACACCGTCTTTCGATACGGACACAAATGGTCCGTCTTGTCGATCCTGGTTCAATTACCTTACACCAATCGTCCCTTTGCCTTGCCGGTGCTGGTCGCTCTTTATCGCAGCAAGCAGTGCAACGCTGATGAGGGGCGTCGCCACAAAACTCCCGTGGACCTGATGTGCGGCTTGCTAGCAACGCTAATGCACTGGTTTCCCGACAGAAAGTTCGTTCTTGCAGGTGATGGAGCTTATGGAACTCATCAGATGACACGTTTTGCCTATAAACATCGAAAACGATTGTCGCTGGTAAGCAAGTTCTCGGGTGACGCAAGTCTGTTCGCGCCGCCACCCAAACGCAAGAACCCCAAAGTCGGTCGACCACGAGTCAAGGGCAAGGCCTTACCCTCACCGGCCGAGGTGGTTGCTAGGAAGAAAAAGGGGAAACGCTTACGTGTGCGGTGGTACGGCGGCGGCTGGCGAAATGTCGAAGTGATCACGGGCAAGGGCCATTGGTATCAGAGTGGCAAAGGCGCGATCGAAGTATTGTGGGTGTTTGTCCGTGATCTCAGCGGCACCCATCGAGATGAATACTTTTTCACGACCGATCATTCCATGTCTGCCAAAGCAGTCATTGAAATGTACGGCGGACGCTGGAATATCGAGACCACGTTCCAGGAAATGCGTGAACACCTTGGACTGGAAACAACACGCGGCTGGAGTCGCCAGACGGTGTTGCGAATGGCGCCCTGTCTGTTTTGTGTGTACACGCTGGTAGTGATCGTTTTTGATACGATGCCGTGGTCCAATCCACACGTCCGACTGAAGCACTGGGTTGGCAAGGAGCAAACGACATTTTCTGATATGATCATCAGTGTTCGACGCTATTTTTGGATGGAATGGATTTTTGCATGGGTGCCTGGAGGCGAGGTCGTGCAAAAATTATCCAAACCCTTGCGAGTTGTGCTAGACTTCGGGCTAGCCCAAGCCGCCTGACGGAAAAAGTCGAGCTGAGGACTGATCTTCTTGACCGACCATACGTCGGTGGCATTGTTGGGACCAAAGAACTGGTGGGCAGCACTCTCTCGCCAACCGTAGAAGCACCACTCATGGTTGCCCATAAAATCCTTGCGATTGAGTACCGGGTGCTCCTTCACCCAAATCACTGCCTGGCTGAAGTAGAGCTGATGTTTTTTAAGGACTGGCGGATAGTTTCCACAGTTGGCATAGCCGCCCCAAAGGTAGAACGCACGCCCCGGCTCCAAGACGCGAGACAGATTGCCAAACCAAGAGTTCAATAGCCGTTCGAACGCTTCGTCCGTAACGCAGTCGTTTGCTAGCGGCCGGTCCTTGGCCCGTAGCTTGCCGTTTCCGGCTGACGTCCTTGGAAAGGAGCTATTCCCCGCAGCAATCGCGCTGCTGCTGCGTGGCTCGACATTCACGTTGTACGGAGGGTCGGTGTTGACAAGATCAATCACCGCGCCGTCGAGCAGCCGGTCAACGTCTTCGCCCTTGCTGCTATCGCCGCAGAGCAATCGATGGTCGCCCAGTATCCACAGGTCGCCCGGCTGGGTGATTGCCTGCTCGGGCGGCTCGGGGATTTCATCTGGATCGGTCAGGCCTTCGCAAGGTTCCCGATGGAGCAGCTGCGTGATTTCCTCTGCCGAGAAGCCGATCAGGCTGAGATCGTATTCTGCCCTCTGCAGGTCGGCCAATTCGATCGGCAGCAGGTCAAAATTCCAATCGGCCAGGTCGGCCGTCTGGTTGTCGGCCAGCCGGTAAGCCTTCACCTGCTCGGGCGAGAGATCGGCGGCAACATGAACGGGCACTTTTTTCAGCCCTAGTTTTTTTGCCGCCTTCCAGCGTGTGTGTCCGCAGACGATTACCCCATCGCCGTCCACGACAATCGGCTGCCGGAAACCAAACTCGCGGATCGAATCGACGACCGCCGAAACCGCATCGTCGTTATGCCGTGGGTTCTTCTCATACGGCCTGATGTCGGCCAACTTGCGTGGTTCAATTTTCATCCCTTTTCACCCTCGTGGAATGTTTGGACAAAGAAAACAAACGGTGCTCAGTAGCGAGATTGTTCCTGCGGGCGCTTTCTGACAGATCGTCGCCGGGAAGTACCGATTCGACGTGGGCCACGTGACGCGAAGCGGTGCAACGTGGGGTCATTTGGCGCAGGGCGGCGCAGGCCGCGACACGGGCCAACGTGGGCGACCTGTTGGCGGAAGGCGCTATTCATGATCGCCTCCCGTGTGGTTGTGAGATGTGTCGACCAGCGACAAGATGGCGGCTTTGATCGCGTCGGAACGCTCTCCCCAAGCGGCCAAAGCGCGGGCCAACTCGGGGTCGTCGGGAGCGGAGATTTCCGCTTCTGAGGGCCGCGGCACCAATACGGGCACCTCGGCGTTTTCGTCTTTCGCTAACTCTTGGCCTGTTCCAGCTTTACGGCTCTCGGCGTCTGGATTCAAAATCCAGTGACCGCAAGGTCGTGGGGGTTCAAGTCCCCCCTCCGGTACTCTTTGATAGCAAGGACTTACGTCAAATTGATTTTTCCTTGCCTTGTCGGCCTCAGAGCTACTGGGGACAAATTGGGGACAACATTGCCATAGCGTTGGGTTTGCGTCGCTGGTTCTTTTTCGTATTCACGGGAAAATTCAGCTATGGCATCCTTAGAGAAACGTGATGGTAGTTTTCGGGTAATCTTTCGCTTCGCAGGCAAGAAGTTTTCTAGCAGTTTAAGAACTAGAAATCGAAAGGCCGCTACAGCTTCTGTCGCCCGCCTAGAAGACAATCTCCGCCGGCTAGAGCTTGGTACTCTCTCTTTGCCCGATGATGTTGATCTGGCTTACTTCTTGCTCTCGGATGGCAAGCTTAACGGTAAGCCCAAGGTTCAAGAGTCTCTTACCTTGGAACAGCTCTTGGAGAGTTTTTTTGAGAATCTTCCAAACGGTAATCTGGAGGACACGACTCTCTACGGAATGCAGGTCCATAAACGACACCTCTTGCGGGTGTTCGGCTCACGGTTTCCTGTTCAAAATCTTACGCTAGCTCATCTACAGGACTACGTGAGCAAGCGTTCAAAACAGCCGGGCATTCGTGGACGAAAAGTAGGAGCGAGCACCATCAACAAGGAAATTGTTACCTTCCAAAGCATCTGGAAATGGGCTGTTCAAATGGGTTTCCTTGAAGGCAGATTCCCGCGTACCGGACTACGGTTGCCAAAGACCAAGGAAATGCCGCCGTTTCAGACTTGGGAAGAAATTGAAAGTCAGATTAGAAATGGCAATCTCACCGAAGATCAACAAGCAGAGCTATGGGATTGTCTCTTTTTGAGTTTGGAGCAGGTTGACGACGTACTAACCCATGTGAAAGAGGTGGCTCAGCATCCCTTCATCTATCCGATGTTTGTTCTAGCCGCTCATACGGGAGCACGGCGAAGTGAATTGCTTCGCTCACAGATCAACGATTTCGATGGCGAAACGGTGGTCATCCGCGAGCGAAAACGAGTACGTGGCAAGCATTCAACTAGACGAGTACCGCTGTCCTCCACATGCCAGAACGTCATGCAAGATTGGCTCCAGAACCACCCTGGCGGCCAACACACCTTCTGCCTTGGATCAGTCACTCGTAGCAAGAAATTAAGAGTAAACCCTCAAGCTGTGACCCCTGATGAGGCAACCGATCATTTCCGGAGAACGCTCAAGGGCAGCAAATGGGACAAGATTCGCGGCTGGCATTGCTTCCGCCATTCGTTCTGCTCGAACTGTGCCCTCAAAGGCATCGATCAACGGATTATCGATTCGTTTGTTGGCCACTCTACCGAGGCAATGTCTCGACGGTACCGGCACCTGTTCCCAAATAGTCAGCGGGATGCGATCCAGGCGGTGCTTGGGTAGGAGCGAGGGGCGTTAAGCTTGTTTTGGTCTACATGCTGTGCCTACTAAGCCACGGAGTTCCACTATTATCCGGAACCATGTTGTCATCAACTTCGCTGGGGCGAAACTTCCTTCGTAAAGCACTCTACCGAGTGCTTACCTGGGTTGATATTGAGCCCGGTTCAGAAGGCGGCTGAGGCTCGGAGGGCTCCTAGGAAGTGTCGAGAGTGACAACGTGCTGTCACTGTGAAGATTCCCCGAAGTATGAACTATTTTCTTGCAATCGCTCACGAAGTCGGATACAAACGGTGAGTAGGAGAGGCAGGAACAATGACCTTCTATCGGGTAGCACTTTGCACCATTCTCTTGTGTGGCTCTGCCCACGCTGTGCCGCTGTACAGCGTTACGGCCCTAAATAAACTTCCCGACGCGATTGATAGCCGGGCGTTTGGCTTGAACAACGTAGGACAGGTAGTCGGAGATTCTCGGCATGACCGCTCTGGACATATTGGGCAAGCACGTCCGGTGCTCTGGGATTCGAGCAGCGTACCAGTAGAGTTGTGGAATGGTCCACTCGTCGGTGGCAGTGCTGCGGACATCAACAACAGCAGAGTAGTTGTCGGTCGTTACGGGAGCGGTTCCGGTACGCCCTTACCCGGACCGGGAGTTCCGTTTGGTCGCGGGTTTGTCTGGGATTCGACGGGCGGACGCCGCGACTTAGGTCTTGAACCGGTAGGTAACACCCAAGCCGTAGCCATCAATGACGCTGGGCAGGTTGTCGGCACATCGGAAGTCTTGATGGACATTGACGGCTCGAACTTCTTTATTCCGCGAGCCTTTGTTTGGGACGACTTGAACGGGATTCACGATATCGGAACTCTCGGCGGCTTCGGAGCATTTGCAAACGACAACAACGAATTAGGACAGGTCGTCGGTTACTCTGACACACCCGAAGGTTTCAGCCGTGCGTACATTTGGGATGCCGAAAACAGTATGCGAGATTTAGGAACCCTTACAGGCACCGGGAGCAATCGAGCACGTGCCATCAATGATGTCGGGCAAGTTGTCGGTTTTGAATCTGGTGAAGGTGGTTTTATCTGGGATCAAGTTTCCGGCTTACAGCCAATGGGTCTAGGAAATCCGTATGACATCAACAATTCTGGCCAAGTTGTAGGTGGGGGTGGTCTGATTTGGGACTCCATCAACGGAACACGTGATCTAGCAGACCTGATTCCTCCCGGCTTGGATTGGCAGTTTGAATTTGCTTTTGCCATCAATGATGCAGGCGACATTGTCGGTGTCGGCACATTGAATGGTGAGATAAGAGGATTTCTCTTAACACCAATCCCAGAACCGCAGACTGCAATGCTTGTAGTTCTGGCTTTCCTTTCCATAGTGATTGTTCACCGCAAGAATACGTTTTGAAACCCATGAGAGAAGGGAGTCTATATGTTATTCTCAAGCCGCAGCAATCGTAAGACAACACAATCTCACTCACGGCGGTTGATCGGCTTTGAATTGCTCGAAGACCGCACACTGCTCTCCATCAACATGGGGGAGCAGGAAGTAATTGTTGAGTTCTCGGAGACCGGCGTTCCGGAAGACGTGATTATGCCGGCCAACACTGGCCCCGGCTCAGTACCACTTGCGACTGTCGATGAAGGCGACTTCTACTACGTGTTCGATGAACAAGTTCCGTTGGATCGTGTTGCCGATCAGGTTCTGATTCGAGTCGATTCGGTCGCCAATCCCGTTGACGTAGTGACTGCCCTGACCGGTGTAGGTGGAGCACTTGAAGGGTTTGAAGGGATGGCGTTCAACGACCCAAGGTTGATCGCGTTGTCGATTCCGTTTGGTAGTGGAGTCACCGCACCAGCGGACATCCTCTCGGCGGCTGCTTCGGAAAGTGGCGTACTGTGGAGTTCGCCGGTATTCGTAACAGAAGACACCGGAGGATTCCTGTGGATGACGGGTGAGATTATCGTCGCCCTTGGGGATGGTGTAGACCCGGCGACATTCTTCGCCAGCGGCTACGATGATTTTCAGCCATTCTTCCAGAATCAGTACGTTGCCACACCTTCCCTTGGCGGTGGGTTGGGTGCATTGACGACGGCAAACGTACTATCAACCGACCCAGACGTTGAATGGGCAACGCCAAACTCCTATACCAACTTTGAAGTAGCGGCAGCACCAAATGACCCGCTGTTCACAGACCAATGGCACCTCAACAACACCGGACAGAACAATGCACTCACGGGTGCCGATGCTGAACTGGTAGATGCTTGGGACACTACCACTGGTGGTTCGGGAATCGTTGTGGCGGTGCTCGACAATGGCGTTCAACTCAATCACCCGGACTTCAACATCTTCACAAACACGGGCGAGATTGCTGGTAACGGGATTGACGATGATGGGAATGGATTCATTGACGACGTGAACGGCTGGGATTTTGCGGGGGATGCCGCGACAAACACCCCCGACAACGACCCCAACCCTGAAACTGCAAACGACAACCACGGCACCGCAGTAGCTGGGATTGTTGCCGCAGTTGGGAACAATAGCGTCGGCGTATCAGGTGCAATCCAAACAGCCGAGATACTTCCCATCAAGATATCCAGGGATGACACCGGCACTGGCGGTGGTTTTATTGCTCCAGAAGATATTGCACGGGCAGTGTACTATGCTGCTGGTGCTGTGCTCGATGCCGGCGGCAATGTAGTCGGCAACTGGCGTGGGGCTGATATTCTTGTCAACAGTTGGGGTGGTGGTTCTCCAAACGCTGCTCTAACCGCTGCCTTTGATTGGGCCGCCTCCAACGGGCGAAATGGTATGGGTGTTACCTCATTCAACGCCACTGGAAACGCTGCCGCAGGGATAATTGCAGGATTGAACTACTCCTCGTTGACTTTGAATGGTGTTACTCCAGGGAACTGGATATTTGAGTGGCAGTACGCGAAAAATGTCACGAACGCCGCAGGTGAGGATTCTGTATGGCTAGGGAACGTCCAGTTTCCCGATGGTTCAGCCGAACGATTTGACGCACTTGGTCTCCCAGCGGGGTGGACAACATCAGGCAACACAACGTGGGCGATTGTTGATGACCCACAACACACCTACGGAACTGGCCGCTATGCGGCACAGGCGGGTGCCATCGGGGATAGCCAAACGTCGAACCTACGCTCGCCAACCATCAATGTCACAACTACGGGGGCATTGCGGTTCAACTACTGGATTTCTAGCGAAACCGCGGCGGATGGTTTGATACTCTATGCGTCCCTCAACGGTGGCCCTCTCGTAGCCCAATGGAGCACAAGTGGTGTCCCGTTGCCCACGTTCAATCCAAGCTACCCCGCCAGCATCGCCAGTACGATTGCCGTTGGGGCAAGCACCGACTGGGACTATCGGTCACACTACAGCCAGTACGGCAACGCCTTAGACATTATCGCTCCGAGTGGGGGTGGCTTTGCTTCTATAACGACCACGGACCGCACGGGGGCCGATGGTTACGACAACGGTTCTGACTACACTTCAACTTTTAGTGGCACTTCGGCAGCGACACCTTTGGCTGCTGGTATCGGAGCCCTTTTGTTGTCGCAAAATAACGATCTAACTACCGCCGATATTAGGGCGATTCTTAGCAACACCGCTGACAAGATTGGCGGCGACAACGGCTTGACAGCCTATGACGTAAACGGCTTTAACCAGTTCTACGGGCACGGTCGCGTGAATGCCGAATCGGCAGTGGGTGCTGCACTTTCTGTATTCGGTGACTTCGACCGGGATCGTGATGTCGATGGATCGGACTTTCTAGCTTGGCAACGCGGGTTTGGTTCGACAGCTAGTCCGGTAGGCAGCGGTGCGGACGGTGATCTTAGTGGCGAGATTGATTCAGGTGATTTGACAGTGTGGGAAAGCCACTACGGCGAGTCGATGATTCCCACCCCACTCGTAGCAGCCAGTACAGCCGTCGATAGTGCAGCACTCCAAATCGAAGAATCTCTCAACTCGACAATCGTTGAGTCCTCAGTCGTGGTCAGTGAGCCTTCGCTGCTCGTTATTTTACCGAGCGACTTACTGTCCGCAAATTTTTCTGGCGTGAGCAAGACACTGGTCATCGCTGAGTCTGACGGGCTGGACAACCCAACGCCGCAGGCTATTGATTTCGCATTACTCGATTTACTCACTGAACAACCGGAAAATCGGGTATCAGACTTCATGGTGAGTCGTAATGATTCGGAGCAAGGCGACGTAATCGACGAAGTGTTCCAGGGGTTTGAGACGCTTCTAGGTGAATTGATTTAGATGTAGATTCCGACGATCCCTGGCGACCGTGTGGACACCGTACACAGACGTGGCAACTGAGATTCTTGGTAGGCAACATCGGTATACAGTTGCAACAGAACTCACCAGAAAACTTCTAGTCATCGTCTCTGAGCCCTCCGAACGGATCAGGAGGCGGCAACAAGCCCTCGGATTGGATACGCAGTAGTTCCTCGTGCGAAATAATCCACTCCTTGGAGTTGCCGCGACCGGTAAGCCGTTTGCTTGCATTGACTCGACCATTGCGGCACCATTCACGCACGGTGAACTCCGCCCGCTCAAGAAGTTCAGCGATCTCGGCTGTTGAATAGTATTCCTTGACCGTTCGTTGCTCAGCAACGCTGGTAAGTACAGCTTCGATGCGATCGAGCCGTTCAGCAAGATGCTCAAAACTCATCGCACCACTTTCACTATTTGTAAAACACTCACTCATACCGACTTCCCTCTTTTCTACGTGCAAGTGCCCCTTGCTTGTGCTCCTCGCTGTCGCGTTCACGAACGCCCCCGTGATCGACATTTCTTTTATCACTGTAGCCCCATACTTCACGTCTTTTGATCTCATCTTCCCCATTAGCTTGTCCATATTCTTCTCCAAAGAACCTACGCAGCCTGCCATGCAGAAAGCCAAGCAGGCAAAGGACCAGGACAAACAGCAGGGAGTAGCCGAGTGCAGCCCATGGAATAAGTACGAAGGCTACAGGGGAGTCCTTGGCGGTATTCCCAAGGTTTCCCATCATGCTAAGGATGCACAGAACAGTGGCAGCGGGTGCTAGTATTCCATTCACATTACGAAGCCCTGTTTGCTCGATAGCGAAGGCAATACATGGCCAGAGTACGAAAAATATTGCAACCAACATCAATATAGAAAGCACGTTGAACATAGCTCTTTCCTCTTAGGGTTTAGGGGATTTCTGGATTAAGTTTCAATTCCTTTTTGTTCCTCAATGGCCGGGGAACAAAAGGGGTTTTTATCCTCTATCTGCTGCAAAGCTTCAAAAATCGTCCAAACAAAAATGGGCTCGGTTGCATCAATTTCATGGGAGTAAAGAAGACGCTCAATCGACTGAGACAGTCCCTTGTTTGGCACCACAATCCAGAGAATGGCTGCCTCACCAATCCCCATATCACGGCGTTTCTGAACATCATTCATTACCCGCTTTTTAGTCATCTCTACTTCCACCAAAAGCACTTGCTTGCAATCAGAGCCGTAGACCACAAGGTCGATATAGCCCGTAGTGCGACCCTGCCGTTGGGCAAGCACCTGCCGCCTGGTTCTTAATCCCTTGCTTTGGAATGTGGCTTCAATCCGGTCGAGGATCATTTCGTGAAACACACCACCACGCATCGCCTACGGCCCTCCCTGCAAAGATAATTGTTCCAAGAGGTCCATCGCCTTATCCGAAACGGCCAGCAAAATAGACGGTCTTCCCCGACCAGTTTGCATCGTTTGTTCTTGGATCAACTTTTTGTCGAGGAGAGATTTTCTGAGACGAAGGGCCTTACGTTTACTAATGTGAATCTTTGTGGGATAAAACGACACGGGCTGGCAGGGATCAGCAGCGATGGCTTCGAGCAACCGCAACTCATCGGGCTCTAGTCCAGTACCTGAGGGTTGTTCGGCAGGTATGATATCGCTAGCGGTAATCTGCTTTGGTGCCGTTGGCTCTTGCTCCGTGGGAATAATTTCCTTTCTCATCCAAGCAGGTTGCCAATTCAAAAACTCTGGTGCGGGAACGACGGGCAGCGAATCGAGTGCCTTGCAGCCGTCACCTTGGAATTGGTTACTACCTGAATTCATCAAGGGAGTTGTAAACAAGAACGGATGCCGCCAACTCCCATTCGCCAGATGGCCTGCGAGCAAGCCCGGTGTTAGGTTCTGAGCCAAATACTTTTTTTGGTTACTGTCCATTCCGCAGCTTGATGCCATCACACTCAAATCTGCGTAGCTTGATAGCTGGCAGATAAACCGATTGGGAAGATTTGAAAGTACTCTCTGAGAAATCGAGACCGCTGACTGATTGCTAATCACAAGAGCTAAACCGACGCCTCTGACAAGACCTATCCACCGAGAAATTACTGCGTCATCATTTTCAATCAAGCTACTCCCCTCGTCGAAATATATTGCAAGATATTTATCGCGGCCAACATTAGAAAACCCTTGTGCAACACGTGATTGAAACGTTGGCAAGATGAGCCCACAATTTGTCAAGAGGTTTTTACCTACCTCAGAAGCGGAATTGAATTCAAAAATGATTTTCTCTTTGGCAAGACCGAGTATGTCCCAACCCTTGCGATAGGCGAGAACTGAATTCAATTCCATGAGCAGAGGGGCAAGGGCAGTAAGCAAGGCTTCCTTTGCAGACGCATGAAAGTTCTTTCCAGCCTGATTCACAAATTCATACAACTCGAAAAGTGTGGGATAGTTTGTAGTGTTTCCCTCAAACATTCCATGCTTGGTGTAGAGTGCGTACAATGACTGCTGAAGAACCTTGCGAGCCGTTGGCGGAAGTACTAACACCCGTTAGCGCTCTGTGAACTCCGTCATGCCAGGAGCGTAATTCAGATGCGTCGCTTGATGCCTTTGTGCGTCAGCGGCTACGATCGATCCTGAAGAGGCACCGTAAAATATCAGGCGTTGCCAAAGGCCGCGACATGTATCGTTGGCCAAACGTTAGCGCTCTGTGAACTCCGTCATGCCAGGAGCGTAATTCAGATCTTGACAAGCCGACGTCGTGAAGCACGCCTCTGGCGGCGGCGCTGGTTGGCCTGATCAAGTTCGCGCTGGCGATCTTCGCTGCGATGCTCAGGGTGTGCCTTGAGCCATCGGTCAGGTAGCAGCTCGGAGAGCTGTTCACGCTGGTCCCTTGAAAGCGATTCGAACGGGGTTTGGGCGTCGCCCACCCGCAAGTACTCGGGAACGATCTGAGGAAGCCGGACGAGAACATCGTTGAGATACGGGGTGACGTGGACATGATTAGAACGAGCACTCTGGATAAGCGTGTACCAGACGCATGCCGCGCGACCACCCGCATCGCTCCCAAAAAATTGGTAATTTTTTCTTCCAATAACCGAGGGGCGAATGACTCTTTCTGCCATGTTGTTATCGATCGCATAGCGCCCGTCGGTTGCAAATCGCGTCATCGCGTTCCAACGATTGAGCAGGTAGCCGATCGCTTCGGCCAACTTGGTCGAAGGCCGTACCGTCGGCTGCACTTCGGTGAGACGATCGTGCAGAAGGGCAAGAATGGGAACCGACTCGCGCATGCGCACTTGTCGTCGCGTTTCCACATCGGCATCGGCCAGGCGATCCTCGATGTCGTACAGTTGCCAGATCCAAGCGAGCGCCTCGTGCGCAAGTGGCTGCGTTGAGACGGCGCACGCTTCGTCGAACTTCCGCCGCGCATGGGCCCAACAACCCAGATCCAGAAGTCGGCCATCCGATTCCTTGACTAGGGACGTGTAGACACTGTAACCGTCGGTTAATAATCCGCCTTGAAAATCATCAAGTATTTCCCGCGGACCTGCGCGGGATCGATCAAGTCGATAGTCAAATAGTTGGTACGGATGCTGGTCATCGCCAACGTAGACCCAGAGATAAACCAGCTTGGTCGCCCCAGCCCCGGGACGCAGGACACGGGCCGTGGTCTCGTCGGCCCGTACATAAAAACTATCCAGTACTTGGGTGCGAATCAGATCCCACACCGGCAGCAGACGCTCGCCCGTTCGCACCACGGCGTTGCTCAACACGCTGCGGTTGAACCACATCGTGGTGGTGGAACGAAGCTCTTCCTGGAGACGATACAGGGGCAGGTGACGCTCGAACTTGGCGTGTGCCAGCCAGGCTAACGTGCTGGCCCCAAATATCCCTTTTTCGTTGATATTGGGTGGCTTTTCGCTGGTGACGATCTGCTGGCCATCCCGGCTAACAGGGCAACCGTAGGTAAACCGAACGTGCTCGGCGATGTAGGCGCTAGACTCAACATATTCTAGTTGCCGTGAGATCTGCTCGGAGATCACCGTCCGCTTGCCGCCACATCCACAAGGACAATCGAGTTCTTCCGGCGGCAGTGGGTGTTCAAAACGCTGGACCGGCAAGCACTCGGGGAATTCAAAACGTTTGCGCTTCTTACGGCGTTTCTTGCGTTTCGAAGACGATTCATCGTCTGGCTCTTCTTCGTCGGTCGCCTCGTCATCCTCGCTAATCTCGTTGCCCTCGATCGACTCGGGATCAAAAAGAAGCTTTTGATCGGGAGAAGGGATAAACCGTTCACGCCGTGGAGAAAAGAGTGCCTTACGGAGTAAGGTGATTTGCTCTTGCATCACCTCGATGTGATTCTGCAACGATTCAAGAGTTGCCTGTTGCTCGCTATTAACCCTTTTGAGATGTGCGATCTCGGCGCGCTGCACTTCGATCTCTTTTCGGAGTTTGTCGGATTCCATCGACAACGTTTCGGTCCTTGAAGGTGCGTCACGAAATGGCAAATGATCACACACCGTTGGTGTAGAACACACATGTTTATTTATCGACAATTCACGTTGCGCGTCAAGGTGGTTTCCAAGGCGATTGAGTAATTTGTTTTGCCTGCTCACGACGCCACCACTTGCGACGTTTGACACTCGATAGCTCGATGCCTTCCAGCAACAATCGCAGGTCGTCCACATGCAGTGTCAAGTAATCACCGGGGGATGCAATCGCCCCTCCATGGTCGGCGCCACGTAGTGTCTCGAACGTTCCTCGTTCAAGATGCTTGTAGAGGATGATCGTGCCGTCACCCGTGAAATAGAGTACCTTCAACCGGTTGCGGCGTCGGTTGAAAAACAAGAAAAGATCTCCGTCTTCAATCTGTTTGCCAAGCTCCTTTTCGACGATACCGATTAATCCACAAAAACTTTTACGCATGTCCGTGGGAGCCAACGCGGCGAAGACTTTTATTTGGGATGGCACAATCAACATGACGCCACCTCACGCAACGCCTGCAATACGTCCTTCACTGTCTCACAATCGGTGCCGTGAGGCACATCCACAAAGACTCCCTGCTGCGGCAAGTGAATACGCAGCGTGGACGCAGGTGTCGTCCCCTCGATCCGCACAGGCACCAGTTGGGTGCCCTGGACGGCGTTACGACTGGTTTTAAGAGACTTGGTCGAACGGCTCCCCTGCTCTGGGGAGGCTTGCTGCTCACGGAACTTACGCTGCCAGGCATAATAGCTGGTTTGTGTAATCGAGTTCTGGTGGCAAAACGCCGCGATGCTCAAGCCGCTTGAGGACTGCTGTTTCAGTAGGCCACGCCAGTGGGACTCTTGGGATTTGTTTCGATTGGTCATTGTGCTCGTTCCTGGAATAAAGGGAATGGTTCACCTCTATTAGGATAGCGCGCAATTTTGGGACGCTGTTCACAGAACGCTTACGCATCAAATCTCTTTCCTATTTGATGCTCAGGCTAGCAACAATTTCTTCGATCACAGGTTTCAACCCTTCGAATTCATTTGTCGAAGCTGTGAATCGTAAATTCACGGTCGAAGTGTCGCCGAATAAAGTGATCATGCGGGCAGTCAAGGTTTTGTCGCCTTCTTTGTACTCGAAGTCCGCAGTGGCCGCTTCACGGCCGTCAATGTTGATGATTTCAATACCTTTTTCACTCAACGAAAAATCTTTCTTCTTCTTGCGATAATCTCCCAAGGCGTGTTCCAACCAAGCAGAGGGCGAAGCGTGCTCATCCTGAATCGAGTCAAGTGGACCAGCCTCTACGCGTGAATTCATCGCAGCCGTCGGATCGATCAGGCTAGTTCGAGTTTTCTTTTCATCTTTCTTATCCGAAGGAGTGTAGGAGTACCAATCTGGCGGCAACGTCAACGTGAAGCGTTCGTGTTTGAGTGTCGTACTTAGGTTCGGTTTGAAAGGTCGCGCTTCCGTCAAATCGGCCGTTACGCCACCTGCTTCGAATCGCACCATGTAACGATGCTCGTCGTTGGAAATCCAAAAAGTTTGCTTAAGATCATCCAGGAAAAGGACGAAGCATTCAAACGTGCCGGCGGGGACTTCGATGGTTTCCATTTTAGTCACATGCATGGAGAGCGAAATTTTTGTACCGGTCAGGATGGGGATAATATCTACCTTCGTTTTGTAGCCATTTTTCAGAGGCAACCGACGAAATAGTTCCGCCCCCTGTTCATTGTCGTAAACCGGCCCGTCATACTCGATGGTGAGCGGCTCGTCCTTGCTAGCCATCTTGACGACGACCTTGTCTTTAGAATATTTCGCTTTGGAATCCCCCAGCATCGTGTGTTTCCATTGACTCTCAATAGGAGCGAAGTTTTCCGGGTCGACCAGCACTCGGCTCTTACCTGCCATGCCATTAATGGTCACCGTTTGCCATGCGGAACATTCCCACAGAGTACGCCCCTCTTTCTCGATCTTACAGATGCGAAAGACTTGATGACCAATTCCCATTCCTGTTGGCAGCTTCATTTCAAACTGTAACTCATCACCATCACCCCAGGGTACGGGAATCAATTTGGGATCGCCCGGCAATCGGCTCTTCGCTTTGGTAACCCAATGAGTTGCTTTGGGATAGTTGTCGATCACAGCCTGAAACGCTACTTCGGCCTCCTCAGCTTTCCCTTGCTTCGCGTAACAGGTTCCAATGCGAAACTGCGCTTGAGCGGCTGCACTGATGGAGCCTTTACTTTCGGCGACCACCTTTTCGTAAACTCGGATCGCTTTGTCCAAGTCGCCCACCGTTTCTTCCGTATAGATTGCTTTTTCAAGCAACTCCGAAACATCCGCAGCCGTGGCCGTGAGTGCCAGGCTTGTGATAAGCAGATAGGTCAAAAAAACCAGCCATCGCTGCCGGTCGTGTGTGAGTGTGGTACGTAACATGTCGTTTCTCCTTAGCTATTAGAGTAATTGGTGCGTCGTCAAGACCCAATGCCCCCGGGCGGTGCACACGCCAGGAAAAGCATGGGTCCCAGCTTGGTACTACTGACCAACGAATTGGACGCCATGAGGGTAATAGTAGGAAATGCATGTTACGTGCGTGTTACCTGAATGTTTCAGGGATATCCTTTTCTGAAATAATGAGCCGTAGGCGGTAGCCTCAGGTTTTCCCGCTACACCCCCGACCCTGGCGCGTACGGCTCAGGGAAGATTTGGATTGACCCCTGCGCAGCCAATGGGCCGAAGGCGCCCAACGGAAGCCCTGATTTCGTTTGCCTACGTGAAACCCTGGGTTCATTCGTCGCGCAGTCATCAATAGGAAGCGGCAATGGGTATCACAAGGAAGGGCCAGTCCAAGGGGTGTGTCAGTTTGATAGCAACGGCATTCGGGGGGCATCTTCCGCGAGTTGGCAGCATGTGTTTCGTGCGTTAGATTGCCTCCACCTCAAGCAACTGGACCGACGAGATTAATCTGCACCGGAGTGAAACGTCGAAGCGGCTTAGCGTGCATTTTTCACGAATCTAGGCGGTACCCTATTTTCAATCTCATCGGAACCAATTGGCCAAAGAATGTTTACGCCCTCCGTTGTAACACAGCGCATCTTTTGTGCCAAAAGCAGTCGCCTACTACCACACGATCCGCTTCGCATCGAACACCGGCCCGTCGACGCAGGTTCGTTTGTAGTCCCAGGTGCCGTCGGGCTGCATGACGCGCGCGACGCAGCTAAAGCAGATGCCGATGCCGCAGGCCATGGGGGTTTCCAGCGAGACCTCGCACGGCACGCCGGTTCGCTCGGCGATTTCGGCAACCCGCTCCATCATCGGCTCTGGACCACAGCAGGCGATGCGGCACCCGGCTGGCGACCCGTCGTTTAGTAATTCTTCGCTGAGCAATTCTTCCAGCAGGTCGGTGGTGAAACCATGGTGGCCAATGCTGCCATCGTCGCTGCTCAGTTTCACGTCGACACTGGCTTGCTCGAAGTCGTTCACTCCGGCAACCAAGTCGGCCGAGCGGACGCCGTAGCACAGGGTTACTCGCTTCGCCGGTTGAATTTTTTGTGGCGGTTGGCCATATTGCCTCCCGCCGCCTAGCGCGCGTCCCAGGGCCAGAAAGGGCGTTTGCCCGATGCCGCCAGCAACCATGATGAGATGCCCCGTCGGTTTGAGGGAAAAACCATTGCCCAGCGGGCCCCAAATTTCCAGCTTGGTTCCCGACTCGCTCCGGGCCAGCAGGCGAGTCATTTTTCCCACCACGAGATAAACCACGTCGACACCCACCGGCTCGCCCACGGAGTCGAGCACCGTGTCGTAGAGTGCAAACGGTCGGCCCAGTATCGGGTCGTCGCAGCCAGCCAGCCGTAGCATGAAGAACTGTCCCGGGACGATCTGCCGCGCGAGTTCGGGGCAACGGAGTCGCACGCGATACGTGTCGCGGGCCAGTTGCACGTTTTCTTCAATCACCACCGTCTGTTGGTAAGCGCTGTCGGCATAGTAAGATGCAGCGAGTGGATTGGCGACGGCTTGGCCCGGGGCAGTTTTCAACGTTGAATTTCCTTGCGCCGGCATAACACTTTAGCCATCTGCAGTTGCTTAGGATGATTAACCACAGAGAACACGGAGGAACACAGAGGAAAATGAATCCTAGATGCCCATCCATGGAAAGGGGTGATAGAACCTCCGTGACCTCTGTAAGACAAACCCGTAAAATCTTGTTTTCTTGACACACTTTTTTGGAAGACGAAACCGCTGATCGACGCGAATACTGCATCGCAGGGTTTAACCACAAAGGCACGAAGAGCACGAAGAATGATAGAGGAATGCCGAAAAAACAAGAAAGTAATCAATCCATGCCAGCCCAACAATCTCTCAGAAGATTCAATGGCTTGTTCGAGGGGTTGGAACTGCTTTCCCCCTACTTACATGTTTTCTTTCTTGGTGTCCTTCGTGCCTTGGTGGTTTAACTCTGTGCGATAATACTAATCGATGAAAGTAAGGAAAAAACAGGTTTGAGATCAGCGTTTATCAGTGTTCATCCGTGGTTTCTCCTTTTTTGTTTTGGTTGCGGCGTTGTCGCGCTGGGTTCTCTGTGGTGATTTTCTGATTCGCTGCATTTGACTAAAGTGTTTCGCGCCGGCGGGTTTTTTGCCGCTTGGGGCTTGTCTTTTTATTTTGCTGGGAACCTTCATATTGCCGCAGCTTGGCAACTTCTTGCGACGACAGTTTCCGCACGGCTCCCAACGGCATTTCGCCCAGGCGAATGGGGCCCACGGCGATTCGCACCAGTCGTTGCACTTTGTGCCCGACGCGAGCAAACAGCCGACGGATTTCTCGGTTACGTCCTTCATCCAGCACCAATTCCAAAACCGTCAAGTTTTTTTTTCGCGATTTTGTTCGCACGCTCACCACCTGCGCCTTGCCTTCGGCCAGATGGATGCCGTGGCGTAGTTTGTCGAGGACTTCTCGATCGGGAAAACCGACGACGTACGCCTCGTAGGTTTTTTCCACGCCGTAGCGCGGATGGGTGAGCTTGTCGGCCAGGTCGCCATCGTTGGTCACCAGGATCAGGCCTTCGCTGTTGATGTCGAGTCGGCCCACGTTGAACACACGGCCGACGCCCTTGGGTAGCATGTCGGTCACACGCGTCCTGCCTGCCGGGTCGCGGGCCGTGCAAACCACGCCGGTCGGCTTATGGACGGCAAAGTAAACCAGCTTGGGCTTTGGCAGCGGCTCGCCATCGACGCGGATTTCTTGTTTGGCCCGATCGACCTTGCTGCCGAGTTCCGTGACCACTTCGCCATCGACTTCGACTCGCCCTTCGAGCATCAACTGCTCGCACTCACGGCGGCTGGCAATTCCCGCGGCCGCCAACACCTTTTGCAGACGGTCGCCTGGTGTGGTGTTGGTACGCGGCGTCCCCTGCGACCGCGGTTTGCGGACGGCCGGTACTCGTTTGGCAGGTTTACTGCGCGTCCCAGAACCCCTTGGTTGTTCAGACTTTTCCCGCCGCTGGACATCTCCAGTTCGGTTCTGGGATAGGCTTTTAGCACGACGTGGGCGATTCATGACGGAGCGGGTGGTAAGGGGAAGTTTACAGAAGCAGCTTTTCAGAAGCAGCAGAGTGCAATGCGCGCTCACCCCATGATATCTGGAAAACACCGCCAACGGTAGGCTTTGCCAGAAAATTGTGAGCCGCAACGCGCTAGCGTCGGGTGGCGGGGGAATGACGGTTAGCCCCCGCTGCCCGACGCTACCCGGCGCTAGCGCGTTGCGGCTCAATATCCCGTGCTACTACGCCAGGGGCCTACCGGTTGCTGCTGGCGGGCGCGGACCACTTCGGGGCGAGGTTGTTCGTAGCCCGATGGCCGGCCGCCGACGATTGCCGGGCCTAGGTCGTTGGGCGGATAGGGGTCGAACTGCGTCGCATTGTAACGCTGGTAGTCGGCCGGGCCGGGATGGAGCAACTGCGGTTTGCGCACCGTCGCCGAACAGCCCAGTACAGGAAAACCCAAGAGAGAAAAACCCAGCAGCGGCAAGGCCAATAGCAGAGACAACCGTTTTAAGGCTCGCATCCGTGTCATGCTCCCGCTCCATGATTGCGACTAGAAAAATAGGTCGCGGGATTGTAGGAAATGGCTCGGCAGAAGGAAAGAACGGCTTGGATGCTGCCTCTGCCAGCATTTCCCCTCCTTCTCGCCGTGTGTTGCGTTGCAACACGGCTACGGAGCCCGCGCTACGGCAGAAAAATATCGAGCACCCTTGCCATGCCCTGTGGTGAGAGTGTCACACTGCCCGCAGCGGCGGGTAGCAATGCCGTTTGCCCAAGCATGAGCGATTGGCCCGCCGGGTCGCCGGCGACATCGACCGCTCCCTCGATCACCGCCAGTAAGTGAAACCGATTATCCCCCCCCACCGCAATCGGCTCCTCGATCAAGCACCGATCCAATACAAACTTATCACACTCCGCCAACCGCTCGCGGCTTGGCTCGCCGGTCGCTCCTCCCCGCTGCACCTCCACCGGCCCTCGCTCAAAATCAATCACCGCCAGCGACTCGTCAACATGCAGTTGCCGCGGCCGCCCATCCGCATCGACTCGGTTCCAATCAAACAATCGAAACGTCGTATCGCTAGCCTGTTGAATCTCCGCAATCACCAGCCCCGCCCCAATCGCGTGAACCGTCCCGGCTGGCAAAAAAACGCAGTCGCCCGGCCGCGGTTCGAACTGATGCAGCAACTGCTCGCAAGTACCAGCCTCCAATGCCTGACGGAGCGCGGCACGGGTCACTCCCAGCTTGAGTCCCGCGTAGATTTTGCTGCCCGACTCCGCAGCGAGCACCACCCAAGCTTCGGTCTTGCCTAGATCGGGCGGATCGAGCCGGGCAGCTTGCTCGTCGGTAGGATGCACTTGCACCGAGAGTGTGCGATTGGCGTCGAGGAATTTCATCAACAGCGGGAAGGCGTTGGCACCTGCATGGCGACCCAACAGATCGTCGGCCGAACCGGTAACCAATTTGTGCAGTGACTGGCCCGCTGCCGGGCCATGGAGCACCACGCTTTGATCTTCGCCATGGTCGACCACCTCCCAACTCTCGGCGTAGTCATCCCCATCGCCCAGCGATTTTCCCAGCATGGTTGCAAGCCGCCTGCCACCCCACAGGTAGCGGCGAAACAGTGGCTGAAAACGGAGTGGATAGGCTAGTGGCGTGCGCATACAAATGGTTAGGGGTCAGGGAGACAGGGGTCAGGGGGACAGAGGGACAGGGACATCGTCAAACTCTGAATCCTGATTTCTGTTCGTCACCGGTCAGTTTGGTGAGGCTGTCAGTGAAGGTGTCGGCGATGCGAAATTCCATAGCCCATCCGGTGAAATAGTGTTTTATACCGTTTAGGGTCCGCAGTAGTTTTCACTCTGAGATTCATACATTATCACTCATCACTTCAAACCGCCCCCGGTCCGCGCCGAGCATCGCTGATTTGGATCGCTTCTTCCACGGGCAAAACAAATATCTTACCGTCGCCGATACTCCCTTCCAGGCCAGTGCGGCCAACCTGCTCCAAGCACTCGATCGTACGGTCGACAAAATCATCGTTCACTACAATTTCTAACGTGACCTTACGGAGCAGATTCGTCTGATATTCGGCTCCCCGATAAGTTTCGGTTTGCCCACGCTGTCGAGCGTATCCCATCGAATCTCCGACGGTGAATCGAGCAACGCCAATGCGATGCAATGCTTGCTTCATCGCTTCAAGTTTCGGCGGTTGGATGATCGCGTGAATGAGTTTCATGACATTAGGATAAAGCGGAAAGTGGAAAGCGGAAAGGGGGATGGCGTTTGCGTCGGCGACCAGACCGAATCATTGTCCAGCATGGGTATGCAATCGCAAAGTCACACCCGAACAAACCACCCTCTTTCGGTGGGATAGCATACAGTCCCCAGCGGCTGACAGGCCGAAAATATAGGCATCGGCTTGGGTTTGCCGAGGGTCTTCATCTTGTGGCAATTTGCCATTGTTCCTAGAATAATAGTATCGTAAGCGTCCCGGACGAATTATTAAGTGTCGTGCCGTAGGACGGGATTGCATTCCGTCTGGACAGGTTGAAAACCTGTCCTACGACAGTTATTGGTGCGCTAGAGTCGTTCTCATTGGTTCTCAAGGGATTCTCGATCCATGGATAATCGGACCGCCATCATCACCAAAACATCCCTGTTCACCAAAATTAAGGCGCTGACCTTGGTGTTGGGGCTTATATGTTATGCCGCATCTTTGGTCTCCGGACCTGCGGCTTGCGCCCAGCAGTTCCGATTTCCTCAAGGTGGCTTCGGCAGCCAAACTGGCGGCGGTGCAGGCGGCGAGGAAGTCGAACTCGACGCACAATTTTCCGCGTCCCGCGACGGCCAACCCGCCATGCTGTTTGTCACGGCGAACATTGCCGAGGGGTTTCATGTTTACGCACTCGACCAAAAAGGGCTGCCCAACAACGGCGGTGGGCCACAGCCCACCAGCATCGATATCACCGGCCCGGCGTCGGTGCGTTTGCTAGGGCCCTTCCGACCATTGCTGCCGCCTAAGACGCACATCGATCAAGAAATTTGGACGGGACTCCAGTTACGTGAGCACGAGGGTCAGGTGACTTGGTTTGCCCCGATAGAACTTGCCACGGGCGTCGACCTGGCCACGCTTTCGATTTCGGGTAAGGTGAATGCCCAAGCCTGCAATCCTCAGACTTGCATCCCGCTGGAGCAGACATTCACCGCCCAACTTGGCGAGGGATTTCAGGTACCTCAAGGATCGTCATCGCAAGTTCCGTTGGCTCAGCCGGCAGCCGGTGCGCCAACTTCCGATTTGTCGTTGCTGACTGTGGTTGGCTATGGACTGCTCGGAGGGTTGATCTTAAATCTGATGCCGTGTGTGCTGCCGGTTATCGGGCTTAAAGTGATGTCCTTTGCAAAACAGGGTGGCCAAAGTCGGGCGCAAATCTTGGGGCTCAATCTGGCTTATGTGGCCGGCATGATGAGCATCTTTCTGCTGCTCGCCACGCTCGCATCGTTGGCACAATTTGGCTTGAGCCAAAATAGTTTTGCTTGGGGTGAACTCAACACGCTGACTTGGTTCAAAGTCGGCATGGCTTCGTTGGTATTCGCCATGGCACTGAGCTTCCTGGGTGTGTGGGAATTGCCGATACCGGGCTTCGCAACGTCGGGCAAGGCGACCGAACTTTCCTCGAACGATGGACCGATGGGCGCTTTTATGATGGGGGTATTTACGACCATCTTGGCAACACCCTGCAGCGGACCATTCCTGGGGCCCGTGTTTGGATTCACCATTAGCCAGCCCCCAAGCATTATTTATCTAATCTTCGCTTCGGTTGGTCTGGGGATGGGTTTACCCTATTTGCTGATTGGCGCTGTCCCTTCGCTCGTCCGATGGATACCCAAGCCGGGAGCGTGGATGGAGACGTTCAAACAGCTCATGGGATTTGTCTTGCTGGCAACGGTGGTTTGGCTTCTATCGGCCATCAATCACCACTATTTTATCGCCACGCTGAGCCTGTTGTTTGGCATTTGGTTTGCCTGCTGGTGGGTTGGCAGCACGCCCATGACGGCCTCGGCATCGAAGCGACAAACAGCATGGACCGGCGGTACCTTGGTCGTCATGCTTATTGGGATCGGAGCTTTTCAAATGCTCACACCCGGCAACTCGGTGCTGCCATGGCAACCCTATTCGCGAGCGGCACTGGCAGCCGCTCAAGCCGAAGGCAAGACCGTGATGGTCTATTTTTCCGCCAATTGGTGTTTGACGTGCAAAACCAATCTCAAGCTTTCTATCAACCGCAAGGAAGTCAAACAGTTGGTCGAAGAAAATGGGGTTGTCACCTTGCTTGCCGATTGGACGGACAAAAACGAAACCATCAAACAAGCACTACTGGAGCTTAACAGCCAAAGCATTCCGCTCATGGCCATCTACCCGGCCGATCCATCGCAAGGGGTGATTCTTATGCCCGACTTGCTCACCAAACAAAGGGTGCTCGACGCGCTCAACGCCGCGGGACCATCAAGAGGCTCGGCCCGAGATGATACCGGCGGAATGGCAAACGCCGCAACGACAACAGGCTCCGGCAGCCTACAACGGGCCGCGGCATTTCGGTAAGAGTTGGGGGGCGCGAGGCGCGAGTTGTTGTGAATTCTCCTTAACTCGCGCCCCCCAACTCCCAACTCACTTCTCCCAACGCGTCTCACCATTTCCATTCACCGAGCGACCAATGATCCAGCTTTCCAAGCCGTTGCTGGCAAGCTGCTGCTGTATGCTCTCGGCATAGTAATCACTAACCACCAGCGCCAACCCAACGCCCATGTTGAAGACGCGGAACATCTCCTCCTGGTCAACGCCTCCCAACTCTTGCATCCACTGGAACAGGGGCGGCACCTGCCAACTGCCTCGCTGGATCTCCACGTCGATCGTCGCCGGCAAAATTCGCGATAAGTTTTCGTGCAACCCGCCTCCCGTGATGTGGGCAATGCCATGCACCACGGTTTTCACTTTGTAGTGATTCAGTACATCGCGGATAGCGCGGGCGTAGATGCGGGTCGGTTCCAGCAACAGCTCACCGACCGTTTTGCCATCACAACATTCCACCCGGTCATCAACGCCAAGCCCCGCATGTTCGAACACGATTTTTCGCGCAAGGCTGTAACCGTTAGAGTGAATGCCGCTCGCGGCGATGCCTAGCACCGTGTCGCCCGGGGTGATGGTCGAACCATCCAGTAGCCGGCTTCGCTCGACAATGCCGACGCAGAACCCGGCCAGGTCGTAGTCGCCCTTGCGATAGAGGTCGGGCATGATGGCCGTTTCGCCGCCCACCAAGGCGGTATCGCACTGGAGACAACCGGCAGTGATTCCGGCGACAATTTTTTCCAGCAGCGCCGGATCGTCCTCGGCCATCGCCACATAGTCAAGAAAAAAGAGCGGCTCCGCTCCACAGCAAATCGCGTCGTTCACGCACATGGCCACCAGATCGATGCCGACCGAATCGTGCCGACCGACCATTTGGGCGACTTTGAGCTTTGTGCCGACGCCGTCGGTACAGGAGACTAGCACCGGTTGTTCGTAATTTCGCGAAAAAAGTTCCCCGGGGAAATCGAGGCAGAACAATCCGGCAAAACCGTTATTCCAAGGCAAAACCCGGGGACAATGCGTTTGCTTCAGCAGCCGCGGCAGCCGCGCCATCGACTCTTGATAAGTCTGAAGGTCGACGCCCGAATCTTTGTACGTTAATTTTTGCATGGGAATAGGAAGAGTTTTTTAAGTGGAAGAGGTCGATTGTATGGCGTGCTAGCGAGAGATGTCAAATCGAATGCGGAATTGGGAATTCGGATTGCGGAATGAAAAACAGGAATTCCGCATTCCCAATTCCGCATTCGATACATTCCGCAACCTGCAATCCGAATTCGGTTTGGCGCGACTGCTCCGGCGCGGGTAGAGTACAATGGCCGCAGCGATGGAAGCACTCATAACGTAGGGCGAAGCTCTGCCATGGCGGTCTGGCGATATCAAGCGGCCGTAGGCAATCGGTCGAAGGTCTAATATCAGCACTACCACACCGGACCTTCACCCCGAGAGCCGCCTTTCGATGCTTACTCAATGGACAACCGCCCCCACAGATCAAACACCGATTGTCATGCCTAGTTCACAACGAGTCATGCAGTTCCGCTATCCGCTCCCCTACGGGGCGATTCTTCAGGAAGAGGGTGTGCAATTCGCGGTCTATAGCCACTCCGCCACCGCCATGCGGGTGTTGCTCTACCGGCGTCCGTCCGATCGCGAACCCTACCGCATTGTGGAATTCAACCCAGTCACGGACCGCTGGGGAGATATTTGGAGTCTGTTTGTTCCGGGACTCAAAGCACGGCAACTTTATCATTTTCAAACCGACGGACCCTACGACCCCGAGAATGGTCATCGCTTCAATCCCCAAGCACGGCTGATTGATCCCTACGCTCGAGCTTTGGCGGGCAAGTTTCAGCGCAGCACCGATGGTATTATCCGACCACCAAAGTGTGTGGTGGTCAACGAAGATTTTGATTGGCAAGGCGACCGTTTGTTGCGCAGGCCGTTACCTGAAACGATCATCTACGAAATGCATGTGCGAGGGTTCACCCGTAGTACCTCCAGCAATGTAAAACACCCTGGAACTTATCAGGGAGTCGTGGACAAGATTCCGTACCTTAAATCGCTGGGAGTTACTGCGGTGGAACTCATGCCCGTGCATGAGTTCCCGATCCTCGATCCCTTTGGAAAAAAACCGGAAAACACAAATTATTGGGGATACGATTCGTTGGCGTTTTTCTCCCCCCATCGAGGATACCAACATGGCAACAAGCCGGGCGACCAGGTTCGGCAATTCAAGGAGATGGTTCGCGAGTTGCACGCTGCAGGAATCGAAATCATCCTCGATGTTGTTTTCAACCACACAGCCGAGGGAAACCATGTTGGCCCGACACTCAGCTTCAAGGGCTTGGAGAATCGCGTTTACTACATGCTCAACGATGACGGCACGTACAAGAACTACACGGGCTGTGGCAACACCGTCAACGGCAACCATCCCATCTGCCGCGAGATGATTTTTCACTGCCTGCGGCATTGGGTTTACAATTATCACATCGATGGATTCCGCTTCGATTTGGCTTCGATCCTTAGCCGCGATCGGAATGGCGAACTAATTCCCAATCCACCGTTGGTGGAGCTGATTGCCGAAGATCCGATGCTGGCTGATACAAAAATCATTGCCGAGGCGTGGGACGCGGCAGGGGCGTTTCAGGTCGGTTCCTTTGCCGATACGCGCTGGGCAGAGTGGAATGGGCATTACCGCGATGACATCCGGCGTTTTTGGCGTGGCGACATGGGATTGGCTGGACCGATGGCAACCCGGTTATCCGGGTCGGCCGATCTTTATCAACCCAGTGGACGCAATCCGTACGACAGCATCAATTTCATCACGTCGCACGACGGTTACACGCTCAACGATTTGGTCAGCTATGAACAAAAGCACAACCAAGCCAACGGCGAAAATAATCATGACGGCGACAACAACAGTTACAGCGCCAACTATGGCGTCGAAGGACCTACGCGGCGGCGTGCGATTGTGAAACTTCGCCGACGGCAAGCCAAAAACATGATCGCTTCCCTGCTGCTCAGCCACGGCACGCCGATGATTGTCTCGGGCGACGAAGTGTTGCGCACCCAACGAGGCAACAACAACGCCTATTGCCAGGACAATGCCACGAGTTGGTTCGATTGGAAACTGTTGAAACAGAATGCCGAGATGCTCCGTTTCTGTAACGGACTGATCGCATTTCGAAAGTCGCAACCCAATGTCCGGCGTTTGACGTTTCTTACCGGCCAACCCGACAGCAACGGCGATTTGCCCGATGCTAGTTGGTATGGTGTCGATGGACAACCGATTCAATGGGAAACTACTTATCACAGTTTGATGTGCGTCTTTGGAACTTCAGGGCTTGATGACCCGGCAGCCCATGACATCATGCTACTAATGCACGCGGGCGGCGAACCGCAGGAGTTTGTTATTCCAAAATCAGTGCTCACGCGGAAGTGGCGATTGCTGATTGACACCGCCGCGCCATCGCCAGAGGATATTTATCCTGGAGCCGATGGGCCACGACTCCCCGCCAAGAATAAGCTGCTGCTAGCGCACCACTCGTTGGTTTGCTATGTTTCCGCCTGAAAGAAGTCTGTGCATGGAAACTGCAAAGTCTTTATTTCCGTTCTAGCCGCCGGCGCAAGCCCGCGGTTTCCTAGGAAAAAACCGCGGGCTTGCGCCGGCGGCTAACCGCGTTTTCTCGACTTTGAGTATCTCGCTTGAAAGATACCGCGCGGCCTTGAGTTTTCTTGACATACGGTTGATAATAGTAGCATGGTTATTCCAGGTCATGTTAAAAATAATGTGGTGGTAAATATGAATATCATTCATGCTACGTTCGAAGCGGGAGTATTCCACCCTGTAGAACCTATTGCACTACCCGAGGGATGCCAAGTTGAGTTGCAGATCGTCTCGGAGCCAAAGAACAATCAAACGTGCAAAAGTCCAGGCCAGAAATCCCAAGTAAGTACGAAAGATTCGATCGAAGACCAGATTGCCGAGTTGGCTGCGGAGATTCCGTCGCATGAGTGGCAGATGCTACCAGAAGACTTGGCCGTCAATCTAGATCATTACTTATACGGAAATCATTCGGAATGAAATCAGTTTTTGCTGACGCATTCTATTGGATTGCCATCGCTCGACCAAGTGATTCATGGGGCAATGCGGCACGTGAAGCACGTGATCAGTTAGGCGATGTGGAGTTGGTGACTACCGACGAAGTGTTAACGGAATTTGTTAATGCCTTAAGCAAAGGAGGTAGTAATCTGCGCAGAACGACCATACGAATGGTACGAGCGATCCTATCCAGTTCTCAAGTTCGAGTTATTCTCCAATCTCGTATAGGATTTTTATCGGGTCTATCGCATTTTGAAAACCGTCATGATAAGCAATATAGTTTGACCGATTGCATTTCCATGAACGTTATGAGAAACGAGAATATTCGTGAAGTGTTGACTGGGGACCTCCACTTTTCACAAGAAGGTTTTAAGGTTTTGATTAAAATGTAAAGTGTTTTCCAGTTTAATAGTTGCGCATAAGACCATGGCCAACCACTCCCCCCAAGTTTCAATCGTCGGCATCGGCAGCGACGGCTTGAATGCTGCCAGTGAAACAGTGCGGCAATTGGTTCTTAACGCAAATCTAATCGCCGGCGACGAGCGGACGCTGGCGCTGGTTCCTGAGTCGAAAGGGGAACGCCTCGTCTTAGGGAGCAATCTGGAGCTATTGCTGGATCGCATCGGAGAAAAAAGTACGACGAATGTGGTGGTGCTGGTGACGGGCGATCCGCTGTTTTATGGATTGGCTCGTTTTTTGTGTGATCGGCTGGGAAGCGATCATTGCGAAATTGTTCCGCATGTTAGCAGCATGCAGTTGGCTTTTGCTCGTGTGAAAGAAAGTTGGGACGAAGCGTATCTCTCGAACCTGGCAAACCATTCGCTGGAGGAGGTGGCCGAACGCATCCGAACAGCGGAGAAGGTTGGGCTTTTCACGACAGACCAATGCACGCCGACCGACGTGGCTGCTGCGCTCGTCCAGCGACAGATCGATTACTTCACGGCCTATGTTTGTGAAAACCTTGGCGCGCGCGACGAACGTGTTACTTGTGGCTCGCTTCAAGAAATTGCACAACAATCGTTTGACGCGCTAAACGTCATGATCTTGGTCCGAACGGCAGACGCACCCGACCGACCGCGCGATCTCTCTGGCCGTAGCCTGTTTGGCAATCCGGACGAAATGTTTGTGCAATCAAAACCGAAGCAGGGCCTACTCACGCTAGCCGAAGTGCGGGCTGTGGCGCTTGCCCAGATGGCATTGCTCTCTCGTAGCGTGGTGTGGGATGTGGGAGCAGGTTGCGGATCGATCAGCGTGGAAGCTGCCCAACTGGCCCCGGCGGGAAAGATTTTTGCGATCGAGCAAGATGCCCAAGACGAACAATTGATACGCCAAAATGCTGAGCGGTTTGGCGTGAGCAACGTGACCCCCATCTTGGGCAAAGCGCCGGAAGCGTGGCGCGACTTACCCGATCCCGATGCGGTGTTTATCGAAGGCAGCGGCCGAGAAATTGCGCGCATCGCCGAGCAGGCTTTTGGTCGGCTACGCTCTCGCGGGAAGTTGGTGGCGAATGTCGTTAGCATCGAGGGCTTGCACGAATTGCGCCAAGCGATCACGCAGCATACTTCGCAGGTGCAAGTGCGAATGATCAATGTGGCGCGTGGAACCGATCAGCTCGATCGAATTCGCTTCGAATCGCTGCCCCCAAGTTTTCTGGTTGTGGCAACGAAGGGGTGAAGGAGGACGAATGGCAAATGACAAATGACAATGTCAGTAGTTCCAAATCATCTATCTTTCAAACCATAGCCCCGCGGCTTGCGCCGGGGGCTGAATTTGGAACGGCTGATATCGTGATTTGTTTGTCCTTTGCAATTCATCATTCATCATTTCCCCCACCTGATTACTGAATATCATACACCTTACAAAATTCCAAGATATTTTCCATCTCGCCGAGAACGATCAGCGTGTCGCCCGCAGCGAATTGTAGATCGGCATCAGGATTGAGTGTCAGCTCCCCATCGGCACGACGTATGGCAACAATCAGCAACTGAAATTGGCGGCTTGGGTCGGCTTCGCGTATCGATTGTCCGATGAGTCGGTTTCCTGTGGCGACCGTAAGTTCTTCCAGATCGGCGCTGAGCGAGGAATGGTCGGCCACGCGGTACATCAGGGCGGCTGCATGTGGCTTGACAATCATGTCGGCAACTCGCTGAGCCCCAATCACCGACGGCATCACGACATGATTGGCACCGGCTTGGTGCAATTTTTTTTCGGTGCTGGCTTGTTCACCTCGTGCTAGAATACGCAAGTCGGCATTCAGATTGCGAGCGGTTAGGGTAAGAAACACATTGTCAGCGTCGGAACGTAGCGCGGTGACAATTGTTTTGGCGCGTTCGATGCCGACGCTTTGCAGCACCTCTTCGTCGGTGGCGTCGCCTTCCATCGCAAGATATTCCATGGCCATTGCTTCGGCAACAATTTCAGCATGCGAATCGACGACCACAAACGGCAACTTCTTCTGGGCCAACCGGGCTGATAAATTTCGACCCATTCGGCCAAAACCGCAGACAATCACATGTCCATTCAGTTGATCAATTTGCCGCTTCATCCGCCGGACTCCCCTCAAACGTTCTAGTTGACCTTCCATCAGAAGCTGGAACAACATCCCCAAGGTGTACCCGACCGCCAGCATTCCGACCAGGATGATGGCAATCGTTTGAATCTGTCTGGCGGGGCCGACGCTCTCGGGCGTCTCTTGTGTGTAACCTACGCCGGAAAGCGTAATCACAGTCCAGTAGGCCGACTGTAGCCAAGGCGCATCCGTGAGCCAGTGATGCGAGACAACCGCCAAACAAAGCACCGCTCCCACGAGAGTAGCACCACGTCGTACTCGTCGCCAAGCAATATTCATAGGCAGTTAGACTTTGGTTTCTGTACACGTGCTCGTACACGTGACCGTGCTCGTACACGTGACCGTGCTCGTACACGTGTACGTGTACGACGTGTACGTGACGCAATCGGTGAGGCCACTAACCACCAACCACCAACTACTACGTATGATACTCGACATTCAATCGCACGTATTCGGCGGTGAGATCGGTGGTCCAAAATCGAGCCGAGGCAGTTCCTTCATCCAATAGCAAGACGATGCTCGTGTTGCGGTCATCTCGGATCGATGCCGAAACCTTTTCCGCGTCGAACGACGACGGCACTCCCCGTTCGTACAGCAAATGGCTGTTGACGTGGAGACTGATTTTGTCGGCGTCGAACGCTACTCCAGCATACCCCGCGGCGGAGACGATGCGGCCCCAATTGGGGTCCGCTCCCGCCACGGCCGTTTTCACCAAAGGGCTGTTGGCAACAGTTCTAGCGATTTTTCGGGCGTCATCCCGGGTGCTGCAACCATGCACTTCGATCGTGATCAAATGCGTCGCCCCTTCGCCATCGGCAGGAATCGATTGGGCCAAGTCTTCGCATACCTCGACCAGCGTTGCTTGAAATGCTGCTTTGGCCTTGCCCGAGAGCACCGGCCCGCCGGCAGTACCGTTGGCCAGTAGCAGCACCGTGTCGCTCGTGCTGGTGTGGCCTTCCACACTGATGCAATTAAACGATTCGTCCGCGGCATCTTTCAGCATCGCTTGCGTATCCTCGACGTTCAAAGCCGCGTCGGTCAACACTACGGCAAGCATCGTTGCCATGTTCGGGCCGATCATGGCCGCCCCCTTGGCAATGCCGGTGATGCAAGTTGCAACGCCGTCCAACTCAATCGCTTGACAGGCGATTTTCGGTCGCGTGTCGGTCGTCATCATTCCGCGAGCTGCCGCGACAAGCGAGTCGGCGTCCGCGGCTATGCGTGCTGCTGCATCGTCGATGCCCCGGCATATTTTTTCCATCGGCAACATCTCGCCGATCACACCGGTCGACATAACCAACACCTGCTCTTCGTCGAAGTAACAAACCTCGGCTACTTTTTGCGCCATCCGCAGTGCATCGCGAAAACCTTGGTCGCCCGTGCAGGCATTCGCCACGCCGGAATTGATCACCACGGCCCGAATCGAATCACTCGGCGTGCGCCGACGATTAAGCTTTACCGGTGCCCCATGCACGACGTTCTGCGTGTAAACGCCCGCCGTCACGGCTGATGCGTCCGAAACAATCAGCGAGAGATCCTTTTTTTCGGGTGAGCTTTTCACGCCTGAGTAGACGCCCGCAACGCGGAAGCCCTTGGGGAGTTGATTTTTCATAGTTCAAATTGTCACGTGGGGAATACTATTAACGTAATACTTTAACTGGTAGGCCGGAACAAGCTCCGCGCAGTTCCGGCAATGTGTACTCATCACTCATCACTACAAAATCCCTGTCGTTTCATCGAATTCAGCCATCAAATTAAAATTTTGCACTGCCGCCCCCGATGCGCCTTTGACAAGGTTGTCGATCGCGCTGACAACCACCACCTTGCCGCGAACTCTACGGACCGTCATATCACAAAAGTTAGTATGCGCAACATCTTTCGTGCCTGGTAAATGGTCGACAACGCGCACAAACGGTTCGTCCGCATAATGACTACGCAGCAAGTCGAGCAGTCGATCGGTCGTCATCTCTTCAGCCGCATCTGCGTAGGCGGTGATCAGTTCTCCACGGTCCATCGGTATCAGGTGTGGAGTAAAAACCACGTTCGTTTTCACCTCGGCCCAGTTGCTAAGCACCTGATCAATTTCCGGCGTGTGCCGATGGGTTCCCAGGCTGTAGGGCAGCAGGTTTTCGTTGCACTCGGGAAAATGCAAATGCGGTTTTGGCGATCGACCGGCACCGCTGACGCCGCTTTTGGCATCGATCACAATTCCGCGCGGAGCAATGACGCCCGCTTTCAGCAACGGCGCCAACGCCAAAATCGCCGCGGTCGGATAGCAGCCCGGATTGGCAACCAGCTTGGCACCGCGGATCGACTCCCGATACAACTCCGGCAAGCCGTAGACAGTTTTCGTCATTCGGTCAGGGTCGGGATGCTCAACTTGGTACCACTCGGTGTAAATCTCCGGATCATCGAGCCGATAATCCGCACTGAAATCGATGACGCGACAGTTCGTACTCTGCTGTTTGTTGTCGAGCAGTTGGCAGACAATCTCGGCACTTGCCCCATGCGGCAAACAGCTAAACACAAAATCGGCCCGCTCGGCGACTTCTGCCGGCGACAGGTTTTCCAATGACATATCGAGCCGCCCGCGGAGCGACGGATGCACCTCGGCCACATGGGGCTTGGTCTCCTGCCGTGTGGTGAGCGCGGTAATTTCGACCTGCGGATGATGCAGCAACAGCCCGAGTAACTCTCGGGCGGTGTAGCCTGTCGCACCTAGAACGGCAACTCGGACCATTGTGTTTGCTTTGCCTTTTTGGTTCTTCAGGGAATTTAGCGGCTACCGTTCGAAGAAAGCATTTAAGCCCCCGGCTTTGCCGGGGGGTTGCCTTCAGGGAAACGTTGCTTTTGGAGGAAATGTCATGCGGAGAAATGCTCTACTTGGTGGAAAGATGGACTGTTGCGCAACCCCCCGGCAAAGCCGGGGGCTGAAATTGTGGCTTGGACATTCTCCTTATACCACTGCAAAATCTAGCCATTAAAATTCCTGAGGAACTACCTTTTTGACGAGTGCGCTAATCTGGAATGATGGCCGTGCGTTGGCTGAAACTAGCGAGTATACTGGTTAGCCGGTCGACCTGCCATGGGACCATTCGCAAGTGATTGGCAAAGTCTGGCGACTTCGGCTACGGGAAGATTTCATTTGCCGCTCGCCCTTAGGGACCATGCCAAAGCCGGACGGGTTCGCCTGGGATTCGTAGACAATAGCCTTTTGTTTCAGTGAGTGATAGAATGGAGCAGAGCCAGATCGAATTCAGTGGCCATGCAGTCCGGCAAATGTTTGCTCGAAAAATCGAGCCGAATGACGTGGAATTGTGATTCATTCGGAGAAAGGTAGCCGTTCACGGAATGAAAAATATTGAACCACAAAGGACACGAAGAGCACGAAAAAGTCAGAGGACAAATCGCTTGCTCCTGCTTCTCAGCGAACTCAAACGGAAAACCCATTCGGAGGAAAACCGCAAAAGAGACAAAAACTACGAAAAAAGTGCGAGAGTAGGATCGCAGGATTTGAAGCGGAAAGACTTGCCCAACAGTATTCGCAAAACCCTCTCTTTCGTGTGTTTCGTCTATTTTGTGGTTCTCTTCTATTCACCTTAAATAGGCTAAATTTGCATCCTCATCGACTTGATTGGATAGCCTCACGAAAAATAGAATTCTATTCTTTGTGTCCTTCGTGCTCTTCGTGGTTCATTTTTCTCCCATCCCGTGAACGGTTGCGGGGTAAGTTATTGCGGATTATCCAGAAGATCGACCCTACCCAAGTTGTTTGGTGCTAGATTTTGTTAAAGGACGGCCGATACACGTCGTTGTTGCTCGGAAGTCGAAGACGGGTGTGTGCGTTGTAGTGACCGTCTATGAACCTGATCCGGAATTATGGTCCGAAGATTTTGATATGAGGAACGCACCATGAATTGTGTGATTTGCAAGCAAGGCCAGACACAGCCTGGTCAGGTATTTGTGACTTTGCAGCGGGACGAATCGATTGTTGTGATTAAGAACGTCCCAGCAGATGTCTGCGAAAACTGTCAGGAGCATTACTTGTCTGGCAAGGTGACAGAGCAAGTGCTCTCGCAGGCAGAGGAAGCAATTCAGCGAGGGGCTGAAATTGAGGTCGTAGGATTTGCAGCTTAACGGATTTTTCAGATGGATCAAAATGGTTGCAGGCGCTGTTTGCGGTTCTGAATTCCTATTGCCGGTGAGTCCTGGTTCCTTCCTGCGGAGATGAATCGCGGCTTATGAGTTGATCCTCGATCACGGCAAGAATTTGTTGGGCGACGTGGAGTTTAGAACCGGCAACCTGTTTGAGCACTTCGCCAGCAGGGCTGATGATTTCCACCTGATTTTCGGTAGCATGCATCGCTTCGACGCCGTTGGAGACGATCAGATCGCAGTGCTTCCGTTCCAATTTGGCCAGTGCTTTCAGACGATGGTCGTCGGTTTCCAAGGCGAAGCCGACAACCCAGCGATTGCCTTTGTCTGCGGCAAGCGTTGCGACGATGTCGTCGGTTTCGACAAGATTCATCCGCAACGGCTCGCCCGTCTTGGCGATCTTGCCAGATTCCACATGCACCGGCCGATAATCGCACGGGGCGGCTGCGGCGATCAGGCCGTCGCATCGCTCAAACGCCTCGCGCGCCGCGTCGAGCATCTCTTCGGTGGAAACAACCGAGAGAATTTCCGCGGCAGCAGGATAGCTGAGTTCGACAGGCCCCGAAACAATCACCACCTCGTGCCCCGCCGCAAGCGCCGCTTCGGCTAGCGATTTTCCCATCAGGCCACTAGAAGCGTTGGTTAAAAAACGCACCGGGTCGAGATACTGCCGCGTGGGGCCAGACGTGATAAGGATACGTGCCATTGAGGTGAGAAATATCAAATAGAAAAATACAAACTCCAAACAAATCGCAATAAACAGAATGCCTAGAAAGACATTTGTTGATTGAGAATTGTTTGACATTTGGTAATTGATTTTTGTGGTCTCTTTTTCGTTTTCGTGTTGCAGTATATTTTACCTGCGTCACAAGTAGGAGACTACCTCTCCTGTGTGTCCCAGTGAGCGCCGTGCTCATTGTAACACAAATCTTCTTACCGCAAAGAAAATAGATGGGGCCCCATCGGGGCGTGCCTTTGCGAGTACCTCACGGCCCAGTCGGTCTGTCATTCCGGTCCCCGGGAAACCGGTGCTCTGTTAGTACGACACACATGCAGCGCCGCCCAACGACCAACCGTAAGTCGCTTCTCACACTCAGGCACAAACAACGAGCCTCATTGTACGAATTGCCAGATTAATTGCACGCGCTATTTTTGGCCACCCTGCGTCACGAAGCTACCGGCTACCGGCCAGAAAAAGATAGGCTCTCTGGCCGAAAACCAACGGCCGGTAGCCGATAGCCAGTGACGGACAGCCAAAACGCAATTCGTGACCGCTGTGTGTAACCATTGAATACAAATCTGTGAACGATTACAATTTCTTTGTCGAGGGGCTGTCGTGCAATCGTACTGCGAGGTGGGTTTGCGTTTGTGGTTAAAGTGGATTTTTTTGGAGTGTTTTCTATGTCGAACGGTTATTCTGAGATTAAGTTTCCTCGGCGGGTTTTGATGGGGCCGGGACCTAGTGATGTTTCGGATCGGGTGTTGCGAGCGCTGTCGGTGGGGACGATCGGCCATCTCGATCCGCTTTATTTGAAAATCATGGATGAGACGCGGTCGATGTTACAGAAGGTGTTTCAGACGAAGAACAATCTGACGCTTGCCGTTTCGGGGACAGGTAGCGCAGGGATGGAGGCGACGGTCTGTAATCTGATTGAGCGGGAAGATGAGATGTTGGTTTGCGTGAACGGCGTGTTCGGCGGTCGGATGAAGGATGTGGGGGAGCGCTGCGGCGCGACGGTGCATACGGTTGAGGCAGATTGGGGGCAGATTATTGAGACGGATGCCGTGGAGGCAGCGCTTCGAGCGCATCCGAACGTGAAAGTGGTTGGGATCGTTCACGCGGAAACTTCGACAGGCGCCCATCAGCCTTTGGAAGAGATATCAAAGCTCGTGCATGAGGCAGGGGCGCTCTTTTTGGTCGATGCGGTGACTTCGCTGGGAGGAGCCGAGCTGAAGGTCGACGATTGGCAGATCGATGCATGTTACAGCGGGACGCAAAAGTGTCTCTCCTGTCCGCCCGGCTTGGCGCCGGTGACCTTTTCGGCGGCGGCCGAGAAGGTAATCCGAAATCGTAAGACAAAGGTGCAGTCCTGGTACCTCGATATGAACATGGTAGCCCAGTACTGGGGGTCGGATCGGGTTTATCACCATACGGCACCGATCAACATGAATTACGCGTTGTACGAGGCGCTGCGGGTCGTGTTGGAAGAGGGGCTGGAGACGCGGTTCGCACGCCATACGGCGAATCATCGGTTCTTGCGCGAGGGGCTGGAGGCTATGGGACTGAGCTATATCCCCAAACATTCGCTGCCGATGCTCAACGCGGTACACGTGCCCAAGGGGGTGGATGATGCGGGCGTGCGCAACGCGCTGCTCAACGAGTACAACATCGAGATTGGTGCGGGGCTTGGGCCGTTTAAGGGAAAGGCGTGGCGGGTCGGATTGATGGGTGAGTCGTCGACGCGGAATCATGTGTTGCTGTTGCTCGGGGCGCTGGGTGAGCTGCTGAAATAATCGTGGTGTGAAAAAGAGGACCGGATGGATTTGCAAGGACTCATTGCTGGGTTACGACGAATGTTTCCGGAAGACCGGTTGCTGCTTGGTAATGCGCAGCTTGCCTCATTCGAGTCCGATGCGCTGACGGCGTTTTCGGAGAGGCCCGGCGCGGCAGTGATTCCCAGCACGACTGAGGAGGTTGTGGCGGCGGTGCGGATGTGTCATGAGCACGGAGTTCCGTTTGTTGCGCGGGGGAGCGGGACAAGCCTGTCCGGTGGTTCACTACCGATTAAGGATGGGTTGGTGATCGCGCTGAACCGGTTGAATCGGATTCTGCGTGTTGATAAGCAACAGCGCATCGTCGTGGTTGAGCCAGGGGTGATTAACCTAGCGGTGAGCCGGGTGGTTGAGGGGGATGGACTCTATTATGCGCCAGACCCATCGAGTCAGCAGGTCTGCACGATCGGGGGCAACGTGGCGTTTAATTCGGGCGGAGCGCATTGTCTGAAGTATGGGATGACGGCGAATCACGTGTTGGGGATCAAAGCGGTGCTTGCCGATGGAGAGATAGTCGAGATGGGGTCTGGTTCGCTGGAAAGCGTAGGGCCTGATCTGACCGGTTTTTTTGTTGGGTCGGAGGGATTGTTCGGTATTGCACTGGAAATCACGCTGCGGCTGCTGCCGCGGCCAGAGGTTTATCACACGGTTTTGGCCGGCTACGACACGCTGGAGCAGGCGGGCGACGCGGTAGGGCAGATCGTTGCGTCAGGGCTCTTGCCGGGGGCGATGGAGATCATGGATCGCTTGGCGATCGAAGCGGCCGAAGCGGCAGTCGACGCAGGGTATCCGAAGGATGTGGAAGCGGTACTGATTGTTGAACTGGAAGGAATGGCGGAGCAAGTTGAGTATGAGAAACAGCGGCTGGCGAAGTTGATTGACGCCAGCGGGGCGAAGGAGGTTCGCATTGCGCAGGATGCGGAGGAGCGGATGCGAATTTGGACCGGTCGAAAGAGCGCGTTTTCCGCAGTGGGTCGGATCAGCCCCGATTTCATCGTCCAGGATGGCGTCGTGCCGCGGGGGAAACTTGGGTACGCACTGAAGCGAATCAAGCAGTTGTCGAAGACGCATGAGATTCGCGTGGCGAACGTGTTTCATGCGGGAGATGGGAACCTCCATCCGCTGATTCTCTACGACGGTCGGCAGCCGGGGGCGCTCGAGCGGGCTGAGGCGCTGGCGGCGGAGATCATTGGGCTTTGTATTGAGTTGGGGGGATCGATTACCGGAGAGCATGGCATTGGGATGGAGAAGCGGGAATTTCTGCCTGCGATGTTTGGTGAGAGGGAGATTGAGACAATGAAAAAACTGAGGCGGGCAGCGGATCCGAAAGAAATTGCAAATCGAGGAAAAATGTTTCCGGGAGAGGGAGCGCCCGTGCTCACGATGCATGGACTTCATCCGCTGGAGAAAAAGGGGGTCATTTCGCGGGAGTAAGGGATGGCTCAAAAATAAATTCCGCATTTCAATTGGCGTTATGATCTGATCCTTACACCGAAGGTGTTGAACTCCAAAGCCCGGGGTCGCGCAGCGCACCCTGGATAAGTGTGCTTCAGCCATCTGAAGCAGTTTCTCGACAAACGGTTGGTATGTTGTCGGTTTCTTTCTCAAACATGAGAATGGTCTTTCAACCCCGAAGGGATGAACCTAAATTAGCCCCGGGTGGAGAAAATGTGAGCTTGGCGAACATTTACGGAACCCTGGGATGCAATGGAAGATGCCAGTAAAAACCCCGAAGGGGCGGTCCTAACGAATTGGTTGGAACTTGCGAAATCTAGGGCCACCCCTTCGGGGTTATGATGTTGATGTGATTCGTTACCCAGGATTGTGCGAATGTTCGCTATGGCTCACATCGCTCCACCCTGGGCTGACATAGAGCCACTCCTTCGGAGTTGATTGCCACATGTTCATCTCGTTTTATTTTTGACCCATTAAAAACACTTCAGACTTGTAGGCCGGAACGAGCGGTAGCGCTGTTCCGGCACTCATATACCTGCAGACTTGGGCTATGCCGGAACTGCGCAGGGCTTGTTCCGGCCTACGGATGTACTTTTTCAACAGGCTGCTAAGCCACTACCCACCCCTCCCCCCGTCTTGAATAGGAATGCTGCTTGATGTTAATTCATCCTGAAAGTGCAAAGGAACTGGTTGAGGCGGTGCGGTCGGTTTCGCGGGTGGTGGTCCGAGGTGGGGGGACGAAGTGGGTTGGTGACGGGGGAGATGATGAGACGGTGATCGAGATGGAAGGGATTGCGGGGATTGTCGATTATCAGCCAGGTGAGTTTACGTTTACGGCGTGGGCGGGAACGCGGTTGTCGGAGATCGCAGAAGTGTTGTCGGAGCATGGTCAGTATCTGCCGTTTGATCCGCCGTGGGTTGAGGCCGGGGCAACGCTTGGTGGGACGGTGGCGATGGGAATGAGCGGACCGGGGAGGATGCGCTATGGAGGAGTGCGAGATTTTCTCTTGGGGATCCGAGTTGTGGATGCCCAAGGCGAACTGCTCCGTGGGGGTGGGAACGTGGTAAAAAACGCGGCAGGGTTTGATTTGCCGAAGTTGTTTTGCGGGTCGCTCGGCTGTTTTGGGATTCTGGCAGAGTTGACCTTCAAAGTCTTTCCTAATCCACCGGAATATCGGACGCTCGAGTGTCGGGTGGATGGTGCGGCTGAGGCGGCCAGCTTGATGAATCGGTTGGCGGGGAGTCCCTTTGAGGTCGATGCGCTCGACTATTGGCCGACCGACCGGGTGCTCGTGCGATTGGGTGGAGATGCGGCAGCGCTGGCTCCGCGCGCAGAGCGGCTGGTGCGGGCATTTTCGCTTTCCTCGGAAGTTGTTCAGGGAGATGCGGGGATTGAGATTTGGAACGATGCACAGGAGTTTGCTTGGGCGGGGGATGAAGGGTTGATGAAGGTGGCGATTGGACCAGGAGATTTGGTTCGAGTCGATGAAATGCTCGAAGGGCTTGGAATGAAGCGACGGTATAGCGTGGGTGGAAATGTCGTGTGGATTTGTTTTTCTGATCAGCAGGATGTTGAGAGGTTGGATGGGCCGTTTGAGGAGATGGAATTACCGGGGCTGGTGGTGCGAGGAAGGACAGGGCAGCGACTGATCGGTTCAGATCGGTCGAGAGTCTTTCGGAAAAGGATTAAGGAGGCGCTTGACCCAGGGGGCCGGTTCCCGGAATTTGCTTAGGCAGCAGCGCGGAAACAGTATACCTTTAGTTGGATTTGCAAGAATTCAGTCGTATAGCTATTAGCGGTTAGCTATTAGCCAGAGGGGAATCTTGAAGTTGCTCACGAAATCTTTCCGGCTAAGGGATAGCTTAACAATAACTTCGGTATTTGACTACGCCGAAGTTATCACTGAGCCGTTCCTAAATGCTAACCGCTAACCGCTTGAGCTAGATAATGCAGCACACGATTTTATCAGAACAGCATGGTGCAGCGGGTGGCCCGATGGTTCGGGCGGTGGAGACGTGTGTCCACTGCGGGTTTTGTCTGCCGGCCTGTCCGACGTACAACGTGCTGGGGCAGGAGATGGATTCGCCACGTGGGCGGATTTACCTGATGAAGGAAGTGCTCGAGGGTGGGCTGACGCTGGACGAGGCGCTCCCATTTATAGACAAGTGTCTGGGCTGCGTGGGCTGCGTGACGGCCTGTCCAAGCGGTGTTGAGTATGGGGAACTGATCAGTCCGTTTCGCGCCATGGCCGAAGGGAAACGGAAGCGCGGCTTGATCGAGCGACTGGTTCGGTTCATGACGGCGGTGACCCTGCCCTATCCCACTCGATTTCGATGGGCGACGCGGTTGAGTCGAGTTGGGAAGTTGTTGGGGCCTTTGCTGCCCCGTCGGTTTCGACCGATGCTGGAGTTGTTGCCGGGGCGATTGCCGCGAGCGGTGAAACTTGCAGCACAGACCGAAGCGGTCGGCGAGCGGCGGGCGCGTGTGGCATTGCTCGCGGGCTGTGCGCAGCAGGTTCTGGAGCCGGGGATTAACGTGGCGACCATCGAGGTACTCTCGCTCAATGGTGTCGAGGTGGTGGTGCCTGAGGGGCAGGTCTGTTGCGGGGCGCTGGCTTGGCATACGGGGGATGCGAGTCGGGCACGCTGTTTCGCGCGGCAGAATATCAAGGTGTTTGATGATGTGGCGTTTGATGCGGTGGTGACCAACGCGGCGGGGTGCGGGTCGGGAATGCATGAGTATCCGTTGGTGCTCAAGGGGACCGAAGAGGAGGCCGAGGCACGTCGACTGGCGGAACGGACCGTTGACATCTCGGTTTTTTTGGAGAGGTTGGGGATGGAGAGGCCAGTGGGGTTTGGCCGGGAGATTCGGGTTGCTTATCACGACGCTTGTCATCTGCGTCATGCCCAGAAAGTTTTTGGTTCGCCGCGCGCGTTGCTTGGTAGGGGTTGCCGGTGTGCGATTGCTTGAGGTGCCCGATGGGGAACTTTGCTGCGGGTCGGCGGGGACGTACAACATCGATCAGCCAGAAATTGCGGGTCGGCTGGGAGAGGAGAAGGCGCGACGGGTCCTTTCCGTGGAGCCGGATGTTGTGGTTACCGGAAACATCGGGTGCATCGTTCAGATTCGCAGTCACCTCGCGAAGCTGGGCAGCGGTGTGCGTGTAATGCACACGGTGCAATTGCTGGCAGCGGCGTACCGTGGTGAGGATCCGACAGGGGCGAGGAGTGAGAACAGGGGAGACCGCCTATGACGTTGAATAGACAGGCTGCTGGCGCTTACCTGCTGGGGTTCTTCAGGAAATTTAGTGGCTATTGCTGATAGTGGCGATGAAAAAGCCCCATTTCAGCCCTCGGCTTTGCCGGGGGGTTGCCTTCGGGAAAATGTTGCTTTTGGGAAAATGCTCTCGGGGAAAAGTCCTGCTTGGTAGAGAGAGGGGGACCATTCCGCGACCCCCCGGCAAAGCCGGGGGCTAAGATTGCGGCTTGGTAGTTCTCCTTTTCACACCAAAATCTAGCCGCTAAAATTCCTGAAGAACCCCTGCTGGGAATCCTTAGCCGCTGGCACGAGAGGCTTGCCGATCAATCAGACTTCGGAGAAGATCATGATTATTCCCGTACTGTGCTGACTCTTAAACGCTGACTCTTAAACGAATTCCACGATGCAAAGGATGAATGAGAAAATGATTATGTCACGAACAATCGTTGCACTGATACTGCTCTGTTCCTGGAATTGCGGCTTTGCGATTGCGGGCGAAAGCAAATCTCCGATTTCAACCAATGCGCTGATCGTCGTTGCCGGTCTCGATTGGCACACCGATTACATGAAAGCCTATCGCGCAGCTCGCCAAACCAAGCGGATGTTGTTGATCAACTTTGTGCCTGTCGAGGAGAACCTTGCTCAACACAACCTGGATAAAGCCATGGCAACGAACGACCATTTGCAAAACAAGCTTCGCGGGGTTGTACGTGCTCGATTGCCTGTCGACACGGAGATTTCACTTGAAGGCAAATCGATGCGACTAATTAGCCATGGTGCATTTGCACACATGGAAGGAAAAGCGGGTATCGCGATGCTCGATCTCAAGCACCAAGAGGCCGAGCACTACGGCAGAGTCGTCAGCGCCTTTCCATTTACGCAAGGAAAATACTATCGCTGGCAGGATAATTATTTGTCGGTCGTTTTAGATTTACCACCGGGAACCATTACTCAACGAACGATGATTTGGGCGGTTCGGATTCATCCCGAACAACCCGCCAGCACTTCAGGCGAGCAAGATCCGCAATTGGCCCACGCCGCTGCCAGTCATTCCCAGCATCAAGCCAATCTCGACTTGCAAGGCCATCACCAGTGGGAATCTCGTTTTCACCAGATACGCGCGCAAGTATCCGCCAACACCGCCTCGGAAGTGGTGGCGGAAAGCTGGCCTCATCAGAACATGATCGACTCGTGCCTCGACTGTGTCGCCAGTTGGCGTTATTCCTCCGGTCATTGGCGAGCGGTTCGAAGTCGGCATCGTCTATTTGGCTACGACATCCGTCGCAGCCGCAAAGGCATTTGGTATGGCACAGGAATCTTTGCGAATTAACAAATTCAGGACTCCTGATCTCGTCTGTTGGCTTGCCAGCGTGTCTGTTTGTGCAAGTCCGTGCTCTTGAAGAAGTTGCGTTGACGAAAGGGAGATGCTGTTGCTGGTCTGATCCGGAAGTAAAAATGACACCTTCCACCTCGTTTGGATTGCACTCCTTGAGGAAGAAAGTGCCACAATTCCGCAAGCATTATTACCGCTGATTGCAGAGGATGCTACTCGCATCAGTGATTTGATGAGTGTCGTGCGGCAGAAGGGACAATGGTTCTATCTCTGCGGCGTCCAGCCCGTATTCCAACACGCCGAGGGTGATCTGCGCGCCTTTCGCATGTTCACCGCACAACTCTGCGCTCAAGCTCGGTTCGCGGCCTTGACGCTAAAGAGCGAAGTCGATGACGCGGAAGCAGCCAAATGGGAAAAGCAGAAAGCTGACTTACGGGAACAGATCGAGCAGTTCGAACACGAGGTGAATTCGTTAAGGGAGCCGATGAACTCCACACCGAAACACTTGGAGTGGGACCAATTCCCGGAGGATGCGAAGTTCGAGCGTTTGGCTCCGAGTCGGAAGCGTTTGACCGACACGGTGAAGTTGGTGGCCTACCGAGCGGAAACGGCCATGTCCGGCTTGCTGCGTGAATCCCTTCATCGCGAAGACGATTCTCGTTCGTTACTTCGCGACTTGTTTCGATCCAACGCAGACATCACCCCACACCGTGACACCAAGGTGCTGGAGGTGCGTATTCATACGCTAGCCAATCCCCGTTCGAACCGAGCAATTCAACACCTGCTCGACCACCTCAACGCCGCCGAATATACCTTCCCTGGCACCGAGTTTCGACTCAGCTATACCCTCGGAGAACCGGAAAAAGGTGTCACCTAGGATTCCGATGAGATCAGGAGTCCTGTGATTAAGGGCTAGTCAGGCACTGCTGGGCAAGCCAGCAGTGGCACCCAACCCGAAAATTAAGCGGTGACAAAGCACTAGCGGATAATCTCCACCTTTTCTATCTTCCGTAGCTTTTGAGGCATGTTGCGACTGACCAGATCGGCCACGATATCACCGCCGCCTGGTTGCTTGACATTGGCGACGATCGTGAAACTGAGCCGCTCGTCGGCTCTCAGCGTGGCCACGGGATCGAATCGCACTTCGTTGCCCACCAGTCGGAATAGAACATTGTCGGTCTTGATGGCTGAGACGTCGGGAGCAAGCTCTGGGGGAAAGAGGACACGGAGAGTCACTTGTTTATCGATCACGGTGGATGCATTACGTACAACGATTTGATACGTGGCCCTGGTGCCTACGCGGGCTGGGTTGTTGTAGGAGGTGATATCCATCAGCAGACTGCCTGCCACCGCGGCTGGCGGAATTCTTGCAGGTCCGCTTGGCGGGGTGATCGGCGCTGGCTGCAACGGGAGGGGAGGGTTCGCCGCGTCGATGCAGGCCCGTTTTTGATCATGCGAGCCTTCGCTACAGGTTACCGACACGTCGTGACAAAGTCGGCCTGCTTGCAAAACGTCAAAAGTAATTTGGAGCGATTTCGAACCACCAGGAAACAGATTCCCAATGCCTGTGTTTTTGATTTCAAGTTCCCGGTTTGTATCGTTCTGATGACGAAGACCCGGGTCGAAACGGTCGGTTAGCACGATATTGGTCGCCTTGCCATCGCCCGAATTGCGAATCAACACGTCGAACGTCGCCTGCCCGTCTACTTGTGCGGTGGTTGCACCACTGATTTCCACTTCCAGCCTCGGCTTTCGTGCCGGAGAGGCGGGAAGGGCTGGCGGCGGCGTGGTGGGAGTCGGTCCGAGGGGTTGCGTGGCTCCGTTACCGGAAATGGGGCCGGGAATAGGATAGGTGGGAATCAACGTGCTGAAATCCTCGGGCGACGACAAATAGGGCGACGTGTCGTTCCAGTTGATCGTGGTCGTGCCACTGCCGATGATTAGCCGGGGCGAGTCGCTGCCGCCCCATCGCGCCGGGCGGACGAGTTGCGTATTGATTTGCGAGCTGCCGAACGAACCGGTGGGTGTCACATCGACGCTTGCCTTGCCATCGGCACCGGTGAGCACTTCGACCACCTGGGACGACCCGCCGCCCGCCAGCGTCCCGCCACCGCCTGCCACTTCGTAACGCACCAGCCACCCTTCGAGCGGCTGGCTGTCGGTTTGCCGGGTTACGGTCGTTGTCAAAACCTGCTGCCCTGCGCTGCCAGATACCGTTGGCGGTGGGAAGGTCCATTGCACGTCGACCCAATAGATCGTCGCCGTCGCACGCCGATGTTGCCATGATTCGACCGCCCGGGCCAGTGCCGTCACATGGCTGGTCCCTTCGGTAGCCGAGGTGACGCTGACCCATGCATCGCCCCGCCGAACCTGCACGTCGTCTGCCGGGTCGGCGGTGCCTCGCGTGATGCAAAGCGGCACCGAGGCGGTGTAGCCCGTGGCGAAGTGGTTGTCGCGTTTCTTGCCCTGGTTCCACGGCAGCAGCGGCGGCTGGAGCCAACCTCGCCCACCCAGCTCGACGATCTCGCCCGTGTCTTGGCCTGATAGAGTCCACTCGATGCGTTGATCGGCCAGCAAAAACCCTTCGGCGGTGCAGATGCCCGTGCGGAGCAGCACTTCGCTGCCGACTGGCGCCAACACGCGCTCGGGCGTAATGGTCAGTTTGTCTTGTGCAACGGGGAAAGCGCCTCCGACCGCTCCCCCAGCGACTCCCCCAAGAATGGGCTGCCCTACTGCGATCGGATTCGGTTGAGCGAACTGCGGCGGTTGCGGAAAGACCGGATCGGTCAGCACCGGGGGTGCCAAGGCATTGCCAAACGGGTTGGCAGATAGGGCCGGGGCCGCTGGTACTTGGTCTCGCGGCCAGACGAACACCCGCTCGCCAGTCGGATCGATCCGCGGCAGTCGCAGCCCAGCGCAGCCTCCACCAGCCAGCGCCGAACCCACGAGCGCAGCCAGGGGCAGAAATCTCGAAAATAGTAGTCGCCAGGACATGAATTTCACACCGGGTGCCAGGTCGCTTTCACATGCGAACAGTTCGTTGATAAAATGTAACGCCAAGTAGAAGAAATGAGGCGTTTTTTCAACAAGGGGATGAATTTATGACGCCTTGGATGACCGATTGCGGGGGGCATGTCGGTTGTAACGGCAGCTGAGGTCCTGCGAGGGGAGAACCTGTCGCCAAACATCCGCCATTTCAGGCCCCGGCCTTGCTGGGGAGAATATTTCAGCCCCCGGCTTTGCCGGGGGGTTAAGAATGCCGCAGTGCTACTATGCTGGAGAAAACCGTCGCGATACTTTCTCGCTAGGCAACCCCCCAGCAAAGCCGGGGGCTGAAATGGCGTCTTGGCAGTTCTCCTGGGTTCTGTCAGGCGATTTCTTGCTTTCTAGGCGGCAGCCAATTATGATCGAAAGTGGCTGGGTATCATGGGTTACCTATCCTATATCGAGTAAAAAGAGCAGCTTGAAGCTTCATCATCCATTCGAGGCAACCATGGTTTTACGTAACGACTCTAATCCTCTCGTACTTTTGCGACGCTTGCTGCTGGCAGGTTTCTTGGTGGCAGGACTCTTGCTGAGCAATTCGCAACCCCTGTTTGCCCAGATTGGCGGTGGCGGTGGTGGCGGTGGCGGTGGTGCGGGCGGCGGTGGAGGTACGATTGGCACAGGAAATACCTCGGGGGTGGCTGTCGATGCGGATGGTGTGTTGCGACGCTTGACCATCGACGACCCCACAGGCCAACTTGCCAAGCAGCGGCTGCACGAAGCACAGGCCCAACTGGATCAAGACATTGCCCGGCCGAGTAAGCTCCGCAAAGTTTCACTCACACGCCTGTTTCGCCTCGTGGGCAGAGCAATCGCCGCAGGGCATGGACCTGACGAGGCGATGAAACATCTGGCCGGCTTGACGCGCGTTCGATATCTCTTTTTCTATCCAGAGACTAAGGACATTGTCCTGGCTGGGCCGGCGGAAGGGTGGGGCGAATCGCTGACGGGTCGGATGGTGGGCGTCGACTCGGGTTTGCCCGTGATCGAACTGCAAGACTTGGTTGTTGCGCTCCGCACGTTTGCTCCCGACCAATCGGACAATCCGTTCGTCTTTTGCTCGATTGATCCTACGCAAGAGGGCCTTGCGCGGATGCAGCAATTCTTGAGCCGCATCGGCCGGCACATTGGCCCGAACGATTCGCAATTCATTGTCGAGGGGCTTCGTGAAAGCCTTGGTTTACAGGTGATTACCATCGGTGGCATCCCGGCATCGACCCATTTTGCCCAGGTGCTGGTCGAGGCCGATTACCGGATGAAACTCATCGGCATCGGCTTGGAGCAACCCCCCGTGGGAATTGCCAGTTTCGTCTCGCTCGCCAACCCGGCAACCATTAGCCGCAATGCCCTGCAACGCTGGTACTTTGTGCCCGATTACCAGCGTGTGAGAGTGACCGAAGACCGTCTCGCTGCCGAATTTGTGGGCAATGGCGTGAAGCTCGTCGGAGAAAACGAAGTCATCACCGCCGGCGGCTCTCGACAACAGTCGGGCAACCAAAGCCGCGCCAGCATGAAGTTCACCCAAAGCTTCACAAAGAATTACAAAGCACTCGCCCAACGGGCACCCGTTTATGCCCAGCTACGCAACTGCGTCGACCTCTTGGTTGCCGCAGCCTACATCCGAAAAAACGACCTCTATGGCAAAGCCGATTGGGACTTGGGCCCGCTGGGAGATGAGTCGCAGTTTGCGGTCGAAACCTACAACGCCCCAAAACAGGTCGCCTCGGCGGTGAACAGCATGTGGAAAAAACGACGGCTGATGACGCCGATTGGCGGCGGCGTCGAAATCCGTCCCAGCCTGGCGCTCGACTCGGACAAGATGCTCTCGGATGACAAGGGCGATTTACAGAATGCCCATGAGGCAATCGACCTCAGCACGCTACCCGCCGGCAAGTGGTGGTGGGATTAAAGTGGGTTGTTGATGTGAGACGCAACGCGCCAGACTTGTAGGCCGGAACGAGCTATGCGAGTTCCGGCAGCAGACTTGATGCCTTGTCTATCCGTTTTGCCGGAACAGCGCTACCGCTCGTTCCGGCCTACGATTTCTGTTTTTAGAGCAGACTGTTAGCCCCCGGCGCAAGCCGTGGGGTTTTCTCAGATTCAGCCCCCTTGGCTTGCGCCGAGGGCCTCTACCATAGTGGCTTTGTCATTTTCTTTTACCTTTTTTGAGGTTCCCTATTGACAGATGATTCGAGAAGGGGATAATTACGAAAAGCGTAGTTGAGAATGAGTCTTGGTTACATGTAAGTCCGTGTCCTACGGTAGATAACGTGTTTCTAGGCATAAACGAAAGAGGCTAGCTATGAGTCGATCCTGCAAAATGTTCGCATCTAAAAACCCTTCACTGCAAAATCATCGCTATCGGCTATCTGCCTTTACCTTGGTTGAGCTGCTTGTGGTCATTGCCATTATCGGGGTGCTGGTTGCCCTGCTGCTACCGGCCATTCAAGCGGCGCGGGAGGCGGCCCGACGGATGAGCTGCTCGAACAACCTCCACCAAATCGCCCTGGCGATGCACAACTTCGAGTCGGCCAGCGGGAAGTTTCCACCGCAAATCATGCTAGGCAAAGACCAAAAGCTATGGTCGGCCCAATCACGAATTCTTCCCTACCTCGAACAGATGAATCTGTTTTCGAGCATCGATTTCAAGCAACCTTACGGCAACATTCTTCTCAATGGTCAAAAACTCTCCTCGCTGCGTGTCCCCACCCTGCTCTGTCCATCCGAGATTCGCGACGAGGTGCGTTTCGAAAAGGGCGCACCGGAGCATTATCCGCTGAACTACGGCGTCAACTGCGGCGTCTGGAAGGTTTTCGATCCTAATGACCAGAGCGGCGGCTCTGGTGCATTTTTCCCTGGCGAAGGACTGGCCGCTCGCAACTTTGGCGACGGCCTGAGCAATACGCTCATGTTGGCGGAAGTCAAAGGCTGGAATCCCTACTTCCGCGATGGCGGCAGCGGAAACGCTGTCCCGGTAAATGATCCCAGCGAAATCTGTTCCTTGGGAGGCAGTTTCAAAGAAGAATCAGGCCATACCGAATGGGTCGATGGCCGAGCACACCAAACCGGGTTTACCGCCACCTTCACACCCAACACGCGCGTTCTTTGTGACGATGGGCATGACGACCATCGGCACGATGTCGATTGGAACAACATGCGAGTTGGTAAGAGCACAACTGTAGTAACCTATGCCGCAGTGACGGCGCGTAGCTACCACTCGGGCGGCACGGTTAATGTGTCGATGATGGATGGCTCGGTGCAGGTGATTACCGGCGATATTGATTTGACCGTCTGGCGATCGATGGCGACTCGCGGCGGGGAAGAAGTGTTATCTCTAGAAAAGTAAGGTGTGAGATCGATGAGTGTTGATGTCTGAGTGGTTCTACCTTCGGCGTTTAGGCGAGCGGCAGTTAAGAACTTACCTTGATAACCCGATGCGTAAGCGAGGGACTGAGGATAACGGGGTAATTCACTCGCTTGCGCGTCGTGCTCGTATTGGTGACCGCGTATGAAGTCGAGGACTGAACGATGACCAAGAAGCGAACCGGCCGCCGAATTGTTCGGCCATCTACCGACGAAGAGCGAAAGCGATACCGCGCGGCATTGAAAGAGGAGAAAGCCGCTGTGGAGGCCAACAAGGCTCTCGGGCGCGAGCTGCTGACGGAACGACGCGAGCTCAGCGCGATCGTGACCGAGTTGAAGACCCTCCGTGAGCAACTCGAGATCACTCTCACGGAGCTTGCCGACCGAACTGGAATGACCGTGGGCAACCTATCGCGTCTGGAAACCATGGAGGGGCCGAATCCCACGATCGAAACGCTTCGGCGCTACGCCCAAGCCATCGGCCATCGCATCGAGATCGCGGTGGTCGCGGAAAGGTTATGAGATTGATGATGTCAGAACCGAAAAAGAAGATTCTCTGACATCATCAATCGCACATCAAACATCACTTGAACCGCAACAGAGCGTACTTTTTTTTCCCGCTCCGCAGGACCATCACTGTTTCGCTAGCAAGTTCGCCGGCCGATAAAACAGCGCCGGTTTGCTCGATGCGGCGATTGTTCACGTAGGCTCCGCCTTGCTGTACGGTTCGGCGAGCGTCGCTGCGGCTCTTGGCCAAGCCCGATTCGAGTAGGGCGTCGATGATGGTTAGGCCACCGCCTTCGCCGCCGCTAAGCCGCGAGCGGCTGAGCTGTTTGCTGGGGACGTCGGCGAAAATCTCGGCCAGTTGCTGATCACTCAGGTTGCTGATTTCGGCACCGAAGAAAATTTCCGTCGCACGTTGGGCGATGGCGAGTCCCTCCTCGCCATGGACCAATCGTGTGAGCTGCTCGGCCAACTGGCGTTGGCTCTCGCGCTTTCCGGCATCTGCCTCGCGGGCGGCATCCAGCGCTTCGATCTCTTCGTGCGATAGCTCAGTGAGCATTCGCAGACAGGCCGACGTATCGGCGTCGTCGACATTGATCCAGTATTGATAAAACTGGTAGGGGCTCGTCCGCTCGGCAGAAAGCCAAATGGCTCCCTGCTCGGTTTTGCCCATTTTTGCGCCATCGCTTTTGGTGAGCAACGGGCAAGTCAGCCCATGGAGTTGGACGCCTCGCATCCGCCGTACCAAATCAATGCCTGCGGTGATGTTGCCCCACTGGTCGCTGCCGCCCACCTGCAGTCTGCAGTCATGGTTGTCATACAGATTCACAAAATCATACGCTTGCAGCAACATGTAACTGAACTCGGTGTAGCTCAGCCCAACGCCTTCATGGTTATTCTCGTTCAAGCCTTCACGGCCGAGCCGGCTTTTGACCGAATCTTTGGCCAACATCACATTCACCGGAAAGTTCTTGCCGACGTCGCGTAAAAAATCGAGGTAGCTCCATGGCCCGATCCAGTCGAGATTGTTCACCAACTCGGCGGAACATGTTCCCTCGCAGGTAGAGTCACCCAAGTCAAAATCGAGAAAACGGCGCATCTGTTCGCGCATCCCCGCGATATTCCGCTCCAAATCATCTTTGGAAAGCAGGTTCCGCTCGGCACTTTTGCCGCTAGGGTCGCCGATCATTCCCGTCGCTCCGCCCACGACGGCGATCGGCTTGTGCCCCGCCTTCTGAAACCGTCGCAACAATAAGAGCGGCAGCAGGCTCCCCACATGCAGGCTATCGGCTGTCGGGTCGAACCCAGCATACACGGTCCGCGACTTGTCGCTTAGCCAGGCGCCAAGGCCGGCATCATCGGTTGTTTGGTGAATCAGGCCTCGCCAGCGGAGATCGGAAAGAAGCATGGGGAATGTTTGATGTGAGATGGTTGATTGATGATGTGAAGGAAAGGCGAGAGGCACAGTATACCTAACCGTTCACAGGATGGAAGAAAAATGAACCACGAAGAGCACGAAGAACACAAAGAATAGAATTCTATTTTTCGTGAGGCTATCCAATCAAGTCGATGAGGGTGCAAATTTAGCCTATTTAAGGTGAAGAGAAGAAAACCACGAAATAGACGAAAGAGAGGGTTTTGCGAATACTGTTGGGCAAGTCTTTCCGCTTCAAATCCTGCGATCCTACTCCCTCACTTTTTTCGTGGTTTTCCACCGAATGGGTTTTCCGTTTGAGTTCGCTGAAAAGCGAGAGCAAGCGATTTGTCCTCCGATCTTCTTCGTGCTCTTCGTGTCCTTTGTGGTTCAATATTTTTTATTCCGTGAACGGCTAAAGTATACCTAACCGATGACCACCGCGGAGCCCCATTCTGACATCATCAATTTCACATCAAACATCAAACATTCCCTTTTTGGGCAATACACGCAGCACTTGTTCCGCCAGCCGCAGGTCGTCTCGGGTCGTGATTTTCAGGTTCAGCGGCGACCCTTCGATCACCGTTACCGGCATCCCCAGCCGCTCGACCAATTGGGCGTCGTCGGTGATAGGCTTGTGATGCTGGGGCTTTCCCTGCGGGACCTTTTCTTGCTGGACTTGTGCAGCGTAGGCTTGTTGCAGGAGATCGCGTCGAAAGACTTGCGGTGTTTGCGCCGCCCAAAGTCCCTGACGGTCGACGGTTTCTGCGATCTGATGATCCTTGCGCCCGTCAGATGTTGGGCCGATCCGCTTGAGCGTCGCGGTAACCGGCATGGCCAGGATGGCCGCCCCATCCTTTGCCGCGGCTGCGAACACCCAGTCGATCCACTTATCGGCCAGGCAAGGTCGGGCAGCATCGTGAATCGCCACCAGCTCGATATCATCCCGAACTCGTTCCAGCGCATTGCGAATCGAATCGACCCGTTCCGCCCCGCCGGGGCAAACCTCGATATCCATGATCGCCAGATTCGGTCCGAACTTGCGGTCAAACTCTTCTCGATCTTCGTCCGCCACGACGACGATCAGTTGCTTGACATCGTCCCGCGCCAAAAACCGCTCGGCCGAGTGTAGCCACACCGCCTTCCCACCGAGCGGAGCAAACGGCTTTTTGTAGTGCTTATCACGAAACCGGTAACTACGGCCAGCCGCGGGTAAGATGACGGCGAATGAGGGCATGGGGGAGATAGGGTTCAGAGGTCAGGGGTCAGGATTTAGCGAGTCGGCGAGTCATTCAAGTGGAAGAAAGAAATGTAGGAGTCCGTCCTTGCGGACGGCGCTAACGGCAATGTAACATTTTGTCATCGCAAATACGTTAGCGCCGTCCGCAAGAACGGACTCGTGCTGTTACCTCCACGATTACTCCATCAGTTCGGCAATCGCTCGCATCAGGATCGTTTCGACTCGTGGAGCGACGAGCGAAGCGTTCGGCCCGGTTTCGTAACCCCCTTCGGTGTAGGAAGTGGTGAGACCGATATAGCCAGGGCCGCCGTCGCCGTAAGCGGCCATGCAGACGAGCGAATCGGGACGCATCGTTTGGGCGGCAAGCTGGTATTCGACAAACAGTTCGCCAGGCAGATGGAGGATGTCGACCAGGCCGATTCGCAAACGTGCGATCGTGATCTTGTGGCCCGCTTCACAACGTTGCAGCCAAGCCAAATGGCGAACGGCACCCAATCGTTGGTCTTCCGGCAGTCTTTCGTCGGCAGCGTCCGATTGCAACTGCTGCTGGTCAAGATGGCCCGCAGGTGGCAAAGCAACCTCGCGCGTATCCCAGCGGATGGTTGCCCCGTCGATGGGAAATCGCTCGGCCGCTTCCCACGCCTTCGCCATCCCGGTAGCGAGTCGACCAGCTAAAATGGGCCGATTTTCTGGCGAACCGTCGTTGTATTTTCCTGCACCAAGATTGCCGCCGGCGCCGTTAAAGTGAATCTGCATCGGACCAGACAAGGCCTGCTCCCTCTGCGAACGTGCCATGCCGACAAAATCGGCACTGATACGGCCTTTACCGTAGTAGCTCTGCGGGTGGGTGGCGTAGTACGTAAGTAGAACGACCGGAACATCGTCATGGAAAAAACCGACGACCTTCGTGAAGGGATCGATGGTTCCTTCCGGGTAGGCGCGCAGTTCGGGATCGGTGCAAGTGGTCCAGCGGACTCGCGCTACTTTGCCATCCGGGCCGAGGCAGCGGCGCGTGGAGGCGACTTTTTCTACTTTCGCTTTGCCAATGGCAAGATGGGTGATCGGCTTGGCATGAGCCAGCGCGGCCCGTGCTGCCGCGGCCGCCCGTTGGATTGATTGTTTGGCAAACTGAGGATCAAACAGCTTGCCTGCCAGACCGTTTTCGGTCGCGATTCTCTCGGCCGTGAAATCGCAGCCCGGTGTATCGTGTTGATGCAGCGTATGGACGGCGACTCGATCCGCGGAAGTCTGAACCGCGGCAGCGATTTCCTTTCGCCACCGGTCGTGCCCTTCATTGCTCGTGCCAACCCAATCAAGGGCGAGCAACACAATCGGCGTTTGCTCAGCGGGCAGCAGAATTATCCCGCGAGCGGAGAGCGGGTCGTCGACCCCCACCGCCGGTGCAACCTCAGCGCTGCAGAGCGGCGAGCCTATGGGGGGCGTCACGTCAATCTGGAACGTTGCAATCGACAGGGCAGGCGGAGACGCTTGTGCTGTACTGGTTGAACAGACAAGTGCGATGAGCAGCGCGGCAGCAATCCAGCCATATCTCTCGCAAAGGCGCAAAGGCGCAAAACAAAACAATCGTTGATCACTTCTTTGCGCCTTCGCGCCTTTGTGAGAGGCCTTCATGCTTCCTCCGAACTTTTAGGTGGTGGTTCAGGGCGACCTCCGACGATTTTGTCGGTTCCACATTTCGATTCGAGTTCGAACATGATCGAGTCGGTCACCTGCCGGTCAAACTTGTAATCATCCAGCACAAATTTCTTTTTGCGATTCCCCTGTTGGTACTTGATTTTCGCGATGCCTTTGTCTTTCCACTTTTTCTTGTCGATCGCAACGACTTGGTTGTAATCGAAGCGTTGCCCCCAACTCGAACTTAGTCCGGTTTCACTCGCTTCGATCCACCTGCCGCGAGAACGCCACACACCCAGCAGCAACCAAAAGCCCACGGCGGCTGAGGCACCGGCCATGACGTATTGGCCGACGCGGCCATATTTGTGTTCCAGTTCTCCCGAGGGCATGCCCACCCAATTGTGCTGCTTGGCGATCTTTTTCAATTCATCGCTGCGGTCTTTACTTTCAAGCTTCAGATATTTCGTGGCCTGCGATTGGAGGTACGGGTATTTTACGGCCCCATCGTACAAGCACAGTAACGCAAACCCAAGGGCGGCTAGCCCGATCAGCAGGAACCTTCGGTAGTATTTTGGTTCGTTATTCGCTCGGAGTGGCATAGTGGTGGTTGGGGGTTGGTGGATTGCAGCAGGTGATCTACAAAGGTCGTAATATCAGCCCCCAGCAAAGCCGGGGGGTCGCCTGACTGAAAAGTATCGCAACGGTATTTTCCTGAAAACAACTCTACGGTACTTCTACCCCCCGGCAAAGCCGGGGGCTTTCATAGAAGTTCTCCTGGAATGGCAGGGTTTAGGGTATAGGGTTTAGCGTTTAGGGTATAGGGTTCGGGGTTCAAAATTTGTCGTGTTTCGGTCCTCTAGCCCCTAATCCCTAACCCCTAACCACCATGATGCATCCTGCCCAAATGCCTGCCGAGCAACTACTTGCCGAATGCACGGTCCAGCGGACGCGTCGCTCGGGGCCTGGTGGTCAGCACCGTAACAAGGTGGAAACGGCCGTCGTGCTGGTTCACCAACCGTCCGGAATTCAGGCCGAGGCGAGCGAGCGGCGTAGCCAGGCCCAGAATCATGCCCAGGCGTTGTTTCGCTTGCGCACTAAATTGGCATTGCATGTTCGTTTACCGCAGTCGGGGGCGGGATCGGGGGCGGGGACGCCCCGGCTCGCAACGGGGGAAAATGAAAATGTGCGACAGCCTTCGTCCCTGTTGTGGCAAGCGCGATGCAAGGCTGGGCGAATCGTGGTTAGCCCTAAGCACGACGATTTCCCCGCGATCTTGGCCGAGGCACTCGATTGCATCGACTCGCAAGGGTACGATGTGACCACTGCCGCGAGGCAACTCGGCGCAACGACCTCGCAGCTAGTCAAGCTACTGAAGAGCGAGCCCAAGGCACTGACGCTCGTAAACCAACAACGGAAGACTCGCTCGTTACCGCCGCTGAAATAGTTCGTCTGTTCCAGCGCTGTTTCCATGGAAGCCTCCGGCTTTGCCGGGGGGTAGAGATATCGTAGAGTCGTTTTCAGGAAAATACCGTTGCGATACTTTTCAGTCAGGCGACCCCCCGGCAAAGCCGGGGGCTTTCAATCGAAATTCCCGGTCACTCTCCAAAAAATCCCCTCCAAATAATATGTACGCAGTCCTTTTTGACATCGACGGCACGTTGCTACTTACCGCTGGGGCAGGCCAACAAGCCTTTGCCGCGGCATTTGCCGAGCTGTTCGACATTACGGAGATATCCATCGACGTGCCATTTGCCGGACGGAGCGATCGAGCCATTGCGTTGGAACTGATGCAAGTCCATGGGGTCGAGCCTTCGGCCGAACACTGGCACCAGTTTGTCGCCTCGTATTTGAAACAACTCGAAACCATGTTGCCCCAGTGCGACGGGCAGGTCATGCCGGGCGTTGTCCCCCTGTTGGAAGCCATCGGGCAGATCGATCATGCTTTGCTCGGGTTGCTCACGGGCAATCTCAAATCGGGGGCAACACGAAAGCTTGCCCATTACGGCCTGGCCGATCATTTTGCGTTTGGCGGCTTTGGCGATCTATGGAACGACCGCGACGACATCGCATCGGAAGCATACGAGCAAGCGCGTTTTCATGCCCGTGGCAATCTGGCTGGCGTGATGGTCATCGGCGATACGATTCACGACATTCGTTGTGCCCGATCGATTGGAGCTTGTGCGGTTGCCGTGCCGACGGGCAACACGTCTGCCAATGAGCTGCGCGAGCACTCGCCCGATCTACTGGTGGCCAACCTGACCGATATCGAGCCGCTGCTGGAGAGAATCGGTGGTTAGGATCGAGGGGCGAGTTATTGTGCTTCTTAACTCGCGCCTCGCGCCTCAAAACTCGCGCCTTCCCCACTACCGATTGCGCCAGAAGGACGGAATCAGCAACACAAGGATCGCATAGAGTTCGATTCGGCCGAGCATCATCAGAAAGGTGAACAGTAGCTTCGCGGGCTGGCTGAACTCGGCATAGTTTTGTGTCGCGCCGACGATTCCCAATCCTGGGCCAATGTTGTGCAATGTGGCGACGACGGCACTGGCCGAGTCAACCAGTTTGTTCTCGACGGGCTGACCCGCACGAACCCAAGTGTCGTTGGGCTCCATCGCAACCAGCAGCGCCCAACTCAGCGCCGTGATTGATCCGATCAGGCAGGCGTAGACCAAAATACTTCGCGGCAAATCGGGGTCGGTCAGCGTATCTTTTCCCAATCGCAAATGCCGAACGACTGAAGGATGAAACGATTGTTCAACGTCGCGGCGGAGAATTTTGACGAACAGGATGATACGAATCACCTTCATGCCACCGCCCGTGCTCCCGGCACAGCCGCCGATAAACATCAGAAAAATGAGCAGCGATCGGCTGAAGTCGCTCCATAGGTCGAAGTTCGCGGTGCCAAAACCGGTGGTCGTGAGCAGCGCTACCACTTGGAATAACCCATCACGAAAGGCAACTTCCATGAGCGGGCCACCGGTGAGATTTCCCTCGGGGTCAAAATCGCTCCTGCCCCAAAGACCGACGATCATCACGATGGCTGTCGTGCCGAGGATAATCGCAATGTAGGTCCTCCATTCGTAATCGACCAACAGCTTGCCGGGCTTTCTTAGCAGGATAAAATACAGGAGCGTAAAATTTGTTCCGGCCAAAATCATAAAGAGGATGACGGTATATTCGATCGCGGGAGAATTGAATCCACCCAGACTGCCATTGAGCGTACTGAAACCGCCCGTGGCCATTGTGCCGAAGGCGTGGCAAATCGCCTCGAACCAGGTCATCCCCTCGAAGTGAAGCAGCAAGGTGAGCGCTAGATTGAGTCCGCAGTAAATGGTCGCGAAGAGCCAGGCGGTGTGCTGCATCCGTTCGAGCGACCCTTCTTTGCTTGGCCCGGGCATTTCCGCCCGCATGAGCGCCTTGCCCGCCGAGCCTTGGCCCAGCACTACCACGAAGAGCACAATGATTCCCAATCCACCGAGAAAGTGGGTGCTGCTACGCCAAAACAGCAGGCAGCGCGGTACGAGCGCCGGGTCTTCGACGTCGGTGAGCACCGTAGCGCCTGTTGTGCTAAAGCCCGACTGCGACTCGAACAGACAATCGGCCACGTTCATCAGCACGGGCCCGGCGGCATCGCTCCCCCTGGCAACATGACCTAAGTAGTAGGGCAAACCGCCTAGCACCGTGGCAAGTACCCAACTGAGACCGACGGCCGCCATCGCTTCTTTGCGAAAGAGCGTCTCCTCTGAGTTGCGGCCGAGACGCCGCAACACAAAACCGAAAATCCCACACACGGCTCCGGAAAACACCAGCGCCCAAAAGCCACGCGACTCGAATTGTTGTTGTCCCTCCAGCACAGGCCATGCCCAAGGAAGGCTGAACGCCATCGTCAGGCCAATGAACCAGGAAACTATTCCCAACAGGCGAGATACAAGACGGAGATTCATGGGCGGTTAGCAGTTAGCGGTTAGCCAGAGAATAAAACTGGAATGTCTTTCACCATTCCTTTGGCTAAAAGCTAACGGTTAGGCGAGCGGCAGATGAGAATTTACCAATCTTAACCCGACGCGTAAGCGAGGGACTGAGAGTAACGGGGTAATTCCCTCGCTTACGCGTCGGGTTCTCAAGGTAAGTTCTCATCTGCCGACGCGCCTTAATAGCTAATAGCTCCTATATTATGGACTCTCGAACAGTGCCACCGCTTCTTCTTGGGCTTCGTCGCTGACCAGAGCAATGACCGTATCGTCGGGCTGCAAGCGGTCGTCTCCTCCAGGGACCTTGGCAAATCCCTGACGGATCACCGCGGCAATGAGACACTGGGGAGGCAAGTTGAGGCTTGCCAGCACATGCTCCGTGGCTGGGGCGTCGGGTAAAACATCAATTTCCAGCACACCGAGACCGCTTCCCTCGCTCAAAGCCGTTCGTGAAACGACCGGGCCTTCGTTCAAATAGCCCAGCACTTGCTTTGCTGCCACTTCGCGAGGACTCACCGTCAGGTCGATACCCAGCTTGCCAACAACTTGCGCGTAGTCGGGGCGCCCGACCAGTGCGATGATCATTTTGGTACCAATATCGCGAGCCTCGACCGCTGCCATGATATTGTTCTCATCGTCGCCTGTGCAAGCAATAAACACGTCAGCACTGCCGATGCGCTCTTCTTCCAGATTGGCGCGTCGAGTGGCGTCGCGATTCACCACCACCGTTTCTTTCAAATGGCTGGCTAAAAACTCGCACCGCTCTCGGTTTTGTTCGATCAGGACGACGCCAAAGCGTTGTCCTTCCAACGTCGAAGCCAAGTGATAGCCCGTTTCGCCGCCGCCAGCGATGACGACTCCCATATTTGATTCCGACTCACCGCAAAAGAGAGTTTTCACTTTGCTAATTTCTTGGCGTTTGCCGATGATTGTCAGCCGATCGCCAATGGCCACTTTATCCTCGGCCCCTGCAATCCACGATTGGCCGTCTCGGCTGATCGACCCCATGCGCACACCGCTTGGAAGCTGCAAATCCTTGAGCCGCATTCCCACGCCCTTTTTCTCCTCCGAAACAAGAATCTCATGCACTTCCAATTCGCCACGAGCCAAGCTTTCGACCGCCACGGAGCCTGGATGCCGAATGCCTCGGGCGATTTCCACGGCGGTGAGATGTTCGAGGCTGAGCAACCGGTCGATGCCGAAGTGACGCTGATAGTCGAACGTACTCAGATCTCGAAACACGGGCGCATAGACTCGCGCAACCGCTCGCTTGGCTCCCATCGCTTTTGCCATGCTCCCGGCGACGATATTCACCTCGTCGTTACCGGTGACAGCCAGCACAAGTTCTGCACTGCCCACGTCCGCCTGAAACAGGACGCTTGATTGGGACGCCGAACCGGTAATCGCACGGACATCGAGCGAATCGTTGACGTGCCGAATGTTGTTGGTATCCGTATCGACCACCGTCACACTATGGCGGTGGAGGCAAAGGAGCGAGGCAATGGAATACCCCACCGTGCCCGCGCCGAGAACGACAATACGCATAGTTGTGGTTGGGGGTTAGGGGTATTTGAATTCGGAGTTCGGATTGCGGAATCCAGAATTTCAGACTATTTCGCAATCCGAATTCCACATTTGAATACACTACTCGTCACGATTCTCATCATCCTGGAGCAACGGGTTGGAATCTTCTTCGAGCAGTGGATTGGAGTTTCCGAAGTGTGCTTCGATAGCCTCGGCATATTTTCGTTCCATGTCGTTTGCTTCGACGATATTCCAAAGCGGAAATTTCTCGGCCACACCTTTGTCGGCAAGGCTCAGATCAAGCTGTTCCAGCACCAGAGAATACTTATCGACGACTTCCATCAGTGTGGAGCCTGTGGGCGAGTCGTCAGGAAGCTGTGGGTATTTTGCCAACACTTCTGCCCACAACGCAAAGCTTTCTTCGTAAAGTTTTTTTGCCTCGATTAAATCAGCGTCATCTTGAAAAGCTTGTTCCGCCTCGAACGCGAGTTGATGCGCCTTGAGCGCTGAGGATTCTTGTTCCAACTCGCATCGAGTCTTCCAATAGTCGTAATTCACCACTTGGCGATTCGTCCGAATCATCGCAAGCCGCGAAGAATTCTTGGCGATTTGGCTGGCAAGCTTGCGTGCCGCCGCTGATTGATCTGGGGTGTTTTCCGCAATACGGCTCGCGATATCATCAAACGTGACATACAACGACCTGGTCGCATCGGAGACCAGCGTATGCTCATCCTCCGAACGGTCTTCTGGCGACTTTTCCAAGGCGGCCAATTGCTCAGCATTCAGCTTAGCGCGTCGCTCGGTTTCCAGTTCCTCGCGGATTTTAGGACCCAGTGCTGTGAGACGCTGTTCAAGCTCCGCTTGCTCGCTTGCTGCTTTTTCCAACTCGGCCATGCGAATGTCGAATCCGCGCGATGATCGCAGGTTGCGATTGCCATAATCGTTCCACAACTGCATCGCTTTTGTCCATGCCGAGCGTGCCTTTTCGCCAAAGGTTCCTTCGGACTCAATTGCTTCGCTGTAGTTGATCTGTGCCATTGGCGCCGCGGCGTAGAAAGTGGTGGGATTTTTGTTGCCCAGGCTGCGTTTTTTGTCGTCGACCGCCGCCACGGCATCAAGGTACCATTTTTTCGAGACGAGCCAATTGTCGCGCTGCTCGGGCGGGCGATCTGCCGGGTGGAAGTCGGGGTCCGCCTTGAAAAGCCGGCGATACTGCACATGCTCGTCCGCCCGACCGATTTTGTTGCCGGTAAACCAGCCAAGTTCTGCCAAGAGATAGGCATTATCGCGGTTGTATTTTGTGCCCTCTTTGAGGAATTCGATACCGCGAATCACGTAGTGATATCGATCTTTCACATCATCCAGTTCCACCGAAACATTGTAGGTCAGGTTCCAGGCTTGGTATCGCCAGAAGGAGATAAAATAGGGCTGTAGTTTGGCGAGTTGGCGCAGCGTGGCGCGGAAGTTGGTCCAGTCTTCGGTCATTTTATACTGGTTTGCTTTTTTCCAAAGCAACGAGACGGCAATACCCCGCATTCCGAGGGTGGCAAAACGAATCACCTCGCTGGCTGGGTCGATCTCACCAATATCCGCTTGCCCAAGATCATATTTTTCGCGCAACTGGGCTAAGGTTCCCCCTTCGTCTTCCAAAGTCGACGGCGCGCCGAGTTGCGATATGGGAAATAGCAGAATCGCAATCACAATCAAATAGGCAATCTTGCGGTAAAATGAGCGACGTTCGGTCATCGGGCAACCTCCCTGGTTCGCAATAGGAAGTATCCAAGCACGGCCATTCCCACGACATAAGCCAGGCAAGTCGTCAGGTCTTGTGCAACTCGATCACCAGGAATGTTGTAACCGTAGGCCGCGAAATTGGTAGAGCTTAAGGCCGAGAAGTCGGGCAGTAGCTGGGCCACAGCCCACATAAATGCCCGTAGAACCCAATCAACGCTTTGCATCACCGTAGCACCGGTTCCCGGGTCTAGCTGGCTGATGATATTTTTTTGCGTAATGATTCGGAAGAGCGATTCGACCGGCCCGCCGCCGTAGCTTGTCCCTTCGGCAATGGCGACAAAGAAATCGCGGAAGAATCCCAGCAGAATAAACGAGACGGTAAAGAGCATCGCCACCGGCCCGCTCAAGAGGGCACTCGCCGCGACGCCGATCGAGGTGACAATGACCATCTGCACCCAAATACTGATATACGCTTTGGTGTAGTTCCAGAGGGGCGAACCATCGGGCATCCGGATGTAGCAGTCTGCCTGAGCAAAGCCAAAGTATTGCCCCCGCTCCTGGCACTGAATCCATATCTCCAATTGCCCATCGTCGCTGACCAGATCATCGTAGAGATCGATTGGATTGCCATCGGTATCGATCAGTTCACGCTCAATAAACTGGTCGTCTACCTGAGCGTCTTTTGCTCCGAAGGAGATCGGATCGCATTTTAGTTCGGTCTTGGGGTTGCGCAGCTGAATGATTCCCGAAATGGGCCTGCCGATGACCCCTTTGTGCGTGCGAAAGACTCGGGTGATCAGATCGAGAGGCAGTCCTTCGGCGCCCATCGATTCATCCACGTTTTCAAAGGTCCAAATGGCCGCCGCCCGGGTTCCACCGTCGATAAAGCTTCGGTAGTTCCACTCGGACCCGACGCTGATGCCAATCGCCTTGGGAACGCCCTTGCGGTCAAGGAACCGCAATTTGCCCCACTTGGGTACCTTGGCTCGGATAAAATCTTCCGCAGCTCCGATCCGGTAGCCATCGCCCTTGGCGTCAACCCAGTGGTAGTGACCATTGTCTAGCGACGTTGGTCCACGACCCTCGGTGTTGATTTCTATTGTGTGGCGATGGTAGCCGGCCGAGCTGCTGCGTCCTTCCTGGCCTACCACCGTGCCGTCCGAATCAGTGATGCGTGTGAGGCTGCCTTCCTCGACCACATGACGATGGTCGAGCGAACGGACCACAAAGATGTAGCTGCAAAAGCCCATCACCGCCAGTAAAATGGTGCCAACCAGGCTGAAGCCCAGGATACGGCCCAGGATGATTTCGCCTGCCCGGACTGGCTTGGTCACCACGGTATAGATGGTTTTGGTTTTGAAATCGTTCGGCAAGCTAAACGCGCTGAGCACCAGCGCGATGCCCAGCACCAAATAGGTGGTTGCCATGAGCACGAAGCTCAGGAACAGCTTGGCAGGCTCTTGGTGGTCTGTCTTGAGAAACCAACTGGCAAAGAGCAAAATAATAAAATAAACAACCAACGCCACAACAACCCGGCGCCGCCATGCTTCTTTCATCGCCAGCCGGGTCAGCGCAAGAATGCGTCTGGGTGAGATATCGAGCAACTCGCGGATGCCGGTCGTCACGGTGCTGAATACCTGATCTCCGCCGCGCAAGAATCCCTTGCGTGCCGCGGCGAAAATATATCCGAGCAACAGCCCCAACAGCGCCACCGCAAGGATCACCAGCAAAAATCGAGGCAGCGCGCCAAACGTGCCATCGGTGTTGCGGAGCAACCACTCGAAATAAGGGTGAATTTCGTTTTCAAGAACCATCGAAGGAAGGGGGCAGGGGACAGAGGTTAGGGGACAGAGGTTAGAGGTTAGGGGTTAGGGGTCAGGGGTTAGGATGCCGGCGTCTCTTCGACATTCGCCCGCCGGCCAGGCCGGGCTTCGCTGTCTCGAACAATCTTCAAAAACAGCTCTTCCAACGTCGTCGTGGGGTTGGCCATCTCCATGAGTTCACCCTGGTGTCGGCCGATCACGTCACGAATCTCGTTTTGGCAGTCGTGCGATAAGTTCCGAGCACGAATCTGGGTCACATCGGCCACCGTCAGCAAGCTGTCGACTCGGCCCAGTTCCTTCAATTCGCCTTCATGCAAAATGGCGATCCGGTCGCAAACATCTTGCACGTCGGCCAGTAGATGGCTGCACATCACCACGGTCTTCCCTTCGCCTTTGAGCCGCAAGATCATGTCTTTCATCTCCCGGGTGCCAATCGGGTCGAGCCCGCTGGTCGGCTCGTCGAGCAAGATTAGGTCGGGGTTATTGATGAGTGCTTGGGCCAGTCCAATACGGCGCGTCATTCCTTTGGAGTATTCTTGCAGTTGCCGCTTGCGATGTTTGTCGAGTCCGACGAGTTTGATCAGCGAATCAACCCGCTCACGGCGCGTGTCGGCAGGCATATCGAAAAGGCGTCCATAGAAATCGAGCGTCTCCTCCGCATTGAGAAATCGGTAGAGATACGATTCCTCGGGCAGGTAACCGATGCGCTCGTTTTTTCCGACATCGGTCGCTGCTTTGCCTAAGACAATCGCTTCGCCCTCGGTGGGAAATAAGAGCCCCAGCAGTAGTTTGATCGTGGTCGTTTTTCCCGAACCGTTGGGGCCAAGCAACCCGAGTACCTCGCCCCGATAGACTTCCAGATCGAGTGCCTTGAGGGCCCTCACCTTCTGCCGGCCCCAAAAGTCACGATACACCTTGGACAATGCCCGGGCCTGAATGACCACTTCCGTTGGGGCTACAGTTTCTTCGCTCATGGATAAAGTCAAAAAAGATGTGGAAGTGAAATGGACAACAAACCGCCTTCAGCGACCCGGACGCTTGAAGCGTCGACGCTTCAAGCGTCCGGGTCGCTAGCCACATTAGACGCTGCAGTATAATTAGCGGCAGCCGATCCGGCAAGGAGCCGTTCTGGCAGCCTCGAAGAACCCTAAATCCTCAGTTCCTAACCCTAGTGCTTTGTCACAGCCAAGAATTGGGATTAAGCAGATTAGCCGTTTTGGCGCTAGCCACGGTTATTGCTGCATGGACCGGGGCTAGCGTCCTAACGGCTAACTCCAAAATCAAGCTGTGACAAAGCACTAGGGCGAGATTCCCTCGGCAATCGCGTAGGCAATCGCGTGGCTGCGGCAATGGGAAATGCTGATGTGCATTTCGCGGATGCCGGACCGTTCGAGTACCTCGCGAGCACCCCCGCGAAGGGCAATCTCAGGTGCGCCGCTCGGCTTGTTACGGACTTCCACGTCGCGCCAACTGATGCCGCGACGCCAACCCGTGCCTAAGGCTTTGAGCACCGCTTCCTTGGCAGCCCAACGGCCTGCGTAGTGTTGGGTGGCCGCTTTTTTGGTCGAGCAATAGGCAATCTCGTGTTCGGTATAAACGCGACGAATGAAAAGCTCGCCATGACGCTCGATCATCTGGGCGATCCGCAGGCATTCGATAATGTCCGTTCCGATGCCGAGGATATTCATGACGCGTGTTAGTAGCCTTTCAGCCCGCACGCCTCTTGGGCACGCTGGAGCACGGTACTTGCTTTTTCGCGGGCCTGAACGGCTCCGGCGGAAAGTATGTCTCGGACGTCGTCAGTTCGCTCGGCCCACTGCTGGCGACTTTCTCTTGCGAGTCCAAAGAATTGCTCGGCCGCTTCGGCCAGCGATTTTTTCACATCACCATAACCAAATCCGCCGCGGCGGTACATCGTGGCCATTTCGTCGCGGTCTGCATCACTCGCCACCAGCGAGTAAAGTTGGAACAGCACGTCGCCCTCGGGCTCCTTGGGCTGGTCCATCGGGCGCGAATCGGTAGGGATGCGCATGATCTGCTTCCGCTGGACCTTCGCATCCTCAAACAGGTCGAGCGTATTGCCGTAGCTCTTGGACATTTTTTCGCCATCGGTGCCAGGCACTTTTGCCGAGCTGTCGAGCACTTTTGCTTTGGGCAGTACGAAAACGTCGCCAAACTTGTGGTTAAAGCTCCCGGCAATGTCTCGGCAAACCTCGATGTGTTGCACCTGGTCTTCACCCACCGGGACGGTGTCGCTGTCGTAGGCCAAAATATCGGCGGCTTGGAGTACCGGGTAGGTAAACAGCCCTGCATCCGCCGAGAGGCCTTTGGCCTTTTTGTCTTTGTACGCATGGCAACGCTCGAGCAGGCCCATCGGGGTGCCGGTCATCAGCAACCAGCAAAGCTCGCTCACCTCGGGCACATCCGACTGCACAAACAGCGTCGCCCGATCGGGATCAAGTCCCAGAGCCAGCAGATCGATCGCCGCATCGAGTGTTAGCTGTTGCAATTGCTTTCGATCGCGAATCGTGGTGAGCGCGTGCAGATTGGCGATAAAGTAAAAGGCTTGGTCCGCATCTTGCAACGCGATGTATTGGGTGATCGCTCCAAAGTAGTTTCCCCAATGGGGCCTGCCGGTTGGCTGGATTCCGCTTAGTACACGCATGGGGAAAGGAGGGGTCAGGGGTTAGGGCTCCCGTGTGCTGCGTTGCAGCACGGCTAGCCGTGCTGCAACGCAGCACACGGGAGCCATTATGTTTGCAACGTCCCTACAATGTCAGCGACGCACGCAGTCCCCGCTTCCGCCAGCGCGGCGGGCAGGGCGTCGAGGATCGTCATCGAGGCCGTTGGATTGTAGAAGTTTACCGTGCCAAGTTGAACCGCCGAAGCGCCGGCAACAAGAAATTCCATGACATCATCCAGCGTGGCAATGCCGCCGATGCCGATGATCGGGATGCTGGTTGCCTGGGCAGCCTGATAAACGGCCCGCAGGGCGATCGGTTTGATGGCTGGGCCGCTAAGCCCGCCCAGCACATTGCCCAGCAAGGGCTGTCGCTGCCGCCAGTCGATGGCCATGCCTTGGCAGGTGTTGATCAGCGAAATGGCGTCGCAGCCGCCCGCCTCGGCCGCAGTGGCCATTTCAGCGATGCTCGTAACATTCGGCGTCAGCTTGGCGACGATGGGATGCCGACTCGCCTGCCGGCAACTGGCCACCAACCGCTCGCAAGCTCTCCGGTCGGTCCCAAAATCGACTCCGCCGCTAACATTGGGGCAGGAAATGTTCAATTCCACCCCGTCGATTCGGTCGCATTCGGAAAGCCGTGAGGCCATCGCAACAAACTCGTCATGCGTACGGCCCGCGATGCTCACGACGATCGCCGTGCCAAGACTAACCAGGTAGGGCAGGTGGTGCTCGACAAAGGCCTCGATCCCGTCGTTGTCCAGGCCGATGGAGTTGAGCATGCCTGCAGGCGTTTCGATCGTGCGTCGGGGGGCGTTTCCTTGGCGAGGCTCGGCCGTGATCGTCTTGGGCACAATTCCACCCAAGCGAGCCAGATCGACGATCGCTTCCATCTCACGGGCGTAACCGAAGGTGCCCGAGGCAACCATGATCGGATTGGCCAGACGGAGTCTGCCCAATCGCACCGAGAGATCGATCGATGCGGCACTTGAGGGACAATCGCCGTCGCTTTCGGAAGAATCTAAAGCCAAGAAACTATTAACCTGGGAGGTAGCCGTTCACGGGATGGAAGAAAAATGAACCACGAAGAGCACGAAGGACACAAAGAATAGAATTCTATTTTTTGAGAGGCTTTTCAATCAAGTCGATGAGGGTGCAAATTTAGCCTATTTGAGGTGAAGAGAAGAGAACCACGAAATAGACGAAACAGACGAAACAGAGGGTTTTGCGAATACTGTTGGGCAAGTCTTTCCGCTTCAAATCCTGCGATCCTACTCCCTCACTTTTTTCGTGGTTTTCGTCTATTTCGTGGTTTTCCTCCGAATGGGTTTTCCGTTTGAATTCGCTGAGAAGCGGGAGCAAGCGATTTGTCCTCTGACTTCTTCGTGCTCTTCGTGTCCTTTGTGGTTCAATATTTTTCATTCCGTGAACGACTACCCTGGGAGAGCCATTGAGCCTGGAGAAAGCCATTGAACCCACCGCTTGCGCGGCAGGCTAATGCGAATCGCTCCTCAACTTACCCTGTTATCTGCTTGGCGCATAGCTTCTCTATGCCGTTGCAGAGCGCATTACGCTTCTGCTTCCGGAAGAAGTGAGCCGCAACGCGCTAGCGTCGGGCGGCGGAGTCTTGCCGTCTCCCCACAGCCGGCGGCTCACGCTAAAATCAAGCTTCGACAGCCAACTAAATTATCCCGCCGTGAACACTGTGCGGAGACAAGTGACTGGGCATATCCAGGAACCAAATGCGTTCCCACTCGTCCAGTATGACTCGCAAGTTTTCTGACGAGTAGATCAACTGCTGAGCGCGCCGGGCGGGATCGGCCGAGTAAATCGGCACAATACAGCCTGTGCTGGCGCCCAGCGAGCAAACCGCGACCATCGTCAACAGCCATTTCCGCATAGCCCATTTTCGCATGAAGTGCTCCTCCGTGAGCTTCGTAAGGGTTCCCTGGCACGAAAGGCCAACAATCCCCGACTTGATCTGACGCAGGCAAAACTCGGCTCCTAAGGATCAATTCCTTACGAACCGATAGCTGCGACCAGAAATCGAAGTCTCATGTCTTGAAAAGTATCGTCTGAAAAGCCTTTGTGACTCAGGGTTTAGGCCAAGTAGCCCATCCTCGAGCAGGTAGAAAAGGTCGGTGGATCGTAGCGATCTGCGCTGGCCGCGCCCAGGGCAAATTGTGTGCAATATGTTTCGGCCGATGGCCCGGATATTTCCGAGTGCTGTCAGCCCGCGTCGCTGGGCCCAGCTCCGTAACTCGTTTGAGGGGCTAATGTTTCGTTTACAGAGGGAAGACCCGGTGCAGTGGCGGGGTGACTGTTCGCCTGCTCCATCGCCAATCGGGCTTCTGCTGCCGCGCGGCGTTCAAGCTCGTGGACGCGTTCTTCCATTTCTTTGCCTGGCTTGAACGTCACAACAAACTTTTCTGGGACAAAGACTTTCTCGCCGGTGCGCGGATTGCGGGCCTTTCGGGCGGCACGCTTTTTGACCTCAAAAACACCGAAGTTTCGCAGTTCAACCCGCTCGTCTGTCGCCAAGGTGTCAATGATAGCGTCGAACGTTTTCTGTACGATTTCCTTTGTCTTGAGCTGGGTAAGGCCAATCTCCTCCGAGATGGTCTTGACGATTTCTTTTTTGGTCACGACGAGGTCCCCTAGGCAGAAGGTCCACGGTACCCAAAGCGGCCCAGAAGGGACCGGTCTCGAGCACCAGCTTCTCGCTCCAAGTGTAATTGGCATAAGCACTAGTGTCAAGTTTGTGCCTCCCAATCCGATGCCGAGAGGGCCGCTTGGTATCGGGCCGAAAGTGCCGTTAGGTACTTGGTTTGCTCCGGTAAAATGAGACTTTTCGATGGAATGGGTTGTCAATGAGCTGCCGGGGCCAGTCGAATTGCCCTGCCTGCCTTCCTAGATCGGTCCTTTTTGCCGGTAAACTTGAGCTAACCGTTAGAGACAGCCAATTCAGATGTGAAGCACGCCAGCCTGCTGCTGAATCGCTTCGAGCGTATAGAGCTTTCCTTTGCCGCTCCCTGGACAGCCCTGGCAAGTCTCCTCCCACGATTGGGGGGTCGAGAGATTGCTCTTCCAAAACGGCCAAGTACGGCATTGCCGTGGTCGGTGCGAGTAGACAGCACACTCACGGCTCTTGCCATCAAAAAAAACGCAATCCCCATTGGCGTATTCCACCAAGCTACGGCGTATGCCCACCCGTCGTACATTGTGGGCCTCGAACTCTTCCAGCGGCATGTCGAGAAGGTTCGCTAGCGCTTCGATTTCTGCCTGGTTCACCCACACATACCCGGCCGCTCCCGTGCAACAATCGCCGCAACCGGTGCATCGGAAACGGAGGCCATCCTCATACCAAGGAGGCTGTGAAGCATCGGTGTTCTTTTTGTCTGCTTGGGCCATGGCAATGAAATTAGGCGGTTTGAAAATTTGAGCAATCCCAAATTAGGCGGCGACTTTAGTTGGACGGTGCAACATCGAGTGACGCTAGTTGGACAGCGCCACTTTGAGTAATGATAGCATGGTTAAGTGGTGAATTTGTACTGCGTTGCAACGAACAAGTAGATTTTTTGTCCCGTAGGGACTTTTGAAAATAGCCCCGCAGTTTACTGCTGGGTTGACGATGTCGGTGTGCCGCAGAAGCGGCGTGAGAGATGGGAGTTTGGCCTCCCGCAATCGGCTTGCAGGAGCAGGTTGCAAACCACCATGAGCGGCTGCGGTTAAGAGCCGTGGTCGTGAGCGTTATGGAAAAGGCACTCTTGAAGTGTCAGGTGTGGATCAAGAAGACGAACACCAGTGAACCACCGTTCAATTGTCGAAAGTTGTAAATGACGTCGAAACTGGGGTTAGATGTTGCCCTGGGATGAATCTGGCGGAAACCTGTTTACTGGCCAGGTGGCGTCCGGCATAGAGGTGGCGTGAGCTTGATCCGGGCTTTCACGTTGAACTGCGGGAACCTGTCGTAGCGATGATAAGAGAAAAGCACAAGCAGAACCCCTGCGAGGCTGATAGTATCGATGCGCTGCACAGGGACGGACAAGCTCGTAGTAGTGTTGAAGCTGCTGTAATGGCAGTGGAGCGAAGGGGCTTGGTCATTCTGCTGCAATCATTTGGCCAACTGCCCAGCAGGAGGAGCCGATGAGCGCAGCAAAACCATTCGCGATATCCAAGTTTCTGGTATGGCGAGCCTACCTGGCCGTCAAATCCAAAGGAGGTGCAGCAGGAGTAGACAAGCAATCGCTCGAAGATTTCGAGCGTGACCTGAAGAACAACCTTTATCGAATCTGGAACCGAATGGGTTCTGGCAGCTACTTTCCTCCGCCAGTGAAAGCGGTGCCGATCCCGAAGAAATCGGGCGGCACGAGAATCTTGGGTGTACCCACGATCTCGGACCGCGTTGCACAAACGGTGGTGAAGATGATGCTGGAGCCGATCTTGGAACCGGTGTTCGATGAAGATTCTTACGGTTATCGTCCAGGACGTTCCGCTCACGATGCCATTGCCGTCACGCGAAAGCGATGCTGGCAATACGACTGGGTTGTGGAGTTCGATATCCGAGGTCTCTTCGACAATATCAGCCACGAGCTTCTGATGAAGGCCTTACGCCTTCATTGCAAGTGCCGTTGGGTGCTGTTGTATGTCGAGCGTTGGTTGCGAGCTTCGATGCAACAGCCCGATGGCACGTTGACTGAGCGCCGTCAGGGCACCCCGCAAGGGGGTGTCGTGAGCCCGGTGTTGGCTAACTTGTTTCTGCACTATGCATTCGATGCCTGGGTCAGACGTGAGATGCCACATGTTCCTTTCTGCCGTTACGCTGACGATGGACTGCTGCATTGCCGCAGCCATCGCCAAGCGGAGTACGTCATGAAACGGATCACCGAACGGTTTCGTGAGTGCGGATTGGAAATCCATCCCGACAAGTCGAGTATTGTGTACTGCCAAGATAGGAGTCGTACGGAGCAGCACCCGAGAATCAGCTTTGATTTTCTGGGCTACACGTTTCGCCCACGTCGATGTGTTGATCGCGAGGCAACGTGCATCCGAACTTTCTCCCTGCGATCAGCCGACCTTCCAAGAAGGAAATCAATCGGACGATTCGCAGTTGGCATCTTCAACTGAAGAACGAGAAAACACTGTCGGACCTTTCGCGGATGTTCAATCCCGTACTTCGAGGCTGGCTCACGTACTACGGACGATTCTACCCCTCGGGCCTTCGGCAGCTTTGGCGGAATATCAACAGGTATCTCGTCCAATGGGTTCGGCGAAAGTTCAAGAGATTTTCGCAGCATAAGCGGCGGGCGAAACAGTATCTGGATCGCCTGGCTCGTGCCAATCCGGACCTATTCGTACACTGGAAGCTTGGCGTATTCCCTTGTGGTTCGAGTGATAGGAGCCGGATGAGCTGAGAGGTTCACGTCCGGTTCTCGGAGGGGCTGGGGGTGAAATTCCCCCGGCCTACTCAACACTATTTCCTAGTCCCGTAGGGACGGCTGAATCACAACAAAAGATGCAAACCGGAGCCGACCAATCAACCTTCAGCCGTCCCTACGGGACTAGGAAATGCTGTCCCTTGGCAACCCAGCGATAAATCGCTGGGCTATTATCAAAAGTCCCTACGGGACAATCCACTGTTTGCTCGCTGCGATCTGCCCACTAAAATCACTGAAGAACCGGAAACTATTTGGCTGAAACGACTTACGAAAAAATACGCTTCAGTCGGATGAACCTTGATTATTTCCGGAGACCTTTAGATAGCTGGTTCAGCAGCTTGCGAAAAAGCTTGATGTGGTCGGGAGTGCTGCCACAGCACCCGCCAACGATGTTCACACCCGCGTCGATAAGACGGGGTAATTCGCGGACCATCTCTTCAGGGGTTTGCCGATAGACCGCTTGCATATCCACGAGTTCAGAGATACCAGCATTGGGCTGCGCCATCGTCGGCAGATTGCAAATCTTTCGATAAGCTTCGACAACCCGGGCGGCCCAACCAACGTCGACGCCCGTACCGCAGTTGACCGCGACGATATCGACACCCGCGCCAACCATAAACTGAGCCGCTTCCTCCGGTGAGATTCCCATCATCGTACGTATTTTCGAGCGGTCTCGCGACACATCGTAGGCCATCGAGCCGATGACACAAGACGCACCGGCCGCCTTCGACTCTTCGATGCCGATTCCAAGCTCTTCGTAGCTTGTCTGGGTTTCGATGATGACTGCGTCGACACCAGCCTCGACGAGTGCATCTGCTTGTTCTCGAAAGGCATCCCGGACCGTGCTCTCGGGAATCTCCCCATAGGGCTCCATCATTCCACCGAAAGGTCCGATATCGCCGATGACAAAACCTTCGCGATCACCAAACGCTTCGCGGGCAACCCGTACGCCCGCGGCATTGATCTCGCGAACTCGATGCCCATGATTGTGCCGATCGAGCATGATACGACTACCGCCAAAGGTATTGGTAATCAAGCAGTCCGAGCCTGCTTCGACATAGCGGCGCTGGATCTCGATCACGAGGTCGGGATGGTCAACATTCCACGCTTCACCGCATCCCCCTGGCTCGAGGCCGGCGGTCTGAAGTTGGGTTCCCATCGCTCCGTCGCCTAGCAAAATGCGCGTTTTCAATGCTTCCAATAATCGGTTACTCATGTTCTTCCATTACGAAATAAAGGGTTTGTAAAAACGATTCGCCATTGATGGTCTTGGTGGCACGCGTACACAGACAGTCCGCATGGCTGGTTGGTGACTACAACCACGGATTGTCGACTTGCCACGGATTGTCGACTTGGTAGTTCACCTGCGACCCATTGGCAGCGGATGCCCCAGAGTACCAAATAGAACCTCGCCGTGACAGGCTTTGACACCGATTTCATTGCCGCTCTATACTGGGGTGTGCTTACTGCAAGCTTTCAACAAACAAGGTTTGGCAAATTCATGACAGGTTTTTTGATGAATCCGTACAGTTCGCTTTCCGACGATTATTATATCAACATGAACCTGAGCACCGAGATGGATCTTCCCAGTAGTCGGGAAACGGTGCTGCACTACTTTGAACAAATCCAAAAAAAATATCCGCAGATGCGGAATTTCTATGCCCGGGATAAGAATGACTTCGTGCTGGAAGAGGACAAAGACAAGGGTAACTATCGTTGGTGTACGGTCGAACCTCGGCGGATTTGCTCGGGGCAGTTGAATCCCGACTCGGTCGAAGACGCGATGGATCAACACCGGCATGCACTGGACTTGGCGCCTTATACGCTTTCGATCAGCCCACTCGATTGCGAAGCACTCGACTTAATGATGGGATTTGATTTTTCCTACCGAGGAAATCACAACGAGTTGCTTGCCGAGGCGCTGGGTGTTTGTCCCGCGTATGATGGTTTGGCTACGATGCCCGGGACGACGATGATCAGCTACGAGCCCTCCGTGACATTTGCTCTGGATGATGAATGCCGGCAACAATGCCGAATTGGTATCGAACCGCGAACCACCGCCTATCAAATTCGCACCGGCGAATATCAAGAAGAGCAAATCAGCGTGTTCGTCACCGCCCGGCAATACGGCAGCCTGGCCGCCAACCAAACTTATGTAGAAACGCTCGATCGCTTGATAGAAGTCTGCCGCGATGTGGTCGATAACTATGTGACCGAGGCAGTGCTGCAACCGCTTGCGCAGACAATCGCGCTGAAGTAAAAGTATCTGCTCACGCCTTTTCCAACGGCTCCCCTTGGCATTCGGGAGAAGGATTCGTGCAGGCGTCGCAATGCGTATGGCCTTGGGAATTGCGCAGCCCGGCTAAGCCACCGCAGCTTCCTCGAATAGGGCGATGGCCGGTGATCACGCCGATCGCCATGCTAAGCACGGCCAGTATAAAAACTGCCGCTGCAAGAAACAGTGTGGGCCAGATCGAAGAGTTTTCCGATTCTAATTCGGATTCTAATTCGAGATCTATTGATGTAAGCTGTTTGAATCGCGGTGTGGCTTTTTGGGCGATCTTGCCATGGTGATTTTTGTCATCCGACGCTGTACTACGAATCATAAACAGGGCGGCCAGATTGTGTTTCATGGACCAGGCATAACCTTCGTCCGGTCCTAATATCAGCAAGGCAGTGGCGAGTGCGTCTGCTTGTGTACAGTCATCGGCCAGGACGGAGACCGAGGCGAGTGCATGACCGACGGGGCGACCTGTGCGAGGATCGATCAAGTGCGAATAGCGCTGGCCGTCGGAATCAAAAAAGATGCGGTAGTCGCCCGAGGTGGCTACTGCCAAATCGCGTAGCGGTATGATTTTCTGCACGCGGCGGCCGTCAGCATCCGGCCGTTCGATACCGATTTGCCACGGTTTGCCATCTTGCCGGACGCCCCGTGTGCGAACCTCGCCGCCGATCTCGACCATGTAGTTGGCAATGCCCTGCCCCTCCAATAGCAGGCCAACTTGATCGACCGCATAACCTTTGGCGATGGAAGAAAGATCGATTTCCAAACCTGGCAACTTCTTGCGAAGGGCAGGCGGGGCGTCTCGAACGTTCAGATATTTTGAACCGACGCGTTTCAAAGTGGCTCGGATTGCCTCGGCTGTGGGAAGGATGTTTAGTGATGATCGATCACCGGTTTGCGGACCAAAATGCCAAAGCTGCACCAGCGGGCCGATGGTGATGTCGTAGGCACCCTGCGATTGCTCGCTGATGCGGAGCGCTTGCTGCACGACCGTCGCGGTTGCCGAAGAGACTTCAAACCACTTGTTGGCTGGAGCGCGGTTGAACTGCGACACTTCCGACTTGGTTAAATAGGTCGACATCTGGTCGTTGATTTTCCGCAATGCGGCATCGACCACGGTCGCCAAATCGGTTTGCGATAGTTTAGCGCCGTCGGGTTCGACGAGCTTGATTGAGTACCGAGTGCCCATCGTCGGGCCATGCCACGATATTACGTGATGCTCCGTGCCGGATGCGCTGAGACAATTGGCAACCGCGAAGACGGCAAGCGATAGAGAGACAAACCAGAGTTTTTTGAAACGGTTCACAAGATTTTAAGCAGCAAGTTAGCCGCCGGACTTGTTCCGGCGCGGAAGTGACGGTTTTTTAGTTTCCTCGCAGAACGTACCGGAACAAGTCCGGCGGCTAATGAATAAACGGGCGAACTCAACCAAAATCGTCGTAGAAGATATTGTCCTTCTCCACGCCCAAATCGTCCAGCATTTTGAACACGGCGGCATTCATCATCGGCGGGCCGCAAATATAATACTCGATGTCCTCGGGCGCGGGATGCTTTTCGAGATAGTTGTCGTATAGAACCTGATGGATGAAGCCGGTGTAGCCATTCCAATTGTCCTCGGGCATCGGTTCGGAGAGCGCGATGTTGAATTGGAAATTGGGAAATTCTTTTTCGATTGCACGGAAATGGTCGATGTAAAACAGTTCGCGCAGGCTTCGGCCGCCATACCAGTACGACACTTTTCGTTTTGTCTTGCGACTTCTGAATAGCTCGAAGATGTGGCTGCGCAGCGGCGCCATGCCTGCTCCGCCGCCGATGTAAAGCATTTCGGTGTCGGTGTCTTGGATGAAAAATTCGCCATACGGGCCGGAGATGGTCACTTCGTCGCCCAGCTTGCGGCTGAAGATGTATGAGGACATTTTCCCGGGCGGCGTATCGCTGGGCATGCGCGGCGGCGGGCTGGCGACTCGCACGTTGAGCATGATGATGCCCTTCTCGCCCGGGTAGTTTGCCATCGAGTATGCACGGACCACCGGTTCGTCTACTTTCGACACATAGCGCCAAACATTGTACTTATCCCAGTCGGAACGATACTCTTCTTCGATCTCAAAATCTTTGTAAACGATTTCGTGGGGTGGCGCCTCGATTTGAATGTAGCCGCCCGCCTTGAAGCCGACCTCTTCGCCCTCGGGTAGTTCCAGCACAAACTCTTTGATAAACGTGGCGACGTTGTGGTTTGAACGAACTTTGCATCGCCATTTTTTCGTGTCGAATGCTTCGGGTGGAACCTCGATGCGCAAGTCTTGTTTGACCGCCACTTGGCAGGACAATCGTTGGCCTTCGCGTGCTTCGCGGCGGTTGATGTGGGTGCGTTCGGTGGGCAGGATGTCGCCACCCCCATCGAGCACTTTCACGCGGCATTGGGCACAGGTCCCCCCACCGCCGCAGGCCGAGGAGATGAAGATTCCTGCATCGGAGAGCGCCCCGAGCAATTTGCCGCCGGTTGGAATGGTCAGGGTTTTTTGATCGTTAATCGTGACCGAGACTTCGCCGCTGGCAACGAGCCAAGCCTTCGCCAATAGGATTACTGCGACGAGCGCTAGCACGACTAGCGTGAACATCAGAACGCCGAGAATGATTTCTAGCATGACGCGTGGTGGTTGGTGGTTGGTTTGACGCCGTGTGTTGCGTTGCAACACGGCTATTCCGCAATCGTTTTACATTCCGCCGAAGGACATAAACGCAAGCGCCATCAGGCCGACGGTCATAAACGTGATGCCGAGGCCTTTCAGTCCGTCAGGAACATCGCTGTATTTCATTTTCTCTCGGATGCCAGCCAAGGCTGCGATCGCCAGTGCCCAACCGAGGCCGGCGCCGAACCCGTAGACACAGCTTTGCGTGAAGTTGTAGTCGCGCTGCTGCATAAACAGCGACCCGCCCAGGATGGCACAGTTGACCGTGATCAGCGGCAGGAAGATGCCCAAGGCGTTGTAGAGCGGAGGGTAAAATCGGTCGAGTGCCATTTCCAGAATTTGCACCATCGCGGCGATCGTACCGATGAAACTGATCAGAGCCAAAAACTCTAGATCAATGTCACCCCACGAGGCGCTGAGCCAAGTAAGTGCGCCTTTTTTCAGCAAGTGTTGATAGATCAGATTGTTTGCCGGGATGGTGATGGTCATGATGACAACTACCGCAATGCCCAAGCCGACGGCCGTTTTTACCGTTTTGGAAACCGCCAGAAACGTACACATGCCCAAGAAAAAGGCAAGTGCCAGGTTCTCTACAAAAACTGATTTCAGAAAGATGCTTAGTAGGTCGTCCATAGGTTTAACCTTCGAGTTCAATCTGCTCGGGTTTCCAGGTTCGCAGTGCCCAAATCAACAATCCGATAAGGAAGAACGCGCTGGGCGGCAAGAGCATCAGCCCGTTGGGTTGGTACCAGCCGCCATCTTTGGTCAGCGCGAGCACTTCGTACCCCCAAAGCTTGCCTGAGCCAAACAGCTCGCGGAAAAATCCGACCAGAACCAGGATAAGACTATAGCCCAGGGCATTGCCAATGCCATCGATCGCACTGAGCAGAGGCGGGTTTTTCATCGCAAACGCCTCGGCTCGACCCATGACGATGCAGTTGGTGATAATCAGTCCAACGAACACGGACAACTGTTTGCTCGCCTCGAAAGCAAACGCTTTGAGGAATTGATCAACGATGATCACCAGCGACGAAATGATGGTCATCTGCACAATGATGCGGATGCTGTTGGGAATGTATTTCCGGGTGAGGCTGACCGCGGCATTGGAAAAACCGAGTACCACGGTAACGGAGAAGGCCATCGCCACGGCCGTTTCCAGTTTGGTCGTCACCGCCAGCGCGGAGCAAACGCCCAACACTTGCAGCGCAATGGGGTTGCTATCCAGCAGTGGCGCGAGCAGCACTTCTTTGGCTTTGGGTTCAGGCACCCGAACCTCCTTCCGTACGTTCTTCCGCCCTGTGGCGAAGTTTATCCAGATAGGGACCAAACGCATCGTGCCCCAGCCAGTAGCGAACCAGGTTCGACACGCCGCGGCTGGTAATCGTCGCGCCGGAGAGCCCATCAACTTGATGCCTTGCTTTTTCCTGGTCGGTTGAGGCGGCACCCTTAACCACTTCGATTTTTATTTCCCAGGCACCCTCTTCCAAGGCATCGCCGAAAATTTTCTTCCCGGGCCAGAGAGCTTTCCATTGAGGGTTTTCCACTTCGCCGCCCAGGCCGGGCGTTTCGGCATGTTCGTAGAAGGTGATGCCTCGGACGGTGGTTGTATTGGCATCCAAAGCGAGGAATCCATAGAGGGTCGACCACAACCCCTTCCCGTTGATGGGCAGCACGATTTGCTCCAGTTTTCCGTCCATCTTTACTTGATAGACAAACGCATACTTTTCGCGTTGCTTGATGCCGGCCAGATCATCTTCCGGAGCAATGGATTGGCTAAGCTCCGGATCTTTGGCCGCCGACCGCTGGTTGTAGGCCTTGGGATCAACGACCGAAGCATCGACCACTTCTCCCGTTTCCAGGTCGATGAGCACGGTGTCGATCGAATCGAAGAGTGCCGGCACATCGTGATTGGTGTTTTCTTTTTCGTTGAAGAGCCCTGCTGCGATGAGGATATTTTTTTGTTGATCGAGCCGCTTGTTCTGTTCCTGAAAACCGCGCAGCCCGACGGCCGCTCCGGAAACAAGCACCGAGCAGACGACACACAGCACGGTCGCCACAAGCAATGTTTGGCGGGTGCTATCTCGCGGCATAGCGGGCCTTTCTTCGGCGGATGTTGGCTTGGATGACAAAAAAATCGATCAGCGGCGCCATGACATTGCCGAACAGGATGGCCAGCATGATCCCCTCGGGATAGGCGGGGTTGATAGTGCGAATGAGGATAGTCATCACACCGATCAATCCGCCGTACCACCATTTGCCGGTCTCGGTCATCGCGGCGGAAACCGGATCGGTGGCCATGAAGACCGTGCCGAACGCAAATCCGCCGATGACCAGATGCCAGTGTGGCGCAAGGTGCATCATGGCATTGGTCGAATCGCTGCACCCGAGCCAGAAGATTGCCGCGGTGGCGAAGGCGCCGAGCAAGACGCCCATCATAATTCGCCACGAGCCGATACCCAGGGCGATCAACACGACCGCACCGAGCAGGCAAGCGAGTGTCGAGGTTTCGCCCATCGAGCCTTGGATGGTGCCAAAAAAGCAGTCCCACCAGCCGTAGCCGGTGAGCGCATCAATCGACTGGCCCACGGGCGCGTCGGCAACGGCTCCCAAAGGGGTCGCCCCGCTAAAGCCATCGGCGGCGGTCCAAACCGTGCTACCGCTCATGGTGCCGGCATAAGCGAAGTAGAGAAAAGCTCGACCGGTGAGCGCTGGATTCAAGAAATTTTTTCCCGTCCCGCCAAAGATTTCCTTGCCGATCACGACGCCAAAACTAATGCCCAAGGCGACCTGCCAAAGCGGAATGGTGGGGGGCAACGTGAGCGGGAACAGGGCACCGGTGACGAAAAATCCCTCATTGATCTCATGCTTACGGACCAAGCTAAACAACACTTCCCAAAATCCGCCGACAAGCATCGTGACGAAATAAACCGGCAGAAAATAGAGTGCCCCCAGCACAAAATTGTCGAGAAAGCTATCCGGATCGCTTCCCAGGCCTAGTGTTTCCATCGTGCAAGTGCGCCAGGAATCAAGCGGCCCGACAGTTTCGGAACTAGCGACGGCCAGATTCGCTTGATAGCCCGTGTTGTAACAGGCCATAAAAAAACAAGGCAACAGTGCAAGCACCACCACCGACATCATCCGCTTCAGATCGATGCCATCGCGGACATGCGTTGCGCCCTGAGTGATGTCGCCAGGCGTGTACAGAAAGGTATCGGTTGCTTCGTACAGGGGGTAAAACCAGTGGAGCTTTCCCCCCTTGGCGAATGGGCCATGCAATCGATCGAGTAACTTCCGTAACACGTTGGAGCCTTTCTTGGCTTGCTTAGGACTACAGCGCTGGGTTAAACCACGAAGACACGAAGGACACAAAGAAGAGAAATGAAAAAGTAAGGAAAAAACGGGGCGAATTTCTCAAACATGCTATTTTAGCCGTTCGTAGGTTGCTGGCCTTGCATTGCTTTCTTACCGTTTGCAACATTTCCCTGTCTTCTTCGTGCTCTTTGTGTCTTTGTGGTTAATTGACTCAGCGCTGTAGTATTAGCCTTCGCGCTCGATGGTCGTCAAACTTTCACGCAGCAACGGACCATAGTCGATTTTGCCTGGGCAAACGAATGTGCAAAGCGCCAGGTCTTCTTCATCCAATTCCAACAGACCCAACTGCTGGGCGCACTGCGTGTCGCCCGTTACCAGCGCTTTAAGCAGTGGCGTAGCAATGAGATCGAGCGGCATCACCTCTTCGTACATGCCGATTGGTACAATCGCTCGGGAACTGCCTCCGGTGCTTGTATTCATGTCAAAACACCGAGACGACTGCCCTCTCGTATTCGCGGCAGTCCCCTTCGTATCGGCAGTCCAAGCCGACGAAAAGATGCGACGGATCGAAAACTTATTGTGCCCCGGTTTCAACCAGCCAATCAACTCGCGCTCCCGACCCTCGGCCAGTACCGAGACTTGCAAGTGGTATCGCCCCAGAAAATCGACGGGCGCAACGCTTCGCCGACCTGAGAGTACCGAGCCGGAAAGAATACGCGTTTCGCCGCCGACGCCCACATCAAACTGTCCGTCGGTCATTTCGCTGAGCGATGCACCGAACCGTGTGCGAATCAGACGCGGCTGCCGAACCAGCGGACCTGCGAGCGAGACAATTCGTTCGGTTAGCAAGTGTCCCGTGAGAAATAAATGACCCACCGCGATAACATCTTGGTAGCCGATGTGCCAGACTGTTTTGTTTTCACATGCCGGATCGATCGTATGGATATGGGTTCCCACGAGCCCGGCCGGGTGAACGCCGGCGAACGGATGGAAGGTGGCAGGCGTCTTGCCACTGCCTGGAATGTCGGTCCCCGCACGGTGGCAAACATGCACGTGCCCCTCGGCCAGAATGCACAAGGCTTGCAATCCGGCGATAAACTCTGCGACACGACCAGCCAGCACCACAGCCGGGTCGGCAGCCAGTGGATTGGTATCGATTGCCGTGACGAACAACGAATGGGGGATCGACTCGGGCGACGGGACTTTGCTAAACGGCCTGGTTCGCAGTGCTGTCCACAGCCCCGAAGCAACCAAGGGATCGCGAATCGCGCTGCGATCGAGTTGTGTCAGATTTTCGTCGGGGTACGCATCGAAGGTTTCTTCGTCGTCTCCTTCGAGCTCAATGACAAGCGATTCAAACTTTCGTTTCGCACCGCGATTGATTGCCACCACCTTGCCAGCACCTGGAGCGGTGTACTGAACGCCGGGGGTCTTTTTGTCGAGGAAGACAACCTGCCCCGTTCGCACCCGATCGCCTTCGGCCACAGCCATCGACGGCTTCATGCCGGTGTAATCGTCTCCAACCAGAGCCACATGCCGCACTTGGAGATTGCCCCCGATCGACTGTTCAGGGCGACCGGCAATCGGCAGGTCCAATCCTTTGGTAATGCGAGTGACGGCCATTGTTAGTAGGGGAAGTACAGAGCGAACGGTTGGTTAGCCGTCGGCCTTGTGCCGACGTGGCCCCCACGCGCTGGGACAAGCCCAGTGGCTAACAGGACGACCTGGGATTGTGAATTTTTTCACAATTTTATACTTAAGTCAACAACATACTGACACCAAAGGGTTTAGGCAAGCGGGGTTCCGCAGCGGTCAGACGTTAACCCCACGGCCTGCGCCGGGGGCTAGTCTCTTGGTTGATAGGGAACCTTGTGTTGCAGTTCCCGTTGACCGCAGTCGAAGGCGCGCTATACTCCACATCCGATGAACCGTTGAAACGAATTTCAAGGCAGACTGAAACCATGAAAATCCACGAATTTCAAGCGAAAGAGCTGCTCCACAACGCCGGGATCGCGGTGCCCGAGAGCATTGTTGCCCGTTCGCCAGAGGAAGCTTCCGCGGCCTTCGACAAACTGGGCGGATCGCTCGCCGTGGTCAAAGCTCAAATCCATGCCGGTGGCCGAGGCAAAGGCGCCATCAAAACCAACCCCAACCAACACGGAGTCCAATTAGTAAAAACCCCCGGCGAGGCCGCTTCAGCGGCCGGCGCCTTACTTAACAACTCCCTAGTCACCATCCAAACAGGCCCCGAAGGAAACTTAGTCCGCCAAGTCCTCGTCGAAGCTGGCTGCAGCATCGACCGCGAGCTTTATCTCGGCATCGTCATCGACCGAGCCCAAGCCCTGCCGGTAATGATGGTCTCGCAAGAGGGCGGCATGAACATCGAAGAGGTCGCCGCGAAGACGCCCGAGCTGATTTTCAAAGAGCCGTTTGATCCAGACGCCGGCCTGCAAGCGTACCAAGTCCGCAAGCTATGCCATCGCCTGGGTATCCGCGGCAAAACGGTTCGCTCGGCCGACAAATTTATGCGGGCACTTTGCAAGCTGTTCGTCTCGCTTGATTGCAGCCTGGTCGAAATCAATCCACTGGTGATTACCGCCGAGGGTGAAATGATCGCACTCGACGCCAAAATGAACTTCGACGACAGCGGCCTATTTCGCCATCCGCAGATTGTGGAACTCCGCGACCGAGGCGAGGAAGACCCGGCCGAGGTTCGCGCCGGCGATGCGGGTCTCAGCTACGTGCAACTCGACGGTAGCATCGGCTGCTTGGTTAACGGTGCGGGACTGGCCATGAGCACCATGGACTTGATCAAACTACACGGCGGCGAGCCGGCAAACTTTTTAGACGTTGGCGGCGGCGCGGAATTGGAGCAGGTAACCGAGGCATTTCGCATCCTGCTGGATGACAAGAATGTAAAAGCCGTGCTGGTGAATATCTTTGGTGGCATCATGCGTTGCACAACAATCGCAGATGCGATCGTCGAGGCCGCCAAGCTAGTCGGTTTCAACGTGCCGCTGGTCGTGCGGTTGGAAGGAACCGAAGTGGAAGAAGGCCGCCGCATCCTGGCCGAAAGCGACGTCGATATCATCGCCGCGGAAGATTTGACCGATGCCGCGAAGAAAGTAGTAGCGGCAGCGGGGTAGCTATTAGCAGTTAGCTTTTAGCGGTTAGCCAGAAGATTGGGGTCAAATAGCATTATACAATACGTACGAACAAGAGAGCGACGAGCCTGTTTCTATTCATGCTAACGCGGTATTATTTATGCGAGATTTTCATAAGCTGGAGGTTTGGCGCAAGTCACACGCGTTGACAATGGATGTTTATCGAGTGACAAGCGATTTCCCTAGCAATGAGCGCTATGGGCTTAACTTCACAATTGAGAAGAGCATCCGCTTCGATTGCAGCCAATATTGCTGAGGGATGTGGGCGGAGAACGGATGCCGATTTTTGTCGTTTCGTTGACATTGCTGCTGGTTCGGCATGTGAGGTTGAATACCATGTCCTCCTAGCAAGAGATCTGGGGATACTTGAGAATTCAAACTATCAAAGTCTGGATAGAGAGGTCAATGAGATAAAAAGAATGCTTGCCTCACTAAGTCGCCGTTTAAGAAATGATTCACAGTAGTAGTTGACTTACTTTTGTTGTAATTCACTTCCATTTTTTTCTGGCTAATTGCTAACAGCTAATCGCTAAGAGCTTACCCATGTCCATCCTAATCAACCAAAATACCCGTCTCGTTTGCCAAGGTATCACCGGCAAAGCGGGTGAATTCCATAGTAAAAACTGCCTTGAGTATGGCACAAAACTCGTCGCCGGCGTCACGCCGGGCAAGGGCGGACAAAAGGTGCTCGGCGTGCCGGTTTACGACACGGTGGTCGAAGCGGTCGAAGAACAAGGCGTCGACGCCAGCATGATCTTCGTTCCGCCGGCATTCACCGCCGATGCGATTCTCGAAGCGGTCGACGCTGGGGTAAAAACCGTGGTGGCCATTACCGAGGGCGTGCCGGTGATCGACATGGTTCGTGTCTACGGCCGATTGCGGAATGAGAAGGAAATGCGGATTGCGGATTGCGGATTGCGGAATGAAGAAGATTCCGAAATTCCTCTTGATTCCGAAATCCGAAATCCGCATTCCCCAATTCACTTGATCGGCCCAAACTGTCCCGGCGTGATCTCGGCTGACCAGTGCAAAATCGGCATCATGCCAGGCTATATCCACAAGCGAGGCAAGGTCGGCGTGATGAGCCGTAGCGGCACGCTAACCTATGAGGCGGTTTGGCAACTCTCGAATCTGGGGCTTGGCCAGACCACGTGTATCGGTCTGGGTGGTGATCCGATTGTGGGGACTTCGTTTATCGACCTCTTAAAGATGTTCGAGACGGATGACGAGACCGAGGCGATTATGATGATGGGCGAAATCGGCGGCACGGCCGAGGAAGAGGCAGCCGCGTTTGTGAAGGAGCATGTCACCAAGCCGGTCGCCGCGTTCATCGCCGGCCGCACTGCCCCGCCCGGCAAACGAATGGGCCATGCCGGGGCGATTATCTCCGGCGGGAAGGGTACCGCGGAGGAAAAAATCGCCGCACTCCAGGCCGCCGGCATTGAGGTCGCCGAAAGCCCCGCCGACATGGGCACCGCCGTTGAGCGAGCGATTGCAAGGGCGTAGAATATTTTTGTAGGCTGGAACAAGCCCCGCGCAGTTCCGGCAACAAATTGCCGGAAAGCGCTGACACGGGTAGTCACTCGGTGGTTATATTTCCTGGCTAGTTTTCAGTTTGAGTTAGAAGCTCAATGAAAATTTCCTATCTGGAAGTCACTTATCGACAAGGCCGCATTCTTGCAGCGGCGACTTACGGCATTTTTACTACAACAACCAGTGGCAAGTCCTTGAAGAGCGAGCCGGGGCGTCCTCGACTGCGGCAAACCAGTACGTCGACTTTACGGAATCATGAAAAAGGTTCCTGACACCTTTTCTCGTCCATGCCGAGGAGGAGATTGCCGAAACCTTGGCGGCAGGCAAAGTCGATTGGATCACCGCCACCAGCTCCGCGATTGCCCGCTCGCTGGTGCAACTGTTTGGAGCGGAGCTCGGCCGCACCAAACTGGCCGCCATCAGCCCACTGACGGCCCAAGTACTCGCAGGCGCAGGCTACCCGCCCAAGGCCATCGCATCGCAATACACAAGCGACGGCCTCATCGACGCCATTCTACAGTCGGAAACGGGAAGCTCTCTCAGCAGCCACAAGCGGAAGTAATGGGGGATTCCGTACTTCTAGCTCCATATCTCCATTAACCTCCTTGCATTTCGGGTCAGGAACTACGGAATGGCACGTCACAAGAAAGTTACCCATGAGCCATACCAAAATGCTTGCAAAATCTCCAAATTACACCGTATTTCTAGGCCCAACTGGGATTGATTTGGCGTTTTGAAAAAGTTCAGTCATGAGTGAAAATGTCCAGGGTTGTGAATAACGCAATAACGATAATATTTTTGCGCAAATTTGATATTGCCATGTACGATCTTCGGCTACCATTGGGCGCGGTGGGCAAGTGCTCTTTGGTTAGCGGCCGGTGGTAGCGCTGAGCGCATCGACAAGGACGCATGGGGCAAGATGTTTTCGTTGCAACCCTTCAAACTAAAAAAGGAGAGGTTAGCATGTTCAATCGACTAACCGTGGCTTTCGACTTGGCAAGTGACCGGTATCCCAACAGCAGAAGAAATCGTCGCAGAAGAAACGAAAACAGAAGAAGACAAGGCAAGAAAAATGGCGCACTTCGCCTGAGCGTTGAAGCGCTCGAGCCGCGGGTGATGCTTGCGGCGGATGTTCTTAGCCAAGCGGTTGTCAGTCAAGACTATACGCCGGCTGCCGTGACCGTTGCGACCGCCGACTTCGACAACGATGGCTATGTCGATGGCGACGACCTTGCGCAGTGGGAAGGCAACTTCGGATCTGGCGTCACTGCTGATGCGGATGGCGATGGCGACAGCGACGGTGCCGACTTCCTCGCCTGGCAACGACAATTTACCGGCAGCCAAGGCACAGCCGGAGTTGTTGGCCCCAATCTGGCCGACGGCACCACCTATTTTACCGACAGCGGAAACTTTACGGTCGGGAACCCGGTGTCTGGTCTTTGGGACACCATTACGACGACGCCTGGTACAGTATCCACGTCCGGTTCCTTCTGGGTGGAGTACGACCTAGGCCAGCTTTACGACCTTTCCCAATCCCGATTCTTTGGCGATGCGGACGGCACTTGGGTTAGTGATACTTACAACTTAAAAGTCAAGTCGGCGGCAGGCGACGCCTACACCTCGATCATCACCGGCGCAGATGCCTTCGCGAACCAATGGTTCGAGACATCGTTTACCGGCACACAGGCTCGGTTTGTCCGACTGGAAGTCTTTGGTGGTTCTGGCACCCAAGCACTTGAGTTTGAAGTTTATGGGACCGTGGCAACCGGGGACACCCAAGCCCCCAGCGTGCCAACGAACCTGAACGCGACAGCCGTCTCAGGGTCCCAAATCGATCTGACGTGGACCGCTTCGACCGATGATGTCGGCGTGACCGGATACACGATCTTCCGAGACGGGGCACCGATTGTGCCCAACGTTACGACCACAACGTTCCAAGACACGGGCCTTAACTCATCGACCCCCTATACGTACACCGTTTTAGCTTTCGATGCCGCGGGAAACAATTCCGCTCAATCTGCCGAAGACTCGGCCACGACGCTGGCCAATTTGGCTAATCTGGCTGACAGCACTACGTATTTTGCCGACAGCGGAAACTTTACGGTCGGGAACCCGGTGTCTGGTCTTTGGGACACCATTACGACGACGCCTGGTACAGTATCCACGTCCGGTTCCTTCTGGGTGGAGTACGACCTAGGCCAGCTTTACGACCTTTCCCAATCCCGATTCTTTGGCGATGCGGACGGCACTTGGGTTAGTGATACTTAGGGCCGCCCGATAAATAACATCCCTTTTTTTTCTCGAATTGGCTAGACTTCCAGGGTGAGCGGTCCCCCATTCTCTTGGCGAAGGAGAAAGCCATGGTTCCCTATCTGTCGGTAGTTTGTGGACACATGAAGGCGTTTTATGATTCATTGTCCGAGAAAGACCGCCGCCGTTACGCTGCGGTAGAATCGGAAAAGCTGGGGCATGGGGGCGTCGAGTACGTTGCGTCTGTGCTGGGCTGTGACGAGAAAACGATTCGGAATGGCCGCCATGAGGTGAGCCAATTGCCGGTGGATGACGCCGAAGGACGGGTTCGAAAAAAAGGGGGGTCGAAAAAAAGCTAGCTTTGCTGCACCTGACCTGGAGAACAACCTTCGCCAGGTCGTTGCTGACCATACGGCAGGCGATCCAATGCGTGAAGACGTGGTGTGGACCTATTTGTCGAGTACGGAGATTGCCCACGAGCTCGATCGGCTGGGAACGCCCGTTTGTCCAGACACTGTGCGAAGCTTGCTCGATGAGTTCGGCTTCCACAAGCGGCAGGCCGAGAAAACCAAAGCGATGGGAAATACCCCTTTCCGCAACGAGCAGTTCGAGAACATTGCCCAACTGAGGCAACAATACCTCGACTCTCCCAACCCAATCATTAGCATGGACACCAAGAAAAAGGAGCTTTTGGGCGAGTTTTTCCGTACTGGGCAGTCGTGGTCCGATGGTGCGAATGCCGTATTTGATCACGACTTTCCCAGTTACGCGGACGGCAAGGTCATTCCGCACGGGCTGTACGACCTGAAGCGTAACACAGGGCACCTCACTCTCGGAGTCAGTCACGACACGAGTCAATTTGCTTGCGACAGCTTCCGTGTGTGGTGGCAACGCCACGGCGAGCGGACGTACGCCGACGCCAAGTCGATTCTGTTGCTGTGCGATGGCGGAGGAAGCAATAACTGTCGTCACCACATTTTCAAGGAAGACCTGCAACGATTGGTCAACCGGATTGACATTCCAATTCGCGTCGCCCATTATCCACCGCATTGCTCGAAGTATAACCCGATTGAACACCGTCTTTTTTCTCATGTCACTCGCGCCTGGTCCGGTGTGGTGTTTCGCACGCTTGACATCGTCACAACATGCCTTCGACGAGTGTGGACTCGCACCGGGCTGAAAGTCACCTACGCGGTACTCAACAAGGATTATCAACTCAAACGGAAAGCGAGCGAACGTTTCCTTGACTTGTATCCCATACAGTTCGAAGACGTATTGCCCGATTGGAATTACACCGTAATTCCTACCGCCTACTGAAAACCGGGAAGTTATTTATCGGCCACTCCTTACAACTTAAAAGTCAAGTCGGCGGCAGGCGACGCCTACACCTCGATCATCACCGGCGCAGATGCCTTCGCGAACCAATGGTTCGAGACATCGTTTACCGGCACACAGGCTCGGTTTGTCCGACTGGAAGTCTTTGGTGGTTCTGGCACCCAAGCACTTGAGTTTGAAGTTTATGGGACCGTGGCAACCGGGGACACCCAAGCCCCCAGCGTGCCAACGAACCTGAACGCGACAGCCGTCTCAGGGTCCCAAATCGATCTGACGTGGACCGCTTCGACCGATGATGTCGGCGTGACCGGATACACGATCTTCCGAGACGGGGCACCGATTGTGCCCAACGTTACGACCACAACGTTCCAAGACACGGGCCTTAACTCATCGACCCCCTATACGTACACCGTTTTAGCTTTCGATGCCGCGGGAAACAATTCCGCTCAATCTGCCGAAGACTCGGCCACGACGCTGGCCAATTTGGCTAATCTGGCTGACAGCACTACGTATTTTGCCGACAGCGGAAACTTTACGGTCGGGAACCCGGTGTCTGGTCTTTGGGACACCATTACGACGACGCCTGGTACAGTATCCACGTCCGGTTCCTTCTGGGTGGAGTACGACCTAGGCCAGCTTTACGACCTTTCCCAATCCCGATTCTTTGGCGATGCGGACGGCACTTGGGTTAGTGATACTTACAACTTAAAAGTCAAGTCGGCGGCAGGCGACGCCTACACCTCGATCATCACCGGCGCAGATGCCTTCGCGAACCAATGGTTTGAGACATCGCTTACCGGTACGCAGGCTCGGTTTGTCCGACTGGAAGTCTTCGGTGGTTCTGGCGCCCAAGCACTTGAGTTTGAAGTTTATGGGACCGTGGCAACCGGGGACACCCAAGCCCCCAGCGTGCCGACGAACCTGAACGCGACAGCCGTCTCATCGTCCCAAATCGATCTGACGTGGACCGCTTCGACCGATAATGTTGGCGTGACCGGATACACGATCTTCCGAGACGGGGCACCGATTGTGCCCAACGTTACGACCACAACGTTCCAAGACACGGGCCTTAACTCATCGACCCCCTATACGTACACCGTTTTAGCTTTCGATGCCGCGGGAAACAATTCCGCTCAATCTGCCGAAGACTCGGCCACGACGCTAGCGCAATCCGGCAACTTTATTTATGTCGACGATGACGGCAATGCCTCAGGTGACGGCAGCAGCAGTAATCCGTTTAACACCATCCAGAAAGCGGCTAACGTCGCTGTGGCGGGCGATACGGTGCTTGTGAGGGATGGGACTTACACAGACAGCGATAATGACGGTGATATATTCAATACAGTAAACAGCGGCACCTCTAGTAATTGGATAACCTTTAAATCTGAAAATAAGTGGGGGGCTGTATTAGACGGTGAAAATCGAACTGCGACGCGCATTATAACCTTTCGAGCAGGTGATCATTACATCCGCATTGAAGGGTTCGATATGACTCAGGCGAAGAGGGGTGTTACCATTAATGCCTCTAATCATGATGTCTATCTATTTAATAACACAATCCACCATCTTGGGGTATTAAACACATCGACTACCAGTGGTCAAAGTGGAGTGTATTCCGGTCAGTTCACCTTTAATATCACGGTAGATAGTAATCGTTTTGAAGAAATCGGAAGAGATGGAACGTCGACCAATCATGATCACGGAATTTATCTTGGTGGTGGCCCCGTTGGGCCAAGCGATGTACTAATAAAAAACAATGTGTTCATCAATAGAGATTCGGGCTGGCCTATCCATATTTTTTCATCGGATGAAACATCACTTTTTTCAAATATCACTATCACTAACAATACTTTTGATAAACCTAATACTACCAGAGATGGACATATAATACTCGGAGCAAACGTAGATAACCTATTGATACAAAATAACATTTTCTCGGATCCTCGCGAGACTGCAATAACTATTCTTTCTGGCTGTGGAACGAGAAATATAGATCTTGTTTTGCACAATAACATTACGCATAGCACTGACCAAAATACACCAACTCTAATCGATAATGAGTGCGAGGGCTTTGAAATAGGTGTTGACAATTTAACCAGCACTGGTCCTATGTTCACCGATGCAGAAAATGGTGGCTACACTCTGCTTTCATCTTCACCCGCCATCGACGCGGGCACTGCCACCGATGCGCCAAATGCTGACTTCGATGGCAACAGCCGCCCGATAGACGGGGATGGGGTAGGTGGAGCGCAGTACGACATCGGGGCGTTTGAGTTTGTTCCCCCCTCGGCTCTGCTTGCACCAGAGGGTGAAACGTTCGGGAGCACCGTTAGAGAATACGAGGTGTTTGGCGACGCATCACAGCCGGTGGCAGCGGAAATGCTGAGCGGAGTTTCCCAGCCGACGCAAAGCGAGCTATTTGATGTGGCGCTGGGCGAGTTGATCGGGGCGAGTCGTGATGAGTTGTCGACGCAACTGCGATACTCGTCTCCACGTCAGGATCAGTCGCTTGATATTGAGCCTTCTGTTGAATTGGCTGAGGGGTTTGCTGCCAGCCATCGTTTCCGCTCCGACACATCGAACTCAAGATTCTCCGGCGAAAACAGTCGCGGCTTGAAGCCAACCACCCAAGACCGGGAAGAGATTTTTGACAGCCTCTTCACGGACTTCGATGAAGTGTTGGCCCCTTAACCCAAGTTCCACACTTGTGTCCACGGAGACTCTTGTTTTATAGGTTGGGTGGTGGGATTTTTCCACTACATTTGGCGGGCAACTTTTAATTGACGGGGCAGGCTCAGACCGAGGCGGTCGAGCAGGATGGCTTGGTGCTCGGTCGGACGGGCGACGCAGCGACGGCGGATTTCGACCGGCTTTTGGCGGGTGGGCTTTTGGCGAGTGGGAAGCACGACGTCGACCAGGTTGATCTTGCCCAGCTCCTCAAAAATGCGGCGAGGTTCGTCGCCCAGGCCGGCGGCCCGGGAGTTCTTTGCCATGATCTTGCCGACGCGGCGGTCGATCACTTCCTTTTTCCATTTACGCTTTTCGCAGCTTGCGCGGAGCTTCTCGAGCGCCTCGTCGATCCGCTGCTCGAAACGCTCGTGCATCGCCTTTTCCTTTTTACGGCGATCACGGCTGCGACATAAGATGTAGGTTTCTTTGCCGCCGTCGGGCGAAGCGCACATCTTGACTTCCAGGCCTTCGCGGATCACGCGCCAGTCTTCGCCGAGCAACTGGCGCGCGAACTTCCTGAGCGTCCCTTTCGACGCGCCGAGGATATAACACCGATTGCCCGACTCCATGAATTCGAGGTTCGCCTTGCTCATCATCCCGCGATCGCCGCACCAGATGCGGTTGGCGCGACCGTAACGCTTCTCCATCGTCGTGACAATTTCCTGCCACGTCGTCATGTCGTTGCGGTTGCCGGCGAAGACTTCGTAGCCAAGCGGGATGCCGTCCCGCGTGACGACCAGACCGATGCAGACTTGTTTACAATCACCCCGTTTGTCGCGAGAGTAACCGCGTTGGGCTTGTGGGTTTCCTTCACAAAGGCCCTCGAAGTAGGTGCTCGTCACATCGTACAGCAGCAGATCATAATCGAGCTCAAACAGCGTGCCGAGCCTGTTTTTCAGGTGTTTTTCCAGAGCCTCCTTGTGCGGTAGCAGCTTGTCCAGCGCCCGGTAAAGCCTTTCGTCATAGATCTTTTCCGCCGGAACACCCAGCAACTCGGGCAGCGCCGTGCTCTTGTAATAATGCTCGGCAATATGCAGTTCGCTCGACGGGTTGCAGAGTCGGCAGATGACGAGAATCATCGCGACCTTCGCCCACGGGATATCTTCCTTGCCGCGTGGGATGATGTTTTCAAACAGTTTGTCGAGTTGCAGTTGGCGGATCAACTCCAGCGCGAGCCATGCTCCGCCGAACTCGAGTTGGTTTTCGACACGCACATTCGCCGTATCGATCTCGACCCACTCGGGCTCGAGCTGGCCTTGATCATCGAAGAGTTGCAGCTGTGCGGAATCCGGTTTCTTCTCGCCTGCCGCTGCTCGCCTGACGCCGGCCCGTTCGGACTCCTTGAGCTTGCCAAGCCAGGCAACCGTCCGCTGTCGCGGCCCCCGTTCGGTTCGATACGACTCGACCAGCGCCCAATACGCCTGACGTTTTCCCTTGATCTTGCGGTAGCACGGCCTGATGAACATGCCCGAATTATCGGCAATCAAAGTGTCTCGTCAAACGCAGATCTTTCCACGACAACGCGATTTGCCTTCGTCGCGACCGAAGAGGAACCATTTTTCGTAAAGCCAGGAAAGATACACCCGTCAGGGCATATGATTTCAGGTCAAAATATTTTTCAAAAAAGCACTTCCGCAACACAACTGTGGAACTTGGGCTAAGCTGCGATAGACTACTAGTGCTGCGTCAATCTTAAGAATTGGGGTTGCTGATTCACATTTGTGCTTGATTTGCAGCGGTAACCAATACTGCCAACCCCAAAAGTTAAGCTTGACATAGCACTAGTGCTTTGTCACAGCCAAGAATTAGGGTTGGCCGATTCGAGGATTTTGGCGATGCTTGGGGGTGAGGGGGGAGACACGGAGGTTTCCCATGCAGAAGAAGTATATCGTTCGGTTGAATGAAGAGGAACGTGAACAGCTAGCGAAAATCATCAGGAAGCTGAAGGAATCGAGTCAGAAGGTTCGCCGAGCCCAGATTTTCTTGAAAGCAGATGCCGACGGACCGGCGTGGACGGATGCTCAGATTGCCGACGCTTACAATTGTCGCACCAAGACGGTCGAGAACCTTCGACAGCGATTCGTCGAGTTCGGGTTCGAGCAGACGCTCGACGGCAAACAACGAATCGAGCCCGCAGTGCCGAAGTGTCTCGACGGAAAGCAGGCAGCGAGCATTATCGCCACACGTCTTGGGTCGCCTCCGGCTGGCTATGCCAACTGGACATTGCGACTGTTGGCCAGAAAGGTCGTTGAGCTTGAGATTGTTGAGGCGGTTAGCCACGAAACGATTCGGCGAACGCTAAAAAAAACGGCATGACGAAAAAGAAGATCGAGTACTGGGCCGTGTTCTAAGGGAAGTGGCCACCGGAAGTCGATGCCGAATTCACCGCGAACATGGAAGAAGTGCTCGAAACGTACGAGAAACCATACGATTCCACCTGTCCGGTATTGTGCATGGACGAGCAACCGGTGCAGCTGATCAAGGAGGTGCGGGCACCGATCGAGCCGACGACCAAGCATCCACGACGCGTCGACTACGAGTATGAGCGGGCTGGCGTGGCAAACATTTTCATGTTCACCGAGCCACTTTCGGGCTGGCGTGAGGCGACGGCTCGAAAGTTCAAAACGAAAGTAGACTGGGCGATTGAAATGGCCCACTTGCTGGAGGGCCGTTACGCGGCCTGCGAGAAGGTGATTCTGGTTTGCGACAACCTCAACACGCACACCAAGGGAGCGTTCTACACTGCCTTTGAACCATCCCGTGCCCGTGCATTGGTTCGCAAAATCGAGTTCTGCTACACGCCGAAACACGGAAGCTGGCTGAACATCGCGGAGAACGAACTCAGCTCGATCACGCGACAGTGTGTTGCGGGGCGTCGCATCGATGACTTGGAAACACTGCGGCAAGAGATTCACGCGTGGTCAGTCGATGTCAACGCCAGCCAGCGAGGTGTCGACTGGCAAATGAGGATCGACGATGCCCGCTGTAAACTCAAGTCCGTCTACCCTAAGATTAGACTGTGACAAACCACTAGGGTGTTGTCACAGCTTAATTTTCGGGTTGGGTGCTGGCCCTTATTTCACTAATTCGCAGGTGGCCAAAAATAGTGCGTGCAAATGACCGGGAGATTCGTACAATGGGGCTCGTTGTTTGTGCCTGAGTGGGTGAAGCGACTTACGGTTGGTCGTCTCACTTGCTGACGGCAGCGATTGCCGCCAGAGACAGAGCACCGGTTTCCCGGGGACCGGAATGACAGACTCACCTGGGCCGTGAGGTATTCACAAAGGCACGCCCCGATGGGGCCCCATCATTTTTTTCTTTAGGCGAACGGCAGATGAAAACTTACCGTAGCCGAAGTCGCCAGACTTTGCCAATCACTCGCGAATGGGCCGTTCCAAAGGCCCCGAGTACCGGGTGTCATGACACCCGTAGGAGACCTGAACAACACTTTCTAAGGCCTTCTTGAGATTCGCGGAATCGATTTTCATCGACAAATGCAGAGCATGTAGCATTTGCTTGAGAATCATTTTTCTATTCAGCGTCCGTAGTGCTGCCGTTACACTATTCTCCATCCCTGGACGATCGCTTGTCCTATCCGCTTAGCACTCCCTGGATTTTCGTCCAAGTCCTCTACGGTAAGAAGCTCTGGAGTGATCGGAGATTCCGAGGACTGGAGTCCGATTCAAAACGCGACCTGAACCCCAAACCCTGAACCCCCGCCCCCTGCACCCTTCGAGCGGCTTCCCAAAGCAGTGCTTCCATTGCTATGCTGGGCTTTGTCAGAAAACCTGAGCCGAACGCGCTAGCGTCGGGCGAACCTGCGAAAAACATCGAACCTAAAAGTCCGAGGCTAGCGCCTACGGCTCACATTACGGCATCATTGAGGTTTTCTGACAGAGCCTAGTATGCGTCGGCCGTAGTTTTCTTGGACTTGCCACCGAGGCGTCATTCACTCGAAACAACACGGAAACCGCCTGGGGCTTCGCTGGTTTTACCCCTGGATTGAAATTGCGTGTTAGACAAATCGATTCCAGAAAAAGCCCCAACCATGGCCAACTTGAAAGTAATCCAAGGCACCACGCCCGGCCAACTGTTTGAGTTGCATGGGGAACGATCGGTGCTGGGCCGTAGCCCCGATTGCGAAGTGGTGCTTGACGTGGCGGCGGTGAGTCGCCGTCATGCGGTGATCACCCATGAAGGAGCCATGTTCTTCGTCCAAGACATGGGGAGTCGGAACGGCACCTTTGTGAATGGACAGCGAGTTGCCGACCGATCGCCCCTGCGCGATGGCGATCAAATTTTGATTTGTGCCATGCTGCTCGAATTCCACGACGGGATGGCGCCCGCCAGTCTAGCAGGCAGCGAGCCGGAGAGTTCCTCGCTGTTGAGTCCCGTCGGGAGTGGTTCGACGTTTGGCACAGGCATGTCGACCATCATGAAAACGATTGATGTCAGCGGTGGCACTTCAGTCAGTTGGCAACTTTCGGCCAAGCCCGAGGCTCAGTTGGAGGCGATGATCGAAATCTCCAGCAACTTGGCGAAAACTTTGTCGACGGACGATATTCTGCCCAAGTTGCTCGATAGTTTGTTCAAGATATTTGTGCAAGCAGATCGCGGTTTTGTGATCATGCGTCCCAAATCCGATGCACCGCTCGTGCCGGTCGCCACGAAAGCACGACGGGTCAATGAAGAAACCGATATGCAAATCAGCCGTACGATCGTCCAGCAAGCAGTCGATGGCAAACAGGCCATTCTCTCGGCCGATGCCGCTTCCGACAAGCGATTCAACATGGCACAAAGCATTGCCGATTTTCAAATCCGATCGCTCATCTGCGCACCGATGCTCGACAGCGACGATCAGCCGTTGGGCGTGATTCAGATCGACACGCGCGATCAGCGTAGCCGGTTTACCGATCAGGATTTACAGGTGCTCGCCAGTGTAGCAAGCCAGGCGGCCATTTCGTTGGACAACGCCAAGATGCATGAGGAGGCGGTCAAGCAACGGGCCATTCAGCGCGATCTGGAGCTTGCCCGGGAGATGCAACAGGCGCTGCTTCCCTCGTCGTCTCCGTCGGTACCGGGCTATCATTTCTTCGATTTTTACGAGGCGGCTTTGCAGGTGGGCGGCGACTATTTTGATTACGTGATGCTGCCCGAGGATCGGTTTGCCGTGGTGGTAGGCGACGTGGCGGGCAAGGGCGTTTCGGCTGCCATTCTGATGGCGAAACTTTCCAGCGATGTGCGGTTCTGGTTGGCCCGAGAATCGGACCCGGCTGTCGCGTTACAGCAAATCAATGCCGCGTTCTCGCGCCACGCTTGGGACGATCGGTTTGTGACGATGGTCGTCGCAGTCGTCGATCCGCGTACGCATACGCTGACGCTGGTGAATGCGGGCCACATGCCGCCGCTGTTGCGTGCCGCGGATGGCACGGTCCAAGAAATCGGCGGCGAACAGGCGGGTTTGCCGCTGGGTGTGATTGACGACTATCCGTATGAATCTTATCAGTGCGAACTGGCTGCGGGCAGTTTCGTCACCATTTTTACCGACGGGTTTAGCGAAGCAATGAACTCAAAGGGCGAATTCTACGGCCTGGAGCGGCTGGCCGAGTTGGCGGGCACGCGGGAGGTGAACTCGACCGATCTTGGGCCGTTTATTCTGGATGATGTGAGGAAGTTCGCCGGCGATTTTCCGCAGAGTGACGACATGTGCCTGGTTTGCTTTGGACGAGAGTAGGGCGTAGGATGTAAGGTGTGAGATGTTTGATTGATGGTGTCCCGACTCTCACATCATCAATCAAACATCTCACATTCCCTACGCCCAATTGACTTTCAATTGGTTTTCGATTTCATCGACGCCGTCCACGCGGCGGATCAATTCTTGAGCCATCTGCTTTTGAAAGAAGGAACCGACCGTGCCCTCCAGTCGGACCCAACCCTCGCTGGTTTCGACTCGCACCTGCCGCGTAGAAACATACGGGCTGCTGTCCAAGGTGCCGTGAATTTTGTGTTGCAGAGGGTTCAATAAGGCGGCTGCTTCCATGATGGTGCAAATTCTGTTGGATGGATGAATTGCGGATTGTTTCAGGAGACGGAAACCAATAACGCAATGCATCAGTATCCACAGGAAACATTGGTCACAGACGCGCCATTGTTTTAGGACGAAGGGGTAACGATCAGAAAAAAAGTTGGAAACTTGGCCGGTTGTGCGGAGGAGTTGGGAGGCGCGAATTATGAGGCGCGAATTATGAGGCGCGAGTTGGGAGTTGAAGGAATGGAACTAAAAACTCGCGCCTCCCAACTCGCGCCTCCTACGACTGCAACCAGGCGGGCAATTCACCCGCTTTGGGCAAATGGATCACCGTCGCACAGAGGATGGAGGGGTGCTCGCGGACCGCTTCGAGCGACTCGGCACCGGGTTCGCCATCGAGATTCAGCACGCCGACCGCGTCGCCGCCGGGCGCGTCGCCCGCTCGACCGACAGCCATTTGGGCGATGTTGACGCCATGCTGGCCGAAAATTGTGCCGACGCTGCCGATGATGCCGGGCACGTCTTGGTGCTTGAAGACCAACAAATAGCCATCGAGATAGGCTTCCAGCCGATAGCCATCCAGCGCAACGAGCCGGGGCATCGACTGGCCAAAGATGGTGCCGGTCGCCGCGTGCTTTCCTTGCTCGGTTGTGATTTCGGCAGCCATCGTTGCGCGAAATGCCCCCATGTCCGAGCGCGACTCGGTCACCAGCTCGATGCCCCGATCTTGCAGCAGCACGCCGGCATTGATCAAATTCACCTCTTCGTCGAGTGCATGTTGAAGCAGCCCAGCAGCAAAGGCGGAGGTGAGCACCTTGGTCTCGCGGCGGGCAATTTCGCCTCGATACAGCAGATGGCACGCCTTGATCCCGCTCGGTTGGATGCCCGCCAGCAGCATGCCGAGCCGGTACGCCACGTCGAGATAGCCACGGAGCGATTCCATCGTCTTGGGATCAATCGCAGCGACATTCACCGCATGGCGGATGGCGCCGGTTGTCAGGTAGTCGGTCAGCAGCCCGACCGCCTCGACGGCGACCGACGTTTGGGCTTCTTCGGTGCTCGCTCCCAAGTGGGGCGTGCAGAGCACGCCGGTCATGCCGAACAGCGGGCTGTCGGTGCAAGGTTCTTCGGCATAAACATCGAGCGCCACGCCGGCGATTTTTCCCGACTCGAGTCCGGCAACCAGCGCCTGCTCGTTGTAGATGCCACCTCGCGCGCAGTTGACTAGCCGTACGCCCGGCCTCATCGCTTCGACCTGTGCCGTATCGATCAGATTGCGAGTTTCTTCGGTCAGCGGAGTATGGACCGACAGATAGTCGACAAGGGGCAACATCTGGTCGACCGTGTCGACCGGTTCGATGCCCAGTTCCTGAGCCTTTTCTTTGGAGAGAAATGGGTCGTATCCGAGCACTTGCATCTCGAGTGCCTGAGCACGCTTGGCCACCGCGACGCCGATTCGGCCTAACCCGACGATGCCGAGCACTTTGCCCGCGACCTGCGTGCCCATGAATTTCTTACGGTCCCAGCGGCCTTCCACCAGCGCTTGATAGGCGGGGGCCACGTTGCGCGAGAGTGCCAGCATCAGCGTGATCGCATGCTCGGCCGTGCTGAGGGTGTTGCCAGCCGGCGTGTTCATCACGACGATGCCCGCCCGGGTTGCCTCCGGTTTGTCGATATTGTCGGTACCGACGCCGGCGCGGACGATCGCCTTCAGCCGACGGTTGCCTTCCAGTACGTCGGCCGTGAGCTTCACGCCGCTGCGGCAGATGGCTCCGTCGAACTCCGTCAGCGCGATTCGAAGCTCGTCGCCCTTCAGGCCGGTGCGCACCTCGTACTGAATCCCCTCGGCCGCGTCGAGCAGATCGAGTCCTTCCTGGGCCAGAGTGTCGAGAACAATAACGTTGGGCATGAGAGGATGTTTGATGTGAGATGTTTGATGGATGATGTCTGATTTGTTAATTCACCGTTAGCCGCCGGGCTTGTCCCGGTGCGGAATTGCCTCGGAATTGCCTCGGAACCACCGCGCCGGGACAAGCCCGGCGGCTAATGGTTCTTATCCATTTTTTTTACAAAACTCGATCATGAAATCACGTAGCGTTTCGACGCCGGCGACGGGCATTGCGTTGTAAATCGATGCCCGAATGCCGCCGACCGAGCGGTGGCCGGCCAGAGCGGTCAAACTGCGATCTTCCGCCTGGGCGAGAAACAATTTCGTCAATTCGTCGGAAGGTAAACGGAACGTGACGTTCATCAGCGAGCGATCTTCTGCCTGAGCATGGCCTTGATAAAAATCTGGATTGGCATCAATCACGCCGTAAAGCATCTCTGCCTTGGCCTGGTTGATCTGGTGCATCTTCCCCAAGCCGCCGATGTCGTTGACGAGCCAATCGGTCACCAGACGAACCATGTAGATGGCGAACGTCGGGGCGGTATTCATCAGCGAGCCGGCATCGGCATGCTGCCGATAATTTAGGTAAATCGGCAAGTCGTCCCGACATCGGTCTAACAGGTTCTTGCGGAGGATGACAATCGTCACACCAGCCGGCCCGGCATTCTTCTGGGCACAGGCGTAGATCAGTCCGTAGCGCTCGATCGGCAACGGCTTATGGAGAAAATCGCTCGACCTGTCGCAAACTAGCGGAACGTTTCCCACGTCCGGTTCGGAAGAAAACTGCACGCCTTGGATGGTTTCGTTGGACGTGTAATGGACGTAGGCGGCATCTGGATTGAGGGTCAAATCAGCGCTCGATGGCAGGCGATCATAATTCGAGTCGCTGCCGTTCCACGCGACGCGCATCTCGCCATGTTTCTGGGCTTCGATCAGGGCAAGATTTCCCCACGAACCGGTGATCAGATAATCGGCCGACCCCTGTTCAGCAGTCAGCAGATTCATCGGAATCATCGAGAACTGGAGCCGACTGCCGCCCTGTAGAAAAAGCACGGCATAGTCGTCCGAAATGCCCAGAAGCTGCCGCAAATTGGCCTCGGCTGCCTCGATAATCTCACGAAAAGCCTTGCTGCGATGGCTGATTTCCATGACCGAGGAGCCAACGCCAGGAAGGGCCAGCAGGTCTCGCTGGGCTCGGGCGAGCACCGACTCGGGCAGCACGGCCGGCCCGGCAGCAAAATTGTAAACACGTTGGGTCATTGGACGATGGGGCTGTAAATAGAGTTCTTAAATAACCGCGCTCATTGTAGTGACTGACCCACCACTTGGCGATGGGGTTCAGGCGTTGCTAAGCCGCGAGCGGTCGCTTGCGGCTTAGCGCTGATGCACTGGCGAATCGGACCAATGCAGAGTATTCTGGTCCCCATGCCTCCCACCGCCAACTCGGCAAAAGCATCTGGTTCGTCATGGAAAAAGGGACTTGGGCGCTTTCAGCAGCTTAACAATTGGATCGCAACGCGAATCCCGCGGGGCATGATTTCCAGCGGAACGCTGACGATTCTGCTGGCCGGGGCTATCGGCGTGCTCACTGGCTATGGCGCCGCGCTATTTACCTGGCTCATCGATAGCATCACCCACGGCACGGTCGGAAAAGTGGTCGCAGCCGCCGGCAGCAACCCATGGTATTGGCTCGCCCTGATCGCAGTGCCGGCGCTGGGGCTGCTGTTTGTCTCCTGGTTTACCCGCGCGCTGGCGCCCGAAGCACAGGGGCATGGCGTGCCCGAGGTCATCACGGCCGTCGCCAGACACGATGGCGTGATTCGCCCGCACGTGGCTCTGGTCAAAATCCTGGCGAGCGGCATTTGCATTGGCACCGGCGGTTCGGTCGGTCGGGAAGGGCCTATCGTGCAAATCGGCTCCGCCTTGGGCAGCACAGCAGGGCAGTTGTTCAAGCTCTCGGCCCGCAACATCAAAGTGATCGTGGCGGCCGGGGCGGCTGCGGGCATCAGCGCCACGTTCAATGCACCGATCGCCGGTGTGATGTTCGCCAGCGAGATCATCCTTGGCAGCTTCGCCGTGGAAAGCCTCACGCCGATTGTCATCGCCAGCGTGCTGGCCAACGTGGTTCAGCAGCATATCGGCGAACACCGCTTCGAGCCGGCATTTCGCGATCTGCATTACAACTTCGCAGGAGTATGGGCCCAGTTGCCGTCGTATCTGGTGCTCGGTTTGCTTGCCGGCTTGGCTGCGGCCGGGTTTACCAAGCTGCTCTACAAAACCGAAGACCTCAGCGAGCGGTGGCTTCCCCAATGGTGGAAACGTGCGTTGGTGCTGGGGGCCGTGGTCGGCTTGGCCGGTGCCATCTATCCCACCGCACCGCCCGTCCAGTCGCAGCTGACTCAGAAAAATAACAGTGAACAGCAAACAAGCATCCCTCCGCTACTAGGCGTTGGATACAACGTCGTCGCTCATGCGCTGCACTTAGATACCACCAGAAAAGATACTACCAAAAAAGATGCCTCGCGAAAGCAGCCCGACAATGGGTCCCCGGAGCAAGCGTCGACACTACTCGGCAAGTTTCTCGACAAGCTTTCCCTCAGTGGAAACAGCCGTCGCGTACTCGTCGAGGGATCGCAGCTTTGGTCCGAATTTTGGTGGCTGCTGCCGCTCGCGTTGCTCAAGCCACTGATGACCAGCCTTTCGCTCGCCGGCGGAGGCTCGGGTGGTATTTTTGCACCGTCACTTTACCTAGGGGCCACGCTCGGCGCATGCGTCGGCTTGGCCGCCAACGCGATGTTTCCCGAATACAGCAATGCTCCGGGCGTCTACGCCATCGTCGGCATGGGGGCCGTCGTCGCCGGGACAACGCATGGAGTGCTCAGCGCGATTCTGATCGTTTATGAAATGACGAACAACTATCAGGTGATTCTGCCGATCATGGCCGCGGCTGGCATCGCCAGCGTGCTGTCGCGCTGGGTCGAGCCGGAAAGCATCTACTACAAAAAGCTCTGCCGCCGTGGCGAATCGATCGCCCGAGGACACGACCTGCATCGGCTCGATCATGTGATGGTCCGTGACGTGATGATCCGCCAATTCCCGTCTCTCCAACATACCGACAATGTGTTAGAAATCATCCGTGTGGCCCGGGAGAATCCGAATATAGAAAGCTTGCCCGTGATGGGCGAAGGTGGCAAGTTGATCGGGATCATCCGTGCGGAGGATATCCACCGCGTGCTGGATACCGATATCGCCCCAGCGCTGGTCAATGCCGAAGATATCGCGATGAAGTCGCCCATCTCGGTCCATCCGCAGGAGAACCTGATCGAAGCGCTGCGCGACTTCGGCACGCGCGATGTCGAGACGCTACCGGTAGAAACAGGCACCGGCCCCGACCGCCGCTTAATCGGGCTGCTACTGCGATCGGACGTCATGCGCCGCTACCGGCAGGAGATGTTGCGGGCGCATTGAGCCGTAGGCGCTAGCCTCGGGTGATTTGTATGTAGGGTGAAACCGTACAAAGGGTAGAGTAGGGATGTGAGATTGTTGATGTCAGAAGCCGAGGACGCCACCTCGCGCTTCAGCACTAGCATCGGACTCAGAGTGAAAGCTGTTGGCTGTCGGCTATCGGCTATCAGCCAGGAAACCGCTGGACGAGGTGCATTTTCTGGCTGATAGCCGACAGCTTTCACTCTGAGAAATTAACAAACGTCGAGTCGAAACTCGACACACTCCATGGCGAATCGACCTTTCCATGCCTGGCTCCGTCGAATCGCCTGCACATCCCCGGCATCGAAACCTCATGCCGCCCTGTGAACGGCTACTTGCGTCTCGACGCCACTTTGCGCTTGCCCGACAATTGCTTTAATGCCGCTTCTAGTTCGGCGGCTTGAATGTTGTTGTTGACCACAATGCCCTTTTGGTCTACCAACAGCATGAGCGGCGACGTGATGACACCCATCTCGTTGGCCAGCCGGCTCTCGAATCCACCCTGCTCGTAGAGCTGCTTCCAAGGCAAGCGATTCTTTTTGAGATAACCAAGCAGTGCATCGCGGGTATAGTCGAGATTCACGCCGATGATCTCCAGCCCTCGGCCGCCATATTTTGCATAGATGTCCTTTATTACCAGATGATCTGCCGAACAGGTGGGGGACGAGGTGTTCCAATATTGAATCACGACCACTTTGCCGCGCAACTGTCGCAGGTCGACCTTGCCTCCCCGGACAGCATTGCCTTGTAGCGCAATCGTACGTCCGACGCTGGTCAGTCGATTCACGGCTCCCTTGGCTTTGGGCACGCTAGCGCTTTGAGGAAAATCGTTGACAATGCGGCGATACCAAACCGTGGCTGCTTTGGAGTCGCCCGTCATATCGCTTTCCATGGCCAATTGCAGAAGGGCTTCGGCGCTAAGTTCGCTTTTGGGATGGGCGTCGACAAATTTCTCCAACGCTTCCAGCCATTTTGCCTGCGACTTGGCATAATCGACTTTCGGATCGGCGAGCGTTACCCCATAGTATTCAGCCAACATGCGATGGAATTGAAAATAGGCAAGCAAGTCGCTCGAAGCTCCTTGTTTTGCCAACTTTGTTTCGAGCGATTTCAGTTTTTTAAGTCCCTGGGGATAGCTGCCATCTTGGACGGCCGCACTGACCATGTCGGCCAGCTGAGTCAACCATTGGTCGCGTTCCTTTTCTGTGGTTGCCGCACCTGCCAATTGTTCGAGTAAGCCTGCCCGTTTGGCATGGAGCACCGCTTGCTTGGTTTTTTCGGTCGTAGAAATTTCCTGGTCGAGCTTTTCCAACGCGGTTAGGATGACTTGCATTTTTTCGGTTGGCGCACGAGCTGCCAAGGCGGTATCAGTCCGGGCCTCGCTACTGCCGCCTTCGAAAAAGAAACCGGTGGCTATCTGGTCGGCTGAGTCGGGCATAGGACCATCGACCAACTTCCATGCATCGCCAACCTTTACCATGGTGCCAAGCTGTAGTTGCCGATGCTGGCCATCATGCAGAACCATGGCCCAGACATTTTCGTAGACCAATAAATCATTGCGAAGTCCGCGCGTCCCGGCCGGCACGATGCCGGGACGGAGTCCTCCAAAATCGGTAAATTCACCATCCTTGGGGAATTCGCCCGATGTTTGACGGAATGTGGCCGTGGCCGATTTGATTCGGGTGGTCAACTTCTCCGCTTGCGACTTCGCCAGCCCCAGCTTGTTGCTTTCACGATCCGAGAGCAGCAAACAGCGAAAGCGATCGCCATCTTTTTGGCACAAGGCGGCCACAACTTCCTCGGCGACTTCTTCCGCGGAGATGGATTTCCAACGGTCAATCTTGCCGTCTTCGTTCTGGTCCACGCCCCAACGGCTTCCCGCGGCATGAAACCACCGATATTGGTCCGCTTTGCTATTAAAATCGGAATCGATATCGCGGTAGATCACCAAGCCGTTTTGATAGTAGCTCCAGGTATCGACCACATTGTCGCTGCTCGAATCGGCAAAACTTCGCAACACTTGCCCACTCGGGTCACGCACGACCCAAGCAGTCGCCCCTTGTTTTTTTTCCGCCTTGATCGTGCATTTGTCGATGTCGGCAGCCACCGGTTTGTCATACTCGATCCCTTGTTGCACCGGCGCAAGCTTCAGAGCGTCAGCCACCGACGGGGCACCCCAGGTGGTCGCGACTGTTCCTAACAGCCCAATGAGAATCGTCATGCCGTTGATAAAAAGCGTTTTTTTCGTCATTTCAAGCGATCCTTGTATCCTGGAGAGGCATCCTGTTCTTAAGCGAGCGGCAGATGAGAATTTACCAATCTTAACCCGACGCGTAAGCGAGGGAATTACCCCGTTATCCTCAGTCCCTCGCTTACGCATCGGGTTATCAGGGTAAGTTCTTAACTGCCGCTCGCCTTAAGTTCTAAACGAACAGGTTTTATAGCCTGAATACGTGCAAGAGGACCAGACCGATTGCCAAAAAATCAATGGAGCACCTGCTATCCAGTGCATGGCCCGCAGTCGATGACAGAGATCGACTATACCAGTCGCTCGCCGAAAGCTTCGGCTATCTCCGGCACAAACCGAATCCCATGCCTGCGGCTGCGAACCATAAAACAGAGCGGACAAAGTACGAGTTGCCCTTTGACACATGCTCTCCACGACCTACAATGGCGAGTCCAGTCTGGTGGCTCGCTTGGTTGCCGGCAATGCTAGCTTGGCAGAAGTCCTGCGTTGGCAATTGATTTTATTTACGAGAAGAAATGCCGGGCGCGTAGCTCAGTTGGTTAGAGCGCAGCCCTGATAAGGCTGAGGTCCCAAGTTCGAGTCTTGGCGCGCCCACTTCAAAAAATACCGACGAAAATAGATACTTTTTTACCTGCCAGCGGTTGGCAGTGCGTCTTTCCTGAGGCCCTTAAAACGGTAATTACCGTTTTAGGCCACAACATATGGAAGGTAGCACTATGCCACGCCACAACTCGTCATTTATCCCAAAATACCGAAAACACCGGGCCACCGGACAAGCGGTTGTCACCATCGCAGGCCGGGACACCTACCTAGGTCCGCACGGCACCAAGGCCAGCACCTTGGAGTACGACCGGCTTATCGGCGAGTGGCTAGAGAATGGCCGCCACTCTCTTGGAGCCGAATCGGCAGAGATAACCATCGCCGAGTTGATAGCCAGATACTGGACATACGCGAAGTCGTACTACCTTAAAGACGGAAAATGCACCGGACAAATTCCCAAAATCAAGTCTGCCATGCAGGTGGTGAAACAACGATATGGCCGAACCTTGGCGATAGACTTTGGCCCCCTTGCACTCAAGGCGGTTCGACGGCAGTGGGTAATGGATGGCCTTAGCCGGAACTACGTCAACGAACATGTTTCTCGAATCGCCCGCATGTTCCGCTGGGCGGCTGCTGAGCAATTGGTCCCCGCTAGCGTACCCCAAGCATTGGCCATGGTTGCCGGATTGCGCCGCGGCCGCACCGAAGCCCGCGAAACGGCCCCAGTCCAACCCGTGGACGACACAACGGTAGATGCCACACTGGAGCACCTGCCCGATATCCCGGCCGATATGGTGCGGCTGCAACGGCTTACGGGTTGCCGGCCTGCCGAAGTCTGCATTCTACGGCCATGCGATATCGACCGCACTGGGGACGTATGGCTCTACCGGCCAGAGAGCCACAAGACCGAGCATCACGGCCGAGAGCGCACGATCTTCATCGGACCGCAATCGCAAGCCGTGCTGCTGCGGTATTTGGCCCGTGCGTCCGACGCCTATTGCTTCCGGCCGTGCGACTCCGAAGCCAAGCGGCTGGCCCAGCAGGAAGCGAACCGGGTGACGCCTGCAAGCTGTGGGAATTGCCGGGGATCCAACGTGAAGAAAAAACCCAAGCGGAAACCGGGCGACTGCTACACCACCGGCAGCTACCGCCGGGCTATCCACCGTGCTTGCGACAAGGCAAAGGTGGAGCGCTGGTCGCCTAACCGCTTGCGTCACACGGCCGCTACCGAGATACGCCGGGAATTCGGACTGGAAGCGGCACAGGTGATTCTTGGGCATAGCCAGGCAAACGTAACCCAGGTTTACGCTGAGCGTGACCTAGCCAAGGGTTTGAAAGTAGCAAAGCAAATAGGTTAGAATTTATCACTCGCCGGGTTGCGGAATAATTACCCGCACTAGGCCGGCCGGTTGTTCTGGTTGCAATCCACCAGAGCACCGGCTGGCCGGCTCGGCTCTAGCATAAGGATTGCAATCATGGCAGACTTCGACCGACAAAAAGTAGCGAACCAATTACGCGGCGTTGCAGAATTGTGCGAAATCGGCGGCGCCCCCGGACTCCTAAAAAAAGCAATTGGCGAAATGTTGCACACCGTCGATGGCCGCGTAGGGCCTTGCACTGTGAAATACAATGAGCTGGTGCGGGCTAAGACCGACCGGCAGCTAGTTCAAGTTTTAGGGACCGTGCTAGGGATGCTGGGGCGCATCTATTCGCACCACAGCCCACACACCAGACCCAGGCCCATGCCTGACAACGCAGTCGATCGCCTTCGGCTGCTGGCCGACAAGTTGGCTGTGGACAGCAAACCAGAGCAGCCAGAATTGCCGCAGGTGAACCTAGACCTAAACCAGATTAGATATGCCGGAGAATGCTACGAAGTATCTGGCGACGCTGCTTTGCTGTTCAGCAAACTTGTTGAGCATTATCCCCATCCATTCCCGGCTTCTAGTCTGTTCGCGAACCCGTCCAGAGTTAAGAATTCGTTGCCGGACATTCTCAAAGCGATGATCGAATCGCAACCGGCAAAGGGCTATCGTTTGATATTGCCTAAGTAGTGTCGGATATCCGGTCAAAAAAGCCCGGATATGAGACACAATAGAACGTGCATACACTTATGACAGTGTGATTGTTTTTCACCCCTCTGTCACAAGGTTTTTTTATGTTCAATCTATTTTTGGAGCAACGGCTCTCTCTCACCGAACTCGCCCGGCTAGAAGGCGTTTCTATTCCGACCGTTTGGCGCTGGCGACAACGCGGCATCAGGGGTATACGCTTGGAAACCTGCCTCGTTGGCGGCCGGCGATACACAAGCCGCGAATCGTTTAACCGGTTTGTCGAATCGACCACAGCCGCAGCCGACGGCGAACCGGCATGCACCGCAGTCCGCACCAGCAAGCAACGGGAAGCGGCAATCGCACGTGCGGAGCGCGAACTCGACGCCGCCGGGATTTAAGCAATCACCCCAATATCCCGCAAGCGGGCACGAAAATGCCCGCGGCGTTGCGAGCGCGCGGGCAAAATGGAATCAAAGCATGGATACTACCATAAAACACACCGAACCGGCAACACCCTCGTTTGAGAAAAACGGCCGGCCGAAGCGATCTTATGGGGCTAGTCCAATAAGACGCAAAAGGCGATCCAAACAGGAAATAAAAGCCTTGTGTGAAGCGATATTTTCAATCGTGGAAGAGCAGCAGCCGATGACTGTCAGACAAGTTTTTTACCGACTTGTGGTTGCTAACAAGATCGAAAAAACAGAGCGGGAATACAAGGGTACAGTCTGCCGTCTATTGGCAGATATGCGTCGGCGCGGCGACCTGCCCTACCATTGGATAGCAGACAACACGAGGTGGATGCGGAAGCCTATGACCTACAGCGGGCTGGATGAGATGTTGCAACTATCGCAGCAAACTTATCGGCGCGCATTGTGGAACGATCAAGATAGTTACGTCGAGGTGTGGCTAGAAAAGGAAGCACTTGCAGGCGTGCTGGTGGACACCACAGCCGGGTTTGATGTGCCGCTTATGGTCACACGCGGCTACCCAAGTATCTCGTTTCTACATTCAGCCGGTGAAGCGATTGCGGAAATTGACAAGCCAGTTTTTCTGTATTACTTCGGTGATCGAGATCCGAGCGGCGTTGACATCGACCGGTTCGTCGAAAGGGAAATAAGAAAACACGCCCCCGATTGTGATTTGACTTTTGAACGTGTCGCCATTCTGCCGGGGCAGATAGAAGAATACCAATTGCCAACGCGGCCGACGAAAAAGACAGATACGCGAGCCAAGAATTTTGAGGGTGAGAGCGTCGAAATTGACGCAATTGAACCCGACACCTTGCGCGAATTGTGCCGCGGCTCCATCACTCAACACATCGACCAGGAGCAGCTTGAGAAAACCAAAGTAAACGAAGAACTCGAGCGCGCCACGCTGGCCATTATGGCTGGCGGCGGAGAAGAGTATTAACAATAAAAAACACCCGGCTAAGTAAAAGCTCACTTAGCCGGGTGGTATCAGAGAGAGCTTGGTTTGCTCACCCGCATTGTAACAGGTGAGACGGGTTATGTCGCGTCGGCACTTTCTCCCGAACAAAAAAGAGTCGAGTAAGAAAAAGCACGCGGGTTAAAAATTCCCCGGGGTGGAGGTTGAAAGCGACGAAAAGGAAAGTTTTCCCATAATGGTTTTATCCGGGCTCCGGGCTGGTACTTGATCCAGCAATAGCACATACGTCCCGGTCTTTATCCGAGAGAATAAAAACTGCCTGCATAAGTCGATCTCAACTTTCTGAAACCAGCAGACACAAGACCAAGCAACGAAGACGAAGACACAGACCAAAGGCGAGAGAGCCTTATTCGGAAGGGAATGTGCTCCGGGCAGGCGAAGACGGGGCGCAAGGCAGTTTGAGAGCAGTTTGAGAGCCAAAGTAGATCATGTTTCACTTTACAAAAAACCACTAGGTTGAGAGCGACCAAAAAATGAGAGCAACACGCAGGTTCATGTTTCACTTTGCAAAAAACCACTAGAAAAACAGTGCAAACCACACCCGGCAATGATTTTATGGGGCTAGTCCAATAAAACCCCGGAAGGGAGCAAAAAACGCATGAGCACTACCACTAAAGCCGGCCAACAGACAGCATCCCGCGTCCGATTGCACCACGTGCCGAATTGGCTACGGCTCCGCTGCCTCAAACGGTTCGGGACATCGCCAGCAATATGGCCGGTGCCTTAAACGCGGGCTAGATGAACGTGCTGCCAAGGCGGCTGGCCCCCGATGCCAAAAGTGTATGACGAAGCACCTGCGAAAGCTGGATGCGATTGACCGAAGCACGTGAACTATGTAGCGACTTCCGCACAACCGACTAACCACAGCATCAACTCTCAAACCCCAAAAGGCGAACAAATGAGAATCCATTGTCCCCACTGCCACGGAGCAAGCACCCGACGAACGATCCCGGGCGAGATATCGTCGCAGTACGTTTGTACCCAATGCCGCGAAATCTTCGAGCACGATCACCCGCGCGACGAATCGTTCCACACGATGGCACGGCCGGTGGACATTCACCTGCCGAGCGTTTGCGGCGTTGCTGCGATTCGCACAGGAGCGAACCCACAATGTTAAACCAAACCGAAACAACCCGTGTGTGGTCAGGCGACTTGGACGAACTCAAGGCAATGGCCGGCAGGGGATTCATCACCCCCGACTTGGTGGCCAGGCCGCGAGCCATCATCACGCGGGGCATCGCGCGGATTGTCCTATCCGGCATCGTGACTGAGCCGTCTTGGCACGAACTGGCCGCTGAGATTGGCGCAGCATCGAGCCGACGGAAGGTGAAGGCCATCGCGTTACAGATTGATTCAATTGCCCAAGAGTGCGAAGGTTTTCAGTTAGCCTTGAAAGCGGTAATCCGATGCCACAAACCGATTCACGCGCACATCTACAATGCGGTCGGCATGGTGGCTGCCCTTGCGGCCAATTGCGATAAGAAGTTTGCGGAAAGTACCGAAGCCAAAATAGGCCCGGGCGAAATTGACAGTTTTTTTATCCAAATCGAAAAGGAAAACTAGAAATGATATCTCCCCATCAAGTTTGGTGCTACGCGGGAAATCCGATAGCACCAAGCAAGCAAAACCCCCCCGACAAATTTCTAAAGGTGGCGGCAAGTTTGCTGTTGTTGTGCTGCCATTTATTTTAGACAAAATGAGCAGCGTCGAAGCGCGCAACGAAATCAACGCGGCGGCACGCAATCCCGACGTTTCGGAGATTCTTCTCTACGTCGATTCGCCGGGCGGGACGGTTGCCGGCGTCGACGATTTATCGACGGCTGTTTTCCGCGCAAGGCAAGTGAAACCCGTCGTTTGTTTTTGCGAAGACTTGGCCGCAAGCGCCGCTTATTGGATTGCGTCGCAGGCAACCGAAATCGTTTGCACGGCTAGCACGCTTATCGGATCGATTGGCATTTTCAATATCATCATCGACGAAAGCGAACTCGAAAAGAGAATAGGGGTAAAAACGCTTGTCGCGCGGACCGGACCGCTGAAGGGCATTGGCGTCGACGGAGTGACCGACGAGCAAATTGACGAAGCGCAAAAAATCGTCGACGAATTGGGAAAGATATTCATGCTGGCCGTCCATCGCGGCCGTGGCGACCGGTTGTCGGCGTCTAATTTGCTGAAAGTTTTCGACGGCCGAATTTTGGTCGGCGAATCGGCCAAGCAATTCGGCCTAGTGGATCGTATCGGCCGCCTGGAAGACGAGTTAGGCGAAATGTTCGAGCGCAACAAACCGGAGCGATTCAGCGAATTGAGAGGCGAGGCCGCGCTTGAAAAGTTCGAGAAATTATCGGAAGAAGAGCAGGGTGACTTCGAAAGCGACGCGTCCTACGATCTCGCAGACGCGGCAGTAGCCAAGCGGTTTCCGATCCTTGCAAAGCGTGCTTTAGCTCTGCGAGAGGAGCGCGAAGCGTATCGCAGAAGCAAGCAATACAGCTAGTTTTTTTACCACTTCACTATTTTAGAAAGAGAGTTTTCAATGGCACCAAACAACCAAGGTCCAGCACGCAAATTGTGGAAAGAGAAAATGGCCCAAGCCATTGCGCGCGGCATGAGCCGAGCCCAGGCGGCGAGCTACTGCGCAAAGCACTACAACCAATTGCGGGAAGAAATGATCCGCGAAGAAAACGGACGATAGCCCAATTCCAACCCCCTTACTAAAGGAAAAACCCAAATGACCACCGCAACAAAAGAAAAACCCATTGTCAGGAAAAGCCAAAAGCAAACCGATCCGCTGCAAGATTCACTCACCGCGTTCCACGAAAAGTGGGAAGCGGCCGAACGGCTTGGATTCGGCGGTAAAGACACGGCTGATCTATCGCTGGCAGAATCGCACTTGCTAAGTGAGATTGGCTTGCACGAAACGAAAGACAAAAATGCGTTCCTTCGCAGGTGCAGACGCGCGGCCGAATTCGTCGAAGCCGCTGGCAGCAAGGCCGAGTTTTCGCAAGAGAAAAAAACGTTGGCCGAAGCCGAAGCGAGGGAATCGGCTGAGCGGCCGAAACTTTCGCAGCAGATTGTCGAGTTGCAAAGTGAGCTAACCAAGCTGGGCCAAGATTCGCAACGTGTGCGCGTGTGTGTTGAGAGAAAAACGCAGGCACGAAAATCGCTGTTGGAGTTGGCACCGCAACCGTTTGTCGAGGAGAGCGCACACTTGCGAGCGGCGGCAAATGCTCAATTCGTTCAGGAAATCAGTTGGTGTCAAAACCGGTTGCGCTTAACCGACGAAATCCAAAAGCGCCAACCGACGGAGCGTTGGTCATTAGATCACGCAAAATCATTGGACGAATCGCATCCATGCCACTTGCGGTGCAACATCGCCGAGGCGGCCGTACCCAACGGTAGGCAGCAAGTGTCGTACAGCAACAGCATCAACGCAACCGCTTGGCAGGCGTATCGTGCCGAGTTGCAAGCCGACCGTGCGAGTGTTGAGCAGCAACTACAAACGCTGAGCGCCCAACATGACGCGGCAAGGGAAGCGGCGCGGCAACCGCTGAGATATTACCACGACAAATATAATCTATGAGATTGTGTCCCCGACGCGCAACCGTTTGGGTTTTTTCATTCTTTACCTTGCGGTTGCGGCGTGGGTCTTGCCGGTCGCGCTGCAGCGCGGCCGGCGCTTTGTTTTCATCGGCACCGGCACCACTGCGAGCGGCATCGTTGGGCTATGGTAAACCAAAAAACCCCTTGTTTTATAGGGTACACCCCCTTAAAGGTTCTCTCCAGCCTGTCCCGCGGGGGCTCCGCCAGGAGCGATCAAGCGACTTTTTTACACAAACCACTATTTTTATAGGGTCTGGGCGTCTCCCCCCCTCCCCATGAGGCAGCCAATGCCAGTCAAACTTACAACCATCGACCTTGAACGATTGACCCAAGCCCAGACCGCATGGTTGATTGGCCGGTCTCCGCGCTGGCTGAGGGACAATGCGCATCAGTTCAAGCGCAACCTCGACGGCCGGTACGATGGGCGCGAAGTCTTCGGGGCGATGGCCGAATTGCTAGGCCGAGTCGTAATTCCCTGGGACGAATTCCAGACGATGGTTGCGTTTTGCGCAGACCCGTCGAATTGCGAAGATTGCATCGCCGGGAGAATGGGCGATTGCGAATTCCACGGACCGGGCGGTCAGTGGGAGCCGAGTTGAATTGCGAGCGCACCCGGCCGCCACGCACTGCCGATCCAACGCCGGCGGAGATTGCCGAAGCGTGCGAGCGGATTCGATCCTGCTGGACTGAAGCCGAGCTGCGCCGACGTGGAAAATGGGCCTACGAGCGCGAGATTGTCGAGTATCGGCCGGTTTCGGTGGTGAATGGCGACGATAGCGAGAAGGATTGGAAGCAATGGAGCAATTGACTATTTGGGATGCAATCGAAAACTATACTCCGCCGATTACTTGTCTTTCAGCGGATCGTGGAGTGGTGTATTGTCCAACCGAAGAGACACCAACGATTCTATCAAAAATCTGGCGTAACACCTTAACGTCATTCAATGAGAATTGGGATTGGGTTTACTTTATCGAAGCAATTGGCGCGGGAGTGATAAAGATCGGGATATCACAAAACCCCGAAGCAAGACTGAGGTCATTGCAAACAGCTAGCCCCACCCCGTTGCGTTTGATTGTCGCGGTTTACGGCACAGCAAACCTTGAGCGCCGATTACATCGGAAGTTTTCTCCGATGCGTAGGAATGGCGAGTGGTTCGCCGATTGCCAAGAGATTCGAGCAGAAATCGAGAGATTCACCTCAAAAGCCAATTCTAACGACGCACAGGGCAACGCCTAACGAGCGCAAACGGTTCGACTCGACACGGACTGCCCTGGAAATCGAAGGGCTTATTCGGCGGCTGGTCAAGGATTATGGGGCCGACACCGAAGCGGTCAACGCCATTCAATTGGGTCGGCTCCATATTCAAGCCCGGCTGGGTGAGTTGATGCCTAGAAAACAGGGGAAGAAAACCACCTTGCACAACGACTGTGCAAGGCTGCACCGCAACACCCTAACCAGCTTCCGCAAGGTAGAGAAAAACGCAGCCCAGATCGACGCCTACCACAAGAGCAAGACCGAGCTGGCCGAGGAAATGTCGACGGCCGGGTTTATCAACTGGGTGGGGGCTGGTGGCGTGATGGCCACTCGGCACAACAACGACATAGTTGAGTGGTTCACGCCGGCGGGGATTCTGGACGCGGCTGCGGCGAAGTATTCTCAGTCGAAAGTTTTGAAGGAAACTGCAAAAGTAGCTCAAAACAAGGGAAAAGCGCCTACCTTAGCGCCAAATGGCGCTAAGGTCAGAGGCAAGGCGACGCCTACCTTCGGGCCTGTAGGCCCGAAGGTCAACAACCGAGCAACTGCGGTTGCGGCTGAGAAAGGATTACGGGCCGACACCGAAGCGGTCAACGCCATTCAATTGGGTCGGCTCCACATTCAAGCCCGGCTGGGTGAGTTGATGCCGCCGGGGAAGCGTGGGCCAGGGAAAAAAGTTTCGTCAGGTACCCTTACGAAACTATCAAAGCCGACCCTAGCCTGCTTCCGCAAGGTGGAGAAAAACGCAGCCCAGATCGATGCCTATCACAAGAGCAATGGGAAGAGGCGGGGCACCTGCTGGGCCACATTGATCGGCGCCTCCAATGGTACGTCGGTGACTGGATCAACGCCGGGGAGACTTCCGGCTACGTGCAGCGGGGCAAGCACCAAGAGGCGTGCGAGCGGTTTGGGATCGCGTATCAGACGGCAATGAACGCAACGTCTGTTTGTAAGGCTATCAAATCCTCCCGCCGGCGGGAGGATTTGTCTTTCGGCCACCACGCGGAAGTATCGAACCGTCCTGACGCGGAGGAACTGTTGGACTGGTGTGAGCAGACCGGGGCGAGGCGTGCGGGCAGTGCCATTCAATTGGGGCGGCTCCACATTCAAGCCCGGCTGGGTGAGTTGATGCCTAGTAAACAGGGGAAGAAAACCACTTCGCCTACCAAGGGGGCGAAGTTAGGCAAGCTGGCCCAATCAGAAAAGAAAACCGCGTGAAGAAAGAGGGCTTAGGAAAGCGTGATAATCTGACTACCGTTTTATCGAAGCCTACTTGAGCCTATAAAAACCACGGTTTCTGAGATTGAAAAGAGAAAAACAATCTCGACACTTTCAAGGCTTGCGGTAAAACCCAAAAAACACCTTGTATAGTAGCGTAAAGTCGACGCTACTGTTTTCATAAAAGTAAGCGTTTGCACCCCACTCTATTGGGGTAATTCTAGGGTAAACCCTTAACCGAATAAACCGGTAATCTACCGTTTTATTATTTTGCCGAATCCAAAACTACCGCGTTTTATAGAGTTTGCTTGATATAGAATGCAATGGCTTGCAAAGGGGGTGCGAAGTGATATAATGCCTTGTAATAAGGGAAAAGACGAATCTTTCGACGGTGTTCTGGACGCCCTGATAAGGCTGAGGTCCCAAGTTCGAGTCTTGGCGCGCCCACTTCAAAAAATACCGACGAAAATAGATACTTTTTTACCTGCCAGCGGTTGGCAGCACCTGCGGCCCACGCGATGGGGATATTTTGAACAGCGTCAACAGGGAGGCACGAAAGCACCAGGTCCACATCCGTTTGCCGTTGTCTTTGTGACCTGTCTCGTCCACGTTCAGATTGTCTTCTTGGGGAAGCAGCTTCAGCAGTTCTTCGTACGGATCGGCTACCCTCGATGTCTCGAGTCAATGGAGAATGCAGATCAACACCGTGGGGAGATCAATTGGATGTGCCGTATTTCCAGACAGCGTCCCGGAAATAGTGCAGATTGTCGATGCTCGTATTGGGACTGGTCTGGCAACTGCTGGAATAGATAAAGCGAGGCGTATCGCGCATTTCGTCTAGCAGTTTTTCTGTGTAAGCGTCTATCGCCTCCTCTGCTCCCTCTGTCATCTCCTGGTGGATGAAGTTGTTTCCCCCTTCGACGATAAAGTGGTCGCCAATCTCCTTAGTCGCTTCATGGAGCGGGAAATTGCCCAATGGTGGCGGTGTCAGACCTTCCATCATGTCTATGCCGCTATCTCGTATACAGTGTCGAATGTTCCAATTGTTTCCACAGGAATGAACCGCAAACAGGCGCCCGTGGTCATGGATCCTCTCCGATACTTTGCGATAATGGTCGTACAAGTACGTTTCAAAAAATGAAGGAGGCATCAAAGCTGCATCCAGATTATCATTGCTCATCAGCAGAGGCGTGTCGTCGTAAGTCGTTTTTTCACAAACGCCATTGATAAACTTCAGAGTCAATTCTGTATGGATGCTAAACAATTCCCGACATTGGTCCTCGTAGTCGAGCAACGCCAGGGTGGCATTGGCAGGTCCCATCATCCAGTGCAGCATTTTAATAGGGTTTTCTGGGATCTCCACCATGATAATGCCGTACGGACCGACTTCAGCCAAGTCTTGAGAATATTGATCTAATTCAATGTCATAGGTGCGATCTTTAACGATCGCTTGCAGAGACAGAAAATCCCGATTCCAATCTTGGATCCAGTGTTTTTCTTCGAAGTCCGCACAGGTTCCCTCGGTGAAACGCCAAGTCTGGCTGAGTGTCCCATGGACGGTTTCTATCGTACTGTGAATTCGATTTAATCGTTCGTAGTGGTTGAATGCCGTGGTGATGGGCATCTTGATCGGTTGACCTGTTTCTTCCCGTTTGTAATGGCAATTGGGAAATCGAACAAACTGCCCCAGACCAGCCCTGCCCTTTATCTGGCCATCCCAGCGGGTAATGATGTCGGCCCCATATTTCTTGAGAAAGGCGATCGGTGTTTTGCAACTGGCATATTCTTCCGGAAGAGTCCCCCGATATAGCTGAGCGTAAAACCATTGCCAGATATTCAGTGCGAAAGGCACTCGATCGACCGGTTCTCCCTTGAGTGCTGCATGAATCCTTTCTCTTCCAGTCATGATTTTCTCCTCGCTCCCATCGGTCCAATCAGGAAAAGGCTCACCGCAAGCCAGTGCAGAGAGACAGACAACCGATGTGGGCTAGTAGGTCTACTTGGCACAACGTATTCACTCGTATCGTTTTGACGCGATGGCTCAGCCAGGGGTGCCCGGAGTTGGGAAGTTCTGTACTGCATCATCAAGGACGAGCACCCAGTCGTTGTCTGTGCCACTGGAGGGCGCCGCGAACTGTCGCGTTCCAGAAGACGACAACTGCCGCAGGTAGGTGTTCTTACCCGTACGCGGATTGAACCAGTACGCTTTTGCCTCGCTGCCGGAGAGTTTCTGCAGGTCGACCGTCACGTTGCCTCCCTGCGGAAGATAGACCAGAAGAAACTTTCCATCGGCCGCTCGTGCCGCCTGTCGATGGTTCTCTCCTCGCCCCTCTTCCGACGTGATGATGCTCTGATCGGGCACCATCGCATACCATGGTCGGGATTCGATGAGCCGTCGCAGGATGCCCATCTGAGCCGCACCAGGGAAATCGATAGCGGCTGGCCAATGGGTGTTGGCATGCGTGATGGCTTTTCTCTCTTGATCGTAAAACTGCCAGATGTCGTGACAGCCGTAGGTATGGCCGGCCGCACCAGCCAGGACAGCCCAATAAGCTTGCTTGCGAACAAGAGAGGCCGTTCCGCGTGTTTTGCCATCCCACTCGCGCTTATTGCCGAAGTACGAGCGGCCATCCGCAATGTACGGATGGTTTTCGTAACAGGGCTCCAAGTCGATGACGGGGCGGGGCGGCTTCATCGCGCGGTCCTGAGCAATCAGGCGATACGTGGGATAGGCCCATTGATGTCCCGAGTAGGCGCCGTGGAAATCGATCCAGTCTGTGTCGCCGAACAAGTGCGCGGAAGCGGATCGTCGTTCGGAATAGATATTCTCCGGTGGGATACGCTTGCCGGTCTTCTCACCATGGAACGTCATCAGGAAGTTGCTTTCGCCGTCACCCGCATCGAGACCTTCTGCCATTGCAATCAGGATATCCTCATAACCGGCGGGATCTCTATCGCCGCCGATCAACCAGATGATATCACTCTCCTTATAACGACGCCCAACGTACTCGCCGAAGCTCCTCGCATTCTTCGCATGGAACGGATGCGGACCCGGCCGGACATGCTTGTACATCCAGTCGCTCCAGGACGGAGCGATCGCCACAAACATGCCCAGCGAATTCGCCTTGTTGATGACATAATCGACATGCTCGAAATATAATTCATTGGGGCGTGTTGGATCTTTGTCCATCAGCGGCTGGTGGCCGTAAGCATTCCTCTCATCCTCCGAAGGCTTAATGCCTAACAGAATCGTCTGGATGACAGTGAATCCCTTGGCTGCCCGATCCTCGAGATACCGGTCCGCCTCCTTGCGGTTCAGATTCATAAGCGCCAACCACCCGGTATCTGCCAGATAGAAGAAAGGTTTTCCATCTTTGAGCAAGAATCGCTTATCGGGACTGACACTCAGTTCGGCAGCCGACAGCATGGGGGCGAAGCATGGTACGAGCAGAGTCGCACAGCACAGGATAAAGCAACCGAGGATGCGTGTCATTTTTCTTCTTTCATTGGTTACTGGCCATTGATGGCATGTGCCTTGCAACCGTGCAGGGTCATAGGGCAGCCTACAGAATAACTGTTGCGTCTGCGAAAGCGCAGCGAAATCTGCCAGGCCATGGGGTAGGCGTTACAAAAGATAGGTGGGAAATTTCGTCAATTTTTGATGGCATAGGCCATCTTTCCTTATTTTCCGATTTCTGGCAAGGAGGCCAACGAAGTCCGAACAGATGCTTGAGGGTGTCCGGGAATTCTTTCCATTGAAGCCCCCGGCTTTGCCGGGGAGTGGTAGCAGCGTGGACTCAAATTCTCGGCAACACCTCGCAAAGATGGGGGCTTTCATTACATACTTCCCGGACACCCTCAAATAATTTGAGTTGTTCGGGTTGCGAGACTTACTGAAACCTAGTATCAATTGAGTGCTTTCCGTTTTCAACACCAAGGAAGCGAATTCGATATGTCGAGCACTAAGAATTCAACAAAACATAGTACCTCACCCGGTTTGTCTAGCTCCCTGACCGATCGCACTGATTTGGCTAAGCTGCGCACTTCGACTAGCGAGCTGGACAGTGGTGTGTCTGACGGGCCAACAACCAAGGGTATCTCGGTTTTGAGAAATCAGGTCGATGCGACGATCACAGGCGCAACCGCCTTCGCGAAATTGGGGACCAATTGGCCTATCGCTGTTTGGATTGGCATCGTGCATGTGTTGGCAATGATTGCCCCGTTCTATTTCACTTGGCCCGCCTTCGCCATGTGTGGCGCACTGATTTTTGCTACGGCCAGTCTGGGCGTCTGCATGGGTTACCATCGACTGCTCACGCATCGCAGCTTCAAAACATATCGGCCCGTGCGCTGGCTGCTGGCGATACTCGGCGGGCTTTCGGGCGAAGGGTCGGCACTGACCTGGGTAGCGCAGCATCGTCGGCATCATGTCCACAGCGATCATGAAGGCGATCCGCATTCGCCCAAGGATGGCAATTGGTGGAGCCACATGCTTTGGTTCCTGCCCGATTTTGGTCAAAAGTGGCATCGCGATCTGTTCGAGCGTTATGCGCCGGACATCATGAAAGACCGTGTCATGGTGTGGATCCATCGCATGTTTTTGCCATCCCACTTTTTGCTCGGCGGGTTCCTCTTTGCCATGGGATATTTCTTCCACTTCTGGGGATTGGGTGGCCTCTATGGCGGATTGTCCATGCTCTTTTGGGGATTGGGCGTGCGAATGGTTTATGTGTTGCACTCCACTTGGTTCGTCAATTCGGTGACGCACATGTGGGGCTACCGCAGCTACGACACCAGCGACAATAGCCGGAATCTGTGGTGGGTTAGCCTGATGACCTTCGGAGAAGGATGGCACAACAATCACCACGCCTATCAGCAGGTCGCCAGCCAGGGGCATCGTTGGTGGGAAATCGACATTACCTACTGGGTCATCCTGTCGATGGAAAAGGTTGGCTTGGCCTGGGATATTGTCCGACTGAAGGATGTCGTCAAACCCACACCACAGCGGTAGTTTTGCGATTTTTACGCAGCAGCGGTTAACAGTCTGCCCAAAAACAGAAATCGTAGGCCGGAACGAGCTACGCGAGTTCCGGCAATGCATGAAAACGCCAAAATAGGCAGTGCCGGAACTCGGTTTTGTCAGAAAACCTCAATGATGCCGTCATGTGAGCCATAGGCGCTAGCCTCGGGCGCTTAGGTTCGATGTTTTTCGCAGGTCCGCCCGACGCTAGCGCGTTCGGCTCACTGTTTTCTGACAAAGCCTAGCAGGACTTGTTCCAGCCTACAGAAATACATTCCTTTTTTCCAAAAAACAGAGGGGCTTCCCCCAATTGCGGTTGCGTACCACCGATGTTCCGCTACATTAAAGGTTTCGTGAAGGTTTAGTGGGTCGTAGCAGTTGGCGTCGAGCCCGATGCCTGTGTCAGAGCGAACTGAGCAGTTTTCGGATCACTTGATTTATAGTTGTTTACAGCCGAGTGCCTACAGGCAAGTGAATACAGGCAACCCAAGGTAAAAGCGGGATCAGATGTCGGTTACAAAAGAGCGTAAAGCAGAGTTGATTGGTGAATTTGGACGGCCCTCCACAGACGGTGCTGCCACAGACAGTGGTTCGCCCGAGGTGCAAATTTCGATTTTGACCACGCGCATTGCGGAAATGACCAAGCATCTGCAGTTGCATAAGAAAGATTTCTCCAGTCGTCGCGGCCTGCTTCGTATGGTTAGTCGGCGTCGGCGGCTGCTTGATTATGTCAAGCGTAAGAACCCGCAGTTGTACCTCGATTTGTTGCGCCGTTTGGATATCCGTAAGTAACGTCGGACCGAATAATTCGGGCGAGTTATTTTCTGGTGCATTCGTCTTGTCGTAGCGTCACGCTTGGTTCCATTGCTGTTGGGTTTCTCTGCTGTGGTTGATTGTCCCACTTTAGTTGGTAAACAGCCGTGGTATACAGTTAGCCGCCAGGCTTGTCCCGACGCTGCTCTCACACGTCGGGACAAGCCTGATGGCTAATCCGTTCGACCAGCAAATTCAAATGTCAAAAGTGTTTAGTTCATAGCAGTTTGTAGAAAGAAAAATAAAGGAAACAGTACGTTGAAAAAAATTCGAGTAGAAAAAAAAATTGGTAACGGGACATTTTCCATCGAGACCGGTGCGCTCGCTAAGCAGGCGGCCGGCAGCGTTCTTGTGCAGTATGGCGATACCGTGGTGCTTAGTGCCGCGGCAACCGGCAGCCCTCGACCAGGGATCGATTTCTTCCCCCTAATGTGCGATTACCGCGAGCGTCATGCTGCTGCGGGCAAGTATCCAGGTGGTTTTCTCAAGCGAGAAGGCCGTCCCACGATGAAGGAAACACTCACCTCTCGGCTGATCGATCGCCCCATTCGCCCCATGTTCGCTGAGGGGTTTAACGACGAAGTGCAAATTCAAAACTTCGTGCTTTCCAGCGATCGCCAGACCGACGGCGATATTCTCGCCATGAATGGCGCGTGTGCAGCACTCGGCATTTCTGCCATGCCATTTCTCGGCCCACTCGCTTCGATTCGGATCGGGTGCGTCGATGACCAGTTCATCCCCTTCCCTTCGCAAGACGATTTGGAATCCAGCACGCTCGATATGATTGTCTCGGGCACAAAAGATGCCGTGTTGATGATCGAAGGCTTCGGTCGCGAATTGCCCGAAGACAAGATGGCCGATGCAATCATGTTCGCCCATGGCGTAATCAAGGAGCTTTGCGATCTGCAACAAGAGCTAATCGACCAAGTCGCTCCAGAAAAGATCGACTTCCAAACGCCCGAGTCCGATGGCCTGCTCGATCTGCTCAAAGAACGGTTCTACGACCAGCTAAAGCAAGCCAAGCAAACCGAAGGCAAGCAAGCTCGGGCCGAGGCGGTCCGCGCACTTCGCGACCAGGTGCAAGCAGAGTTGATCCCCGACGAAGATGCCGAAGGGGCTTACACCCAAGCATCATTCCGCTCCGCTTGGCACGACCTGGATCAGCGAGTTATCCGCGATGGCATTTTGGAAGGCAAGCGACCTGATGGCCGTGGCTCTAAAGATTTGCGTGACCTCTATTGCGAAGTGGATCTGCTGCCGCGTGTCCATGGTTCCTCCCTGTTCCAACGGGGCGAAACACAATCGCTGGCGACGATCACACTCGGCACGGGCCGCGACGAACAGCGCGTCGATGGATTGTTCGAGGAATACTCGAAGCGGTTTATGCTCGACTACAATTTCCCCTCGTTCTCGGTAGGCGAATGCCGGCCGATTCGTGGCCCGGGCCGGCGCGAAATTGGCCATGGTGCGCTGGCCGAGCGGAGCGTCAATCCGGTCTTACCACCGCACGACGATTTTCCCTACACGATTCGCGTCATCTCCGATATTCTCGAGTCGAACGGTTCCAGCTCGATGGCCAGCGTTTGTGCCGCGACGCTTGGGCTGATGTCGGCCGGTGTGCCGATCTCCAACCCGGTGGCCGGCATTTCCGTCGGCTTGGTCAAGGAAGGTGATCGGTGGGAACTGCTGACCGACATCCTCGGCGACGAAGATCACCATGGCGACATGGACTTCAAAATTGCCGGAACACAAAACGGCATCACCGGCATTCAACTCGATTTGAAGATCAACGGCATTAGCGAAGAAATCATCCGTGCCACGCTCGCCCAGTCGCGCGAAGCACGCATCGAAATCTTGCGTGCCATGCTTACCGCCATCCCCCGGCCGCGCGAGAACACTGCAGACACCGCTCCTAGGCTGCTGCGCACCAAGATCAATCCCGAAAAGATTGGCCTCTTGATTGGTCCTGGCGGCAAGACGATTCGCGGCATTCAGGATGAGTTGAATGTGACGATCGACGTTCAAGAAGATGGCACAGTCACCGTTGCCGGCGGCGACGAAGAGACTGCGACCGCGGGCTTGGCGCGAGTCGATGCACTCACCGCCAGTGTGCAGGTGGGACGGATTTACGATGGCACCGTGTCGAGCGTGAAAGACTTTGGCGCGTTCGTCGAAATCCTACCCGGCCGCGACGGGTTGTGCCACATCAGCGAACTGTCGAACGAATACGTTTCTAGCGTGGCGGATATCTGCTCGGTTGGCGATGAGATGAAAGTGAAAGTGATCGCCGTCGATGAGCAAGACCGCGTGAAACTAAGCCGCAAAGCGGCCATGGAAGAGCTGGGGGAAACCCCTGAGCCGGCCAAGGCAGGTGCATCAAGCTGAGGTAGGGAATACTACGGAAAACGAAAGGAAGGGGCCTTCGGTTTGGGGGCCCTTCTTTTATGCGCTGGTGTGAATCGACGGGAAAAGGGAATATCGAATATCGTAGCCGTTCACGGGATGGAAGAAAAATGAACCACGAAGAGCCCAGCGCGGCATAGCCGCAACCAAAGAAAAAATAGCCACAAAAAACACGAAAACCACAAAAACATGGCCCGAGAATCACGCGAATTGGCGCGAGTGAACCGGGAGGATGACAATCATTGACATTCGTGTGATTCGCTAGCCTTATAGTTTCTTTTCGTGCTTTTTTGTGTTTTTTGTGGCTACTGAAAATCTTTGCACCAAACAAAGAATTTGACCGTTAGTAACACGAAGGACACAAAGAATAGAATTCTATTTTTTGAGAGGCTTTTCAATCAAGTCAATGAGGGTGGAAATTTAGCCTACTTTAAGGTGAACAGAAGAGAACCACGAAATAGACGAAACACACAAAAGAGAGGGTTTTGCGAATACTGTTGGGCAAGTCTTTCAGCTTCAAATCCTGCGATCCTACTCCCTCACTTTTTTCGTGGTTTTCGTCTATTTCGTGGCTTTCCTCCGAATGGATTTTCCGTTTGAATTCGCTGAGAAGCGGGAGCAAGCGATTTGTCATCTGACTTCTTCGTGCTCTTCGTGTCCTTCGTGGTTCAATATTTTTCATTCCGACAACAACTACCGAATATCGAACAGGGAATGTAGAATGATGAAGTTCCGTACTTTGGACTTCAAAATTCCTTGTTCGATATTCTGCGGTTCGCATTGTTCGATTCTATGACGAAAAAGCCCACGACCGAAGATACCCATCGCCGCCTGGTGGAACAATATACCGAGATGGCGCGGCTTGCGGGTGGGCTTGCCCATGAAATCAATAATCCCCTCTCGACGATCAGGTTGAATATGCAGCTACTGGCCGAGGATTTGGAAGAGGTTCAAACGCCTGCCGGTCGCCGGTCGCTTCATCGCATCGAAGTCATGCAGCGTGAGTGCCAGCGTTTGCAGGATTTGCTCGATGATTTTTTGCAATTTGCAAAGGTTCGTCATTTGCAACTAACACCCAGCGATTTGAATCGAGAAATCAATGACGTTCTCGACTTCTACATACCAGAAGCTCAGGCCGCGGGTATCGAGATTGTCCGTTATCTCGATCCGGACTTGCCGAGTGTTCCTCTCGACCGTGAGGCATTCCGCGGAGCGCTGCTCAATTTGATCCTCAATGCCAAGCAGGCAATGCCGGGCGGTGGGCAGTTGGTCTTGCGTACCGCAGCAACCAACAACATGGTCGCCCTCTATGTCATCGACAACGGCTGTGGCATGAACGAAACCACCGCTTCGCAGATGTTCGACGCCTTTTTCTCGACCAAACCAGGCGGGTCAGGATTGGGATTGCCAACGACCGGCAAGATCATTGAAGCCCACGGGGGACGTATCTCGGTCCAAAGTGAAGTGGGGCAAGGCACCCAATTCACCGTGGAACTGCCCGTGCCGCCGCGATTGCATCAAGGAAAAGAATGAGGCAAATAACAAAAGCTGTAACATATTATCCATTTGCCGTTGTTAGGATGATTAACCACAGAGAACACGAAGGAACCCAGCGCGACAACGCCGTAACCAAAGAAAAATAGCCGCAAAAAACACGAAAACCACAAAAATCATGGCCTGCGAATCACGCGAATTGGCACGAATGAATCGGGAGGATGACAATCATTGACATCCATGTGATTCGCTAGTAATGCTATTCATTTTCGTGCTTTTTTGTGTTTTTTGTGGCTATTGTAAATCTTTGCGCCAAACAAAGAATTTGACCGTTAGTAGCACGAAGGAAAATGAATTTTAGCTGCCCATCCATTGAAAGAGGTGATAGAATCTCCGTGACCTCTATAAAACAATCCCGTAATAGCTTGTTTTCTTGACACACTTTTTTAGAAGACAGAACCGCTGATCGACGCTAATACACGCGAATGCATGTTATAGTCAACCCTCCAAATCATTTGCGCCAATCCGCGTGATTCGCAGGCCGTAATTTTTGTGATTTTTGTGTTTCTTGTGGCTATTGAAATTCTTTGCACCAAACAAAGAAATTGATCGTTTTTTTTGATTACCGCTCAGTAACATCAGGTTCACCTGTTCCCAAACGCGGTTCCATTTCCCCATCACGACCATGCCCAATCGAATTACCGTCGTTGTCTCGCAAAGCCGCAGCCTGAATCCCAAGAAACGGGAAATGGAAGAGCGGATTGTTACCGAATTGCTGGGCCGACGTGACGTCGAGGTGACCGTGGTGCCCCATCTCTATGATTTGCAGCCTACGGATACAGGGATGCTTTGTCTTTCGGGCATCACGGGCGATCTGGTGGTTTGCAGTTGGCTCTTTCCGCGTGCAACAAGATGGATTCTCGATCGTAACGGAATCCGCGGGCAGGAAGGAACCACGCTGCTCAAGGCGGCTGGCGACGAGGAAGAAGAACATAAGGAAGATTCACAGGATGCCGTCCATGAGGAAGTAACAGCGTGTGTCATTGATCGCTTGGATTTGCCGGATCGTTTTATCTACTGCCTCGACCTGCGAGCTTATCCTTCACCCGAGATCTATGTCGACGAGATTCTTCGGATCGTTTCGGAACAAACCACGCAGACAGTGGAATTGAATGCGGATTTCGGAATCTCTACGCCCCGTGTGCTGCGTTGCAGCACGGCTATTCCGCAATCCGCCCTTTTATCACCAGAGACGGAGCGAAATCCGAATTCGACTAATCGCCGTTGGTATCCGGTCATCGATTTCAGCCGCTGCACCAATTGCTTGGAGTGCATCGACTTTTGCCTGTTCGGCGTTTACGGAATGGATAGGCAGGAGAATATTTTGGTCGAGCAGCCCGACAACTGCCGGTTGGGTTGCCCTGCCTGTAGTCGAGTTTGTCCGGAGAATGCAATCATATTCCCGCAGCACAAAACGCCTACAATCGCCGGCAGTCCAGAGGTCGGTGGCAGCATGAAAATCGACCTGTCCCAACTGTTCGGAGCGCCTGATCCCGGGACACCTGGGGCAGACCAGGCGGTGGAAATCGCGGCCCGAGAACGCGACGAGCAATTGCTGCTCGCTGGCCGTGAGGCGGTAGGCGCCGACGCAGGAATGCCCAAACGCCAGTCAAATGAAAACGTGACTCAAAGCCCGCCCGATGATCTCGACCGGCTCATCGACGCGGTTGACCAATTCGATCTGTAGCGACAATAACGTGAGATGTTGGATGGTTGATTGATGATGTTAAAAATGTGAAAATACCTCATCGAATGGTTTGCCGTGCTCTGACATCATCAATCAACCATTCCACTTCAACTATTATTTCCATGAGGGCTTTTTATCGGTGAATTACACGGAATCAGAAATGAGAGTCCAGCAAGTAGGCCGGAACAAGCTCTGCGCAGTTCCGGTAACCAATTCTCGGAAGACGCCGACTTTGCCGGGACTGCGCAGAGCTTGTTCCAGCCTACAACGGGCTTGTTCCGACCTACAAAAAACTCGTCGCCTCGTCGTGTTGCTATGCCTGCTTGCTTGCAGCTTTTCCATGGCCGGTTGCTCGGCTCAGGAAAATCATGCCGGGGCCAAAGGCGATCGCAGTATCGCCAAGCTCATCCCGGATCAAAAAACGCTTGTCGGTTCGCCCCCGACGGTCATCGATCTGGCCGAAGTTTTCGTCGACACTCCCGTTGCCCGCAGGCCGGGAGAAGAGGACAAGCCTTGGGTACTGTCGGTCGTTCACAACAAAAAGTCAAAGGTTGCTAAGGCCGAGATCGACGGGTCGCGGCTTTTGCTCGATTGGGGAAAGGTTGGGAAAACCGAAATCACCGTCCGAGCCACGAATCCCACAATAAAAAAAATAGTCGATGTCCGATTCAACGCCAAAGTGTGGCAGCCCGACTATTGGATGCTGGCGATGACCGTCGCAGGTGGTTTGGGGATTTTTTTGCTGGGCATGAAAAACATGTCCGAAGGTCTACAAGCGATTGCCGGGGGCGGGCTGCGCCGGATGATTAGCATGGTGACGGACAAGCGTCTTATGGCCGTCGGCGTCGGTACGCTCGTAACGACCTTGGTACAATCAAGCTCGATCACCACCGTGATGGTCGTCGGCTTCGTCAACAGCGGGTTCATGAATCTGTCGCAAGCGGTGGGCGTCATCATGGGTGCCAACATCGGCACGACGATCACCGGTTGGATCCTGGCTCTGGAAATTGGCAAGTACGGACTGCCCATTTTGGGTTTCGGAGCCTTCGGCTACCTGTTTGTTCGCAACGACCGGGTGCGCTATACAGCCTTGGCGGTGATGGGTTTGGGTATGGTTTTTTTCGGGCTGAGCCTAATGAAAGATGGCTTTGCAATCATCAAGGAACTGCCCGCTTTTGAGGCTTGGTTTGCTCGATTCGATGCCAGCACCTACTTAGGCGTGCTGAAGTGCGCCTCGGTAGGCTGTGTGTTGACATTCATCGTACAATCTTCTTCCGCGACACTAGGAATCACCATGGGCCTAGCTTCGATCGGCGTCATCTCTTTCGAAACGGCCGCTGCGCTGGTTCTTGGCGAAAACCTCGGTACGACGATCACCGCATGGTTGGCGTCCTTTGGGGCGACAACCGCTGCCAAGCGGGCTGCCTACTTTCATGTGCTGTTCAATTTGCTGGGCGTGGCTTGGATTACGGCCCTATTCCAACCTTACATGTGGTTTATCGACTCGATATTGGATCTCCAGTTCATTCGCTGGCTTGCGGGTGCCGATGTCGGAAAAGGCGAGGCTGTTGGGGTACTTGTGAAAATCGCCACCGTCCACACCTGCTTCAACGTGGTCAACACCATTCTATTCTTTCCCTTCGCCGGATTACTCGCTTCGCTATTGGTGCGGATTGTTCCCCAAAAAGACCCCAAGGAAAAACCGCATCTGACGAGCCTCGATATTCGTATGCTCGAGACTCCTGTGCTTGCTATCGAACAATCGCGAGTCGAGTTACTGCGAATGGCGGATGGCTGCACCAAGATGATGGACTGGCTGAGGGAGCTGACGCAGCAAGAAGAGCCTGATTCCAAGCAGGTGCAAAAATTGTTTCATCGAGAGGAAGTGCTCGATGCGGTCCAAGACGAAGTGGTGGCCTTTCTCTCCGATATGCTGGCCGCGAATCTGCCGCATGAAGTCATCGACGAAGGTCGTAATCAACTCCGTATTGCCGACGAGTTGGAGTCGATCAGCGATTACATTGCCAGCATCCTTAAATTTCACATGAAGCTTCGAAACCAAGGACATACCTTTGACCAAACAGAGCAAGGGCAGATCGGCGAGCTCCATGTGAGTGTGACCCAATACCTTGCTCTGGTTACCGAAGGCTATGCGCATCGCCAAACAGATATCATCACCAAAGCCAATACGATGAAATCGGCAATCACGCATCTTGTGAAGAAACTTCGCAACGAGCACCTCGAACGACTTAGCCGCGACAAGGTCGAGCCGTATGTCAATGTCGCCTTCATGGCAACGCTCAATTCCTACGGTCGAGTGGCCGATCACACGTTGAATGTGGCCGAGGCGATTGCGGGCGTGAAATAGATTCGCTGTTACGCAACTGGAAATCAACGTTGGACCATCGTTAGAGGCGGTCGCCAGACCGTCTTTGCAACCTCAGTACTCGCCTGCAATTCACGACAACTCGCGCTCCCACATTCGTCCAGAAAAACACTTCTCTGAAAACCACATGCCATCGACCGACAGCGAATCGTCTCGTAATACCACAGCATAACATGTACGTGATTAGAGATGCTAAGATCAACAATACCTAGGATCGGATTCGGTCCATCGACGACATAATTGCAGACTCCCGCGTAGTTGGCATGGCTGCCATAACCGCTAATCCCTGGCGCCCAATAATTCTCGACGACCGAGGCGTGGCAAGTTGCCCCCAGGCGGCAGAAAATTTCCTCGTGGAGTTTTTCAGGCGGATCGAGCAATGTCAGTTGAGCTATCGGTCCGCCGTCGCTAAGGCAGACTGCCGCTTGCGCCGCTGCTAACGTGCCCAGGCTATGGGCAACAATCTGTGTGCGCGTTGGATCGACCCCACGGGCACGCAAAGCGGCTGCCATCATCTTTCCCTGGCACTTGCCGATCCGAATCGGCTCATCATGAAAAGGCGAAACCTTCACTGCGCTCCAATCCCAACTCATCAGATTATAAGCATCTCCCGAGCGGCACCGAATCGCTTGTGCGGAAGAGAGCCCAAACGTCTCTAGGATGTGTTTGGGTAGAGGATTCCAACCATGCGTAAACACGATGGTTGGCTTCGCTGGATCGATCGGATCACAAGGATGTGCTCCACAAGAATAATTCAGCAAAACCCCCATGCGCTCGTTGCTGCCACGCTGTAGCACAGCGGTATTAAGCCCACAACCGGTGATTAGATCGCCTAGCAATGCCAGCAGCAACAATAGAAAAATCGAGTTGCTGCGAGTGGCATCCATCCTTGGACCTTGTGAAAACAATAGGGCTGTAGGGACTGTAGCGATTTGCTTTGCGGATTACGCAAACAGAAGCAGCGATGGCTCTCAGCGCATCGGTTCGCGTCAGCAGATGTATCGGCTTGCCACTCTGTTTGGCTCGATAAACAAACGTGACTTTTTCCAAAACGATGCTCAAGCCTCGAAACCGACGTTCATTGGGTGAGCCACGAAAACCTAAAAGGGCACGTCAATCGCATCGCAAAGAAATTGCATGAACGGTTTTGCCGTACGAAATACACGGGCCACCTCGGCCACGATCGACGGTTCGAGCAGCGCATCATGCTCCCATTGGCAGATGGCGATGTGATCTTTTCGTTTCAGGTCTTCCATCAAAGGGTGCTCGGCCGAGTAGCCTTTGGGTGGGCGTTTTAGACTGTCACCGGTGCGCTGGAATCGCTCACAAAAAGCCTTGGCATTGCAGACCCGTTTCCAGGCGGCTTGGTTTTTGTCAATCGCCTTGCGAATTTTACCCAGTGCCTCAGAATCGGGATGCCATATCCCCGCGCCGAGAAACACTTCGTCGGGTTCAATGTGGAAGTAAAAACCGGGTGCATGGACATCACGACCCGCTTCGTGTCGAAAATGGATACCGACGTTGGTTTTGTAAGGCCGCTTGTCTTTGGAGAATCGGACATCGCGGTAGATGCGCATCAGCGAACCGCCCATCCGCTTGGGCACCGCACAAAAGTGCGGAGAAATTTTCGCCAGCGGCTCGGCCATTGCCTCGATAAACCGTAGCGACGGCTCCAATACGTGCATCTCGTAGCGGGGCTTATTCGCCTGAAACCACTCGCGGTTGTTATGCTTGGTTAGCTCATCGAGAAAATGGAGTAATTCGAGCGGGAAACCGGGGAAACGTCTCTTAGCCATGGTCGAAGTCTCCATTCGTAGTCGCAAGCGAAAGCCGCGATTTTCCAGTGATCACTGCAGCTAGGAAGTCGATTGACGTAATAACCAATCTCCCAGCCGGGGCGAAATTTGTGACAGTGCGAACAGCAGCCGTGCTTTGGCCGGTACGATCAACTCGGCACGCCGACGCTCGCAGGCGATGAGAATCTTTTCGGCTAGCTGGTCCGGATCGATGCTGGTTAATTTAGCCCCGGCACCCGGTAGTGCTGCTTCAGGAGGCAAATTCTGAGACTCTGCCGCGTAGCGTGCTGCTTGCTCCTCGCGGGCGATTGGGCCAGGGCAGACCAACAACACATGCAAGCCGCGCGGGCCCAACTCGAGTCGCAATTGCTGCGAGTACGCGGCAACAGCAAACTTGCTCGCCGGATAAGCGCCCATAAACCGCGGGGCAACTTTGCTCGTCAACGAGCCGATATTCACGACATGGCCACCGCTAGCCAGCAGTAACTCCGATGCAGCGAGCGTCGTGCGTACGGTTGCCAGCAGATTCACATTCAACAACTGCTGAAAATCGTCAACCGTGGTTTCGAGAATCCTTTTTCGCATTGATCTGCCAGCACAATTGCAAAGCAAATCGAGTTTGCCGTAGCGCTGAGCTACCGTTGCCAACAGTCGGTCGACATCGTCCTGGCAAGTCACGTCGGCTACGATAGGCAGAACCTCGGTGCTAAAATTACGGAGTTTTTCGGCCGCCAGATCGAGCAACTCCCGATCACGCGCAGCAATCACCACTCGAGCACCATGCCGAGCCCAGGCCGTGGCCAAGGCCAATCCAAGTCCCTGGGAACCACCCGTAACGAGACAAACCTTTTCTTGCCAGTAGCTGCTAGGCATTGGTCGCTATTTGAAAACAGGTAATGAGAGGTAATAATTCTGAATGCAAAGGGTCCGCGCAGAAATAACATAAACAAGTTTTGTGACCAAAATCCGAATCTCGAATATCGGTAACACTTTAGCCAAATGCAGCGAATCAGAAAATCACCACAGAGAACACAGAGGTCACGGAGGTCACGGAGGTTCTATCACTTCCTTCAATGGATGGGCATCTAGGATTCATTTTCCTCTGTGTTCCTCCGTGTTCTCTGTGGTTAATCATCCTAAGCAACTGCAGATGGCTAAAGTGTTACGAATATCGAAACCCGAAAATGAAATGACCAAAACGAATCATTTTGGGCCTTTTCCCAAGGCACGGGCGACTAGCTGCGTTTTTGTCCTTTGAAAGTTAGTCATTCGAATTTGTTTAGGGTTTCGTGTTGCGAGTTTAGGATCTGCACCCGAGTTGTACAAGTTATTTGTGCGCGAATGCTGAACGATTGTACCGGCCATGACGCCTGGATCGGCCCTGCTGTGCTAGACGCGGGAAATCGATCCATGGAATCTCGACAAGAAAAACGTCATCGCTTGCTGGGTAGGGAAGTATGGTTGAACATGGCTTTGTGGGCAACCGCTAAGCCGCAAGCGGGCATATTCCCAACTGAATGACCACAGGCGATAATGATGGCTACCACAATTACGGAATCGACCCAAAACGCCTCGCCCTCCCCAGCGATGGCAAGCCTCAATGCGATGGAAGAACTGATGGAGGAGTACTTGACCACACAGGATTACACCCTCCGATCGCGCACAAAAATCATCGCTACGGTGGGCCCTTCGTGTGCCGAGCCAGAGATGCTCAGCGAGCTGATTCGTGCTGGTGCCGATGTGTTTCGGATTAACATGGCCCATGGCAGCACAGAAGAGCAGCAAGTATTGGTTGATCGTATCAAACAGGTCAGCAAAGAATTGAATCAGCCGATCGCGATTTTGGTCGATTTGGCAGGCCCAAAATTTCGGCTGGGGATCGTTGAAGACGATAATGTCTTTTGCGCACGAGATGAAGAATTCTTTTTTGTCACGGGCGAGCCAGCGGCCCGGAATGAATTGATAACCAGCTACGAGCCGTTGGTGCGTGAGCTCTCGGTCGGTGATGTGGTTATGCTCTCCGACGGCACGGTAAGTATGTTGGTTGAGGAGTGCAAGCCGGACCGGGTTCGCATGCGCGTGGTGCAGCAGGGCACGATTCGCAGTCGCCAGGGCATCAATCTGCCGGGAATCAATCTGAGTGTGCCGGCCATTAGTGTTGAAGATCATCAACACGCGATTTGGGCATCCCAAGCAGGCGCCGATTTCGTGAGCCTCAGCTTCGTTCGTACACCGGACGAAATACGCACATTGAAGGACATCGTCCGATCAAGCGGTTCGACGGCTCGAGTGATTGCCAAAATTGAAAAGCGCGAGGCGATGGAGCGGCTGGAAGAAATTGTTGCCGAAGCCGATGGGGTGATGGTCGCCCGAGGCGACTTGGGCGTGGAGATCGACGTAGCCCAAATGCCGCTAGCCCAAAAACGAATCATCCGAGTTTGCCAAGAGTTTCACAAACCAGTGATCATCGCAACGCAGATGCTCGACAGCATGCATGAGTCGCAGCGACCGACGCGTGCCGAGGTGACCGATGTGGCCAATGCGGTGCTCGACGGGGCGGATGCCTGCATGCTTTCCGGCGAGACGGCCATTGGTAAGTATCCGCGGGAAGCGGTGAATATGATGAACCGCATCGCTCTGGCGACCGAGACGGACATTGCCAATCAACCATTGCAACATTTGTCCCGAGAACGGCATGACGGCCTGCAGGAAATCACTCGGGCCGTGGTCCGCGGAGCCGGCACGATGGCCCAGGTGCTCGAAGCGAAGCTGGTGGTGGTCGCCAGCCACTCAGGCCGCACGGCGCTTGCCCTGTCGCAGCAGCGGAGCTATGCCCCAACCATCGGCGTGAGTATCTGCGAAAACACATTGCGGCAAATGTGTCTTTACTGGGGCGTCACGCCACTGCGGGGTGCACCGGCTTGCAGTGTCGAGCAGTTGATCCAGTTCATGGACCTCTGGGCATGTCGCGTGGGACTGGCCACCAAGGGCGATCGCATTGTGATTGTCGGCGGTTCGCACCTGACGGCAGGACCAAGCTGCGACCTAATGGCCGACGGCGTGCATGACATAGTGATTGTGCATGAAGTGGAAGGGGCGTGAGACTTCAGACTTCAAAATCTTTCCGATCGGCGCCAGACTGGCGGATAATCGAACGAAGCGTGCCAAGCTTAAGCTCTTTGTGGTCAGGCACCGGGACGGTGACGGTGCTTTCCCCTGACGATTTCTGCATGACCACATGGCTGCCGCGCCGCCGTACCAACTCGAAACCGTGACGATGGAGAATCTCGCATACTTTCCGCCCGGATAAAACGCGAAGCCTACCCAATGGAAACCTCCACGTAACTAATAAACACATCGTCGCAGAATCGCTGTTCCACTTCTTTGGGCGAAGCAGCCTCAAAGAACAGTTCAACCGCCTCGGCCAGATTGTGACGAGCCGACTCGATCGAATCACCCTGACTAGCAATGTCCAACTCGGGACACAGCGCCACGAAGGTGTTATCTTCTCGGTGAATTAGCGCAGTTAAACGTTTGCTCATTGAGTCACCTCAGTATGGTTTGAAAGCTGCACCCATGCTCCCATACTAAGCTGCTGCACTAGTGTGGTCAACTTGCCAGGTAGTGCATCTGGAACTGACTTAGGCGAGCGGCAGATTAAAAATTACTAGCACGCAGCGCAAGCAAGCAAGTGGGTCTAGCACACACTCGCTTGCGCGTCGTGCTAGTATTCTGGTAAATTTCCAATTGCCGCTCGCCTTACTCCCGGTCATCATTTCCGCGCCAATCTCTCTCCCGGTTTCAGCAGCCTCTCTTCCAACCGCGAGACATAGTGCATGCTGCTTGTGTTGCCGGCGAAGCCGAGCACCCGCTTGTCGACATCCATCGTCTGTGAAATAACGCGACCTCTGGCAATATCGAATCGGACCGTCCCACGGGTCAGACGATCGATCAATTGCGACTCGATATTCGCATCGACCGGCGTGAGGATTTGATACTGAATGCTGAGCGTTGCGATGCCGGTTTGTACTTTGAGCAGCTTGCAAAGCCGTCGTGTTTGGATTTTCAGACGGATGCCGCTTTTTCGCTGGACCTGGATGTCGTAGGAATCGGTCCATTTTTCGCCCACGGCAATCGGCTCGGATGGCAGCCGCAGTGTGATTGGCCTATCGGGCGAGTATTTTTGCTGCTGCGTTTTTTCTTCGCGGTGGACGATTTCGCCGTCCGGGGCCAATCGGATGACGCTAATCGGCACGCCTACCGCTCGGGCCGCTTGTTCAAACCCGGGCGGTGGCGTTTTGTCAAGCTTGCTGTCGTACCGGGTAACCGTCTTACTCGGCAGCCGATTACTCATCCGCACATGCTCGACGACATGGACAAATTCCATTTCACCACTGGGCAACACGTCGGTCACCTTCCACGCCTTGATCGACTCGCTCTTACTCTCGGCACGTTGGGTCGTGCCTTCGATGGTGCTGCGCATGTCGACCGAGTGCTTAACGCCATAGCGGAGCACTTCGCCCATTTGAAACTTGTATTGCAGTAGATATTTTTTATGAGCCGGTTCAGCTTTGGACGGCTGGGATGATTGGGTGTTTGGTTGATCGGCAAAAACAAACGAACTGGCAAGCAGCCAAATTGCCGTGATGAGAACGGAGGGTCGGAAAGGTGTCATCGTGGGTGCATCCTTGCACGAGAGGGGGAAGGGGGAAATGATGAGTAATGAGTGATGAATGTTCCGGATCATTTGTCATTCATCATTCATCATTCAAACCAAGCTGGCCGCCCCAGCCGAGTTTTTCTCGCAGGGTCTGATAGTAACCGTGGCCGGCGACTTCGATTAACTGAAACTGTGCCGAGGAACGCTCAATTCGGATGCGGTCGCCCGAGGAAAGCGTGCAAATCACTTTGCCGTCGACCACCAGCGACGTACCAACATGCGGCTCGGGCACCGCCAACTCGAACACGCGATCGGCCGAGTCGACCACCGGCCGATTGGTGAGCGTGTGCGGGCTGATCGGTGAGATCACGAACGCCTGCAAATCCTTGCGCAAGATCGGGCCGCCAGCCGACAGACTATGCGCCGTCGAACCAACCGGCGTGCTGACGATCAAGCCATCGCAACTATAGGTGGTTGCCAACCGGCCGTCAACGTAAAGCTGCACCTCAAGGATCGCAAACGGCGGGCCTGCTAGCACTGCTACTTCGTTCAGGCCCAGTACATTCAGGCCCAGTATGTTGACCTGCCGCTGATCGGGCAACGGCTCGCCCTGTCTCAGCACGGTGCACTGAAACATGAGATGCGGCACAACGCGATAGTCGCCAGCCGCTAGGCGAGGCAGCACTTCGTCGAGTTGCTCCGGCTGCAAGTCGGCCAGAAAACCGAGGTGGCCAAGGTTGACCCCCAGCACGGGCAACTGGCGGTAGCCCATCGCATGGGCGGCCCGCAACATCGAGCCATCACCTCCCAACACGATGGCGAGATCCACTTCAGTGGTCGGCAATCCGGCAGCAAAATCGTCGACCATCGCGACAACGTCAACATATTTTTCCAGGATGGGCCGCAACTCCGCTGCCCGCTCACGAATTTGCGGTTTGGCAGCATCGGCAAGCATCAGCACACGCGGGCGTTTTGTCGCGCTAGAAGTAGGGGATAAGTTGGGGCTCATACCTTACAGCATACCAGCGATCCCGGCTTGCGTCATGTTGTGTTCTTCGAGTGTTCTTTTTGTGGGCTGGAACAAGCTCCGCGCAGTTCCAGCAGCCGACGCAACAGACTTGCCGGAACTGCGCGGAACTTGCTCCAGCCTACCGGTTCGCCTCTCGGAAAACTCACGGCCCCTCGGTGGGTCAACTGATCAACGCGTCCTCGAATTCTGTGAAGAGGCTGTCAAAAATCTCTTCCCGGCGGCACAGCTCGCTGATCTCGATTGTGCCATCCAAGCCGGCAAGAACTATCCGCAGCTTCTCCGCAGCACTCCACTTCCGACGTTTCGATTTACCACGCATCGGCTCTTCCTTTCTCATAGGGAAACAAGATTCTACTTGCTCCAGAGAAAGATGTCGCCTAACTTGACGAGTGTCTCACTTCGGGTGATGCACTACAGCCTTCGCTTTTTGATTTGCTTTCAGACGACTTCTTCTTGCTTGGTTTCTTGTCTTTCTCGGCCGCTTTTTTGTACGATTCGCTACGGTAGTCGGTCTGGTAGAAACCGGATCCTTTGAACACCACGGCAGCACCCGTACCAAACAATCGTCGCAGTTTCAATCGGTTGCAGTCAGGACACTTGCGCTTGGCCGAGTCGGTGATCGACTGAAATAGCTCAAATTCATGGCCACAGGCTTCACACTCGTAATCGTAAGTTGGCATAAGTCAGGGGCCAGAGGTTAGGGGTCATTGGTCAATCGTTATTTGTCAATAGTCATTGGTCATTTGTTTTCCAATGACTATTGACAAATAACTAATGACAAATTGAGAGAGTTGAGGGGGAACATACCGCACTCCGCAATCCGATATCCTGAAAACGAAATCACGGAACGAATCAATTACCATCCGTGTTACTAACGGTCAAATTCTTTGTTTGGCGCAAAGATTTACAATAGCCACAAAAAACACAAAAAGGTACGAAAAGGAATAGCATTGCTAGCGAATCACGTGGATGTCAATGATTGTCATCTTTCCGATTCATTCGCGCCAATTCGCATGATTCGCGGTCCATGATTTTTGTGTTTTTCGTGTTTTTTGCGGCTATTTTTCTTTGGTTGCGGCGTTGTCGCGCTGGGTTCATCCGTGGCTATACTTTGTCTCTCAAGTTTCCGATGGTCCAGAAGAAACAATAACTTGCGACGCTCGCACCACGCGATCGTGCATACGGTATCCCACTTGCGACTGCATCAGCACATGGTCCTTGGGCATGTCGTCGGACGGTCGCTGCAAAATCGCCTCGTGAAACTGTGGGTCAAACGGCTCGCCGGTTGCTTCGATCGGTTTGCAATGGTGCTGTTCCAGAATCGCGAGCAGTTGCTGTCGCACAAGCTGAAACCCTTCGAGCAGCCCGCCTGTGTCGGTGTTTTGTTCTGCATCTTTTTCGGCCGCATCGATCGCTCGCTCTACGTTGTCGAGTACCGGCAACAGATCGCGTACCAATGGCAACGCGCCGTAACGCCGCTGCTGGGCAACTTCACGCGACGTCCGGCCGCGCAAGTTTTCCATCTCGGCTTGCAGCCTTAGCTCTCGATCCTTTGAGGCAGCCAATAGTTCTTTCGCAGAGCATTCGGCGTCTGGCGAATCGTCGCTCGTCTCTTCAAGCAGGTCGGCCTGCTGCTCCAGCGGGGCGTCGGTTGCTGCCCTGGCTTTGGCTGATTCATCCAATTCTTTGCCAAGATCACTTTGGAGATGATCGTCTTGCATTTGAGATTTTGCCGACATCAACCGGTCGCTCCTCACTCGGTGGATTCTTCGTGGTGGGTAAAGTATTCTTTGACTTTCTCAATAAAACTCTTTCGGGCTGGGGCGACGTTTTTGTGCTCCAACTCGGCAAGCTGACGGAGAAGCGTTTCTTCTTCTTCGTTAATGTGCTTGGGGACCTCAATATAGACTTGTACCAGCATGTCGCCCAATCCGGCAACACGCGGGTCGGGCATTCCCTTTCCTTCGAGTCGAAAAGCGTCGCCCGATTGTGTACCAGGGAGAATCTTTACCTCGCCCCGGCCGGCGAGCGTTGGTACTTCCAGCGTGCAACCCAACACGGCTTGCGAATAAGCAATCGGCACACGACAAATCAGATGTTGCCCATCGCGCTCGAACAGCGAGTGTGATAGAACCGAGACGAAGCAATAACAGTCGCCCGGGGGGCCGCCATTGGGGCTTGGTTCGCCTTGACCGGCGATACGCACTTGCATTCCATTGTCGACGCCGGCAGGGATATCGACGTCGGCTTTTACTTTCTTCAGCACTTGGCCCGAACCGCGGCACGACTTGCACGGCGAACTGATCGCACGCCCCTCGCCCTGACATGCGGGGCACGTGGTTTGCACGCGAACGATGCCCGCCTGCTGGACCACTTGGCCATGCCCGCCGCAATAGGAGCAGGTCTCCGGCTTGCTGCCGGGCGCCGCCCCCGTGCCTTCGCAAGTGGAGCAAGGCTCATGTCGCTGGAATTGGACCGTCTTACGCACATCGCTGGCCGCCTCTTGCAAACTGAGCGTCACGTCGCATCGCACGTCACGGCCTTTGCGCCGGCCGCGTCGCCCACCTCGGCCACCTCGGCCACCGAACAAATCGCCAAAAATGTCGCCGAAGGCCGAGAAGATATCCTCGACATCCGTAAAGTGGTGCGCACCTCCGCCAGCTCGACCATTCAAGCCGGCATGGCCAAACCGGTCGTATTTTGCCCGATTGTCGGGATCGTTGAGCACTTCAAACGCATCGGCCGCCTCTTTGAATCGGGCAATGGCTTCATCATCTCCAGGATTTTTATCGGGATGATATTTGATTGCCAGTTTGCGATACGAAGTTGCAATTTCGCTCTGCGATGCAGCGCGATCGATTTCCAGCACTTCGTAATAATCGCGTGGTGAGGACATAAGAGAAACGGGTGCAGATTTCGGAATGCCCAGTAGCAGGTGTCGTTAGCGTCGTCGGCAACGACGAACAACTGCCAACTCAAACTGAAAATAAGGAACGAACCACGAATGAACACAAATCGACACGAATGGTAATAGGTCGCGAGTTATGAGGCGCGAGTTAACAGTTTCTTCTCTTCAACTTACGCCTCATAAGGCGAGCGGAGTTAAGAACTTACCTTGATAACCCGATGCGTAAGCGAGGGACTGAGGATAACGGAGTAATTCCCTCGCTTACGCGTCGGGTTAAGATTTGGTAAATTCTCATCTGCCGCTCGCCTAACTCCCAACTCTTCATTCGGGGTTCTCATAAAACGGAAAATTCAAACCGCCAACACACAACGGGGCCACCGGTAAAATAACCGAGTGGCCCGTTGTGATAAATGTCGTTGCAAAAAATAGCGATTATTCTGTCAGCACTAGCGGATGCTTCCGACAACGCCTCGTTTATCTTGTTCCTTCGGATCAAAGTTGGTGACGAGTGCTTCGGTCGTCAGCATCAAACCGGCAATGCTGGCAGCGTTGCTCAAGGCTGTCTTGACCACCTTGGTGGGGTCGATGATGCCCTGTTTGACCATGTCGACATATTCGCCACCGTTGGCGTCGTAGCCGGTGTTTTTGCCTTTGCGGCTGACCTCATCGGCCACCACGCTGCCATCCAAACCGCAATTGTCGGCAATCTGCTTGATCGGAGCATCGAGTACGCCGGCAACAATGTCGACGCCGATTTTCTCATCGCCCCGAGCACTGCTCCGAGCGGCCTCAACGGCTTCTTTGCAGCGAAGCAAAGCGACGCCCCCACCCGGTAAAATACCCTCTTCCACGGCCGCACGTGTCGCGTGCAAGGCATCTTCCACACGCGCCTTTTTCTGCTTCATGTCGGCTTCACTGCCGGCACCAACCGAAACGATGGCCACGCCGCCAGTGAGCTTTGCCAGACGCTCTTGCAGCTTCTCACGATCGTAATCGCTTGTGGTGTTTTCGATGCCTTTGCGGATTTGGTCGATCCGTTTTTTGACGTCTGCCGTGCTGCCGGCGCCTTGGACGATTGTCGTGGCATCCTTGGAAACGGTAATTTTTTTCGCCCGACCCAACTCGGCCAGTGTGATGGTATCGAGTTTTTTGCCCAGCTCTTCGCTGAAGACCTCGCCGCCGGTGAGCGTTGCGATATCGGCCAACATTGCCTTGCGGCGATCGCCAAAACCGGGCGCTTTTATCGCACAGACGTTGAGCGTGCCGCGCAGCTTGTTGACGACCAGCGCCGCCAAGGCTTCGCCTTCCACATCTTCGGCAATAATCAGCAGCGGCTTCGCCTTTTGGCCTGCCTGCTCCAGTAGCGGGAGCAGGTCGCGCAGATTGCTGATTTTCTTTTCGTGGATCAGCAGATAAACATCTTCCAGCACACATTCCATGTCGGCTGGTTGGTTGATGAAGTAGGGCGACAGGAAACCTTTGTCGAATTGCATGCCTTCGACCAGTTCGAGCGTCGTCTCAGTCGAACGGCCTTCTTCGACGGTGATAACGCCGTCTTTGCCAACTCGCTCCATGGCGTCGGCAAGCAATTCGCCGATCTCATTGTCATTGTTGGCACTGATCGCACCAATCTGAGCGATTTGCTCTTTGGTTGAAACTTCCTTCGACATCGAGTCGAGTTGGTCCACTGCCGCGTCGACCGCTTTGCGAATGCCACGCTGCACGGCCATCGGATTGCTCCCGGCGACAATGTTGCGAGTCCCCTCGCGCAAAATAGCCCGGGCGAGTACCGTGGCGGTTGTCGTGCC
>CBDFMC010000012.1:0-126026 GCA_965249435.1 Lacipirellulaceae bacterium | reverse complement strand
GTGTCGAGTTAAGATTCCACCGGGATCATGGTTTCGAAACGAAAGGCTTCAGGCATGCTACACTAGTGTAGCCATTCCGTGGAAAGCTGGAAAAATTGGTTCCTCAGTGATTTTAGTGGCTAGTTGGGTGTTCCGTGCGGTGTTCTTGTTCGAGAATGCTCAGCATGAGCAAACTCACAGAACATTACCGTCAGCTGTTAGGTTTGGACGCTTCCTGGAAAGTGTCGGATGTTTCTCTTTCCTTGGAAGAGAAGCAAGTGGAGATTACTTTGGCCCATCGCTGTGGTCCAGTGACGTGCCCTGAATGCAATGCTGAGTGTGCGATTGCCGATCATTCGCCCGAGAGGACGTGGAGACATCTGGACACGATGCAGTTCGAGACCGTTTTGCGAGCACGAACTCCTCGCTCCAAATGCAAGGCCTGCAGCGTGAAAACAACGACGGTTCCCTGGGCAGACAAGCATTCGCGTTTTACGCTGATGTTTGAAGTCTTTGCCATCGAAGTCATCCTGGCCTGTGGCAATGTGAAAAGCGTTGCCGAACTGATCGAATTGGACTGGAATAGCGTTCACCGGATTATGGAGCGAGCCGTCGAGCGAGGACTGGCGTGCCGAGAGTTGGATTCGTTGCAATACGCAGGCATTGATGAAAAGAGCTTTCGGTGTGGTCACAGCTATATTTCGATTCTCACTGATTTGACGGGCCATCGAGTCTTGGAAGTGGTCGAAGATCGCACCGAAGAAGCGGCGGACCTTGCGGTCACTGGATTTTGAATCCGATTTCAAGTTGTTGGAAGCACATTGGGAACGTGCTTAGCTTGTGTTGGAAGTCGTTGCTCTCGTAGAAGTTAGACTCGTTTTAACGTTGGACATAAATTGCAGTCCAATTGGGTTTAAGTTGGCAATGTTGCCCCCAAAATGCCCCCCGTTTTCGACTACAATTTGTCATCTCGCCGAGCCTATCAGATCTTTCGATTGCCGCCAATCCAGCGGTACAAAAAGATTGTCATCTTCCAATCTCTTTTCTGAGCAACCAAGAGTTTTGTCATGACCGGTTGGTTTTCGCCTTTTCTCTTCTATCTGGCAAGGTCTACTGAAAACGAGTTGCGCAGGCAAATTGAATTCTTGAAGGCCGAAAACGAAATGCTTCGCAAACGAGTTCCCAAGAAACGAATCTTCTTGAAGCGAGAAGAGCGTGAGCTGCTCCTGAAACTGGGGACTGCCATCGGTCCCGGCGCCTCCAAGCTGATTACCATCGTCCACCAACGAACATACCAACGCTGGGTCCACGAAAAGAACAGCGGCAAAACCGCCAAGAAGATGGGCAGACCTCGAACTCTGAAGTCGATTCGGGAGATCGTCATCCGCCTGGCACGTGAAACGGGCTGGGGCTATCGCCGTATCCTGGGAGAACTGAAAAAGCTGCGAATTCACTCGGTTTCTCGATCGACCATTGAAAACATCCTCCAAGAAGAAGGCATCAAGCCGAGTCCCAGGCGTGGCAGTGGAACCTGGGACGAATTTCTCAAGGCCCACGTCGACACGCTCTGGCAAATCGACTTCTTCAGCAAAATGACCTGGACGCCGATTGGGCTTCGGCAGGCATTTGTGCTGGCAATAACCCATGTCGGTACGTGAAGAGTCTTTTGTTCCCCTTGTAGCTTCAAACCTGATGCCAAGTGGATGGTTAGCCAAGCCCATGCCTTCATCGAACAGGCCCGCGAAGCGGATCTGCGGATGGAGTATCTCATTCGTGATCGTGATGGCATGTACGTCCAAGAGTTCGATCAAGTCTTTAAGGACATCGGTTGCCGAGTTAAGCAAACGGCACCGCAATCGCCCAACCAGAATGCATTTATCGAGAGATGGATAAAATCCATAAAATTTGAAAGTTTGAATTTCTTCATCGTCTTTGGTAAAAAACACCTCGACTACATTGTCACTTCGTATCTCGAATTTTATAACGAGCTGCGCCCACATCAGGCATTGGACAATCGGCCGCTCACAGGAAAGTGGTCTGCGTCCGATGACCCGCTTACAGAAGGTGAGCAGATTGTTTGCCATGAAAAGCTGGGTGGATTGCTTCGTCACTACGAACGCATTGCTGCTTGAGTAGGCGCTCTCTTCAAAATGCCAATGTAGATCGCTTGTTGACCAACGTTCGTTGCTGCGCGGCTGGCAGGAATCCGTTGGTGCTGGCTGAGTGAAGGCGATCAACGATGTCCCAAAGCGACAATTGTCTCGTCCCGATTTACAACGCAACTCCTGTTGGTAAATCACTTTTCTGACCGCACTACTTTTTGTACCCTACGCTGCCGTGCCACTTTCGGTATTGCCCAGGCGTTATCCCGGTTCGGTTCTTGAACTGTTCCGTGAAGTTCTGGATGTGGTTGTATCCCGCCCGGGGGACTATTTCTTCCAGAGGCAGTGACGTACTGCTCAAGAGCTCTCTAGCCCGGTTGATGCGAACTTCCTGAATTGTATCGAGGAGCGTCTGATTGAGCGTCTTCCGGAAACGTCGCTGCAACAACGTACGGGAGACCTTCACCTGTCGTACTACATCGTCGACTTGGATCCCATCACAAGCCCATTCATGGATGAACCGCACGGCCTCCGCGACGATCGGGTCGTCCAGCGCCATCACTTCACTGGAACGACGGGCCACGATCCTGGCGGGAGGAACGTATATTTGCGTCTTTCTTAACCTGCGGCCATGCATCAAGGCATCCAGCATCGCAGCGGCGTGGTAGCCGATTTCCCGGGCGCTGTTGTCGATGGCCGATAAGGGAGGGAATGCCATTTCGCAGGCGATGTCCTCATTATCGCCAGCGATGACCGCAACTTGCTCGGGCACTGCTATGCCGCTCATCCGACATGCGTCCAGCAGTTGTAGGCCCCGGAAGGCGTTGCAGGTCATGACGCCTACGGGCTTGGGTAATCCTGCCACCCACGAGCTAAGCATCCCCAGCTCGGTTTCCCAAATGTGGTTTTGGTAATCATTAACGGTTCGACCCTTGCCGATGAACATGTCGCATGTGCAAGCAACCTTCTCCACGGCCATGCGGAAGCCGTAGCCGCGACCATCGGACCAATCGCCACCAGGCTGGCCAACGAAAGCGAACTGTCGGAAGCCCTTCCCCAAGAGGTGTTCGGCGCCCATGCGACCGATCGCCTGCTGATCGTTGAACACTAACGGCAGGCCCAGGTCGGAGTACTGCTCGTTAACGTCGATGGCTGGGACACCCTTCGCCCGTGCGAAGCCTGCGATAGCACGCCAGGCTAACCGAGAGATGATTCCGTCTCCTTCCCAATCATTCAGCCACTGCGGCGGCGGCTCGTGGATGGACCGCTGTTCTAGATCCACCACCCACCGGTCGTTCTCCTTGTTGTAGATCGTTATGCCCCGCAGGAGGTCGCGGCCGAAACTCGTGCTGGTTTCGATCATAAGCGCCACACGGAGCGGTCGATTGCTCGTTCGGGTCAATTGCTTTCGTCTACAGGCCATGGCACTTGTACTGCTTTGAGGGGGTGACGATCAAGAAACGACAGTGGAACCCAAAACAGGATACCGTGTCCAGCAGTCAGACGAGGCGTTTGGGTGCAAATTCCAGGTTTCTAGCTTATTTGTGGCAATTGCCTGGGGAGTCCGCCTGTACCGAAAACAGGAATTAAAAAACCTGAAATGCGTTTGCAGGCCGCCGAACAACAGCTCACAATGGTACACGACATGCACGGTTTCATGTTGTGGACGGCATCTCGTTCGAAGCAACGCTACCCATTTAATAAAGCCGATGGAACACCCCTCTTACAGCCAGACCATAATGCAACAGGCGGACCAGCAATCACGTACGTTCTCTTCGAAGCCGGATTTCGATGAATGTATTGCTCGGATTTACGCATGGTACGAGCAGAAATCCTTAGACCGCCCTCCGGTACGGTTCCACCATCACAATATCGAGTACGAACGCTACAGCGCGGTGGTTGGCCCTTGGAGTACCAAGGAAGAACGCTGGCTAGACGTCGAGTTCCAGGTTCAGACGTTCTGTGATTCGGTCAGTCAGACTCGGTTACTCGGCGAGACGTTTCCGGTCTACTGGCCGAATCTCAGCGCGGTCGTCTACAACTTGTTTCTCGGTCAAAAAGCCGACTTTGATGACGTCACGGCATGGACACATCCCTGCATTGACAATATCGAGAACCTGCCTGAACTGAAAGTTCAGTGGGGCGGCACCTATTTTCGGACAGTGGAAGACCTGACCAAGCGGGCGTTGGAACTGGCTGAGGGGCGGTTCCTGGTAGGCTATACGGACATGTATGCTGGCATCGACTGTACCATGGGATTGCGTGGCGTGGAGCAAATGTGCCTCGATCTATTGATGCATCCGGAGCAGCTCAGGAAGTTGATCGATCAGGCGTTTGCCGAATACGATCAGGTGTATCGTCACTTCGACGACAGGCTCAAGGCCCACGACCAGCTGTCGGTTACCTGGATGAACCTGCCCAGCTTCGAGACGTTCAACGTATTGGCCTGTGACTTCTCAGTGAACATTTCGCCCGCGCACTTCGACGAGTTTTGCATGCCGGTCATTCGCCGGGAAGCAGAGATGTTCAAACACAACGTGTTTCACATGGATGGCCCGGGAGTGGCGAAAAACATCGACTCCATTCTGTCGCTGCCGAATCTGGCGGCAGTACAATGGGTGCAAGGTTATGGTGAGGACAAACCCATCATGCAGTGGGTGCCGTTGGTGCAGAAGATTCAAGATGCAGGCAAAAGCGTCATCGTGGACCTCGAACTAGACGAACTCGTCGATTTCATGAAAACAGGTCGATCCGGCCGGAATCATGTTGTGGCTCCCTGCGGAACCGAAGGACCAGCCTGACGTATTGGATAGGGTGAGAAGATGGTGATGGTGGACAACTCAAACAGGATGAACCCGATGACCACGAACAAGCTTTCCAACGACTATCTGTTGACCGACGAACAAGTCGACGAATTCTGGGATAATGGTTTCATTGTTCTAAAATGTGTCCTTTCTCGGAGCGAGATCGAGTATTACGGGAAGGCCATTCGCGACACGGCCATGGCCCACTTCCGAGCCCAGGGAATGAAGTCAACCTTTGGCGGCGCATTTCTTCAGCAACTCAATCTCCGGTTAGATGACAATATCGTACGCGAGTTTTGCCTAAGCCGACGCCTCGGATCTATCGCCGCCAGGCTGCTGCAATGTGAAAGAGTTCGGATCTATCACGATCAGGCTTTGTTCAAGTCTCCTGGTGATTCTGATTCCTACTGGCATCAGGATCAGTATTTTTGGCCGTTGGATACAGATCGTAGTCTGGGATTGTGGATGCCGCTGGTTGACTGCGACGAGAATATGGGCTCGCTCCGATATGCGAGTGGCTCGCATCGGTACGGCAATCTCGGGCAACACAAACTGGGTGAGGAGTCGGGGCGATTCTTCGATGAGTTCATCGAAGACAAAGAACTTGAGGTCATACAAACCGAAAATCTCAAAGCAGGTGACTGCGCCTTCCATCTCGGGTGGACCATTCACGGGGCCCCGGCGAATAGGTCCAAGAAAACCAGAGAGGCCATGGTGGTTACGTTTTTTCCTGATGGGACCAAATTGGATGAGTTGACCAATGAATCAAGGGTTAATGATGCGGAGCAATTCTTGGGCGGTCGTCGACCTGGAGAAATTGCAGACAGCAAACTGAATCCAATCGTCTACCCGTGAATCGAGGTGTAGCAATGGTGTCAACAGACTTCTTCCCCAAAGGTGCTAGTAATGAACGATGCCGATGACGAGATAAGGGAAGAAGGGGAACTCGTCGTCAACGAATACGAACGTGAGCCAGTGCCCGAAAACAAAACCAAGGGGCTACGGAGCTTTCTCGGTTTGTTCGCTAGCGAGCATGTTGCAGCTACCGAGCTGTTGATTGGTCCCCTATTTGTTGCCGCCGGCGTGAGTGCGTTCGACGTGCTGGTCGGGCTGCTGGCTGGAAATTTCCTGGCCGTTTTGAGCTGGACTTTTCTGACCGCACCGATTGCCGTAAAGAAACGCCTGACATTGTACTACCAACTGGAGAAGATTGGTGGGCCGGGAATCATCGACATCTACAATGCGGCCAACGGCATCCTCTGGTGCTGCCTCGCGGCAGCATTCATCTATGTTTCGGCAACCGCCCTGTTTGTGCCGTTGAATCTGCCGGTCCCGAAGTTGACCGACTGGGGCCCCAGCAGTGTTGGCATGGTAGCGGTAATCGTAGCGATGGGAACCGTGATCGCCCTGGTTGCCGCCAAGGGCTACGATGCCATCGCCCATTTCGCCAACATTGCAGCGCCATGGATGGTTGTCATGTTCCTGGTCTTTGGCATTGCCGCGTTGCCGGAATTGGGTGTGCGTTCGGTCGGCGACTTCTGGAGGGTGGCCAATGAGGTGTGGGACGGCAAAGCAGCCGAAGGCAATGTCCAGTTTACTTTCTGGCACGTCGTCTGCTTCGCCTGGTTCGGTAACATGGCCTGGCATCTGGGAATGGGGGATCTGACGATTTTTCGCTACGCCCGCAAGGCACGGTACGGTCTGGCTTCTGCGGCAGGAATGTACCTGGGACACTACATCGCTTGGATTACGGCGGGGCTGCTCTATGCTGTTCAGCTGAAGCACGATCCCACCAACACGAGCGTCGTCCCCGGACCAATGGCTTACCGGGTGGCTGGCCCTGCGGGCATTCTGCTCGTGCTCTTTGCCGGCTGGACAACTGCTAATCCGGTGATTTATCGAGCAGGTTTAGCGTTTCAGTCAATTCGGCCGAAATGGTCGCGGGTGCGGGTCACTTTGGTTGCCGGAGGTGTGGCTTGCGTGATCGCCGTGTTCCCCGGCTTGTGCAACAAGTTCCTCAGCGTGGCAATGCTATACGGATTGGTCCTTATGCCGATGGGCGCTGTGATCGTTGTCGATCATTACCTGATGAGGAGGCTGGGAATGGTCGAGTTCTACGCCGAGCGGGCCGGCAGGCGACTCCATTGGCCACCCGTGCTGGCTTGGGTAATCTCGTTGTTGATCTGCCTCGCCTTGTGGTACTACCTGGGCATCCAGGAATTCTTTCTGTGTCTGCCGGGCTGGCTGCTGGCTGGAGTAATCTATCTGATCGCAAGCAAGCTCACGCAGAGCCCTGCCCCACTGACGGAAGAAAACTCATGAAAAACGTTCTGATGATTACCTCACTTGCAGCTTTGGGTGTACTGCTTGTGGGGCCGACGCTGCATGCCACGGGGCTCGCAACCGCCGAAGTCGGTCGATACAGCATACTCGCCGGCACCGTGGGCTGGTTTGCGACCGCACCATTTTGGATCAAGTATCACTAAACAAGGGAGTGTACTCCTGAACTGCACTTTCTGAAAAAAAGCCCGTAACGGGTATCCACTAAAAAAGGCTCTTCTATCAAGCTGCGGTTGCAAGACACACCGCATGATAGGAGAGCCAAGGATGGCGAAGTCGAAATGTCGTTGGGAATGTCCCGAACAGGCTCTCGACATGGAGATTTTGAAGGAAGCCGCAAAGGGAAACTGGCCGTTTTCTCTGATCGACGAAGTCGCCGAGGCACTCTCCTTCTACGACCAGCGAAACCTTATCAAGTCTTTTGACGACATCGACCAGGCTCTTGAAAGGCTGGTGCATGATTGGGCCGACCACGCTTACGACCGTCCACAACATGCTCGCATATTGGCGGCGACCAATGACCAGGTCCATCAGGCCAACGAACTTGCTCAACAGAAACGCATCGAGAAGGGAGTTCTCAACACGGACAAGTCACGAACCATTACCGACCACGTTTCATCCGGAGCCACCTACACCAGCAAAGTTCATCTTGGCGACCGAGTCATCTTCACCAAGAACGAACAACGCAAATACGGCGTTCTCAATGGAAGTGTCGGCACCATTACTCGGTTCAAACGCCATGGCAAACTTCAACGACCGGGCCTAGAAGTTCTACTCGATACGGGGAAAACCGTTTACGTACCCCTGAGCTTTGAGAGTATTCGTCTTGGCTACGCCTCAACCGTCCATAAAGCTCAGGGAGGCACTTATGAAGAGGCTTTTGTGCTGCTGAGCGGAACAAGTCAGAACTTGCCAAACTCTTACGTCAAAGGAACGCGAGCCAGGCAGGCAACCCATTTTTACACCGAGCGTGCTCTCTACAACCAGATTCAAGAACTGAAAGACTGTCCGCTCGTTGCTCAAATGGAACGTTCGGTCGACTTGTCGCTCGCCGCCGATTTGTGCGTGCCGCATACGGCAACCGCCGAAACGGCAATCGGACTTGAAATTCAAGTCATTGACCACTGGAAGAAAACAACTCTCAAAGAGGGCCAAGTATCGCTTGTCGTTACCAACGACCCGGACGTGGCAGCCTCCATCAACGAGCGATGCTTAAAGCTGCAACGACATCACGCCCAGGTAGAGTGGGAGAAGCAGCGACAACAGGCCCAAGACGCGTCACTTCCAGAAGCTCTCACGAAGACATCCGTCCACGACAAAACAATCGCTGTCGGCGACCGTATTCGTTTTTCACAGGGAAGTCTTGGAACCGGTATTTTCCAAAATGAGTTTGCAACCATAACCAAGCTCGACGGCGGCACAATCGACGATTTCGAGGCAGGCCGAAACAAATTGGCCGAACGAGCCCGCCGTCGCGATATCATCGCCAAGGCGGTCGAGCTTCAGCGTTTCGAGATCTCCAGCGGTCCGCTGAAAGGTCAGGCGGTTCGGGCGGTTTGCGAAACGCTTGAGCCGGAGCAACGGGCCATTGCCAGCAAAATGTTGGTTGCGGTCGGGGACGTGTTGGCGTCGATCAAAGAGGCCAGCGAGTTTTCAAGCAAGCTTCGGCAGCACGGGGGTTACGTTGCTGAGCCGTTGCAAGATTTATCCACCCCCGAAAGCGTGCGGGCGAACCTTGAGAGTTGGCTGTCCAGGAATTCCAATTTTGCGAAAGGTGAAGACAATGCGTAACAGAAACCAAGAAACCGCGACGGTGTTGACCACGTCACGCGAAAGCATTTTGAGAAATGATTATCGCTTGGCACAAAAAAACAGAAAAAAACTCTTGTCGAGAATGGCCGGTTTGCCGGAAATTCGGAACGCGAAAGAGCGACGCGTAACCAGGTGTGAGGTCGACGGCGATAGACGCGCCATTTTGCGAACGTTGTCGACAATCGAGGGACAAATGAAAAAACTCGGTTTCAGGCCCGGCAAAAAGTAGGTAGGGGGTTTTCGCCCCGTGGTGTTTTTGCCACGGGGCGTTTTCTTTTCCTTGAGGCTGCATGGGCAAAACATCCTACGATCCAACGCCCGAGCAGATTGCCGAAGCCTGCGAGCGGATTCGCGCCGGCTGGTCGGAGGCCGAGCTGCGTCGGCGTGGTGCATGGGCGTATCAGGCCGAAGTTATCGAGTATCGGCCGGTTACGGTGCGGGGTGGCAATAATTCAAACCGAACGAACGCACGGGGCGACGTCTAACGAGCGCAAACGGTTCGACTCGACTCCCAAAACACCCTGGAAATTCGAGAGCTTAAACGGCGTTTGTCATTCCAGTCATGAGAGCCGGAACCGTAGCCGGAAGTGAAAATGGATCGTCCGCCGATTCGACAACCTGCTGCCACACTTGGGTGGCCTGGGCGGCCGTTTCGCAGCGGGATAGCTCGCGGACTTGGCGTTCTGTGCCCAGTAAAATGTCTCCCATGGGAGACATTTTCAGTGTGAGATATCTGCTAGCGGCATTGATAAAACGATAAGCCTGCGGTCTCGAAAGCCCGCACCGATCCCGGCAATAATTCTCGAACGTCGCATGGTCCGCCCGGTAGAGTCGTTCGGACGGCGTTTTTGATATACTGGAAGCCGCAGGATGGCGTGCAACGAGCGCAAACGACAAAACATGAGTGACGGAGACCTAGCGATGAATGAGTTGCAGCACACACATGGCGCAAACGATGAAGCAAAAAGCAGGTGGCTTGCTGAAATACAAAAAAAACCATCATTTGTCGATATTATCGCAGCCGCAAGTGGATTGTTTTCTGGAGGCAAGAAAGAAGCGTCACTATCTGCGGGGCGAATCGTCCAGGCTGCCATGAGTGGCAAAGCGAAGCAGCAACTATTCACAGAATACGAGCAATTCAAAGAAGCAGGAAAAATTAAAGATGACTATGAAAAAAGCGACCAAGGCTGGAATTGTTTTCATGCAACTCTGCGAGCGATGGAAGAAGCAACCGGCACCGAACAGCTAGATGCGATTCGGGAGGTGTTCCTGGGCATCGCGACTGAGAATGTGACCACTTGTGATAGCCTTGCGGCGTACGAAATGCTTAAGACTGTGGCAAGCTTGGACGCCTTGTCTATTGTGATGTTGCGGACAATATGGAACGGCCTCAAAAATCACGAGCCGTATTTTGGTGACACGGAACAGGAAGCCATCGCGACGATCATGCATAATTGTGGCGTACCTAAGGAGTACAAATTCCTGTTAGTGGAACCAATCAAGCGGCTATGCGAGCATTACATTATTCACACGACCGACATAAACAATGTCGCCGGCGCTCTTGTAAAAAGAGATCACAAGATTCTCACGTCCTTCGGCCGTGATATCTGTAACCTACTTGAAGAGGGGCATCAGCCCGATAAAACGACTGAATAGCCAGGATTCAAGGCTTCACCTGTAGGGCTCGTTGCCAATAAGGGCTTGACGCAAAGCCAGTGGCAGGAAGCGGGCCACATACTGGGCCACTTCGACCGGCGGATCATGTGGTGCATTGGCGATTGGATCAACGCCGGGGAGACTTCCGGCTACGTTCAGCGGGGCAAGCACCAAGAGGCGTGCGAGCAGTTTGGGGTCGCGTACTCAACGGCAACGCACGCAACGGCTGTTTGCAAGGCATTGGAAAGTTGCCGCCGGCGGCAACTTTTATCATTCGGCCACCATGCGGAAGTAGCGAACCGCCCGGACGCGGACGCATTGCTGGACTGGTGCGAGGAGACCGGGGCGAGCATCAATGAGCTGCGGGTCGAGAAGCGGGGGCGGGACCGCCCATTGCCTGCTGTTGGGTTTGCGGTATAATGAGAACTGTCACACCAACCGCCCAACAATTCAAGCTCCCGTGTGGCTATCTGCTGGTTGGTGTGACAACTCTCTAGCGAAGTTGCACGGGGGCTGTTTTTCTTGAGGTGCTGCGATGGACGATATCAAGGTTCGCGTTGTGAGGTATCCCGACCGCAAGAATTACATGATGCGGTATGAGTGCCCAGCGACCGGCAGGCAGGTTGCACGAACAACCGGGACTCACCTAAAGCAAAAAGCTGAACGAGAGGCCGGGAAGTGGGAAGCGGCGTTGCGTGAAGGCCGCTACAAGAAAAGTTCTTCCATGGCTCGGCCCGACTTTCGGGAATACCTCGAAGATAACCACACAGACTGCATGGCCCCCAACACCCGCGATGCGTGTGCGTCGACATTGAACGTATTCGAGCGGGAGTTCCGACCGAACCGGGTTGCCGATCTAACTACCAAGCGAATCACGGCGATGGGAACGGCACTACGCAAGCAAGGCAGGGCACCTGCAACCGTAGCAAGACACTGTCGACACCTGAAAGCGGTTGCCAATTGGGCGCGCAAGGAAGGGCTGTTGCGGGAGATGCCAGAGTTCTCGATGCCGAAGCTGCAAAAGGGTATGCGTGGCAGGCCGATCACCACAGAGGAATTCGAGCGCATGCTCAGCAAGGCCGCCGACGTGATGGGAGAGAAAGCGGGCGGATCGTGGCGGTTCTATCTGCGGAGGTTGTGGGCAAGCGGTTTGCGGCTGGAAGAATCCCTAACGCTGCGATGGGATTCAGCTCCCGGTTGTATCGTGGTGGACTACAGCGGAAAGTATCCCATGCTGCTGATACCAGCCGAAGCCGAAAAGGGACATTCCAACAGGCTCATGCCGATCACGCCTGAGTTTGCACGGTTGCTTCAGAAAGTGCCCAAGGGCAGACGTAGGGGCTTTGTGTTCCGTCCCCTGACGAAACCGGGAGAACCGATTGCACGCACGCGACACGCCGTAGGACCGCATATCACGGCGATGGGCAAGACAGCGGAGTTATCACCGACCGGCGGACGAAACGCAAAGTGGAAGTGCTGACCTATGCGGGCGATCACGATCTCCGGCGTTCCTTTGGTTTCCGGTGGAGCCGAAAGCTCATGCCAGCCGAGCTACGGGAGTTGATGCGGCACGAATCGGTTGAGACAACGATGAAATACTACGTCGGAGTGAACGCCGATGTTACCGCCGAGAAGCTATGGGCCGAAAAAAGTAACACTTTAGGTAACAGTAGCCAAAAACGAGGCAAAGGGCGAAAAATCAAAAAACACCTTAAAAACAAGTAGCCGAGGCGGGACTCGAACCCGCACGGGAGTTACCTCCCACTGGATTTTAAGTCCACCAAATACACGTGGCACTGACATGTAGCTAACGTGACATTTGAGTATAAATCTGGTCTTTTTCTAGCCTTTGCTCAATAATACCATAGCATCTGCTGGTAGCCTTCGTGGTACTTGCATTGGCCATGCCGTTCCAATTTCGTTCCAATTATTTTCGCCGTAACGTACCCGTACGTGTATTCCTGCAATTAACGACATAGCTCCTATGAATGCCTTTACCATGAGTTTCTGCTAAAAAGCGGCCTCATCCAATTTGGTGCTGTGTTGTGGCGATGTCGAGCGAAGGTCCAATCGAGCTCTGCTCCACTATTGTCTTGAATAGATTTCTTCGAGTTACCGCGTAACTGACGAAACATAGGTTCGTCAGGTCTTAGCTCAATCGCCTTGGTGTATAGCCTGATTGCATCGTCGTGCTTCCCCCATGCTGCCTGAACTCGTCCCTGACCGTAATAGGCGTAGGCAAACCTGTCATTCAATTCGATTGCTCTTCTAAAATCAGCATTCGCTAATGCCACATCTCCTCTAACAAAATAAAGCACTCCTCGGTCGGAATATGTTTCTGCCGAAGGTGCCATCGAAATCGCCTTACTTAAGTCTGTTAGTGCCTCATAGTAACGTCTACTTTCTATCATGCAAATTGCTCGCAAAGATATTAAATCAACGATGGGCTTAAGCTCCAATGCTCTCGACAATGCATCAATACAACCGCCCCAGTCTTCTTGCTTGAAAAGATTAATTCCAAGACTTGCGTGCGTGAGCCATTCTGTATCGTCAAGGCGAAGACTTTTCTCGTAGTCTACTTGTGCGTCAGATAACTTACCTTGCAATTCGTATGCTCGACCCCTCAGAAGGAAGCTCTTAGCGTTAGGTGACTTTGATACTAACTCCGTTACGTAGTTAAGAGCATCTTCCAGAGAAATCAACCCATCTTTCTCGAACCACCCATCTACTCCCTCAACTTCAACACGGTTGCCGTAAACTTCTTCGACTTTGACTATTGTCGGCAATCCGCACACTAACTCCCTCGACAAGTCACAATGGCCAGCGGTCGTTGAAATAATGAAAGCAAATGTTCCCTTTTCTATGGGATGTTTTTTTGACTCTGCTAGTGCCGAGCGACCTTCGTAGCAAGCGACAATTGTAAACGCTAGAGTAGTCAGAAAGTAAGTGATTGCACGCATAAGACTCCTCAAATGTTATGCTCACTTTGGCAAATAGAGTTTCTTAAGAAATCCCAACTCAGGGCCATCAACAGCGTGAGGGTTGGAGTGAAGGATAATTGCCCCGCCATGCCCTAACCGGCTTTCCCATCTGCCATCCGGTCTCTTGATGGCAACGTGAGAGGGAACAGTCGGATTGACTATGCCCAAAAAGGGCTGTAAATAACCTGCAAGGAGGGGAGCTTCGTACACCGCGATACTTCCAGCAGGAATCTGGTTCGGAGCTATGGAGCCTACGTCTACTGCTCCATTTGAGTAGCCCTTATTCACGAATAACGTGTCGAGTTGTGAGTAAGGGTTTCTCGCGATGGCAAAATCGTCTTGCATACCGTTCTTTAATGTTGCAACTGGATTGACAGCCTCGTCGATATCCGTTCCAAGCTGCTGAAGAACGTGAGCCAAACAGTTCGGTGGCAATACACCTCTGTCTTCATAGTCCTTGTTCTTTTTCGCCGTAATCGCCGGTTGTAAAACTTCATAAGGATAATTCTTTAGACTAGGCACCTCATCTTCTAGTGATTTCCTATAGTCTTCTAAGTTAAATTCTGGGATTTGCTCATCGATATTTGAAGGCTTTTTAGGCTTCCCAGAACTCGAAGGACTGATGGGCATCTTTCTGCCACCTTGCTCTTTTAACAGCGATATCTCTTGTTCGTATCGCTCTACCATGTATTCGATATACTTCACATTTTTTTCAACCATGCCTTGATGAACGTATTTAGGTGTTTTAGCAAGAGCTTCTCGTTGATTAACAATTTGTTTCCGTAATTCTTCGGCAGTGTTCTTCATTGACTCTATGGCTTCTTGGCGACCAGATGAATTTAGCTGCGACCGCAACGTATCGATGCTCTCCTTTGGATATTCTGAAAGTCCGTGCTGCTCTGCGGCCGTTTCACGCATAGTGAGGGTCGATTTATCTAGTTCAGGATTCCGTCCGAAAAACTTCTTCATAGCATCCGCTGATACTTCGACTAGTATTTTACAGAGATACTTTCCAGCCTGTTGAGGACGAGGGGTGCGTTCCTGGCTGTGAGCAACATGGGGAACCAGTAATGTCACAATCAAACATAAGAGTCCCGGTCTCTGCTGGAAACGGCCCATCTTTTAACCCTCACAACCTTGTTCAAGAAATACTGAGAACTGCGTGGATGCCTGCCTACATGACCTGGTGAATAGCTTACTCTCTAACTTTCAGCACAAAATCACCGTAAGTGAATCGCTCTTTATTTCGCCAATTCCAACGACCGCTAATCGTTCCATCGTCTAGCTTTCCTTTCCACTTGGCACCAGCAGCTACGCCTTGCCCCTTTATCACTCTTACAGTGGTCAACAAAAGTTCCTGGCCAGAGATTGTCCCGCGTTGGAGCAGCTCAGCAGGCCCCTCTCCATAAGGGTGCTTAGGGAACTTCAAACGGGCTTCGAATTGCGACCCAGTGCGTCCAACTATCTCTACTTCTATCTGCCACTGAGCCTTAGCCAGTTTGTCTTCGATGCTTCCAGTAAGCTCAACTCCTTTCACCAGAAAACGTCCTGGCCCAGATGCGACCTCAATCTCGTTTTCGTGCTCCTGACGTTGCTCCTTAGCCACTGCCTGATTCAATTGCAGGGCATTCTCCTTTTTCAGTTGTTCGTAGGCTTCTTTCAATGTCATGGAAGACGGAGTCAGCCCTCGTTCCAATTCATCGATTTCAGAAATGCTCCTTTTCAGTCTCAAGAACACGCTCAGGTATTCAGATTTCATACGACCAATTTCACGAAGAGCCCCGTTGGGGTCATAAAGATAATTCTCGTCGGCCCGTGTTTCACTTAGGCGTTTTTTGTATCCCGCTAACACTTCACGATGGCTTGTCAGAATACTTTCAATCTCCGCAGGTTCAAAGGCTTCGTAGAGTGCGAAGAAACGTTCGACGCTCTTAGGCTTTGTTGCCAGTAGTTTACCCTCTTCATTATGAAGCATTGGAATCACCCGACTTTGCCATTGGTCTAGGAGAAGCTTCAGCTCGCCTATTTCTCGTTCGTGATTCTGGATTGACTTTCCGTAACGCAGGAGTAAGTTCTGATTCTCTTTTTCAAACGAGCTTAATTTGTCAACGGGATGCTCCATTGAGTTACTCTCAATCTCAACTTTCTCCTCACCGCTAGGTAGGAATCCACTTGAAAGTAACGTAATCAGAATAAGGCAAGGGATGCCCATCATCAACAAAATGTTGACGGTCGTCGTTATGTCACTGATGAATTCCTTCGCCATCTATCTTTCCTCTGAGGAGCAGTCGTTGTGCCGATAAGGATACTGCTCTAGCCTTCGGGTTGAAACTCGAATTCTCCTTCTTCATTCTTCCTTCCGTTCGTCCAATTCCAGCGGCCTCGCAATTTATCTCCGGTAATTGTTCCTTCCCAAACGACTCCGTTGTTTAGCTGACGGTTCCTAACAATCCGTGTCGTTTTCATCGCAACTTTGTTGCCATCTACGACACCTTCCAGTTCGATATGTGCTCTGTAATTCCATTTTCCGTAGTAGTAAGCATCTGCGTTAAAGCGATTGCCTTTACGACTGCCGACAATCAACCTCATCGGTCCGCCACTGTTTCCATAGGTATCAGATACAGTGCCAACTAGCGTGGCCTTGGCTACAAACAGGTCACGGTTTTCCAATTCTCGTTGCCCAGCTAACGCTCTCTCACGGTATTTCCCATCTTCTGAAACTTTCTGAAGCTCAGCTTCTTTGGCTTCTGTTACTTTCAGGGAGGCTTCTTTCAATGTGATGGCAGTGGGCGTGTCGCTACGCTTCAGATTGTCAATTTGCCGAATGTTTGTCTCAAGTGTCCTCTCAACTTCGACCACCTTGTTTTTCATCTTCTCCAGTTCAGCCAGGGCAGACACTATCGCAGATAAGTTGTGATTCGCGTTCTGGCCTTCATCGACCTGCTGTTTGAAAGTCCGAAGAGCCAATCGATGACCTGCGAGCATCGCATCAACCTGATGCCGGTCGAATGTTTCATAGACCGTGAAAAAAACCTCCACACTCTCTGGATTGGCTGCCAGGTGTTTTCCGTCGCTATTCTCCAGTAGTGGGGCAATCGATACATCCCAATGTTTTAACTGAAGCACTATTTCATCTAACCGCTGTTCATGTAATTCAACTAAAGTTTGCAGGCGAGATAGTTTTCTCAAGTTGGCTGAGGCAACATCTTCCTCTTCACGTAGTTTTGCACATTCAATTCGTTCGGAGGCTACCTTTTGTGCATTGACTCGTTTCTCGGTAAAGCTAACTGCTTCTGTCCTGTTCGGAAGAAAAGAATCTCTATCCATCCTTGGCAAGACAAACTGGTCACCGATGCAAACTACAACAGCTAAGCCACATGCTATGTACCAATAGTCCGCAACAATTTCGGCAAATCTCTCAACCCAAGCCCAGGTAAATCTTGCAATGTGCATCATGCTCATTCCACCTCGGCTCGGTCGAGCCACGAAGTTGCCTTGGTCATCAGTTGCTCCACAAACTGCCTGCCTTCTTTTGTACTTGCTTTAGGACGCTTGGCAGAGTGAACTTTCTTGTCCGTAACGCCTTTGACTGCGGTGGAGGAGTTGCCGTTTTTGCTAGGTTTGCCGTAGTCCGCTGGGGCAACAATGGTTCCCTTGAATTTCCCAACCTTGGGCCAAGGAGCAGTATTTCTTTTATCGAACTCCTCTTCTGCAATATGATGCCGAAGCGTGACGAACTCCGGCCTCATTAACGGGTCCGATGAAGGGTTAGCGTCAGGGTCGCGTACGGTAATGACCGCTTCATGTGGGTTCACCGCCATAGCACGCAGCCGTCTCGGCGAGATTTCCGGGACACTGCCGTACTCGACATCAACCACCCCCCCGATATCCAATTCTTGTTTTCTGGTTAAGACTCGCTCAAACTCTAGATTACCTTCGCCCTCTAACTGCATTTGTCGCATATCTTCGACGCCAGGCATGCCCATCCGCATATGAAAGCCGACACTTTCACGAGCAATCGTTCCCAAGTCCTTATCCATCGTACGCAGTTGTGCCATCGACTGGTGAGCAGCAATGATACTAACGCCTTTGGAACGTGCTTGGGCAAAGAAGATGCTCAACTCATCAGATTTTCCGACTAGCTCTTGGAACTCATCTATGAAAACGTAGATTGGTAGAACCTCGTCTCCACCCGAAGTCTCGTTGCGTACATTGGCTGCCGACAAGAGTTGACTCATAAAAAGTTTCGCGATGAGCCTTGAATCCATTCCCTGTAGCGTAACAGGGAGCCACAAATAAACCACCTGCGGCTTGGAAAGCATCGAGCTAAACTTTATTGACTGCTCAACTACCTTGTTCCCATATTCACCTTTCCAACGATTCTTGTTTCCTTTTTCAGTGAATGACGGGCTGTCGTCATGAACATTGAGAACTGGCTGTAGAGCCAATCTTCGTATGACGTTGAGAAAGGCTTCGGCCCCTTCGACTTCTGCAAGTGAGAAAAACCCTCTTAGGTCTGCAAGACTCGCCAAATGCTCAAAAGATTTGATATTATGGTCGCCCAAGCAGCGAGCGAAGAAACGCCAGATTTTCCCCATAAAGAAACCACGACCATAGTCGTCGCCGTAATCCATTGACAAGCCTTTCATGCCCTGCTGTGTTACGTCACCAAGTCGCATGCGTTTGTTTACATCTTGCGTAAACATATTCCAGCCATAGCTTGCTTTGCCCGTTTCTATCGTGAGCCACTTAAAGGGCAATCCCATCTTCTGTGAATCACGAAGTACTCCGTGAAACCAAGCGTGGTCTCCCTTGAGGTCAATGCAAAGGATAGTACCCTGTTCTTTCCATTTCTCGTTACTAAACAATCCCATCAGCTGATGTACTAGGGGACTAAACACCAGAGAAGTTTTTCGTGATTTTGTAGGTCCAGTCACAAGGCCATGCTCCCGCAGAAGATTGAGCGAGAAGTTGTATAGTTTATGAGGTTCCCGAACCATATTTATACCTTTTCACTTCTTTCGCCCAAAAGTAACTGGCTTCCTTGACTAGTCTCTCTGGTGTGCCCTGCAGCGTCTTCAAACTCTTCGCTCTCCGATAATTCACTAACTTGACCGATTGCCACCGAGGCTGGCGTTACAATCGCAACAACAAGTGCTACGAACGTCAGCACCCCAACAAGCATTGAGTCAAATGCAGCCGCGATGGGCGTCTCAACGGAAAATGCTACTTCTGCTGCACAGAAGACGCATAGAAAAACAAACCAAGTCAAAGCTCTGATTCGGAGTGGGTTGGCAGGTGAGTGTTTCTTAAGCAAAACACCTCGCCAGCCCTGCAATTGTGTGCGTGGCACACCGGGCAGATAGGTTATCCACGCACATAGTCCGTCCAGTCCTGCAATAAGTGACCGCCATTCCACCAGACCCGAAACAATGGTTCCAAAGCTAACTCCGATGAGAAATACACTCTTAATCGAAGGCACCGGCAAGAAATTCCGTAATGCTTCAATGTTAGCACTCGCAACTCCCAAACCGTATAAGAGGAGAATGAAGACGGAACTCATGCCGACGACACGTTTGATTGCTACCACCGTATCGCGAGTAAAATCTTGCAATACCTCTCTTTGGCGTTTGTTCTTTAGCCAAGCATAGTAGTCAAGTCCCACCGCATAACAGAATAGGAGGCCAGCGAATAGCAAAAACAAGCCGAGCCGAGGCCCCAAGTCATGCATCCAACTTCCCAGAGTGTCGGACTCGTTGACGTAATACTCAAACCAACGAAAGCCGCCAACAAGCCACGCGAGCACGATTGCGGTTCCACCTCCCACAGCTATGGCGGGCAAGACAGCTTCAAAGATGCCACCATCGGGGCTTCTCTCTTTAACGTAATCCGAAACCGGTCGAGTTCGCCGTTGCTCGGTTCGTTCGGTTCGCTTTTCGCTTGGGGATTTATCCATTACAGCTTCCTACAGGACCAACAGATGAAGTCCGGGGCAGCAGTAAGCCCGCACTTCAACCAAGAGATTGTCGTTTTGCCGAGCAGCTTTCTCGATTTCAGCTTTGGCATCCATACTGGTTGTCACAACGGTGACGCGAAGAGCCTGTTCCTGGACCAACTTGCGAAAAGCACCGTTTTGCTCAACTCGGTCTCGAATCACGGTAACTAATTTGTTGAACAGAGCCTCTAAGCCGTTGAGTCGGTCTCTGACGATGATGCCCAGTTGCTTTGCCGCAAGACTGCCACCCATATGAAAGTAGTACCGCTCATGTCGCCCCGGTAGTCCTTCTACCAACTCGGGAAACTCCTCTTCGAGTTCCCATTTAGTCGGAGAAACCACACGCTGGCCACGCATACAGCAAAAATTTAGCACAGCATATCGGTTTGCAATCGACTCCGGCCCGAGCGAATCGGTGTGGTCCTTCTTCCGCCAAGGCTCAGCACGACCAGCACTGAGTTCTCGGCGGCCCTTCGGTCCAAGCCTCCAATAGCATCCCAAATCAGAAGCGTTCTTACCCAGGTCATACTGAACCAGGTACTCATCTTTCACAAAGTTTCGCATGTGGTAGCCTCGATTGCTTTCCTTACCGTCAAAGAAAAGTTTATCCAAAACCGGTCCCACACTAAGGCCGTATCGAAACACATGGCGGAGAATCCGCGTCCGCCGATAGGCTGTCTCGGTTCGAGTTTGGTCAGTTTCGGCTACCACAACTCCCACTCCAACTTGCGTGTTCGACAATCGTTTACAAACGCTTCAATTCGTTCTGCCGTATAGCTGATGCCTGCCGATTCAACGACCAGATAAGGCATCCCGTCCGCGAAACACATCGCATCCGGTAGTTTTTCACCTTTTCTTTCGACTGCATAAGTATCTTCACCTCGCCAGTCTCTGGCCTCGCTTGGTTTGTGCAAAAACTTCCGCAACCACACACTTGCCACGTGCAGGTCATGGCTTACCTGCGTCTTTTTCATCGTGGTCTTGCCACTCTTGCCGCCGAGCAGGGCGGCTCCCTGCCTGCTAGCAACGTAGATTGCCTCGGTTCGCACGTCGTCACGGAACCGCGACCTGACCACATACTCAATCTTGGAGTAGGGAGGAGGACCAGCTTTGCTGGTCCACAACGGTCTACTCGGCAGCTCCATGCCAAGCGTACGAACATCCACTCGTTCGATAAGACCTTGCCGTGATAGCCGACCGAGAAACTGCATCGCAGTTTTCCTAGACGACCAGCTCCCCCAACGCTGAACTTGCTCGATGTTCAGCAATCGGACTTGAAGCGATAGGGTGAAAAGTAGCCGATGACCACGCCCCCCATCTTGGCTCGGAGTGGATGTAAGTTTGGACTGGACCACAGTTCCATATTGTAGTGCGGTGGCAAAATCACGTGTACCCTTTGCTAAAAAATCGCCGCACGACGCTGCTTGAAAATCTACCGAACGCAATGAACGACAGCCTAGCCACTGGCCCTGCCCCGCAGGGACTAGGGGCTGAACTCGGGGCCGTAACTAGTTCCCGTTGATAATACTCCCTTTCCGACCGACTTTGGGAACGGCGCGGGGCGACGAGCGGGCGAGGGAGTTGGCTTGTTCGGTTTTCTGTGGTGGGTCGGCGTTGTTGCGCCGCAGCGCGCGTACCTCGCCTTACGTTTACGAGTTGTTTTCGGTTTTTGCGTCCGTTCCGCGTCAGCCTCCTGAGGTTTTTGCCAGGATCGTTAAGTTGTGACAGAACACGGCGCTGCCAACGGCGGACGTGAAATTCTTAAAGCCGCGAAAACAACAGCGAGCCAGGCGAAATGCTCGCTTTAAGCACGAGATCGTGCCTTCGATTCCGGCGCGCCACTGCTGCCAAATGCCCATCATCGTGTCGCCGAAATCTCGCGTCCGCCGAGGCACGCCCAGGTAGTCGACCTGTTCTTCCAATTCCTCGTAGGTGTCCTCGTCCGGACAGAAGCCCATGTCCGCGGCGACCGTTTTGGGCCGGCTACCGTACTTCTCTTCGTGTCGTTCGAGTACCGTCTCCAGGAGTTCGCTGTCGCTTACATTCTTCTCCAACACAACGTAATCGGTAATGAACTTCTCCTTCGACTGTGTGAGCAGCACCTTGTGACCGAATTCGACTGGCTTGCCACGCCGTCCACGCATGATCAACTCCGCATGAGATTCAAAAATGCTGAACACTTTGTCGGCATTTGGAACCTGCTCTCGATCGAACGCGCGGCGCCGAGCCACTTCGGCGACCTGCCGCATCACCGGCAAACGGTTCGCCAGCGACTGGGCAATCGTCGCCAACTCGACACACGTCGAACGTTCGGCCCAAGCGACGAATTGTTCCGCTTTTTCCAGAGCTTCCTCGACCCGGACGATCAGCGTCTTCATATTCTGGCGGACCTGGCGGAGACGCTTTTTGTTCGTGCTATTCGAGTAACGCGTGACGAAAAGATGCAGATTTTTGATCTTCTTCGCGTGAAATCGCCAAGGACAACGGAGTGGGTCGAGTTCTCGACCAGTCGACATTTCTCGGGCAGCCACGCGATAGACGTCCCACAGCAGGCTGGAGTCGGTCGGCCAGTGAATATTGCATTCGGTGACGGTCGTGTCGGTTCGCACATGTTCCAGGGAGACCGTTTCTTCGGCGACGACGCCGAGGGCCAATAGGTGATTGATCCGTTCCCAAGTCTCGGGCTGAATCGCGCGAAATGCCTTGTTCAGCAGCGTGAAGTCGATGGTCGGCTTTTTCAGCAGGCGGCAAAACCGCTGCAAGGTTTCGCTTTCGGCAATCCGGATCGACGCTTCCCGATAGTCGAGTCCTTCCCGTTGCAAGACGAGGATCGCGCGAAACAGGTTTTCGCTGGTGAAGATCGGCTTTCGGCCGCGTGCCGACGTCGTCTGGCTGAGCTGTTCGAGGTCGCGATGGACCACATCGAGAATCGCGGGCCGGCTGTCCAGCAACTGGCCGAGCGTTTTGTACTCGTCACGATAATCCCGTACCGTTTGGTTGTCGGCCTTCTCGTTGGCCCATCCAAAATCGAGAATCGCTTCAGCTTTCAAACGCATCGCCCGCTTCTCCTTGGGTAAAATGGCTCTTTAATTCGTTCTGTTTTCAATAGGATAACGATGCGTCTTTTTCTTGCTACACCAAAACCGGCCCGCCAGACGAATTTCACAATATTCTGATTTGGGAAACAGGAACTAACTAAGCGAACTTAGCCTTATTTCCAAGGGCCAACTCGGAGTCACGTTACATAGGTCGTTTGTTCAGGCTCCCCATGCCAAACCGACGCTGAAAGTGAACTCTCGCCACCCCCGGCAACCATCGCGAGCGAGCTTCACGCCGCCTGAAAGGCGGGAAGCTCGCGGGACATGCTCCGCAGTGGGAAAACCAAAGGTGGCAGAGCGGATTTGCTCGCTGCTAGCGAGCAAAATCCGCGAAGTCACCGAGGAGTAATGCGGGTCCTGAGCTGGCCAGCTCAGGACCCAACTAACATTGGCAGCAGAGGGCGAGATGTCCCAGCGGCTCGCAGTGAAAGCAAGCGGCGTGCCAGCCTTTGGGCTGGCCGCGACGGTTGCTCACCAGAGTCGCGGGGGAATCTCGCCATACAAAAAAGGGCTCGCTATCAGCGAGACCGCCAGGGAGCGAGCCCGATTTGCGAGCGACTGCGGTGAGTCTTTTCCCAAACAGCCAGGTGAGGCGAGGCCGAACTTGGCGTCGTTTGGGAAATATGCGATCGCAAGGCGTGTGGGTGGGCGAGACGCGGCTATCTCCTGACCAAAGGTCGGGAATAGCAAGTGCTCGCAAAGAGTTCTGCGGCGTGCTTTCCTAAGCAAAGCCAGCAGTGAGTTCTGACGAGAATTCAATTCTCGTCAGGAAACTCGACCAGATTGAGGCCGAGGTTGCTGGCAACCGAGTCCATAAAAGTGGGCGGCAAGCTTGCTTGCCGGGGTGGAGTGGTGGTGGTGCGGAGCGGCGGGGTGGGGGAGCCGGAAGTCTCAAGCCGTAGGGAGCGGCACGAGCGGAGCGAGAGACTTCCGGCTAAAGCGAGAGCGGGGAATCTCCCGGAGGGAATTCCCAAGCGAGCGAAAGACTCGACGCGGCCCGAGCAGTGCGAGGGCTGCTCAACAAATCTAGGACGCATTAGTTTGCTGTCTGCTCTGCCTCAAACTGAGCAATAAATTTGCTTCGTGTGCGTTCTTGCGTCACACTTTGTGTCTTATCTCTCATAAGTAACGAAACGGGTAGAAGAGCGATACGGCCCTCTATGATGCTCTTGTCGAGAGCAACCAGGACGGGCCGTGGAAGGCTAAAAAGGTTTTTGACCTCAAAGGAAATAGATGTGAGCCGAGTTAGCTGCTGCCAAGCAGCCGCTAGTTCGGTTTGTGTTTTGTTTCCTTTTTCTTTCGCAGGAGGTCAATCATATGTCTTCAGTTAAGACAAAAAACAAGAGCTATGAGGCAGGGCATGCGTACTTCTGGCTGACAGCGTTGTCTGTCCTTCTTTCCGGTCCCATCTCAATGGATTGGTTCAAAGATGGATGGCCTCAGCTCGCGGAAACCATGTCCGAAAATCTAAAGCTGACAATTGGATTGTCGTTCATCAGTTTTCTGTTTATCGGCCTCCTCGGCTTAGAAACGAAGGATGTTGATGAAAAGGTACTGGCCCGGAGGCTTCCGTCAAAGACTTGCCCCCAATGGCAACGTGCAACTCGGGTCATCAGTAGTTTACTGCTTGCCGTAGGTCTTTATCTTTGCGGACTTGTAGGTTTCTTTGGTTACTACATCTCGCTGCTGCAAATGTGCGTTAAAAACTGGTCGTTCAGTCTCGGCGTCAGCGGTCTTGTCGTCTCTCTGGTGCTTTATTCAGCTTGGCAATACCTTGCCTTCTGGACAGGTAAAGTTTCACACCAGGACGCCTACCGAGTGCTACGCAGACATTGCTATTGCTACAGCACTTTGGTTGGCATGAGTTCGCTCGTCGTCGCCTTGGATGCCGAATCAATTCGCATTGGAGGCGTTGTTTTCGCGTGTTCATGCTTCTTGCCACTAGTGGTGCTAATTCTGCTGGCAATTACCAACGGAGTTATTGTGGAACAAGAGAAGCTACGCGAAAGGGTATCTGCCAAGAAACCGTCGAGTTCTGATGGACCACGACGTAGAACGGCAGGTGGTGACGGATGCAGCCATGGTGACAGTCCTGTAGCTGCTTCAGTGTTTGCCGCAGTTTTAGAACGTCGCGGCAAAGGTAACCTCAATGGTTGATTCAGTCTGGTTCCCGGTCAAATCGACTAGGTGGGAACTGGCAACCGATTTATCGGTTCTAGATTGAACAGAGCCTTCCCGGCCCGTTCCCATCTAGAAATCCCGCAAACTTTTCCCAAAAACTTGTACTACTACTCCCAATCCACAATAATGTAAGTGCTTTCCTATCGCTCTTTGCCAACCTACTAACACCACCTCCACTTATTGTTCTCTATCTCCAGTAACGCCCAAATGGGGCTGCTTGGAGTTTTGAGTCCGTAGAGTGTCGCCATTTTTCTGCGGTATTCTTGCGGAACGCGATTTCTCCCCCCCCCCCCCTTTTTTTTTCTCCCTTACATTCTAGCGATTACCGCTGAGAGCCTTTGGCACTTAGCGTTGATTAACTAGCCATGGAGGAAACATGAGCAAAAAAAAGGACCGCTGGTTACCTGTAAAGGAACTGGCAATCGAAGGGTGGGAATTGTTGGTCGAAGCCTGGGATATACTAGGACTCGTCTCAGAGACACTACTGAAAGCAAGCATAATATTATTGTGTTTGTTTCCCGGTAGTCTCTTTGTGATAGCTAAGTGGACATGGAGACCAGTTGTAATTTCTATTACGTTAGCTGGTTACCTGTTCCTTGTCGCTGTCCTATATGCTGGCGAAACTCGTGCGTTTCAACAGTATATTTCCCAGTTACTTCACTAACACCCGAGACGTTTGGTTTTTACCAAGCGTCTCATTTTGTTGGTGGAAAGAGAAAACCCGACCGCCGAGACGGTCGGGCGAAATGTTACAGAATCACCTATGCCTCGTCGGCTTTTTTCTTTGCTTCCGGTTCGGTCTGCTCAAACGCTCGGATAGCCGCCCAGGCGACATGCAGCAAATCATTTCTGCTAAATCTATCGCTATCTTTGAGCTTGTCATCTTCGCTCTTATAAACGCGAGCAAATTGAACCGTCTCGAACGAGCCTTTCGGCCCGTCGTTGGTCCAGATTTTTGCCTTAATACCGCGTCCTGCTTTAATGATGTGTGGTTTGTTTTCTGTTTTCATGGGTTGTTTCTCCTCTGATTATTAGTATTTCAACCAAGGCTCCGCAAAGCAGGAGCGGGCCGCGAGTCAAGGCTCTCGCTTGCGAGACACACCTTGGCCTTTACTCGCGACAGGCCCGTGGATGCTAGGATGCCGACAGTTAAACATGCTCATTATCTGAGGAAATCGAACCGGCAGAAAAACCGACCGTCATTGCCAGGATGCTTGACGAAAAATATTCCAACACGCAGTAAAACGTCTCGGATGGGTGCCTCGTGTGCCAAGAAGATGTCAAGCAACTTGCCATACCTTTGCGATTATAGCCTGGTGACAGCGGCTTCGTCGTTGAGTCGAACCATCCTTAGTGAAAAGCAGTTGAGGATGAATCTGTAACGCCGCTCGGCCTCGGCTAGTCGTGTTCATTGTTAATCCATGATGCGGTTCGAATCGAACAACTTTTCTTAGGCTGCCAAGTCAGTTTGCTCTCTTGCTCTGATTGTCGCAGGCAACCGCGTGCCAACCACTTGTCACTAGCCGGTTGCTAAACTGCGACCGCCCGTCGCGGCATTCGCGACACCTCCGTCCCGGTTCGGGAACTCGGTTGACCTCCAGACGCTTGCGTAAGGTCAACCCGATTTCCCTCAAACCCGGAGACAAAACCATGGCAGCCAAGAATCCAGTTCACGAGATTCGCCTCGGTCGCATCAAAGCCAACGTTTGGGCAAACGACACCGAAAAAGGCGTCCGTCACAACGTCACTATTCAGCAGCTTTACAAAGATGGTGACAACTGGAAAACGACTTCGAGTTTCGGTCGTGACCAACTTCCGCTAGTGATGAAAGTTGCCGACATCGCACACTCCTGGATTTACCAACAGAGCCAACCTGAAAGGGAAGGTGAGTAGGAAATTCGTAGTTCATCGAGCCGTCCGGCATTGTTCGCCGGGCGGCTTGTTTTCTTGTGCCAGATGCTCTCAGCTACACTCCCACGCAACACCTATTCCAGGCTCCAATCTCTCGATATGATGGTCCATACTCATCAACTGTCCTCTATATGGGAGTTTGCAATGCGAAAGATAATCGGGGTCTCGACAGCACTCTTAGTTTTTGCGTTTCTTGCTTTCGTTCAGGCTCAAGATGGCGGCAATCTCAATGACCGGACAGGAAATGCAGCAACATCGGTCCAAGTCCCTCTTTCTTATGCCACTCACCGTGCGGTCCTCAAGCGACTTCAAGTTGCAGCGGATGCTCCGGAGGACTATCAACTTATTACCGTCTGGATGCTTTCTGGAACGAAGCACGAATTTGATAGAGCTACCCAAGTCGACCACGATACCGGTTCAATCCTGCTTGAAACCGCTGCCGGAGGTCAGACAAAATCAATAACGCTTCGCGTTGAGCGTGTTGAGTCTGTGGAGCTACTGACTAAGAAAACCTAGTCGATTGAGAAATCAACATTTGCCCGATAAGTGTTCTTATCGGCAACAATTTCAAGGGGTTAGGGAACTTATCCACATCGTTAATTGAGTAAGGTCCTTCTCACGCTACTAGGTCCCGAAGCGAAAGAATTTCGATTCCCGTTAGGCTTTTGAAGTCTCGGTCGTTGGTAAGAATCGCTTGGGCACCGTTCGTCATGGCCGTAGCCACTTGAATCGCATCTGGCGTTTTGAGCTTATGAGTTGCACGCAGCTCCGCTGCCACTTGTGCCGTATGAGGAGAAACGGAGATTGTTTTGATATTCGGAGAGCTTAGTAGAATATCATTGTAGCTTTGGGCAAGTGCTTCATCGCCGTGTCCAATCGGATGCACCAGCACTTCCAAGAGCGTCACCATCGAAGTGACAATTTGACAATCCCCGCGGTCTACCGCTTCAAAGAATGGCCTTACCGTGCCGACGTATTTTGGATGCTGCTCGATGAAGAAGATAAACGGAGAAGTATCGACGGCAACCGTTTTTCCTGCGAGGTCTTTTACCCATCCCATGAGTCACGTTCCTTGCGAACATACTCATCCGGGTCAATCCCTTCCCAGATTTCTTTGCCGAGGCCTTCGAGTTCCAGAATGCTGCGGCCTCCGCCGTTCTTGATACCGGCTAATTGTGCAATTTCATCGACGAGCTTTTGCTGCTGTTCGCGGCTAAGCCCTTTCGCTCCTTGAAGCACTTCATCGTAAGGGTCGGTTGACATGGCTATTCTCCTAGAGGGCAGAATGATAACAGCCCTACCCTTAACGTGCCATATCATTCCAGCATGGTCAAAGGTTGCAAGACTTTTGCTAGATTTGCTCAATATTCGAGGGATGCTTGCACCGATTGGATAACATCCCCATGGCACCATTATCAATGGTCCTGAATTGTCGACGAAAGAATTCATTCCGACTGCAAAGAACCCCGTTCGACTGCGTCAGCACGGAGTAGCCGCAAGCTTCCACTGTTACTGGCCACAGCCAGAGAATCTCCGTTGGGAGAACACGCCAATGACAAGACCTCGCCAGCGTCACCACGTAGGAACCCGGTACTCTCGCCGGTTTCTACATCCCAAAATCGCACCATGCCTTCGTGGTCTCCCGATACCAACACTTTACTATCTGAGGAAAATGCTAAACTATAAACATGCTGCTTACTGCCGCGCACAACCGCCTGTAGATGCGGCTTGGAGTCGGCACAATTCCAGAGACTAATTGTTCCTCCCCAGCTACCGGTTGCGAGCGTCCGACCGTTCGGAGAAATTGCCAGGACAATAACAGACTGTACCTGTGCAGGGAGTTCTGCCATCACTTCCCCTGTCCTTAAGTCTACTACCTTGACGTTATCTTTGACTCCCCAAGCCACAGTTTTGCCTTCGGGAAAAAACTGAACGGCACCACGCTCGCCGTAATACGCGGTATCTCTAAGAATGACCTTGCCATCGGATAATTGGCGTATGACCAGAGTGCCATCATGGCTCGCAGATGCTAGGAGGTCACCTTCGGGAGAGAACTCTACATCACAAATTCTAGACTCGTGTCCATCGTATGTCTTAAGGACTTCACCAGTTGATATCACTTGCAACTGCACATCGCCTGTCTGAAGACCTAAAGCGACTAGTTTGCCATCAGGTGAAACTGCGACAAACTCTCCGCTTGCATCAAAGCGACGGAGCTCGCTTCCTGACTCAACGTCCCATACTCCGCTCTGACTACCGTTACTAATTCTGACCAATAATCGCCCATTTGGCGTGAACACAATTCCTGATGAGCTACGTTGTGTACCACCTCGCAAAAGCTTTGAACGTGCTGCATCAGACAAACTCCATATTATGAGCGTGTTATCGTGCCCAGTTGAAGCGAGGTGCATCGAGTCCGCCAAGAATTCAATAGCCCCTATCGCGGAATCATGACCCCTCAAAGTGTCAAGTAAGCGTCCAGACGACTTCTCCCAAATCCTGATGGTACGGTCCACACTACAAGTGGCAATCAGATGCCCATCAGGAGAAAACCGTGCGGAGAGGATAGCACCGGAATGGGCGTAGGAATCACTCAACTCCATGGCCTGTTTTTCCTCGTTGATTGCAGAGGCATCGTACAATCGGAACCGGTCCGCAAAAGACTGTGCAACAGCAAGCACACTACCGTCAGGCGATAGGGTAATCCCATGAATCTTTGATGGCTGCTGGAATTGAGCTGTTTCATTGCCGCTTGGTATGTCCCATAGTCTTACTGAAGCGTCCCAACCTCCACTTACAAGCGTCTGGCCATCAGGGAAAAAGAGAACTGAATTGACCCCATCTGTGTGGCCCCGCAATATAGAGAGGTTCTCGCCGTTCGATGTTTTCCAGAGCCTTACGGTGTTGTCAGTGCTGCCAGAGGCCAGCACGGCACCATCAGGAGAGAATGCGACGGCCCATACATCTCCATTGTGACCGACGAGTTTGTGGGATTGTTTGCCTGTAGTGACGTCCCAGATAGCAAGAGTGTCATCATAACTGGCACTAGCAAGTTGTTGGCCATCCGGTGAAAAGGCAAGCCCCTCAATTCTTTCGACATGCCCAACAAGCGTTGTCTTCACCTGGGCTGTGCTAAGGTCCCAGAGGTTGACCAGTCCTGACTCGGTCCCTGAGGCAAGCAACTGGCCATCGGAAGATATCGCAAGAGCATAAGGCGATAAAGAGTCTTCCTCAGTTCCGGGATGCTCTAGTAGTACTGCCTCAGGATGGCAAAGGTTCCACAGCATGCCCCACTCAAAACGTCGGTGGTCGAGTTGTTCTGAAATTGGACGTTGCCTATTTAGTAACTCCAGAGTTCGCTTGACATCGCCATAGTCCCACGCTGCATACGCGTCAGACATGTCGGCACGGTAGAGTCGCTCTCTTAATTCCTCCCTTATCGCGACCTCTTGTTGCGTTGCACGATTTGCGCGAGTTACTTCCTCCTCTGCCCGTTGTTGAAATGCTTCTGCGCGACGCCGCAATCGGTCTTGCCTGACGGCCACTAGTGGTCCGGCCACCGCCAGACCAGCTATCAGCATGAAGAGTATCGCCACAACAGGGTTTTTTCTTGCCCATCGCACAACCTTGGCAATACCGCTGACTGGCCTCGCCGCGATTGGTTCTCCCTCAATGAATCGTCGCAGGTCATCCGCGAAGTCGGCAGCCGTGTCGTAGCGTTCTCCCGGAAGTTTCTCGATTGCCTTATGGATGATAGTTGCCAAGTCGCCTGCGTTCCCCGATTGAAGTCGTTGTAGTGACGGTGCATCGTGCATTGTGACCTGCCGAAACAATTCTTCACGATTCTCGCTGTCAAACGGAACTCTGAGTGCCAGCAACTCGTAGAGTGTCACTCCAAGCGAGTAGATATCCGTGCGATGGTCAATTACCTGCTGCTTACCATGTGCTTGTTCTGGACTCATATAACGCAGCGTCCCCAACACGTCGCCCGTCATGGTCAGGGTGGGGCTTGTTTCGATACGTGCCAGTCCGAAATCAGACACATATATAGAACCTGATTCGTCAACCAGCAAGTTGGCCGGTTTTATGTCGCGATGAACGATTCCTTCTTGATGAGCGTAATGGAGAGCCTCCGCTATTTCGATTCCCAGTCTAGCTACGGCCTGAAAATAGAGACGGGGGCCAGAGTCAGACGACTGTTGCCTCTGTGTCTGAAGCCGTTGGACGAACTCAGAGGCACGTTCGGAAGTTTCATTTTCGATGGATTCGACGTCTTGTAACTCGTCGATTACTTCGGACAAGTTTTGGCCATCAATGAGTTGCATGACATAGTAGTGAACGCCTTTATCACTGCCGACTGAATAGACCGAGACAATGTGTCGGTGGTCGAGCATCGCAGCGGCTTGGACTTCATTCTGAAACCTAGCAAGTTGCCGCTCACCCAAGATAGCTGCCATCGGAAATATTTTGAGTGCTACGCGGCGTCGGAGCGATACTTGTTCCGCCTCATAAACAATTCCCATTCCGCCACGGCCTATCTCGCGGACGATACGAAAATCGTCCAACTGTAACGGCGTATTGCCATCTGTTTGTAGCTCGACTGGTTTGGAAACGGCCTTGTAAAGAAATGACAACCCGTCGAGGCACGGTTCCAGCAGGTCGGCAATGTCACCGTACTTTTTGAGAATCGCCTCTCGGTCGTCGGAGGAACCCTTTTTGAAGGCCGCTTCTAGCTCCTCCAATGCAGCTGCAAGCCGTGCGTCAGAACTACGGTTACTCAGTTCATCGCTTGGCAGCTCATCAAAAGAATCGGCATTGCTGCTCACGAGTTTTCCTTGACGATTTCACGCAGCTTTGTGAGTGCCCGTGCCCATAGTTTTTGAACGGCGTTTTCCGATTTGCCTATTCGCTCACCCACTTCCCGCAAGGTCATCTCTTGGATGTAGTGCAACTCGGCAACTTCTCGTTGCGATTCTGGCAATTTTTCGAGAGCGTCTGAGACCTGAAGTTCTCTCTCTCTTTGGATTGCTCGGTCTACGGGTGATGTATCGTCACTATGGGCCAATGAGGCCAATGCCTGAGCCGACTCTTCCATCCCTAATTCGAGTTCCTGCTCAAGCGTCATGTCGCGTTTCTTGGTTCGGTAAAGCCGAGCAGCCTTGGCACGCTTGGTGTGGAGAATCTCTCGAAGCCAACAAATGAATTCTCCGACCGACTCGCCACGAAAATTCACAAAGTCCTTGAGTGCCTGCATTTCCGTCTCTTGCAAGACATCGGAGGTGTCAATCTTCTTTCGCAAGTCTTTGTCGTCTCGCACCTTCACAAGCACTCGGTGAAGATTGCGTACCGAGGCTAGCAGCGTCGCCAACGCTTCCGCATTGCCTTCGCGAGCACGCTTTAGCAATTCGCTTCGCGGGAGTAGATGAGAACTGTCCATGAAGTCATCGCAGTGATTCAGGCTGGCTCGAAGAGATGGTTCGGCTCAGCCGGGAAGTGAGAATTGAGCCAGAAGTGCCCGTCAGGATAGCCAATTCCCTGCGATTCAACCAGGACTCATAGAATTTCGGAGAATTCCAAAGAAAGCGTGGCGTGTTAGTCCGCGGTTTGGGAGCTAGTAGATTGTGGGGCTGTCCATAGCAGCTAGAGAAGGCGAATTCGGAATGGCCTCACGACCTTGGCAATTTCAACACCTTTGATGTACTTCTTCGGGAGAAATGATGTTATCACCGGGCATATGTAAGTTGACCACTCTATTTATTCTCTCATCAGTTCAGTTAGCACATGCACAGTTTTTTGAATATCCAGAGTGGAGTATTGAAGCAACAGCAAGCGTATTCCAAGGACAAGGAGTAACGGATTCTAGGGGGCCGACGACACGACCTTACGGCCTGAGTGATTTGGTCTTGGTACAACAAGGACCAAACCCGCGAGTTGCACAGGCGTATGCGGACCCGCTCAACATCGTTGCTCGCATGGCAAGTACCGCCAGTGCAACCGCAACTGTATCTGCGGATGCCCGTTCGACATTCAAAATAAATATTACGGGCGATGAATCCATGCCTTCGACCGTAGGCCCCCGGGAGGTGCATGCACATTTCATTGTTGAAAGAAACATTGATATCACTGATTCGGGTTCTAGTTTTGCATCCGGAAGAAGTGACGCATCGATGGACCTAAAGAGCGAATTCGGTGGAGACCGCTCCACGCTTGGCGGAACAGAGTGGTACTCCTACTTATGGTTTCCTACTCCAGAAGGATTTGGCCATACCGAATCAGGAATCTACGAAACCATTCCAGATGCTCGCGGTTATCAACAAGTTGAAATTATACTGCCAATAACGATAGATACATTTCCCGGTACAGAGGTCGTCACAGTAGATGCAAGGACTAGCGTGTCCGGTTTTGCTCAAGGTGATGCAGTCGCAGAATCAAGCTTGAAAATCCAAATTCCAGCTGCACCGCTTCGACCAGGCGAAGTCCGTCCGATTCTACCACAGCTTGTTCCAGATATCAGTGGTTCAGCATTCACAATAGGACCACTCAATCCGATTCCGATTACCTTGCCAAGCGTGTCTGGCTTTCGACCGGAAGGCAGCCTCCTTGGTATGGTTGACTCTTTGCCACCCGCGTTCCTGACTTTGCCGGATGGCACGCCACTAGAAGATGTTGGCTATTCCGTGGTTTATACCAGCATTGCTGTTCCAGAACCGAACACACTTTGCATGTCAGTTTTAGCCCTTCTCACGCTTGCTCGATTTAAGCGAAGGTAATAGTTGTTTGCGTCAAGCTATCCGAAACGCCCGTCGAAGTGTCAGATTACTTCGGCGGGCTTCTCACATTAGGTTAGTCAAAACGCAAGTTTATTGGCTTTTGCGACTAGATGCTCCGGCACAAACACCCGCAAAGGTCGCAGCTTTGTAGCAATGAACTCTTTTGGCACCTGTTGCTTGAACCCTGACCGGCCTCGTTTCTCATTTACCTCTTTATGTATCTTGTAAAGTTGTCGAAGCAATGGCTTATACGGTTCATATTCGATTTCGTAGAACATCATCCCGAGTTGTTTTACCGAGCGACGAGTCGCGAGTTCAAGGAAGGTGGCCTTGAGTTCTTTATAGGCTTTGGGGTGTAGCTCAACATGCGAATGCCACTTCGGGTCAACTTCGCCTTCAGTCGTGAGGCCGCCCGGTTTGTAACTAATCGTGTATCCACCCACACGAAGGGGTGCATACGGAAACAGACCAGTATAGCCGGTTTGCTGCTCCCAATCACGAGGCGGTTTTCGAACACACCGAATGTTTGGCCGTTCCCGTTCACAAAAAAAAGGCGACTCTCCTTTGGTAGAAAACAAGAAAAAACGATTGCCTAAGCGGTAATAACGAGTGTTCGCCAAACCTTGCTGTTTGCGTCGATACCGAGTGCTCTCTGGAAGATTCGCCGCATATTTTTTCGTAAACTCTCGGTCGGTAATTGTCGGGTCTTTATGGTCAGGGATAATTCCCGACACATACCACCAGTAACCCCACCGAAGCGTATGGACAGCAATTTGCTTTACCAGTGCGTTCACTGAACGGACTTCGCAGATTGGTTGCTTTTTTCGCCTCACCGGAGAAAATGAAGTTGAGGGGGAGCCAGAATACAAAACCGGCTTTCCCCCCGAAGTAAAACCATTTTGCGAAGGTGGGCACGCGGTGGCACTTGGGCTGCTGCTGCCCGCTTTCCTTGCGTGCAGAGCAGCACTCGCATCGTGCGAGACAAGGACACCTTTGGTGCGTGCATTAATGTTTTGCGAAACTACATTCTTATTGTTAGCTACGCTAATCATATTCCCCTTCACTTCGTGAACATCGACAAAGACCTTTGCGTGCTACGCACGCTCGATTTTTGTCATCAATTCAGCCGTTATTACCGGAAAGCTCTTCCGAGCTTCCTAGTCATAACCAGCAACCAATCACGGACTCGCTTCCAGCGAGTACGCAGCAACAAGCAAAATTACCGAAGCATCCTAGCTCCGCACTCAGTCAGGCCTTTCGTCGTCGTTACGGTTTGGTGACTAGCCAAACCCGAACGGCTCAGGACTGCCTTGCCCTGCAAGTCGCATTTGCGACCTGTTGTCTCCTTCGAGACAACGCACGCCGTCACTTGCTCTGCAAGCGACGCTACCTACTTGGCCCACACTCCCCTCGTGCAACTTTTCAACCACCCAGGCAGCCAAGCCTAGGCACCGGCATCTTACGCCGGCAGAAACACGAGTTCCTGCGTTAGCAGTTGTCATCATTTGTGAAGTCACGTCTCTAGCAGGTGTTACCCCGCAGACACCGCAACCGTATGTGCAATCTTCCGATTGCCATACTTTCCGAAAGAAGAGCTTTCGATTTCAGCCGACCGAACGTAGAAGCATCAGGCTTACAGTGGTCGGTTACGGGTGTTCGAAATTTGGCTCCGTCTCCTCACAAACTTACTGGCTGCCCTCACGGGCTTTCAGGGTTGAGCTATTCACGGCCAAGCATTTAACTTGGTCCCCGAGGCGGCTAAACCTCGACTACTGTTGTCACCAACAGCAGGCTCCCCCTAGTCAGCCAGGTTAAACGGTCTCCATAGAGAACCGAATCCCCTGGACGGGATTAGTCAGCCTCGCGAATCAAGTGTGTCCCAGGGAATGAAAATTCCCTCGACAGAACCTTGATTCGGTCATCAGCTGGGTCACCCGCTTTGAACAACTGCGGCTTTGAAAACTACCGAAGTAATTGCCAAAGTTTTTCCGCATCGCCCCAGCTCTCTGTTCAGGTGAGTTTCGCCTCGCGAGCTCACCCAAGAGCATCGGGTAGAATGTCGGGATTACTCTTGACGGGACTGCGATACAAATGCAGTGGCCCCGCCAAGGATTACTCCGACAAGCCCCCGTTGAACCGGACAAGCTACTCTCGCAGCATCCGGCTCGACCGAGAGATGACATCAGGGAAAGATAAGTTCCCTGCCCTTAGCTTGAGTAGTCAACTCAAGTTTACCGGGCGTCATCCATTGCTTGTTGGCGTCAGAGAGCGAGCAAAGTTGGAATCAGCACACGAGGCGATTCAACAACTTCGCTAGGCGTCTTTAACGACCTGACCTTGAATACCCGATTCAAGGTCTACCTTGGCGGTACCGTACTCCCCACAGAGGTACAAGAAGTTTCTTCATGTGAGTTGAAGTTATCGCAAACGCAGTCGTTTACGACAAACTTCACTCGGCTAAGAATTCCGAGTGAAATCTTGCAAGAGCTTGAGCCCTTTGGCTACTTCGGCGGCGGAAGTAATGTTCTCTTTAGATGAGCCGCGTTGCAGAACGCGGAGTTCAGGACGATTGAGACGCTTCGCTTGACTCCTCCTAGTTCTACTTTTGGATTTCCCGCGACGATACGCGGGACCTAGTTGAAAGCTTACCTTCGCTCCTTGCTCTTTGGTAGGGAATAGACTTTCGTCATCAAGCGGCTCCAAAAAACCAACAGCATTTAACTCTGCGATTGCCTTCTTCAATTCTCGACGGACTTGTCCTAAATTGTAATTTCGACTCATTCCCAACCGCTCATATGCCAACAGGCGTAATTCATAGCTTAGCTTTGTCACCTTGGGAGCATTAAATCTTTTATCCAATAGTCGATACAACCTCAAAGCCAACGGCTTCAAAGTCATCGCGATACTCAAATCCAACGTCTTTAGATAACCAGCCTGAAAAGACTCAAACAATGTTGAGCCCCAACGGAATTCCGATAAGTACGCTCGGTATTTGTCCTCCCCTTTCTTCCTGCTGTCACGGAATTTGAATTCGTCAAGAATGCCGATATTCTCCGTGTGTCGATGATATTCCTTGGCTTTGTTGTCTCGCCAATAGTTTACGCATGTTGTAAGCGTTCTTTGAACAGCGTCCCAAAATTGCGCGCTATCCTAATAGAGGTGAACCATTCCCTTTATTCCAGGAACGAGCACAATGACCAATCGAAACAAATCCCAAGAGTCCCACTGGCGTGGCCTACTGAAACAGCAGTCCTCAAGCGGCTTGAGCATCGCGGCGTTTTGCCACCAGAACTCGATTACACAAACCAGCTATTATGCCTGGCAGCGTAAGTTCCGTGAGCAGCAAGCCTCCCCAGAGCAGGGGAGCCGTTCGACCAAGTCTCTTAAAACCAGTCGTAACGCCGTCCAGGGCACCCAACTGGTGCCTGTGCGGATCGAGGGGACGACACCTGCGTCCACGCTGCGTATTCACTTGCCGCAGCAGGGAGTCTTTGTGGATGTGCCTCACGGCACCGATTGTGAGACAGTGAAGGACGTATTGCAGGCGTTGCGTGAGGTGGCGTCATGTTGATTGTGCCATCCCAAATAAAAGTCTTCGCCGCGTTGGCTCCCACGGACATGCGTAAAAGTTTTTGTGGATTAATCGGTATCGTCGAAAAGGAGCTTGGCAAACAGATTGAAGACGGAGATCTTTTCTTGTTTTTCAACCGACGCCGCAACCGGTTGAAGGTACTCTATTTCACGGGTGACGGCACGATCATCCTCTACAAGCATCTTGAACGAGGAACGTCCGAGACACTACGTGGCGCCGACCATGGAGGGGCGATTGCATCCCCCGGTGATTACTTGACACTGCATGTGGACGACCTGCGATTGTTGCTGGAAGGCATCGAGCTATCGAGTGTCAAACGTCGCAAGTGGTGGCGTCGTGAGCAGGCAAAACAAATTACTCAATCGCCTTGGAAACCACCTTGACGCGCAACGTGAATTGTCGATAAATAAACATGTGTGTTCTACACCAACGGTGTGTGATCATTTGCCATTTCGTGACGCACCTTCAAGGACCGAAACGTTGTCGATGGAATCCGACAAACTCCGAAAAGAGATCGAAGTGCAGCGCGCCGAGATCGCACATCTCAAAAGGGTTAATAGCGAGCAACAGGCAACTCTTGAATCGTTGCAGAATCACATCGAGGTGATGCAAGAGCAAATCACCTTACTCCGTAAGGCACTCTTTTCTCCACGGCGTGAACGGTTTATCCCTTCTCCCGATCAAAAGCTTCTTTTTGATCCCGAGTCGATCGAGGGCAACGAGATTAGCGAGGATGACGAGGCGACCGACGAAGAAGAGCCAGACGATGAATCGTCTTCGAAACGCAAGAAACGCCGTAAGAAGCGCAAACGTTTTGAATTCCCCGAGTGCTTGCCGGTCCAGCGTTTTGAACACCCACTGCCGCCGGAAGAACTCGATTGTCCTTGTGGATGTGGCGGCAAGCGGACGGTGATCTCCGAGCAGATCTCACGGCAACTAGAATATGTTGAGTCTAGCGCCTACATCGCCGAGCACGTTCGGTTTACCTACGGTTGCCCTGTTAGCCGGGATGGCCAGCAGATCGTCACCAGCGAAAAGCCACCCAATATCAACGAAAAAGGGATATTTGGGGCCAGCACGTTAGCCTGGCTGGCACACGCCAAGTTCGAGCGTCACCTGCCCCTGTATCGTCTCCAGGAAGAGCTTCGTTCCACCACCACGATGTGGTTCAACCGCAGCGTGTTGAGCAACGCCGTGGTGCGAACGGGCGAGCGTCTGCTGCCGGTGTGGGATCTGATTCGCACCCAAGTACTGGATAGTTTTTATGTACGGGCCGACGAGACCACGGCCCGTGTCCTGCGTCCCGGGGCTGGGGCGACCAAGCTGGTTTATCTCTGGGTCTACGTTGGCGATGACCAGCATCCGTACCAACTATTTGACTATCGACTTGATCGATCCCGCGCAGGTCCGCGGGAAATACTTGATGATTTTCAAGGCGGATTATTAACCGACGGTTACAGTGTCTACACGTCCCTAGTCAAGGAATCGGATGGCCGACTTCTGGATCTGGGTTGTTGGGCCCATGCGCGGCGGAAGTTCGACGAAGCGTGCGCCGTCTCAACGCAGCCACTTGCGCACGAGGCGCTCGCTTGGATCTGGCAACTGTACGACATCGAGGATCGCCTGGCCGATGCCGATGTGGAAACGCGACGACAAGTGCGCATGCGCGAGTCGGTTCCCATTCTTGCCCTTCTGCACGATCGTCTCACCGAAGTGCAGCCGACGGTACGGCCTTCGACCAAGTTGGCCGAAGCGATCGGCTACCTGCTCAATCGTTGGAACGCGATGACGCGATTTGCAACCGACGGGCGCTATGCGATCGATAACAACATGGCAGAAAGAGTCATTCGCCCCTCGGTTATTGGAAGAAAAAATTACCAATTTTTTGGGAGCGATGCGGGTGGTCGCGCGGCATGCGTCTGGTACACGCTTATCCAGAGTGCTCGTTCTAATCATGTCCACGTCACCCCGTATCTCAACGATGTTCTCGTCCGGCTTCCTCAGATCGTTCCCGAGTACTTGCGGGTGGGCGACGCCCAAACCACGTTCGAATCGCTTTCAAGGGACCAGCGTGAACAGCTCTCCGAGCTGCTACCTGACCGATGGCTCAAGGCACACCCTGAGCATCGCAGCGAAGATCGCCAGCGCGAACTTGATCAGGCCAACCAGCGCCGCCGCCAGAGGCGTGCTTCACGACGTCGGCTTGTCAAGATCTGAATTACGCTCCTGGCATGACGGAGTTCACAGAGCGCTAACCGCATGTTAGACGAACGCCAGCTAATTGATTCATCGCAAGCTTGAGTCGGTCATAGGACTCCTTTTTATTCGGCCATTTGAGCGTCTTCAGTAGCTCGTGACGACAAAACAACACCAAGGGGTCTGAGAAGTTGTTATATGCTCTCGCGTGGTGCATAAGGGCCAAATAGACCTTCTCGGCTGCGGCTGTAGGCAAGCCATGCATGGCGTCGGCAATGACGTTCAATTCACGTCGAATATAGTGCTTGGATTTGGCGTCGTAATCATTAACGCAAAATTGCAAACTCGTCAGTCCCTTTGGAGGCCGAGTAGAGAGTAAGAAGATGGGGAGTTCTACGAGATTCATCTCGTCCTTGCCACTACCCAAGTCTTTCAGGAAAGGCTTCGCCTCTCCGGGAGTTCTTCTAATTGTTGTTTTCAATTCCCTTCCAAAAAAAAGTTCGCTAAGTATTTTGTAACTAGTAGTACTATGTAGTGGCAGCAAAAGTTGAATGAAACCAACGTGTTACCACTGCTTTCGTGTATCGAATGGTGTGAGTTCGTGTGTCGTTTGGCGTATCTTCGTGTATCAATTGGCATAAGAACGTGTGTCGAATGGCGTGGAACCTGTGTGTCGATTGGCGTATGCCATGTATCGAATGGCGTATCTGCCCTGCGAGGGAAGATTCGTAGCGAGTCAATTTCAGCTAGATGCGACATATGCGGTTTGTTGCTTTAATTTGGTTGAACAAGACCACGGTAAGGGTACATCCATTACCTTGCAAGAAAAAACGTACGCCAATCGGTACACGTAACAGCTGTCTTCTAATTTCCTATGTAGCATTCAATCTTGCAAACATGCATGAATACAAACAATCATGCTTTCAATCTGCCATGTTTGAATGCTTGTCAGTAGACAATCATTCAAACATGAATTCTTTCTTGCCAGCTTGAATGCCTCTGTAGTAGCGTAGCAGGCCATGATTTTCGCAACAGCAAATTCAAAGGGTGGAGTAGGGAAGACGACCGTCGCGGTTCACTTGGCGGGCTGGTTTCACCTTCACGGCATGAAGGTCGCTCTGGTTGACTGTGACCCACAGCGACAAGCAGCTGGGTGGATAAAAGAAGCAGTCCCGGAAATCCATATCGAGTGCCACACAGACCCAACCGACATCATCGAGCGACTCCCCAAAATGCTTCGCTCCTATCAAGTCGTCGTTGCCGACGGTTCCGCCAAGCTTGACGAAGTGAGTCGAGCATTACTGCTTGTTGCCGATGCAGTCTTTGTGCCGTGCAAAGCCGGGGGCCTGGAGGCCAGAGCCCTTGATTTAGCCACGAACGTGATACGCCAAGTCAAAGAGATTCGTGAAGGCCCGCCCCAAGCAGTTACATTACTTACCCAAGTTAATGAACGCTACGTACTTACTGGCGATATGGCAGATGCAGCCGATGGGCTAGGCTTTCCGGTACTCGACCAAAAGCTGAGTCTCAGCCAGGTCTACGCCCAGGCACCCACCGATGGAAAGCTGCTTTGGCAAATGGGCTCTCGGGCGAAAAAGTACGCTCTGGAAATGGACGAGGTCTTTCGTACGACGCTCCCTGTAGTTCTCGACAAAAGTGGGGTGAGTGAAGTGCAGAAGATTTACCAGCGTACCAGGAGGCGAAAGAAAAAGCATGTCACGTAGGTCTATTAAAGATTCCCTGTCTACGAGGGAAATCGATTTCCTCTCAGCCCCGCTTGTGAAGGATTCTAAGAAAATCACGAACAAGGTTGAGTCAGACCCAGAGCCACTCGAAAGCTCCTCTGCTGAAGCATCTTTATCGTCTGATACGAAAACTCATCCTAGTATGCAGAGCAAGAAACATACTCTTTCGTTGCTGCCAGCAAACCGAGACCTACAGCTTTCTAAACCGTTCTCTTCACGATTGCAGAGCCGACTCCAAAACGGTCTTCGCCGGGCAGCCTTAGAACGAGAAGAACGTGGCGAACCTATCCACACTATCCAAGACATCCTCGCCGATGCGGTCGAGAAATGGCTGATGAAGAACGAACCCGACGCACTCAAACCCAGCCGACCAGCAGATAGCGTCGGGTGAGGGGACTGAGGGAATTCAACGACTCCTCGCTACAGTCTTTGCTCTTCAGTGGTTTGTGAACTCAGCGTGTTTGGCGAACTTTTACGTGTTGTGAATTTTTCTCTTCCGCAGGGAAATAACTTCGCTTTATCGACTCAAGGTTTCCTTGGCCAACTCGCTCTTGCGATTGAGCTCCCTCGGGTGAAGGCGAATCGGACGCCAGGAGACCTGTCATCACGATTCGCTCGTCTTCCCCTGTCATCGCCAACAACCGCACGACGAGCTATCCCTCACCGAAAGCTCAAAGCCCCGTCAGCCAAAAGTGAACGGAGCAATGACCTTTCTCAAACGGAGGGAAGAAACATGGCCAATCAATCACCGAGTCAACGCGAAGATAACACTATGTACCTGCTCACTGACACAAATAAACAAACCAAAAATGCTTGTTCGCATTGCAAACTGCTGAGTCAACTACTTAGCGACTTTGGGTCGCAACTAACAGAGCTTGAACTGAGACTCGGGAGTCTAGGTGAGAATTCTCCTCGCAGTTCCGAGCGAGAGTTTTACACCGTCACGGAATTTGCGGAACTGGTCGGCAAGAGCATCTATACCGTGCGTCAGTGGTGTCGTCTGTATCGTATCCATGCTGAGAAGTGCGACTCTGGCCACGGCGACTCCAAGTCTTGGAAGATTCCCGCCACTGAGCTTGCTCGCTATCGCAATCACGGCTTGCTGCCGATTCCCAAGCGGTATTGAGGCCGTTGAGTCTCTTCTCTCGTCGAGCTTTCTGCTCGATTTACTGCAAAGCGTCCTGCTAATTTGCGGGGCATCCATGCCCCTTGGCTCAGAAAAATAGTTCGGGACCCGGAGGTCTTCGGCTTCTGTCCGACTAGAGCCCACCCCTCAAACGACCTGTTGCCCCAACTCTTTTTCTGAGAATGGGAAGCGGCTTCGCCGCGACGGTGTTGCTGATTCGCTCATTGCCGCTGGGCTAGCCTCTCTCTATCCCAATGGGCAGGGCTAGGTGCTTATTCGCAATGATTGGGTGAATTGCAGCTAGATAAAAATTAGACGTCAGCTCTGTACAACGAACGCATGGGAGCTACAATGAAAATACAGCGGTCATATACTTTCCCTATACTTTCACTATACAAGCCATGAAATCAGCAGAAAAAGCGTCTAAAATCCTACAGAACGCCGAAGCCGACCTCCGTAAATTAATAGGTGAGGCTGCAGGAGATGGGGACTATTCTGGCGTCGAAACTATTGCAGCCTGGGCAAGCAGCCTTCATAAGTTATCTGAACATGCCGTAGCTCTGCCTGAATCCTCAAATGGCTCAAAAAAAACTGCCATACGTACGAAGAAGACCAAGAAGAAAACCGCGAAGCAGCGTGGCCAACGTAATGGGTCGTACCCGAAGTTTGCCGTTTCAGGAGATACGTTAGTCAAGATTGCTTGGTCGAAGGCGAAAAAGGGCGAGTATAAGCACAAATCTCCAAAATCTGTTGCATGCGTTTTGGCAGATACCCTCGACCGACTCTTCGCAGAAAACGAATTAGTGTCGATGGAGACGGTGCTACCAATCAAAGACGCTGACGGTAACGATATTCCAGACTATCAAGTTTACCTCTGCCTTGCTTGGCTGAAAGCTGCTGGAGCTGTCAATCAAAAAGGACGGGAGGGCTACACCCAATCCAATTCTAAAGAAACAGTCCAGTCGGACCTGAAAGTGGCTTGGCATAACCTTCCCAAAGACAAGTAGTCCCATACCGAACGGTTCAAAAAAAAGGCAGGAAAGAATGGACGAAAATGCTCTGTGCATGAAGCTCCTTGAGAGCAATTCGGAAAATGAAGTCATAGAAATACTTACCGATGCTGGTTACTGGAATGACAGAGACTCCTGGCGGTATTTCGGCGACCTAGAGAATAACTGGAGCACAATAGGTATCCAACAGAGTAGCCCCCATGCGGCTCTGGTAGAGAAATTAGTCAATGCGGTTGACGCCACCTTGATGGGACTATGCTATGAGAACGGCTACGAACCGACTAGTAAGGATGCACCAAAAACAATGCGTTCGGCTGTTTGTAGATTCTTTGAAGAAACTACTGATGAGGAATCACCACATGCTGGCCTCATCAGAAATTGGCCGTCAACTAAGAGGACTGAAGTTGCTAAACGTATCACATTGGTCGCAACGGGCTCCAAGGGACATCCTTGCTTTACCATTGCGGATGCAGGGGAAGGGCAAACTCCCGACCTAATGCCTGAAACGTTATTGTCACTTTCACGAACAAACAAAATGCGCATACCGTTTGTTCAGGGGAAATTTAACATGGGCGGCACTGGTGTATTTAGGTTCTGTGGTCTTCAGAATCTTCAACTCGTGATTAGCAGGCGACATCCAAAGGCCTTGAAAGGATATAATCAAGACGCAACTAAATGGGGTTTTACTGTTGTTAGACGCGAAGACCCAGAGCGAGGCCGAAGAAGCTCTGTCTTTACTTACCTGGCACCGCTCGGCAAGGACGAGATGCCGGGTGAGGGAGCGGTATTAAGATTTTCCGCTGATGAGTTTCCACTTTTCCCGGAGTTTTCGGGCAATGGACGTTTACCCTATGGTGAATTCGCCAAATGGGGAACGCTAATAAAGCTCTTCGAATATAGTCTACCAGCGGGTGGTCGTTCCAACATCCTTATGTCCGACGGACTGATGCGACGTACGGACCTCTTATTGCCTGATACTGCCTTGCCAATTCGTTTCTACGAAGCGAGAGATTATGGCGGACACGCTGGCAGTTTTTCTAATACTCTAACTGGCCTTAGTGTAAGACTCGAAGACGACAAATCTAATAACCTCGAAGAAGACTTCCCTACCTCATGTCCACTTCGAGCAGACGATGAAGAAATGACTGCTACTATTTATGCTTTCAAGAAAGGTAAAGCGAAAACATACCGAAATGACGAGGGGATTATTCTAACTCTTAATGGACAAACACACGGTGCATTGACTCCTAATTTTTTCCGACGCAAACGGGTAGGGCTTAGCTATCTTGCAGACTCTCTTCTTGTTGTTATTGATTGCAGTCGATTTTCCGGGCGTGCCAGAGAAGACCTTTTCATGAATAGTCGTGACCGACTAAGCAAAGGGACTCTCAGGGCTGCAATTGAACGTGAACTTGAGGATATGCTAAAGAACCACTCAGGGCTTCGAGAACTTAAAGAACGAAGGCGTCGCGAAGAGACAGAAGAACGACTCGCTGACTCCAAACCACTCGAAGACATCTTAGAAAGTATACTTAAGCAGGCACCAAATCTTGCTAATCTTTTTCTGCTTGGAAAGCGTGCAACTAATCCCTTTAAGACAAGAAAAGCAATAGAAGAAGAAAAACCGTTTGATGGAAAACGATTCCCTACATATTTCAAATTTAAGGGCAAAGAGTATGGCGAAGAGCTTCAGCGAGCAACTCACAAGAATATGCGGTCTAGGATTAGCTTTGAAACCGACGCAGCAAACGATTACTTCAGTAGGCCCATGGAGGCTGGCAAGTTTACACTTAAGAGAGTAATCGAGGATACAAAAACAGATGTGTCTAGTTTTACTGGGCCAAATCTCCATAACGGCGTTGCTACGCTCAGTGTGAAGCTGCCAGACGACGTAAAAGTCGGAGATGTCATTGCATTTGAAGCTGTAGTAACCAATTCATCCAATGAGAGTGAGTTTCTTAATCGTTTTACAGTGCTGGTAAAAGAAGAATCGCTGGCTACTGGCGGCAGCGGTAACCGCAGAAAGCCACCAGGTACAAAAGATGGTAAAGATAGGGAGCAGGAGACTGGAATCCTTCTACCTCATATTATTGAAGTGTTCGAGGACGACTGGCCTGAACATGAATTCGATAAGTATACGGCAATTGCAATCAAGGATGCAGGCGATGCGGGTGAGTCGGAAAACGACAATGCTCCAACCCAGTACGATTTCTTTATCAATATGGACAACATATATCTAAAAGCAGAAATGAAGCCGTCGGGAAGAGATGTACCACTTCAGAAGGCACGATTCACTTATGGCATGGTACTTGTCGGGCTAGGGCTTTTGCAGCAGCATGCAGAAACCAACAAGAATGGAAACTCTGAGGATGGCGAAGAAGACAATGAAGTCAATATAGAAGAACGCGTCGCATTGACCACGAGAGCGTTGTCACCAATCATACTCCCTATGATAGATTCTCTTGGCGCTCTCGACCCAGATAATTTCGAGGTGGTTACCACGAGTGGCGAGGCTGACTAGCTCGGCGAATTTCTGTGGAACAAAACAACTTCTTTGCTCGATTGAATTTTGCCTCTAATTTGCGAATACCAACGACGACCAGGAACAGACCTCCATAATCGTCTCTTGCTTGGTAGACCCAGCTCTTCAGGCATCACTTCAGAAAAACCTGCCTGGTTCATTGCAGATAGATAGGCTCTAAGCTGCCAATCTTTTTCATTAAACGCTACCATTTGTACGACTAATCCGTCTTTCTTCAAGAGACGCCCAACACTTTGATAGCTCTCTCGAAGGTCCTCGAAATACTTTGGTAGTTTGTGCGTATGTCGCCCGCCAAAAGTGTAGTGATTTCCACCGTGTCCATCTTGGCAGTTTGCTAACCAGAACGGTGCTGGAGTTTCTCGACGTGTCTTTACATTCCAGCGATGATACAGCACATGTACACCGGGATAAGGTGGTGATGTAATAACTACATCTGCCTTTGAAAAATTCTTTCCAAAAGAACTAGGCCTCAACTTGGCTGCAGGTGATTGTACGCAACGGCAATGTAGCCCCTCGTCTTGCACTCGCAATTGACGCTGCAATTGCACTCTGTACTCTCGCATTCCAGCGACTGCATCCTCGTGGACTTCTTTCAAAGTTTCTCGAAATTCATTTGTTGAAGGAATTCTATCTCGACAGTCCATTGCCCATTGACCACAACGCAAGAGAATGCATCTTGCAAAGCGTTTATGCCGTAAGCTTGGTAGCCGGTCAATGGATTCTAGGTATTGCTCACAGAGTTTTCTAAGTTGCCATGGCATGTTCCTGTCGTAGTCAGCAAATTCGGCAGATTGGATTCTATTCGACTGTCGACGAATATTCATTCGCTTCAACGCGGTAGTCACCCACTTGTCGACGAAAGTAAGGTCGGCCTCAGATAGAGGCACGACCTTTGTTTTACTTAAGAAAACTGCTAATGAACTTATGTCGGCCCCATACGCATGTCGTCCTGCCAACCGAGCCTCAACTAAGGTGGTACCTCCACCAACAAATGGGTCCAGTACAACGTCACCTTCTTCTGTGAACGTCTCAATCGCGTTTCGAACGAACACCGGGGAAAATCGAGCTGGATACTTATAGAGTCCATGCGTCAGTCCTTCGACTGGCCCTTGGAATTTGACTGCATCAACGAAGGCTTCGCCTTGAATGTCGTCAGTAACTTCCATCTTTACAGCTATTTCCTTTCCAGTCTCTTCTTTATGACTTCAATTTTCCGGTCAGTATTCACTTTAATGAAGTCACCCACGGCTTCCTGAACAACTCTTGATAAGGACAGGCCGCTCTTATCCGCTAGCCGCTCCAAGATTTTTTTCTCTTGAGCGGTCAAGCTGACAGATACACGACAACTTCTTAGTGAACGGCCCATCACCATGCACCTGTTTATGGATTGATTTATTGGTGCTGCAATCTGCTGCACTATGCTTCACTTCTTGGAGAATAGGAAAACCTCGCGAAACGGGCAACAGAGGAGCACTTATGACTAGTGAAACCCTCTTGGAAACGAGAAACCACAGTTAATCTACCTACGGTCGACTAACGACATTAGTTGATAGCATCGCTAGCTAATCAAGGGTTGGTCCTCAAGCACTGTACGGAAGGGTGTTGCCAAAATCAGTTTCTTTATCAGCTCCACCGAAAACTGACTCAATAGCTGCACGTCGTTGAGCGGGAAAGAGATGACGGTAACGACGACGCATTTCTTCGGTTTGATGCCCCATGAATTCGTCGATGACTCTCTGGTCAACTCCGGCAGCGGCGAGGTTTGATGCAAAGGAATGCCGGAAAACATGGAATCCCTTTAGAACGCTCCAATCTGATTTGGCCATCGTCTGTTTTAAATGATGCTGAGCTTGCCAAGTCGTCAGTGGAGTAACACGACGGAAACCCTTCAATTGGCAAAACGTGTGTTGCCCGCCAGGATGGTGCTTTATCCACTCGGTCATGACTTGATGGAGTAGGGGACTCATATCGACACGACGGTAGGTCATCGCTTTAGTGCGACTCTTCTTTTTCTCACGAAGCAGAACAGTTCTTGAGCGAAAGTCAATGTCTTCGATAAGCGAGCGAACCATCTCACTTCGGCGAGCGGAGGTATGAGCCACAAAAACCATCATCGGATAGATGAATGGATAGCGAGAAATTTTACGTACGTGCTCAAGGACTTCACTTACTTCCGCAGTTTCCAAGTAAATTGCTTCCCACAGCCTGTTCTCGTCTTCTTCGGTGAGTCCGCCACGTTCGACAATGACTGCAATCTCTTTACGAGTCATGAAGGGAGGTTTCTCATCCGTCAGCGGTAGCACGACGTGTTTCGTCGGTGAGGGACTAGTGAGCAAACCTTCTTGAACACCCCAATTCCAAAGCATCCGAAATGTCACCAATTCCTTCCGCACCGTATCAGGTTGAATAGGTTTGTCGTGGTGCTTCTCTTTGAGACGCTTGGAAACAAAAGTCTGTAAGTCTGATTTGGAAATCGATTGCATCGCCCGATTTGGCCCGAGGTGCCGCTTCAGATGCTTGAGGTGTATGTCTTCACCTTTAAGAGTAGAAGGCTCCTTACGGCCTTCTGGTAGCTTCTCTCGATACGTTGAGTAGAACGCAGTTAGCCCTAAAGACTTCTTAGAGGAAGCCTTCTCTGCTGTTTTACCGTCGGAGAAGATAAATTCGAGAGGCTCGATTCCCGAGGCGGGACTCGAACCCGCACGGGGGTTACCCCCCACTGGATTTTAAGTCCAGAGCGTCTGCCAATTCCGCCACTCGGCCGAGGGGAAAACGATAAAAGATGAACGTACTGAGCCTCACCCGACACATGCCTCTTCCTTCGTTGCGACTTACAGGTTACTGTGTTGTCATGAGTTTAGGGAAGGGGGAGGCGGCTAGCATTTAGCCAGAAGAATTTTGTGAGAAACTTCGAGATTCTCCTCTGGTCAATCGCAAACAGCCGAAAGTCTTGGAAGGCTACCGATGGAATTTCCTGGTTGGAATGGATTCTTGGGAACTCGGGCGTCGTTGATGCTCGATCTGGTTGTGGTTGCCATGGTGGCTGTGGTGCTGATCATGGGCTGGAGCATCCGTGAAGTAAAACTACGGCACCGTTATCTTCTGCATAAACGAGTGCAAATTGCGTTGGCCGTGATTCTTGCGGTGACCATCACGGCGTTCGAGGTCGACATTCGCCTGCATGGGTGGGAAGAGCGAGCGTCCGGCGTGCTCGGCGGCACGGCATCGACGTTGGTGTGGACTGCGCTCTGTGTGCATTTGTGTTTCGCCGTCAGTACGGTTTTTTTATGGCCGACGGTTATTGTGCTTGCGCTTCGTCGCTTTCCGAATCCGCCCTTGCCGGGCGACCATAGTCTGTTTCACCGCCGTTGGGCACGGTTGGCGGCTTGGGATATGTTGTTGACGGCGATCAGCGGGTGGGTGTTTTATTGTTTGGCATTTGTGAGATAAGTTAGCCGCCGGACTTGTTCTGGCGCGTTTTTGCGATGAAAAATTTGTGGTGAAGCACAAATCCGTTTGCCTCTGCGCCGGGACAAGCCCGACGGCTAAATCGTTCCCCTACGTTCGATCGGTTGGTCGGAGTCGGCGCGGACCTCAATGCGGTTGATCGCATTGAGAAACGCTCGGGTGGCTGCCTCGATGGTATCGGTCGATACGCCTCGCCCACGGTAGAGCTGGCCCTCGTATTCAACCTCCACAATCGATTCGCCTTGGGCATCTTTGCCCTGGGTGGCGCTTTGCACGCGGAAGTCGCGCACGACGACCGACTTTCCAGTAAGCTCTTCGATGGCTCGGAACAGCGCGTCGAGCGGTCCGTCGCCGCATTGCTTGGTGCAGGTGCTTGTCTCGTCGCCCCGACTGAGCGCGATCGTGGCCGAGGGGGTTTTTCCTGCCGAAACATGAATCTCGTAGGTGGCTAGCTGCCATTGGTCGACAACTTGCGTGTTCCGCTGCTCGACCAGTGCGGCAATGTCGCCGTCGTAGACCTCTTTTTTCTTGTCGGCTAGTTGCTTGAACGCTTCGAACACGTCGTTTAGCTCGTCACCTTCGAGGTGGTAGCCGAGCGATTTTGCCCGGGCTGCTAAAGCGGCTCGGCCGCTATGTTTGCCTAGCACCAAATCGGTCTGCGTGAAACCGACATCCTCGGGACGCATGATTTCGTACGTGGTACGCTCTTTGAGCATGCCATCCTGATGGATGCCTGCTTCGTGGGCAAAGGCGTTTCGACCGACGATCGCCTTGTTTCGCTGCACCTGCATGCCGGTAATGTTCGAGACAAGCCGGCTGGTGGGCACCAGACGCTCGGTGTTGATTTTTGTATCGACTTGGAAATAGTCGGCGCGAGTACGCATGGCCATCACAGCTTCTTCCAGCGCACAGTTGCCCGCCCGTTCGCCGAGGCCGTTGATCGTGCATTCGATCTGTCCAGCACCATTTTCGACCGAGGCCAAGCTGTTCGCTACAGCCAATCCTAAGTCGTTGTGACAATGTACGCTGATGATGGCTTGGTCGATATTCGGTACTCGGCTGGCCAGGTCGCGAATCACGCCGCCCATGTGTGCAGGAGTGGCGTAGCCGACGGTGTCGGGAATGTTGACCGTCGTGGCACCGGCCGTGATGGCCGCTTCGACGACTTTGCAAAGAAAGTCGGGTTCGGTGCGGGCGGCGTCCTCGGGAGAAAATTCGATGTTGTCGCAGAGTGCTTTTGCCCGCTCAACGCCTGCAACAGCCCGACGGACAATTTCCTCCTTGTCCATCTTCAGCTTGAACTGGCGATGGATGGCGCTGGTTGCCAGGAAGACATGGATCCGTGCGTCCGGGGCATCTTGAAGGGCCTCCCATGCTCGGTCGATATCTTTCTCGTTGCAGCGAGCCAAGCCACAAATGGTTGCGCCGCGCACATTTCGAGCGATCTCTCGCACCGACTCGAAGTCGCCCGGCGAAGCAATCGGAAACCCGGCTTCGATCACATCGACGCCCAAATCGATCAGCGCATGGGCTATCTCCAGCTTTTCACTGCGATTCATGCTACAGCCGGGCGACTGCTCGCCATCGCGAAGAGTGGTATCGAAAATAACAATGCGGCGTGGTTCAGTCATGGTGGGTAGGGAATGGTGGTTGGTGGTCAGCCGCATTGCAACGCAATGCACGGGATAACGCACGAGGTAATGCACGGCGGCAAGGCTATGCTAACCGTAGCTTGCCGTGTGTCGCGTTGCGACACGGCTAATAAAAAACCCCGAGGCCTTTGCGGGCCTTGGGGTTCGATGGGTTTCAACTAGGTGGTGAATGCACGATCCCTAAGACTCGCTGCCAGCGAGCGCCAGTAGTAACAACAGGCTCTGTAGGTTCGTGTTCTTCATAACGTCCTTCACCCTACCAGACCCGGCGGCCAAGGTCAAGGTTCGGTGAGCGGAATTCCAGGAGAACTGCAAAGTCTTTTTCTTCGAACTCTGGCCTTATTCGCACCGTAGAGAGGCACACCAGGGGGGCTCTTTTCCTGGAAGGAGCCTGTCCGATGCATACTGAAACTCTTCTCGGCGCATTTTCTCAACTGGAAGACCCCCGTAGTCGCCGCGGTGTGCGACATCCGTTTGCTGGCATAGTCGTGCTGATGTTGCTGGGAATGATGGCACGCATTCGCGAAATGGAAGTGCTCGTCCGGTGGGCGGCTGTTCATTGGGACCAGCTCCAGGGGCCACTGGGCTTTGACCGGGATGAGCCGCCTTGCGCCACCACGATTAGCCGCACGCTAGCCCAATGTAGCGTGTCCGAGTTTCAGACAGCGTTGGACATCTGGTTGCGGAACTGTTTAGCGGAAACACCCAGCGAAGGAGTGGTTGCCGTAGATGGGAAAACGGCCAAGCAGGGACTCGACGACAACGGTCGCCCACTGCATATGCTCAACGCGTTTGTGCATGACCTACAGGCGGTTGTTGGCCAATGGTCGACCGGAGCGGAGAAAACCAACGAGCCCACCTTGCTGCGTCGTCATCTGCAAGCATTGCTCGACACCTACCCGATGTTGCGACTGATTACCGGGGACGCCATCTTTGCCCAGCGCCCACTGGTCGAATTGATGCAGGCAAAGAATCGCGATTATCTGTTGCAAATTAAGGCCAACCAGGGTGATACGCTCGATGCTTTAGAGCACTGCTTCGCCCAATCCGCCGAACGCCCGCCAGCAGCCGAAACGACCGAAAAAAAAGGGCGCTCCAGGAAACCCGTCGTGTATGGGTGGATCTAGACAACGCAGATTATATTCGCGAGACGCTGGATCTGCCCGGTTGCCAAATTGCGCTGCGCGTGGATCGCGAGTTGCGTGCTGACGATGGTGAAATCGTGCTGCACGATACGCGCTACTATGTGAGTAGCCTCGATCCTGATCAGGTAACCGCCGCCGATCTCTTGCGGCATGTTCGTCAGCACTGGCGAATTGAAAACAGCTTGCACTTCTTGAAAGACCGCTGGTGGGACGAGGATCGTCACCACACCCGTCGGCCTGGTCTCTCTGCTTGCATGGCGGCGATCAACAACGCCGCCCTCTCAATCCATCGGCTACGATCCGACCCCGATCTACCCGTCCGAGCCGCGGCAGACTACATCGCCTGGAGCCCAGCCATCGGCCTGAAACTACTCAATTTCTGACTTTGCAGTTCTCCTGGAGCGGAATTCAGGACGGATTGCAAGGTTGTAATTTCAGCCTCCGGCTTTGCCTGGGGGTTGCCTACCTCACCGGTGTATGCCTACCACACCAGTGTAAAGAACCGCTGCTTTTGCCTGAGGCTACGGGGCCAATTATAGCGGTTACCACGGTCTCTTTGCGGTTGGGCTGGCGGGAATGCCGACGTAAGGCGCGTCGGCAGTTAAGAACTTACCTTGATAACCCGATGCGTAAGCGAGGGACTGAGGATAACGGGATAATTCCCTCGCTTACGCGTCGGGTTAAGATTGGTATATTCTCATCTGCCGACGCGCCTAACATTCCTGTAGCCATCGCAATTCTCACACACGTCTGGAGCAGGAGTACCATGAAGGGCAATCAGCTTGATCTGGCCAGTGATGTGCCTTCGGGTGCTAGCAATGCCGGTAGAACTTCGGACGGTCGGCCATTTCTCGGGGTCCATTTTGCCTGCTGCGACCTCTACAGCCGAGTCTATCTGGATCGCAACGAGAAGCAGTACTTGGGCAATTGCCCTCGTTGCGGCAAGCAGGTGCGATTCCAGGTAGGTTCGGGCGGGACCGATGTACGGTTTTTCACGGCTCGATAATTCTCGCGGAGCGTAGGCTGAAACAAGCGCTGCGCAGCTACAAATGCCTGAACTCGCGTAGCTCGTTCCGGCCTACAAGATATTTCGATAAACGCTACTTCAAACGCTACTTCGCATACATCTGCTCATCTTCTTCCGGAATTTCTTCAGCATCAAGCGCTTCGAGATGATCCGGCTTGAAAAATCTCCCCAAGACGAATCGCAATGGAACGAGCAAAGCGATACACAGAGGGAATAGAATGGCCAGAGGGCTTTCCTCCCCACCGCCGATAACCATCAGACAGGCGATGAGACAAACCAGTTGCACAAGTGTGTATTTATGCAGAATCGCACGCGGCACGCGGCGGATGTAGTGGGTGCTGGGGTAAAGCGATCTGTCCATGAGCCAAAGGTGCAGCCGCTCGAAAAACTGGTTGCCTGCCATCGAAACAATTCCCATGAAAAGAAACAACCCATAGAGCACAGCCATCGGAATCAGATGAAGCCAGTGTAAAAAGAACAACGACACGGCAATTAGCAGATGGATTGCCAAACCGGAAACTCTATTTTCCTGCACGTGGATAATACGTTCATGCGTATCGCCATACCGGGTGACGACTTCTTCGACCGTCGCCAGACTGCGAACATGGTTGAGCGAGCGAACCGTTGCGGCGACAAGCCAAGGCAGGCCGAAAAGCGAACTGGCGCCGATCAAGAGTCCCATCAGACCCAGATCGTGGTGATAAGCGGCCCCTTTTTGCAGGTGGTGCTCGCTACGGTTGACTAACCGGGCGGTGATGTTTTGGTCGATGAACACCAGCATCGCGACTAGCAACGCGGGGATGGTCGATGCAAATGCGACCCAAGCCGGCGCATTGAGAGGATTGACAAACCAACTGCGTTCGACCGTGGGGCGCAACGAATCGGGCGCTTCGAGCTTTTGCAAAATCACGTCATCCGCCAGCCAATAAGCCACCAGCGACATGCTCGCCAGCGCGATCGCCGGGCCAAAATCTGCCAGAAACTCGCGCATCCATGGCAGCAAGTATCGACTCCGTCGTAGTCGTGACAAGCTGGTTGCCAGATAGAGCGTTCCCAATGCTAGCAGCAGCGTGAGTAGCGCGGGAGCATGATCCGAACCGGCATCGCGGAATTCGTGCACCAGTTTAGCGATTGCCGCAACGATAAAAATAATGGAGATCAGTGCGGCAAAAATCTCGTCGGTAAATCGTGTAAAAAACCGCATCAGCCAACTGGCATCGGTTGCCGCCATGATAAACAGGAACAGGGCCGACCAGATGCCGACCCATGCTCGGGCCTCTAAGAATGGAATCTCCAACGATTCGGTAAGCTGGTAGAGCACCATCGTAAAGACCAGTAGCGGTCCGGTGCCACCGAGGATAATGAGCGGTTGCCCGGCGACCAGCGCGTAGAGCACTCCCGAGATGGCGGTGCCGACGATCATTTCGACGACGCCAATGTTATTGCCGGTCAGCTCTGCCATGATACCGCCAAAGGTGATTGCGGGCGCCAGGCAAGCGAAAAACAGAAATAGCGTCGAGCTGAGTACCTTGGGGTGAAGGCCTGCACGAAAATCGTCCCGGTAGTGTGGCAGCCGTCGGGCCCAATCAGCCCGTACACCACCCCAAAGCCGACCGGTGCGAGCGAGCGCATCATCATCTTCTTCTGCCGGAATGACAATAGCCTCGGGGCTAGTCCGCAACTCGAAGGCATCGAGCGCGGCAAGCATTTCCTTCTCGTCGCGAGCTTCGCCGGCGTCGTAGCGAAACTCATCGTCGGCCATCAACTGGGCCATGTGCATCAGCGTGTCGACATGGCCCGCAGCGCCTGCTTCGGGACCTAACAGGAGAAAGATAAACCGAGTGGGAATGCCATCGGGCGCACCAAGATTGATGGCATGAGCAAGTCGAACCGGCACAATCACCTGCTCGCGGAAGCAGTCGTCGTACGCATGAGGCACCGCCACCGCATGGCCAATGGCTGTCGAGCCCATCCGTTCCCGAGCCACCAATGCGGCGATCGCTTCGTCCTGCTTATCGGCAGCGAGCATCCCGCGTAGCACAAGTTTCTCGATGGCAGCGCGGAAGACATCGGATATCTTATTCGCTTCCAGGTCGAGCAACCCGAAGCCGTTTTCAAAGGCATGACGTAATAGTTGCATTTTTTTTTGTTAGCCGCCGGACTTGTTCAGGCGTGTTTTGAAAGGAGTTCGTGAGAAAAAAGAGAACATTCGCTCCCGCGCCGGAACAAGTCCGGCGGCTAATATCTTACCTTATTCTACATTCTATTTTTACCATGCCCCTGCTGTCGCAAAAGGGCCATTCGGGCGCATGCAGTGCAATTGTGCCCAACTTGTTCAGAAATCACAAGATAGAAGTGCTTGCCCCCTGGCCATCAATGGAGATAATGCGCGTTAGCAGCCGCATGGCTATCTGCCATGCTGCGTGACTACTGCAACTCATTTTCTGTAAAGGAAACCACTCATGTTGCCTCGATTCTTTCGCAATGTTTTTTGCGTGATTTTGTCGCTTTTTTTTGTCATCGGGCCTTCGGACAACGCCCTTGCCGAGGGGATTACTGATTATTTGCCGGACGATGCACTGGGATTTGTACAAGTCCGAAATGCCCAGACTGCGAATGATAAGATATCGAAGTTGATGCAGCTTATGGAAGTGCCGATACCGCCACCGCTTACCTTTCTAAAATTTTCGACCGGACTGGGCGAAGGCATCGACCAACAGAGCGATCTGGTCGTCGCCTTGCTGCCGGGCGAAGTGGGATCGCTGGCGTTTCGCCCGATGGTGCTACTGCCGATGGCCGACTATGCCGCGTTTGCCGGTTCGGTTCAAGGGGACGCCTCCGGAGAGATTTGCCGTGCAACGATCAGCGGCGAAGATGTGCTGATCGCCCGTCATGGGCCGTACGCACTGCTGATGAACGTGGAACATCGCGCCACGATGGAGCATCTCCTGTCTCACGAACCGAAGCAGGGCAAAACGGTTCGTCTGCTCAACGACTGGCTCGAAAAAAACGACGTGGCGGTTGTGCTGCTATCGCCCGGCTTGAAAGCTTTGTTCGACTTGGGAAAGCGAGGCCTGGACAGCGCCGAACAGCAATTCGCCGAGAATTTTGAAGATGCGGAAATGGAAGAAGTTCTCGAACAACTGCAACAGTCGTTCAGATTCTATCGGATATTTTTGGACCTGACCGACGCAGAAGTCGATGCCGCGGCACTGGGGCTGGCCATCGATGAGCAAACGAATGTGCGATTGGGCATGCGACTGGTGCTGGAAAAGGATGGGCAGTTAGCCCAGATTCCACCGGTCGAACCGTCGCAAAAGTCGCCGCTCGCGGGCTATCGAGAGGAGCCCTTTGTCGGAGTGGCGGGCGGGCCGATTCCTGAAAATTGGGCTGATCTCATGGGAAGTATGTACCGGCGCATGATGGAGCAGCTTTCGGGAATTTATGGGTTCGAGGACTTAACGGAGGAGGATTGGCAAGAACTTCAACAGGTGATGCTCAACTCGGTCGAGGGAGTCGAGTCTGTTTCGATGATCTTGCTGCCTGGCAAAGAAGAGGAGCCGCTTTACGACAACGCCTTTGGCATCACCAAGGTAAAAGACGCAGGACAGTATTTGGAATCGTATAAAAAAGCGATGGAACGTTGGAACGATCTGATGGCCAAGTCGACCGGTGATATTCAAATCGAGTACGCCATAAGCTCGGTCACGATAGCCGGCAAAGAAGGCCTAGAGATTGTGGCCGATGTGATGGCCGCGGTAAAAGACCCGAATGTGCCGATGATGGAACCGATGTTCAAAGCCATGTTCGGCGAAGATGGCAAGATGCACATCTTTGTTCTTGCCACGGATGAAACCACGGTCGTCATGGGAATCTCATCCAAAGAAAAAACGGCTCGTTTTATCGAACAGATGGGTTCAAACACCACCGAGCTTTACGAGTCGGCTGAAGTTCGGGCGACGCTAAAATTGCTCGACCCCAAAGCGCCCTGGGTCGCCTTGGTCAGCCCGCAAGGGACGGTCCAATGGATTACTCGTTGGATGAATCTATTCATGGGCCAAATGGGCATGGTCCCCACGATCCCCGATTTTCCCAGCACGCCGCCGGTCGGTTTTTCGCTCAACTTGGTCGACGGACGATGGGAAGCCGACATGGTGCTGCCCGTCAAAATGCTCCAAGGCTTGGCACGCTTTATCAAGGAAGCGAAGGGACGTTAGCAACGCCGCCATGAAAGCCCCCGGCTTTGCCGGGGGGGTAGAAATGCCGTGGAGTTGTTTTCAGGCGAGCGGCAATAGAAAATTTACCAACCGTAGCCGAAGTCGCCAGACTTTGGAACGGCCCATTCGCGAGTGATTGGCAAAGTCTGGCGACTTCGGCTACGGGAAGATTTCATTTGCCGCTCGTCTCAGGAAGAAACCCATTGTGATATTTTCCAGTTAAGCGACCCCCCGGCAAAGCCGAGGGCTGAAATAGGTTCTTCAAGACTTCCTGAATGCTCAACCAATGAGCCGCTCACCCAAAACCCAAGTGCCGACCGGCGCATCCTGCCCATACACGACCGCATCATACGGATCATCGCAATCGCTGCGGCATGGAATCACCGTCAGGTCGGCCCTTTTGCCGGGTGCGATACTACCAACCGCATTTTCTCGGCCCAGTGCGGTTGCACCTTCGATGGTTCCCAAGCGAACAATTTGCTCCGTCGTTATCTTGGGATGCTTGCGTGCAATCTCACGCATTTCTTCCAGCAAAGAAAGATCGGAGTTCGATGCCCGGCTGTCGGTACCTAGCGCCACTTGCACGCCCGCCGCAAGCATTGCACCGAGCGGATATTGCACATGGCCGAAGTAGCCGTGGGTTCGCGGGCAATAGACCACGGCCATCCTGTTTCGATGCCTTGCCAAGAAGTCGATTTCTTCGCCATCGAGATAATTGCCATGAATCACCAATGATCGTGGTGCTCGGGCCAGTTGCTCTAAGTAATCCAGCGGGCGCAGGCCGGCTGCGATGGCCGTGGGATCCCACATGCTCCGTTCTTCCAACAGCTCTTGGAACGGGCCATCGCCGCGGGCAAGCAGTTGCAGCTCCTCGGATGATTCCGCTAAGTGCATCGCGACGGGTAAGTTGCAGTTTGTTGCCAGATCGATCAACTGATGGAGCAAGCGCGGATGGACTGTGTAGGGGGCATGGGGGCTGATGCCGTAGGTTGGGGAGATTTCTATTGGGCACCGTGGGCCGCGCCGTGGGCCGTGCCGTGGGCCGTGCCGTGGGCCGCGTTGCGGCCCGGCTGGGGAGATCGTTTTTTCTACGGTGGCAAATGCTGAGTTGGTTCGAGATGCTGAGAAACCGATCACCTCGCTGAATAAGATGATCGCGAGTTGGTTCTCATTTTTCAGGTACAACTCTAGCGGTGCCGTGGCGATCTCACCGATTGTGGTGACGCCATGCCGAAGGCTTTCCTCAAGCCCTGAGTTGATCGCCTGCAGCTCGTCGCGATCGGCCCGACGGCGATCGGCGATGGCGAGTCGAATCCAACCGGGCAGCGGCATTCCCGGCCGACCCAGTGGTTTTTCCAGGTTGCTAAATTCAAGGTGCGTATGCGCGTTGACAAGTCCCGGCATCAGCACCACGTCGCCCAGGTCGTGTGGCGTGCTGCCAGCCGATTTGCTTGGCCCGACCGAAGTGATCAGCCCATCGGCAATCGACACCACCCCGCCCTCGATAGGCGGCGCATCAACTGGCAATATCCAACGGGCTTGGAGAAGATGGGGAGCCATTGGGTAAAGGTATTGGTAACCGTTCATGGGATGGAAGAAAAATGAACCACGAAGAGCCCAGCGCAGCAAAGCCGCGCTGGGCCCTTTGTAGCTATATTCCGGTGAGCAATACAAGTTAGTCTTTTTAGTCTTTTCCCATTTGCTCTTGCAGCTTTTCGGTAAGATTCTGAACAACATCTTTGATTTCCTGTTGCTCTGAGATATTGGTATCTTCTTCAGGATCAGACTGATGATCGTAGAGCATTCGGGTCAGAAACTTTCCTTTAGCATTCGTAAAATTCGTAAACCGAAACCGATCCGTGCGAATCGTATCGCCGTTCCGATAGCGACCGATGGCCGTCGGACTCCATTTTTGATCGGGAGTCCTCAACAGCGGGACGAAACTCCTGCCTTGCAAGTGATCGGGAATTGGGATGCCTGCAAGTTCACAGAGAGAGGGGTAGATGTCGATGAACTCGGTCAATCCGTTGGTCGTTTTCCCGCCCTTGATTCCTGGTACGGCAACGATGAGTGGAGCGTGCATTGAGGTCTCGAAACAGCAGTGCTTGCACCACAGCGCGTGTTCGCCCAGGTTCCAACCGTGATCGCCCCATAAAATGACAATCGTGTTGTCGGCTAGACCAAGACGTTTCAATTCGTCCAGAAGTTTGCCAACCTGGGTATCGGTGTAGCTGATGCAGGCATAGTACCCATGGATCAGGGATCGAGCGGTTTCGTCTGGAAGCGGTCCTTCGTCTGGGATGCCGGCATAGTGTCGCAGTTCGCCCCAATTGTGAAACGCTTCGTCGGGCGCGTTCTTCGGACGATGGTAGGTTGCCGGGAGATGGATTGCCGAGCGGTCATACAAGTCCCAGTATTTTTTCGGTGCGACGAACGGTAAATGGGGCTTAAAGAATCCCACTGCCAGAAAAAATGGCTGTTCCATCGTGGCAAGACGCCGCAGGTCTTGAATCGACTTCTCGGCGAGTATTCCGTCGGCGTAGGCGTTGTCGGGCACATCGGCGGTTTCAAACGCCGGGCCGCGTTTTTTGCCTGGACGTCCCGATCTCTGGGCTCCTTCTTCTTGAAGGGCCCTGTTTTTAGCAAGCTGATAGGCTGGCACATCGGCTGTTTGCAAATAACCGGCTCGCCATGCCGGTTCCGACCAGCCTGTGGAACTATCTTCGGGATGATGAAAGACTTTGCCATTGGAAATCGTGTAATAGCCGTGGTTCTTGAAATGTGTGTTGAGCGTTGCGATGCCGGGGGCATCCTTTTCGGCCCAAGCAAGATAGTTGACGAAACGGTTTCGCGCCGGGCGGATACCGGTCATCAAACTGGCACGCGACGCTCCGCAGGTCGGAACCATGCAGTAGGACCGACGGAAAAGGGTGCCTTGCGAAGCGAGTCGGTCGATGTTCGGGGTGTGCATACTACTCACGCCATAACAGCCAAGTTGCGGTCGCAGATCGTCCACCGCAATAAACAGAACATTAGGTTTGCGGGCATCGGCCCATGCTGTCAGGCTGACGAAAAAAATACAAACAGCACAGACCGCTTGCACGACGACTCGCCCTGTGGTTTTCATTCTGCTTTTCACTTTCCATTTCCTTTGATTGGCGTTGTTCCGAGAGGCTCGAATCGCCTGCTTGAACAGATCGTACCGAGATGGTAACTGCTAGGCAACCGGCCCTCCTACAAGCATCAGGGCTGATGACTTTTTTACAATACTCGGTTTGGCGAGTAATTGCAGAGTTTTCTAGGTGCAGCAGAGATCGATTCTTGTGTAACATCCAAGCTAATTCTTGCATTCCGAACATGCGCCAGATAGAATCGAGGGCTTCAGAAACCCAGTTCACCACAACTTAGGGGCCTCAGATGATAACAGGACTTCGGGAAAAACAAGCATGTGCATTTCCGCAACACTCTCTCTGTTCCTATTGGTCTTTTCGACGAGAGCCGCGTTGGGGCAAAACGGACAGTTGCTTTTTCATAGCGGATTCGAGGCAGGTTCTACCTTGCACCAACTCATTCACGAAGAGAGCCGTAGCCCGGGAATAGACATCACGGGAATTGATACTTCCGTTAGTGGGCCAAATGATTGGGTGGAAAACCTTGAACGCAACAAGCATTTTGGTCGCTTCCGGATCTATTACGGTTATGGTTCAGGAGATACGTCCTCGCGTATTGCGAGCATCGTTGCCGACCCCTTGAACCCTGAAAACAAGGTTCTTCATTATTGGTACAAGGGTCCTGTGGAAGGCAAAATGAGAAAAGCCAGAATGCAGTCCTCCTATTCTGGTAGAAAGGACTTAAAGGAATGGTATTCCAAGTCCAGGATACTCCTGCCTCATGATCTTAGCGCGATAGCAAAGCATGACGGTGCGATCGGCACAGCCAGTGTGCTAAACGCCCACCCGCCCATGTGGTTCACCCTCGCAGAATTCTGGAGTAATCTTGCCGGGGGGAAAAAGACAATCACCAATACCTTTCGAATTACACTTGCGATCCGCAAAGATGCTGGAGCCGGAAAAAAGTTGCGATTCGGTCTGACAGGGGAAGTGTGGGTCAACTCAATGTCGACATACCAGAGTGTGTGGGATGTTGAGTGCAGAGATTGTACCATCCCGTTCGGGGAGTGGTTGCAGACAGAAACCTATTTCAAGGAGGGAGACTATAAGACCGGACGCTTTTACTGGGCACTGACCCGTGAGGATGGCACGAAGATCGTTGTATTTGATGTGCATGACTACACGCATCATCCCGATGATCCGTCGCCCAATGGGATGCAGGATCTCAGCCTTTTCAAGCTCTACACCAGTCCCACTCTGGTTGACCTCATACGAGAGAATGGTGGAGTAACCCAGATTTACTGGGATGATTGGGAAATGTGGACCAGTTTTCCGCCTGACGAGCAGCCAGCTCCAACTCCATGAACAAGCTCAACCGATTGCTCGACCAAAAGGGAACATCGAAAGCCGCCGTATCCTGGTGGCTAACCGTTCACGGGATGGAAGAAAAATAAACCACGAAGGACCCAGCGCGGCATAGCCGCAACCAAAATGTCAGATTCTTTTTTATCACCACAGAGAACGCAGAGATCGCAGAGGTCTTTTTTTAGGGATTTTCTCTGCGATCTCCGCGTACTCCGTGGTTCAATTCCTTGAAAAGCATACTTGATCTATCTCTTTTCACTCATGGGACTTCCATTCACGGCTCTGTATGAATTTGCGCAAGGCGCGAAGATTTGGATCGTTAGTAATACGAAGAACCTAACGCAGCCGTTGGACGCAACCAAACAACCAATTTTGACAGGATTTGCAGGATAAACGGGATGAATCCAATGGACCACTATCCTGCTGATCCTGATAATCCTGTCGAAAAATCTTTGCGCCACCCAAAGAAATTGATCGTTAGTAGCACGAAGGATTCATCGAACAAATCGCTTACTCTCGCTCCTAAGCTTGGTCACATTTGCACCTCTATTGACTCAGTTGAATAACCGATCGAATTCTATTCTTTGTGTTCTTTGTGGTTCATTTCGCGTACCCGTTCACGGGATCTAGGCGTTGAGCAGTGAAGGGGCGGGGGTTTGGTTGCGTTGGGCGGATATTGAATCGAGGAGGAAGGCGAAGAAGTTGCGATTTTGTTTCTTGCAGGTGGCAATCGCCGACCACATCCGCTCGTGATAGCGCTGACCTGCTTCGCCTCGGGTGCCTTGCGTGATTCGGCGATCGATCACGCAGTGGCGAATCTGTTGTTCGTTGTGATTGTTCGTCGGTTCAACCCCTTCGGCAAACATGAAGCGAAAGTAGTCCTGCGGCAGATCATACTGGCCCGTCTCCGAGGTTTCCTCGTCGAAATACTCCACAACCGCAAACCGCGCAGCAAGATTCGCGGCCTCCTTGGTGGGAGGAGGCTTGCGAACCAGGTCAAGAAAACGGTCACGGTGTGTGAGCATCGAACGGCGAAAACCATCGGCCGTCATCTTGTCGCGGCGGTGCTAGTGCTTTGCCATTGCTGGGATGAGGGGTTGTCAAAGCACTCGGCCGCAAACAGCCGCCGCGACCGGTCCAGAAGCTGCCCGGCCCAAACGTTCGTTTTTTTGTCCGGGTGTTTTTCCAGGAACCGGATGTCGCGTATCAAGTGGGCCCAGCAGTACTGGGCTTTGATCCAGAAGTTCCACGCGAACGAGCAGTTGGCCGAGAAGTAATCCAAGTTCAGATAGCCTGCAAACTCTGGTCCGACCAGCTTTTCCAGCACTTCTCGTGACCGCGTCTTGGCGATGTGGAGATCGTGCCGGTGCAAAGCTTGGCCAAGTAGCCGCGCGAGACGGGCACCTGCAAGACGTCTTCCATCCACGCTTCGAGGGTCGAGTAACTGCAGTGGCCCATTGACTTGAGCCAGCCGATCGTTGCCAAGAGCCGCGGCCCGAAGATCGGGCCCTTCAGTTCGGGCCCTTCAGTTCGGGACAGTCGGGGATGTAGAGGTTGCTGTCGCCATCCTGGTAGACGGCCAGCCGGTGTTCGGTGACATGCACCGGAGTTTCTGGTAGTTCGATGTGCTGGATAACATCGAAGTCGCCAGTCGGCGTCAGTCTGAGCCGTTCTACTTCGCCGTCATCGATTTCGTATTCGATGGTTTCGTCGATGCGCTCGGGCGGCAGCGGCTCGCGGAGGTGTTGCTCGTGCCCTGGCTGCCCACCCCGTCGAGGTTTTTTTTCGCCGCCCAGGAGTCTTTTTTGAAGGTTTCGGCTTGATGATATCACTGGAGGGCGGCTTGGAGGACGTGGACGAATCTTTCTGGGCCTTGGCTAGCGCCAACTCCAACTCCTCGATCCGAGCCATCAATTGTTCAATCTGCGCCGTCTGCTTCGCAACAAGTGCATGAAGCTCATCGATGATTCGATCTCTGCCGTCCATGGCAGAACTGTAGCGGAATCGCTAAAATAACGCTCTAGCAATTATTGAACCCGTGAACGGTTACAAAAAACATTTCCCCTAACACCGAAGGATCACGCGATGGGTGAAACACAAAATACTCTTTTTGAACCAGAATTCAACCGTTCAATCAAGGTTCAAACGTTCTCGCAAAAACTCACCTCGCATGCCGGTGCCGTACTGCTGCGGGAGGCAGATCATCAGCGAGGGCTGAAGCGAATCGATGCCTTGGCCCTGGGGAGCGAGAATCAAGACGACCTCGACCGCCTCGCGCACGATCCGGCGCTGCGGATGGCAACGTGGGATCGGCCGGGTGAAGAAGTTCTCGAGTAGCGACTGGCCAGTCAGCCGACGCAGTCTCGGTTAATCGATTGGTTGGCTTCTCCTGAAAACCGCGAGGCGCTTCGCTTCGGTCTCTTTGATTGGACGCACCGCCACTTGCGCAGTACGGGTCGGGGTGGAGATCACGCCGTGATGCGAGCCACCATCGACGTCGACAGCTTTCCCATCAAGGTTCACGGCCAGCAACAAGGCAGCAGTTACAACGGCTACTATCGCGATACGGTTTACCATCCACTGGTCGCCAGCTTCTCGGTGGATGGCGATTACGATAGCACTCGCAACGGGCATCGCTTGGGCAACGGCTTTATCCATGCGATACTCAGGCAAGGGCAAGTTCACACCGCGCAAGGGACAAAGCGATTCATGCAGCAGGTCATCGGGCAGGCACGTCAGATGACACGCAGTTTTGACTTGCGTTTGGACGCGGGCTTTTGCGTTCGGCAGCGTGATGGATGAGCTGAGCAGCGAAAATGTGCGGTTTTGCGGGCGTTTGAAGAAGAATGCGGTACTCGATCGTTTGGCCGAGCCGCATCTTGATCGGCCGCCAGGGCGCCCACCGTCCGGGGGCTATGAGAAAGTGATTGAGCTTGGCAAGCATCAAGCCGAAAGTTGGGAGCATGCTCAGCGCTTGATTCTGGTCGTGGTCGACAAGCCCGATTCCAAGACCGGACAGCTCAACTTGCTCCCACGCTACTTCTTCCTGGTTACGAATTGGCCAAGGACCTTGCGAAGCGGCGAAGAAATACTGGCCCACTATCGCAAGCGAGGCACATTCGAAGATCGGTTGGGAGAATTCAACGAAGTGATCGGGCCCGCATCTTTCATCTCGCGAGTTTGTCGAAAACGAAGTCACGATGTTGCTGGCGATGTTGGCTTTCAACATGACCACGATGTTGCGCAATGAGTTTGAAGCGGCCTTGGGTGGCAGTTGGGACCTGCATCGTTTTCAGCAGTCGGTGTTGCGGGCAGGGGGTCGCGTGGTCAAGCACGCTCGTCGCGTGTGGCTCCACATCGAGGAGAGTGTCCGTTCGTTTTGGAAGGTCATGACGAAGCAGATTGGCCAACTTCGGCTTGCATCGCGGTGGAGTGCCCCGCACGGAGCTCGTTGTCGCAATTGGGTTCCGCCGCCCTCTCATGCGCACCAATCGTTGGTTCTGCGAGGCTGATACCTCGGCGATCTGTTTTTCTTCCTCTTTTTCAATCACCGCACCATGACACAGACCCCTGGGGGAAAGAGGGGGATGCGCGCGCATCCAAGCCACTAAGATCGACGTGCCCTATCTCCTAGGAGCTACGCTTTCAAAAAACGATCTCGTGAATAATTCGGGCTAATGCCTAGTTGGACAGCACCACTTTGAGCAATGACAGCATGGTTAAGTGGTGAATTTGTACTGAGTTGCGACGAAACCTTCCGGAGGAATTTTCGTGGCAGATCGCGACGAACGAGTAGCTTTCTTGTCCCTACGGGACATGATGCTCGGAGCACCGGTCCCCTGAAAATCCTCCCACGAAATTCCCCCACGAAAATTCCAGAAGAACATTCCCAGAAGAACCATGCAAACAAATGGGTAGCAAGCACTTAGTCACGCTTGCTTCGTCCAAAGTGGCGCTGTCCAACTAATACTACATCAAATATCGCCACACAGTTAGCAATAATAGCGGCAACAGAAATGCTACGCTGTAACCCATGTAGCCGAAGAAGCTAGGCATTTTGACGCCCGATTTCTCGGCGATCGCTTTGACCATGAAGTTGGGTCCGTTGCCGATATAGGTCATCGACCCCATGAAGACGGCGCCCAGACTGATCGCCTCAAGAATATGCTCGGGGATGCCGGCGACGAGTGTTGCCGCCTCGGAACCTGCCGATTGAGCAGTTTGGAAGAAGACCAGGTAGGTTGGTGCATTGTCCAAGAACGACGACAGTACTCCAGTCGCCCAGAAAAATCCTGCCGGGTCGAGATGGGCCGAGAGCGCTGCTCCTTGCACGCTGAGAATCTGGAGAGCCGGCTGCATGCAAACAAAGATACCGATAAACAACACGGCCACTTCGACAATCGCATGGTAATTAAAGTTGTTCGCCTTACGAACCATCTCCGATCCAAAGTAAAGCGATGCAGCCACCAGACTCAACTGCACGATTTCTCGCAGATACATCCAAGCATGCCAATCGGTGCCGGGAATCGCCTTGCTCGGATCAAGCAACCCTACCGCCAGCACAACGCCCAGCAGCAGCGGCCCATTGACTTTCCATCCACTAATCCGCAAGCGGCGAGTTTGCTCGATATCCCGTTCGATGTCCTTGATGGTTTCCGTACGATAGAAAAAAAACTGGTCGAGCAGGCAGTAGGTTAGCAGGAGGAGCCCGTTGAGGAACAACCAAGGCTCCCATAAATTTAGCGTCCACAGAAAGGGAACTTTGTGCAAGTAGCCCAAGAACAACGGCGGGTCGCCAATGGGCAGCAAACAGCCGCCGCAGTTGCACACAATGAAAATGAAAAAAACGACCGTGTGCTTCACATGTTTGCGCTCTTGATTGGTTTCTAGCAACGGTCGAATCAACAGCATTGCCGCACCGGTGGTGCCGATAAAGCTGGCGAGCAATCCTCCCGCAGCCATGAACAATGCATTGGTAAGCGGATTGGCCTGCAGGTCGCCTTCAATGCGAATACCACCAGCGATGGTGTAAAGGCTGAACAGCAGAACGATAAACGGAATATATTCCGCAAGAATTGCATTGCCAACAATGGCTTTGACAAACCCAACATCGGCCGTAGCGCTGCCAGGCTCCACCATCTGGCGGGCAGGCCAATGGGCTTCGATGGGCGTCTGGTGTAATAAGGCAAAATAGCCAAGCGTGATCGCACCGAGTATCGCAGCGACTTTGAACCGATTGAGATTATGTTCCCACCAATGTTCCGTAGCGGGGAGAAGCGGCAAAACGGCAATGGCCCCCAAAAGCAGCACAAACGGGATGATGGTCCAGTAGGGCGGCGCAACGGTTATCGCATGTTCGCTTGTTGCTTCGGGCTGAGCGGCGACATGACCATCACCATGTTTCGTGGTTGATTCTCCCCCAACATCTGAAGTAACGTCAGCTGAAGTAACGTCATGGGTAACAGCGGCATGGCCCGCATTGACCAGCTTTGTCCCATGCTGTGGCAATCCGTAAATTGCGCTGACCAAATAAAGAGCAATGATTGCGAGCAAGGTCCAAAATGCGGCACCCGCTCGGCCTTCAGAGCGTGAGGAAGTTATGCTAGACATATCCATTGCCATTTTACAAAGCCCTTTTTTATCAGACCAGCAGCGCAAGCTAGATCGACAATCCAATGCAGGCATGCGTTCCGAGTCCAACAACAAGTCCCAAGACTACGGACTGGGACAACGCGCGTCTATGCCTTAAAAAATTCCAAGCTCCAAGGACTTTTTCCTTGGAGCCTGGAATAGGTGCCCCGCCAGCGATTTGGAATACAAATCACCGGCCTTTTCGCGGCAGGTACCCCCAGCAGCCATAGAGACTCACCAGGACAAGCCGCTGAGCAACCGTAGTTTATAAATTCGACGAAGGATTCTGGCGGAACATCAAGTAGGGTTTGTCCATGAAGCCAGGCCGAGCGGTTGTCGATTCAATCGTTACAGCCATGCGAAATGGCACCGTTGCGGTCGATTTGCATCGCCACAAAAAAAAGAAAAAGTCACAAAAAACGATGTCTTTGCCACGGATGAAACACGGATTGAACACAGACAAGCTTAAACGACGCTTTCTAACAAAAAAGGTTCTTCAGGAATTTTTATGGCTAGATTTTGCCGTGGAAAGGAGAATGCCCAAGTCACAATTTCAGCCCCCGGCTTTGCCGGGGGGTTGCGTAACAGTCCTCCTTTCCAACAAGCAGAGCATTTCCACGAAGGACATTTTCCTCGAAGGCAACCCCTCGGCAAAGCCGGGAGCTTAAATGCTTTCCTCGAACGGTAGCCACTAAATTCCCTGAAGAACCACAAAAAAGAACACTAATTCACGCTAAGAGGGCATCCGGAAGTTTATGTAATATGGGCAAGTAATTCTTCATTTTGGTGGCAAGACTTTGGAGGCCTCGTCAGCCTACGCAGCATGAGGCCGCTCATCGCGTCTGGATGTCGGCGGTGCTGCTTTTCAGCGTCGCCTCGCACTCCTTGCTCAACAGGCGGCAGCGGTTAAGCCATCCAAAAGTACGCTCAACCACCCAACGTCGAGGCAGGACCACAAACCCTTTCTGGTCCGGGTCTTGAAGAACAATCTCCACTTCCCACGCACAATGCTCTTTGGTCCAGGCAAGAAATTCGCCTCGATAGCCTCCGCCGGCCCACACTTTTTCCAAACGGGGTTGATTTTGAGCGCTAGCAAACACGAGCTTGCCTCCATCGCGATCTTGCACCGAGGCAACCGTCACGACAACCGCAATAATCAAACCTAACGTGTCCACCAACAAGTGACGCTTACGCCCATTGATCTTTTTGCCAGCATCGTAACCACGCTCGCCCCGCGTTTCGACCGTCTTCACCGACTGGCTATCGAACATGCCCGCCGAAGCGTTCACGTCACGGCCTTCCTGCTGGCGGCTGCTTTAATTAAAAAGGGGGCTTCGCAAAATATCGTGGACCCGCTGCCATGTGCCGTCACGTTGCCAAGCCCGATAGTATTCATAAACGGTCGACTTCACCGGAAGCCTCTCTGGAAATGGCGTGCGGTAACATCTCCCAGGCACAGCCGGTTCGTGTCCGGTAGTTGATCGCGTTGAGGATTTCTCGTAAATCGACGTGTCGCTCCCGACCGCCCTCCTTCTGTTCGGGGAGGAGAGGCTCGAGGAGTTGCCATTGCTGGTTCGTTAAATCGCTCGCATACGCCTTACGTTCAGTTACCATTGACATCGCAGCCTCCGTGCTAGCAGGGATCAGGGAAATAGACCAAGCAGTCAGTGTCGCGACCCCCAGGAATCTTGCCTAGATCACCTTGCTTTTCAGATGCCCTCTCAGGGCTCGTCCGTAAATAAGTTACCGAATTCCACGACGTTGGAAATCCGAAATTCGAAGCACGAAACAAATCAGAAATCCGAATCTCAAATGTCAAAACCGTGCTGATTTGCAGCTTTTTTGACATTCATGCTTCGGATTTGTTTCGGATTTCGTGCTTCGGACTTAAATGGCAACATTCGGTAACTTATTTACGGACGACTCCTAATTGGACAGCGCCACTTTGCGGCTATTTTTTGTCGTAAGTCGTTGATGCGGAACGTCCTATATCATCGTTATCCTGTGTCGAGGAGACAAGATTTGATTCGCGCAACGTCGATGCCCAATGCGGCCAGTCGTTTGATTCGGGTTTTCGTGTGCGACTCCCGAGCCTGCTGGTTGCGGCGTTGATAGTATTGCTGCTTGTCGAGTTCTTCCTCGAAACGCTTGCGGCGAGCCGAGGGAGGGGGAAGGCCGCTGTGTCGAACCAGACGTCCATCGCGCTGCAGACTTGTTCCACACTGATCCGTTGTTCGTCCGTTGCATCGTCGTATGCTTGACGCATGCGCCCGCAGAACAGATGGCTGAGCTGCGTCACGTAGAAGTGCCGATGCACGCCCACGGTTTCTTTACCGCTCTTGGTTGTGCCCGACTCGTCCACGCAACCGATCGCCTCGGGGTGGGCATGGTCGCCCGCTACAATCTGCTGGCATTGATCTCGGAGTTTTTCTTCATCCCACTTGATCGATTCGAGAAATCGTTGTAGCGTTCGGGGTGCCGTGCCCGATTGCAAGACAATCGATTCGGCCGTTTTACGATGCACCCTTGGATAATTGTCCTTGGACATAGACTCGCAGCAACTCCCGACCCTCACACCGCCGGAAACAATCTGCGAACAATGCGAGAAACAACGATAGCTTTCGGCCCAGTGCGGCAATTTGTTTGAGTGTCATCCTTGACGATCCTCCGTGCGTAGTCTTCGTGACTGGAAACAAAACGCGGAGGATCGTCTTTTCTATCTCCGCCCACAATCGCAATCTTGCCATTTGGCGTAACTCTAATCCACAAACAGAGTTAACCTTGCTATCATGGACGAAAGTGGCGCTGTCCAATTAGGCAAGGTACAGGCCACGTTAGCTCGCAATATGCAGCCGCAATAGCCTACGCGACAAAGGCCAAGGCGAGTCTCAAGCCTGGATGGACTCTGAGTTTTACGGGGCATTCGTTGGGTGGAGGCTTGGCATCGCTGGCAGGTGCAATGCTTCAAGTTCCGACGATTACTTTCAATCCCGCTTCACTGCATCCAAGAACTCTTACGAAATATGGGATATCACGAGTTGATCTACGTCGCTTCGTGGTATCTTACCAAGTTCAAGGAGAAGCCTTAACGACTGCTGGGGGTGTTACCGGGACGCCAAGTGGAAATTATGGCGTTGCTTATGCCTTGCCGGCACAACCTGGCTTGGGCTCAGTGGGACTGCATGGTCTTGAAGCTATAGAGTGGGGCCTAAACGATATACGCACTTCGGTTACAGGTGGCGGCAGGACCGGCTGATCGATGAAGAAGGGCATGTAACCGACCTGCTCACCAGGGAAGCGATTCGCATCATCCAGCGGAAAAGCGACCAGCCGTTCTTTCTGTACGTGCCGTACAATGTGCCGCACTTTCCACTCCAAGAGCCGCCGGAATGGCTGGCGATGTACGAAGGCCGCATTCAAAATGCGGACCGTAAACTGTATGCCGCCAGTCTGACGCACATGGATGACGGCATCGGACAGATCATCGCGGCTCTGGACCGAACGGGAAAACGCGACAACACACTGATCATCTATTCCAGCGACAACGGCGGACAAAAAAGTTGGAGTTCTCCCAAATCGGAATACCGAGGAAAGTTCCCGCCGGCCAAGGTTCAAGGAAACAACCTCCCTTTACGGGACTGGAAATCGCATCTGTTTGAAGGGGGAATCCGTGTTCCGGCACTGGTCAACTGGCCGGGACATCTCGAGCCAGGAGTGGTCGCTGCTCCGGTCAGCATTCTGGACTGGTATCCCACCCTCGCAAGTCTGATTGGCGTGAAAATCGATCCCAGCCTGAAGCTGGAGGGACGGAACATCTGGTCTGCCTTGACCGGCCAACCGTCTCCTGACCTCTCGAAACGCATCCTGTATTGGAGGACGAATCGAGAGACGGCCGTTCGCGTCGGTCCTTGGAAACTCATTCGGCATCTCCGCAACAATCAGGCACCGCAGTTGTTTAACATCATCGACGACCCGTACGAAAAGACCGACGTCGCTTCGAGCTGGCCGGAGAAGGTTGAGGAACTCAACCAAGAGTTGAAACAACAGATGCAGCAGGACCGCTGAACTGAACTAAAGGGAACCTCTAGGAATTCGTTGAGCACGAATTGCCTTGAATTATTCGGGGTTTCAAAATTTGGACTGGGGAATTTCTTCGTTTCTCGGTGTGAAATCTACTTTTTTGCTGCTTGAGTTTTGATCATTTTGTCGTTTTCTTGGTTGCTGGCGATGATTCACCGCTGCAACTCCCTTGTTTTTTCGCGTCATTGGGCGACAGCCTTCGAATTCAATAAGCTGTAGCGATTCAGGTTGTAGCTCAGGTTTCGTAAACCAATTTTTGTTTTGGCTCGGACGATTCCTACGGTGCGGATCAACAAGTCGCCTGCCAGTTGAAGTTGGGAGCCGAAAACGTGTTCGACTCGGACTCGTGTTTGAGACCGCTTGCGATTGGCCTCTTTTTGCTCGTCGGTCAGTGGCGTGTTGCGGTAAGCCCGCTCGTGAACATGGCTTTGGTAGTTGCCTTGTTCCAAGGTCTTCTCGGTTTCCTTGCTGCGGTAAGCGCTGTCCGCATAAACGTCCCGGTTCGATTCTGCCGGACCGAGCAGATCGTCAAAAACCTGACTGTCATGCACCGACGCGGTTGTTATCTCGTAGTCCCGAATGATTTTATGCTCGGCGTCAATGTTGGCATGGTTCTTGTAACCGAAAAAGCTCTTCTTGCGCTTCTTTGTGTGGCGAGCGTCGGTGTCTTTTTGGCGACGCTTCGATTCCGACCAGTCTTCGGGAGTCTCGCCTTCTTTGATCTGCTTGTTTTCATCCTTGGCTCGTGTTCATCCTTAGAATGGCGCTGAATCGGAACATTTACCAACGTCGCGTCCACCATTTGTCCCCGCCGTGCTTCGTAACCCTGATCGACCAAAAGCTGCTCAAAGCGTTCAAACAACGGCTTCACGAGCCCCGCCTTCGTCAACTGTTCGCGGAAAAGCCAAATGGTTTTCTGGTCGGGAACCCGGCTTTGCCAGTTCAATCCCAAAAACTGCATGAACGACATACGGTCTTTGATCTGGAACTCGGCTTGTTCATCCGACAAATTGTAAAGCGATTGCAACACCATGACTTTGAACATCAAAATCACGTCAAATGGCTTGCGGCCTGCGTTGCTCTTGCGTTCTTTGAGGCGGATCGTTTCCAGCTGAGCACGGAAAACCTCCCAGTCGACTTGGGAATTCAGGCGAACCAGAACTTTAGCCGCATTAAGATTGCGAAGATTTTCCCAACGGTCCTCAAAATCAAAAAAGCTCGGTTGCATTGAATTCTCCCTGGAAAATATGAAACAAATCCCTACCTGTACCAACAATTTAGCGCCAGATCAGATTCGCCGCAATCGCAGAGGATTATTAGAGGTGCCCTAAATACCCCGAGTGAAAGCTGTCGGCTGTCAGCTATCGGCTATCAGCCAGAAAATGCACCTCGTCCAGCGGTTTTCTTGCTGATAGCCGACAGCCCATGCGGTGAAAATAGTATTTTATACCGTTCAGGGTCAGCAGTAGTTTTCACTCTGAGTAGATGCAAATACGACCGTTATTGATGCGTTGGTCCTGTAATTGAAGGTTCTCTTGAACCTATCATCTCACTGGCGGCATGGTGTCAACGAATGGTGCTCTGGTGCGGCGCAGTTCACTCATCAAACCGGAACGGTATTGGTCGATCAATTCGGTGCATCGCCCAGCAGCAATGAGATTGTGAAGTTCGTCCGGGTCGTCTTCAAGATCGTAAAACTCTTCCCCTTCGCCGTCGGCTAAGTAGCGGATGTATTTGTACCGACCTTTCGTCAGCAACACGTACCATGGAAGTCCCGCGTGATAAACATCCTTCCCAACCGGTAACGGTGCGGTTGCCGAACCATAGATGCGGTCGGTCTGGCAGATCATGACCGGATGTGGCCAATCGCTCGCAGGATCTTCAAGCAGTGACGTAAGGTCGTGCCCGGACAGCATCCAAGGGTGCTCGACACCGGCATATCGCAAGAATGTGGGAATCAAATCGATCCCACCAACTGGCGTCGTGCATACCCGATCCGTTGGAATCCGAGAAGGAAAACTGATGATGAGCGGGGCACGCAGTGCGGCGTCGTAAGGGGCCCATTTCTCTTTCAGCCCGTGTTGGCCCCATGCGAAACCCTGATCCGAAGTGAAAACAACAAGCGTGTTCTCCAGTTGTCCGGAGTCGTGCAAGGCCCGCATCAATTGGCCGACACCCTCGTCTAATGCACGCACGCATCGGTTGTATTTGCGAACCTCAGCATCAAGGCCCTGAGGATTTCCATCAGCATCCCGCTTCCATTTCGTTCGCTCTCTCAAATAGGGTGGCTTGTTAGGCCGTGGCCCAAAAATATCCTCGGGTATCGGAGTCACGCTGTCCTGATAATCATGCAGGTGGCGGTCGGCGGGAGTCGACGGACCATGAACGGCGCTATAACAGAGCCAGAGGTACCAAGGCTTATCAGCATGTCTGCCGTGCGGAAGAAAATGTTCATCCGTCTGGTTGGTAATAAAGTCTACAGCCCAGTCGGTATAGTTGTCTGTCGAGTAGCCTTCCACTGGAACCGACGACGCACCGTTGAAACTAATCAATTGCGGGCCGTAATAATTTGCCGAGTCTTCGGGGTGACCAGGTCGGTTCCAAACCGCCTGAAAATCCCAATCACGACCATATCCGGTATCTCGGCCCGTATGCCACTTGCCGATCTGTGCCGTCGTGTATCCGGCCGCGCGAAGGTACCGGGGCCAGAAACGACACTTGTCGGGATTGTATTCGCTGCCGGGATACTTGCCGTCCATCCGCATCGATTCGATAGCAAATGGATGCAGTCCGGTGAGCATTGAGGCCCGCGATGCCATGCACCATGTGCCGATGTAGGCTCGATGAAAGCGAACACCCTGTTTTGCCAGTTCATCGATATTTGGAGTACCAATCCAGTCGTGTGCTTCCGGATAGCAACTAACGCTTCGGTGTGACTGATCATCGGTGTAAATAAAAAGAATGTTGGGGCGAGCCCCAGAAGTGGCAATAGTCTTACTACTCAGGACGCAGCAAAGAATCGTCAGCGCTACGCTCATTTTCAAGAAGTGCATTGTCTTTGAGTCCAATCTATCTACAAGACTTGTTGTCTCCACGATGGGTCCAAAACCCTCGCCTTCAGGCGAACCATTTGGGTTTTTACCGTTTTTCGGTAAGGTGAAGCAAGTCGGCAACGAAATGCTTCGTCGTGGTTGGCCCAATACGCCGGCAGAACCTGTCACCCTACCAAGTATTACTTCTTCGTGAGCGAAGGACTTCAGTCCGCAACTCATGAATCCTCGAACCTACCGGCTTTAGCCGGTAGTAGTTGGGTGGAGCGATTCCAGGGCCCAGGTGCGCTTTAGTCGGATGAGCCCTATTTGGCTTATTAACTTACTCAAAGTGAAAACCATTGCTGACCCTGAACGGTATAAAACACTATTTTCACCGGATGGGCTGTCGGCTATCGGCCGTCGGCTCTCAGCAAGAAAACCGCTGGACGAGGTGCATTTTCTGGCTGATAGCCGATAGCTGACAGCCGACAGCTTTCACTCTGAGTAACTTATAACCTGACAGTAGTGGTCTGTTTAGTCTATTTCGTGGTTTCCTCCGAATGGGTTTTCAGTTTGATTATTAATGGAGGAGCCCCTATGCACTTCGTCGAACCAAAGCCAGGTTCTCGGCAGGTGCGTGTCACGCAGCGGAGGACTCGGGTCGACTACGAAAACCTTGCCCGGTATTCGCTTGGCGTGACGCCGAGCTTGTTTTGAAAGACTTCGCCCATGTGCGAAGCATGCGCAAATCCGGCCCGGTTGGCGATATCAGACAAGGGCAGTTTCGAGTGCGCGACGAGTTGCTTTGCATGGGTGATCTTCACGCGAAGGATTTCTTCATGGAGTGTTCGTCCCACGAGCTTCTTGAATCGCAATTCCAACTGACGGCGGGATAGTGGAACCTTCTTCAAGAGATCTTCCACCTTGATGCCGTCGCAAGCTTGCCGGCGAATCATTTGCAATGCGGTGACAACATCCTCGTCATCAATGGCCATCACATCGGTCGATTGCCGTTGATGAACCCAAAACGACTCCAACAGTAAAAGTCGCGGACTGACCGATTTTTCCGCCATCAGTTGGTCCAGTACTGAGGAGGCTTTGTAACCAGCGTCTCGGGGAGCGGATGCAACACTTGTCATCGACGGCGAGGTAAGATTACACAGCACGTCATCGTCTCCCAGCGAGATGACAGCCACCTGCTCCGGCACGGCGATCTCAGCCCGGTGGCATGCATCGAGCACATGCTGTCCACGGAAATCATGAGAAGCTAACAGGCCAACCGGCTTAGGCAAGTTTTGCAGCCATTTTACGACTTTGGTCTGCTCCTGTTCCCAGTTATCGTGGTGCTTTCCTGACGAGGGATTCTTGTAAATGTGACAAGCACAGTCTGCTTCGTGTACCAACCGTTTGAAAAGTTCTTCTCGCGTTGTGGACCAAATGTAACCTGCAGTTCCACAGAAAGCGAATTCCCGGAAGCCCCTTTCCTGCAGGTGTTCAAAAGCCGTACGAATTTTCACCTCTTCGTTGTCGACAACGGTCGGCATCTCTTTGACGAAATCAGAGGCGCTAACATTCACGGTCGGAACGCCCATATCAACAATCACTTGGGCCATCGTTTCGTCCTCAATTCGGGCGATGATCCCGTCGCCCTTCCAACGACGAAGCCAGCCTGGGACTAGCGCACCTCGCTCATGTTCACCTAGGTAAAGCGACCAAGGGCGATTGTCTCGAACATAGTCGGCAACTCCCAGCAAAAGATTTCGGCAATAGGCGTTAGACGTTTCGATCAGCAGGGCGATGTGTGGATCAGATTTCATGGCGAAACAGAAAGAAAAAGTAGAAAAACGGTTGCGAAGAGTAGCTACGGCACTCCTCTTCTATTGAGCAAATATCCCTCTTCCATTGAGCGTAACGGCTCCAAATCAACAAAGAAAAATACTCCCATGGTAAATCGAGTATGTCAATCGCAACTACCTACGGTCCATTTTCTCTGTGTGGCGCGAAGATTTTCGGAAAATCGAACATAAGAGCATCTCTCGCAAAGGCGTAAAGAAATGATCAAATTGCAAATGCCAGACAACTCAAACTGAAAAGAGGGAACCACGAATTACACGAATAAAGACGGGTAGGAAGCGACCTATCAGGGCCTGCTCCTTCTTTGCGCCTTTGCGAGAGAATCCTACCGGTCTTGATTGCGGTTCCGCCACGCCCCCCATTTGTGTTAATCCCGTGTTTCTCCTACTCAGGGCGACCGAACAGGTAAAATTCCGATAAAAGATTTGCGCAAATCTGATATCGGGACTGGGGCATTGAGTTCACAATACAGAGGTGGGGACAGCCCAACCATGCTGACTGCGTGAAAGAAATTAGGATAGGTCGGAACGAGCTACGCGAGTTCCGGCAAGACCGGATTTATTTTCCGGAACTGCTACGGCTACGACTGAATTTAATTGACTGGAAACTTGAAACCATTTTAACACGAAGGAGAACATCTGATGATGCACAGACACTCTTACCTCAGCCGGCTCAGTGCATTGCCCGTTCTGGCAATGTTTCTAAGCTTTTTTTATGGCGCGCCTGCAAAGGCCGATCTGGTTCAATACTGGCCGTTTGATGAAGGGGCTACGAATCCGACCAGCCTCACCGCGGCGAATAGCGTAGCGGGTGGGAACCCGGGAGTACTGACAAACTTTGTAACCGTTGACCAACTCGACCTGCATGATGGCTGGATTACTACAGGCCTGCCGCCGGGCCTCAGCCATTCGACCGGAGCGCTCGATTTTGACTGGAAATTTAAAGACGCCGATAAGAGTTCAAGTGGCGTCCCCCCTGCAACCTTTGTTCAAAGCTGGGTGAACGGCGGCGACATTGGCATGAATATTCCAATTGGCAGTACGGATCCGAACGACCAGGTTACCGTTTCAATGTGGATCAACCTTCGTGAGAGACGTGAACCAGGTATGCGGATCTTTTCGCAGGCTTCTAATGGGGTCAATGCGACTGACGGTGGAGGGGTCGCCATTACCGGTGCTCCAACCCGCAATTTGCTAATGGGTAGCGGAGCTGATAACGGAGGCTTCACAGCATTTCCAGGGGACGACGAGAATTTGGTCATTCTGGATGTTGAGCAGTGGCTACACCTTGCCTTCGTTTGGGAACAGGACAATGTGACCCTCTATGTGGACGGTACGAACGAAGGGACCGTTGCCGGCACTCCCTTCAGCTATGATGGGCTCAACGACGGGGGGGACAACAGCTTGGTAAAAGTCTTTGGCATCGGCTCACCGTTTGAAGCCGAAGATGGACAACGATTCGGTAATGGTTTCAATGGCCTCATGGACGATGTCGCGATTTGGGACCAGTCGCTGACAGCAGCAGAAGTTTCCCTGTTGTTTGGTGGAGCCTCGCCGGAGTCGATTGTGGCGCCTGCGACTGCCGACTTCGACGGTGATGGCGACGTCGACGGCGCCGACTTCCTCAAATGGCAACGCGATCTTGGGGACGCAACCAATCTGGCCCTTTGGGAAACCGAATTCGGGACAACAGCCGTTGTGGCTGCCGTTGCGGTCGTGCCGGAGCCAGCCTCTTGGATACTTGTTTGTACGATAGCGCTGGCCGCCACACGTCGGCGGCGTTGGTCATAGCGTGCCTGCTTTCGTCGCCCTTGGAGCTGGGGCAGGCTCCAAGGGCATTTGGTACGCACTGGAATGGGGCATGGAATAACTCAAAGTGAAAAGAAGATGGAAGTTAGCAGCCTGTTGAAATAGTCGTCATCGTAACCCGACGCGTTAGCGAGGGACAAAAAACGCTTGTTTGGGCATCCCTCGCTAACGCGTCGGGTTATGAATTGCGTCAAATGTTACTTTTTCAACGGACTGTTAGCCACGGATTGAACACGGATGAAACACAGATCAAAAGGAAAGAAGCGTGCGACATCCTTTTTAATATAGTCCGTGTTCAATCTGTGTTTCATCCGTGGCGAAATATATTTTCTTAGCGACTTGATTTTCAACTGGGATGCTGGCGTGAGATAGTGTTTGTTTCTTTTCCGAAGCTGGGAGGTAGATTCTTGTGAATAAGGGTACCGTGAATAAGAATGTTGTTATGGTGATGGCGATGCTCGTCGGTATGGTGGCCTCGTCCGCCCAAGCAGCCTTAGTCGCCCATTGGGAATTTGAGACGGTGCTGGGTGGAGGTGCAGGTTCAGCTACGCCCTCCTCCGTTGACAGCCCGGCTAAAGACGCCACGCTGAGTGATGCGACTCACCAGGCGAAGTGGGATACTACGACCACCGGTTTCGGTGCCGACATTCTAGCCAATGTTGGCGGGAGAGCTGGAAATCAGTTGTTCCTGAGTAACACCAATACCAACACGGGGCTTCCTGATGACCCGAATGCTGTCGATTCCAACGACTACGCGATTGCGGATACCTTCCAAGGCATCGGCGGCAGTGGGGCTCGCTCCGTGGCGGTTTGGCTCTACCAGGATTCTAGCTTGGTAACACCGCAGTCGGATCAAATGATCGTGGCTTGGGGTGGTAATGCTGATGGGTCAAAGTCGAATGGAAATGCTTGGACAATACGCCTCCGTAGTAATGGCTTGATACAGACCGCGCCTGGAGATACGAACATAAAATCGTTTCCCGCCACCCCTTTGCCGGTAGACCAGTGGTTCCACCTTGCGGTGGCCTGGGAACTGGGGGCCGACGGCGTGAACAGCAGTGATGATCTGTCGGTGTACGTCGACGGGGTCCTGGCGGCCAATATCAACGGTGGGGCTCCTTTTACCAAAGTCGTCAATACGGATTTGTCGAACGACAATCGAGTCACGATCGGCACGACCCATTCCGCCGATGGAAGTGCACATCAACGAGGATGGGCCGGCGGCATGGACGATTTTAGGATTTACGATCACAAGCTCTCGCAGGCGGAAGTGAACGCCCTGGTCGGGCCCGGCACAGCCGGCGACTTTGACCAGGATGGAGACGTGGATGGGGCTGATTTCCTGCTCTGGCAGCGAGATACGGGCGTTGGCACCCTGACCGATTGGCAGAACAACTTTGGCACCACGGCCAGCCTACCGGCGGCCGGCGCAGTGCCCGAGCCGGCCTCGGCCGTTCTGGCGATCTGTGTAGCCATGTCGGCCATGGGCCTGACGGCCCGGCGCCGGCGCACGTAAGACAGGACTTTGGAGGCATTGGACATGAGAGCACCCATGAAGTGGAGTAATGTAGGCCGGAACGAGTTGTGCGAGTTCCGGCAACAGACTCGATGCTTTGACTATCCGTTTTGCCGGAACAGCGCTACCGCTCGTTCCGGCCTACCCAGCTTGCTCGAGTACGGACAATCGAAACCCTTAGGAGCATAAAAATGCTTTGTTCTTTTTATTGCGTTGTTAGAGGTAAGTCCCTTGCCAGAAGTTCTAGGGCCCTTCGTGGTAGGGACTGTCCAGGTCGTGGTTTTACTTTAGTCGAGCTGTTGGTGGTGATCGCCATCATCGGCATCCTGGTCGCCCTATTGTTGCCGGCCATTCAAGCAGCACGCGAGGCGGCTCGCCGTACGCAATGTGTGAACAAGCTCAAGCAGATTGGACTGGCGATAAATAACTACGAGTCTGCCAAGCGAGAATTCCCGCCCGGCACCACGGGCAGTGGAAAATGTTGCAACAGTAAACGGTTCATGACCTGGACGATCGCCATTCTGCCGTATCTAGAACACCAGCAGCTCTTTGATCTCTACGACAATTCGGTACCGAACGATCACCCCAACAACGCAGCCGTGCGCTTGCAGCACGTCCCGGCCTATGTTTGTCCAAGTGAACCGGTCAATACAGAACCAGGCCCCCGGGCAACTGGGCCGGGCAAGGAGTTGGACTGGGCGTCCGGTTCGTACGCCGGAGTTACTGGAACCAATGAGACGCCGGGCGGCTGGTGGGGAACTTTCCCAGGTATTGCTGGCCGTACGCAAAGGTCGCGGACTCGCGGAATGTTGACTGTAACGGGCAATTCAGGTCCTGTTTTGGATGGCCCAATACTCAAACCAGTTCGGCATGCACAGATTGTTGACGGGACGTCCTTCACGCTGCTCGTGGGAGAGCGGTCTATCAACGGACCTCACCTTAGGCAAACTGCATGGGCCTATTCCTATGGCCAGTACAACAAGGGTTCCGTTGTGCCTGAGTCGCGAATTTTTCTTCGAGACTTCGATCGCTGCGTGGAAATTGGCGGTCCGGGTGGCAGTAATGCCTGTAAACGTGGTTTCAGCAGTTTTCACCCAGAGACGATTCATTTTCTTCTCGTCGATGGTTCGGTGCGTGGAGTGAATCCGACTAGCGATATGTTCGCGCTTACCGCAATGGCTACGATTGATGGGGGCGAATTGGTTGAATAAATGTAATGATCCTATTTGACAACCGGGTGCAGGAAATTAGGGTGGGAGGAGTACTGGGAAGAGAGTGAGGCGGCTACTACAGCATGGAGATGTTCACATGGATGGCGATTGTTTCTTTTCTAGAACTGGGAGATTAGTCTGATGATGAAGAAGAATGTTGTTATGATGATGGCGATGCTCGTCGGCGCGACGGCCTCGTCCGCCCAAGCGGGCTTGGTTGCCCACTGGACTTTTGATGAAGCACCTGGCGGTACGGCCGCGGCCGATTCGTCCGGCAATGTCAATAACGCCACGCTGAGGAATGGGTCAACTGGTGTCGCGGCGGACTGGGATCAGTCGACCACCGGCTTCGGTGCTACGTTTGCAGCGGGCGGGAAAATCGGTAATTTCCTGTCTGTGAATAACACCAACGATCGTGCCCTTGATGAGGACTCCAACGACTATGCGACAGCGGATACCTACCAAGGCGTCCTGGGCACTGGGGCTCGCAGCGTGGCTGCCTGGATCTTTTTGGATTCTTCCATCATGACCGCTGATGCTGACGCTACAGATGCGGGAATGGCGAAGGATCAAACGATCGTTACTTGGGGGGCTACCGGCACGGGCAAAGTTTGGCGAATACGTGCTGATTCAGGTACAAACCCTGGTGATCCGTTCGAGCTGCGTACTGAGATCAACGGGAATGGCCAGCAGGCCGGTGTTATACCGGTAGACAAGTGGGTCCACATTGCGGTGGCCTGGGAGTCGACAACTGGCGTTGACAACGACCTGATGCTGTTCATCAACGGCGTCAATGTTGGCAATTTTGATTTTACCAAAACAGTCGATACTGTGGCCTCCAGTACCGTCATGATTGGTACGACGCTCGAAGGTGCTAGCAGCGGTGATGAAGCATCCCGTCGGTCGTTTGCCGGTGGCTTGGACGATGTGAGGATTTACGATCACAAGCTCTCCCAGGCGGAAGTGACCGCGCTGGTTCCCGAGCCGTCGAGCCTTGTGCTCGGGCTGGGTAGCCTGCTCGGAACCTTGATGATGCGTCGCCGAAAGATCGTTTGCTAAACTGGAGTAATGTAATGTAGGCCGGAACAGCGCTACCGCTCGTTCCGGCCTACAGAGTTCGTCACAAACAGGCACTACGGCTGCTTGGAGCGGCCGTAGTGTCCTTTGTTTAGGAGGAAATGGTTAAGACAATGACCAAAAGACGGACGATCCATCGAGAGAGGCAACCCCGCTTCTCTAGGCCCCACCACGGTTTCACCTTAGTGGAGCTACTAGTGGTGATCACCATCATCGGCATTTTGGTCGTGCTCTTATTGCCCGCCATTCAAGCAGCACGCGAGGCGGCCCGACGGGCCCAATGCCAAAGCAATCAGAAGCAGATCAGCTTGGCGATCCTCAACTACGCCTCGGCCCATGCTGACGAACTTCCCCCAGGTGGCATCACCAACGGCAGGTGAGGAGATTATCGTGAATTAGTGATGTATTTTCGCAAGTCGTTATAAGAAACATCTCACGCAGAGGCGCAGAGATCGCTGAGAAAAATTTCAGTAGTAGTTCCGAATTTGAGACCTTGATTAACCACTAGTGGTCTGTCCGGTTTGACTTTACTAGTAGCTGGATTCGCAAGAATTCAGCCGCAACAGGAGTCAATCTGAACTTTTGCAAGTTCAGCTACTGGTAAACTCGTTGTGGACATGCCACTAGTGTCTGGTCAAGCCTAAGAATTAGGGTTCAGTGGATTAGTAAGAATACAGACACGTCCCAACTAATCTGAATTCTGACGAATCCAGCTACCGCTCGAACCAAGCGTATTTGGAACCACCGAATTTATTTTCTCAGCGTTCTCAGCGTCTCGGCGTGAGGTAATTTTGGTTGCGGCCGGCGGCCTCGCTGAGGGTTTACCGGACGTCATCCCGTGAACGGTTACCAAAACCTAACCCAATCTATGGAAGTAAAAGAATGTCCCAGCAATGGCTAACCTTATCTGTTTTGTCGGCACTGGCACTTGGAATGGCCGGGTGCGGTTCGGGCCTCAAGGTAGCCCCCGTTTCGGGAACCATCCTGCTGGACGGTAAGCCGCTGGCCGGAGCGAGCATCAACACCCAGCCGATCGGTACGTCCTCCAACTCCAAACCAGGATCGGGCTCGTTCGGCAAGACGGATGCCCAGGGCCATTACTCCCTAGAATTGGTCGATCCACCAGTCGCGGGAGCTGTCCTGGGCAAGCACCGAGTGACGATCACCCGAGATGACGGGGTACCGTACAGCTCCAGCGACGAAATAGTAAGACCCAAAGGCCCTCCCTGGCCTGCTCGCTATAGCGATGGCAGTTTGAGGCTCACCGTTCCCTCAGAGGGCAACACCGAGGCCAATTTTGAGCTAACGCATAAATGACATCCCCGAGGGCTCGCGCAAAAATAACTTGTACAACTCGGATGCAAATCCGAATAACCAAATTTCAAATGGCGAAAATGTAGATGGAACTTTGCTGCCAAGCTATTAGTGTTCATTAGTGGTTCCCTCTTGGTTGCAGCCGGCGGCCGCGAATCCCATCGCTGCTGTCTTTGGCTTGCACCGTGGGCGCGGCCTTGGACTCATTCTCACAGAAGAACCACAAAAACTTTTTGACAATGCTGGAGGAAGATAGAAGATATAGGAATGCGTCATACTCGAATTAACCGACATGCAGACCGTTGGTCCACCGTGAAACGATCCTTGATTGATATTTTCGTTGCGGCGATTGTTGCTGGGATATTTTTCGCGGGGATGGCACGCACCGCCTCTGCGGCGACAAAACCGCGTACGGCCCAGAGACCGAACATCCTGTTTATCCTTTCCGACGACCAGGGTTGGATGGACATGGGGTACAACGGATCGAAGGTCCTCACGCCGAATCTCGATCGCCTGGCAAAGGCCGGTGTCCGGCTTGATGCGAATTATGTCTTCCCCACCTGCTCGCCGACACGCGTTGCGCTGATCGCCGGTCGCAATCCGAGTCGGTATCATATTTGGGGACCGATCGCCGGTAGCAGCCAAAAGGCGCTGCCCCCGCAAACGGTCACCATTGCCGACATGCTCCATTCCGCGGGTTACTACACGGCGATCAGCGGGAAGTGGCATCTCGGACTGCGGCCGGAAGTCGGCCCGTTGCAATACGGGTTCGATTCGACTTACGGTTATCTGCACGGTCAGATCGATCCCTATGAACACCTTTACAAGTATGGAGACCGGACATGGCATCGGCAGGACCGGCTGATCGATGAAGAAGGGCATGTGACCGACCTGCTCACCAAGGAAGCGATTCGCGTCATCCAGCGGAAAAGCGACCAGCCGTTCTTTCTGTACGTGCCGTACAATGTGCCGCATTTCCCACTACAGGAGCCACCGGAGTGGCTGGCGATGTACGAAGACCGCATTCAGAATCCAGACCGCAAACTGTATGCCGCCAGTCTGACGCACATGGATGACGGCATCGGACAAATCATCGCGGCACTAGACCAAACCGGAAAACGCAACAGCACACTCATCATCTATTCCAGCGACAATGGCGGACAAGAGAGTTGGGGTTCTCCCAAATCGGAATATCGGGGAAAGTTTCCGCCGGCCAGGGTTCAAGGAAACAACCTCCCTTTACGGGACTGGAAATCGCACCTATTTGAAGGGGGTATCCGCGTTCCGGCGATGGTCAACTGGCCGGGACATCTTAAACCGGGAGTGGTCGCTGCTCCGGTCAGCATTCTGGACTGGTATCCAACCTTCGCGCATCTGATTGGCGTGGAGATCAATCCCAGCCTAAAACTGGAGGGACGAAACATCTGGTCCGCCTTGACCGGCAAACCGTCTTCTGACCTCTCGCAACGCATTCTGTATTGGAATACGAAGCGAGAAGCAGCGGTTCGCATCGGGCCTTGGAAACTCATCCGGCATCTCCGCAACGGCAATTCGGCACCACAGCTGTATAACGTCATCGACGACCCGTACGAAAAGACCGACCTCGCTTCGAGTCGGCCGAAGAAGGTTGAGGAACTCAGCCAAGAGTTGAAACGACAGATGCAGCAGGACCACTGAACTGACCGCGACCGAGTTCGTACCCGTACGAACAAACGTGGCAAACACCTAGTACGGTCGACGGCCGCAACCAAAGAAAAATAGCCTCAATAAACACCAAGAGGCACGAAAAGAAATAGCATGGCTAGCGAGTCACACGAATTGGCGCGAATGAATTGAGCGGATGACAATCATTTACATTCACGTGATTCGCTAGTGCTTTGTCACAGCCAAGAATTGGAGTGCCACTGCTGGCTTGCCCAGCAGTGCAATACCGCTAGTCAGGCACTGCTGGACAAGCCAGCAGTGGCACCCAACCCGAAAATTAAGCTGTGACAAAGCACTGAGGCCACTTAAGACGAGATATTCTATCGGCCTCTGGGGCGGTGTTTGGATCGGTCGATAAAACTAAACGTGTTAGCGACTTCTCGCATAAACGTCGTTGTTGCGACGCAATTCCAGATATTTCCTCGTTTGATGGCGAGGCAAAAAAGGAGACGTTCCACCGGTTGTTGTTGCGTGACGGTTTGATTTGCATCTTCCCACAAACCATTCATTCCCAATAGACATCAGCCAGTACCGGACGATGGTCCGATCCGGTATCGGGCCCCACCCAACAACGAAGCGGATGCCACCGGCCGCGAGTCAAGATATGATCAATCCTCGCCCCCCAATGGATTCCCTCCATTCTAACAGAGGTGGTGTGCCCGAAACCAAGGCCCACCGCCGAGAACGCATCATGGTAGCTGTGCCAATGTTGCTTAAAAAAACAACTTTCTACCGGCATGTTGAAGTCGCCACCCACGACCATCGCCCCTTCTGGGCCTGTGGCTGCTTCGGAGACCCGTTCCGATTGGGACTGTCGCCGAGCTGTTTGCTGTATCAGCAGCGCACGCCGCGATGGAGCTAAAATTGTTTTGGAATCGACCACACTATTGAGCCCATGACGGGGACTGGAAAAATGCAATGTGCCAAGAGGGATTGTCTTCCCCGGCATGTGCGATTCACAGAATAGACCGAGGGCTCTTGGCCAGCGTCCTATACTTTTCACGGAATGAACTTGGCTCAGGGCATACCTGGACGCGATCAGAAGCTGATCTTCCTGGCAGGAAAACCAACCATCCGGCAATGAAAATCGGACCGGTTGCTGTATTCCTGCAGCATCACCACGTCCACACGACTGTCGAGTATCAACTGCTTGAGCCGCTTGGTACCACCAGTCCATCCGGCCACATTGCAAGTCAAAATTCGATAGCTAGTTCCTGTTTCCCAAATCAGAATATTGTGAAATTCGTCTGGCGGGCCGGTTTTGGTGTAGCAAGAAAAAGACGCATCGTTATCCTATTGAAAACAGAACGAATTAAAGAGCCATTTTACCCAAGGAGAAGCGGGCGATGCGTTTGAAAGCTGAAGCGATTCTCGATTTTGGATGGGCCAACGAGAAGGCCGACAACCAAACGGTACGGGATTATCGTGACGAGTACAAAACGCTCGGCCAGTTGCTGGACAGCCGGCCCGCGATTCTCGATGTGGTCCATCGCGACCTCGAACAGCTCAGCCAGACGACGTCGGCACGCGGCCGAAAGCCGATCTTCACCAGCGAAAACCTGTTTCGCGCGATCCTCGTCTTGCAACGGGAAGGACTCGACTATCGGGAAGCGTCGATCCGGATTGCCGAAAGCGAAACCTTGCAGCGGTTTTGCCGCCTGCTGAAAAAGCCGACCATCGACTTCACGCTGCTGAACAAGGCATTTCGCGCGATTCAGCCCGAGACTTGGGAACGGATCAATCACCTATTGGCCCTCGGCGTCGTCGCCGAAGAAACGGTCTCCCTGGAACATGTGCGAACCGACACGACCGTCACCGAATGCAATATTCACTGGCCGACCGACTCCAGCCTGCTGTGGGACGTCTATCGCGTGGCTGCCCGAGAAATGTCGACTGGTCGAGAACTCGACCCACTCCGTTGTCCTTGGCGATTTCACGCGAAGAAGATCAAAAATCTGCATCTTTTCGTCACGCGTTACTCGAATAGCACGAACAAAAAGCGTCTCCGCCAGGTCCGCCAGAATATGAAGACGCTGATCGTCCGGGTCGAGGAAGCTCTGGAAAAAGCGGAACAATTCGTCGCTTGGGCCGAACGTTCGACGTGTGTCGAGTTGGCGACGATTGCCCAGTCGCTGGCGAACCGTTTGCCGGTGATGCGGCAGGTCGCCGAAGTGGCTCGGCGCCGCGCGTTCGATCGAGAGCAGGTTCCAAATGCCGACAAAGTGTTCAGCATTTTTGAATCTCATGCGGAGTTGATCATGCGTGGACGGCGTGGCAAGCCAGTCGAATTCGGTCACAAGGTGCTGCTCACACAGTCGAAGGAGAAGTTCATTACCGATTACGTTGTGTTGGAGAAGAATGTAAGCGACAGCGAACTCCTGGAGACGGTACTCGAACGACACGAAGAGAAGTACGGTAGCCGGCCCAAAACGGTCGCCGCGGACATGGGCTTCTGTCCGGACGAGGACACCTACGAGGAATTGGAAGAACAGGTCGACTACCTGGGCGTGCCTCGGCGGACGCGAGATTTCGGCGACACGATGATGGGCATTTGGCAGCAGTGGCGCGCCGGAATCGAAGGCACGATCTCGTGCTTAAAGCGAGCATTTCGCCTGGCTCGCTGTTGTTTTCGCGGCTTTAAGAATTTCACGTCCGCCGTTGGCAGCGCCGTGTTCTGTCACAACTTAACGATCCTGGCAAAAACCTCAGGAGGCTGACGCGGAACGGACGCAAAAACCGAAAACAACTCGTAAACGTAAGGCGAGGTACGCGCGCTGCGGCGCAACAACGCCGACCCACCACAGAAAACCGAACAAGCCAACTCCCTCGCCCGCTCGTCGCCCCGCGCCGTTCCCAAAGTCGGTCGGAAAGGGAGTATTATCAACGGGAACTAGCTAGTTCCTGTTTCCCAAATCAGAATATTGTGAAATTCGTCTGGCGGGCCGGTTTTGGTGTAGCAAGAAAAAGACGCATCGTTATCCTATTGAAAACAGAACGAATCAAAGAGCCATTTTACCCAAGGAGAAGCGGGCGATGCGTTTGAAAGCTGAAGCGATTCTCGATTTTGGATGGGCCAACGAGAAGGCCGACAACCAAACGGTACGGGATTATCGTGACGAGTACAAAACGCTCGGCCAGTTGCTGGACAGCCGGCCCGCGATTCTCGATGTGGTCCATCGCGACCTCGAACAGCTCAGCCAGACGACGTCGGCACGCGGCCGAAAGCCGATCTTCACCAGCGAAAACCTGTTTCGCGCGATCCTCGTCTTGCAACGGGAAGGACTCGACTATCGGGAAGCGTCGATCCGGATTGCCGAAAGCGAAACCTTGCAGCGGTTTTGCCGCCTGCTGAAAAAGCCGACCATCGACTTCACGCTGCTGAACAAGGCATTTCGCGCGATTCAGCCCGAGACTTGGGAACGGATCAATCACCTATTGGCCCTCGGCGTCGTCGCCGAAGAAACGGTCTCCCTGGAACATGTGCGAACCGACACGACCGTCACCGAATGCAATATTCACTGGCCGACCGACTCCAGCCTGCTGTGGGACGTCTATCGCGTGGCTGCCCGAGAAATGTCGACTGGTCGAGAACTCGACCCACTCCGTTGTCCTTGGCGATTTCACGCGAAGAAGATCAAAAATCTGCATCTTTTCGTCACGCGTTACTCGAATAGCACGAACAAAAAGCGTCTCCGCCAGGTCCGCCAGAATATGAAGACGCTGATCGTCCGGGTCGAGGAAGCTCTGGAAAAAGCGGAACAATTCGTCGCTTGGGCCGAACGTTCGACGTGTGTCGAGTTGGCGACGATTGCCCAGTCGCTGGCGAACCGTTTGCCGGTGATGCGGCAGGTCGCCGAAGTGGCTCGGCGCCGCGCGTTCGATCGAGAGCAGGTTCCAAATGCCGACAAAGTGTTCAGCATTTTTGAATCTCATGCGGAGTTGATCATGCGTGGACGGCGTGGCAAGCCAGTCGAATTCGGTCACAAGGTGCTGCTCACACAGTCGAAGGAGAAGTTCATTACCGATTACGTTGTGTTGGAGAAGAATGTAAGCGACAGCGAACTCCTGGAGACGGTACTCGAACGACACGAAGAGAAGTACGGTAGCCGGCCCAAAACGGTCGCCGCGGACATGGGCTTCTGTCCGGACGAGGACACCTACGAGGAATTGGAAGAACAGGTCGACTACCTGGGCGTGCCTCGGCGGACGCGAGATTTCGGCGACACGATGATGGGCATTTGGCAGCAGTGGCGCGCCGGAATCGAAGGCACGATCTCGTGCTTAAAGCGAGCATTTCGCCTGGCTCGCTGTTGTTTTCGCGGCTTTAAGAATTTCACGTCCGCCGTTGGCAGCGCCGTGTTCTGTCACAACTTAACGATCCTGGCAAAAACCTCAGGAGGCTGACGCGGAACGGACGCAAAAACCGAAAACAACTCGTAAACGTAAGGCGAGGTACGCGCGCTGCGGCGCAACAACGCCGACCCACCACAGAAAACCGAACAAGCCAACTCCCTCGCCCGCTCGTCGCCCCGCGCCGTTCCCAAAGTCGGTCGGAAAGGGAGTATTATCAACGGGAACTAGCTAATCTCTGGCCGGGCAAGCCAACCATTCCAAGGCACGCAAAACCCCAATACACCCCAGCAGACCACCAGTCCAGAAACCAGCACCGCCCACCTTGCCAATCTGGTAAGCCAGGGACACAGAAAAACCCCCAGTAGCATCGGCAACACCAACAGCCACCTGGGCGCAAAGAGGGCGACCGTGCCGATCCACCATCGATCTCCAAGTAAGCGAACCAACACCAACATCGCACATGCCCAGCAGACAACCGCAATGGCCACACCATAGACCAACCAGATCAATCGAGGACTTTGTTGTTCTGATGGCATCTGAAGTCCTAATTCTGCTTAGTTGGACAGCGCCACTTTGAGTAATGATAGCACTGTCAAGTGGTGAATCAGTATAGAGTTGCGATGAATCCTTCCGGTAATTCGGGTGTGTTAGCTGGTTGCGTCGCTCTCGAACTGCCTTCTCCTCAAGCAAGATGCGATACATCGTCCGCACCGAGCAGAGATACTCGCCGTTGTCCAGCAATGTTGCGTAAACTTCTCGCGGCGTTTCGGCGGCAGACCGGCCAGCCATGCCCTCGTCCCGCTGCCGACGCCAAGTGCTCAATAGCGACGAGTAGAGCCCCTCTCACCGCAACAACTGCCCCAACTCACCAGGTTGGCTCAGGCGGTCTGCTTCCACGAGGATCCGCTGCTTGTAGGCCGCATCAAAACGCCTCCGTAAAGGCTTTTCCAGCACCTCCGGGCTGCCTGCCTGCTCATTCCCTACTAGCCCAAGTTCCACAGTTGTGTTGCGGAAGTGCTTTTTTGAAAAATATTTTGACCTGAAATCATATGCCCTGACGGGTGTATCTTTCCTGGCTTTACGAAAAATGGTTCCTCTTCGGTCGCGACGAAGGCAAATCGCGTTGTCGTGGAAAGATCTGCGTTTGACGAGACACTTTGATTGCCGATAATTCGGGCATGTTCATCAGGCCGTGCTACCGCAAGATCAAGGGAAAACGTCAGGCGTATTGGGCGCTGGTCGAGTCGTATCGAACCGAACGGGGGCCGCGACAGCGGACGGTTGCCTGGCTTGGCAAGCTCAAGGAGTCCGAACGGGCCGGCGTCAGGCGAGCAGCGGCAGGCGAGAAGAAACCGGATTCCGCACAGCTGCAACTCTTCGATGATCAAGGCCAGCTCGAGCCCGAGTGGGTCGAGATCGATACGGCGAATGTGCGTGTCGAAAACCAACTCGAGTTCGGCGGAGCATGGCTCGCGCTGGAGTTGATCCGCCAACTGCAACTCGACAAACTGTTTGAAAACATCATCCCACGCGGCAAGGAAGATATCCCGTGGGCGAAGGTCGCGATGATTCTCGTCATCTGCCGACTCTGCAACCCGTCGAGCGAACTGCATATTGCCGAGCATTATTACAAGAGCACGGCGCTGCCCGAGTTGCTGGGTGTTCCGGCGGAAAAGATCTATGACGAAAGGCTTTACCGGGCGCTGGACAAGCTGCTACCGCACAAGGAGGCTCTGGAAAAACACCTGAAAAACAGGCTCGGCACGCTGTTTGAGCTCGATTATGATCTGCTGCTGTACGATGTGACGAGCACCTACTTCGAGGGCCTTTGTGAAGGAAACCCACAAGCCCAACGCGGTTACTCTCGCGACAAACGGGGTGATTGTAAACAAGTCTGCATCGGTCTGGTCGTCACGCGGGACGGCATCCCGCTTGGCTACGAAGTCTTCGCCGGCAACCGCAACGACATGACGACGTGGCAGGAAATTGTCACGACGATGGAGAAGCGTTACGGTCGCGCCAACCGCATCTGGTGCGGCGATCGCGGGATGATGAGCAAGGCGAACCTCGAATTCATGGAGTCGGGCAATCGGTGTTATATCCTCGGCGCGTCGAAAGGGACGCTCAGGAAGTTCGCGCGCCAGTTGCTCGGCGAAGACTGGCGCGTGATCCGCGAAGGCCTGGAAGTCAAGATGTGCGCTTCGCCCGACGGCGGCAAAGAAACCTACATCTTATGTCGCAGCCGTGATCGCCGTAAAAAGGAAAAGGCGATGCACGAGCGTTTCGAGCAGCGGATCGACGAGGCGCTCGAGAAGCTCCGCGCAAGCTGCGAAAAGCGTAAATGGAAAAAGGAAGTGATCGACCGCCGCGTCGGCAAGATCATGGCAAAGAACTCCCGGGCCGCCGGATTGTTCAAGGTCGAGGTGAAACAGGTCGACGGTCGTGCGGTCATCTCTTGGAAAAAAGACGACGCTTGGCGCGAGTGGGCGACGCTCAACGAAGGCTGTTATCTTCTGCGAACGAACGTAACCGACTGGTCGGCCGAAGACCTTTGGCAGGCGTACATCCAACTGACCGAGGCCGAAGCCGCATTCCGGATCCACAAGAGCGATCTGCGAATTCGCCCGGTCTGGCACCAGACCGAAGAACGGGTTCAGGCCCACATTCTGGTCTGCTTCCTGGCGTATGTTCTCTGGAAGACGCTCCACCAAATGACTCGGGCCGCCGGCCTGGGCGACGAACCTCGCCGCATTTTTGAGGAGCTGGGCAAGATCAACCTGGTCGACGTCGTGCTTCCCACTCGCCAAAAGCCCACCCGCCAAAAGCCGGTCGAAATCCGCCGTCGCTGCGTCGCCCGTCCGACCGAGCACCAAGCCATCCTGCTCGACCGCCTCGGTCTGAGCCTGCCCCGTCAATTAAAAGTTGCCCGCCAAATGTAGTGGAAAAATCCCACCACCCAACCTATAAAACAAGAGTCTCCGTGGACACAAGTGTGGAACTTGGGCTAATATGACATACACAAATAATGCGATTTTCACAAACACTTCCACACCTCCATTTATTCAGGTTCCTTAGCCGAAATCAGGGAATACTACTCGCCACAATGTATTCGCTGGCTTTTTCTAATTATTGCAGCCAGAAATCGAAAATAATACCCTATCTCGCACTTGATTATCATGCTCGTGAGGCTCGGCGGTCTGCCCCCCAAGTTCACGGAGGGCTCGATTTAAGTGCGTAGAGTGTGACATTCCTGGGTAAGAATCGGGACTCTCTTATCTGCATCGGTCAGAATGGCCGATGCAGATTCGGCAACTTGTGAACTCCCCTCGGCTTCATTGTCCGACGCGGTTTCAGGCCTGTACGGGCGGTCTGAGATTATCGTGAAAACGACCGTTTCTACGATAAGCATCCTTCGACGGAAGGCACTGCTATTCGGGAAAGATTTCTTATCGAAAATCTACTCTGGGGAGGTTTTCATCGAATCTGCAAGGTGTCGGGTGCGGAATCTTATGACGGATTTGTACCTTTGTACGGTTTCACCCATTGTAAGGCGAGCGGCAGATGAGAATTTACCAGAATACTAGCACGACGCGCAAGCGAGTGTGTGCTAGACCCACTTGCTTGCGCTGCGTGCTAGTAATTTTTATTATACCGGACTCTATGTCCGGTATTCAGTACACCCGGGAGGATTCGAACCTCCAACCACCGGATTCGTAGTCCGGCATTCTATCCAATTGAACTACGGGTGCATGTCGGCTTTTTGGGCAGGGAGACGCGGTTCCAAATTCAGCCCCCGGCGCAAGCCGGGGGTTCGCCAAGGTTAGACCGCTCTGCGAAAAACCCAGCGGCTTGCGCCGGGGGCTAACGCATTGGTTGATGGAGAAATTGGAACTGCTGAAACTTCCATTGACCAAAGCGATGTCATGTGTTGAGACCTGCCCATCATGACGAAAAAGAAGGGAGAATGCAAGGCAGAAACTTACTGGGGCGATCGATCAATTGGCCTCAGAATGGTTTCCGATGAACAACGGCTTGATATGGCGTTGGTACAGGTTTTCCGTCACATTGCGACCAATCGTTTCTTGGCATTCTTCGAGCATCTTCAAGTAACGGTCGCCCATCTGGGCGGCAATTTTGTAGCCAACGTGCAGAAGTTGCCGGAAACTAGAATTGAAGTCGGGACATGTCGGGTCATGGCGGAGGGCCGAGACATACTGCTCGGAAGTCCATGTCATGACTTGCTCCGGCAGCGGCAGCTTGGCCTTGTCGATGTCAATGACCGTGGCGTACGGCGCACATAGCTCCTCTGCGGCAGCTAGCGCCTCCTGATAAATTTCCTTGGCAAGTGCGAGTCCCTCGCCTCCGTACTCGGCCATGCCGATTAGCTCTTCGAGCCAAGTTGTTCCGGCCGTTTTCACATGCACGCCTGCATGATGTTTCTGCAAACCATCGTGAATCGGCTTGTAGATTGAAAATTTGTCACTGCCCGAGTGGACGCTCAGTTTCAAATTCTTCGGCAAATTGTACCGATCAACCGCATACGCGATGATTGCCAAATCCTCATCAAATTCTTTGGCAAACTGCGCAACATCGCCCACGTAGTCGACCCCCTTGTTAAATCGGCCGGTAAACTTCGGGGCAATGGTTTGGATCGGAATCCCCTCGTCCGCAATGGCCGTGAGAATCACGAGCATCTCGGGCGGCGTCTGCGGGTTGTCCGTCTCATCCATCGATACTTCAGAGATAAACGTGCCGGCTCCTTTGGTCGACTCAATGTGCCGATAGATGCTGCCTGCTTCCTGGATGGCCCGAAGGTAGCTGCGGGCCATTGCGGCGGTTGTCTCTTGGGTTGTCACCAGTGGGTTTTCTAGCCCAGGAATTTCGACGGTGCCAACAAGTTCTGGGTGGCGATCGACAAAGGCATCGACATCCTCATCGCTGGCCGATTGACCGATCGAATCGGCAACGTCGATCGTGTAAAAATCGCTCGACTCGAGGTAGTGGTCGACCGTGCTAAGATTGATATGATCCGCGTCGACATGGTAAGGCTTGTCCCAGCCCAACGTACGAACCGCTGCAGCGGCAGCAGATCGTGTGCTGGCGGGCTTTGAACCAATGGTGGTGTGCTCACGGTGCGATTTATTCCACACCGGCACAATCTCAACGCCAAGCTCGGCCGCTTTTATCACTGCCGCAAGTTGGGCTTCTGCCTGATGGGCGAAACGGTCTCCGACACCGAGGGAGTATTTTCCGAGTTCTAGCATATTCTGTAATAGCGATTGTTATGAACGGATGAGGCAAACTTGTTCATCGGTGGAACCACGGATGAACAGGATTAAACCACAAAGACACAAAGAGCACGAAGAATGATCGGGGAATGTTGCAAAAAAGCAGGGAAGTAATCAATTCATGCCAGCCCAAAATCCCAAGCCGATTCAATTGCTTGTTCGAGGTGCTAGAACTGTTTTTCCCATACTCACATGTTTTCCTTCTTTGTGTCCTTCGTGCCTTTGTGGTTAAATCTTCTTTACTCCGTGAACGGCTACCTTTTTTTGGCTGCGGCCGGTGGCTGCGCTAGGTTCATCGGTGGTTTCTGATTCTTGGTTCTTCAATTAGTTGTCTCAGTGGCATCAGCTTCCGATACTCGTTAGCCAAGTTGCTAGAGCAAGAAAGAGAATACAGATGCCGACGCTCACGACAAATCCTGCCACATCGGCAAAGGTCGGTTTTTGGATTTCCAAGTTCGTGCTGGGGAACATTTTCTTATCGTCAAATCGGTCTGGCTGAGCGTAGGAAAGCTCAAGCTCTCGCTTGTCCTCTTCCGGCTCCGGCTTCACGGGCGTTTTCATTTTGACATAGTAACGATCCAGCGATTCCTTCGATCCGGGACGCGAGACAAAGCTGAGAAGAATCATGACCACGAAGGGGGCGATTAGCCGCGGCGGGAGACGCAACGTTTGCAGCGCTGCCTTGTCGGCTTTTCTCAAGTCCATGCCGAGCAAGTGGTACAGATAAAAGTCCAAATTCATTCGGCCTTGTCCGACGAATTCGCCTTCCCGGCGTTGCGTGACAACAATCTTTGTGCCGTCGTCGCTTTCTGTGCGGTCGATCTCAACCAGCTTGGTTTCGCCGACTTCTTCGACGCCCCCACCCCAGAAGATCGATTTGCCTCCGGTTGTAAACTCGTCGGTAAACGAATCACCGATCGTAAGGGCCTTGGGCTTTTCACCCTCGGGGGTTTCCGTACCTTCCCAAATCGTGATCGCGGCTTGCCGCTTAGCCACGTCCGAAGCCGATGCGAGGCGAGAGATCGATGTGGTCACCACGTCGTTGCTAATCGCTAGTTCCTGGTTAGCACGAAGCGAGGGCATCACGGCAGGCAAGAGATAGGGCACCACATAGAAGAAAGCAAAAGAAAATGCGATGGTACCCCATGCCGCAAAGTTTGTTGCTCGCCGCCAATACATGCCAATCCAGAAGGGGGCGGCAAAGAGCAGCGATATTTCCAGAGCCATAATGTATTGGCCCAAGACGTCGTAGTACTTCAGGGAGACGATCGTTGCACCCAGGATGATCAGCAAGCCGGCAATTCGGCCTGCATTAACGTAGCTTTTTTCACTTGCATCGGGATTGATGTAAGGGGCGTAAACATTGCGCACCAAGAGTGCCGACGAGACCAGCATGTAGCAGTCGGCCGACGACATCAGCGCCGCCAACAGGCAAGCAAGCATCAATCCAACCAATCCAATGTAGACGCCCCCGACCGTGACGGTGCCGAGGATTTCTCGTGCGGCCACGCCCCAAGCACGATCAGGATCTTGGTTGATTTCCACACTATCGGCCAGCAGAGCAAGCACGATCAGCGCAGTCAGCGCCCAACCAATCGTGCAAAATCGTTTTAGAAAGTTGCCCGTTACCAAGCCGATACGAGCCGCCTGTTCCGACTTGGCCGAGCCACCGCCTACGGCGATGAAATGGGGCTGCACGACAATCCCAACCAATCCCAACAGCGAAAGCGACACAATAAAATGGAGCGGAAATTCTCCTGAACGCGGACCACTGAAAAGCTGAAAATGGTCTTCGCTCACACGGTGGTGCATGATGCGAAACCCATCCCAAGTGTCCAATTCTTCCGCTTGTTGGTCAGTAGCTTCCGCATACTGATCGCCATGCTTTTCAACCAAACTCGAAAGACCGTAGGGAATAAGAATGATGGAAAGCAAGATGATGCAGAGGCCTTGAATCAAATCAGTCCAGTAGGCCGCAGCAAGACCTCCCACCGCGCCGTAGGCGATTACCACCATGGCGATGATTGGCACCAAGACAAATCTCAAATCGCCAGAACCTTCCAAACCAAGCCAACCAAACCAACCGACCAACGTGAGAATGGTCGCATTGCCCAAAAGGGGCTCGGCAACTTTGGTGATGGCCGAAAACATCGTGGACAAATAGCCCATGTAAAAGACGAAACCGTAAGCCGTGTAGGCTGCTCCTATCGCTTGGCTCTGATACCGCTCGACGAACCAATCGCCCGTGGTCATATGCCGCATACGGCGATACCAAATGGCAAAGATCCAATAAAAGGGCGTGACGAAGAGCCACATCAGCGCGCTCCAAACGCCACTCAAGCCGCTGGTCCAAGTGGTGCGCCCTACGTTGATCGGATCATGCGACCCGGTGCCCGCACCAAACGCGGCAAAGGTTTGCAACAACTTCCCAAAGCCCCGGCCCCCCATGAAGTAGTCTTCTTGCTTCTTGACGCGCATTGCGCAAATGACGCCGATTGCCAGCATTGCGGTGAAATAGGCTACGAGGACTAGGATATCTGCGGTTTGCATAAGGTAGAATCTTTGTGTGAAGTGAGTATCTTCCAGGATCAAAGGTATGTTGCATGAATCCGTTCTTGCGGACGGCGCTAACGGCAGGCTATCGTTGAATCCACTGGACGAGCTTGGTGACTGGGTCATTCATTCCAGAATGGTCTGACCAAATTGGGGCGTCGCCAACGAGGCGTACTAATCCATCCACATCATCATATTTGACGGCACCTGGCACGAACATTGGGTCGTCAAAACGTTGGACGGAAGCAAAACGAAATCCTTCGGTTACCGCCGCAGTTTTCGTGATCGCGGAGCCTGCCTGCACACGGGTGGCTAGTGCGATCGCACCTGCCTGTTTGCCTTGACCGACGAGGTGTATCTGCGCCGCTTGCTGTGGGCCAGTCTGGAAAGCGCGAATCGCGACTAAACCATCGTGAACACGCTGTGAAAAAAGCGGCGGATTATAGCCGAAGGTGTAGCCGGAAAAGAACTCCCAAGGCTCACGATTCTTGTTGTCTTTCTCAGGATAAAGATGATTTAACCGAGTGTGGGTCAATTTCTCACCCCCGGTGAGAAATTCGCCCTGGTACAAAAGATCCACACCGACCACCATGTATCCAGCGTCAAGCAATTCGCATACAGCACTGTTGGGTGCGCCCTTGGTATTTAGCAGGCCCGACTTGCCGGAGTCCGTCAGCCAGATCACAACCTGCTTCTTTCGGCCACTTTCTCCCCCTTCAGCCACTGAAGCGGAAAGCAGCAGCGCAGGCAGTTGCTGCCTAGTGCTGTTGTCGGTCAGCAGGGCCAGTTTTCCTTGATACTTTCCCAAATTTGTTTTGCGGACAACTTGTAGTTGGACATCGCCGACATCTTCCAGCCTCCGGCCAATCAATACATCCCATGCGCTGCCGGCGACATCAGCGTAAGCGGCCGAATTTTCCCGAAGATTTTCAAGTTGCTTTTTGGCATCGTCTTTCCACCAGCGCAACATAGCCCGTTCGTGCACTTCGCCCTTTTGGTCGCCTGAAGGCGCAGGATGGTCCGCGGTCCAGACACTTTGCTCTTCTTGTGTAAGTGGAACTAAGTCGCGTTCCAGAATCGGTTTTTCGAAACCGAGGTCAAGGAAGTCGTTCACGCATCCGTACATAAACATTCGATTGACCGAATTGTAGTTATGCTTGAAGTGCGTGTGAAATACTCCGCGAAGGCGGTCCTTGTGACCGAGCATGGAGTAGAGCTCAAGCAGGTCGGGATAGCCTTTGGTTTCTAAATCGACGGTCCAATCGTCGGCAGCGGTGAGCCCCATCGGCCGCGGGGCGGTGAGGGCTGCCAAGTCGATGTTGCCAGCACCGATCCGAAGGTAGGGAGCATTTTCGCAAATGCAGCCTCCTTGCATGGCAGTGGAAACCATAACGCACGGAATCGCGGCCGCCGGCCTATCATCGACTGCCGTCAAGATAAACGTTTGTGTGCCGCCGCCACTATACCCGGTGACGACAATTCGTTTGGGATCAACATCCGGCAGGTTGGAAAGAAAGTCGAACGCCCGAATCGAATTCCATGTTTGCAAGCCCATCAGGTTTTGCAAGTGCAGCTCTGCTTGCGGGCTGGCAAGCCCCCAATCGGTGGTGGTGTTCATCTGTTTGCGAACGCCATTTCGATGATTGACTCGTTGCACCGAATCGGAATAGCCATCCATGTCGTACTGAAACACTACGCAGCCCATTCGCACAAGCTGCACACATCGAGACTGAGCCGGATATCGGCCGCCCTCCAAAAAACGCTCCGCCCCAATCGCGATTTGTTCTTTGAGTTCCGCATCGTTATAACGGTGAAATCGTCCTCCCCTCGAGTGCCCATGTGGGGTCAACACCGCGGGAAGTCGGCCCGATTGGTTCTTTGGCCGATAAAGGCTTCCCGTGACATAGTGTCCCGGCATCGACTCAAAAAAAACGCGCCAAACCGTGTAGCCATCGCGCTGGACAGGCGTGTGGACCGTGGCATGGAGAGGCGTCTTGGTTGGCTGAGGCCATAGACCCGTTGCAACAAGAACCTGCCTGCGAAGTGCGTTTGCTCGCTGCTGCCACGCTTCGGCCGACTTGATCTTCTGGAATGGAAAGTAGTCTTTGCTCAAATGTCTCAGCGGCCCAAGCCGAGCATCTTTGGGAAGATCGCCTTCAGGAAGAGCACGTGGTGAGGCCGCAAATAGTGACACGCTGGCAAGCCAGAAGCAAGGGATAATCAACAGGGGTCTCAGCATTTTCACTCCTTTAGAGAAATCATCCTAAGGCGAGCAGCAAATGAAATCTTTCCGTAGCCGAAGTCGCCAGACTTTGCCAATCACTCGCGAATGGGCCGCTCCAAAGTCTGGCGACTTCGGCTACGGCTGGTAAATTCTCTATTGTCGATTGTCTAATTTCAATGCAAAAAAACCACTGCCCCAAAAAAAGAGTGTGACCCACCAAGGTAAAACGTCCGTGGTCGACTTGTCAACCCTGTCGATGTCGCACGAAACCCGGCCGTTCCAATGTTCTCCGCCTCCATTGTGTCGTAATATGAACTTGATTAGCATGGCACCGAGGAAACCACCTTTTTCAATAATGCAGTAATCTATTGGTATTCGATCATTCCATTCTGTCTCAGCGAGGTTATCGTGAAAGTTCACATCAGTCCGAACAAAGATGAATTGGGGCGACAAGCGGCGGAAGATGGTGCCGCGCTCATTCGCAATGCACTGGCAAAACAGGGAAATGCTACGGTGATTGTTGCCACGGGGGCTTCTCAGTTTGAAATGCTTTCGGCGCTGGTCGAAGCGCCCGATATCGATTGGTCGCGTGTCACGGCATTTCATCTTGATGAATACACCGGCATGTCGGCAACGCATCCCGCTTCGTTCCGGAAATACCTGAAAGAGCGATTTGTCGACAAGCTGCCAATCGGAACGTTTCATTTTATTAATGGCGAGGGCCTGAACGGAAATGGCGACATGCCGGCTGAGTGTGCCCGGCTGGGTGAGCTGATCTGTGCCCGAACGGTGGACGTGGCCTTTGTCGGCATTGGCGAAAACGGGCATCTGGCGTTCAACGATCCTCCGGCCGACTTTGAAACTGAGGAGCCCTATCTGATTGTCGATTTAGACGAAGGCTGTCGCCGGCAACAATTGGGCGAAGGGTGGTTTGAAACGATCGACGACGTGCCTCGTCAGGCGATCAGCATGTCGGTCCGTCAGATCATGAAATCAAAACATATCATCTGCAGCGTACCCGACCAGCGGAAAGCCAAGGCAGTGCAGGGCTCGGTCGAGGGGCCCGTTACAAACCAAGTACCCGCGTCGATCCTTCAGCAGCATGATCAGACAACCATGTATCTCGACCAGCCCTCGGCAAGCCTCTTGCAGAAAAAGACATGACCCATCCTTCCGACAAGAGTGTCTCCTCCCAATTTGTCGACCTACAGATCAACGGCTATGCGGGCGTCGACTTTAACGGCGATGATCTGTCTGAGGACGACTTGCACCAAGTTTGCCAGCGACTCAAGTCGGACGGCGTCGCGGGAATCCTTGCGACGGTCATCACCGACAGGCTTGATCGGATGGCCGAGCGGCTTGCCCGCTTGGCAAAGCTGCGTGCTGCCGATCCGCTTGCCCAACAGATGATCTGGGGAGTCCATATCGAGGGCCCGTTTATCAGCGCCCAACCGGGCTATGTTGGTGCGCACCCGGTCGCGGCCGTTTGCCCTGCGCAGAGCGACAAAATGAAGCCTCTGCTCGATGCGGCCGATGGCTTGACGCGGATTGTTACGCTCGCTCCCGAGCATGATTCCGGGCTGGCAGTGACCAAAATGCTAGTCGACGAGGGCATTCGTGTTTCAGCAGGGCACTGCGATCCGTCGCTTGCAGAACTCGATGCAGCAATCGACGCAGGGCTGTCGATGTTCACCCATTTGGGCAACGGCTGCCCGCTCAATTTGCATCGGCACGACAACATCATCCAGCGCGTGCTGAGCCGAGCCGACCGACTTTGGATCTCTTTCATTGCCGACGGCGTGCATGTCCCCTGGCCCGCCCTAAGCAATTACATCAAGACCGCAGGCATCGACCATGCGATGGTCATCACCGACGCAATCAGTGCTGCCGGATTAGGACCTGGGAAATTCCAACTCGGCGATCAAGAGGTTATTGTCGACGAGCAGGGCGCCACTTGGTCCGCCGACCGTTCCCATCTCGCAGGCTCGGCCTCCACGATGCCTCAAATGGTGTCCAATCTAAGTGACACGCTCAATCTGACCGAGGAACAAATCGTTCGATTAACATCGAGTAATCCACGACTCGCAATCGGGATGGCAATGACCAAGCCTCAATGACCAATTCTGAGACGAGTGCTTTGTCAGAAAACCTCAAGGATGCCGTCCTGTGAGCCGTAGGCGCTAGCCTCGGGCGTTCAGGTTCGAAGTTTTCGTTTTTCGCAGGTTTGCCCGACGCTATCGCGTTCGACTCACGGCCTACTGACCCGCAGCCCCTTTTGCGTCGCGTGCATCACCCGTATCATTAACCCTATGGCTGAACCAAAAACTATCGCGAAAGCGGGTCCGCCGATCAAGACGCTGATCATCGACGACGAAGCAGCCCATGGCGAAACAGTGGCCGATAGCTTACGTCGCGTGGGCTACGACTGCACGGTCGCCACCTCGGGGAGCGACGGGGCTGCCATGCTCGAGCAAGATGCTTATGAAATTGTCGTGACCGACTTGCGGATGGGCAATGTGAGCGGCATGGAAATACTGGCCAAGGCGAAAGAGGTATTGCCAGACGCCGAGGTGATTCTCGTCACGGGACATGGCACCATCCAGTCGGCCGTCGAGGCGATGCAACAGGGGGCGTTCAACTATCTGCTGAAGCCGCTCGATTTGAAGCAACTGCGGGCAGTGGTCGATACGGCATCGCGGAACCAGCATTTGCGGCGTGCCAATGCTGAGTTGAATCGGCGTCTTGACGAAAAATTTGGCTTTGAGGGAGTCATCGGCAACAGCCCGCTGATGCACGATTTACTCGACCGACTGCGCCGCATCGCCCCGACCGATGCCACGGTGCTCATCCAAGGCGATACCGGCACGGGCAAGGAACTGGTGGCTCAGGCAATCCACCAAAACAGCCCCCGCAAAAAACGTCCGTTCGTCGGCCTGAATTGTGCCGCGCTGAGCGAGCATATCTTGGAGAGCGAGCTGTTCGGCCATATTCGCGGGGCCTTTACCGACGCCAGCGCTGATCGCATCGGCAAGTTTGAATACGCCAGTGGCGGCACACTTTTTCTGGACGAGGTCGGCGACATGCCATTGCCGACTCAGATCAAATTGCTTCGCGTGCTAGAGAGTGGCGAGATCACCCGCGTCGGCTCCAACGAACCGGTGCAGGTAAACGTGCGAATTCTCTCGGCCACCAATCGCGATCTGGAAGAGGCAATTTCCGCTGGAACGTTTCGCGAAGATTTATACCACCGCCTGAAGGTACTCACCGTCCGGTTGCCGAATCTGGCCGAGCGAAGCCAAGACATCCCGCTGTTGATTGACCATTTCGTCAAGATGCACAGTTCGCGGCACCACAAGAAGATACCCAGCATGACGACCGCCGCCCGCCGCCGATTGATCGCTTTCGGCTGGCCCGGCAACGTGCGGCAACTAAAAAACACGATTGAAAGCATGGTCGTGGTGGACTACGACGAAGTCCTCGATCTGGACGACTTGCCCAGTGATCTGATGTCCGAGAATAGCGACATAGCAACCCACCGTGCACAGGGGCTAGGCGAGCTGGTCGGCAAGCCGCTGTCAGAGATTGAAGGTCTGTTCATTGCCGAGACGCTGAAATTCACCAATGGCAACCGTGAAGAAACCGCCGATTTGCTCGGCATTGGCCAGCGGACCCTTTATCGAAAAATCAAGGAGTATGAGCTTTAGAGGGTACTAGCGCAACGTCGTTGCGTAGCGCAAAAAGAAAGAACTCACGCAGAGACGCAGAGACGCAGAGATCGCAGAGCGGCCGCTGGCCGAAACCAAAGGGGAATAACCACAAAAAACGCAATAAAAACACGAAAAGAAAGAACTAGCCACGGATTGAACACGGATGGAACACAGATCAAAAGGGAAAGAAATATACATCCTCCTTTTTGATCAATCCGTGTAAGTTCGTGTTTAATCCGTGGCAAAAATATACTTTCTTTCCGGATTTTTTGTGATTTTAGTGTTTTTTGTGGCTATCAAAAAGTGTGTCAAGAAAACAAGCTTTTACGGGTTTGTCTCGCAGAGGAAGATTAAATGCAAAAACTTTGCGATCTCTGCGCCTCTGCGTGAGATTTTTTGTTTGCTACTTCAGACAGCAAAACGTCAGCCGCATTCCGAAATCCGAAATCTGTAATGTCTTCCATCCAACAACTACCGACAAGTGTCGTCAACAAGATCGCGGCTGGCGAGGTGATCGAGCGGCCGGCGAGTGTGGTGAAGGAACTGGTGGAAAATTCGATCGACGCTGAGGCAACGCGTGTCGACGTGGTGATTGAAAAGGGGGGGAGTGCGCTCATCCGCGTGACTGACAATGGCTCGGGCATTGTCGCGGAAGAGTTGCCGCTGGCCGTGGCGAGTCATGCGACAAGCAAAATTTGCGATGCCGAGGATCTGTTCCGGATCAAGTCGCTCGGGTTTCGCGGCGAGGCGCTCGCGTCGATCGCTGAAGTCAGCCGGCTTGTCATCCGCAGCCGTGAAAAGGGTGCGGAGTCGGGAGCCGAGTTGATCGTGGTAGGGGGCCAGGCCGAGCCGGTCCAGCCTGCCGGGTGTCCCGTCGGTACGTCGATCGAAATCAGCCGGCTGTTTTTCAATACGCCCGTCCGGCAAAAGTTCCTGCGGACGACGCAGACCGAGATGGGCCACATTACCGAGGCCTTCACACGTCTTGCGCTAGCCCATGGGCAAGTTCACTTTACGCTGACGCACGGCAACCGCTCGGTCCACGATTTGCCGCCGGTCGACGATTTGCGCGAGCGAGTTGCAACCTTGTTCGGCGATCCGATTGCCGAGAATCTCATTGAGATCCAAAGCGAAGAGGAGGGCATTCGGCTGAGCGGCTACGTGGCCAATCCGATGCAAAGTCGCGGCAACAACCGCATGCAGTATCTGTTTCTCAACGGACGATTCATCCGCGACCGTTCGCTGCAACATGCGATGAGCGAGGCCTATCGGGGGCTGTTGTTGACAGGTCGGTATCCCCTATGCTTCTTGCACCTCCATCTGCCACCGACTGAGGTCGACGTGAATGTCCATCCAACAAAGCTAGAAGTCCGTTTCCAAGATGCCGGGCGAATTTACAGCCAATTGCTTGGCACGCTGCGAACGAAATTCCTCACCTCAGACCTTGTTGCCCGGGCAACTATCCCCGGCGGGCAATCGGACGCCTTGGGACAGTCCCCGCTGGGACAAGGGGGCGACGGCTCCGACGAAATCCGCCAAAGCATCCCGGCAAGCAGCGAACTGTTCGATTGGGCTAAGCAACAAATTCCCCAACAGCAGATCGATGCAGGAGACTCGGCCCCCGAGTTCAAGCCCTTCGATCCGCCGCCCGCGGGCGGCGATGGATTGCAATTGCATCGCGTGTCGCAGCCATCGGTTGGCCAGGAGCAAAGCGCCGGCATAGCAGGCGACTCTCCGGCCAATCCCGCCAACGAAACGGACGATGGCGATGGCGAAAAGTTTTCAAGGGCGTCGTGTGCTGCGTTGCAGCACGGCTGTGGCCCCCATGCGTTGCAGATTCACAACCGTTATCTGGTGACGGAAACCGAGGATGGTTTGGAGGTAATTGACCAGCATGCGCTGCACGAACGGATACTTTACGAACTGTTGCGAGAAAAAGTATTGGCCGGGGCGATCGAGAGTCAGCGACTGCTCGTGCCCGAGCCGGTCGATCTGGCTGCGAATGAGGCGGCTGTGGTACTCGAGAATCGCGAGTTGCTGGTTCAACTGGGGGTCGAAGTCGAGCCATTTGGGGGCGAGACGGTTTTGATTGCTGCCTACCCGGCGATGCTCGCGAACTTCAGCCCCGTTGACGTGTTGCGTAGTCTGGTTGAAAAACTTGTCGAAAAACTGGTCACCGGTGGTCGTCAGCCTGAGCCACGAGATATTCTGGACGAACTCTTGCACATGATCGCCTGCAAGGCGGCCGTGAAATATGGTGATCGACTCACGCCCGAGGAGATCGAGTCGCTACTCGCCCAGCGATATTTGGCGCAGGACCACCATCATTGCCCACACGGTCGGCCGACGGCAGTCGTATTTTCCCGTCAGCAACTCGACCGGCAGTTCAAACGAATATGAAATCAAATGGATTTGATTACTGGGGCTCTTTGTATCACAATGGACGTGAAGTTTTATCCTGTTACAAATGAAGTCCGTCCTGGCGGACGGCGCTAACGTATTCTCGACGACAAAATGCCGCGTTGATGTTAGCGCCGTCCGCCAGAACGGATTTCCACGGTTCTCCTTACCATCATTCCGAACAGTCTAAGTGACGCACTTATGAAATTATCTCCTCACGCATCAGCCCACAAAACACCATGATTTGTGTAGCCATAGGCCGTAGTCGTCACAAGCACATGATGGCCGAGCATCGCCATCTTGCCGAGCAAGGCGCCAAGATGGTTGAGCTTCGGCTCGATTATGTTGCAAGCCGGGTCAATATGCGTCGCTTGCTAGGCGCTCGCTCCGAAGAGCATCCATGCCAGATAATCATTACTTGCCGCAGGCAAGAGGATGGTGGGAAATGGAGCGGCACGGAAGAAGGACGTCGGTTGCTGCTGCGCGAGGCGATTGCCGAAGGGGTTGATTACGTGGACCTGGAGGAAGACGTCGCCGCGGAAATTCCCCGATTCGGCAAGACGAAACGGATCATCAGTTATCACAACTTCCGTAAAACGCCGGAAAACTTGCGCGAGTTGCACGATCGCATGGCCCAACTCGATCCGGACATCATCAAGCTCGCCACGGTGGCCAACGACCCGCACGACAATCTGCGGATGCTGGAGTTGATGCAGGAAAGCGAAATTCCCACCGTCGGCATGTGCATGGGCGACATGGGCACCCCGACGCGGATCCTCGCTAGCAAATTCGGCGCGCCGTTCACCTATGCCACGTTCCATCACGAACGTACGCTGGCGCCCGGCCAGTTGAGCTTCAAGCAAATGAACGAGATTTATCGTTATGAAGACATTGGACAGGACACGGCCGTGTATGGGGTGATTGCCGATCCGATCGGGCATAGCTTGAGCCCGCAAGTCCATAATGCCGCATTTGCTGATAAAGGCTTTGACTCGGTTTATTGTCCATTTCGTGTCCCGACTGACAAGCTGGAGCAGTTCATGCGCGACGCCTCCCGGCTCGGCATTCGCGGATTGAGCATTACCATCCCTCACAAAGAATCGATTGCCAACTATCTGACAAAAGTCGATCCGGCAGTCAAGAGTATTGCCGCGGCGAATACGGTGGTGATGGATGGCTCGGAAGTCGTTGGTTATAACACCGACTACAACTCGGCCATGGATTGTCTGGAACTTGCGCTGGGGTCGATTGGTGAGAATCCAAGCCCAGTGAAAGGCAAACGGGTTTTGGTACTAGGCGCAGGCGGTGTTGCTCGACCGATTGTCTACGGATTATGTGCCCGGGGAGCGGATGTCACGATTGCCTCGCGCCGGCGAGGCAGGTCCGACCGATTGGCTTCGGCTTTCGACTGCATAGCGATTGATTGGGATGCACGTACCCGAATGCAGTGCGAAATTTTGGTCAACTGCACACCGATCGGCATGCACCCAAACGTCGATGAATCGCCCGTCAACAAATCATTCCTAAAGCCCACCATGTTAGTGTTCGACACGGTCTATAATCCCGAATCGACGCTGCTGGTCAAAGACGCCCAATCGCGTAATTGCAATGTGATTACCGGCGTTGAAATGTTCGTACGGCAGGCATGTTTACAATTCTTTCTGTTTACCAAACAGGAAGCCAGCGCAGATTTAATGCGCGAAGTACTGAAGAAAGTCATCGGGGCGGTGAAGTACTAGGGGAAGGCGCGAGTTCTCTTGCGCTATAACACAACGATGAATCTACCGGAAACTATTGCTCTGATCGGCTATCGTGGCACGGGCAAGTCGACCGTGGCTCGGCTGCTTGCCTCGCGGGTTGGATTTGAGTGGGTCGATGCGGATGATCAAATTGAGCAGCGGGCGGGAATGGCTATTGCTCAGATCTTCTCCGACTCGGGCGAGCAAGCCTTTCGAGATATTGAGACGGAGATTGTCACGGAACTCTGTCTCTGCTCGCGCACGGTTGTGGCGTTGGGTGGCGGGGCTGTGCTGCGGGAGGAGAATCGACAGCGGATCGCCCAGTGCGGCGCTGTGGTTTGGCTCATTGCCTCCGCGGCAACGATCGAAAAGCGGCTCGTGGCCGACGCCGCCACGGCCGAGCGGCGTCCTAACCTGACTAATCGCGGCGGTCGGAACGAGATTGAGCAGCTCTTGCTCCAGCGAACCCCGATTTACCGGGCATGTGCTACGCTGGAGGTCGATACCGAAGTTAAGACCCCGACCGAGATCACCGACGAAATCGTCGCGGCATTGGGGCTCGCGGATTAGTCCACTCAGTACTTCCAAGTTCAGCCCCCGGCGCAAGCCGTGGGGTTGGGCGAGAATGTTTGCTCGGGCAAAATCCCACGGCTTGCGCCGGGGGCTACTGTGAATTCAAATACCTGACACGCTCTACGAATCCCCTTAATTACAATCGGCTCCTCTTTTCTTGTCGAACTACGATGCTGCCCTTCGCTGTAATACCGCTGCCCGTTTGTTTGCTTGCCATCGTTGCGGTCGGGCTTGTATTGGGCGCTGTTGTGAACTGGGCAATCTACTCGCTTGCTTGGAACCCGCGAGATATCTCCCCCTGGTCTGCACCGCTACAAGATGCGCCGCCGCGAAAGTGGGCAGATCGCATTCCTGTGCTTGGATGGTTCGGCTTGCGGCGGGAAGCGATCCTGCATGGCCGGCGGTTTTGGGTGCGGCCGATGATTGTCGAATTGGCGATGGGCGTGGGGCTGGCGGCACTCTTTTGGTGGGAGGTTGCGCAGCATGGCCTCATCCATGGTCAGGCAGTGGCCCTAATCGACTGGTTTGCTCAGCAGCCGATCATGGGGGCCAAATTTGTGATTCCTGACGGGATTGCCTCGGCCCAATTTCTCGGCCATGGGGTGCTGATCGTTTTCATGGCGACCGCAACATTCATCGACATCGACGAAAAGATTATTCCCGACACCGTGACGATCCCAGGCACTTTGCTCGGGCTGCTGTTGGCGACCATGCTGCCGATGACGTTGCTGCCGCACGTTGGGCTGCGGAACAATTTGCCGCAAGGAACGGAACAGATTTTGGCGGAACCCGCTGCGCTACTCCCGGCAGATGGCGCCAAACTGATGGTCGAGCCGCTGACGCTAGCCGCACCAAACCAGTGGCCCGACGCGCTGCAGGGTGCGCCCCATTGGCGAAGCTTGATCCTAGGCCTTGCCTGTTACGGACTGTGGTGCTTTGCGTTGACGCTACGCATTTGGCGTGGAAGCCGAGGATGGTGGCGTGGTTTGGCGGTCATCACAACGCGCATCCTACGCGAACTTCGGCGACCGCCGCTCAGTTGGATCGGCTTGCTAGGTGCGGTCTACATTACAGCCGTCTGGTGGCATGGCGGAACGGCTTGGGTTGGACTGGTCTCTTCGCTAGTCGGTTTGGTTGTCAGCGGAGGCATCGTCTGGGCGGTGCGGATTGTCGGCACGGCCGCCCTCCGCCGCGAAGCGATGGGTTTTGGCGATGTGACGCTGATGATGATGATCGGCACGTACCTCGGCTGGCAGGCGGGGCTGATCATCTTTTTCGTCTCGCCATTTGCGGGTCTTATCGTGGGCGTCGTGCAATTGGTACTCCGCCGCGATGATGTGATCCCCTACGGCCCATTTTTGTGTTTGGGGTCGCTGATGGTCATCGTCTATTGGAGCAGCCTATGGAATCCGCAGTCGTTGCAGCCAATTTTTGGCGTCCCTTGGTTGGTAGCATTAATCATGGTCTTGGGCATGTTACTGCTTGGCGTCATGCTGGCCGTTTGGCGAGTGATTAAGACAATGCTGTTTGGCGGTAGATTTTAGTTGTGTAAGGTTGTTGTTATTGTATAAATCCGTCCGCCAGGACGGACTACCACGCAATCATTCTCCACCATCGGAACAAATCGAAGGACCCCATCTTGCAACAGCTACGCACAAAAGCATTGTCGATCAATACGGCCGACGACTGGCAGTCGGGCCGCGAAATAATCCGACATCAGCGTTATGGCGTGATTGAGACTTCCGACGGGACACCCGTCGCGATCCATTTCCGCCGTTGGCCAAAAATGCTGGCTTGGCCGGAGATTTGGCCCGTGGGTGCTAGCTACCGCGCTCGGGGTGAGGCGGACCGCTGTTTGCTCTACTACAACCAACCACGGCGGCATCCCAACTTTCTTGCCGTGCGGTATATGGTTTCCACCCAAAGCACTTCCTATGCCACATGCCGTCTTGCGCTGCTGACGCTCGACGCCCTAGCCGAGGTAAAACGTACGGATGCCCTGTTGTGCGACTTGGGCAACTCACGAATTTCCGATCGGCTGGTGCGCCGTTTTGGCTGGGAGCCGCACAAGCCTCAACGCTGGCACCGAAATTTTATCAAGCGTTTCTACGGCCAGTATCCCGCTAAGCCGCAAGCGGAATTTATGGCCACTTGCTAGCATCCGACTTCGATTGGCCTTGTTTGTCGGGGGGCTGCTTGCTACGGTTCCTGCCGCTAGTGCTATTAGCCGCCGGGCTTGTCCCGGTGCGTGAGACAGCGCCGGGACAAGCCCGGCGGCTAACTCTTTTCGCTTCACCCTCGTTCAATTCCGTCGACTCGTATTCAAGAACTGTGGTTCGATCCGCGACAACGCTGGCGCTAAGTTTCGTGCTGCTTACGGGCGGTTGCGGTCGGTTTGTGTTTAAGCCCAAGCAGCAGTCGCAGGTCCCAACCGCCGATCATCAGCAGTTGCAAACGCTCGCCCAGCAAAACCAAGAATATCAAAACCGCGCCCGAACTTTGGACAGCGATAATCAAGAACTCGAATCGTTGCTGGCTCAGTCAAGGCAACAAGCCCAACTATTGCAAGACGAGCTGGTCGCCACCCGCGGCCAACTGAAAACCAGCACCGATCAACTTGCCACGCTGCGCGATACGAATAACCAGCTCCAGACAAAAACCTCGGCTTTGGTTGCTTCCGTGCAAAGACGGGCTGGGGCCGAGATCCGCTCAAACAACAGCCTGCTAAAAAATCTCACCGTCGGCAACATGCCCGGCGTGCAGGTTCGACAGGATGGCGACGTGGTGCGAGTCGAAATTGCCGGTGCTCAGGTTTTCATGCCGGGGAGCCATTATTTGATCAGTGGCGGGGACCCGTTACTGCAAAGCGTCGCCACCGACTTGCGGCGCAACTTCCCCGACCATCTCATCGGCATCGAAGGCCACACCGACAACACGCCAACCCACTCGCAGCAATTCCCCAGCAACCACCATCTCTCCGCCGCCCAAGCGCTGTCGGTTTACAACGCACTCGTCCAGCGCGGCACCATGCCCGCCCAGCAACTGTTCGTTATTGGCCATGGCGCCAACCATCCCGTGGTATCCAACGCCACCGAATCAGGCAAAGCGCGCAATCGACGCATCGAGTTTGTCGTCTATCCCGAGCGGATCGCCAGCCGGTGACCCCGCTATTCAGACCGCCAGTCACGCTCTACAATGAGTCGGTCATTCTTGTAGGCCGGAACGAGTCATTCTTGTAGGCCGGAACAAGCTCTGCGCAGTTCCGGCAAACGACTTTATACTTTACCGGAACTGCGCTACCGCTTGTTCCAGCCTACAAAACTTGCCGAAAGCCGAGAGCCTCAATGATCGCAATTATTGATTACCAAATGGGCAATCTGCGAAGCGTGCAAAAAGGGTTTGAACGCGTCGGGCACTGCGCGACCGTTACCTCCGACCCGGCTGAGATTGCAAACGCAAGCCGAGTGGTCCTGCCCGGGGTGGGAGCGTTCGCCGACGCGATGGCCGGGCTACAACGTCGCAAGCTCATCGAACCTATCCGCGATGCCATCAGTGCGGGCAAGCCGTTCTTGGGAATCTGCTTGGGATTGCAACTGTTGTTCGATACCAGCTACGAAGATGGCGAGCACCAAGGACTCGGCATCGTTCCGGGACAAGTTCGTCGTTTCGAGCTGGCTCCCGAATACAAAGTACCCCACATGGGCTGGAACCAGGTCCGGCTAAAAACGTCCCCATCAGGGAGCCAGCCACCGATATTCGACGGCATCCGGAGCGATTCGTATTTCTATTTTGTCCATTCGTACTATGTTGTCCCGAACGAGGCGAACATCGTCTCGGGCGAGGCTTCGTATGGCAATCCGTTCTGCGCGATGATCTGGCGCGAGAATCTCTTCGCCACCCAGTTTCATCCGGAAAAGAGCCAAAAAAACGGCCTACGGTTGCTGAAAAACTTTGCCGAGTTGGGGTAGGAGGTGACGTCATCGGCTAAGCCGCAAGCGGCAGCCGCTTGCAGCTTAGCCAGCCGCTTGAAAGCTCGCCGAAACTGTGCGATATTCTTGGTTTCCCGTTCGCGTGTGTTTCTGCGGAAGGCTAGTGGCGTATGATGCAGATTTGGCCGGCAATTGATCTACGCGGTGGTAAATGCGTCAGACTCCAGCAGGGCGACTACGATCGGGAGACCGTTTTTGGCGACGATCCCGTCTCCATCGCCCGGCAATTCCAGCAGCAGGGGGCAAAGCATCTCCACTTGGTCGATTTGGATGGTGCTCGAGAGGGTCGACCTGCCAACCTTGAAACCGTTCGGGCCATTGTTGCGGCGGTCGATCTCGAGTGCGAGCTTGGCGGCGGGATTCGTGATCAGCAGTCCATTGAATTGCTGTTGGACCTTAGGCTAAGGCGGCTCGTCTTGGGTACCTCGGCGCTGAAGCGGGCTGAGTGGTTTTGCGACATGTGCCGAAAGTTCCCCGACCAATTGGTCCTGGGGCTCGACGCTCGCGATGGCCGCGTCGCCACCGACGGTTGGCTGGAAACGAGCGACCTTGATGCGACCGAAATGGTACGCCAGTTTCTCGACGTGCCGCTGGCGGCCATTGTCTATACCGACATCGCTACCGATGGCATGCTCCAGGGACCCAACGTCGAGGCCATGGCCCAGATGCAACGTCTTGTCGATCTGCCGGTGGTCGCCTCGGGCGGTGTAACAACCACAGACGATGTCACTCAACTTGCCAACGCCGGTCTGGCCGCGGCAATCATTGGCCGAGCACTGTACGAAGAAACCATCACACTACCCGATGCCTTGGCGGCTGCCGAGGCGAGTGGGGAATCAATTGTTTCATAAATTATGAACGCAAAGAACGCAGAGACACAGAGGATCGAAGAGAGATAGCCAAGTCTCAGCGGTCCTCTGCGTTTCAGAAAATTTTATTGATCGAAACTTAAGGACATTTACATGACAACCCAAGTAGAAAACATTCGCAATCTCGTTATCTGCGGGCATGGCAGCGCTGGCAAGACAACCTTGGTCGACCAGTTGTTGGTCCAAAGTGGAGCGGTCACTGCGAACCCAAGCGTCGATGCCGGAACCAGCATTTGCGATTTCGATGAAGAAGAAAAACATCACAAACACTCCATCGAATCGACGGTCACCCATTTCGATCATGCCGGCAAGCGGATCAACCTGATCGACACGCCCGGCTATCCCGATCTGGTGGGTCAAATGATCGGCTCGCTGCGGGCGGCCGATACCGCACTGATCGCCATCGACGCCCATGCGGGCATCAAGGTGAATACGCGTCGAGCATGGGCTGAGGCCGGCAAAACGGGCTGCGGGCGGATCATCGTTCTCACGAAGCTCGACACCGACAACATCGATTTCCCAGGCCTGATCGACTCGATTAAAGAGGTCTTCGGAAACAGTTGTGCGTTGCTCAATGTGCCGCTTGGCCTGGGCGACTCGCTACGAGGCGTGGCTAGCACGCTCAATGTGCCAGACGACACCGATGGTGCGGTGATCGATCCTGGGGAGATTAGCGAAGCCTTGGTCGAATCGATCATCGAAGTCGACGAGGCGGTTTTGGAGCGATACTTTGAGGGCGAGATGCCGTCGGCTGAGGATTTGTCGCGACTGATGGTCGACGCCATCGCCGCCGGTTCGCTGACGCCGATTATTTGTGTGTCGACAAAAAAAGATGTCGGCGTCACCGAGTTGATGGATGTGCTGGCCCACAATGCACTTCCCCCCACGGCCATCACGCGCACTGCCAGCAAAGAGGGCGATGAGGTCACGCTGAAACCGGACGCCAGCGGACCGCTCGCCGCTCAGGTTTTCAAAACTCGCATCGATCCGTTTGTGCAGCGGCTCAGCTTTATCCGCATCTTCTCCGGCACGCTAAAAAAAGACTCCACCATCGCTTCGCCGGAGGCTCGCAAGGGAATCAAAATCGGGCCTCTGCTGTCGGTGCAAGCGGGCGAAACCAGCCCGGTCGATGAGGCAGGCCCGGGGGAGATTGTCGCCATCGCCAAGTGCGAAGAGTTGCACACCGGCATGTCGCTCGGCGAAGTGAAAATGCCGCCGATCAAATTTCCCACGCCCATGGTCGGCTTGGCCGTCGCGCCCAAAAGCCGCGGCGACGAAACCAAGCTCTCCGGCTCACTGCATAAAATCACCGAAGAAGACAGCACCGTTCATTTGGAGCATGATCCCGAGACCAAGGAAATGGTCCTCACCGGCATGAGCGAATTGCACCTGATGCTGGTTCAAGAGCGTCTCAAACGACGCGACAAAGTGGAGGTCGATACCAAGGAGCCAAAAATACCGTACCGTGAAACGATCCAGGCCAATGCCGATGGCAGCTATCGCCACAAGAAGCAGTCGGGCGGCTCGGGCCAGTTTGCCGAGGTGCATATCCGCATGACTCCGTTTCCCGAGGGGACCGATCCTGAAGAATACGCCGTAAAGGACCGCTTTCCCCATCTCAAAACCAAACATTATCACGAGAAAAGCAATTTTTTGTGGCTCGACTCGGTCGTCGGCGGTTCGATCCCCGGCAACTTTATGCCTGCCGTGGAAAAAGGTTTTCTGCAACGACTACAACAAGGTGTGATCGCCGGTTACCCGGTGCAGAATGTTTGTGTCGAAGTCCATTTTGGCAAGGACCATCCGGTCGACAGCAACGAGACCGCCTTCAAAATGGCCAGCAGTAAGGTCTTTGCTGAGGTCTTCAAGCAAGCCCGGCCAGGGCTGCTCGAGCCGATGGTCACGATGCACATCACCGTGCCGGCGGACAACGTGGGCGACGTATCGAGCGATCTCTCCGGTCGGCGCGGGCAGATGTCCGGCATGGACTCCGCCGGTGGCGGCATGACCACCGTGGTGGCGAAGGTGCCGCTCGCAGAAGTTTCGACCTATGCCCGGACGCTCTCGTCGATGACCGGTGGCCAAGGGAGCTACTCAATGGAATTTGCTCATTAGGCCAGCGTGTCACCGAGCTGATGAAGCAGCATCAGTACAGCCCATTATCTGTTGGCAAGATGGCAGTCTCGTTGTTTGCTGCAGACCGTGGTTACTCTTGACGATGTCGATCTTGATGAAGATTGGCGCCTGCGAAAGCCGCACTTGCTGGAATACATGGCCAGCTTCGCAATCAGAACTTCTGGATACCCTGATAAAGGGCGACTGGAATGATGATCTTGAGTCGCAACTAACGTCGCTGCCCTGTGAAGATTTCAAGGCTACCGGTTCCTGGTAAGCAGAGCCGTTAATTAACGTAGGAGCAAGCCAAATATGGCAGGCGGAAAGGAAATTACAGGCAAGATCCAGAGCATTGGCAACACCATGAAGGTGACCTCTGCCCTGGAAAAAGTTTCTGCCAGTAAAATACGAAAATCACAGGAACTGATGAATGCCACGCGCCCCTATGTGCGCATGATGCGACGCATTTCCGGACACCTGAGCAAGGCCCGAACCCGGAGAACGTCATCCCTTCACGGTTGAGCATGACACGGTTGAAAAAGTTCGGTTATATCATTGTTTCAACTGACCGGGGTCTGTGTGGCGGTCTGAACAACAACCTGTTCAAAGCCACATTGGCAGATATGTCTGCAGTGGCAGGAAAAAGGCGCGGACGTCAGCCTGGTGACACTGGGTAAAAAGGCCAGTCTGCTTTTTTCAAGAACGTCAATGTCGACATCATGGGACATGTGAGCGGTCTTGGGTGAAAAACCCCAGATCGAAGACCTGATCGGTGCGGTCCGGATCATGCTGGAAGCCTACCGGGATAATAAAATACAACGCCTTTTTATTGTTTCCAACGAATTCGTTAACACGATGACGCAAAACCCAACAGTTGCTTGCAAATGTTGCCATTGCCTCCAACTGATGACACAGAAGCTGGGTAACATTTGGGATTACATCTACGAACCCGATGCCCAGACATTGCTGGATGAAGTATCTGTTCGTTATATCGAAGGTATGATTTACCAGGCGGTGTTGGAAAACCTGGCATCAGAGCATGCCGCACGTATGTTGGCGATGAAGAACGCCACAGACAATGCGGGTGATCTGATCGATGAACTGAAACTGGTCTATAACAAGGCCCGTCAGGCGGCTATCACACAGGAAATCTCGGAGATTGTCGGCGGCGCAGCTGCTGGTTTAACGACACAACAGACTGTGTCAGCTTTTTAACAGGAATTTTTAAATAGTTGTGAATAAAGCGAGGCCACCGGGTAATTTTATCAGTCCCGCAATATTCACACCTCACCAAGAGAGTGGAGCGAGTTTTATGAGTGCTGGATCAATTGTTCAGGTAATCGGTGCCGTTGTTGACGTGGAGTTTGCACGCGATGCCATGCCCAGAGTGTTCAACGCATTGACCGTTGATAACACTGATATCACGCTGGAAGTTCAGCAACAACTGGGTGATGGCGTGGTACGTACCATTGCACTGGGATCCACCGATGGTCTTGAAACGTGGTATTCCGGTTACCGATACCGGTGAAGCCATCAAAGTACCGGTCGGTGAGAAAACCCTGGGACGTGTCATGGACGTATTGGGACGGCCGATTGATGAAGCCGGACCCATTGGTGCGGAAAAATCCATGCCGATTCACCGTAAACCTCCTTCATATGAAGATCAGGCCGGTGGTAATGACGTTTTGGAAACCGGCATCAAGGTCATCGACCTGATCATGCCGATCGCCAAGGGCGGTAAAGTCGGTCTGTTCGGTGGTGCCGGTGTTGGCAAAACGGTAACACTGATGGAGCTGATTCGTAACATTGCTATCGAGCACTCCGGCTTCTCGGTATTTGCCGGTGTTGGTGAGCGTACCCGTGAAGGTAATGACTTCTACCACGAAATGAAGGATGCCGATGTACTCAGCAAGGTTTCGCTCGTGTATGGCCAGATGAACGAACCACCGGGTAACCGTCTGCGTGTTGCACTGACCGGTCTTGACCATGGCAGAAGAATTCCGTGACCAGGGCAATGATGTATTGATGTTTATCGACAACATCTACCGTTACACACTGGCAGGAACCGAAGTATCTGCACTGTTGGGCCGTATGCCCTCAGCCGTAGGCTACCAGCCGACACTGGCCCTGGAAATGGGTCTGCTGCAGGAACGCATCACCACCACCAAGACCGGCTCTATCACCTCATTCCAGGCGGTATACGTACCTGCGGATGATTTGACCGATCCATCACCCTGCAACCACCTTTGCCCACCTTGACGCAACCCTGGTACTTGGCACGTTCAATCGCAGAGCAGGGTATTTATCCGGCTGTTGATCCGCTGGATTCCACCTCGCGATTGCTGGATCCAAACCTGATTGGTCAGGAGCATTACGACGTGGCCCGTGGCAGTACAGGGCGTACTTGCAGCGCTACAAAGAGCTCAAGGACATTATCGCCCATCCTGGGTATGGATGAGCTTTCAGAAGAAGACAAGGCCATCGTGGCACGTGCCCGTAAAGTTTCAGCGCTTCCTGTCGCAGCCGTTCTTTGTCGCTGAGACCTTTACGGGTTCTGCCGGTAAATATGTGACCCTGAAAGACACCATTCGTGGCATTCAAGGGTATTGTTGAAGGTGAATACGACCACTTGCCCGAGCAGGCCTTCTACATGGTTGGCGGTATCGAAGAAGCCGTCGCCAAGGGTGAGGAAATGGCCAAGAAAGAGGCGGCCTGAGCAGCCTCTTTTTAGAACATTCTCTATTTTACAGGGCCGGAATTATGACCAAGACCATACAAGTGTGACATCGTAAGCGCACACGAGGAAATTTTCTCAGGTGAGGCCACGATGGTAATTGCCTCCGGTATAGCTGGTGAACTGGGTATTACCCCACGCCACGCCCCACTGATCACCCAACTGAAAGCGGGGCCGGTACGTGTTCAAAAAGCTGATGGTGAGGAAGAATTTTTCTTCGTAAGCGGGGGTATCCTGGAGGTACAACCGCATATGATCACCGTATTGACCGATACGGCTACACGTGGTGCAGACCTGGACGAGGCCGCTGCCAAGGACAGCCAAGGCTGAAGCTGAACGGCAACTGGCTGACCGTACGGGTGAGATGGAAGTGGCGGAAGCCCAGGCGCAGCTAATGCAGGCCGCAGCACAACTGGCCGCGCTGGAGCAATTGCGCAAAAGCATTAAGCGCTGATCCCTTCGAAAGAGCCGGCCTATGCGCTGATTCGTTTTGCCAGATCGACGATATCCCTTTCGCAGTAGCTGCAAACGTACCTGTGTCCCTCGTGTGAACCCAGTTTGAATTCAGTGGTGACCGGTTCGTCTTGATTCGATATGCAATTTGGGTTCGAGCAAGTCAAAATTCCCCTGACAATCTCCGGTGCCTCGGCATTGAATTTCTTGACGACCTCACCTTCGACAATAATATTTATCGTCGCCTTTGGAGAAACCAATGCTACGAGATTGGCCTCCTCAGCGGTAAAGCTCAACACCTTCAATCTTCAGAATGTCTTTCTTGCCGCCCTTCTTTGAGTGGCTGTTAACAAGAATGCTCATGGTCTTGTCACTCGACAGACCGAGCACCCGTAAAACATCAAAGGCCATGGAGGGCAATATATGATCAATCACGGTTCCATGTTCGATCCTTTCGACTTTCATGTACTTATGTGACATATCAGCTGCCAATCACCATCGAGAGCAATGCCATCCTGACCGGCACGCCATTAAAAGCCTGTACGAAATACCTGGCTTGTGGCATTGAATCAACCGCCGGGGTGATTTCGTTGATCCTTGGCAGGGGGTGCATAACGATCATGTTTTCAGGACCCTGGGATACAAGTTCCGGGTCGATCAGGTACTTGCCTGCCACTTTTTTGTACTCAACCGGATCCGGAAAGCGTTCTTTTTGTATCCGGGTAACGTAAAGGATATCGGTTTTGGAGATAATTTCCTCCGGAACGTGGCAGGCCTTGCCAAAACTGGTTGGATTCCTCAAGGTGCTCAACCACTTCGCCGGGCATTTCCAGACCTTCCGCGAAACAAGATTAATAGTATTACCAACTTTGCTAATGCGAACGCCAGCGAGTGTACCGTCCTGCCATAGCGAAGGTCACCCAACGAGACTGATATTCAAGCCCTCAAGCCGACCCATCTGCTGTCTGATGGTGAACAGATCAAGCAAGGTCTGCGTTGGATGCTGACCGGCACCGTCCCCGGCATTGATAATCGGCACATCGGAAAATTCTGTGGCCAGTTTCGCCGATCCCTCGCGTGGGTGTCGCAAGACGATAGCATCGGCATAACCACTGACCATTCTTATGGTATCGGCCAGGGTCTCACCCTTGACGACCGAGGTTGCCTCGGTACCCGCAAACCCGACAACCCCGCCTCCAAGGCGATTCATCGCGGTTTCAAAAGATAGCCGGGTACGTGTCGATGGTTCAAAGGAATATGCTACCCAGAACCTTACCCTTAAGACAGTCATTAACCGACTCCCCCCTGGCAGTTGGAAGCATACTTTCAGCCCGGTCGAGCACATCAATAATTGCATCGACCGAGAGGTCGTGAACCGAGATCACATGGCGCATGAATTTCCCTGAAACGTGTTTACGATTTGCTGCATTTTAAACTATTTATGATCGTCAAATAGACAATACCGCCAACCTTGTACGAATCCAGCTTCCCCGGCTCGCCCTTCATGATTTCTACTCTTTGTATATAATCGCATCAAGTACAATAAAGTCCGCTGGAAAACTTTTCCTGATTTACACTTGGATATCGTTAAAACTACTAATAATTTCGCACCCATTCTTGGATACAAACGTGACGGTCAAGTTAATGAAGCAGCATCTGCAGACACACAGGAGATTTTCAAACAGGACCGTATCTGAATGATGAACCAGCGTTGTTCCAGTTGGGCTCTGATGATCATTTGCCTGACCATTACCCTGACGTTAATACCTGAACCAGCCGGTGCCGGAACCATAGACGATCTCGCCGTGGGAGATCTTGCCTGGACACAAAGGGCCGAGGGTCACGAGGGTACCCGGGCTGCAGCAGAACCCATAGACAATGCCATTCGTGCCTATCGAAAAGTGCTGCAGGCAGAGCCTGAAAACCTCGAGGCACGCTGGAAACTACTGCGTGCATTCACTTCAAAGGCGAGTTTGTACTTGAAAAGAGTGCACGATTGGACCTGTTCAAAGAAGGCAAAGAGATTGCCAAAACCCGGAAATCTCTCAAATTGAACAGACTTATTCATTCAACAAAAGCCTGTTCAGAATGAAGCCTGTTGAGCTGGCCAACGCCGTTGACAAAGGACGTTGTGGTTGGAGAGTTTTTCTTCTGGGGCTCAGCCAGTTGGGGGCTCTGGGGACAATACAGCGGCAAGTTAATATCCGCACTCACGGGTGTAGGTGAACAAGATACGTCTATTCTCCGAGACCATGGTCCTGATGGACGACAGCATTGAGAATGGTGGTGCCCACCGCTTACTGGGGGCGTTTCAACGCAAGGGTTCCCAGGATCATATTTTTCACATGGTGGGTCGACCGCGATCTGGCAATCAGCGAGCTCCGCCTTTCACTTGAGGTCGCACCCGATAGCCTGCTGAGCCAGGTCTACCTGGCAGAGGCTCTGCTAGAATTTCGCCCTGCAGAAAAAAAAGAGGCGCTGAAGCTTTTGCCAGACATAATAAAAAGCAAACCCAACCCCCAACAACTGGTAGAAGAGATAAATGTAATCGAGGATGCCAAAATTCTGCTCACAAAATGGGGACCAGATTAAGTTCGCCGGTAGATAATTGGAAAACTACTAACAGTACACCCCTAATCCGCATGGGCGCCAAGGCCGTGCGGTACCTTACTTCAGGACCGTATGAGACACGACTGCAGGGATGCAGGAGGTAGAGCAATGCAGGAGCAATTGCCGAGGAAGTCGAATCCGAGCCTACAGGGATGTACTTGTGGTATGTCCTGGTAAGACTATCTCCCCTCCCCAGCGCCCCACCACCTAGTTCAGAAATGCGCTCAATGCATCGCCCAAGAAGATTCTTGTATTTGGGGATGTATAACCGGTAGTTATGAGAGGCGGTTCAATCACCACTGGTCGGGTTGTATCCGGACCATTATGATTGAAGGTCTCGTGGTCAAGTTGTGGAACCCTGGTGATGAAAAACCGGTTATTGAAGTTAATTGAAGTCTTGTCCTGGCAATCATGGTGTCGGCCTGTAGTGTCACACCACCAACCGTCTACGGACATATTGATTCAAAATGGCACCATCGTTGATGGCTCAGGTGCTCCGGCATATTCGGCTGATATTGCCATAGTTGATGATGAAATCGTAAAAATTGGCAAGCTCAGTGCGACTGATGCTGCGCGTGTGATCGATGCGACCGGGTTGGTTGTTTCCCCGGGGTTTTATAGATCTTCATAACCATGCAGATCGGAATATCAGGGATAACCCGGGTATGGAAAATTATCTTCACCAGGGCGTCACCACCATCCTGGCTGGCAACTGTGGCAACTCGCCGGTTAATTTTGATGAATACTTTCAATCTATTGATGACACCGGAATCGCTCTGAACCTTGGCTTGTTGATTGGTCATAACTCGGTACGTGCAAAGAGGTAATGGGAAATGAAAACAGGGCACCGTCCGGGACAGGAACTGTCCCAGATGGAAGCCCTTGTTAAAGCCGCTATGGATGCAGGTGCTTTTGGTATGTCCACCGGTTTGATCTACCTGCCCGGGACCTATTCAGAAACAGGCGAAGTCATTTCACTGGCCCGTGTAGTTGCCAAACAGGACGGTATCTACGCAAGCCACATCAGGAATGAGTTTGAACTGATCATAGAGGCCATCGAGGAGGCCATCACCATCGGTCGTGAAGCCGACATACCGGTCCACATTTCTCACTACAAGGTAGCTGACAACACCATGTGGGGAGACAGCATCATCACCCTTGGCCTGGTGGAGGCGGCAAGAGCCGGAAGGTCTGGATGTGAGTATCGATCAGTACCCCTACACGGCCGGCAGCACCGGCCTGGCCAATGTATTTCCCTACCTGGGCAAGGGCCGGCACGCAGGGAGGATTTCCAGGCCCGATTGGATGACCCCGCAACACGGGCCAGGGTCAAGGCCGATACCATCAAAAAACTAAATGGAGCCCGCGCCGCCGGAGACCTGTCACGTATCACAATAGCTTCCTTTTCAACCCACCCGGAGTATTCGGGAAAAACCATGGCCGAAGTGACCAGCATGAACGGCCGCGAGCCCAGCATCGAAAATGGCGCCGAAGTGGCGATGGAAATTCTTTACGAAGGTAAAGGCTCCGCTATCTACTTTCATGATGACCGAGGAAGACGTGCAACGAATTATGCTGGCGCCTTTTACCAGTATCGCTTCTGATGGCTCAGCCGTACCGTTTGGTGAAGAACATTCCCTCACCTGCGCAATTACGGCACGTTTCCAAGGGTATTAGAGTAAATACGTACGGGATGATGGCATTCTGAGCCTGGAGCAGGCTATTCACAAAATGACGGCCCTGCCGGCAAGCCGCATCAATTTAAATGACAGAGGGGCTTACTTGCACAAGGGCATGGTTGCTGACATAAATATTTTTGACCCCAACACTGTGAAAGGATAACGATGACTGGGCTAATCCTCACCAGTATGCCACCGGTTTTTCTTATGTCATCGTTGCTGGCACAGCCTGTGATTGATGACAACACCAGGACCAATGCTTTTCCGGGACGGGTGCTAAGAAGGGAATATGTAAAAATGAGCTCGCACAGTCCTGTCCGGGCACTGGTTCCCACGTTTCATGATAGTTTATATGCCATACATGCTTCGCAACCGCCTAAATCGAGATAAGGGAGTCAGTAACATGCTGCATTTTGCGATCGCCGCGGGTCTCATCCTCGGTCTCATCGTCGGTCTCGGTGCCGCTGCCACCGGTAATAGCTGGCTGCTTGCCCTCGCCAAAGGTTCTGCGCCGCTCGGTATTATTTTTATGAATGCGATCCGGATGGTTGTAATACCATTGATCGTAACGGTTATTTTCACAAGCATCGCCAGGCTCGGTGACCCACGCAAACTCGGCCGTATCGGTGGTCTGACACTCGCTTACTATTGGATCACGCTGATTCCCGCCATTGCCATCGGTATGGCAACGATGAAAGTGGGACTGCAGTTTGCAAGTGAAATCACCATGCCGCAGACCGCGGCGGTAGAATGTTCCGCATCTGCAGGGCATCGTCGATTTCATCGTGACACTGGTCCCTGCCAACCCGTTTGCAGCCGCAAGCAGCGGTGCAATACTGCCATTGATCGTCTTCACGGCGCTGCATTGCTGCGGCTACCGGAACGCTTCCGGTTGAGACGTCGCGCGCGTATGATCAACCTCGCCGATGATGCCAGTAAGGCATTGATAAAACTTGTCTGGTGGATTCTTTACACGGCCCCCATTGGGGTATTCGGTCTGGTTGCGCCGGTTACGGCAGATCTTGGTTGGGATTTGTTGCAGTCCCTGGGTGTTTTTGTTCTTTGTGTCTTTATCGGATTACTTGTTATTTCTGATGATCGTTACGCTACCACTCATGTACTTTGTTGCCGGTATCAGCCCGCTTCGATACCTGAGAGATACTTTTGGAGGTGTTTCCGTTGCCGTATCAACAACAAGTACCGCCGCAGCGATTTCCAGTGACTCTCGAAGAGACCACTGAAAACCTCAAAGTATCAAAAACGGTTGCAGACCTTCTCATACCGCTTGGAGCATCGATGCACCGTCCGGGCAGTGCGCTTTTCCAGGGTGCTGCCATCGTATTCCTGGCCTACCTCTATGATGTACCCATACCTGCGGCGGCCATTTGGTGCAGCAATGCTTGCCACATTTCTCGTATCACTGACCTGTTGCTCCCGGTACCATCTTCCGGCGTGATTACCATGGCGCCCGCTCTCGACGCAGTTGGGGGTGCCCGTCGCGGGACTTGCATTGGTGCTTGGCATCGACCGGATACCCGACATGATGCGCTCAGCTGTCAACCTGCTCGCCCAGGTTTCTACAGCCGTACTCGTGAACCGTTGGGACGGATGGCGCTAACATGGATAGTGAGAAAGACAGCTAAGCGGCGCCTGGAAGACACAGGTGAAAAGTGCAGTGACACTGACTTACTGATCCGTTACCAGTTCATCCAGTGGCCGGCCGTAGTAAACCATCATATCCTTGGGGGCCAGTTCCCTTGCACGTACCAGGCTGCTCTCGGCGTCTGCCAGTTCACCGGACAGGTATTGGGTTCTTGGCTAAAGCGAAGTGCAGTTGATGATCGTTTTTTTTCTTTTTGATAGCCTTTTCGTAGCAGGCTGATGGATTCCTCATACTGATGATCCAAGAGCGCCTCATCGCTCAGTCCTTCAACAGATAGTAAGGATTGTTCCTTCTATACCTTTCAACTTTTAACTCAAGCTCTGCCGCAGATTCTAAAATCTTCCTGTTCAATGTAAACCTCATAAAGGTTACTCATCGCTGAGACTGATCACGCGGATCGATCTGAAGGGCCCGCTGAAGGGCAAATGCCGCGTCATCCAATTGCTCATTCCGACCGTAAATCACCCCCAGGTTCACCCAGGGGGTCAAGTCGCGACCGATTCGGCCTCGATAGCACTGGTCATATATGCATAGGCCGTTGGCAAATCATTCTCGAGTAGTGACTCAACAGCGATATTATTCAGGTAAAGCGCCTTGGCATGACTGTCATCAATGATTCTTCGACGGGAAGTCGGGCCTAATATCCAGACCACTGACATCGACTACCCAACGCATACGCAGGGTGTGCTGATCACGACATTCATATGTTTGACCAACAGGACGGTGTCATCGTGAAAACCAGTCCACTCGGGCCGTATGAATACTTCCTGGTAATTGAGCCTTTAAAACCGGCCCGGCGGGCCAGTGCAATCATCATATTGGAAAACCCGATGCAGTTACCAGAACGCGAATTCAAAAGCTTCTGCATGCAGTTAAGGTCCGGGTTTCATCGTACTGAAAACCCAAAACGCCAGCCCTGGCGACAGTCGAAGTGAGTAACTCCATCCTGGTTTGATCTTATTCCGGTATTTCAGGATATAACGCTCAAGGAAAGCCTCCATCTCGGGTGTGACTTCGAGCAAATCAACGTCTTCGACCTGAACTGCGGTCGCCGGGTGATGTAAAGGTGGCGGTGTGACTTTCTCGAGGATATACCGAGGCACAGGCATTGAGCATTAAAAGACCATGCCAGGACAAGTATCGCACTTCCCGGATAGTTTTAATCGATGGATAGCAATGTCGTTTAAAGGTTTCACTTTAAATACTTTCTAACTATCTCCTAAGTATACGTGTGACAGTACACTAGACAATAATAGTCATTTTGTAGTTCCGGGTCCCATGTTACCAGCCATACTGATTTTCAACTAGGATCAGTGCTATTGCTATGAAATAATCTCAATTCAATCTCAGCTTTTGAGAAATCTACCAGTATGATATCCACATGGTGAACTCCAGACTCGGACAATTCGACGCAAATACCCGGCCTTTCGGCTCAAACGCTTGAATATGACTCCCTTTTTAGAACGTATTGAAGGCCGGTCATACACTGATCACAGGCAACAGCCGACTTTCACGGGTTATTAACCGGTCAATACAGCCAGTGGCGGGCACTAGCCAGGGGTGACCGCCAATGGTCAAGCCCTGAAATTATTTCCTGGAACCTGTGGCTGGACCAGTATGTGGGAAACCGCCAGCCTGCTCGGGGTTGCCGGCAACTGAACGGGCCGTACCAGGTGAGAAGGCAGTTGATCAGCCTGTGGGAGAGTATTCTTAAGAGCGAGCAAATGGGTCACAGGCTGTTACGCCCCGAGTCGCTGGCGACTCAGCTAAGGGATACACGCAGGCTGGTTTCTGAGTGGCAGCTGGATATGAAAGACCCTACATGGTTTGGGCTCTGACAATGAAAACCACTCCGGCTTTTTACCAATGGAACAGGGCGTTTGAACAACGCTGTTTCGAAGAACGGCTGGATTAGTCCCTGAAGACCGCACCTCGATTCTGTGTCAGGCAAGCAAGGATGGCCATCTGCCAATGCTTCCTGCAAACATTGATCTCCTGGGCTTTTGATGAATTTAGCCCCGCTCAG
>CBDFMC010000011.1:0-161318 GCA_965249435.1 Lacipirellulaceae bacterium | reverse complement strand
TCTATATCCCCAAGTGCTTCGGCCATCTCATTGTGTCTTTTCAACAGATCGTCATCCTCGAAGTAAATCTCATCGTCTTTGAAGAACCACTTGTCTCTGTTCTGTTGTAGTAATTCCAGGAGTTCAAGCAGGCCGGTTCCATTTCGAATATGTGCTTTCATCAGAGGGCCGAGAGTTTGTTTTTGCGAGTTGAGGCTGTTCTGAGCACCTGCAATGATACCTTTCGCCACTTCGTTGTTGTCGGCTAAGTCCGCTAGTCGGGATCTCAACTCTGGGACAAAGTTGAGGACACTCTCCTCGTAGATCTGTGTGTCTTCTATGTATTGCTTGACCGCAGCTTGCTGATATTCAAATTCCTCATCGGAATTCAGAAGGGAATAATCCAGTATTCTCTCTTCCTGAATGGTGTTGAGAGAGTTGTTCCACTTGAACCCCAAGGCTTGCGACTCTTTGAGGAGTTCTGTCAAGATACCATATGCCTTTCTTTCCGTGCCAGAAGTGTTAGCGCTCTGTGAACCCCGTCATGCCAGGAGCGTAATTCAGATCTTGACAAGCCGACGTCGTGAAGCACGCCTCTGGCGGCGGCGCTGGTTGGCCTGATCAAGTTCGCGCTGGCGATCTTCGCTGCGATGCTCAGGGTGTGCCTTGAGCCATCGGTCAGGTAGCAGCTCGGAGAGCTGTTCACGCTGGTCCCTTGAAAGCGATTCGAACGGGGTTTGGGCGTCGCCCACCCGCAAGTACTCGGGAACGATCTGAGGAAGCCGGACGAGAACATCGTTGAGATACGGGGTGACGTGGACATGATTAGAACGAGCACTCTGGATAAGCGTGTACCAGACGCATGCCGCGCGACCACCCGCATCGCTCCCAAAAAATTGGTAATTTTTTCTTCCAATAACCGAGGGGCGAATGACTCTTTCTGCCATGTTGTTATCGATCGCATAGCGCCCGTCGGTTGCAAATCGCGTCATCGCGTTCCAACGATTGAGCAGGTAGCCGATCGCTTCGGCCAACTTGGTCGAAGGCCGTACCGTCGGCTGCACTTCGGTGAGACGATCGTGCAGAAGGGCAAGAATGGGAACCGACTCGCGCATGCGCACTTGTCGTCGCGTTTCCACATCGGCATCGGCCAGGCGATCCTCGATGTCGTACAGTTGCCAGATCCAAGCGAGCGCCTCGTGCGCAAGTGGCTGCGTTGAGACGGCGCACGCTTCGTCGAACTTCCGCCGCGCATGGGCCCAACAACCCAGATCCAGAAGTCGGCCATCCGATTCCTTGACTAGGGACGTGTAGACACTGTAACCGTCGGTTAATAATCCGCCTTGAAAATCATCAAGTATTTCCCGCGGACCTGCGCGGGATCGATCAAGTCGATAGTCAAATAGTTGGTACGGATGCTGGTCATCGCCAACGTAGACCCAGAGATAAACCAGCTTGGTCGCCCCAGCCCCGGGACGCAGGACACGGGCCGTGGTCTCGTCGGCCCGTACATAAAAACTATCCAGTACTTGGGTGCGAATCAGATCCCACACCGGCAGCAGACGCTCGCCCGTTCGCACCACGGCGTTGCTCAGCACGCTACGGTTGAACCACATCGTGGTGGTGGAACGAAGCTCTTCCTGGAGACGATACAGGGGCAGGTGACGCTCGAACTTGGCGTGTGCCAGCCAGGCTAACGTGCTGGCCCCAAATATCCCTTTTTCGTTGATATTGGGTGGCTTTTCGCTGGTGACGATCTGCTGGCCATCCCGGCTAACAGGGCAACCGTAGGTAAACCGAACGTGCTCGGCGATGTAGGCGCTAGACTCAACATATTCTAGTTGCCGTGAGATCTGCTCGGAGATCACCGTCCGCTTGCCGCCACATCCACAAGGACAATCGAGTTCTTCCGGCGGCAGTGGGTGTTCAAAACGCTGGACCGGCAAGCACTCGGGGAATTCAAAACGTTTGCGCTTCTTACGGCGTTTCTTGCGTTTCGAAGACGATTCATCGTCTGGCTCTTCTTCGTCGGTCGCCTCGTCATCCTCGCTAATCTCGTTGCCCTCGATCGACTCGGGATCAAAAAGAAGCTTTTGATCGGGAGAAGGGATAAACCGTTCACGCCGTGGAGAAAAGAGTGCCTTACGGAGTAAGGTGATTTGCTCTTGCATCACCTCGATGTGATTCTGCAACGATTCAAGAGTTGCCTGTTGCTCGCTATTAACCCTTTTGAGATGTGCGATCTCGGCGCGCTGCACTTCGATCTCTTTTCGGAGTTTGTCGGATTCCATCGACAACGTTTCGGTCCTTGAAGGTGCGTCACGAAATGGCAAATGATCACACACCGTTGGTGTAGAACACACATGTTTATTTATCGACAATTCACGTTGCGCGTCAAGGTGGTTTCCAAGGCGATTGAGTAATTTGTTTTGCCTGCTCACGACGCCACCACTTGCGACGTTTGACACTCGATAGCTCGATGCCTTCCAGCAACAATCGCAGGTCGTCCACATGCAGTGTCAAGTAATCACCGGGGGATGCAATCGCCCCTCCATGGTCGGCGCCACGTAGTGTCTCGAACGTTCCTCGTTCAAGATGCTTGTAGAGGATGATCGTGCCGTCACCCGTGAAATAGAGTACCTTCAACCGGTTGCGGCGTCGGTTGAAAAACAAGAAAAGATCTCCGTCTTCAATCTGTTTGCCAAGCTCCTTTTCGACGATACCGATTAATCCACAAAAACTTTTACGCATGTCCGTGGGAGCCAACGCGGCGAAGACTTTTATTTGGGATGGCACAATCAACATGACGCCACCTCACGCAACGCCTGCAATACGTCCTTCACTGTCTCACAATCGGTGCCGTGAGGCACATCCACAAAGACTCCCTGCTGCGGCAAGTGAATACGCAGCGTGGACGCAGGTGTCGTCCCCTCGATCCGCACAGGCACCAGTTGGGTGCCCTGGACGGCGTTACGACTGGTTTTAAGAGACTTGGTCGAACGGCTCCCCTGCTCTGGGGAGGCTTGCTGCTCACGGAACTTACGCTGCCAGGCATAATAGCTGGTTTGTGTAATCGAGTTCTGGTGGCAAAACGCCGCGATGCTCAAGCCGCTTGAGGACTGCTGTTTCAGTAGGCCACGCCAGTGGGACTCTTGGGATTTGTTTCGATTGGTCATTGTGCTCGTTCCTGGAATAAAGGGAATGGTTCACCTCTATTAGGATAGCGCGCAATTTTGGGACGCTGTTCACAGAACGCTTACCCAGAAGTTGTCGTCAGAAGACCATCGAGACTTTCGAGAACGGAGCTAGAGTATTCGCGATACGCAGAAGTAAACTCTTCTGGGTTTTCAGAAGCAGATGCTAGTTGCTTGAACGCTGCTTTCTGGGTTTGCAGGTCCTCTAGTATTTTTTCCTATTTCAAGCGATTCGTATACAGTCCGAATTGACCAAGCAGAGCCATCGTGAGAACAATGTTAAACGTCCAACTCCCACCTCTCTTTCCTCTTCCTGACAACCGCCAGATAATCCAGGCAAACAACAATGGTAACAAGAACATGCCCAGCAACGTTCCCACTAGTTGGCCAAATTGGTACGAGTTTTTCTCGGCCCCTACCGAGAAAGCCCCAATGCATAATACCGCGACTACGCTGAAATATATCTTGTTTGACTTTGATAGTCTGTACTGATCGTTCATTTCATTGTTCGCTTGTGTTAGCGGTTCATCCGGATTAAGCGTACCTATTTGTAAATCGCTTCTGCCAAACGGTTTCCATACACCACTGGTAGCTTTAGCCTGCTTGGCCCGGGTCGCTTATTCTTAACTTCAAGTCGCGACCGCTTGAAAGACTCGGCCTACTTTCTGTAGGTACTGGACATCTCCCACCTCAGCCTTACCAGCGATCTCATCGAGCCAGCGTAGCGTAGCGGGTTCAAGGCATGGTTCCGATGGATCATCCGCGGGATAGATCACATCGATTTCAACTTCCACGGCGTACTTGCCACGCTGTACCCAACGTTTCCGCTTCTCTCGTCGTTCTGACATATCGAGCCTCAATCTCGAAAATAGACGGTGACAAGTTTCGCGCGGTTGCTTTCATTTAACCACGCCCAGACTGCTTCAACACTTCTTTCATCCGCAAGACGTTGACGCACTACCACAGATGGATTGGGCTTGCTCCGTGGCCGCTCACGCACGAGCACCGCGTCGTCAATTCCCACCGCTAATTGCCATGGGCTGATCTCCCGCTCCTCGCATCGCTCGTCTGCATGCCAAGACACAACGAATCGATCATTTGATACGGCGGCCCGGATTTTCTCCAAAAGCTTGCCCATCGCTATCTTATTCTATACCAATTTTTTGAAGGTGAATGACCGTTATTTTGCAATTCTTCAATATTCCACCGCAACCCATTTCTTCTCCCGACCGCTTTTTAGCACCGCGTCGCAGATGGCGATTTCGTTGTGGCCGTCGACGAATGTGGCAAAGTCGCCGCCGGGACGCTCGCCGGCGATGAAGCCGTAGACGTTGCGGAATAGGTTCTTCGGGCCATCGGGATACGCCTCGTTGTGGCCGCCGGGGTAGTGGGCGTATTGACGCGCTTCGTCGTACAGCAGGCTGGGGTCCTTGAGCAGCGTTTGGTTCGGGCCATCGCGGCGGCCAATCCAAAGCTCGTTAGGCTCCTCCTGATTCCACGCCAGCGCACAGTTGCTGCCGTCGATTTCAAACGAAAGCCGGTTCTTTCGGCCCGCGGCACATTGGTTGACCGTCAACACGCCATGGGCGCCCGAGTCGAACTCAAGCAGAATCGAAGCATAATCTTCCGTGTCGATCGCCACGTCCTCAAGGTCTTCCGGCTTGAGTATCTTGCCGGCGTAGGTTTCCACTTCAACCTTCGGACGCTTGCGCACCGGATGAATTGTCACCAAATCGGCCATCACTCGTGTAATCTTTAGCCCCGTGATGAACTGAACCAGATCGCACCAATGCGAGCCGATGTCGGCTACGGCACGCGACTCGCCGCTCAGCTCGGGCACCAGCCGCCAATTCCAGTCGGAATCTTTGTAAAGCCAGTCCTGGAGATACGAACCATGGATGGCAAACACTCGGCCCACATCCTCGGTGGCCGTACACATCAGTCTGGCTTGCTGCACGAGTGGCATGTAACGGTAGTTGAAATCGATCGCATGGACAACCCCGGCGGCTTCGGCCAAGCGGACCAACTCGCGCGACTCGGTCGAGTTCATCGCCAGCGGCTTTTCGGAGATCACATGCTTGCCGGCGGCGAGGATCTCTTTGTTGACCTCGAAGTGCAGATGGTTCGGCGTGCAGTTATGCACCACTTGCACGTCTGGATCGGCGATCAGTTGGTGGTAGTCGCCATAGGCTTTGGGGATCGACAACTCGGTGGCTTTTGCTTGGGCCAGTTCGTCGCCCCGCTCGGCGACCGCGATCACGTCGACATGCCCTAGCCGCCGGAGCGCTTCGATGTGTGCGGGACCGATGAAACCGGTGCCGATGATGCCTGCGTTGATTTTTTTCATATTGGGTTCTGTTGCTAAGCCGCAAGCGGCGGTGAATGTGGATGTTTATTCGATTGTGGCAACCGTCGCCCAATTGCCGCTGGCGATCGACTCGTCAACCGCTTCGAGCACCGCAACGCACTGGGTTCCATCGTGAAAATCGGGAACACAGGGTCGATCCAGAGCGATGTCCTGGACCAAGTCGCTGATCGCGTTTGTAAAACCGTGCTCGTAACCGAGCATGTGTCCCGGCGGCCACCAGTTACCCGCGTAGGGATGGTCGCCTTCGGTGGCAATAATGCGGCGAAAACCTCGCTGCGTGCTTGGGTCCGCGGTGGAGTAAAATTCCAGCACGTTGAGGTCCTCGAAACACCAAGCCAAACTCCCTCGGCTCCCGTTGATTTCAAACCGATTGTGATTCTTCCGACCGGGTGCCAGTCGCGTCGCCTCGAAGGTGCCGAACGCTCCGCCTGCAAACTTCGCCAGGAAAACGGAACAATCGTCGACACTCACCTGCTCGGTCCCCTCGGCGGCGATGGCGGTCAGGCCATCGGAAGAACCCTCGGCAGGCCGTTCGGTAATAAACGTTTGCTGCATTCCGACCACTTCGCCAATTTCGCCGACGAGAAATCGAGCTAAGTCGATGGAGTGGGCAGCCAAGTCGCCATGGGCACCCGAACCGGCTGTCTCTTTCCGCAGCCGCCAGTTCATCGGAAACTCGGGGTCGACCAGCCAATCTTGCAGATAAGTAAAACGAGCATGGCGAATATCGCCGAGTTGACCAGCGCCGATCATTTGCTTCGCCAGCGACACGGCCGGACAGCGGCGATAATTGAAATTGACCATGTGCTTGACGCCCGCGTCGCGCACCGCGGCGAGCATTTCCTTGCCTTCGGCTACGGTAAACGTCAGCGGTTTTTCGCAGAAGACATGTTTGCCTGCTTGGGCTGCGGCGACAACGATCTCGCAATGGACGTTGCCTGGTGCGGCAATGTCGACCAAATCGACGTCATCCCGCTCGACAACCGCTTTCCAGTCGGCCGACGAATCTTCCCAACCCCATCGGTCGGCAAACCGTGCTACGGCGTCTGTATCCCGTCCACACACGACTTTCATTACAGGCTGAGTGTCGAGATCGAAAAACCGGCCGACCGTCCGCCAAGCTTGGCTGTGGGCTTTGCCCATGAATTTGTAGCCGATCAATGCGATGTTCAGTGTTTTTTCCGGCATGTTGTTTTTTCCAGTGAAATCGATACGAGAGCGGAATAGACCAACATAATCGGATGTGTGTTGAACGACAAGCAGACTACTTTCGCATGCCGATGCAAAGGAGTAGGATCGGCGGCTGATGCAGAAGATTCTATCCCATAATTCTTCCTTCCATTGGAAAAATACGATGACCAAAACTCGAACCGAACGCGATACCATGGGCGAAATGCAAGTGCCTGTCTCGGCCTTGTATGGCGCCTCGACCGCTCGGGCTGTGGAGAATTTTCCGATTGCCCTTGAGCCGGTCCCCGCTGCGGTCGTTCATGCCTTTGGCCATTTGAAGGCAGCCTGTGCCGAGGCCAACCTGCGGCTTGAGAAACTGGATAAGAAACGGGCAGCCGCGATTTGCGAAGCCGCAAGCGAAGTGGCCGAGGGGAAACACGATCGGCATTTTCCCGTTGACATCTACCAAACCGGGTCGGGTACTTCGACCAACATGAACGCCAACGAGGTGATCGCCAATCTGGCAAACGAAAAATTGGGATTTGGTATTGGTGCGAAAGGCCAGGAAGGGGCCGTGCATCCCAACGACCATGTGAACATGGGCCAATCGTCCAACGACACATTTCCCACGGCGATGCACATTGCCGGGGCATTGGCTTTGCACCACGATTTAACCCCTGCACTCGTGCGACTGACCGACGCGCTCGATGCGAAGGCCAAGGCGTGGGACGAGATGGTGAAGATTGGCCGAACGCATCTGATGGATGCGACGCCGATCCGCGTTGGGCAAGTTTTTAGCGGTTACGCGGCTCAAGCGAGATACTCGGTTACGCGTGCAGGTCGGGCGCTCGCCCGCCTGCTGGAAAATATGCCGATCGGCGGCACGGCAGTCGGGACCGGCATCAACACGCATCCCAAGTTTGCAGCACACGTATGCAGCGCCCTTTCGGCCAAGTTGGATGTCGATTTTGCCGAGGCCACCAATCATGTGGAAGCGCAAGCTGCCAAAGATTCGTTTGTCGAAGCGCATGGCGAGCTAAAAACCACGGCCGTCTCGCTATCGAAAATCGCCAACGATATCCGCCATCTAGGCTCCGGCCCGCGGTGTGGCATCTTCGAGCTGATGCTCCCTGCGACGCAGCCCGGCTCGTCGATCATGCCGGGCAAGGTGAACCCAGTAATGTGCGAGTCGGTGATGCAGGTTGCTTGTCGGGTGATTGGCAACGATGCGACCGTGACCACCGCAGGCATGGGCGGCGTGGGTTCGCTGTTTGAGTTGAACGTCGCGATGCCGGTGATGATCGACGCCTTTCTCGAGTCGGTGAAGCTGCTCGCCAATGTGTCCAATGCATTTGTCGACAAACTGCTCGACGGGCTGGAAGTGAATGAAGCTCGCTGCCAGCAGTTGCTCGATCAGTCGCTGATGACGATCACTGCGCTGGCACCAATAATCGGTTACGAAAAGTCGGCCGCGATGGCCAAGGAGGCCCTCAAAACGGGCAAGACCATTCGCGAGCTTTGTCTGGAGCAGCAGGTACTGCCGGTGGAGGAGTTGGACCAAGCGCTCGATCCTCGGCGGATGACCGAGCCGCATGCTTGAAGCGTTCTATCTCGCGCCGTGGGCCGCGTTGCGGCCCGGCTGGGGAATGTAAAACTGGGTGATTTAGGTAAATCGTTTCGGTTTTTCTGGATTTTCTGTGTCGGCAGTGTGCTGACCCACCCGATAGAGATCAACGAGACGTCGGCTCTCGGTGCGCCGATCTCATTGCTTTTCACTTCTCGCATTTCGTTAAATCGCCCTTTCCGACGGAAACTGCAATCATGGATGAACTCTCTCAAGCGAAAGCTGTCCGTCTTCTTATCGTGTTGGCCATGATTAGCGTGCTAGCAGCTTCCGCTAGCCGTGCTAGCGAATCGCAATCGAGCGGTGCCGAGCTTTCGACCCTTGTCGTCACAGCTACCGATTTTGATTCTGAGCCACAGGCGCTAGCCTCGGATGACGTGAAGCAGCCTGGTTCACCAGGGAAACCCGACGCTAGCGCGTTCGGCTCAGGTTTTGTGACAAAGCCTCGATCCGGAAGCCCATCGCAATTGGTCGTGCGGGCTAGCGACGAAGCGGGCAGTATTGGTGACGCGACCCCCAGGCAAAGCCCGGGGCTGAAATCGGTAAATAAACCTCAGCCCCTGGCTTTGCCCGAGGGTAAGACCCGGGCCATTACCCCATCCACATTACGAAGACTTGCAACAAGCAAATTGCAACAACCGGTTGCCCTGCTGCCGAGTAAGCCAAAAGCCGATCTTACCGTTGTCTCGAACAGCTACCACACGGAGCCATTGCAAGCGGTTCGCTATTCTCAATGGAAGGATCTTCTTTACACGGCAACGCATGCCCTTGCGATCGAGCCGGTCAAACATCCATCACAAACCAAGTCGCCGAAGAAAAGCTTGCAAACATTAAGTTTGGCACATCAGTCAAAATCGCGATCACGTGGACAACTTCAAATGCGAAGTCCACGTTTGGCAACACGACAACAACCTCCAAGCCGACGACTTGTCGTCGAAAAGCTCCAATCCAAAGTGCCCCGTGCTACAAAAGCCGCACAGAAAACCATCGTACGACAGGCTAATGCACAACTGCAAGCTGCTAAAGAAATGGAGTGGAATCCTGCAGCCGATGCACTGATCGAAGCCCATGAGATTTCACTCGTCGCCAAGAGTGAAGCAGAGTTTTCACAAGTAGTTCAATTGTGTGTCCAAGGCTTGCGAGAAGGCGCAAAAGGCGAAAGTCGCGACTTCGCCCAGCAGATGTCCGCCTGGGCACTCAATCGCCGCGGTCAGCTTCGGGCAGAGACAAACCAAAACAGTCTGGCGATGGCCGATTTTCGTGCCGCTTTGGATTACGATCCCAATCACTGGCGTGCGCTGCACAATCGGGGCGTTACCAAGGCCCAGTCAGGGCAGTTTGCCGAGGCTTTCGATGATTTCTCGCGTGTGATCCAGCTCAACCCAAAGTTTGCCAAATCATTTTCCAATCGGGCTACACTCTATGTGCAAGCCGGCGATCTGCAATCAGCCCTGGACGAGTATGATCGGGCACTGCAATTGGACGACACTTTGGTTGCCGCCCACATGGGACGCGGTCGAGTTTGTCATCTGCTGGGTCGCTTGGAAGAAGCGATGGTCCACTATGATTCTGCTGTTCAACTCAATACCGTCAGCGCCCAAATCGTTTGCAGCCGTGCCGATTTGCTAGCCGACATGGGCCGATATGCGGCCGCTATGGCCGACTATGCCCGAGCAATCGATCTGCAGCCTGATTTTGCCCATGCTTATCGCAACGGGGCTTGGTTGCTAGCGACATGCCCCGATGCCGATCTGCGTGATGCGGAGAATGCACTGGTCGGTGCCCAACGTGCCGTGGAATATGCCTATGGCGAGCGGTACGCAGCACTCGATACCTTGGCGGCAGCGCAGGCCAACGCCGGGGAATTCCCCACAGCAATCGCCACGGTGCAACAAGCGATCGACATCGCCCCCGAAGAAGCCCGGCAAGCCTACAAGGTTCGGTTGCAATTGTACGAGCAGCGGCTGCCTTTTCGCACCAAACCATTGGATGAGTGACAAATCAAAGCGGAAAGCGGAAAATCGAAAGCGGAGAGAAATCAGATTGTCCTGACAATCCCCGCTTTCGGCTTTCCGCTCTCCGCTTTTTTTCACATCAACTGCCACTCACCAGTTGCCACCACGTAGACGCCCAGCAGAAAATTGGTCGTCGCATGCGCCACGACGCAATCCCAAATGTTGCGTGTGCGGAGCATCAGCCAGGTCACCATGCTGAACCACACCATCGCGGCAAGCAGTTCGCCCGGGTGCATGAGCATGGGCACTGCGGTGCCGATAATCAGAGCGGTTTGGTTGACCTTGCCAAATGACACTTCCCACCAACGCTCAGAAATCACATAGCGCATCATAAAACCGCGCAGAAAGAATTCTTCGATCACTGGTACGACAATGGCCAGACCCATGAATCGAATTGCCAGAAAGACCTTGGCCCAAATAGGCGATTGGGCCAGTTCGACAAGCGGATTGAACGCGCTGCGCTGGCCCTGATCGATAAATCCTCCCAAGCCCAAAAAACCGAGCAGTTTAGACTCGATTTTCAGATGGCAAAGCCCAATCCATAGAACGACCCCAGCCACTCCGACGCCCATCGCCAGCGGGCTCACTTTCCAGGGAAACGTGCGATAGCCACGCCAAACCAGCAACATGGCCAGCATGGTCATCGCGATTTTGGCCGTATAAATCGATGGGTAGTAGCGGTAGGGGAATTTTGGTGGGAGGCCCCAGACGATGCCGTCCAGGTCCTGCTCGTTGCTCGACTCGGCTCGGACGTCTTCCGGGTGATTGGCCACCACCGGTGGCGTAGGTTCCATGGATCCCATCAGCATATAGAGAATAAACGGGAACAAAAACGTCGCCCAAGGCCAGTTTCGGAGCCAGCCTGCCGGCAATTCGGCAGGAGCATCCGGGCGGCTCGTGCCCCCGATCGCAGTCGATTCACGAGTTTTTTCTGTCATGCCTGATTGACCTAACTCATTTTCCAGAAACAACTATCCACGATAATTCGGGGTTTTCATAGCATTGGTAAACGCCTAATCTTCGTCCCATCGTAACAGTTCAGCCAAATGGCAGGTAGAAGCGTGGGAGTCCGTCCTGGCGGACGGCGCTAACGTATTTGCAATGACAGAATGTTGCGATATCGTTAGCGCCGTCCGCCAGGACGGACTCGTGCAAAACAGGGCGAAATTTCACTCTTACAAAGCCATACCGCTCCGTTTGGCTGGATAGCTGCCAAGAAATTAACACGAAAATCATCGAAAGCGGCTAGATTGGGACTAGTCAGCGGATTCTCTGGGATACAGAATGAAGGATTGTCCCGCCTTTGTAGCAGGGCGATTGCAGGGTCGTCCTTTTTTCTCAAGCACCCAACATGGGTGGTGCTGCGCACAGGGCAGGCCACTTAGGGCACAACACCTGGGGTGACATCGTTCGGGCTGCCATCGCAAGGGCGTTGTGCATTCCCGAAAACCATTTGTTGAATAGAAAATTTTGTTGGTTGAGCAGAGCAATGGATCTAAAAAAAGTTCGAAACATCGGTATTTCCGCCCATATCGACTCTGGAAAGACGACGCTGAGTGAGCGCATTCTGTACTATGCCGGTCGAATCCACAAGATCGAGGATGTCCGCGGCGGCGGCGATGGCGCCACGATGGACCACATGGAGCTGGAAAAAGAACGCGGCATTACCATCACCAGCGCCGCGACCACGGTCGATTGGGACGACCACACGATCAATCTGATCGACACGCCTGGCCACGTCGATTTTACCGTCGAGGTAGAGCGCAGCCTGCGCGTTCTCGATGGCGCGGTGCTTGTGCTTTGTGCCGTGGGAGGGGTGCAGTCGCAGTCGATCACCGTCGACCGGCAGATGAAACGATATCATGTACCCAGGCTAGCCTTTATCAACAAGATGGATCGTACCGGCTCCAATCCTGCGTCGGTCGTTGCGCAACTTCGTGAGAAGCTCCATTGCGATGCGGTGCCGATGCAGATTCAAATCGGTGAAGAGGACAAATTCGAGGGCGTCGTCGACCTAGTTACCATGAAGGCGATCTATTTCGATGGCGAGCATGGCGAAAACGTCCGCGTGGAAGATATCCCCACCGAGCTTGTCGACAAGGCCCAAGCGGCCCGACACCACATGCTCGAAGCACTATCGATGTACAGCGACGAGCTCATGGAGCTGCTCTTAAGTGAGGAAGAAGTATCCGAAGCACTTATTCACAAAGTCACGTGTGAAGCGGTGCTCGAACAGGAAATGACGCCTGTTTACCTAGGCACCGCCTATCGCAACAAAGGCGTGCAACCGTTGCTGGATGCCATTACTCGCTATTTGCCCTCTCCGCTGAGTCACGATTTATCAGGCAGCGATCCGAAGGACCCGGAACAAGTCATCCCGCTCGAGCCGGATCCCTCCAAGCCGTTCGTTGGTATGGCGTTCAAGATTGTGGACGATGAATTCGGGCAGCTTACCTTCACGCGAATTTACCAGGGCACGGTTGAAAAGGGTGGGCAATACTACAACCAGCGCACCGGCAAGAAGGACCGTTTCAGCCGCATCGTGAAGATGCATAGCGACAAACGCGAGGAAATCGACAAAGCGTCGGCCGGCGATATTGTGGCGATCATGGGCATCGACTGTGCCAGTGGCGATACTTATTGCTCGGAGAAAGGCTATTGCTCGCTGGAAAATATCTTTGTTGCCGCGCCGGTAATCAAGATGTCGATTGTGCCGCTGTCGCGAGACAATGCCGACCGGCTGAGTAAAGCCCTGCAGCGGTTTCGTAAGGAAGATCCAACGTTCCAGGTGATGACCGACGAGGAAACGGGCGAGACGATCATCGCCGGGATGGGCGAATTGCATCTGGAGATTTATGTCGAGCGGATTCGCCGTGAATATAAGGTGGAGGTCGAAGTCGGCCCGCCGAAGGTTAGCTACCGTGAGTCGGCGACCGTGCCTGCCGAGTTTAATTTCAAGCATAAAAAGCAAACGGGCGGTTCCGGCCAGTATGGTCACATTGTGGGCAGCATCACGCCCATGACCGACGAAGAAGCGGCTGAAACCGAGGGCGAACTGCTCTTCATCGACAACGTAACTGGCGGACGCATCCCGAAGAACTACATCCCGGCTGTCGAAAAGGGATTCCGCAATATGCTAGCCAAGGGGCCTGTGGCGGGATTCCCCGTGGTGGGGTTGAAGATTGAATTGGATGACGGTTCGTACCACGATGTCGACAGTTCCGACATGGCGTTCATGCTTACGGCTCAAGGCTGCTTCCGCAAAATTTTCCCGAAGATGAAACCGGCATTGCTCGAACCGGTGATGCTGATCGAGATCGAGATTCCGGAGGAATTTCAAGGCTCCGTCGTGGGCAATGTGAGTAGTCGCCGGGGTATCGTTACCAGTACGGAAGTGCAGAACGGTGTTTGCACGATACTGGCCGATGTACCGCTAGCAGAGACGTTTGGCTACTCGACCGACCTGCGGAGCATGACGCAAGGACAAGGGACATTCACGATGGAACTGGCCAAGTACAAGCCGGTCCCTGCGAGCATCCAGATCGATATCATCGCCGAGCGCAAAGCAGAGCTGCAACCGGCATAAAGAAGGCGCTAGCTGTGAGGTCCCCGTGTGTTGCGTTGCAACACGGCTAGCCGCGTCGCAACGCACGGCGTGCCTACCAACTAGCGCCTCTTTCCTACCACCGACGTCCGCCTCCGCCGCCTCCGCCGCCGCGTCCACCGCGCGAACCACGATCAGCCTTGGGCCGGGCTTCGTTCACGGTAATTGTTCGGCCGTCAACCTCCGTGCCGTTGAGTCCCTCAATCGCTGCTCGGGCTTCGTTGTCGTTGTTCATCGTAACGAAAGCGAAACCACGCGGACGTCCCGTCTCGCGATCAGTCACCACGGCCACATCTTCCACCTGGCCATGGGAGCCGAACTCGGTGTACAGCATATCCTGCGTTGTTGAATAAGAAAGATTACCCACATAGAGCTTCATCGAACTTCACTCCTAACAATTTCTACTGCGGCGCCGTCAAACTAGCAAAACTGCCAAAAGCAATATGCGGGCCGCGATGCGCATGCTGCTAGCGGATTATTGTAGCGAATCAAAAGCAAAAGTCGAGATGATCCGAAAATCGAGAGCCCGTCGACCAGTACGGGACGAGTCGCCTCGACGCCATGGAGCAAAGTCTCGATGAGTCATTTCAGCCCCCGGCTTTGCCGGGGGGGGGGTAAGAATGCCTCGGAGCTAAATATCCGGATAAAACTGCGACAACACTTCTGCGGCAGGCACCCCCCCGGCAAAGCCCGGGGGCTGAAATTGCGACTTTGCAGTTCTCCTGCATAGGCAACAGAAGGTTTGCTATCCATAAGAAAATACCAGACAATCCAACCGTGGAAGACCGAAACACGCTGCCGTTTGCGGCTTATCTCCCACCACGTCTCGCAGCATCAACGATTGCCAGGGTATAATACAAAAATGACCAAATCATTTCCCGAGGGAGCCTACCCTCAAACACGGATGCGACGCACACGCCGCGACGACTGGAGTCGGCGGCTAGTTCGCGAACATCGGCTGTCGGTGGACGATCTCATTTGGCCGCTGTTTGTCTGCGAAGGCCAGAGCCAGCGAGAACCGGTGCCATCCATGCCGGGCGTCGAACGACGGTCGATCGCTCTGCTGGTCGAAGCGGTTGGCGAGGCGGCGGCGCTGGGTATCCCGGCCGTTGCACTGTTTCCGGCAACCGAAGAAGCGAAGAAAACGCCCGAGTGTGAAGAGGCGGTCAATTCCGATAACCTGGTTTGCCGAGCCGTCCGTGCGGTGAAGGCTGCCCATGGGACTGAGATCGGCGTGATCTGCGATGTTGCGCTCGACCCCTATTCCAGCCACGGGCAAGATGGCCTGGTCCGCGATGGCTACGTGGTGAATGACGAGACGGTCGATATGCTCTGCCGGCAGGCGATCGTTCAAGCCGAGGCGGGATGCGACATCATCGCACCATCGGACATGATGGATGGGCGCGTCGGCGCGATTCGAATGGCGCTCGATGAGAAGAAATTTGAGCATGTGCAGATCATGGCGTACGCGGCGAAATACGCTTCGGCGTTTTATGGTCCGTTCCGCGGTGCGGTCGGTTCGGCCGGCAATCTCGGCAGCGGCGACAAGCGGACCTACCAAATGGATTTCGCAAACGGCAATGAATCGCTCCGCGAAGTCGCGCTCGACATTGCCGAGGGTGCTGACATGGTGATGGTCAAGCCGGGCATGCCCTATCTGGACATTGTCCACCGAGTGAAAGAGACGTTCGGCGTACCGACGTTCGCCTACCAGGTAAGCGGCGAGTACGCGATGCTCACCGCCGCTGCCGAGCGCGGTTGGCTCGACCGGGAGCAGACAATGCTCGAAAGTCTGATCGCATTCAAACGGGCCGGGGCGGATGGCGTGCTTACCTACTTTGCCCGTGATGTGGCAAAGTTGTTGCAAGATGGGTAACGCCGTGTGCTGCGTTGCAGCACGGCTGGCGGTGCATTAAATCACATCTGCGGGGTGGAACCATTCGTGCCGCCGGGCGCCACGGGGATCGCTTTGACTTCGACCACGTGTAGGATCGAAAGGAACTGGAAATCATCCGACTCGGGGCTACCGAGAATGATATTCGATCTAAGAAGCAATGCCATTTCAGGATGGCGAATTTGGTGCATGTCGCCGTTGCTCATGCGTATCTCAAGCGGTTGGAACGGCTGGCGATGGAGCATGCCTTGGAGTGTTTCGGTGTTCATGTCTGCATTGTAGGCATATCAGGAATGGGTGTCCAATTCCGTATTGCACGAGTCGGCGATACGTCGCATCGCAGCTATTTCCACGAACAGAAGTGCAATGGCCACGTCCAACAAAACAGTAGGAGCACCACCCCAAAGATGAACTTCTTGATGGAGATGTTTTTATCCAGTCGCAGGAGGAGAATCGTCGTGAAGACGCTCGCCAAGATGCTGTGATATCCGTAGACGCCGATCAATTTCCATTGTGGGTTCCACACATTGTCGATCGGCCCAGTAAACGGTGTAATCGGCCCGCCCGGCAGATTTGCCCCGCCGCTGAATAGCTCCACATAGGCCAGCACAAAAAACGCCAGTCCCATCACCAGTTCGACAATCGCATAGCGGGGCGAGATCGGCTTACCGCAGTCGCGGCACTTGCCACGGAGAACTAGCCAGCCGAGGACAGGCACATTGTCGCGGGCACGGATTGCGTGTTGGCATTGGGGACAGTGCGAAGGTTTCCAAACCACCGACATCCCCCGCGGCATGCGGTAGGCAACCACATTCAGAAAGCTGCCCACGCAAGCCCCGATAAACCCAAGCCATAGTGCGGTGATAAAATCGATGAACATTGAGCATCCCATTGTAGCCGCGAGCGGAATCCGCGGTATTTACACTCCCGCGGCTTCCGCTCGCGGCTAAATGGCATCTTAACCAACGATGCAATCGTCCTGCGACAATGACTCACACCGTTTGTAATTGTAGCCGGCACTCCCTATAATCGCCATTTCGTTTTGCTCGCCAATTTTTCGGAGTCGTTTATGCGAACTCGCAATGCCCGGGTGGGGCTGGTTTTGTTCACGATCTATCTCGCACTCTATGGCACGTTTGTCCTAGTGAATGCGTTCGCCCCGAGATGGATGGATATCGTCGTCTTTCAAGGGATCAATTTGGCGATTGTTTCTGGGTTTGGATTGATCCTGACTGCATTGATCTTGTCCGCAATATACGGTTTCTTGTGTCGAGTGCCCCATGGTGGCACATCGGTTGATTCCACACCCAACCCGTCCGCAACCAACGAGCGAGGGCGCGAATGATCTACGAACCTTCGATGCTCGCAGTCTCGGTGTTTTTCGCCTTTGTCGGCATTACCATCGGGCTGAGCTTTTTTTTGGGCCGACAGGCGAAGTCGTCGAAAGGCTATTTCGCAGCGCATGGGCAGATCCCCTGGTTTGTCAACGGCATTGCATTCGCGGGCGACTATCTTTCGGCCGCTTCGTTCCTCGGTATCTGTGGAATGATTGCATTTTACGGTTATGACGGATTTCTCTATTCGATCGGTTTTTTGGCAGGTTGGATCGTGGCCCTGTTTATTGTCGCCGAGCCGATGAAGCGGTTGGGAAAGTATACGTTCGCCGACGCCTTGAATACCCGTTTCGATTCGCGCGGGATCAAGCTGGCCGTCGGGATCAGCACCTTGGTGGTTAGTCTGTTTTATCTGATCCCGCAAATGGTCGGTGCCGGTGTGTTGATCCAACCACTGCTAGGGTTTTCTCATTGGGCTGGCGTGCTCTTGGTTGGCGTAGTGGTCATTGTGATAGTCGTGTCGGCCGGAATGGTATCGACCACCTACGTGCAATTCATCAAGGGATCGCTCTTGGTGCTATTTAGTGCCGTGCTGGTGGTGCAAATTATGCAGCGCGGATTGACGACCAGCGAAGGAGGAGAAGATGGGCATGCTTTTCGTACGATTGGGCCGATGGTTGAGACCCAGTTGCTGAAGCAACTTCGCCAGCAGCCTGGGTTCAGTCAGGCGGTCGTCGTGCCACCCACAGGCGATTGGGCGAAGCTTCCCTTGGTGCGAATTCGCGATGAAACTACCGGCGAGCTGTCTACGTGGAGTATTGCACCTGCCGAATCGGAAGGGGAAGTTTTACTGCGAGAAACGCAGACGCTCACGAAAAAGCCTGATGGAACCCTTTTCGTGAATGGTCAACCCAAAGGAACGAAAAAAGGCGAACCTGAACTTCATCCCGTCGGCCATATTAGCAAGTTGCCGGACGGCAAAACGAGCACCGGCCCGTTGGGTCCGCTAACGTTTTTGAGCACGCTCCGCGAAAGTGAACTGATCCTGTGGGGCAGTTACAAAATCCGCGAAGACGATGGCAGCAAGACGACCATCTACTATCAAAAACCAACCTCCGGACGCGATGTCCTCCGGCCCGGCGTGCATCCCAAGTTCCAAGGAATCCATAGCGACTCGGTCATCGACAAGCTGAATTTTTTATCACTGATGTTGGCCCTGTTTTGCGGCACGGCATCATTGCCGCATATTCTGATCCGCTACTACACGGTGAAAGATGAGCAGAGCGCCCGCAAGAGCACAATCGTGGGCATCGCCACGATTGGTTTCTTTTACATTCTGACGCTTTATCTTGGCCTGGGTGCCATGACGAGCGGTGCAATGGACATCACCAACAGCAACATGGCCGCTCCATTGCTAGCCCGAAGCATGGGCCAGCTCTTATTCGCGATTATCTCCGCCATCGCGTTTACTACGGTTTTGGGTACCGTGAGCGGTTTGATCATCGCCTCCAGCGGCGCGGTAACCCACGATTTGATCAGCCATGCACTGGGAGTCCATTTGACCGAGGCCCAGGAAATCCGCGTGGCGAAGATCACCTCCGTGTTTGTCGGGGCGGTTGCGATCGTCTTGGGAATCTTGTTCAAAGATTTGAACGTCGGCTATCTGGTCGGTTGGGCTTTCAGCATTGCCGCCTCGGCAAATTTGCCATCGTTGGTGATGGTGCTGTTTTGGAAAGGGACAACCCGGTATGGAATCATTGCCGCGGTCGTCGTAGGCATGGTTTCGTCCTTAGGATGGATACTACTCAGCGGCGATACCTTTGCCCAAGTCTATGGGCTGCCAGCCGAGAGTGCCTGGGTCCCATTCAGCCAGCCGGGGATTGTCACGATTCCACTTGGCTTTCTGACATTAATTGGTGTATCGATGCTCTCGCGAAATGAGCCGACGGCCGACAACCGATAGCCGATGGCAACTTGATCATGGCAAACGATACTCCAGAGGCTGATACAGAGCATGCTTCGATCAATCGAGGCATTGGCAATCGAGGCATTGGCAATCGAGACAATGGCAATCTTGGCCAAGGTCTCCGGTCGAAAAGCTTTCTTGGTTTGTTGCTGACGCAATTTCTTGGAGCGACCAATGACAACATCCTCCGATGGCTGGTGATTGGCGTTGGGAAACAGTATGTCGATGACAGCCAAGTGGGTTGGATTCTGATGGCGGGCACGGCCGCGTTTGTGTTGCCGTATATTCTGCTGGCAGCACCGGCCGGTTATTTGGCCGATGCGTTTAGCAAACGGTCGGTAATCGTTGCCTGCAAAGCCGCCGAACTGGGAATCATGCTCCTGGCCATTCTCAGCATCATGCTCGGCAGCGTGACGATGATGCTGCTGATCGTGGCGCTGATGGGAGCTCAAAGCGCGCTGTTCGGCCCGTCGAAGCTGGGCAGTATTCCCGAAATGCTGCACGAATCGAAAATATCGGCCGCCAACGGGCTGATTGGGTTGACCACCGTGATCGCAACGACCGTGGGCATGGCTTTGGGCAACTGGCTTACCTCGGCGACCGGGGTGAAAGGTCAGGAAGCGTGGTGGTTGTCGGCGCTGGTGTTGCTGGGCGTTGCCAGTTTGGGTTGGGCAGCCAGCCTGATCATCGGACGGCTGCCGGTCGCCAATCCCAAGCGTCATTTCCCCTGGGACATGGCCCGTCAAACCATCCGCGACTTGCGCACCCTTGCCCACGATCGAGCGATCTTGCACGTTGCCTTTGGCGTGATGTTTTTCTGGTCGCTCGGCGCGCTGGCTCAACTGAACATCGACCAATTCGCATTCGAGGGCGGTGCGACTCGCCAGACGCAGGTAACGCCGCTGCTCATCGCATTGGTAGCCGGCGTGGGCTTGGGAAGCGTCATGGCGGGCGTCTGGTCGGGTGGCCGAGTGGAACTGGGAATCTTGCCGCTGGGAGCTGGAGGATTGGCTTTTTCCTCGCTAATGCTTTTTACTGTCGAAGGAACGCTCATCAACCCGGGCCAACATTGGACCGCCAGCTATGTGGTCGCCTGCTTGTTGCTGTTTCTGCTCGGTTGTTCCGCCGGGCTGTTCGACGTGCCGCTGGCCGCTTACATGCAGCACTACAGCAAGCCGAAACAGCGCGGATCGATCTTAGCCGCCAGTAATTTCCTCACCTTTGGCGGCATGCTCATCGCCGCGCTGGGGTTTGGCGCGATGCGTACCGAAGTGTTTGGCCATCCATTCATGACTGCCCGGCAGATATTCCTTCTCTGCGGCATGCTGACCCTACCGGTGCTGGTTTACATTCTATTTCTGATTCCTCAAGCGTCGATCCGCTTTTTGGCTTGGCTGGTAACGCATACCGCCTATCGAGTCCGTCTGTTTCAGCGTGAGAATTTGCCCGAGCAGGGGCCCGCGCTGCTTGTCGCCAATCACATTTCCTGGCTCGACGGGCTAATGCTCGTCGCAGTTTCGCCTCGGCCGATTCGGTTGATCGTTTCGACCCGGTTGCTGGCGAGTTGGTGGGCGAAAGGACTTGCTCGGATCATGGGCGCCATACCGGTTGGCCGTGCTCCCAGGGCGGCACTCTCGGCAATTGACACAGCCCGAGAGGCGTTGCGAAATGGCGAGCTGGTCTGTATTTTTCCCGAAGGAAGCATTAGCCGAACGGGCCAATTGCAGCCGTTCAAGGCTGGAACACTGGAAATCGTGCGTGGTACGCAGGCACGCATTGTGCCGGTCTACCTCGACGAGCTTTGGGGGAGTATCTTTACGTTCCACGGCGGACGGTTTTTTTGGAAATGGCCCCGGCAATGGTCGCGGCGAATCTCCATTTGGTTCGGTGAGCCGATGGAGCAACCGGGCGATATCCATGCCGTGCGGCATGCTGTGCAAGAGCTTAGCGCCGAAGCAGTCGCTGGACGAAAGGAACGGACCATGGTTTTACCCCGTACAATGATTCGCAATTGTCGCAAGGCGATGTTTCGATGGAAAATTGCCGATTCGACCGGTGCGCAGCTCACCGGCGGCAGCTTGCTAATGCGTATGTTGATCCTCCGGCGATTGCTCTTGCGCGAGGGAATCGAATCCGATGAAAAACATGTTGGCTTGCTCTTGCCGCCGTCGGTCGGGGCGGTCGTTGTTAACGGGGCAATTACCATAGCCAAGCGGGTGGCCGTGAATTTGAACTACACCACCTCGACCGACGTGCTCAATACGTGCATTCGAAAGGCTCGCATTCGCCACCTGCTCACCAGTCGCAAGGTGATCGAAAAGTTGGGACTCGATCCGGCGACCGATATCGACGCCGAAGTGATCTTGCTGGAAGACTTCCGCGAAAAGGTGACCACAGCAGACAAATTAGCCGCCGCCGCAATGGCTTTTGCCACGCCCGCACCGCTGCTCGATCGGATGCTCGGCCTGCACACGCTCTCGGGCGACGATGAGCTGACGGTCATTTTTACCTCGGGCTCCACGGGCGATCCCAAAGGGGTCGTGCTCACCCATCACAACATTGGCACCAATGTCGAAGCGGTCGACCAGGTGGTCCATCTTCGCAGCACCGACACACTGCTAGGCATATTGCCCTTTTTCCATTCGTTTGGATTTATGATCACGTTGTGGACACCGCTGGGGCTTGATGTTCGGTGCGTCTACCATTTCACGCCCCTAGATGCCAGGCAAGTGGGCAAGCTGGCTTGCAAATGGGGCGCGACCGTCATGCTGGCCACGCCCACTTTTTTGCGATCGTATCTGCGGCGATGCGAACCGCAAGATTTCGAGAAACTCGAGATCGTGGTCACCGGCGCGGAGAAAATGCCGATGCCACTAGCCGATGCATTTGAGGAAAAATTCGACGTTCGTCCTGTGGAAGGCTATGGAATGACCGAACTGTCGCCGTTGGTGTCAGTGAACGTCCCACCCAGCCGTACTCAGGAAAAGGGTGCTGACAGCCGACGAGGCACCGTCGGCCGACCTATTCCCGGCGTTTCTGCCAAGATCGCCGATCCCGAGAGCTTCGACGATCTGCCAATCGGCACCGACGGCATGCTGCTCGTCAAAGGCCCCAACGTGATGCAAGGCTATTTAGACCAACCCGACAAAACGGCCGAAGTCATGCGCGGCGATTGGTTCGTCACCGGCGACATCGCTCGGATCGACAGTCATGGCTTTATCGAGATCACCGGACGACTGAGCCGATTTGCCAAGATCGGTGGCGAGATGGTGCCGCTGGTCAACATCGAGGAAGCAATTCAAAAAATCGTGGACCCCAACAACGAAGACGAAATGGTACGCACGGCAGTTGCCGCGGTGCCCGACCCACGCAAAGGCGAACGGGTCATCGTGCTCTACACGCAGTTGGAGCAGACGCCCGATGCAATCCGCCAGCAATTGGCCGAGGCGGGCTTGCCCAACCTGTGGATCCCTTCGGCCGACAGCTTTTTGCAAGTTGACCAGATCCCGCTACTTGGCACCGGCAAGCTCGATTTGAAAGGTTTGTCGGAAGTGGCAAAAGAACATTTTGCGCAGAAGCCGTAGCTTTTTGTAGGCTGGAACAAGCGGTGAAACCGCACAAAGGCACCAAATCCGTCCTAGCAACCTCTGCAAAGCCCAATGCAGCATAGGACTTGCGGCAAGAATCGTACTCCCAATCTTAACACTCGCCCGATGGCCCGATTTTGGGTGCATTTCCTGCGTCGGTGTTTCACGCCTGTGCGAGTTGTGAAACAGCCGTTTCTTCGGTCGGGCGATGTGACTGACGTGGTTAGCGAATGTCAGTTTCTGCAGCCGGGCAACTACACCGACGGCACATTTTGAGATTAGCATAACGTTCAAGTTGACCGGCGGCGCGAAAAGCGTGAGCGATAAAGCCGATGTCATTCGCCGTCCGGTCCAACGCCATGTTCTGTGCTTCGCGCAATCATCGGTGCTGGCGGAGCTGAGATCACTTCTCGGGCCGACGCGATTTCGCGTGCGCGAACTTGCTCCATCAATTTGCGATGATCTCCACCGCAGTCATTCAGCATCTTAGCGCGTATGGCGTGAATCTCTGCCACGACGGGATCGTCATATAATGGTTTAGTCATAACCGGAAAACTCCTCAGGTGTCACAATCAGAGGAGAGTCATATCCTCTGTCTGCCAAAAGTCTATAGACCGCAGGAAGCGTTGCCGCGTTGGCAATGTGCTTGCAGTTCCATGTCATCAAATAGTCTGCCCGATGGACAGTCGCAATCGCCACGTGTTCCGCATCGGAGCGTGCTTTCGCGGGAAGTAAGTGCGTTGACAGCAAGGCATCAGCAAGCAAATCTACCTGTGAGTCGGAGGAACCCAAAAGCGGAATCCCGATGAGCAACTACAACCGCTCCGCTGCAGCATCCGAGTCACCAGCGCCAACCTCATCTAGCAGCCTGTTGAAAAACTCGTAGGCCGGAACAAGGAGCGTCAGCGACGCAGTTCCGGCACTTCTTTTTCGCTGCAAATAGGCTATGCCGGAACTCGCGTGGCTCGTTCCGGCCTACAAATTCACTTTTTCAACGGGCTGCTAGAACCAACTGGGATGTAACCAGATCGTAGTCTTCGCGGCTCGATTCCCACCAGCTTCGAGTTAGTTCCTGCCGTGCTTGAAAAATTACATCCTCACGCGATCGAGCCGTGAGATAGCCGATGATTGAAGTCTCGATGTAGACGGTAGCCATATGAGCATTATACGGCACAGAACGATTGCGGCCACCCACGGTTGAGAAACAACCGGGAAAGGTAGGTGCAAGCACCTACCCTACGGAACTGCCTACTATGGCCATGGTCGATCTTCAACTATGGAGAATTTGTCGGGACGCTCACGGTGGTATCTACAAAACCGGATAACCTCAGAGGCATCAAGCGGCGTGCAGATAATGAGGCTTGTGTGCTCGTATGTCGTCCGCGTCCGTGAATACTCAAAGTCGTCTCGTTTTCCATAGAGAAAAGGAGACCAGGTCTTCTCATTGACATACGCGACGATGCGAGACGGGTCGAGATGGAGGAAATACTCGCATTCTTTGCCATACTCCACATATGGGCATGGTGATTCCGCCGGGGACGCCCAGATTGCAGAGGCGATGCCCAGTTCGCTATAGAATGCTTCGATCTTGCCGACGTAGCCGGGCTGGGTGTCAGCGTATGGAGAGCGGCCGGGATCTACCGGATGGGAAAGGATATTAAAGTCCGCATCGTGGCGTGTGACTGCTTCGATTATCATTGTTCGTCGTCGTACTGCTTGGGTCAGTCGAACGCGAATTCCTTTTGTACGTCACCAGAAGAGCGAGCCCATTCAAGATTTTTTCCAATCAGTAATTCCGTCATCTTTGCGTGATGTGTATTTTTCATTGCAACAGGCTCTAGGTCAAATCCGCGATCCTGTGCCATCCTGCGAACGCCATCCGCGTTATCATAGGTCATCAGGAAATCACCCGCAATGTTTTGTGCTACATCGAAGAGATCGGCGTGATCCAATTCATTGTAAAGATACAATCGCTTGCCGGCCTTTTTTCCGTCAGCCGTGTAGGGCGGGTCGATGAAGAAGGCAGCATCAGCATTTCTATGGTGATTTCGGATTTCGGCAATACCATCGCCTTCGATGACGGTAAACTGTTCTCGAATACCTCCAATCGCATTGATTCGTTTTGCGAGAGTTGTTGGATACCAACGAGAAAGTAGCCCTTTACCATTTTCTCCGTTTTTCATTAGGCTCGCGCCTGGTGCAAGTATTCCGCCGTGATACATCCTGTTTTTTAGGATGGTGCGGAATGCAACATTATCAACATCGGTAGGAGTTTGAGAAAGTTCGTGCAGTACGTTTTCTCTCGTTACATCGAATCGACAGATTCGATCACTGAGTTGTTCAAAGTTTGACCCAGTAATTGCTCTCCAAACCGCAGCGATATCCGTTCTACGTTACGTAAGTTGCCATCGTCCATTGACTCGAATAATTTTTTCTTGTCGAGACAAAAACTGTTGTGCGTGCCGGACGCGATGTTTCCACTTCGCTTGCGACCACCGTTCTCCACGAATGACCAATTTGATTGAATCATCGCACAAATCCGGGTGAAGCGACTCGATTTCGCGGTACATTTGCTTTGTGTCACAAGGCCCTTTGTTTGAAAGGATGAATAGAATTGACTGCGCGAATCCGACGTGCGCGCTCATTGACGTTGCACGTACGCGAAGTACTTCTTCATCAGCGGCACGCAACTTGTCATCAAACGCCCTCCGTAAGGCAGACTTTGCCACCTTTTCATTTTGCTTCCGTAGTTCCGCAAGCTCGCCGACGATTGATTCGAACAACTTTAGTTGGACAAGGTCTATCGTCGTTCCGATAGCGTGCATTGCAGTGGCATCGGACCGAATTCGATCGACTATCGGCACTTCAAATATGCGTAGTCCGTATTCGAGATTTCGGACGAGACCACCGTTCGTAAGATTTGCAGACGTTACGATTGCCTGCTCATCTGACACGTAGATTTTCGCGTGTAGATTTGGCAAAAAACGAACGTCCGTCTTCGGAAACACTTCATATAACCGAATGATGCCCCTAACATCGGTTGCCCCACTCAACATGTTCTCACGAGACAGATTTGTTAGCAGCAAAAGCGATAGCCGCGATCTTAAAGAAACTTCAATTGTCTCGGTGAGCCAACAACATGCCTGCTGGCTGATAAATGGGGAACAAACAACCAGTGACTTCCGACAACCAGCCAGAAAGTCTTCGAAGCTGTCCTTCCATGGAGACGTCATAATGTCAATCATTTCCGAACCTTGGAATCGCGTGAGGTTGGAGAAATCCAAATTCGATTGCGTTTCGAATCAACTGGATGTCGCCGATCCGGTCAGCGTCGAGATATGTGGCCAAAACCTTTCGCAAGTCCCGAACATCGAATTCGTAGGCTGAGCCGGGCAAAGCTGAGTCAGTTGTCGAATACCAATTGTCCAACGGCACATCAGAATACTCATCCTTGTAAGCATGGAAGACCATCACGTCTCGGTATGCAATAGCTGGTAATGGGTGCCAAGTTCGATTCATCACGTGACGCCCTTGTAAAGAAGTTGAGGCGCAAGTCTTTTTCGAGAAGAAGAAAGGTAGTCGGGATTTGGATAGTTTACCTCCGACCGCCAATCCATACGGACGTTGGATTTGGGCGATTCCATGTAATGTTGGAATGGACGCCGAATATTTCCCGAAATATAAACAGCTTGAATTTCAAGCGCACCGAAATCGACAACACGTCCTCGATCATCATATGCCACTAGAACGATGTCGATGTTGCCAGCCGACCCGCCATGCTTGTCCTTCAAACGGACTTCAGTCAGCGATGTCCATTGCGATTTTGAGGGAAAGAAGAATTCTGCCGCATCATCAGCGATGATCCAATTTTGACGGAAGCGGACTGGGCAGGTAATGACCAATTCGTCGTCATCGAAGATAGTGCAAGTGCCGAGCGGATCGTTCGCCTTGTCCTTTGTGCAGTTCGGAACCTTGTTGTTAAAGGGGCAGAGCCGCTTATTACGGTATCGGGCTGCAAGATCGGATTGGTTGTCGAATGGAAAACCGAAGACCTCCGCCAATGGGTGGGGCGGGATTCGTTTCTTTGGGTCAGGTTTTCGGGATTTTTTTGCCATGCGGGCGATTCTATCAGATCAAGGGAAAAAACGCATGGCGGGACAAACGTAGCAGTTTGCGACAGTTGGGAGGAGAAGTGCGAGAAAACATTGCTTAGGCGACGAACTTCTTATTAGACACAAAGAAAACCAAAAAGTGTGGATAAGCCCCCTGGAAATTGTAGCAGATTAATGCAATTGGCCAATGCGGCGGTGAAAAAGTCCGACCACAGTTAGCAACAGGCGATTCGAACCGGCGGTGTGACACTCCGATCACACAAAAAGCAACCCCCGAAAATGCTTCGGCTTCATCGTCCGACGCATTTTCTGTGGTTGGACGCAGTTCTCTCGATTATTGTGAAAACGAGCGTTTTCCCGATAAGACTTCTTCGGTGAAAGCCACGGTGATTCCGACAAGATTCCTTACACGAATTCTCTCTTGTGGACGTTTTTATCTAATTCAGTGAACTCAACGCCGCAAATTCTATGACGGATTTGTTGCCTTTGCACAGTTTGTACCAAGAAGCGGTAGCACAGTTCCGGCAGGAATACTGTCACGTCACTCCACTCGCACCGGCTCCAGTGCCGATGCTGGGACGATCTTGTGATCGTCGCGCACAGGCTCTGCTTCCGCAGGCGACCGAACCAGCGTCACCGAGCGGGTCAAATAACTATGGGGTAAATCGCCCTTCTGCTTGACGGACAGCTTCGCCTGGAGATAGTCGAACTTTTCGACAACCTTGGCTAGGCTCGGCAGCAAACCCATTGCCTCTTGCAACGGCTTCATCTCTTCCATATCTCCCTGTGCCCCCACCAAGCCTACGATGATCGGCATGATCGTGCCGACTTGCCGGATGAGCTGTGCTGTGTGCCGTGTGCTCTCGGCCAGATTGGTATAGCTTAGGAGTGGCCGATAAATAACTTCCCGGTTTTCAGTAGGCGGTAGGAATTACGGTGTAATTCCAATCGGGCAATACGTCTTCGAACTGTATGGGATCCAAGTCAAGGAAACGTTCGCTCGCTTTCCGTTTGAGTTGATAATCCTTGTTGAGTACCGCGTAGGTGACTTTCAGCCCGGTGCGAGTCCACACTCGTCGAAGGCATGTTGTGACGACGTCAAGCGTGCGAAACACCACACCGGACCAGGCGCGAGTGACATGAGAAAAAAGACGGTGTTCAATCGGGTTATACTTCGAGCAATGCGGTGGATAATGGGCGACGCGAATTGGAATGTCAATCCGGTTGACCAATCGTTGCAGGTCTTCCTTGAAAATGTGGTGACGACAGTTATTGCTTCCTCCGCCATCGCACAGCAACAGAATCGACTTGGCGTCGGCGTACGTCCGCTCGCCGTGGCGTTGCCACCACACACGGAAGCTGTCGCAAGCAAATTGACTCGTGTCGTGACTGACTCCGAGAGTGAGGTGCCCTGTGTTACGCTTCAGGTCGTACAGCCCGTGCGGGATGACCTTGCCGTCCGCGTAACTGGGAAAGTCGTGATCAAATACGGCATTCGCACCATCGGACCACGACTGCCCGGTACGGAAAAACTCGCCCAAAAGCTCCTTTTTCTTGGTGTCCATGCTAATGATTGGGTTGGGAGAGTCGAGGTATTGTTGCCTCAGTTGGGCAATGTTCTCGAACTGCTCGTTGCGGAAAGGGGTATTTCCCATCGCTTTGGTTTTCTCGGCCTGCCGCTTGTGGAAGCCGAACTCATCGAGCAAGCTTCGCACAGTGTCTGGACAAACGGGCGTTCCCAGCCGATCGAGCTCGTGGGCAATCTCCGTACTCGACAAATAGGTCCACACCACGTCTTCACGCATTGGATCGCCTGCCGTATGGTCAGCAACGACCTGGCGAAGGTTGTTCTCCAGGTCAGGTGCAGCAAAGCTAGCTTTTTTTCGACCCCCCTTTTTTTCGAACCCGTCCTTCGGCGTCATCCACCGGCAATTGGCTCACCTCATGGCGGCCATTCCGAATCGTTTTCTCGTCACAGCCCAGCACAGACGCAACGTACTCGACGCCCCCATGCCCCAGCTTTTCCGATTCTACCGCAGCGTAACGGCGGCGGTCTTTCTCGGACAATGAATCATAAAACGCCTTCATGTGTCCACAAACTACCGACAGATAGGGAACCATGGCTTTCTCCTTCGCCAAGAGAATGGGGGACCGCTCACCCTGGAAGTCTAGCCAATTCGAGAAAAAAAAGGGATGTTATTTATCGGGCGGCCCTTAGTGACTGGACCGGGCCGGCAATTTGCATTTTGAACTGCCTGAAGCCATCCGTCTCTTCAATGTTTGTCGTATTTCCCGCCCGTGCATCCAAAACCTTTTGCACGGCTGCCGGATTGGAACCGACAATCATCCAGCCCTCCTGAAAACCGATGACCGGCCGCAAACCAAACATGCCAAAGAACGTGCAGCCAAGTTCCTCAAAACCGTCCAACTCGTCGCAGGCCGATAGCTTCAGTTGCTGTGCTTCGATCGCCGGGTGCTGCGTGAGCACGTCGACCAACCGATGAAGCAACTCCTGAATCCGATCTGGGTTCTGACACCTCAAAGCAGTAACCGAGTCTTGCCCACCCATCATAGCCGTCGACTCGGCCGGCAGCGTGATCGAAACGCTCTCGCCGCTGAAAGATTGCAGCAGATCGCGGTCCAGTTGAACGCCAATTTGCTCCTGGATAGCTTCAAACCGGTCGAGCCCTTCCTGGGCTTCGGGGAATTTTTCCTGGACGATCTCCATCAGCCTTGCGTAAATGGGATGCAAATTCACTCCGGTCGAGAGCGAGTAGGAAACCGCGTCGGCCGGGACCCAGCTTTGCCATTTTTCAAACGGCTGACCACCAGACATTGCCATGCCGAGCAATTTTTCGTCGGAACCAGGCAGCAGTTTTTCAAATTCGGCCGAGCAGTTTTGTTGATCTTCGGTATATTCCACCGCCACCGTGTAGTCGAGCACCGACAGTTCGTCTATAAGCAATTCGATCAACTTGCTCATCCGCACTGCCTCCTCATCCCCACCACTTTTCTGGCGAATAAACTGACCGATGCCACCTAATTGTTTGAACATTTTTTGACCATCGAAAAACATCAGGCAGTCTTCCGGTTCTGGCAATTTGGCAAGCGCCTCGGCCAATCGCAGATCGTCCAGCAACGACTCGCCTCCGTTGCCCTGCAATAGTGCCAAGCTGCTTTGTGCCAACTGTTCGTTCGTTGAAAACAGCACGACATCATCAAACCGTATCAGTACAAGTTGGAAAGGAACCTTGGGAGGCAAAGCCAACTTGGTAACCGTTGCGCCTGCTTGTTGAACCACGCGCATCTGCACCTTGCCATCGCTCTTTTCTTCGAGCAGCATTAACAGATTTTGGAAACCCCGCTCCATGCCTTCCGCATCTTTTGTCGTCAGCCGTAGCAGCACCAAATGCTGATTGATCGGCATTACCATTTGCTGTGCGTAGACAAACTCACGGCAGTCGAGCAATGCCTTGCAGTCAATCGGCTCGATCGCGGTGCGGATTGTCTCGAATACCGATTCCGCTTCTGCCAGATCGTTTTCCGGAATCCGCGATGTGAAAATTTCCATGAAGCGTTCCACCAGCTTTTCGTCCTGCGCCGTCTGCCAGATTTCTTCGAGATACTTTCGCTGGTAGTCGCGCTCCGGATTGTGCTTTGCGCAGATGGCAAGATGGGCCTCGACCGGCACCGCACGGCCCAGCCCCCAGTCGGAAGCTGTTTCGGTTGCCAGCGCCGGCTGAGAAAGAAGCAGCAGCCATACAGAAAACAGACAGACTTTGGTTTTCATCGTTTCGTCTCCATAAAAATGGATGTTACCTACCCAAGCGACATGAGTTCATTCTTCCGAGGCCGTGCCAGTCTGACTAGTCCTGAATCGAGACATCATGCAGAGCGTGAAGGCTAAAAGCATGTGACTTTGGGCAGTCTTGGTTGGCCAGGACTGCCTGACACCGCCTCGTAGAGGGTTATTCGCCCAATGTCGCGGAACATTGGCAGAAAAACCATGGTGAGGAGCAAAAGGCAAGCCGCAGTGTAGGAGACCGTCCTGGCGGACGGCGCTAACGACAACGCTTTTTATCGTCGAAACGGATACGTTAGCGCCGGCCGCCAGGACGGATTAGTGCCAGCAGCCAGAGCGACTAGGGATGTACCGATTCGCGTTTCGCTTGAACCAGACGTTGCCGTTGGACGAATCGCTCGTCCTGCCAGGCAGAATGGTCGTCGGCACACTGGTAGGCAATTTGCACAAGCTGATTCTTGCCGGCAGTCGGCACGCCGGAAAGTCGACCTGCGAGCCGGTCGATTGCGTCGGGGCGATCCTCCGCGATATGAGAAAGATGGCCGACGAATGTCATCGTATCGCTAAAATTGGCGTCCGCCGTTCTACCGACCAAAGGGTGAAGCGCCTTGGCGAAAAGTTTCAGGGCCGTACGATCAACATGGATAAACGTATCGAGCCTCGCAGCCACGTAGCGTCGGCCGTTGGTTTCGACGACCGAGCCGGATCGCAACAACAACACACATTGGGCCTTAATCGGACGATTGAGCGGTTTGCCTTCATAGGAACCCTCGGCAAGCATCACCAGTCGGTTTTGGGCATGTTCATCGCATTTTTGTTCCACGAGAAAAAGCTGGCCCGTCGTGCCCGCCCCGTCTCGCAGGTCGAACGAACCGGGCCCGGTCCGTGTGAGCTGAACTCGGCTAATCCCCATTTCTCGCCAAATGGCAACCATCACCTCCGGGTTTTTCGCCAAGTGGGTGAATAATTCCGGATGGCATTCGACCATGCAGGTGGGAAGCCGCCGATAGACCGTTGTGTCATGCACGATTCGGCGCACTTGTCGGCGATGCTTTGGGGCGATATTCGCCAGCGGGATGGCACGAGTTGCCTCTTGGCGAGCGGTGTCCGATGTGGTCGCGGGATACGACTCCACCGCGAGTGCAGCGGACGATAGCATGCGGGCTGCTAGCAACATGGCGAACACCACCATGCATCCAAGACGAATAAACAGCGCAGACCGATTGCAACAGTGCATGCATTTCCCCCCGGTGGACGTGCCCTCATCGATCACATCAATGGCTGTGAAACTTTGCAGGTCCAGAAGGATATTTCGGCATGCTATGAACCGTAGTCACAGGAAAAACCAGAAAGTGCAAATGCAATTTTCAAATGATTGCATGCATCCGAGCACCGTAATACTGCTGGCATCAGGTCCGGATCGCATGGCTCATGATCACTGCCAGCGGAACGAAGAGCAGCAGCGGCATCCATGCGGCAAGTGAGGGGCGCATCAGGCCCAAGCCGCCTAGCGATTGGCAGGCGATTGCCACTGCCGAGAAGGCGAACGCAGCCAACAGACAGATGCTGATCGACAAAAAGATATTGCGATTGGTGCGCGAAAACATCAGTGGCAGTCCCAGCATCACGAGCGTCACATCCATCAGCGGTTGCACAAGTCGGGCATGAACGGCAACGCGGACATCGGCGCCCAGATCGGTGCTCGGTTTGTTGAGCTGCGCGACAAGTTCACCGGTCGAGGCGTAGCTCCGCCATTTTGAACCGCTGGCTAGCAGTTGGAACGGCATGTCGGAAACCACAAACAACTGGTCCGGTTCAAGCCAAGCGGCATCGTGTGGTGTGATGATTACCAACTGCTCTTCTTGCTCGGCAGTCTCTCCCTTCCGATTTAGGCTTCCTTGCAGATTAGGGGATTCCATGCGTAGCGATGGCTGCTTGGTGATGGGCATGGGCGAGATGAGGTCGTCAAGTAGGAATCCCGCGGGGTGTGTGGTTGTCGCGTCTTGGTAATAGGCAATCTGCGCGACAAGCCGTTTACCAAAACGATCAAGCGGAGCAGGCAGGATAAATGTCGGATTGATAATCTGCAGCTGGGCGATAACAACCTTTTCACCTCCCAGAAGAATATCGGTTTGACTGTCGTAGCGAGATTCCAAATCGCGGGCCATGGTGCCGCCTAAATCTTTCGTCTCGCGCATCAGTTCATCTCGAACTCGCGGGATGATCCATTCACGGTTGGCAAGGCCTAGCAAGCTGACAACGATTGCTGCAAGCAGGAGCGGCTTGAGCATCCGAACTTTGGAGATGCCCGCGGCAAGCAGGGCCGTCATTTCCTGATGTCGTCCGAGCCAGAGGACAGTAAACATCGCCGACATCATGGCCAAGATACCTGCCGTGCGGTCGAAGATACCCAAGGCGCGGTAGGCGTAGAACTCGGCAATAATGCCGAACAAGCTGCCATGCTCTTCCGCATGGGCAGAGAAATTGTCCAAATGCCCAAAGACGTCGATCACGATGAACAGTCCGGTCATGCTCAAGAAACAGATCATGAAAATCTGTGCGAACTGACGCAGCAGGTAGCGATCGAGAATCATCATGCGTTGGAGGTATTGCCTGGGAAGTGTCCCGAGAGGATAGTCTGTCGGATTTACTGGCGTCAAGAGAAATAGGGATTTGTGGGTTTATTCGTCTAAGCCGCAAGCGTCCGACGGGCGGCTTAGCATCCTAGCCACTCTGTCCGATTCCCGATATATTCATCAGCACTTCCCCGGCACCCAGGATAATCGATATTCCGATGACCAGCCCAATGACAGCATGGCTGCACCTGGCCAAACGCCATGCGATCGATATGGTTTTTCCGCCCAGTTGTGTCTCGTGCCGCGTCGATTTACTCTCTTCGGATCGGGAGCAAGTCCCAGGCGATACGCAGCTTTGCCGGGTTTGCTATCGGAATGTCGGTTTGGCAAAGGGGCCTGCGTGCTTGCGCTGTGCCGCGTCTGTACCCGAATTTCCAGAACCGGTCGAGTCTTGCCCGAGTTGCCGCAAACAAAAGCTGTGGTTTGATCGAGCGGTTGCCTTGGGGCCCTACGATGGCCAATTGCGCAAGCTTGCATTACGGATGAAAAGCGAGGTCTCCGAAACCTTGGCTTACTCGTTGGGTGAGCTGCTTTGCCGACATTTGGCAGAGAAATTTGGCACGCCCACTGCCGATGTTGTGGTTCCAATTCCCATGCATCCGTGGCGGCAGATCGCCCGGGGGACCAACTCGGCTGTGGCACTGGCTGGCGTTGTGGGGCGATTTTTCCGGTTGCCCGTGGCCCCACGCCTGCTGAAACGTAGCCGTAACACCCCTCTACAGCTAGGGTTATCGCATCGAGCCAGATTTCATAATGTTCGAGGCGGAATGGCGGCTCGGACGGGCTATTCTTTAGAGGCTGCCCGAGTGCTGTTAGTAGACGATATTCTGACGACCGGGGCAACTTGCAGCGAGGCAGCCCGAGTGCTGAAACGTGCCGGAGCGGAGCAGGTAACCGCATTGGTGCTTGCTCGTACGACCGGCCATTAGCGGTTAGCATTTAGCCAGAAAGATTTTGCGAGAAACTTCGAGATTCCCCTCTGACTAACTGCTAATAGCTAACCGCTAATAGCTTTGCCAAAATAGGCCAACATGGATGCTTCCGAACTAACACCCAAGAAGACGAAAAAAAAACGTCGCGGGCTCGACCCGTTTCGTCGTGCGGTGCTGCGCGGCTTGGCGGTTCTGTTGCCTCCACTGCTGACGATTGTCATCTTTGTTTGGATTGGCAATACGGTGACCAATTATCTGCTGGAACCGTTGGAGGGTGCCACGCAACGACTTCTCGTCCAACGGTATGAAAAAGATATTCTTCCACAGAACCTGGTGCCAGAGGAAAAGAGACAAGAAGATACGGTCGCCATCTCTGGTCAAACTTATCATCGGGCTGCTGATGGCGCCTACGTACCGGAGGAGTATTACCAATTCGTCGACCGAGCGATTGGCACGTCGCAGATACCCTCCTCAGCAAAAGGAATCGTCGAAGCCTACATCAAGCGGAAATTTTTGCCCTGGTATATTGTTATCCCCACCTTCCTTTGGGTTTTCGTCTCGGTGCTCTACCTACTGGGCAAGTTTCTGGCGGCGGGCATTGGGCGATTTTTCTGGATGCAGTTCGAGCGGATCATCAACCGGTTGCCGCTGGTACGCAATGTCTACTCCTCGGTCAAGCAAGTGACCGATTTTATGTTCAGCGAACGTGAGATCGAGTACATGCGCGTTGTCGCGGTCGAGTATCCTCGCCGTGGGATATGGTCGTTGGGCATGGTCACCGGCGAGAGTATGCTTGATATCCGCTGTGCGGCCAACGAACCGGTACTCTCGGTATTGATCCCCACGTCGCCCATGCCGTTTACCGGCTTTACAATGACGGTAAAAAAGAGCGAAACGGTCGACTTGAACATCACCATCGATCAGGCATTTCAGTTCATCGTCAGTTGTGGCGTCGTCGTGCCGCCCCAGCAAATGGCCCAAGCGCTAAGCGACAGCCAGCAAGGCCGCGACGGGTTGATACCTCCGCCGAGTCCAACGACAATGGATTGAATCAGAATATTTGCAGCTAGTGCTTTGTGACGGCTAAGAATTCGGGTCATCGATGTGAGCCGAACGCGCTAGCGTCGGGCGGCGGAGGCATGCCGTCCCCCCCGCGGCCCGCAGCCCACGGCTAGCGCCGTCGGCTCACCTTATAATCAAACCATGACAAAACACCAGAAATGACACAATCACTTCCAGTTCGCATCGGCACACGAGCGAGCCGCTTGGCGCGTTGGCAATCCGAGTGGGTTGCAAGCCGGCTTCAAGACCTGGGTGCGGCAGTAGAACTGGTCGAGATCACCACCCGCGGCGATGCGCAGCAGCAAGGCCCACTTTCCCAATTCGGGGGCCAGGGGCTCTTTACCAAAGAGATACAAGCAGCACTGCTCCGGGACGAAGTCGATGTGGCTGTCCATAGCCTCAAGGACTTGCCAACCGGAACAACCGAGGACTTGGTGCTGGCTGCGGTACCCGTTCGGGAGCAGTCGGACGATGCGCTTGTTTGCAACCGGTTCGATGCGCTCGACCAGTTGCCGGAGGGTGCGCGTGTCGGCACCGGTAGCATGCGTCGCCAGGCGCAGCTGAAGCATCACCGGCCCGATCTGGAAATTCTCGACATTCGCGGCAACGTCGACACACGGCTTCGCAAACTCGACGACGGCGTGTTTGATGCGATCATCTTGGCTGCCGCCGGGCTGCGGCGTTTGGGCCTCGAATCGCGAATTCGCCAGCGACTCGGCCCGCCGATCATGTTGCCAGCCGCCGGGCAAGGGGCGCTGGGAATTGAGTGTCGTGCGGATGCAAGCGAGGTCCGACAATTGCTGGAAAAGCTCGACGACCTGCCTAGCCGACAAGCGATCGTGGCCGAGCGTGCAGTGCTCGCGACGCTGCAAGCGGGCTGCCTGGCACCCGTGGGGGTTTGGGGCCGCCAGCAGTCAGGCCAACTTCTGCTGGATGCCGTGGTTGCAGATGTCGACGGCAAGCAGTTTCTGCAAGCATCGCAAACCGGCCCTCCCACCGATGCAACTGCGTTGGGCAAACGAGTGGCGGAGCAACTTTTCGCACAGGGTGCCGAAACGATCATTGCCGCTTCGCGGTAGTCGTGACATCCTGCTCAGCCAAATGGCGAGCGGTGGGCGTCAGCCCACCGGTACCACGAATCGCAAAAACACGCACTGTTGTACCATCGGAAAGCTTACGCTTCCCGCTCGCCATTTGGATGGGTGTTTCCAGATCGGCAATTTTTGCCACACTCGACATCAATCATCCGGCAATCATTGCCGAGTACGTCGAACAATGCTGCTAGCGTCATCTCATTGGCAGCCATGCTTATCAAAAGAAAAACCTTGTGTTTACCGACGCAATTCGATTCGGAGAGCAACCGCGTTTTCATTTGGCACACAAACTGCGTTGGGGCTCTGTCGCCGAAAATTGGGCTGACCGCAGGGGGGCGCACCTGCGAACTTTTTTCTCATCATGCCATACGGACTATACATCTCGGCCGAGGGCGCCCAGGTCCAAGCCCAGCGTTTGGAAACAATTGCCAACAACATGGCCAATGTCGAGACGCCCGGCTTCAAGCGGGACATTCCGACGTTCCAGGCTCGATTTGCCGAAGCGATTCAGCAAGGCGACAGCTTGCCGGGCAATGGTGGGATCGACGACGTCGGCGGCGGCGTGAAAATGATCGGCATCGCAACGGACTTCTCTGCCAATACGCTTCGCGACACAAGCATGCCGACCGATTTTGCGATCAACGGCGACGGTTTCTTCCACGTCCGCAGCCCCGAGGGCCAAGATTTTCTGACCCGCGCAGGCAACTTCCTGGTCAATGGCGAGGGAAAGCTGGTGACTCAGGCCGGCAACTTCGCCGTGCTCGACGACACGGGCAACGAGATCGTGCTCAACACCGATGAGCCATGGGAAGTCCACTCAGGCGGCATCATCCGGCAGCAAGGCAACTCGGTCGCCGTCGGGTTGGAAAAGGTTGGCTCGCTCGGCGATCTCGTCAAGGCCGGAAACAACATGTTCCGCTCGCTGGCGACCACGACGCCGGTCGAAACAAATCTGCGCGACATCCGGCAGGGCTACCTTGAACAATCGGGCGTGAATCCAACCCGTGAAATGATGTCGATGATCGAAACCTCACGTGCCTTCGAGGCGAATACCAAGTTGATCCAACATCAAGACAGCATGCTCAGTTCGCTGATTAGCCGTGTGCTTTCGAGTTAATGGAGAGGGCATGTCGTCCGGGGTCGGGGACGACCCGGCTCTCAAACGAACTTAAAATTCAAACTCCCCACCACTCCTAGCCCCTAAATCCTAATCCCTAGCCCCTAAAAATGAGCGTTCAAACCCTTTACACCGCTGCGACGGGCATGGAAGCCCTGGAAACCAAGCTTGATGTGATCGCCAATAATATGGCGAATATCAACACGACCGGTTTCAAGAAAGATCGGGCGAACTTCGAGGATTTGTTCTACCGACAAATTCGTCTGCCCGGGGCGACCGATGCCGATGGGAATCTGACCTCTACGGGTATCGACGTGGGTCTCGGCACGCGGGTTTCCAGCACGCAAACCAACCATGGCCAAGGGGCGTTTGAAACGACCAACAACCCGCTCGACTTTGCCATCGAAGGACGCGGATTTTTCAAGCTAACCGACCCGGCCGGTGGAAGCCTGTTTTCCCGTGCCGGCAATTTTGGCATCAACGCCAACGGACAGTTGGTGCTCGGCTCAGCCCACACGGGGTGGGTTCTTGATCCGGCGGTGAACATTCCCGATACGGCCGTCGATGTGGTGGTGACCGACGACGGCGTCGTGCAGTACCGTACGTCCGATTCACCAACGTTGAACAACGCGGGGCAGCTAACGCTTACCACATTTATCAACCCCGACGGTTTGCTCAAGATCGGCGATAACCTGTATAAGCAAACCGACGCCTCGGGCACGCCGACCGATGGCAACCCAGGGCAGAATGGCGTCGGCGCGATACGACAAGGTTCTTTGGAAGCGTCGAACGTCGAACCGGTACAGGAGCTGATCGATTTGATCACCACGCAACGGGCGTTCGAGTTGAACTCGCAGGTGGTCCAAGCTGGCGACCAGGTGATGCAAATCGCCGCGAACCTGCGGAGGTTTTAGTAACAGTTAGCCGCCGGGCTTGCCCCGGCGCTGTATTCAAACGCCGGGACAAGCCCGGCGGCTAACAAGCCAATCCCCTTTTCACTATGACTCAACATTCACACCACTGCCAACGACTACTCGCATGTCTGCTCGTGACGTCAATAGCTACCGGTGCCCACAGCGCCGAAATCATCCTCCGCGAGAAAGCGACTTTGAGCGGTCCCGTGGTGCGGTTGGGCGACGTGGCCGATATTTCTGCGCAGACCGATTCGCGGATGCACGATTTGGCAACCACGCCGCTGATGCCCGCCCCCGCTCCCGGCACGATGCAATTCCTGCGTTCCGTGGAGATTCGCGACCTGCTCGTCTCTCGCGGCGTTTTGCTCGATGGCGTGACAATCCGCGGAGCGAAACTCGTTGCGATTGGCAATCGGAAATCGATCGCAAAGAAAAAAGCCCTTTCAACAGACACGCGCCGCTACCTACCGCTCAAACGTCGAGAGCAGATTCAGGACGCCGTCAAACGGGCCATTGTGCTGTATCTGCGCAAGCAAACTCTCCATGAACAAACCCAGCCGCAGTCGGATTGGAATCTGAAGCTGCGGCTCGATGATAAGCAACTCCACCGACTCGACCAGCCGGGATTGCAATTGACTGCCCATGGTGGAAACTCGCCGTGGACCGGCAAGCAAATGTTTCGTCTTGCAGGGAAAAATACCGATGCCGGCGTGGCCGTGATTGCCTTCGTCGAGCAGGCCATGCCCGCCGTCGTGGCAATCCGGCCCATCGATCGCGGATCACTCATTCGCGCCAGCGACGTTGAAATTCGTAGCCAGAATGGGCGTGTGCCATCTCAAGCGTTCGACTCGCTCGACCGCGTAGTAGGAATGGTCGCCCAGCGGACGATTCGGCCCGAATCGGTTTTGCTCCGCAGCCATGTCAAAGCGCCGCTGCAAGTCGAGCGGGGTGAAACCGTCACGGTGTTTGCTCGTACCGCGGGTATCCAAGTCCGCACCTTTGCCATTGCCAAACAAGACGGCAGCATGGGCGATTTGATTCAGGTTGAAACGGCCGACAAGCGCGAGCGATATGATGCCCGAGTGGTGGGACGTCGAGAGTTGGAAGTGTTTGCCACGGGGGCGTCGGTTGCGGAGCATACGACGTTGGGTCCTCGAAATACTAAACTGCGATAGTGTGGGACATGATGAAAAAAAATGATTTTTATTGCCGTTTTGTTGGGTTGCTGCTGGCCGTTGTTTGGATGGCGACTGGGTCGCGGCATGTTGCGGCGCAGGATGCCAGTTTGTTATTACGGCCTGCTAAGCCGCAAGCGGCCGGATTGACGCTTGAGAATAGCTCGTTTTTGTATCGGGAATTGCCGCCGGAGTCCCGGCCCCGTGAACTGATGGTGAACGACATCATTACCGTGTTGGTCGATTATCGTACGCGGCTGTTGAGCGAAGGCGACGCCGAAAGCCGCAAGACGGCCAGTCTGTCCGCGGCACTGACCGAGTGGATTCGTCTCCGCAGTGGCGATTTGAAACCGGCGCCGCAAAGTGACGGCGACCCCTCGGTGGCCGGGACGCTTAACACCCAATTTCGGGCCGAGTCGGACATCGAAACTCGCGATTCGCTCACATTCCGCATCGCAGCAAAAATTGTCGACATTCGTCCTAATGGCAATTTGGTGATTGAAGCGCATCAAGACATTCAAATCAACGAAGAAGTCTGGAAAATTTCGCTCACCGGTGTAGTCCGACGCGAGGCGATTCAACCCGACCGCACGGTCAGCAGCGATGCCGTTGCGGAACTGCGCATACTGAAAAACGAAAAAGGCCAAGTCCACGATGGCTACGCCCGAGGTTGGCTGAAACAGCTTTACGATCGATTCCATGCGTTTTAATCATAAGGCGAGCTGCGGATAAGGACTTACTAGCACGCAGCGCAAGCAAGTGGGTCTCATGCACACACTCGCTTGCGCGTCGTGCTTGTATTTTGGTAAATTTCAAACTGTCGCTCGCCTAAAAAGTAAGAATCATGCTTATCAATAAAAACATTCGTCGCCTGTCAATCATCTTCGCACTTACCAGCGGCTTGTTAGCGCCGGTTGCCAAGCCGGCTGCCGCACGCACGGTGCTGCAAAATATCTGCCGCGTCAAAGGCCAAGAGGAAAACGTGCTGCGTGGTCTCGGATTGGTTGTCGGCCTGAACGGCACGGGCGAATCGGGCGACGCACCGACGATGCGCGCCTTAGCCAGGGCACTGGAAGTAATGGGCAGCCCCATTCCCGAAGCGACGCTGGCTGGCGCCGGTGGTATCAGAGAACTGGAAAAAGTGAAAAATGTCGCGCTGGTGACGGTCACCGCCCGGGTGCCGGCAACCGGTGCCCGCCGAGGCGACAAACTCGACTGCATGTTAAGCGCCATCAACGGAAAAAGTCTGGCCGGCGGCCGGCTGCTCTCGGCAACCCTGCTAGGCCCAAACACCCAAGATGGCCGCGTCTATGCCCTAGCCGAGGGGCCAATCCAACTCGACGACGACTCGCAGCCGCTGGTCGGCCGAGTTCATGCCGGCTGCCAAATGGAGGAGGATGTTTTTACCCCCTTCGAGCAAAATGGCCATATCACGTTGGTGCTGGAAAAGAATCATGCGAATTTTCAAACTGCCACGGATGTAGCGGAAACGATCAGCAGTTTTTATTCGCGTCAGGGCGAGGGGCATGTCCGGGCGATCAATGCGGCCAATATCGTCGTTGAGATACCTCAGAAATATAAAGACGATCCAGTCGCGTTTATCTCGAACTTGATGGAACTGCAAATCTATAATTCGGCCCCCGAGGCTCGGGTCGTCATCAATCAACGGGCGGGCAGTATTGTGATCAGTGGCGACGTGGAAATCGGCGACGTTGTCGTTTCGCACAAAAACATCGTGATCGAAGCAGGTGAAACAACACCAGCCCAGTTCCAGCAGATCGATCCGGAAAAATCGAACCCTGCCAAACTCAAAGCGATGGTCGATGCCCTCAGTGCTCTGAAGGTGCCGCATGAAGACATGGTCGACATCATTAAAAGCATCGAGCGCAACGGCAAACTAAACGCACAACTGATTATCGAGTGAATTATTTCCATGAAAATCAATCCAGCCAACATGAATGCGATCAAGTCGCTCCAGCCGACCGCAAAGAGCCACGAGCAGCAGCTCGAAGGCGCTCGGGAAGTCCAGCAGGCGTTTCGCGATTTTGTCGGCCAAACGTTTTTTGGCCAGATGCTCAAATCGATGCGCAGCACACAAGGCAAGCCGGCCTATTTTCACGGCGGGCAGGCAGAAGAAGTTTTTCGAGGCCAACTCGATCAAACCATCGCTGAGCACATGACCACTGCCAGTGCCGACCAGATCGCCGATCCCATGTTCACAAGGCAATTCCCCCAACAGGCCAAGCTACTCGCCGCAGAAGAAAAATCACAATCAAACCCATCGCTTGCCGACTTGGAGCAACTACGCCGTAGATAAAGCTGGTGTTGTGCTGCCGTGTGTTGCGTTGCAACACGGCTAATCACTGACCTCTGTCCTCTGACCTCCGACCTCTCGATGAACACCCACTGGGAATCCGAACTCGCCGAATTACTTCGGCGGCTTACCGCCACGCAGCAGGAACTGCTGTCGTTGCTAGCGAGCAAGCGCGAGCTGCTGCTTGCTAGCGACCATGAAGGACTCGCAAAATTGGTGCCGCAGGAGGAGGCGCTCTCGGTGGAATTGCAAGCGTGCTTCGACCACCGCAAGCAGCTCCTCGGGCGGGCGGCGGAAGAGGGCTTGCCGTCGGACAGCATCCAATCGCTGGCTCAGGCTTTGCCGCAACAGCAGGCCGATCAGCTCCAGCAACCGCTTCAGCAAGCAAGCCAGCGTAGCAAGCTGTTGCGCCATCAAAGCTTGTCACAATGGGTCGTGGTGCAACGAACCTTGCTACATCTTTCGCAGATGTTAGAGATTATTGCGACCGGAGGCCGTCCACAGCCGACATATGATAAGGGCCAGCCCCGCGCAAGTAGCGGATCGCTGATGGACCGAGCAGTGTGAAGAGGCGCGAGTTGTGAGGCGCGAGGCGCGAGTTTGAAGTAAAAACTCGCGCCTAGCAACTCGCGCCTCGCGTCTCACAACTCCCAACTCCCAACTCATCATGTCGCTTTTTGGATCACTTCAGCTTGCCGGCAATACGCTGCAGGCCATGCAGATTGGTCTGCATGTGGTCGGCAACAACATTGCCAACGCCAATACGCCGGGCTTTGTGCGCGAGACGGCGGTCTTTGCGCCTGCGCCGGTACAAAAGATTGGCAAGCTGACGTTGGGGCTGGGTGTCGAGGTGGTGGCCATTGTGCAGAACCTCGACCAGTTTGTCGTCGACCGACTCCGCGACGCTGGGGGTGATCGAGCCAGCGCCGAAATACAGGAAAACGCCTTCCGCGACCTCGAGGGAATTCTCGGCGAGTTGACCGACACCGATATCAGCACGTCGCTAACCAACTTTTTTAACAGCATCGATGAGGTGCTGAACGAGCCTGAGAATGTGGCGATCCGAAATCTGGCCATCGGTGAAGGCCAGAAACTGGCCTCCGCGATCAACACGCTCGATCGACGCGTGCGTACCGTACACCAAGATTTCAACGATCGGGTCAATGACCTCAACAGCGAAATCAATACGCTGACCGAGCAAATACGCCAACTCAATCTGAAAATCGTCGTCACCGAAGGGGGCGGAGCGACCGGCAACGAAGCGGGCGGCCTGCGAAGCCAACGCCAGGAAGCACTCAAACGACTGGCTGAGATTGCCGACATCACTGTCAACGAGCAGGAAACCGGGACAGTCAACGTCTTGGTCGGCGGACAAATCCTGGTGTTCGATGCACAACGGAACGAAGTGGAATTAAGTATCAATTCCATCGACGGGCTACAACAGGCAACGCTGCAGTTTGCCGGCAACAATAGCCCGTTGGAAGTGACCGGCGGCGAATTGCATGGCGTTTATGAGGCTCGTGATACCATCGCCAGTGGTTTTTTGGAAGGGCTGGACAATTTTGCCGCATCGCTTGCCAATGAGTTCAACAAGATTTTCTCCCGGGGACAAGGCATCACCGGATTCAGCACGCTCACCAGCGTTTCGAAGGTTTCCGATGCCAATACCGTACTCGATGCAGCCGGGCTCGACTTCACGCCGCAAAATGGTTCGTTCGATCTGTTGGTCTATAACACCGAAACAAAATTAACCGAGACAACGACCATCGCGGTCGACTTAAACGGATTGGATGGCGACCAGACGCTGACTTCCTTGGTCAGTGCGATCAACGCAGTCAATGGTATATCCGCGAGCATTTCGTTCAGCAACGAGTTGGTTGTCAATGCCGACTCGGCTGAATTGCAGTTCGGCTTCTCGAATGATACCAGCGGGCTTCTCGCTGCGCTGGGGGTCAACACATTCTTTACCGGTTCCAAAGCGCGCAACTTGGCGGTGAATCAAGAACTGCTAGCGGACGGCTCCAAATTTGCGGCAAGTCTCGACGGCATTGGCGTCGGCACAGAAAATGCCGAGTTGCTGATCGCCTTGCACGACTCGTCGCTCGACAGCCTGGATGGCAACACGCTGACCGGCCTCTACGACCAACTAATAAACGAAACAACCCAAGGTTCCACCGTGGCGGCATCGGTTGCCGACGGGCTGCGTGTGTTTGAATCGACCCTCGACGCCAGCGCCCAAGCCGTCAGCGGCGTGAACCTGGACGAAGAAGCGATCCGCATGATTTCACTGCAGAGAACCTTTCAGGCGACGGCTCGATACATTTCGACGTTGTCCGAACTGCTTGATGTATTGGTAAACATTTAGGGGCCAGGGGCGACTGGCGCGAAGACGCAAGCGACGGTCAACATTCCGCATTCCGCAATCCGAATTCCGAAATCCGCATTCCATCATGGCCGGCCTAGTACCCATTCCGAATACTCGCATCAGCGATTTGTTTGTGCGACAGCGTTTGACGCAGCAGTTTCAGACCGACCAGCTCGATCTGTTTCGTCTGCAGGATCAAATTAGCACCGGACAGCGAATTATCCTGCCGAGCGACGACGCCCCGGCCGCGTTGCGGGCGATTACGCTACAGCGTTTGCTGGAACGAAAAGATCAGTTGCAAGTCAATGTGCAAACGGGCCAATCGTTTCTCGCGGCAACCGACACGGCACTGAACGACATTGCCCAATCACTGGGCGATATCCGTGGCGCTACGCTCGGCGTGGCAGGTACGACCACTTCGCCACAAGAACGCAATGCCGTCATCAACGAAGTAAACCGCGCGCTGGAACAACTTGTTCAAACGGGCAATCGCAAATTCCGCGGGCGGTTTTTATTTTCTGGCTCACAAACCAGCACCCAGCCTTATTCGCTGGAGGGAACCTTTGTCAAATACCTGGGCAATGAAAAGCAGGTTAACAGCCACTCTGACCTGAATGTGCTTTTCGCAACCAGTTCACCAGGCACGAGTGTATTCGGGGGGATTTCCAAGGCGGTTGAAGGGAGCGTTGACCTGAATCCGCAAGTCAGCGCCGACACACTGCTTAGCAGCTTGCGGGGTGGACGGGGCATTAGCCCGAACGGAGCGATTCAGGTTTCTGACGGATCGGTTTCCTCGACGGTCGATATCAGCTCCGCATCGACGTTGGGCGACGTGGCCCGATTTATCGAAGAAAATCCACCTGCCGGACGCCAAGTGACCGTGACCATCACGGGACAGGGGCTCACGTTGCAGCTAACCGACGGCAGCCCGGGCAACCTGACTGTCACGGAAGTGGGCAGTGGCGCATCGGCACGTGAGCTGGGAATCCTGGAAGAGTCGGGCGTGCTGACCGCCCCGTTGGTTGGTTCCGACTTAGATCCAGTCTTGCTGAAAACATCGCTATTGGGCGACTTGCTTGGCGCGAAAGCCATCGCCAAGATAACTTCGTCCGGTCCGAACAACGACATTCGTATCGAAGCCGCCAGCAATGGGGCGCAATTTAATGGCGCAACCGTACAGTTTGTCGACAACGATCTGCTGCAGGCCGGGGCGGGAGTGACTGCGGGGAGTGAGTTTGTCGAGTACGACACCAGTGCGCGTGCCGCCCAGGCAGCACTCACATTCGACGGCGGCAATAACGATCTGATACTGCAAGCCAATACTGCGGGCACGAGTTTTAACGACGTGCGGATTGATGTCACATCTACCGCATCGGGCGGCGTGCCGACCGCAAGCTACGATTCGGTGGGCAAAGTGCTCACCATCAATCTGGAATCGGACGGCACCTCCGACGCGAACCAAGTGATCGCGGCCATCGCCGGATTGGCGGGCAATCCGTTTACCGCCACACTCGACACGTCGGTGGAACTCGCTAATGACGGTACCGGTGCCATCGCAGCGATCAATCAATCAGGCTTTGGCAACACGGGCAACAGCGGCGGGGCGGCGGGGACGCTCTACATCCACATTGAGCCTGGCGCTTCGACGGCGAATCAAGTGGTCGCAGCCATCGACGCCGAAGGAACCTTTATCGCCACGCTAGACGCATTCGACACCGATTCCGCCTTGCAAGCGGGCACGGGATTGGTCGCGCTGGCTGCAACGGCAACCACCTCGGGCGGCAGTGGCGCCCCCTTGGATAAGAACTCTGGTATCCAGATCGTCAATGGGAGCGAGACCTTTACGCTCGACTTTACCAGTGCCAAAACAGTTGAAGATCTGCTCAACATCCTGAACGGCTCCGAGGCAGGCCTGCTGGCGGAACTCAACGCCCAAGGCACCGGCATCAACGTCCGTTCGCGGTTTAGCGGAAGCGATTTTCAGATCGGTGAAAATGGTGGTCAAACCGCCACGCAACTCGGCATCCGAACCTATACCACCAATACCAAACTCAACGACCTAAACTACGGCAACGGAGTGACGGCCGGTGTGTTCACCCCGCTCGACGGTGGAAGTGTGACTGGCCCGAGCGAAGACATTACCATCACCGCACGCGATGGCACGTCGTTCGATGTCGACTTGCGCAGTGCGAAAACAATCGGCGACGTGCTCGACCTGATCAACACCGATGCGGGCAACGTCGGCCTGGCAACCGCGCAGCTGGCCACCACGGGCAATGGCATTGTGCTGGTCGATACAAGCGGTGGCGTGGGCGATTTGGTTGTCACAAAGTTCGAAGGAAGTCAAGCGGCAGAACAACTTGGGCTCATTGCTGAAGGACAAACCGAAAACCGAAGCTCCACCGGCTCCATTCAAAGCACCGATCGCAACTATTTGGAGACCGACAGCGTCTTCAACACGCTGATCCGATTGCGTGATGCGCTCCAAGCGGACGACCTGGAAGCCATCGAACGGGCCATTGCAAAGATCGATGCGGACATCGACCGGGTGAGCTTCGCCCGAGCGGATGTCGGGGCTCGACAACAGGGGATCGACCTGGCAAAAAACAATCTTCAAGACGAGGAAGTGCAGTTACGCTTTGCACTTTCCGACGAAATCGACGTCGACTTGGTCGAGGCAATTTCAGCCTTCACGGCAAGGCAAGTTTCGCTGGAAGCTTCGCTGCGAGCGACGGCAAATATCTTGCAACTTTCGTTGCTTAATTTTCTGTAGCCGATCACAGGATGAACCAGAAAAGAACCCTGCGCAGCATAGCCCCAGCCAAAGAAAAAATAGCCACAAAAAACACGAAAACCACGAAAATCATGGCCCGCGAGTCACGCGAATTGGCGCGAATGAATCGGGAGGATGACAATCATTTACATTCGCGTGATTCGCTAGCCTTATGATTTCTTTTCGTGCCTTTTTGTGTTTTTTGTGGCTACTGAGAATCTTTGTATCAAACAAAGAATTTGACCGTTAGGGTCCGCGCAGAAATAGCATGAACAAGTTTTTGCGACTAAAATCCGAATATCGGTAACACTTTAGCCAAATGCAGCGAATCAGAAAATCACCACAGAGAACACAGAGAACACAGAGAACACAGAGAACACAGAGAACACAGAGAACACAGAGAACACAGAGAACACAGAGGTCACAGAGGTCACAGAGAACACAGAGGTCACAGAGGTCACGGAGGTTCTATCACTTCTTTCAATGGATGGGCATCTAGGATTCATTTTCCTCTGTGTTCCTCCGTGTTCTCTGTGGTTGATCATCCTAAGCAACTGCAGATGGCTAAAGTGTTACGAATATCGAAACCCGAAACAAATACAAAATCCGAAAATGAAATGACCAAAACGAATCATTCTGGGCCTTTTCCCAAGGCACGGGCGACTAGCTGCGTTTTTGTCCTTTGAAATTTGGTCATTCGAATTTGTTTAGGATTTCGTGTTACGAGTTTAGGATCTGCATCCGAGTTGTACAAGTTATTTGTGCGCGAATGCTTAGTAACACAAAGTGCTCGGCGCAGCATAGACCGCAGGACTCTGCTTCTACTTCGGCTCCACAGGCCCAAAGGACTCGATCCATTCCTTCACTCGCTCCAGCCGAGACAGACTCACACCAGGCGTAACGTTGTCCGAGACACCCAAAATCAGCCGTTCACCTGTGCCCAGTTCAGCAAACATTTGATCCATGTGCGCTTCAAAATCGCGTTCGCTTACCGTATTGTCTTCTAGGATGGTGCATGGGATTCCGCCATACACACACTTGTCGGGACCGATGCCTTCGCGGAATTCTTTGAGAGTACAGGTGGTCATGGGTGCCGGGCAAACGGAATCGGCAATATCGAAGTGGCTTTCCGCAAAGAGTGGAAGCAGGAGACGGCTCTCGCCATCGGTATGCGTTAGCAGCAGTTTCCCTACCGCATGAGCCTGTTCTGAAACTTTCTGCAGCCAAGGCATGATCTGCTCTTGAAAGAACGGTGGCCAGGTGGTTTGGTGGTCATAATTGGCACCCCAGAAGATCGCTTCGGCATTGCACCTAAGTGTTGCTTCGAGCAGCGCATCGTAAAACGGCTCGATCCTTGCTGCCAACTCCTCTAGGGCCTTGCGATCGTCCATGTACAGAAGGAAAAAATCCTGCATCGACATTACGTCGTGCAAAAGCAGATGCATGGGCGAACAACCGAGCGGACCACACGCCACCGCCACGCCGCGATCGCCGATCCGCTGGTGAAAGGAATCGTACGCCTGCGGCGTAGGGATTACCTGTAAATGCTCAAACACCTGTGCGACCGGTTCGAAATCTTCCGGCGAACAGATTGGGTATTTCTCTGCAAAGGGCAACGACACAGCTTCGACGGCCATTTCTTTGGTCATTCTCAAATGCATCGTTACGTCGCCCGCCGGCGCATGGATCGTCGTGTAATAGTGCCCCTCTTCTTGCCGAAATTCCATGGGCAGCGAACATTCGACTCGGCACGGATAGTCTGGATGGTTATCAATTCCCAGGCCGCGCAAAGCCAGGTCTTTTGGATCACGAATCATCGAGTAATCGGCTCGGACCGCGTGGCATCCGAAGTCGAGGGCATCGGCAAGCTGTGCCGTGTCCATATTCGCCAGATGCGGAGGCGCCGTACCCCGGGCTCGAACTGCGATATTCCACAACTCCATACGCGGCGCCCAGGGAATCTGGTCCGTAGGCTCTCCACGCATTGCAGCGAGCATGCGCTGTCGATGGTTCATACTTGTACCTTTCGATTGTAGATTATTTCTGGGCCCACTTTTCTTCCTGCTGCAACGCAAAAATCGATGTATAGCCTTCCGACCAATCTGGTGGGACAATGCAGGGCCTTGGATCGTGATGGGCCCAACGAACTGCTTTGCCTCGGACAATAGTACCGTCATAACGAGTGCGTAACGGATTGGCCGTGTATGGAAACGCATCGGCTGAGGAGAAAACGTTCAGAAGAAGCGGCCGTCCCACCGTCGAGGTGTTAGGACCTGAACCATGGAGTGTTCGACAGTTGTGAACTGTGACCGAGCCACTTGGCCCAGAGAGATACTCCGCACCGCTGAGCGATCCTTGCTTTAGGTCTTTGTCAGACAGGCAACCGACCCACTCATCTTGTTCATCGTAATGATCAAAGATTTCGCCCGTGTGGCTTCTGGGAATGACGCCTAAAGGGCCTTGTTCCGGACCCACGTCGTGGAGGTAAGTCCCAATGGTCAGCGGACTGTAGTTGGTATGTGGCCAAAAGGGGATGTCTTGGTGCCACTTGACTTCCTCGCCCCCTCTCGCCCACTTGAAGTTAAGCTTGCTATGATGGAATTTTACGTCGGGTCCTACCAAGTCAGCGGCAATATCGGCGAGAATCGACTGAGAGGCATACTCCCAGTAGACAGGGTGGTGTTCCACGGGGCTCGACAGCCGTCGGAGGCGAGGGCTATCCGCTGTGTGGCCATTCTCCAGATCAAAGACGGCGTCAGACTTTGTCAGAGTTCGTGAACGATCTACCATCTCTTCAGTCGTCTTGATGAGCCGGTCGATCCATGCGTCCGGGATAATCTTCTCCAGCAACACGTAGCCATACTCGAAGTAGAATTCTCGCTGTTCGTCGCTAAGTACTTTCGATGGATATTGGCGAATGTCTTCGATTCTCATGGCACGAATCTCCGCGAATTATTTGAGGGTGTCCGGGAACTATGAAATGAAAGCCCTCGGCTTTGCCGGGGGGTGGCCGAGAAGTTAGAGTCCACTCTGCTACCACCCCTCGGCAAAGCCGGGGGCTTCAATGGAGACAATTCCCGGACACCCTCGGTTAGTTGCTTGTGAACCCATCGAGTCTAAGGGCCTAACTGGGTTATCGCAATTGGCATTTCCTGAAAAATGATGGTAGAATCTGACTATGCCTTCTTCCCGCTCCCATCCCTACCCATGGCGTCGAATCCCCCGGCTAGCTATGCGCATCCGCTACGGCCAAACCAAAAAGGCGCATGATGAGCTGGATGTGTTGCTCGACGAATTTGATCAGGAACACGACGCCCGACTCGGCCCTCGAAAATTGCGATGTGCCATGGTGATGAGCTATTGCTTGCGCGGTGGTCGGCTTGGCGGCGCACCGAGCGAATTGATCGTCGATGAGAATCTACAAGCCATTGATGTGTTGTGGAGTGTGCGGTCGTGGGCGGCGGTTCGACGATTCATGCATGTCTATCTGGACGAGGTGCTGCAGCATGTAAAGCCCAACCGCCAGACGCGGCTATCTCGACTGATTGAACGCATGCAGCGTGAATTGTTGGAGAAGCCCGCCACGGTCCAGTCGCTTCAGGAATATGCTCGCGCCGCTGATCTGCACCCCGATTATCTTTCGCGCGAGTTCAAACAGATGGTTGGTCAGACTTTCAGTGACATTCGTCGACAGGGCCGCATCGACAGGGCTCGTCACCTGTTAGTCTCTTCGGACTTCAAGGTCACCGTGATCGCGCATCGCGTTGGGATGAACGATCCGTGCCAGTTCATCAAGGATTTCAAGAAAGAAACAGGCCAGACCCCACACCAGTTTCGTCTTCTTTGTCGGCGGGCGTAACCTGCTGAGTTCATGACTCGGTTGGTTCGGTTCGTTGCCCGTTATCACGACCTCGTTTGTGCTAACGCCCCCTCTGAATTCAGTATCTTGGTGTAAACCATTAACGTAGCCGTTCACGGAATGAAAAATATTGAACCACGAAGGGCACGAAGAGCACAAAGATAACATCCGAGGCCTGCGAAAAGAAAAAACAAGATGAGCACCCTGCGCGCCTGACTGACGGAAATATCATGTGCCAATCATCGAAGAAACCAAGACGTTTTTCATTCCTTCGTGTCCTTTGTGGTGAGAAATCTGGGCTAATTCCGCAATCCGCAATCGACACGTTTTTCCTCCTAACCCCACCGCTAGTAATACTTTGCGTCGTCAGCTCCAAGACCGGCTTCAGCGAACACTTTCGCTATGTCTTACCCTGCTTTCCATTCCTTTTTATTGTCACAACGATGGGTCTAAAACCCTCGCCTTCAGGCGAATCCTTTAGGTTCTTATACTGGGGTGATGGAAAACTACCGAACGAGTTCGCACAGTCGCTATGACCTCAAGTATCACTTTGTGTGGGTGACCAAGTATCGTCGGGAGGTGTTGACCGGTGCGGTCGGCATACGGGTCCGCGATCTGGTGCGCGAGGTTTGTCGAACGCACGAGATCGAGATCCTGCAAGGAGCCGTTTCCGGGGACCACGTGCATGTGCTGCTGTCGTGCCCGCCAACCATGTCGCCCAGTAAAATCATGCAGTACATCAAGGGTAAGAGTTCAAGGAAGCTGATGATGGAGTTCAAACACATTCAAAAAAAGTACTGGGGTCGACACTTTTGGGCGTGGGGCTACTTCGTGGCGTCAAGCGGCAACGTGCCTGACGAGGCGATAGCCGAGTACATTCGGGCCAAGGCGGTACGGAACCAAGTGATGGTGACGACAATTTTCAGATAACCCCATCGTGAGCGAAGGACTTCAGTCCGTAGCTCACGAAATCCTTCAACCTACCGGCTTCAGCCGGTAGTAGTTTAGTTATCTGCCGCCCCTAAGGTCTTGTCCAACTACGTCTATTTCCCATCTTCGGAGGCGGCATGATAAACATCAACTAGCTGCTTCGCTAACAGTGAGGACAACAGTTTTTCCATCTTGCTAGCATCCAGGTTCCCCCGCTTCCAGGCCAAGTCCGCAGCATCTAACGCCTCGTAATAGGGTGGTCGATTGTCAACAATTTGGTCAGGGATGGTTCTAGTACCAGGCAAAGCGTATCCAAGTTTTGCCAAGAGAACCAGATAAGATACTGCACGAGAAGTGCGACCGTTTCCACCTGCAAATGGGTGAATCCAGTTGATTCTCCACATCAAATATGACGCGAAATGGATGGGCGTCTTACCTTCTGTATCGTTAACATAATCACATAGATTCTCAACCAGTTCAGCAATTTCTTCAGGTGGAGGCGGTTCATGCCTAGTGGTTTGTCACAGCCAAGAATTAGGATTGAGCAGATTAGCCGTTTTGGCGCTAGCCACGGTTATTGCTGCATGAACCGGGGCTAGCGCCCTAACGGCTAACCCTAAAATCAAGCTGTGACAAAGCACTAGTTCCACCTATTGTTACAGGGCCTGTCCGAAAATTGCCCGCGCAAGTATAGACATCCTTAACGGCAATTCTTTGAAACTTCTGCAACGTAGAAGGCCGAAGCTTGAATGAGCCTGCACTAAAAGATCCCGTAGCTAATCGTAAAACTTCATCAAATTGAAGCAGGCCGTTCCTTGCCTCCAACTCCGCCTTTTGCTTCTTGTCCTTAAAAAGCTTGTGGGACGCTGGCTTGCTATCCCTTTGGGTTTCGGTGCTACGAACGCCCATGATCCTTTAGGCTTTCTGCAGCTTCGCGCACCATGTCTCGCGTGATGCGCTCGTTCTCAAAGTGTGTATTGCCGAATGCAAAGCTCATGCGCTGTTCTTCATGCTCGCATGAAGAAATTTGCTTCTCCTTTGCGGCTTCGAGTAGTTCAGATAAATCTTCTGGCATTTCACTACCTCCTTGAGCACAGAAATGGGCGGCCACACTCTAAAGCGGCCCCAAGGATAACGTACTCAACTGGTATCGACAAGATAGCATCATGGCTTTCGGCTCTTATCCATCCATGATAGTGAATCATAACAAAATCGCACGAAAAGTCTAGGAAATTCGTCCCTGTCGGCGGCTGGGGGAGCCAGCCTTACTGCAAAACTTCGCGGCGGGCGTGTTCGACCGTTTGCTGATACATCTCGGCATACTCACGCGCACTGTGCAGCCATGACCAGTCTTGCATCATGCCGGTGGTGACGAGTTGTTCCCAAACCGCCTTGTCGCTGAATGCTTGGATTGCCCGATCAATAGCCCCAGACAGTGCTAGCGACGTGTATTCGGCAAACGCAAAACCGGTAGCCGTGCCATCAGCAAGTGTCGCCTCCGACGCATCAATCACCGTGTCGGCCAGCCCACCGGTCGAGCGGACGACGGGGACCGTGCCATACTTCAGGCTGTAAAGCTGGTTCAGGCCGCACGGCTCGTACTGGCTGGGCATGAGAAAGATGTCTGCTCCCGCTTCGATGCGATGGGCCAGCGCATTGGAGAATTCGAGCCGCACCGCAACTCGCTCAGGGTGCTCAGCGGCCAACTGCGACAGTACATGGTGGTACTTCGCCTCGCCGGTGCCCAGGATAACCCACTGTGCATTGATCTCCTTGGCAGACTTGGGGATCTCCTTGGCAGACTTGGGCTCAGTCGCCCACCCGTGCATCACACGAGCAATCAAATCAAAGCCTTTTTGATCGGCCAGGCGACCGACCATCGCCAGCAGCGGTACGTCTGGCTTCAAAGGCAACCCCATTTCCTCTTGCAGAGCCGCTTTGCAAGCCGCTTTGCCTTGTTGGTAGCTCTTGACGTCGTACCCCTGATATCCGCTCGTGGGGTTGTCAAAGGCAGCGTTGTCAAGGAAAGGGTCCGCTTGTGGATTCCACTGGCTCGTGTCGACGCCATTGATAATGCCAACCAAGTCGTCACGACGATGTTGCAATGCGCCTTCCAAGCCGCAACCTAGCGGCGCGCGAAGGATTTCTTGAGCATAGGTGGGGCTGACAGTGCTGATCGTGTCGGCAAACGTGATGCCACTTTTCATCAGGCTCAGGTTGCCGTAGAACTCCATTTCTCGCCAATTGAAGTGCTTCCAGTCGATGCCCGTGAGCGCCATGTCCCAGTGCCAAAAATTGCCTTGGTGTGCCAAGTTGTGGATCGTAAAAACCGTTGCCAACTGGTCGTAGGGAGGACGTTCTGCAAGCATCGTGCGGACATAAGCGGGAATCAACCCGGCACACCAGTCGTGGCAATGCACCAGTTGCGTGCCGAGGTCGAGCAGCGTAATCGCCTTCAGCACTGCCTGACAGTAGAATGTGAACCGCTCACAATTATCCTTATAGTCTTCGCTGCCATTGCCATAGAGTTGCTCGCGGTCGTAGTAATCGGGCTGGTCGATGAAGAACACGGGCACATCCGAATCGGGCAAATGGCTGCGGAGGAATTGCCCCTCGACCTGTTTTTGCCCAATCGGCACCGTGAAATAGACGCCCGTCGGTTCGATCGGCAAACCGGCCTCGAACACCTGTCGAAACGCAGGCAGCACCACCACGGGCCGATGCCCCAGTTGTGCCAACTCCCGCGGCAAACTGCCACACACGTCGCCCAACCCCCCCGTCTTGCAGAAGGGAACCGCCTCGGCCGTCGCAAACAGAATGTTCATATTGCTTTTGCCCTTTCAACGCCACAGGCCACTGCCGACAATTGATAGTCAGTATATCAGCAAGGTGCCCGTGCCCAGCTTAACAGAATCATGACTCTCCGTGTAGCTGACTTTGGTTGGCCGTTAGAAAAAAACCACCCGTTCGTGGAAGTCGTCGGCAGACGATTGAAAGCATAATGCATCAATATCTTTAATAATCTGGCCGAAGTGACGCTTGGAATTCCAGTAGATGATTCCGGCATGTTCAACCCCTTCGGCGCTGAGAACGACGAAATCGCGATCACGAGTAATCATGATCCGGCCTTCCTTCAGGGCATAAGCAAGATGATCTAAGTCAGGCGCAGACAATAGGCCTGCTTCTTTGGGCGTTGTGCAATCACGGTCACGTTTGCGAAGCCCATCCGCGATCTCAGTAGTTACACTCTCATCAAGATGGAATCGCGGAACTTTTTGCATCCGTGCTGCCTCCTGGGGGAGAGCCATCTAGTTGCTCCTGCAATTGCCGGACGAAAGCTTCGTCTTCGTGGATCATTCGGCGAAGTTCATCGCGGTTGTCGTGATAGTATGCCAGTGCGGCATAAACCTGAGCAATGGAAACGTTGTCATACCCACGCGCGATCTCCTCCGGATCGATGCCATGCCATTCGTGATCTTTCACGATGTACTGGACCTCGACGCGCGTACCGGCAATGAACGGACGAATGGCGCCGCTTTTTTTAGCTCGGAATTCGATATGTTTGTCGCCGTTAGATTCCATGACTCAATTATACCACGAGATCGAGATGTTGGGCAAAGGGAAATTGACGGCGGTGCCTGTTAGTATCTTATCACTGAAATCCTGCGCAAAACGGCAAGAATTTTTTTGGGCACATCAATTTACCACGTAATTTCAAGGCTGAAACGGACGTTTGTAATCGCACGAACCTTATTGAAAATCCTCTTTGGTTCCGGCTTGTCCGGGTTAAGATCAGTCAGTAAATAACTCCGCGATTTCCGAACGAAAAAACGGCTCAATAACAACTGCGGTATTTCAGCAGGTGTCTCGTCGCGATCTTTACACCGAAGGTGTTAAACTCTAAAGCCCAGGGTCGCGCAGCGCACCCTGGGTAGGTATACCCAAGAAAATATTTATCCTGAAAGGATTAAACAAAAGCATGATGGATGCTGCGGATGTGTGTAATCCTTTCAGGATAAGGTATTACGGGGCTTGTGAACCCAGGGTGCGCCGCAGCGCGGCGACCCTGGGCTGTGGTATGAAACGCCTTCAGCGTAAGAGTCTGAATAAACATCAACCGAAATATTGGAGTTATTTACCGGCTGATCCTTAGTTAGTTCCCGTTGATAATACTCCCTTTCCGACCGACTTTGGGAACGGCGCGGGGCGACGAGCGGGCGAGGGAGTTGGCTTGTTCGGTTTTCTGTGGTGGGTCGGCGTTGTTGCGCCGCAGCGCGCGTACCTCGCCTTACGTTTACGAGTTGTTTTCGGTTTTTGCGTCCGTTCCGCGTCAGCCTCCTGAGGTTTTTGCCAGGATCGTTAAGTTGTGACAGAACACGGCGCTGCCAACGGCGGACGTGAAATTCTTAAAGCCGCGAAAACAACAGCGAGCCAGGCGAAATGCTCGCTTTAAGCACGAGATCGTGCCTTCGATTCCGGCGCGCCACTGCTGCCAAATGCCCATCATCGTGTCGCCGAAATCTCGCGTCCGCCGAGGCACGCCCAGGTAGTCGACCTGTTCTTCCAATTCCTCGTAGGTGTCCTCGTCCGGACAGAAGCCCATGTCCGCGGCGACCGTTTTGGGCCGGCTACCGTACTTCTCTTCGTGTCGTTCGAGTACCGTCTCCAGGAGTTCGCTGTCGCTTACATTCTTCTCCAACACAACGTAATCGGTAATGAACTTCTCCTTCGACTGTGTGAGCAGCACCTTGTGACCGAATTCGACTGGCTTGCCACGCCGTCCACGCATGATCAACTCCGCATGAGATTCAAAAATGCTGAACACTTTGTCGGCATTTGGAACCTGCTCTCGATCGAACGCGCGGCGCCGAGCCACTTCGGCGACCTGCCGCATCACCGGCAAACGGTTCGCCAGCGACTGGGCAATCGTCGCCAACTCGACACACGTCGAACGTTCGGCCCAAGCGACGAATTGTTCCGCTTTTTCCAGAGCTTCCTCGACCCGGACGATCAGCGTCTTCATATTCTGGCGGACCTGGCGGAGACGCTTTTTGTTCGTGCTATTCGAGTAACGCGTGACGAAAAGATGCAGATTTTTGATCTTCTTCGCGTGAAATCGCCAAGGACAACGGAGTGGGTCGAGTTCTCGACCAGTCGACATTTCTCGGGCAGCCACGCGATAGACGTCCCACAGCAGGCTGGAGTCGGTCGGCCAGTGAATATTGCATTCGGTGACGGTCGTGTCGGTTCGCACATGTTCCAGGGAGACCGTTTCTTCGGCGACGACGCCGAGGGCCAATAGGTGATTGATCCGTTCCCAAGTCTCGGGCTGAATCGCGCGAAATGCCTTGTTCAGCAGCGTGAAGTCGATGGTCGGCTTTTTCAGCAGGCGGCAAAACCGCTGCAAGGTTTCGCTTTCGGCAATCCGGATCGACGCTTCCCGATAGTCGAGTCCTTCCCGTTGCAAGACGAGGATCGCGCGAAACAGGTTTTCGCTGGTGAAGATCGGCTTTCGGCCGCGTGCCGACGTCGTCTGGCTGAGCTGTTCGAGGTCGCGATGGACCACATCGAGAATCGCGGGCCGGCTGTCCAGCAACTGGCCGAGCGTTTTGTACTCGTCACGATAATCCCGTACCGTTTGGTTGTCGGCCTTCTCGTTGGCCCATCCAAAATCGAGAATCGCTTCAGCTTTCAAACGCATCGCCCGCTTCTCCTTGGGTAAAATGGCTCTTTGATTCGTTCTGTTTTCAATAGGATAACGATGCGTCTTTTTCTTGCTACACCAAAACCGGCCCGCCAGACGAATTTCACAATATTCTGATTTGGGAAACAGGAACTAGTTAAGGAGTTGCGGGACAAGTCTTATCTTCTACTGATGGGTGGCACTGCCAAGACATCTTGTAGGCCACACTATCGCTTTGGGCATTTCACTCAGAATCCGAACCTGCACTGTGAGCTGGACCAACAAATAGAGCCAACACACCAACAAGCGTTACGACACAAAGAATCCACGGTATGACAAGCAAATCAACTCGGATGTTGTATTCACGAGCCGCGCAAAACCACTCCCAAGCAGCGTACACAAACCACAAACAGGCCGCAACGAACAGTGGCCACGTCATCCGACGATTCGCCCAACGCGCTACAACGAAACAGCCCGTGAGCAGGCCTCCCAACAAGACCGCTCCCTCGGGATATTGGTGGAATGGCCAGTACATGGTTCTTGTAATACCTGGATTACTTCTGCTTGTTGAGCTTCCTTAGCTACTCGTTCGATTCACTTTCCAACCATCCCGCCAATCGTCTCGGCCACGCGGTCGACGTTCGTGGGCGTCAAACCGGCCACGTTAATTCGGCCTGAACCGACGATGTAGATGGCGTGCTTTTCGCGGAGCGCTTCGACTTGTTCTTTTGTGAGGCCGGTGAACGAAAACATGCCGCGCTGCTGGGTGATGAATGAATAGTCGCCCGGTATGCCCTGGGCGGTCAGCGAGTCGACCAGTTGCTGGCGCATGCCGTTGATGCGGCTGCGCATCGTGGCGACTTCTTTTTCCCATGCGGCCCGTAAGTCGGGGTCACGCAGCACGCAATTGACGATCGCTGCACCGTGGGCGGGTGGGTTCGAGTAGTTCGAGCGGATAACGCGATTGACTTGGCTTTGCACCGCGTCGGCGGCCTCGACCGTGGGGCAAACAATCGACAGCGCGCCGACCCGTTCGCGGTAGAGACCGAAATTCTTCGAGAACGAACTGCAAACAATCAACTCGGCGTCGGGCCGGGCAAAGGTGCGCAGACCGGCGGCGTCCTGTTCGATGCCTTCGGCGAAGCCTTGGTAGGCGAAGTCCAAGAGTGGAATCAGTCCGCGCTGGCGGGCGGCACTGGCGATCTGCTGCCACTGGGCCTCCGTGGGGTCGATGCCGGTGGGGTTGTGGCAGCAGCCGTGCAGCAGAATGGCATCGCCCGCGGGCATCTTGCTGATCGCTTCGAGCATCGGAGCCAACGCTAGGCCGCTGGTGGACGGATCGAAGTAGGGATAAGTCTTCACAGGCACACCGGCCGCGGCGAAGATGTTGGGATGGTTCGGCCAAGTCGGGTCGCTCATCCATAGTGTGGCATTCGGGAAGTTGGTCCGAAGAAAATCGCCCGCGACCCGTAGCGCGCCAGTCCCACCTGGTGTTTGGGCGCCCGCAATGCGGCCCGACTGCACCGCTTCGTGCTCAGCTCCAAAGACCAATTGCCGCACCACTTCGGCGTATTCTGGCGCACCGGGAATGGGCAAGTACGATTTGCTGCTGGCAGCCACAGCCAATCGCTGCTCGGCCTCGCGCACGCACTCAAGCAAGGGCGTCTGCCCGTTCTCGTCTTGATAAACGCCAGCGCACAGGTTGATCTTTTCTGGTCGCGTATCCTTGCCGAACGCTTCGGTTAGACCAAAAATTGCATCGCGTGGGGCTGCTTGGACCGTTTCAAACATGGGTAGTCGGTTTTCTCAAGAAAATGGTGTGATTGGCATCGGACAAAGCCCAGGAGTTGCAACTCCTGGGCTTGCCCCGTGAACTGTTCGACCGTTGACGCACAACTTGGCTACATGCGACAATAGGGAGGCGCGAGTTGAGGTCATACTACCATAATTCGCGTCGAGCGCCTCGCAACTCGCGCCTAGCGCCTGATAACTTACAACTCCTTACCCAGCCATTCATGTCAAAACGTCGTTTGGGAATCTGGCTCATCGGTGCTCGTGGAGGCGTCGCCACGACCGCGATTACGGGGCTGCTTGCGCTGCAAAAAGGATTGGCGGATAGCACGGGCCTGGTTTCTGAATTGCCCCTGTTTTCTCATTTGGAATTGCCCTCGTGGGATCAATTCGTCGTCGGCGGTCACGAGATTCGTGATGTGTCGCTGGCGGGCGAAGCAAGCCGTCTGCACCAGGAAAGCCACGTTCTTGATGCCAAAATGCTCCGCGATTGCCGGGAGGACTTGGAGCAGATCGACAAAAACATTCGCCCCGGTTCCCTCTGGAACGTCGGCGAGGCAATCAGCCAATTGGCAAGTGAAGGCTGGGTCCGGTACGACATCACAGCCCGCCAGGCAATCGATCGTTTGCAGGCTGATTTACGAGCATTTATTGAGCAGCATGAATTGGCAGACATGGTTGTTGTCAACGTGGCATCGACGGAGGTCACTCCTGCCGAAACCGAATCTTGGCCCGAGGCATGGCAGGGGGCAGAGACTTGGCAAACCATGGAGCCGCTGCTCGATAGGCCCGATTGCCCGTTGCCGGTCAGTTCGCTGTACGCCATCGCGGCCTTGGACCTTGGGTTTCCTTACATCAATTTCACGCCCTCGTTGGGTTCAACGCCGGCAGGCATCGATGATCTGGCCCGACAAAGAAAAACGTGCCATGCGGGTCGCGACGGGAAAACGGGCGAAACGTTGCTCAAGAGCGTGTTGGCTCCCATGTTCGCGGCACGCAACCTTGATGTGATGAGTTGGGTGGGGCACAACATCTTTGGCAATCTCGATGGCAAAGTGCTGGACAATCCCGAGAACAAGGCTGCCAAGGTGCGAAGCAAGGACCAACTATTGGCCAGCATCTTCGGTTACTCGCCCCAAACTTTGGTTTCCATCGAGCATATCCAGAGCATGGGCGATTGGAAAACAGCCTGGGATCACATCCATTTCCGCGGATTTCTGGGTACCCCAATGACGATGCAGCTAACTTGGCAGGGTTGCGATTCGTTGTTGGCCGCCCCGTTGGTTCTCGACCTAATTCGCTTCGCATGGGTCGCCCATCATCGAGGTGAAATCGGCCCATTGACCTTTCTCAGTAGCTTTTTCAAGAGCCCGTTGGGTGTGGAGGAGCACGCTTTCCACGAGCAGTTCCGTCTGCTTGTCGACTGGTCACAACCGCCCATCCTGAAATGAAGCAAGGGTGTTCACAACGTTTGATTGTCTCGGCACGAGTGTTTTCCTTCCCATAAAAATATCTCAAAGAAACCATTTTTTCTTGTAATTCGTCTTGACGCGTAGTCGATAGACTTGGTTCAATGCGCGCAGCGTTCGTGGTCGTTGACTTGCCTTCGGTGGTCGGCGATCGTTCCAAGGGGACATGCCATCGGATTGTTTGACGCATGTCTTGCTTTTGAATCTTGACCCAAAAGGAGATCACGGTCGATCATAAAACGATGCCAAACGTGGTTCACGTTGTGCGGCATCGGGCCGTTTTCAATAGGAGTTGTCGGCTGCTGTCAATCACTCTTGTGCTTTGACAACGTAGCCGATCGGATCTAATCGGGTTCTCGTGCCTTCCTGTGTTGCGCCCGGGACGAGAACTATCACCAACCTTGGGCGCCATCAGGGAAGGAGCCACAACGAATGGCTGCAAAGAAGAAAGCTGCGAAGAAACGAACGAAGAAGAAGAAGGCTGCCAAACGGTCGCCGAAGAAGAAAACCGCAAAGAAAAAGGCCAAGCGGTCGACGAAGAAGAAGGCCGCCAAGAAGAAGGCGAAGCGGTCGCCCAAGAAAAAGACCGCAAAGAAAAAGGCCAAGCGGTCGACTAAAAAGAAGGCTGCCAAGAAGAAAGCGAAACGGTCGACCAAAAAGAAGACCGCCAAACGGAAGACTAGCAAGTCTGCCAAGCTGAAGTAAAGCGTGCAGCGAGGTGCTATTCTGTAGTAGCGCCCTCGCCTTGCAAGAAATCAGGCCGGTTGCGATACAGATCGCGACCGGCTTTTTGTTTATCCCCATCTCAGCCCCCGGCTTTGCCGGGGGGTCGCCTAACAGACCGTTGAAAAAGTAACATTTGACGCGATTCCTAACCCGACGCGTTAGCGAGGGATGCCCAAACAAGCGTTTTCTGTCCCTCGCTAACGCGTCGGGTTACGATGACGAGTTTTTCAACAGGCTGCTAACTGAAGCGTATCGCAATGGTATTCTCCTGAAAACAACTCTACGGCATCTCTACCCTCCGGCAAAACCAGGGGCTGAGGTGGGTTCTTTCAGACTTTGCCGTTCTCCTCCATGGAGCGACTCTCGTTGACCGGCATGGTACAACCTGTTAGCTTGACCACGTGCAACAAGCCATTTTTCTACGATAGCCACTTCCTTCCGAACCCCATCTCACCAGAAGCGTGCCCACCTTGACCTTCGAACAGGATAACGCGTCAGCCGATGTGAATGAATTGGTGGCGGTTGACTCTGCTACAGTATCGGGATTCGATGAGTTAGAACTTTCTGACGTAATGATGCAATCGCTTGCCCGCGCTGAGTATCATACGCCGTCACCTGTGCAAGCTGGCATGATCCCCGTCGCATTGAAGGGTCTTGACGTGTTGGGCCAAGCCCGTACGGGAACAGGCAAAACCGCAGCATTTGCGATTCCCATTCTTGAACGTCTCAACCAAGAGCCGAGAAGAAACAGGCCGCAGGCTTTGGTGCTTGTGCCAACACGTGAGTTGGCAGTTCAGGTTCGCGACGAAATCGATAAGCTTGCTCATGGCCGGCGCATCACTTGCGTGCCCGTTTACGGCGGCAAACCAATTCGCAGTCAAATCAGCAAACTCGAACGGGGGGCCGATATCGTCGTTGGCACGCCTGGAAGAATTCTAGACCACCTCTCGCGCAGAACGCTCGATTTACAACATTTGCAGTGCGTCGTGCTCGACGAGGCGGACCGCATGCTCGATATCGGTTTCAGGCCCGACATCGAAAAAATACTCCGCCACTGTCCACAGAAGCGGCAAACACTGCTGCTCAGCGCCACTGTGGCCCCAGGCGTCGAGCAGCTATCCAAACGGTATATGTCCAACCCCCAAGTCATGGATTTTTCGCCCAAGTCGAAAGGCGTCGACACGATCGAGCAGCACTATTTTACGGTCGAAGGAGATCGGAAATACGATCTGTTGGTCCGATTGCTCCAGCGCGAAGAACCAGAACAAGCCATTGTATTCTGCCGAACCAAACGGGGCACCGACCGCACGCAACGCAAGCTGACCAAGAAGTTTAAGCAGGTCGACTGCATGCATGGCGATATGCAGCAAGTGGCACGTGATCGGGTGATGCGAAAGTTTCGCGCGGGCGAAATCAAAATTTTGGTCGCCACCGACGTTGTGGGGCGTGGTATCGACGTGACCGGAATTTCGCACATCATCAATTACGACACCCCCCAATCGTCCGACGACTACGTCCACCGCGTCGGCCGCACCGGTCGCATGGGCCGCCAGGGGATTGCGTTCACGTTTGTGACACCCGAAGAAGGGGGCGAGCTGACTCGCATCGAAATGTTGATCAATCGACAGCTCAAACGGGATGAGATCGAGGGGTTTCAGGCGGTTGCCCAGGCGGCTCCACCCCAATCGGCACCCGATGAGCCCGCCAAACCGGCCGGTCCCCCACCGCCAGGAAAACGAGCACCGCGACGGCATCGCCGGGGGCTGTAGGGGAAGGCGCGAGTTGGGAGGCGCGGGTTGTCTTTTGTTAACCCACGCCTCCCAACTCGCGCCTTTCTTTTCAATCAGCCGTAGCAAATTCGGCTCGTAAAAAGGCGGCGGCCGTGTCCCACTTCGTCGCGGCGGCTTGGAAATCTACACGCATCGCGTGAATAGTTTTCGGCGATTGCACTCGCAGTGGAATGTCTACTTCCCGATTCAACGGGATCTGAGCGCTAGGCCCTTCGGCCAATTGCTTTTCTACTTGGGGGGAAAGCAAGAAGTCGACTAGCCGCTGGGCCGCCGCTGGATGCGCCGAACCGGCGATGATCGAAATTGTGTTCGGGATAAACAACGTGCCCAACTCGCCCTCGGCTTGATCGGGATAGACAATCGCAACCGGACGCCCGCTTTCCTTTTCAATGATCGCATCGTCGGTGTCCGTCAGCCCGAAAGCCAACTGGCCGGTGCCCACGGCACGTGCCACCTGCTTGTTGCCCGAAAGAATCTGGGCGCCCGACTTTAGTGCATGGAAAAACTGCTTGGCCCGATCATCGCCCCATACGGCGAACAGACAAGCGGCATGGGTTGCGGTGGTGCCGGCAAGCGGTTTGGCAATTCCAACTTTGCCTTGCCACTTGGGATCGATCAAATCGCTGAGCGACGTCGGCCATTGGTCACGGGGAACCAGTTCGGTATTGACCACCAGCACCCGCGCGCGCGCGGCAAAGCCATGCCATGTCGATTTCGGCGAGCGAAATTGTGCGGGAAACGACTCCGCTCCCGGCGGATCATACGGCCGAAGCAGCCCAGCACGCTCCAGACGCAATGTGTTGACAATCTCGTTATTCCAAAAAACGTCGCAGCGGGGCCGAGCCTTTTCCGCAAGGATCGCCTGGGTTAATCCCACGGTTTTCGTCGATTCGGTATCGAATTTGCATAGTACACCGATGCCCGTCTCTTGCGTAAACCGATCGAACAGCGGCCGGGAAAAATCCTCGTCCAGGGCCGTGTAAACCACGACTTCTTCCATATGCTGCGAGGTGCAACCGGAGAGAGCCCCAACAAGAAACCCCATCTGGGCAGCCCATTGCCATCGAAAATGATACAGGATTGTCATCATAAAGATCGCAATAGATTCGTTGGTGCATCAAAAGTACAATGGGCAGAACACTATTCTACCCCGGACAGAGACATTATGAAGTTACTGCTGCTCGGCACAACCGGCTACCACCCCAACGACCGCAGGCAGACGGCCTGTATGATGTTGCCGGAACTGGGGGTGGTGTTTGACGCGGGATCGGCCATGTATCGTGCCCGCGAGCATCTGTCGACCGACACACTCGATATTTTCCTCTCACACGCCCACCTGGATCATATCGTCGGGCTGACCTACATGTTCGATGTGATCGGCCAGCGCCCGATGAAGCGTGTGACCGTGCATGGCGAGCTGGAAAAACTGAGCGCCGTTCGCGAGCATCTCTTTTCCGAGTTGCTGTTCCCCGTCGATCCACCCTTTGACATGCAGCCGATCGCTAAAAAGACCAAACTGACCGACGGCAGTCTGCTCACGCATTTTCCGCTTCGTCACCCGGGAGGTTCCATCGGCTTTCGGGTTGATTGGCCAGACCGCTCGATGGCGTATGTGACCGATACGGTCGCCGCGCCGGATGTCGATTACATTGAGAAAATTCGCGGGGTCGACGTACTCATCCACGAATGCTACTTCGGCGACGAGAGTCCCGAGCAGGCGGAACTCACCGGCCACAGTTGCCTAACCCCCGTAGCCCAAGTCGCCGCCGCGGCCGAGGTGGGTCGCGTGGTGTTAGTGCATATCAACCCGCTGGTCCGCAGCGACAAAGAAATCAAGCTAGATGTCGCACGCAGCATCTTCCCCAACACCGAAATCGGTACCGATCGGATGGAGATCGATTTTTAGTTAGCCGGCGGACTTGCTCCGGCGCGAAAACAGACGTTCTTGTTTTTTACACATCGCGCCGGAGCAAGTCCGCCGGCTAACATTTCAATTCAGCTTGGCGATTAGCTTCCGCAGTCGCCTTCGGTAGCTGAAGTGTTCGACTTCGAGCCGATGGCGTGCTGTGTTGAGATAGCGGATTCCGCCCGACAGGGATGGTTGCTCCGATTGTTTCAGCCGATCGAACCAAGTGGCCTTGGGCTTGCCCTCTTCGCGCTGACGAATAACTCGGGCAACCAACTGGGCTTGATAATCGACAAGCCCCCATTGACCGCTGTCGGGTTGAATCAGCCCGAGGCAAAATAGGTTGTGACGCTGCGGGTGGAAGATGTTCAGGAACAACCCCGGGCCCCCATCCTGCCAGTTCAGATATTGCTCGTCGATAAATGGAAAACGGATGTGGTAGCCGGTTGCGTAGATTATCACGTCGACAGGCTCTTCGCTGTCGTCGACGAATCGGACCCGATCGCCGCGAAGCTCCACGATATCGGGTCGCACCAAGAGACTGCCGTGTCCCACGTGATGGTGGATTTGCGAATTGATAATCGGATGGCTTTCAAACAGTTTGTGATCCGGGCGCGTCAAGCCGGCCAACTCAGCAGGACCCAATACCCAGCGAATCGCCAGCGCCGCCGACATGCGTCGCAGCCAGAGAGGCAACCGCAGGGCAAGCATCCATTCGCCACATTGGTCGATCGGTTTGCCCTTAAAAAACTTGGGCAGATAATGGTAACCACGCCGGACGGAGTGAATCGCCCGTTGGGCATGGATCGCAGCTTCCACCGCAATGTCGCATCCCGAATTGCCTCCGCCCACCACGAGCACGCGCCGGCCTTGAAATAGATCAGGCGTTTTGTATTCCGCCGAGTGGATCACCCGCCCCGAAAAATCACCCCGATAGTCGGGCCAGCGTGGAGCCCAGTTATGGCCATTGGCGATCACCAGACCGCGATAGGTCCGCTGCTCTCCCCCGGCAAGCGACACCTGCCAACCCTCCTCGATCGGCTCGACTCGACTGACGGTCGCATCGAACTGAATATGGTCGAGCAGTCCGAATGTTTGTGCATAGTCGCACAGATACTCCCACACCAAGCGTTGGTTGGGATACTCCGGAAAATGCTCCGGCATGGGAAAGTCGGTATATTCGGTCTGCCGTTTGGAGGAGATCAAATGGGTCGACTGGTAGACGCTGCTGCCTGGCTTGCCGTAGTACCAGTTGCCGCCAATGTTGTCCTCGCGTTCGAGGCAATCGAACGGGATGCCCTCCTGCAAAAAGTTTTTCGCCGCCGCCAAGCCGGATGTGCCCGCCCCGAGGATACAAAATTTTTCTGCGGTGGATTCTGGCATAACGGGCCTATTAGGCGAGCGGCAGATGAGAATATACCAATCTTAACCCGACGCGTAAGCGAGGGAATTACCCCGTTATCCTCAGTCCCTCGCTTACGCATCGGGTTATCAAGGTAAGTTCTTAACTGCCGCTCGCATTATGCCATAAACGCTGTGTTTTCCTATGCTTCACCGAGACGATGCCATTCTCCTGCCGTAGAATCGCCGCCCCCTTGACGCCACAGGCTGAATACTATACATTTGTCTATATGTCTGTCAAGGCTAGCCTATCCACAATTTCTTGTACCCCAATTCCTACGAGACCCCATTCCTTGAGTCAAAGTCCAACACCATGACACAAGCACTCGCCCCAGATCTCCGGCTGCTGCATGGCGCCAATGTCCGCCGGCTGATGGCACGGCTTGACATGACGTTGCAAGATGTGGTCGAGGCGACTGAACTCGACGAACGGACGGTGCGCAGTTTGCTGCAAGGAACCACCCGACCGCACTCGCGCACGCTGCACAAGCTGGCCCAGGGGTTGGGCGTTTCGACGGACGAACTGTTTCAGAACCCGTATCAAGCGGGGGAGTATTATACCGAAGAGGCATTCGACCGTGCCACGAACGGGGCGGTTACCGAGTTGCTCGATTCGCACGCAGAGTTTTTCACCGATTGGACACCGGCCGACTTCGACGAACTGTTCAGTCGGGTTGGTATCGGTGGCGAGCTAACCGAGTCGGGCGCGCTGGCGGCAGTTCATGCCATGAACGCCCGCCGGGAAATCCTACACCAGGTTGCAGTGGTTTTGGAAAGCGACGAAGCGGACCTGTTACGGGGTTTTGTTGAGATGCTGTTCCGCCGCGTGCGCGTGCAGGGCTGATAATTCAAACTGAAAACAGAACAAACCACGAATAGATCAAATTAGGCGAATATAGGGAATTCAGATGGATCCCCTACAAGAATGTTTCGTCAGGAGGAGCAACCCCAATAGATCGCTTTCCCACCTTGTTTATTCGTGTGATTAGTGCTCATTCGTGAAAGTAAGGAGTGGCCGATAAATAACTTCCCGGTTTTCAGTAGGCGGTAGGAATTACGGTGTAATTCCAATCGGGCAATACGTCTTCGAACTGTATGGGATCCAAGTCAAGGAAACGTTCGCTCGCTTTCCGTTTGAGTTGATAATCCTTGTTGAGTACCGCGTAGGTGACTTTCAGCCCGGTGCGAGTCCACACTCGTCGAAGGCATGTTGTGACGATGTCAAGCGTGCGAAACACCACACCGGACCAGGCGCGAGTGACATGAGAAAAAAGACGGTGTTCAATCGGGTTATACTTCGAGCAATGCGGTGGATAATGGGCGACGCGAATTGGAATGTCAATCCGGTTGACCAATCGTTGCAGGTCTTCCTTGAAAATGTGGTGACGACAGTTATTGCTTCCTCCGCCATCGCACAGCAACAGAATCGACTTGGCGTCGGCGTACGTCCGCTCGCCGTGGCGTTGCCACCACACACGGAAGCTGTCGCAAGCAAATTGACTCGTGTCGTGACTGACTCCGAGAGTGAGGTGCCCTGTGTTACGCTTCAGGTCGTACAGCCCGTGCGGAATGACCTTGCCGTCCGCGTAACTGGGAAAGTCGTGATCAAATACGGCATTCGCACCATCGGACCACGACTGCCCAGTACGGAAAAACTCGCCCAAAAGCTCCTTTTTCTTGGTGTCCATGCTAATGATTGGGTTGGGAGAGTCGAGGTATTGTTGCCTCAGTTGGGCAATGTTCTCGAACTGCTCGTTGCGGAAAGGGGTATTTCCCATCGCTTTGGTTTTCTCGGCCTGCCGCTTGTGGAAGCCGAACTCATCGAGCAAGCTTCGCACAGTGTCTGGACAAACGGGCGTTCCCAGCCGATCGAGCTCGTGGGCAATCTCCGTACTCGACAAATAGGTCCACACCACGTCTTCACGCATTGGATCGCCTGCCGTATGGTCAGCAACGACCTGGCGAAGGTTGTTCTCCAGGTCAGGTGCAGCAAAGCTAGCTTTTTTTCGACCCCCCTTTTTTTCGAACCCGTCCTTCGGCGTCATCCACCGGCAATTGGCTCACCTCATGGCGGCCATTCCGAATCGTTTTCTCGTCACAGCCCAGCACAGACGCAACGTACTCGACGCCCCCATGCCCCAGCTTTTCCGATTCTACCGCAGCGTAACGGCGGCGGTCTTTCTCGGACAATGAATCATAAAACGCCTTCATGTGTCCACAAACTACCGACAGATAGGGAACCATGGCTTTCTCCTTCGCCAAGAGAATGGGGGACCGCTCACCCTGGAAGTCTAGCCAATTCGAGAAAAAAAAGGGATGTTATTTATCGGGCGGCCCTAAGTGGCGTGGTTTCCTCTTTTCAGTTTGAGTAATAAGGATCGTGCTAAGCCGCAAGCGGCTGATAGGCCAACTGCACGAGTTCATAATTGGCCATGGATGAACCCAGGTTGGTAATGGTTGTCATGTGATTCGGTTTCGACCGACTGACAATCGGTTTCATCAGAATCATCCGGCTCTCACCCGGTTGGATCCGAAAGACTCTTTCCGCCCAACTCAGTTGTAGCGCCGATTTGTCACAGGAAATATTTCTCAGAAAAAGGGCTTGAGTCGGCTGAGAAACGCCGCTTGGCAACTCTCCGAAAACATGCGTTGCACCTGGCAGCAGTCGGCCTGAAAAATCTTTCGCTGCACCGAGGCGTACGTCCACTAGCTCGTGCCCCGCGACTTGATTTCAAAGCGAGCATAGTCATTCAGCTTTCGATCACACCAATCCACGGTGCTCTCAAGCGACGCGACGTACAGGGGCCACGAGACTTGCTGGCCGTTGAGAGCATAGCTGGAATTGGGATCCGCTCGTACCGTTTCCAACGTTGAGAGCGTCAGGCTGCGGATCGTTTCAATATGCTGTAATTCAGTACTCATGGTTTTATGAAACTCCAAAAACCGGCGGGTAAAAGGCTCGGACGCAGGGCAACAAGCCCGCACGTCCGAGCCACGAATTATCTCACCATCAGCAGCACTTTAGCCGGTACATTTCACGACATACCGTGGATTCAATACGGCCGCGGCACCGCGCTCGCTGGCTTTGAATCGCAGAACAATGTCGTTGGTGAAGTCAGCTTCGCTACAGATCGGAGCCTGCGTGACGGTGATCGGCCAATTTTCCATGTAGGCAAAGGCTTTGTGAAAATCGCCAACAAACCACCATTTCTTCGCATCGTCGGCGGGCACGCCTGACGCCACAATGCGGCGATAGGCCAATCGGCTTTCCTCGACGCGATAGTTGCCCAACGGATTAGCCGCGATGGTCGTGGTAGACGAACCACTTTCGGCGTAGTTGATCTCTGCCGCATTGAACACACGGTGTGCCGCATGGCGATAGGCAGGCATCACCAGCACGTTGGTGCCTCGAACCAACACCGGCTCGCCCGTCGCGGGATCGGTCATCTCGGCAAACAACTGCTCCGCGGTATCGACATTCGTCCAGTCCACCAACTCGTTGGTGGCCAGTTCGTTTTTCCACGGGCTGGCGGTGTAGTAGGTATTGAAGGTGGTTCCATTCGATTTGTAGTTATTGGTCACGCCAATGAGCAAATCGAGGAGCCGCTTTTCCTTGTTCAGGCCCAGCACTTCGCCCACCTCGGCAGCCCGGTTGAGAACCAGGTGCGTTCGGTCGAAGAAGATGGCCTCCTTCGTGACCGGCACGATGAAGCCCCGTTTCGATGTCGATGGCGTCTCGATGTAATCCTCGCCAAAGCCAAGATGCGGGTAAGGCATTCCGGGAGCAACCTCGTCGAGCTCGTTAGCCACCCGAGTGGCACCCGGTATTTTCTCGCCATCCATGCGAGTGGGAACGGTTTGCACAAGCTTGGAGGCGACAAAGGCCTCTTGCGTGTAGGCATCAAGAATCTTCGAGTAGATCACCTGACCGGTGATATTCAGGAAGGCCGTCACATCGACGCCTTCGGACGCTTCCAGCACGCTCACACTGCCAGAGTTGCGTGGATCGAGCATTCGCACCCAATGTCGCCCCTCCGGCACCAATGTTTCGGCTAGATCACGAATGCTAAAATCATCCGATTTGAGATGCCCTTTACGTAGTGACTCGGACAAATGTTGCACGGTACGATCCGCACCGTCCAGTTCATAACGTCGCTTCAGTTCACGATAGTTTAGTGTCACTGGTTTTATCTCCTTCGGTATTGTCAGTAAGGTTTCATTGCCAGAGATGAGTTCCGGCTTGTTGTGGGATAAAACACCTGCTTGTTTGCATGCAGGTGTGCCATCATGGTCATGCAGATTGTGTTCCGCCGCGTGTGACGGTGCTAACAATTTCGACGAGCACTTAGTTGTTGCGGTGCTTTCCTGTCTTACGCACCGCCCTATGCATTCCGTAACGAGGGCTACTTTGGCTACAATTTGAGACAACAAAAAGGTTCCACCGGAGTCTTCATCAGCACCGATAAAGTCGCCTAGATTGAATGTGCTGGAAAGGCAATCGTATTCAGACACACCGGTAGTGGCGACGCGTATGGATTCTACTTCACCACTTGGGGGACTTTGCATAGCCACGCTTAGAAACGTGTTACGCAACTCATCTTGATTCGCCGTTTCGAGTCCCAAGTCGGGTAATGACGAAGCCGGTTTGGCAAAGTTTGATTCGACTACAAGCAGATCACCGATTTCGATGACATCGGGTGATTGAACCGGGGCAACGATTGGATTGGTATCGCCGTAGCGCCATCGCATGGTGTTGGACATGGAAATTTTCTCCGTAGTAGCAGGGGGTAAAACGACCCACGTGTGTCGTGGGTCTATTGAAGTTTCTGAATACGGCTCTAAGCCGTTATCAATGCTTTGGCAAACTGTTCGGCTGACAAAACCGTGCCTGATCTCGTTGCGATCTCAGCAATCTGGTCCCGAGAACTGGGGCGATTGTTGTGAAATGCCGTACGCGACTGCCATGAGGTTGCGCTGTGAATCAGTTCAATACGTTCGGCGATGAGCTTACGAAGCTCGGTCACATCGGCAGCTTTTAGGAGCGTCTCGATAAATGCCGGGCTAACAATTTGCGAAGAGGAATCATCGGTTTTCGTAGGCCACGGCAAACCATGTTCATGAAGCAACTCAGCAATTTGCTGCCGCCGTTCAAGCAGGGTCTCGTGCGCCGCTCGTTGATCTAATTCCTGTTGAAGTAGATCCACACGCTGCGACTCGATTTGCTCCAGCAAATCGGGGCGGTGCAGACCGAGCACTTCGATTGTTAGCGCGCTCCAAGTGAACTTCTCTGCTTCTTCGATCTGCTGAGAATCAGCGGACTTTTGCTCGAACAAACCTTGAGTCGTTGCCGGATCGGCGACCAAATCGACACTTTGGACCTGGGTGATCTCTTCTACGACGGTTTGCTCGCCGTCTCGCGACAGTCGGGCTAGCACATTGTGCGAGAAGCCGACATTGCGCGGGTTATGCTCGGCGTCCCAGACCAACTGCTCGGCCAACGTATGCTTGGGATTGAAATGCAAGTCGCCAAACAGACCTTCACCTGGGCGAAGCTTCACGTCCCGAATCACCCCCAACCGATCTTGGTAATCACGCGGTGCAAGAGGCCCATTTTTTGCGTGATTGGCGTTAACTTTGGATTCTTCGTACAAGCGAGCCGCCTGGGCAAGTGCCGACTCGCGATAGCGGCGTCCGTTACGCGATTTGAGACCGAGTAGTTTCACGCCACGTAAAACTCCCGGCTCATGGTCGACTCGGAGCGCTACGCCACGCGAATCGACGTATTCTTGGAGAACTTCTGTCATTGACCTTTCCTTCTTCGCTTGAGGAACGAAAAAACCCCGCTCACCACCCATGGGGGGCGGTCAGCGGGGCTCGAGGGGATACTCGCCTGTCACACAGTGCGAGCTCGTTTCGATACCGTTTTTAAACTGATGGCGAGCGGTGGGCGTTAGCCCCACCGATTAGCAGCGGGCTGACGCCCACCGCTCGCCTGACTAGTAATTCACCGAATCATTCGGTCGACGGCTATCCGCAGATGCTGGATATGGCCGTCTTGCACACTCAACGTCAAACTGGCCGTGCCATGGAAGCCGCGAATGCCCGTGCTGTCGAGCAACTTGGCTATTTCCATTTTGGCCTGCTCTTGTTTGCTCGGATGATTGGTTCTGGTTTCTGTTTTCATGATTTGTGTAGGTTAGCAGAATGTCGCCGTGATTTCATTCGTTATTATTGGCCACTCTAGAGAAAAAACAAACAGCCAAGGGCGCCAAGGAATAGCAGATTAGCTTCACGGCAGACGCGCCTCAATCGGCGTCTGAATCGGAAAAAACAGTTGCTGGGCACTTTCGTGGGGGGCTTTTATGTTACCCAATCGCCCCATAGCCACCAGGATCGCGTGGCAGTAGTGTATAAACACCAGCCGCCAAAGTTTTTTTGGAAATTTTCAAGAATTTACTTGCAATTCGGGGGGGGTACAATGGCGGCGGCCTTGGGCTTTTTGGTTCTGTGTGAACGTGGAAACTGGTCGCGTAGCGTTATTTCCTTCGTCGTATTGTCCACGAGTTTTCCATGCCAACGAAATCTATTAGCGATTATCCGTGGCGCTGCTATCTTGCGCCGGTGCTGCTCATCACTGTTGTCGTGGGCCAACGATACTTGATGTACTTTCATAAACTGGATCCATGGAAAGGTGGGGGCTTTGGCATGTTTTCTTCGGTTAGCGCACGCAACCTTCGGCAAATGACCGTTACGCTTGTTACTTCCGGTGGAATCGAACATCGTTTTCCACCGTCAACGATCGCAAGTCGCATTCCTCTCAATGGCGACATGCGTCGGCAACGCAGTCGTCTGTTGACGATGCCCCGAGTAGCCGTTCTGCAACGGTTGGCAGATCGGCTCGCTGCCGCCCAGTGGGTAGAGGTTTTACCAGTTCCGTCAGAGCCAGCCGACACAAAACAGCAGCCAGACGATTCAATCGTTACAGCAACGGCCAGTACCTCAGCAGACGTTGTTCAGACGCAGCAGCCAGCCTATTACCGAATGAAGCAGGATGTAGACGACGACGCAAAAACAGAGCCGTTCGATTTGCAGCAGGTTCGCGTCGAACTCTGGCAGTACGAGTTGAACCGAGAGACGGACGAACTTCAACTGACCATGTTAACTAATGCGGTAGCGAGTCATGAATGAGCGCGGCGAAACCATCACCCGATCAGCCACTGAAATGTTTCGACAACATTTTGGGGCAGGGTCTCAGGTCGCTTGCCGTGCAAGACCCGGTCGACCTCGTCTTGCGGCTGACGCTGGTGATGACGCTGCTGTTTCCCGGCGACCTGTGGTTTCATCGCATCTACATGCGGATTCTCGCCGTCCTCGGATTCATCTATCTCCCCGTACTCCGCAAACAGTGGTACTGGCTGCTGTTGTTCGTCCTCAATCTGAGCGTGCAAAACCTGTACAATTGGGCCGCATCGGACAACCACAAGTGGCTCTACTCCTATTGGTATCTGGCAGTCGCCCTCTCGGTGGGCGGCACTCGTCCGCGGCAGGTGTTGGCCGTCAATGCCAGGCTGCTCATTGGGCTTACGTTCTTTTTTGCGTAAGCGTTCTGTGAACAGCGTCCCAAAATTGCGCGCTATCCTAATAGAGGTGAACCATTCCCTTTATTCCAGGAACGAGCACAATGACCAATCGAAACAAATCCCAAGAGTCCCACTGGCGTGGCCTACTGAAACAGCAGTCCTCAAGCGGCTTGAGCATCGCGGCGTTTTGCCACCAGAACTCGATTACACAAACCAGCTATTATGCCTGGCAGCGTAAGTTCCGTGAGCAGCAAGCCTCCCCAGAGCAGGGGAGCCGTTCGACCAAGTCTCTTAAAACCAGTCGTAACGCCGTCCAGGGCACCCAACTGGTGCCTGTGCGGATCGAGGGGACGACACCTGCGTCCACGCTGCGTATTCACTTGCCGCAGCAGGGAGTCTTTGTGGATGTGCCTCACGGCACCGATTGTGAGACAGTGAAGGACGTATTGCAGGCGTTGCGTGAGGTGGCGTCATGTTGATTGTGCCATCCCAAATAAAAGTCTTCGCCGCGTTGGCTCCCACGGACATGCGTAAAAGTTTTTGTGGATTAATCGGTATCGTCGAAAAGGAGCTTGGCAAACAGATTGAAGACGGAGATCTTTTCTTGTTTTTCAACCGACGCCGCAACCGGTTGAAGGTACTCTATTTCACGGGTGACGGCACGATCATCCTCTACAAGCATCTTGAACGAGGAACGTTCGAGACACTACGTGGCGCCGACCATGGAGGGGCGATTGCATCCCCCGGTGATTACTTGACACTGCATGTGGACGACCTGCGATTGTTGCTGGAAGGCATCGAGCTATCGAGTGTCAAACGTCGCAAGTGGTGGCGTCGTGAGCAGGCAAAACAAATTACTCAATCGCCTTGGAAACCACCTTGACGCGCAACGTGAATTGTCGATAAATAAACATGTGTGTTCTACACCAACGGTGTGTGATCATTTGCCATTTCGTGACGCACCTTCAAGGACCGAAACGTTGTCGATGGAATCCGACAAACTCCGAAAAGAGATCGAAGTGCAGCGCGCCGAGATCGCACATCTCAAAAGGGTTAATAGCGAGCAACAGGCAACTCTTGAATCGTTGCAGAATCACATCGAGGTGATGCAAGAGCAAATCACCTTACTCCGTAAGGCACTCTTTTCTCCACGGCGTGAACGGTTTATCCCTTCTCCCGATCAAAAGCTTCTTTTTGATCCCGAGTCGATCGAGGGCAACGAGATTAGCGAGGATGACGAGGCGACCGACGAAGAAGAGCCAGACGATGAATCGTCTTCGAAACGCAAGAAACGCCGTAAGAAGCGCAAACGTTTTGAATTCCCCGAGTGCTTGCCGGTCCAGCGTTTTGAACACCCACTGCCGCCGGAAGAACTCGATTGTCCTTGTGGATGTGGCGGCAAGCGGACGGTGATCTCCGAGCAGATCTCACGGCAACTAGAATATGTTGAGTCTAGCGCCTACATCGCCGAGCACGTTCGGTTTACCTACGGTTGCCCTGTTAGCCGGGATGGCCAGCAGATCGTCACCAGCGAAAAGCCACCCAATATCAACGAAAAAGGGATATTTGGGGCCAGCACGTTAGCCTGGCTGGCACACGCCAAGTTCGAGCGTCACCTGCCCCTGTATCGTCTCCAGGAAGAGCTTCGTTCCACCACCACGATGTGGTTCAACCGCAGCGTGTTGAGCAACGCCGTGGTGCGAACGGGCGAGCGTCTGCTGCCGGTGTGGGATCTGATTCGCACCCAAGTACTGGATAGTTTTTATGTACGGGCCGACGAGACCACGGCCCGTGTCCTGCGTCCCGGGGCTGGGGCGACCAAGCTGGTTTATCTCTGGGCCTACGTTGGCGATGACCAGCATCCGTACCAACTATTTGACTATCGACTTGATCGATCCCGCGCAGGTCCGCGGGAAATACTTGATGATTTTCAAGGCGGATTATTAACCGACGGTTACAGTGTCTACACGTCCCTAGTCAAGGAATCGGATGGCCGACTTCTGGATCTGGGTTGTTGGGCCCATGCGCGGCGGAAGTTCGACGAAGCGTGCGCCGTCTCAACGCAGCCACTTGCGCACGAGGCGCTCGCTTGGATCTGGCAACTGTACGACATCGAGGATCGCCTGGCCGATGCCGATGTGGAAACGCGACGACAAGTGCGCATGCGCGAGTCGGTTCCCATTCTTGCCCTTCTGCACGATCGTCTCACCGAAGTGCAGCCGACGGTACGGCCTTCGACCAAGTTGGCCGAAGCGATCGGCTACCTGCTCAATCGTTGGAACGCGATGACGCGATTTGCAACCGACGGGCGCTATGCGATCGATAACAACATGGCAGAAAGAGTCATTCGCCCCTCGGTTATTGGAAGAAAAAATTACCAATTTTTTGGGAGCGATGCGGGTGGTCGCGCGGCATGCGTCTGGTACACGCTTATCCAGAGTGCTCGTTCTAATCATGTCCACGTCACCCCGTATCTCAACGATGTTCTCGTCCGGCTTCCTCAGATCGTTCCCGAGTACTTGCGGGTGGGCGACGCCCAAACCCCGTTCGAATCGCTTTCAAGGGACCAGCGTGAACAGCTCTCCGAGCTGCTACCTGACCGATGGCTCAAGGCACACCCTGAGCATCGCAGCGAAGATCGCCAGCGCGAACTTGATCAGGCCAACCAGCGCCGCCGCCAGAGGCGTGCTTCACGACGTCGGCTTGTCAAGATCTGAATTACGCTCCTGGCATGACGGGGTTCACAGAGCGCTAACTTCTTGCTGGCGTGCATTCCAACGATTCACATGGAGAAACTGGTCGATCACCGTTTGCACATCCATCACAAGATCCGCCGGCGCATCGGCGCCTTTGCGGACCGACGCCCGATAAATGTGCCCCGACCCGACCAGATAACTGATGCGGTTTTCCAGGCCATTGATGGCATATGCGTTGGTTGCTGCAAGCTGCCGGCACTGCCCGCGGATGTCCGCAAGTTGTTCTTCGGTCGCAAAGGGCGCTTGGGTGTCTGGATCTGTTTTTCCATCGGCCGAAACTGTGTTCCACCACATTCCTTCATGATCCATGTTCGCTTCATGTGGATCGACGAAGCAGTTCCACAACGCGTCGAATGCTTCGGAGAGACGATGTTCTAAGGGGTCCATGAGTGTTCCTTTTTGTTTTGCTAAGCCGCAAGCGGCGGCTTAGCTGGTGATTGGTAAACGGTCTCCCAGGCCATCGTCGTTCGAGCCGCTGCGAAACCTTTCTTCGGCAAGCCGTGCCATTTCCAGGGCGTCGGGACCGTCGTCGTGGGCTCCGAGGGGGAAATCGCGAAGCTGGTCGACCAACAGACGCGTGTCGGGACTGGTGGCGAGGAACTTCAGTCGATGCTGTGACAAATAGGGTCCTAGGCGACGAATGCGGACGAGCTTGTTCACATAGTTGTGAATCGCACTGGGAGTCACCGATCGGACATGCTGTCTCTGGAATTCGTTGACAAATTCACCTGCTAACAATTCCTGAAACTGATTCGACTCCACGCCCAACGCATCGGGCCGGAATCGGGTGCAGAGCCGGACCCCATCGGCCACCATTTGCGGCGTCGGGCGCCGAGCCAGATCGGCTTCGACATAAACCATACCAGCCGCATCGACACCCAAAAGCACAAAGGCCGAGTAGTCGCCACTGCGTGCATCGGCACCCTTACTCGGATCGAGCGCCACGGTGCGTATTTGCAAGTCCTCCGGCCAATTCTGGAACCAGATGTGGTCATCAAAGTATTCTTCGGGCCACTCGCACCGCTCGGGATCAACCGGCGAGCTTTGTTTTTCGCGCTCGAAGGCCGTGCGGCCACTTTCGACGCGCATCTTCATCAGCGCGTAAAGATCTTCTTCTTCGGGCCAGAGAACTTCGGCACCGGCGTCCATGCTTTTGCGATGCTGCTTGTAAAACTTCTTTGCAAGATCACCTGCCTGAGGATCCTCGACGTTGCAGTAGATTTTTTCCCACTCCTCCCACAACTCCATGTCGGTCGGCCATTTTTCGATCAAGCGAAACAAGGCCGAAGTCCATCCGGGCGTATTGTCGAGTTGCATGGCAAGTGCATCGCGGTGCAAGGCGGTGGCTAGGTTGACGATGTTGGTTCGTTCGGTGCCAGCCTTCATCAGCGTGCCATGAAACCATTGCCGGCTCGACTCGCGCTGATGGGCCGATACCATGTGGCTGTCGTTTTGCAGGTCGTCGCAGATGATCAGCGTAGGGCGAAACTCGCGGTGTCGCCGGCCACGCAATCGCTGGCCCGTGCCGAACGACTCGATCATCGCTCCGTTGGGCAATTGCAGCGTCGTTGATCGCCAGATGCTTCCCTTGCCAACCGCATGAGGGTAGTCGGCTTCCAGCAGCTCGTTTTCCTCCAGCTCGGTTTTGATATTTTCCAGATGAGCTTGAGCTTGATCCTTCGTGTCCGAGACAATCCAGATGTAAGGCTCACCTCCCTCGACCACGGCACGCAGCACATAGCAAAGTGTTCCAATCGTCGATTTTGCACTCCCCCGAGGGCCTATGACATTGACCTTCCCGCCACGCGAAACGTGCATCGCGTCGAGTTGCTCGCCCAGCCATTGGTGCATGAGGGAGGGCGGACGAGAAAAGTGGTTGGCCAGATAATGTCGGCCCCATGCGATCGTGCCAAGCTCTGGCTCACTTAAGAGCGCTCTATTTGTCGGGCGTTTCTGGTCTTTGGGGGTCGCGGTTTTTTCTGCACGCGCTTGCCTCGCTTTGTTTTGACGTTCCAACCACCAAACCGACACACGCCAGTTTTTTTCTTCTTTGGCAGCGTTGTGAAGATTGCGCATGTGGGCCATTTCGGGCGTCGCTTCAGCACGTTTCAGTTGTGCAGCGAAGTCGGAGTCATCTAGCAACTCCCGACGCAGCTCCGCCGGACTCAGACCCAGATATTTGCAAGCGGTAAGACGGTCGCACCCGAAGGAAACGATGCCGCAGAACTCGCGTTTTTGCTCGTCGGTTAAAATGATGATCGCTCCGGATATGCCGTGATCTACGCTCGCTTGTGACGTAGTTTGTTTGGGTACTTGATTTTTGGTAACACAGTAGCCAAATGCATCGAATCAGAAAATCACCACAGAGAACACAGAGGTCACGGAGGTTCTATCACTCCTTTCAATGGATGGGCATCTAGTGCTTTGTCACAGCTAAGAATTGGGATTGAGCAGATTAGCCGTTTTGGCGCTAGCCACGGTTATTGCTGCATGAACCGGGGCTAGCGCCCTAACGGCTAACCCCAAAATCAAGCTATGACAAAGCACTAGAATTCATTTCCCTCTGTGTTCCTCCGTGTTCTCTGTGGTTAATCATCCGAAGCAACTGCAGATGGCTAAAGTGTTACGATTCTTGTTGTTTTCTTTCGGTATTCGTCGTGGCCGACGACGCTAACACGACGACTCCATTCACTTGCCCATGTATTCAAATGAAACAACGGCACGTCCGGCACTGCTGCGGTACTGGCGGAATCGGGCGGTGGAGCTTCGGCTGGCGCCGGTTTTTTTCACGTTCACCGTCTTCCAAAGTTTGGAATATCGGCAATGCCGTATCAGTGCGGGATGGCTGCTGGTGACGTTAATGCGATGGCCCTCCTGGCGGTGTAGCGAGGCCACTGCCGCCACGACGCGCATGCCGATGCCGATCCCCTGGAAGTCGGGCAGCGTGACGATTCGCGTGAAGCGGCGATGATTGCGTTTGGTAATGACTGGCAACGTAGCGCAAAATGCTACCGGTACGCCGTCCCAGGTGGCCAGGTAGCTGCGTGCCCCGACAGCCAGCGAACCGCTCAGATAGTGATGTCGTGCAAAGAGTTTCCAAGCAGCCATCCGGCAGCGATGGATTTCCAGGTTGATCGGAGGTCGCCGAAGACGCCTCCGTTCTAGCTGTCCGGTGGCCATGTCCAGAACCCAATCGGCCTCCAGCCACTCGGCCACGTCGTAGTGGCAGGTGACCGCGATGAACCGGCAAGGGATATTTCCATTTCTGATTCCCTTGGCAATGGCCGCCGAGCATACCTTGGCCACATTGCGATCGACCACGCTGGTGAATTCGTCGAAGACGACGAGGGGAAGTTGGGGGTTGGGAGTTGGTAATTGGGAGACGCGAGTTGTCTGATTTTCAACTCGCGCCTCGCGCCTACCAACTCCCAACCCTTTGGCCAGATCGCAGCGGAATTGCTCGCCGCAACTGAGCACCTGGTATGGCTTCACCCAAGAAGGGGGCGAACTGAAACCGACGGCGGTGAACAACTCGACCACCTGGCGGACCGGCAAATCGCCGAAGCAGTCGACGACCGCTTTGTCCGTAGGCCACTCGGTCTGGCGATAAAGCTGGTCGGGGTAAAACTGCCCGGCAACCGTGCTCTTGCCGCTGCCCGACGGACCGACAATCAGGCCCACCTGCCACGACTCATCGCGCTCGGGCAACTCCACCGTGAACTCTTCGGTCGACTTCTCGGCTAGCGGCACGTCGAACATGCCAGCCACCTGCTGCACTCGGAACGAATCGTACACGGGGCAGCTTACTACAACGTCAACACTCGGCATTTGTAGCCTTCCTTTCGCATCCGCTGGTACATGGCTTGTTGCTCTGTTTCGTCGCTGCACTCGATAACCACCTGATACGATTCAGGAATATCCACCTCAGGCCGATCGTTTGTCTCGCCGAACGCTTGCGCGGCTCGGTCGACGTCCCGTTGTACTTCCGACATCATCTCGATTACGCTTTCGTGCTCGAACTGAATCTCGGAGATCAATTCGGCGAGCTGTTGCTTGTCGGCCGTGGCCATGGCGGCGATTGGGTCGTGCGTCAGCAGAATCTTGGTCGCCTCCTGTTCGTCGATGTCGAGCACAAGCACCGGAACCATGGCATCGGGCGTGGTTTCCGCCCGCAGATGGCCATCGACCAGTTCCAAACTGCCATCGGGAAGTTCACGGGCCAGCAAGGCGTCGGCATAACCGACGTCGGCAAGCAGCCCGCGTAGTGCGTCGCGCTGCGCATCGGGATGCGTACGCCAATTTCTCGGGTTCGGCCGTAGTTCGCCGGCCGGTACACGGCGAAGCTCTTTGATCCGATCACGTATTTGCATTGGGCCCTTTCCTTTGTAACTTAGTTCTTTGGTTGATTCGTATTACAGGACAGAGATAAACCACGAAGGCACAAAGGACACAAAGAAAGGGGATTTAGAAAGCAGGGGAAAAACCATCTCTAATTTCTCACACAAGCTATTTCATATGTCCGAAAGTTGTTGACCTGGTGTTAATTTCTAGCAGTTTGCAATAAACGCTTGATTTCTTCGTGTTCTTTGTGCCTTTGTGGTTAATTTACTCTGCGCTGTTTGATTAGCTGCCTGATCAGATCGCGGAGTTCCTTGATGTCGGAGCGCAGCTCGGCACGCATTTCATGTGTCGATTGCTCGAGCGATCCCAGCCGGGCTTTCACGTCGCCAATTTCGCGTGCCGTGGCATAGCGTTGTCCATTGCTGGGTGCTTCTTCGCGCTGCGGCGACATCGCCAGTGCGATGGTGGTTGCCGCCGCGCCAACCAGCGCCGCGATCAGCGTCGCGGCAGCGGGCCAACTCATCATCTGGCGCTGCTCTTGGTTTTCGTCGGTCAAAACAAACTACCCCTTATTTCCCTCAGTTAAGCGAGCCCGGTCATCCCCGACCCGGCCCGCTCAAACTGGGATGCTACGAACTGCGCCCGCCGGCCGTCTCGGTTCTCAAGTTGGGCGAATCGGTCGGACCAAGCGGTTCTTCGGTCGGCCGTACGCCGGCTGCCATGTCGACTCGATTGGTGTCGCCGGCAAACGCGTTGAGATATTCCAGAATCTGCACGTAGCTGCCATACATTCGCATTGAATCGCGTTTGTAAATGAACGACGTCCGATAGCGGCTTTCGAGCCGAGTCCAGTTGACGATGGCCCGATCGACCGCCCCGAGCAGCACCAACGCATTTTGGCTGCGGAAGTTTAGCTGGCTTCCCAAGGGGATATTGGCGTCGGTGCCATCCAGCGCCCACGGCAAAGTTATCAACCCGCCTGGTGCTTCTTGGATCTCGTCGCCTGCGAACGGTACGCCGGTATCGGCGAGCGTGGTGCCCGTGTCGATCGCCCGTTCGATCAAATCGCCCAGCGGCGCTGCCTCCGGGTTATACGACACGCGGCGTCGCATCCGGTCGCAGGCGAGCAAGTGCTCGACGTAGTGGTCCTTGGTCGTCGAATCGAGTCCGCCACGGACGCCGAATTCGTCGTTGGCCACCACTTCGCTACGAAAATCAAACAACGGCCCCAGCGAGGCCACTATGTGCAGATTGCGAAATTCCGAAATCACACGTCGAAACTGTTCTTTTCCTGGATCGCCAATAGGCATGGTTTTTCTCCGGTGTTAGAGAGTTGATAGTTGTTAGGCGCTAGGCGCTGGTTGAAGGAAAGACACATTGAACTCGCGCCTAGCGCCTATGAACTAGCGCCTACTGAAACTTTGTCGGTGCTACTTCGTTGAATCGGTCGCGTAGTTCGCGTCGCAGTCCGTCGGCCCACTTCGCACGGTCCGGGTCACGATCACTTTCGGCAGCCTGGTCGAGCCGGTCGAGAGCAAGCCGTCCTGCAAGCGCATCTTGTAACGGGTCACGTCCTTCCAGTTGCGAAAGTCGTAAAAGTTCACGAGCTTCACGATCGTCGCGCTCGATTGGCTGCCGTTGGTCGCGAAACGTTTTTTCTTGAAACCGACAGGCCGCTTTTTCCGCGTCGGCCTCCTCGTGCGTTGCCGCTTGCGGCTTAGCGAAACCTCCGGCGGCGACGACCTCCGGCGTCGCTTCGTCGTTTTTTTAATACTCGGCCAAGGAGACCCCCGCCAATCGTCGCGGCGGCGAGTACCGCCCAACCTGCTGGTCCGCTGAGCCCTAAGAGTCCGGCGGCTGCGGCTCCGGTGGTGCCGCTCGCTGAAGCGAGCTCGCCGATTCGTGAAAGCAAGGTTGCATGTCGTGTGGTTGATTCGTTATCGATGCGTTGAATGTCCTGCCGCGATGCATAATTGCCCCGGTCCTGTTTGCCTGTCTCCAGGGCGGCAATCCGCTTTTCCAAGTTGTCGAAGCGAGATGGTTCCACGATCGGTTGCCTGATAGGCAAAGGCATCCTCGGCCGCACGACGGGACAATTGCCATTTCGACAAACCACCCGATTCGCTGGCGAGCTCGCTTCAGCGAACGGCGCGACGGTTCCCACAGACCGACCCAGAACCCGCCTCAAAAATCGTCGCAACGGCCCACCGTGGCTCGCATAGGTAACGCCCTCGGCCTGGCCCCAAATCACGGCCACCAATTGCCCACGCGAATTGAGCACCGCCCCGCCCGAGTCGCCCGAACGTACCGCCCCGTCGATTCGCATGCTCATCTGCCCAGCACTGTGTGACGTGCCAATCATCGGCCCTTCCGCGCACCGATAAATCCCGTTGGGTCCGTAACCACAAGCACGGTAGGCACCGGCAGGATTGTCCGCGACTTCGGCAATTTCTATCGGCTGTGGTGCAGGATTGGCGATCAACAGCGCTGCCAAGTCGGCTTCGTGATCGACGCCCAATAATCGCGCCCCGTGTGTGGTTCCATTGGGAAAAGTCACCATCACACGCCCCACGCCATCGCGGAACAAGTGCGAGCAGGTCAACACAACACCCCGCGTGCCATCGTGATTCTTCTCGATGAGAGTGCCCGAGCCTAAGTCGACTGCGCTGCCCAGGTCGTTTTGAATGCGACAAATGGCGGAGGTGCTAGTTGTAAGGCGCGAGGCGCGAGTTTTTTGAGGTAAGTCGGACTCAAACACAGCAGAACTCGCGCCTCGCGCCTCCCAACTCGCGCCTTGCGCAGCCAGCGACATTACGATGAGCACAGCCAGAATGGCCGCAAACACCAGTGCCCCGGCCACGATATCCGCGCCGGTCGGTATTGGACGTTTGTCGCCGGTTTTCATTTCATCTTCCTTTCAGAATTTCGCAATTCGCAATTTATCGTGTGTTGTGTTGCAATTGGCCCGTGTGCTGCGTTGCAGCACGGCTATTCCGCAATCACCTGAGTGTGAATCGGTATCGATAAAATGGGCTGCGTGCCAAGTCGCCCGGTTCGGTGATGCGGTCGGCTAAGTGGGGGACCGGGTCGACTCCGCCGCCGATACGGTCGGCCATCGCGCACGCCTCGGAACAAAAGGGCGGCTGGCTCGTCACTTTTTTGTCATTGATGTCGGGCTGAACCAAGCAGCGCCACAGCGGGAAATGCCGCAGAGCCGCTTTAAGAACGCCCTGATATCCATAGTCGCAGCCGGCCAGCCGCCGCATCAATCGCACCGCCCCTTGGCGGTCGTAGTTTTTCCAACGTGTCGCGGGATTGGCCTGGAAGACGTCGATACGGCCGGGATAGCGTCGCACTTGGCTCGCTAGCGTCACCGCCCGGCCTCCCTTCATTTCCCGCACTTCGCAGCAGAACAAATCGCCCGACCACCAGACGGCCTTGGCCGCATGGCTGTAGGGGCTGCGTCCCGCAACGCCAATCATCCGCGACACCAACCCGCGACCACAAAACAGCAGCAGATCGCCGTCATCAACCGACGCGGCTTCCTGCGATAGGTCGACTATTCGGTAGGCGTTTGTGGTCACAAGTGGTTTCCTCACAGCACAAAAAAAGCTCGGCGCTGGAAAATTTCTTTCCAGCGCCGAGCTTTTTGGATACCTGAAGTGAGTAACCCACTCACAGGCTCTGATAAATACTCTTAACGCAGATGCAAGCCTAACGAATCGGGTGGCCCAATTTCAACAAGAATATTTGCAATTGTTTCAGCCAAATGGAAGAGAGAAGCGTGGGAATCCGTCCTGGCGGACGGCCATGTGCGAAACAGGGTGAAACTTCTCACCCAAACAGCTCGCTGATTACCTTGCCACCGGCTGCGATCTTCATCGGTCGGCCGCTGTTGCTGGTGAAGGTTGTTTTCAGCGAGATGCCCATCGCCTGGCAGATGGTTGCCATGAGGTCTTCGGAGCTATACGGTTCGGTCGTCACCCGCGTGCCATCTTCGTTGGTCTTGCCGACGACTCGGCCCCCAGCGATGTCGCCGCCGCCCGCGACGACGCTCCAGCAACGGGCCCAATGATCGCGACCCGCGTTGCCATTGATCCGCGGTGTCCGGCCGAACTCACCCATCCAAAGCACGACCGTATCTTGCAGCAGGCCGCGTTGGGCGAGATCTTCGACGAGCGTGCTCATCGCGATATCCATTTCTGGTAGTTTCGTTTGCAACGTGGTGAAGCAGTTCTGATGCAAATCCCAACCGCCCAAGTTCACTTCGACAAACGGCACGCCCGTCTCGACCAGCCGCCGCGCCATCAGGCAGCCGCGACCGAAGTCGGTATCGCCATAACTTTCGCGAACCTTCTCCGGTTCGTTGTCGATGCGGAATGCTTCCATTTGCTGGCTCGACATGAGTGAGAAGGTTTTTTCCAGTATTTTGGCGTGCTGGTTGGCGGCGTCGCCACGGTTTTCGCGCATGAAACGACGTTCGAGTAGCCCGAGTAGCTTCGAGCGATCCATCCTCCGCGATTTTTCAACGCCCATGTCGAGATTGCGAACTCGGCCTCGCGAATCGACCTGGAACGGCGCGTAGGCCATGCCCAAAAATCCGGGGCCTTCGCTCGCGCCGCCAATGGAAACAAACGGGGGAATCTCCAGGTTGGCCGTCTTGTCGGCCAGTTCGTGCGCGACGACCGAGCCGTAGCCCGGGTGCTGGACATTGGGGTTTGGCACAAAGCCGGTGTGCATGTAGTATTTTCCACGCTGATGATCCGCTTCACGGGTGCTCATCGAACGGACAATCGCCAGATGCTTCATTTGGTCGGCGAGCTTGGGCAACAACTCGTTGATCTGGGCATCGCCCGAGGTGTTGATCGGCTTGAAGGTGCCGCCGGTGGGCGTGCCGGGTTTCATGTCCCAAAGATCAATCGTCGGTGGCCCGCCACCCATCCAGAGCAAAATGCAAGAGCGATGCGCACGCCGCAACGCACTTGACTGCGCCCGAAGCGAATGGCTGAGCGCCAGCGATGGCGACACCAGTGCCGCCGAACCAGCCAAATGCCGCAAGAAATGCCTGCGGCTCATCCCGCGAGGAAGTGCGAATGGTAGCATGATTTTGATGTGCTCCTGGAATCATGAGGTTCCTAGGGCTAAGCCGCAAGCGGCCGCTTGCGGCTTAGCTTGACCTGATATCAGTGAATCAAAATAAACTCATTACTATTGAGCACAGCCCACCAGATATCCTGGAGCGTGCCGACCACGTTGCCACCGCGTGCTTCGAGCAAGTCGTTGCCAATGCGTTTCTCTTCCTTCGTTGGTTGCCGTGCCAAGGCTGCGCGGTAGAGGTGATTGATCTTCTCCCGGTTGCTGAACTGTGGATTCGTCGCCACTTGATCCAGGAAGCTGCCGCTGCCGGTTCGGCTGGCCCGTCTTACCAAGTCGCCGTTCATCATCATCAGCGCTTGCGGGATCGAGCCGTTGAATGTGCTGGTTTCGGCATTGTCATCGGTGCCAAAGGCGGTGTTAAATTGACGGAGCCAGCGATCTTTCATCCGTGATCGCTCGGTCTGGTCGTCGACCGTCTCGGCCGCTTGCGTGGCGATCAGTAGCGACTCGTACAATTGCTCGGCCTGCATCTGTCGCAGATAAAACCGGCTGAACCGCGGCGGCCCGCCCAGCGTGGGGTCATCCTGTTTGTTGCCACTAGAAAATCGGCTGCTCAGCGAATAAGGCTCGCTCAGCACGATCCACCGCACAAGTTGCTTCAAATCGAATCGGGTATCGCGAAACGCCTTGGCGAGCGATTCCAAAAGCTCGGGGTGCGAGGGGGGATTGTGCGGGCCCATGTCGTGGATCGGTTTGGTAAACCCACGGCCCAGGAAATGTGCCCACATGCGATTGACGATTGCCAACTCCAGATGGTGCGACGCTTGGATCAGGTCTGCCAGCTCTTGCCTGCGCTCGACGTTTTTCAAGGTGCCGCTGTTGCCATATTCAGGCCCCTTTTTGGCAAATTTATCCGCCAGCGATGTGCCGTCGACGAACACAGGATAGGCCACGCGGACTTGCCCATTGCGCAGCTCGTAAAACACCGGGGCGGCCACCAGCGAAGCGGCATCCCGATCGACCAGCTTGCCATCTTTTTCTTCCAGATAGATTTCGCGGCGATTGTCGGCGCGCAGTATGCGTCCTTCGCCGGCAAAGTCGCGATTGACGATTGTGGCGTTGGCCACGCGACCATTGTTATCGGGGTCGCGCGTTACCTCGATGCGCATCTGGCGGAAAAAAGCGTTGAGTTCCCAGAACCGGTTCTGACGATGTTCGTTGAACGGATGGTTGTGGCATTGCGTGCAACCGACAGCCATGCCAAGAAATATCTCCGATGTTTTGGTCGTCGCCTGCACAGCATTCTCTTCGAGCTTATCGGCCAGAAAATTCACCGCCCCGTTAAAATCCTCCGCTTCGGGAGTTGTGCTGCCTGTGGCAGTGAGAAGTTCACGGACCATAAGGTCGTACGGTTTGTTCTCGCGCAGCGACTCTTCCAGATACGCCATCATCCCGGATCGGCTCGTTCGGTCGCGACGATTCGTCCCGCCGGTGCGACCGATCAGCGTGTTGGTCCAATAGGTGGTCCAATTGCGGGCATAGTCGTTCTGATATTCTGGACCGAGCAAACGGTCGACCAATTCTCGCCGTTTGGTGCGTGACCGCTCGGCAACAAATCGGTCGAGTTCCTGCACCGTCGGTATTCGGCCCAAGACATCAAGAAACAGACGACGGCACCACTCGCCATCGGTTGCCGTTTTGGAGGGCTGCACGCCATGCTCCTCCCAAGCAAGGCGAATCTGCCGATCGATCAAGGCGACAATATCTTGGGAGCCATCTTGGGAGCCTGAGCTGGATGATTCGGAGTTCAGAGAGGGAGAGGCCGCTTCATCGGCCTGAGCAGCCAAAAAAGAAAAACAAACAAGCCACAGCAACAGAAGCTGATAACGCACCGGTACCAATCCAACACAAGCCGAACACCACGGTACTGGCCGTATGCGCCCCTGCATGGCAATCTACCTGCAGCTAGAGAGTGTGGTGATATTTGTGATATTAGACAAATGGACAAGAAGCTTATTGCCACCCATTTTATAGCAAGCGAAGTCAACTAGAAACGACGAAAAGCGTTCTTTCACTGTGAGCAGAGTCGATCTTACCACAAGAGCCGTAGCACAATTGAACAAGTGTGCTATTTCAATACACCTATCTATGCAACAAGCGAGCCAAGGAAACACCATTTAGCATTTCCTTGGCTCGCCTGCGAGCGGCATCGACAACAACTAACAGCAGCCCCAAGGGGGAGGACGGAGCTGCTGAAAGTTGTTGCTCTGTAAGGACTTAAAGGTCCCTTGCCTGTGCGTCTCTTCGCCGACCGACCCCAGAAAATCGCCTCTTCTCTGTTTCGGCCCCACGCGGTGTTCCGACCGCGTTGCCAAGTGACGGTAAATAATGATAGCAAAGGTTGTGCCAATAATTCGAGTTGAGCAGAGGCAACTCCAATTGCTCAGTGCCCAGGAGGCAGAAGTTCGGGCCGTTGGAATTCAAGCGTTAGCTCGTAAAAAGAGACGCGAAAGCTCTGTCGACTACTTCCAGTTCCGTCCAACGACCATGGCCATCGATTTCACGGGGGCCATCGATTTCAAGGGCGAGCGATTTCCGTAGCCGTCCGCTTTCCACATCATCCCGTAGCCCATCCCGCAAGGGCCCGGTTGTCGCGGTTTGCAGCAGAGTCACTTTCTCAGACCGACTTCCGATACTTTCAACAAACCTCGGCATCTCCAGTTGCTCAACAGCCGATGCGCGGCGATCTTCCGTTGCCAAACTATCAAATAGCGCACTGACCGCTTCGACCACCAAAGCCGAAGAGACAACCGCTCGCTCCGCAACAGGCGATTCCACAATTCGCAATCCGAATTCCGCATTCCCAAACGTCGCTTCCCACACGGCCAAGTCGTTGTTGTCCACATCCCTATCGCCGGTTGCATCGCCGTCGGCCTGAGTTGCGTCCGAGGCAGCGCCGAATCCACGTTGCCAAGCCAGGAAGTCGCTACCGTCGGTATCGCCATCGCTGTCAAAATCACCGTCCAACGTACCATCGATTGGTTGCGATTCGAGCGCACCGATGTCGATGCGCCCCCCGACCACTCGACCAAACGGTGCGCCGCGCTGATCGAATTCGGGAGTGTCGCCAACCCCCGCGACTAAAGTCGAGTCGCCGGAGTCGATGGCCGGGCTGCCGGGCAAGAGCGCATGGGTGAGCGTCGAGCCACCGTTGTTGGCGAGCGGACCGAGCAGCGGGTCGATCACGCCATCGATCGGTCCACCGATTAGGTTTCCATGGGTATCGGGCGCGCCGACCGGCGCTTCGGCCAGGCCACTGCCCGTATTGTCGCCGATCAGGCTGGAGTGTGCGTCTAGGACAGCGCCGAGCAGTCCGGTCACATCGGGCGCAACGCCAAGGTTATCGGTATTCTGGGCGACCACGGTGTGGTCGATCGCGACGTCGCCCCGCAAAACAAAGAGGCCACCGCCGAAACCGAACCCTGTTTCATCCGCGCCTGCGATGTTGTGAGCTAGCGTGGAATGCGCGATCGTATTCGTGCCGCTATTTGAATTCCAACTGCCATCGAGAAACACACCGCCGCCGTTGTCACCAGACTCGTTGCCGGAAATCGTGCTACCCGCAATCTCCAAGGTGCTGCCATCGTTGTACACCACCACGCCGCCGCCCGACCTTCCGGTCGAGTTCCCGGAGATGGTACTTCGTGCAATTGTAACGACCGCATCGTTGCTCAGGACCAGGGCAACACCTCCGCCATTGGTCAATTCGCCACTACCCGCATTCTCATCGATTGCTGAATTGCCAATGACGACCGTGGCGTTATCATTACGAACGTACAGGCCGGCCCCATAGCGATTGGGTCCGGTGAGTGTGTTGCTGAATATCCGATTTTTCGTCAGCTCAATCAGGCTTTCCCCAAAGGCAAACAGGCCGATGCCCGCACCACCTTCATGTTTGCCGTCGTTGGTGTTGTCATGCACCATATTGTCGGTAATCTCAGCCGTCGCACCCGAGGTAGTCACCACCTCAATGCCTGCGCCACTGCCGAACTCACCGGTCACCATGTTGCCGCTGACCGTGCTGGCTGCGATGCGAATGTGGCCATTTCTTTCCGCCCGTGCAAAAAGACCTCCGCCCGAGGGGTTATCACTGCTGCTGAAGCCCTCGGCGTGGTTGTTTAGGACAGTGAGCCCTGAAAAATCGATCGTCCCGCCGGACGTCGCCGCATAGATCCCAGCGCCAAAGCTGGTGGTGGAATTTGACGACACCAGACTATTGGTGATCGTGACGTCGACGTCACGGAATGTCCTTGCATAGATGCCTCCGCCATTGCGCTCGGAGTGGTTATTAGAAAAAGTGCTGCCCGTGACGGTCAAGGAACCTCCAAGCCCCCGATTGATAAAGAACATACCGCCGCCCACATCGCTGGCAAAATTTTCGGATATGTCCGTGTCGATCAGTGTCAACGCGGCAAAGGCTGTGACTCCACCTCCCTGTCCGCGGCGACTTGCTGTCAAACCGCTGCGATTGCCCGTCACCGAGACTCCATTCAATGTGGTGGTTGCTCTACTGTCGGCGAAAATCCCTCCACCCGAAAAGCTAGAAAAATTGTTGGTAATGATCGAATCAGCAAGTAACAGTTCTTCTGATGAAGCAATGGCACCTCCAACGTTAGACGAATCGCCGCCGGTGAGCGTTAAACCACGAATTTCGACGTTCGTGGACATGCTAAAGTTGTGATCATCAATATTGAAAACCCGACTGCCGTCGCCGTTGTTTTCGTCCGGCGTGGGGTCATTCCCACTAGCGTCGATCGTGAGTAGCTCCGCGCCGAGGCCAATGATCTCGACCGAATCGGTGATGGCCAGCTCGCCCATGGTCAGCAAAATCGTCGCTGGTAGCGGGCCGGCGATGGCGGTGAATAGGGGGTCGAAGCGGATCGTGTCGGGCACAGGATTGGCGTTGGCCAGTTCGATCGCTTCGCGGAGCGAGAGGTCGCCGCGGCTGAAGTCGCCGTCCGATTCGTCGACGAGCGTGTCGACCAACAGATTCAAATCGCTGAACTCCTGCAATTCAAACGCCCCGATGTCGATCCGGCCGCTGAAGGTGCGGTTGAAACCATCGCCGCGCTGGTCGAATTCAGGGACGCCGCCAGCGCCGGCTATCGCGCTAAGATCGCCCCGATTGATCGCTGGGCTACCGGGAAGCAGGACGTGAGTAAGCGTCGGCCCACCGTTATTCTGCAGCGGTCCCAATAGCGGGTCGATCGGCGCTACGCTGGTGCCGATGAGGTTGCTGCCGCTGTCGGCGATTGTCGCACCGGTACCGTCGCCAATGAGACTAAATGTGGCGGCGATCGAAGCAGAGATATCGTCATTGGTGGTCGTCCCGCGAAGGTTGCCCGCCACGATCGTGTGGTCGAGTGTTGATGAGCCGGATAACAAGCCGGAGATGCCGCCACCGGTACCGAATCCATCTGCGTCCGCATCGGCCAGGTTGCCGTAGATCGTGCTATTGGTGGCCGTGAGGCTTGCGAAAACAGCAATTATCCCGCCGCCATGGTTGCCGGCCGAGTTTCCGGATACCGTGCTATTGATCATCATCGTCGTCGTACCGATGGCCGAGATGCCGCCGCCGTCGCGGCCGGCCGAATTTCCGGAGATCGTGCTGTCGGTGATTGTCGTTGTGTGCCTAGCCCAGATACCGCCTCCATCGAGGCCAGCCGAGTTGCCGGAGATTGTGTTGCCAGTGATTGTCGTCGTGCCGACCGCCTTGATACCGCCACCGCTTCCGAATAAAGCCGAGTTGCCGGAGATTGTGCTGCCGGAGATTGTCGTCGTGCCGAAGGCCCGGATACCGCCGCCACTGAAGCGGGCCGAGTTGTCCGAAATTGTACTGTCGGTGATTGTCGTCGTGCCGTTTGCCCGGATACCGCCACCGGAACTGGCCCAGTTGCCCGAAATCATGCTGCCGATAACCGAAAGATTTTCTTTAGAGAAAATCGCGCCGCCGCCGCCGCGGCCGAAGTCGAGGGCCGAGTTGCCCGAGATCGAACTGCCGGTAACCGAAAGATTCTCTTGAGAGAAAATCGCGCCGCCCCTACCTAAGACATCGCCGCCGGTGAGGGTGAGGCCATGGAGTGCCACATCGATGTTCGTGGAAAAATCGCCATCGTCAATGTTGAAAATGCGACTGCCATCGCGATCGTCGTCGTGATCGTCGTCAAGCGGCGTAGAGTACGGCGTCGGATCATTTCCGCTAGCGTCAATCGTGAGTAGCTCCGCTCCGCTGCCGGTGATTGTTAGCGAATCGGTGATCGCCAATTCGCCCTGTGTCAGCAAAATCGTCGCCGGGCCGTCGTGGCCGAAGTCGAATTGGATTTCGTCGGCGCCGGGGACCAAATTGGTTGCAAAGATCGCTTCGCGGAGCGATGTCAGGTTGTCGTTGAAGTCGACGACGTCCAGGTCGGTGTCGACCATGACTACCGCCAACATGCGGCGGTCTTCCAACGGTTCGATGCGTAGCGTGCGGTTGCCCGGGCGGTTCGTATAGCTCTTGCGGTTTCGCTTGGCCATGTTCCCTGCCTCCTCGATTGGAATTGATAGAAAGATGAAAATAGAGCGATAAGAATTCTGATCACAACAGGGCAATCACGCTGGCGAAAGCCCGTGAAAAAGATCGATGGTTCGACACGGTGGCAGTGCGACGGACGAGAAGTGCCGTCGAGAAGAATGGCATGTGCAGTCGAGTTGCGGGTTGCCGCCATCGCAGTGTACTCCTCCGTCTGCTTGCCCCCACAACAGCAAGCAAGCCAGTGGAGGGCAGTCTAGCCAAATTTACGGAAGGCTGCAAGTTTTTTTTGATTTGGTAGCTATTCCGCTTGCTGAAGGCATCGCCACTAGAAAGTATCTTCTCAACCTTCAGCAGCTTGAACTGGCCCGCGTCGTCACACACGATCGTCTCAATCACCGGCACGGATGTCTGATGCCGAGAAGATGCTCGATGCTTGCCCTAATGCTGAGTGGCGACTAATCTTCGCCCTGAACCGCTTCGATGGTTTGTGGTGTCCCTCGGAGCATCATGCGGAGCAGGCGGAACCGGGGGCGGAATATGTAATCAACCGTAATCGTGGTGGTAACGCCAATCTGCGGACCCAGTTTAAGCGGATCGTAAAGCGGGCAGGGCTCAAACCCGGGCCACGGCTGTTCCACAATCTACGGGCGAGCAGGCAAACGGAACTGACGGCCAGCTTTCCGTTGCACGTGGTCTGCGAGTGGCTCGGCAACACGGCAGCCGTAGCAAGCAAGCACTACCTGACAGTGACCGAGGCAGACTGCCAGCTGGCAGCCACCTCAAAAGTGGCGCAGAATGCGGCGCAGTCGGCGCACGCAAAAGGCAGCACGGGCCCGCACGCAAAACAGGCACCCATGAAAAAATCCCCTGTTTTGCAGGGGCTTGCTGTTCAGTGCGAAGGCACGCCAAGTGCCAGAGTACCCCGTACGGGAGTCGAACCCGTGTTACCGGCGTGAGAGGCCAGCGTCCTAGGCCACTAGACGAACGGGGCAGGAAAGAATTCGGATTTCGGATTTCGGAATGTGGAATTCAGTGTCGTCGTGCGGGTTAGTCAGTTTTGCGGTTTACAAACGGGTTGTCAACCGGGCTGATCGACAAGCGTAACAGCCAATCGACTTTTTCATTCCGCATTCCGAAATCCGCATTCCGCATTCCGCATTTTCACGAAGTGATCCCCTTGGTCAGCGCCATGAAGGCTGTCTCGAGGTTGATCTCCTCTTCGGTAAGCTGCGTGAGTGCGAAGCCGCCTGCGATTAGCTGTGCGGCGAGTTGACTCGTGTCGTGCTCGCCCGGGATTAGGGTGACTCGCAGCCCGTCTTGCAGTGTCTCGTCGCCCGTTTCGACTCGCTCGACCATGTCATGCGCTTCGAGCAACTTGGCGGCTGCCTCGCGGTTCTCGCGGACGTTGACCCGCAGCACCATTTGGCCGCGGACCTGTTTCATGACCTCGTCGACGTTGGCGTTGACGATCAATTCGCCCCGCTCGATGATGCCAATTTTGTTGCAAATATCGGCCAACTCAGGCAGGATATGGCTGGAGACCATGATGGTTTTGCCCATGTTGCGAAGCTCTTTGAGCAGGGTGCGGATTTCGATACGAGCACGCGGGTCGAGGCCGCTGGCCGGTTCGTCCAGGAGCAATACCTGGGGGTCGTGCAGCAGCACTCGGGCTAGGCCAAGTCGCTGTGTCATGCCGCGCGACAGACTGGTGACCATCGCATCGCGTTTGTAACCCAGGTCGACCAGTTCGAGCACTTCCTCACAAATTGTCCGGCGCTTCGGGCCCTTGATACGGTAGGCGGCGGCGAAGAATTCGAGGTACTCGATCACTTTCATGTTGTCGTAGACACCGAAGAAATCGGGCATGTAGCCGATGATACGGCGGATTTCTTTTGGCTTGGTGTAGATCGAATAGCCCCCGACATAAGCTTCGCCCCAGGTGGGATTGAGCAGCGTGGCCAAGATGCGCATGGTGGTTGTTTTGCCCGCGCCATTGGGGCCAATGAAACCGAACACATCGCCCCGCTCAAGTTTCAGATCGATCTTCTTCACGGCAAACAGTTCGCCGTACTTTTTTGTCAGGTCGCGTAATTCAATCATGGGTAGTTGGTAGTTGGGAGGCGCTAGGCGCTAGTTGTTAGTTTCTTTGTAACTAGCGCCTAGCGTCTAGCGCCTCAACAGGAATCACAAATCGATAGTATAACCAATGCTTGTCATCATTGCTTTTCAAAGGCCGATCGCCGTCGAACCATGGACTGCCGCGGTCTTGGCATCGGGCCAGAAGAATCGCTTGGCCCGTTTTTAGGGTTCGGCTCATGTCGATAAACTGTTGATAACGATTCAAAGCACCCGTGTACCGAATGCCGCCGATGGCGTCGTAAAACATCATCGCTTTGACAATGCGAGCAACGTCGGTTCCGTTTTTATCATAATGGACCGTGCCATCGTCGGTAAATCGGGTGACCGTCTCGTCGCCTGCCGAGGAACTGGTAAGCATGGTCTTGACGGTCCGCGGCTGCAGGTCGTCGTTAATAATCACGGTGGCACCATCGCCTAGCCGTGCTAAATGATACGCCCAAGGGCCGTAGAGCAAGAGGCAATCGGTCAGTTCGACGCCCAAGTGATTCGTCACACGACCGGTGAGCAATTTGTCGCTCGTTTCGCTAAGCTCGATATCGAGTGCCGGCATCGCGGTCGTGCTCCACCGGGCATGGATCGTTTTGGTCGACCAAACCTGCACAGGCATGCCATCCAGGGACTGTAGCTGGTCACCATAGCGATAACCACGATCAGATAATGTGGTTTGCGAACTACTCGTTTGCATGCCTCCCAAGGCATGTCCGGGCAGGCCCAACCAAGACACGGTGGTCGAGAAACGGGGGGCGAGGGGCGAGGGGCGAGAAAGAGCCTGCGGTTCCACGAGCGTTCGGCCAGGTAATCTTGGTTGCAATGTCAGATCGTATTGGGTCGCGCGGGGGCTGAAAAAATGGGTCCAGACGGTGCCGCGGGTCAGCCCGGTGGTGGTATCAACGTCGATGATTTCCACTTGGTTCACACGCAACTGATCGCCCTTCATTGCATGGGCAAACCAATAAGCACCGGCCGAGGTGCCCAGCACAATAAGCGGAAAAGTAATCCACGTGAGTTCCATCCGCCGGAGCAGTTTTTTCAAAAGAAAGAAGTCGCCCGGGCCGATCAGCCCGATGTAGGCGATTGCCAGCATTGCGACCATTGCAAACGAGATGGTCTGCACTCCTTGGAACTGGCTGTCCAGTGCATTGCGTAGTTGACCGGTCAGATCATCGTGGCCCGATGCGCCTACGTGGAGAGTCGCATTGTCGTTGCTGTCGGATATTGTTTCGGGCCAGCTTAAAATTTTGCGAAGCAGACGTGGGCGTCCTTCCCATTCTTTCAGTGGGGATTGATCGACATCGACCGCGACAAACACCACTTCGCCCAATCCTTGTTGTGCTCGGATCACCAGCGGCAAGTTAGTCGCCTGGCGACCAGCATACGCAAGCACTTTGCCGCGTACGTCAACCAATTTGGGGACCTGCAAATCGAGCCGCTTGCGGCTTAGCGGCTTTTCCGATCCGCTGAGCGTCTCGAGCGCAATCGCATCGCGCAGCGGCACCTGTTTCTCATATCGGCCTGGAATAAGACGGGCCAGTGGCCCGTGGTCGCCGAGCAGTTTCGATCCTTCCCGACCACAGAAAATCACCAATCGGCCCCCTCGTTCAACCCACTGTTGCAACGCATCGAGCTGTGGGGTGCCTGGTTGCAGCGAGTCGTAGAGTTCCGGTTGCGAGGTGGTGAGCAGAACGGTATCGAATCCTTCGTAGCCGATCCACCGCGCAGGCAACATTGCTGCGTTTTCCAGATGAGCGATCCTTGTTTTGGTCAGCAGGTTTTCTTGGTAATCCGCTTTTAACAAATCTTCGATTCCAACGGCAGGCCCAAAGACAAGATGCAAACGGCTCGTCGCAGGCAGCCCTCCCGTGATACCACCACTTTGCGAACGGTTTCCCCCATAAAAGATGCGCCTCGTACGAACCTTCCCATCCACAACAAATCGCGCAGTGAGGGGCGAGTTGCTCTGTCCCGAACGGACGAAAAGTCGAACTAGCGAAATTTTCCCCGGATCGATGCGCACCAGATTGTCGTGAGAGGATCGGACGGTGGTCGGCACCCCGTCGGTATCGGCAAGGGTTAATTCCACATATCCCCTTTCAGTTTCCGAACCGCCGCGGAGCGTCACTTCGACCGGCGTCCAACACCCCAGCTTGTACACGCCGTCTAGGCCGATGTGGGCGTCCGTGAACTGGGGTCCGTCGGCGCGGGCGATCGAAGCAAAAAGTAAGAGTATAAAAAGCGGAAAGCGGAAAGCGGAAAGCGGAAAGCGAAAAAAAACCGCGCAGCCGTCATGCCTTCGGCATTCCGAATTCCGAATTCCGAATTCCGCATTTCCCATCATGGTTTCTCCGCATCGTCGCAAGTGCATAGAAGCCGGCCACAACCGGGACAGCCTGATCCATATTTTTGATGCACCGCTTCGGCAAGGTCGACGCCCGCGACGTTGGCAATGGTTGAAAGCCAGGCAATCACGTCGGCAAACTCGGCCGATTGTTCCTCGGGCGTTCCTTCGCGCAATGCGGCTGCCAGTTCGCCCACTTCCTCCATCAACCACATAAACGTGCCATCGATGCCGCGAGCTACGTCTTTTTCATGGTACATGTTGCGAATCAATTGCTGGAATTCGCGATAGCCAATATCGGACATAGCATCCGTTTTGATGGAGCGATCAGGCACGTGGTGAGGTTGTCCTGTACGGGGAATAAAATTCTGTTATGGTTCCATTATTGCTTTGATATCTAAGGAGGACTAGCTGCTGATGCCGGATTTTGTGACCGTAGCCAAAAAGGGCGAGATTCCCGAGGGCGAGGGCCGGACGTTTCTGGTAGGCGATCGGCTGGTGGCGGTCTTCCTGCAACAGGGCGAATACTTCGCCATCGACGACCTTTGCCCGCACATGGGCGCATCGCTTGGGACGGGCATGTTAGACCACGACGGGACGGTAACATGCCCTTGGCATGCGTGGCGATTTTGCATCAGGGATGGCACCTGGTGCGATAATCCGAGTCTCAAAATCGATGCGTTCGAGGTGCGAGTGAAGGAAGATGAGATTCAGGTAAGGATGACTTCCCAATCGAAAATGTAGGGAGTGTGTTAGCCGCCGGGCTTGTCCCGGCGCTACTCGACAGCGCCGGGACAAGCCCGGCGGCTAACGATCACTCCGCTTGCCAACGCAAATTGACCGTTTGTTCAATCGTTTGCCCGATCGTTTGCCCGTCGTTCTCAATTTCTAATTGTATCCTTTGCTTGGTTACCGAGGACCTTAACCGCCCGGCCAAACGGTTGAAGAGCATCTTGCCGTTGGCCCGCTGGAGTAGAATTTCGATGCTAGCTCCACCCGGCATCTTGCCATTGCCGAAATCAAACTCCATTTGCATTGAGATCGCTTCGAGCGGCTTGCCTTTGGCTTGCTGTATGCCTTCATAGAGATAGATGGTCTCGACGGTTTGTTTACCTCCCATCGCGGCGTTTTCTATTGTCGTGGTGTTTGACCAAATATGCCCTGGCACCAACTCAGCTTGCTCGGGCAAGAGCAATGTGCTTTGCGACATCAGATTCTTGAAACCTGCTTCGCTAATTAAATCCCCCATCAACTCGCCACCGGGGGCGTCGCGCGCCTGCTCAAGCAGCGACTCGGGTAAGACCACACTGGTAATCTCTCCGCGCGACGTCATGGTGACTTGGTAAGTCGCCTCGGTGAGTCTCTTCAGCACCCCGGCAATCATCGCGGCAAAACCTTGCGGTCGCGTTTCGTCGGCTGAGTCGTACTCTAATCCTTGTCCCCCCGGGCCGTCGACTTTTAATTGAATGCGAGTGATGTTTAGCTCGATCAAGCCGGTTCCGTCTTGTTGCACTTCTTTCACAAGCCAAGCCATGTCAAGCGTTTGACGCACCTCGGTTGTCACCTTGCCTCCACGATCCTGAGACTCCGAGGCCCCGAGACTCATCGTGGTTTTGGTCTTCTGAACCAATTGATAGCGTAACGTTTTGCCCGGAATATATTTCCAAGCCAGAGGCTGCTGTGCCGGAAGCGGGCTAGTGAGCATAGCACAGAGCAATATGCCAGCAACAATTCGTGTGATTCGTATCATTCGTAGTTCCTTCTTTCTTGGCGATTATAAACTGGTATTCTCACCCGGTTGCAGTACTACCGGTTCGGCCGCGGTTTGTGTGCGGACACGCTCTGCCCAGGCGACAGCGTTCTGCTCGATCGGTGGCCAGGTATTGTAATGGCATGGTACGACCCGTTTTGGGTTGAGTAGTTTTACTGCTTCGAGGGCGTCGTCCGGGCCCATCGTGAATTGGTCGCCAATCGGGATCACCGCCAAATCGAGCCTTCCGAGGCCGATTAGTTTCATGTCCAGAAACAGGCTCGTATCGCCAGCGAAATAAACTCGGCCATCTTCCAAGTCGAGCAAATATCCAGCCGCCAAACCGCCATACGAACCATCGGGCAAACCGGAGCTGTGATGGGCAATCGTCATCTTCACGCGGCCAAACGGTTGGGCAACACTGCCGCCAATGTTCATCGCTACGATTTGTTCCTCGGCCAAGCCTTGCCCTTGCAGCCATTGGCCGATTTCAAAATTGGCGATTACCGAAGCGCCGGTGCGCTGAGCGATTTTCAACACATCGGGCACATGATCAAAGTGACCATGCGTCACAAGAATCCAATCCGCCGCGACTTCTTCGGATTGAACCGGCGAGGTGGGGGAGTCGTCCAAAAAGGGATCGACGAGTAAATTTTTTCCGGACGTATCGACAGCAAAGCTGCCATGTCCGAGCCAAGTAATTTCAGTAGACATCGTTAATCTATAACCGTTCACGGGGTGGAAGAAAAATGAACCACGAAGAGCACGAAGGACACAAAGAATAGAATTCTATTCTTCGAGAGGCTATCCAATCAAGTCGATGAGGGTGCAAATTTAGCCTAGTTCCTGTTTCCCAAATCAGAATATTGTGAAATTCGTCTGGCGGGCCGGTTTTGGTGTAGCAAGAAAAAGACGCATCGTTATCCTATTGAAAACAGAACGAATCAAAGAGCCATTTTACCCAAGGAGAAGCGGGCGATGCGTTTGAAAGCTGAAGCGATTCTCGATTTTGGATGGGCCAACGAGAAGGCCGACAACCAAACGGTACGGGATTATCGTGACGAGTACAAAACGCTCGGCCAGTTGCTGGACAGCCGGCCCGCGATTCTCGATGTGGTCCATCGCGACCTCGAACAGCTCAGCCAGACGACGTCGGCACGCGGCCGAAAGCCGATCTTCACCAGCGAAAACCTGTTTCGCGCGATCCTCGTCTTGCAACGGGAAGGACTCGACTATCGGGAAGCGTCGATCCGGATTGCCGAAAGCGAAACCTTGCAGCGGTTTTGCCGCCTGCTGAAAAAGCCGACCATCGACTTCACGCTGCTGAACAAGGCATTTCGCGCGATTCAGCCCGAGACTTGGGAACGGATCAATCACCTATTGGCCCTCGGCGTCGTCGCCGAAGAAACGGTCTCCCTGGAACATGTGCGAACCGACACGACCGTCACCGAATGCAATATTCACTGGCCGACCGACTCCAGCCTGCTGTGGGACGTCTATCGCGTGGCTGCCCGAGAAATGTCGACTGGTCGAGAACTCGACCCACTCCGTTGTCCTTGGCGATTTCACGCGAAGAAGATCAAAAATCTGCATCTTTTCGTCACGCGTTACTCGAATAGCACGAACAAAAAGCGTCTCCGCCAGGTCCGCCAGAATATGAAGACGCTGATCGTCCGGGTCGAGGAAGCTCTGGAAAAAGCGGAACAATTCGTCGCTTGGGCCGAACGTTCGACGTGTGTCGAGTTGGCGACGATTGCCCAGTCGCTGGCGAACCGTTTGCCGGTGATGCGGCAGGTCGCCGAAGTGGCTCGGCGCCGCGCGTTCGATCGAGAGCAGGTTCCAAATGCCGACAAAGTGTTCAGCATTTTTGAATCTCATGCGGAGTTGATCATGCGTGGACGGCGTGGCAAGCCAGTCGAATTCGGTCACAAGGTGCTGCTCACACAGTCGAAGGAGAAGTTCATTACCGATTACGTTGTGTTGGAGAAGAATGTAAGCGACAGCGAACTCCTGGAGACGGTACTCGAACGACACGAAGAGAAGTACGGTAGCCGGCCCAAAACGGTCGCCGCGGACATGGGCTTCTGTCCGGACGAGGACACCTACGAGGAATTGGAAGAACAGGTCGACTACCTGGGCGTGCCTCGGCGGACGCGAGATTTCGGCGACACGATGATGGGCATTTGGCAGCAGTGGCGCGCCGGAATCGAAGGCACGATCTCGTGCTTAAAGCGAGCATTTCGCCTGGCTCGCTGTTGTTTTCGCGGCTTTAAGAATTTCACGTCCGCCGTTGGCAGCGCCGTGTTCTGTCACAACTTAACGATCCTGGCAAAAACCTCAGGAGGCTGACGCGGAACGGACGCAAAAACCGAAAACAACTCGTAAACGTAAGGCGAGGTACGCGCGCTGCGGCGCAACAACGCCGACCCACCACAGAAAACCGAACAAGCCAACTCCCTCGCCCGCTCGTCGCCCCGCGCCGTTCCCAAAGTCGGTCGGAAAGGGAGTATTATCAACGGGAACTAGTTAAGAACGTCAGCAACGGTTGGCAGCAAGAGGCAAACTGTCCTCATTGCGGCAGCAAGAAGCTCGAACAGTTGAGCTCCTTTGCTGATAGTCAAACCGTTTTGTGCAAGCAATGCAAACAATGTGCGTTGATCAAATCTTCGCCCATGATTCGTACGGTTGTCTCGCTTGTGGATTTTCACCTCACGCGACTCACAGGTCAGGCTAGTCCGATGGATGACCTTTTCATGGCAGAGGGACTTGTTGAAGACTTGAAAAGCGGTTGTTGGCCATCCATAGCTATAGCTATGGACTATGGCATCGAGAGCTCCTCGCATTTTGGTGCGTTGCAGGCGGCTTATAGGGGTGGTTGGAATGTTTATGACTGGGATCGTGTCTTGGGCGATGGACGTGCCATCACCCAATTGATCCTAGCTGTTCCAGAACAACCTTATCCCCATGTTCGGTTTTTCACAATGGATGACGATTTTCGTAGTCCTACAGGGCGAGATGAATGGCTCTGGGAAAACATTTAACTAGAAAAGCATTGGTCTTTGGAGTCGGGGTTTTCCCCGGCTCCAGGGACTTTTTACTGATCCGTGAAATACTAGCGACTGAGTTCGTTCTCAGCTCAACCCATCACTAAACCAACTCGCGAGGACAATCATGGCGCAACCACTCCACACGATTAGATTTGGGCTGATCAAGGCCAGCATTTGGAAGAATCACACGCGCTCGGGCGATCGACATACGGTCTCGATCGTCCGGCTCTACAAGAACGGCGATACGTGGGTCGAATCGACTCGCTTTGGACGGGATGACCTGCCGCTGGTAACCAAGATCAGTGACCTGGCGCACACGTGGATTTACCAGCAGCCTCGAACCGAGCGTAAGGATGACTAGCCTTCGATGAAAGAACCAACTGGAGGAGATTCGATGAATAAAGATCAGCTTACTTCAGAGGCAACGCCCACGTCGGCCAATGGACCGTACATGATGCTCGGCGCAGGCCAGCTCTGCGCTGCCGTCGACAAAGAGGGGGATGAGCTAGGAGGCTGGAAATACCATTCTAATGTATTCCGCATGGACACGAGCAGTGGAATTGTGGAGCAGCGTTTTGCACCCGGTGACATCACCGACTTCGTCAAACTTGCGCGCGTCTTGGCGTATGCCATCGCGGACGATGGTTGTTTGAGTAGAGACTTGAAGGATGATCTCTGCCGTTTGTCGGCTTGCCTGGACGAAGTGCTCTCTACGGATTGGCACAGTTAGCGACTTGTCATCATCACCAACGTAGAAAAATTAGATTCACACACAGGGTACCCCTATGGTTCAGCAATCCTTTTTTTCGTCAGCGACGCCAGAGTGGGAAACGCCATGTTCCCTCTTTGAAGCGGTTGACATGGAATTCGGATTCACGATGGACCCCTGTTCAACGGACGAAATTGCCAAATGCGCTCACCATTTCACCAAGGCGGAAAATGGCCTCACACAGGATTGGGGCGACCATGTGGTGTTTATGAATCCACCGTACGGACGCGAAATCTCCCAGTGGATGAAGAAAGCGTATGAATCGGCTCGCAACGGAGCCACGGTTGTTTGTCTGGTGCCAGCACGCACCGACACACGTTGGTGGCATCGGTATGCGATGAAAGGCGAAATCCGCCTTTTGCGAGGGCGGGTTCGGTTTATTGGAGGGAAGCATAGTGCCCCGTTTCCCAGTGCCATCGTGATATTTCGACCACCTGGACACAAGATCGTTGCAGCTACGTAGTCAGCAGCTAACTTCAAACCCTTCTCTCCATGAGTCAATGTGAACCAAGAGGTTTTGCCGATGTCGATACCAGGGCTATCTCAAGCTGAAGCGATGATTTTGCAGAGCTTGTCTGCGCTGGAACGCCAAGTTGCGGAATTGAGTGGTCAACTAGAAGAGATGAAGGACGTATCGCAAACGGCTTCGGTCAAGGACTGGTATACCACTGGCGAGCTTGCCCAAGCGATGGGAGTCACTGGGCACACGATCCGTGAGCGCTGGTGCAACCAGGGCCGTATCGAATGTGAGAAAGACCCGGCGACAGGCAAGTGGCGAATCCCAGGTCGCGAGTTCGAGCGGTTGCGGCGTGGTGGCAGCCCAACCGGATTTTAGCGTGCCTAGATGTCAATTGCGTTCCTCGGACTCCAGAATCAGGACTGTTCGCCAATAGACGCCCGAATCGATTTTTGATAGGATCACGGCATGATTTCTGCGGAACAATACCATCGCAACCACCCTCACCGTGCCTTTCCTGGGCACGGGACACGGATGGGACACGGCGGTAATGCGACGGGTCAGAAAGAGACAAAAAGATTGTCGCAACCTGTTGCGGCATAACACTTTGCCGGAGTGGCGGAATTGGCAGACGCGCTGGATTCAAAATCCGCGAAATCTCTCCTCAACTCTCTTCTTCTAACGAGCCATTTGTCTGTACCAGAACAGCGTTTCTGACTGAAATCACAGGCATTTCTTAGGCTCCGACGGTTTCATTTACGGGCGAATGCAATGTCTCCGCAATCGCCTTGTTATGTCACCAATGGGCCGCAAAAGGGCCGCAAGCGATAATTCCTCAGTCGGAAGTTTTATGCTTCATGACATCCGAAATCGGAGGAAATCATGGCTACGCTGGAAGTTGATCAACGAAGCGGTAAGCAGATCTGGTATGTCCGTTTTTATTACGACGGCAACCGTTACAAGCACTCATGTCGCAAGGCCAACCAGAAGCGAGCCCAACAGGTGCTGGCAACGGTTGAGGCAACCTTGGAGAAGCTTCACAACGATCACCTTAATATGCCCAACGATGTGGATCCAAAGGAGTGGATTGTCGCAGGCGGAAGGATCGCTGTTGCCTCAATCCGAAACAGCAAGCAGCAGCCCCAGATCGCAAAGCCAAAAATTACTTTTGGCCAAGCCTGTGATACCTACTTCAACGAACAGCAAGAAGAGAGTGCTAAAGCTGCTACAACGCTCGCCTCCGAACGAACGCATATAGGTCATCTCAAACGCTTGATCGGTCGGACTAGACTCATTGAATCCGTGGACCTGAAAATACTCAAACACTATCGATCTCGCCGCAAAAAAGAGAAATATCGTGGCAACCTCATCACTGAAGCCCTCCGTCGCGAGTTTGCAACTTTCCGTCTGATATGGATTTGGGCACAGGACAACGGCCACGTTTCACTTTCCTGCCCACTCTTGCGTTCAGGTGGACGATGGCGGATTTCGTTGCCTAATCCCAGCGAACCAACCAAGTTCCAGACGTGGGATCAAATTGAGCGGAGAATACAACGGGGTGGCTTGTCGGACGAAGAAATTAGGGAACAGTGGAATTCGCTCTTTCTCGATTGGCCACAAGTACAAGAACTACTGGTCCATGTTCGCGAGAAAGCCTTGTATGGGTTCATCTACCCATTATTTGCATTTGCCGCCTACACCGGGGCTCGTCGTAGCGAGATCCTTCGGTCTCGGATAGATGACATTGACTTTGAGACCGACCAAGTGATGATTCGCGAACGAAAACGCAGAAAGCACTTGTCCGGTTCAACAAGACATGTCCCACTCCATCCAGAATTGAAGTCCATCTTTACCGAGTGGTTTCAGAAGGGTAACCATCCTGGCGGACAATATACCATAGCTCCTCCGGCTAAAATGCCGCGTCGCAAACCGATAAAAGGCTTTCAGCCGCTTACTTGGTCCCAGGGTACGCACCACTTCAAGCTGCCTTTGAAAAACAGTAAATGGAAAGCTGTCCGTGGATATCACGTACTGCGGCACTCATTTGGTTCCAATCTAGTCCGCACCGGGAAGGTGACCCCCGATGTTGCAGCCCGATGGATGGGCCATACGTCAGATGAAATGAGACAGCTTTACCAACACCTATTTCCGCAAGACGGCGTAAACCAGATTAGTGCACTTGGCGAGAAGGTAGCATCTTCTTGAATGAAATATTCGCCCTATCTGCCATTCAATGCCATGACTTGGTAATTCCCTCGATATGTCCCTCGTTGCATCGCAGGTAGGTCCCGATACATCTTCCGTAAGATTGGGATGTGGCTAGTCGACCGAGAGGCGACTTCCTGAATCAAGGGTCGCTACTTGAAGGCGATATTCTCGAACTTTGTTGCGACGCTGCCAATGCCAGCCCCCTTCGCATTCAAGATTATTTTACCCCCTTTCGGCCTTCGGCCCGCTGGGGCGAGGGGCAAAACAATCTCGAATACTACGGAGAACCAATCATGACACAACAAAACAACAATCTCGACACCCAGCAACAAACTGCCTCGGCAGCTTCGAAAGAGATTTCTCTTGAAGATACGCAGAAGCTGTCGCAAGAGGAAATGCGGTCGCGCTACCTCGAACAGCAACGACGACTCGCTTGCCCTGGGTGTGGTGAAGAACCGTTTCTTGGCTAAGACCCTAGAAAACTGCTATGGCAGGCCAGAATTCCGTCACATGTGTGCACACCGTCCGTACCCAAGGCCAAAATGCGTCGGGCGGTGGTATTCATTTGCGGGGCTGTGTCAGCGTTTTGTTAAGTCAACGCAGGAAGCTTGTGTATTCATGCAAGGTGTGATGGCCAGCAGATCATCAGACATTCGTGCCATAGGAATGTGGTGATCGATATTGACACACTCCATGTATCGATCGGCAGGGCGAGACAAATGAGTCACCAACAGCTATGATTCATACTGCGTTACGATTATTGCGTGATAGGCCGCAGTCGTTTTCGGCTGTGGGCATTGTCCACTTACTATCGGAAAAGTGACCTAGAAAACGAAAACCTTCTTTTACGAAGCGTTATTCTGGCCATTGAAACACTTGCAGACATGGAGGATCCTCATGGCGAAAACCCGAGTATTTACTAGTTTCGATTTTGACCATGACGAGGACCTACGCAACTTGCTTGTCGGGCAGTCAAAGAATCCCGATTCACCATTTGAGCTGGCCGACTGGTCTGTTAAAGAACCGATGACGGGCGACTGGAAGAAAAAGGTTCGAGAGCGGATAAGAAGGACGGAGCAGATGATTGTAATCTGCGGTGAACACACGGACACCGCGACTGGAGTGAGCGCCGAACTCAACATTGCCCAGGAAGAGAACCTGCCATACTTTCTGCTGGCAGGACGCAAAGACAAGAACAATAAGAAGCCTAAGGCCGCGAAGTCCTCTGACAAAATGTACAAGTGGACCTGGGACAATCTTAAGGCACTGATCGGTGGCGCTCGCTGAATCGGAGGTGGATCCATGCGTCGTGCTTTGTTAATAGGAGTCGACCAATATCCCAACGCCCAGCTCTACGGGTGCGTGGAAGATGCCGAGCGAATGGAGAGAGTTCTCGCGCGCAACCATGATGGTTCGGCTAATTTCGATTGTCGAACCTTAACTTGTCCGCATGATAACGTGACACGGCCCGAGCTGCGTCGGACCATAACTGAACTCTTCGAACAGCCGGCTGATATCGCTTGGCTGCACTTTTCTGGGCATGGTACATCTAACGACTTGGGCGGATACCTCGTCACTCCAGATGCAGAATCGCACGATCTCGGTGTGCCCATGGCCGATGTCCTTACGATGGCAAACGATTCGCCCGTATCGGAAGTCATGATTACACTAGATTGCTGTCACAGCGGGTCGTTTGGTCAAAGCCCTCAGCTACAAGGCACACAAGTATCGCTTGCAGAGGGCGTATCCGTTATGACGGCAACACGCCCTGCCCAAGCCTCGCTCGAAGTAGGTGGTGGCGGTCTTTTCACATCGCTCCTCGTCGAAGCACTCGACGGCGGAGCCGCTGGCGTGCTCGGTGAAATCACCGCTGCAGGAGTATACGCGTACATAGACTATGCGCTTGGTGCTTGGGATCAACGACCACTCTTTAAGACTAACATCTCGAGGTTTGTCCGTCTGCGACATGCGCAGCCGAAAGTCGCAATTGAACTACTGCAGAAGATTACGGAGTATTTTCCTGTGCCAGCAGAAGATGCTCCGCTTGATCCATCTTATGAGCCTGCTGTCGAGCCGCGAAACGAAACGAACGAGCGGATATTTGGTGACCTACAAAAGCTAAGGGCAGTGGGGCTTGTCGAGCCCGTTGGCGAAGAGCATATGTTCTATGCAGCCGTCAATTCCAAAGCATGTCGTCTCACCAAGCTAGGTCTCTACTTCTGGCGACTGGTGAACGATGAGAGGCTGTAGCATCGACTGACATCTCGTTGAAACGGCTGTTACGCCGGCAATGGATGTGCGCCGTAACCCTGTAAATCGGTCACGTTCTCGTGATCAACTTTGTGCAGCACTAGCACTTCTTGGTCACGGCGTACGTGTTTCCCTTTGCCATGTACCCACGAATTGGCTGTCGAAGAGGTTCGCTGCAGGGCAGCTCGGATTCCGAGAGCACCACCGACGTCCCCACGGATAGGGACGGCGGCGGAGCCGTTACGAGCGACCAAGAACAAAAACGTATCGACCAACTTTACGCCGAGCAGCAAGCTCGTCTGGCTCGTCCAGGTTGCGGCCAAGAACCCTTCCTTGGGTGAGTTTTGGCGGCGGCCTCGTGCCGCCGCCAAGACGATTGAGGGTCCCTCTTCTCTGATTCAGAAAAACTCAAGTTCTCCGAATAAGAAGACTGGGCTGCACTTAATTAGTTTCGAACGCGTTTTTCCTGCTTTGATTAGTTAAGTGGGTACTAACCGAGCTTGGTAAGGTTTGGTAGATTGGCGAGATCGAACGCACCCGCAAGTGGGTTGGAGAAGATCGCATGCAAAAGATTGACGAATACTTCCAGATTACGGAAGCCGCAGAATACCTCGGCGTTTCCCGTAATACGCTTCGCAATTGGGGTGTTGCCGGCAAGATTAAGGAGTACAGACACCCCGTAAACAACTACCGACTTTACAAGCTTACCGACCTTGAAGAATTACTTCGCATGATCGAGCGCCCTCGCCAGAAACCAAGGTGAATAGTCGCTCCCCTATAGAGGGCTTTGAAGGATCTGAATTGACGCATGAAGAACTCGAGTACCAACACGACACTTCGAGAACCCGGGGCTTATACTGCGCGCAATAGTTCCAAGGGGGCGTTGATCGACGAGGCCTTCGCAGTGTTCTCGGCAATGCATACTGGTATGGACATTGCCGAAGTACGCGAGCAGGCACTATCCGGTAAGCTGTTGCGACAACGCTCTGGGGAGAATCGTCGCCGTATCTGGGAACTTGTCCAGAAGCGGTATTTGCAGCCTCACATCGTGTGGCTTCGTGAAGCGATTTGCTCTGCCTCAGATCAGGGCAGTGAATCGACTGCTTTCCGGTCACTGCTCTACCTGCTGTATGCCCTTCGTGATCGACTGACGTTTGATTTTGTTACTGAGTCACTCTGGGTAGCTGCTCAACCGGAACGGGTCGTGTCCCGAAATGATGTGCTCGACTTTTTGGACCATGAAGCGGACGGCCAGCCGCAAACTAAGCGTTGGACAGAGGGCACGAGAACGAAACTCGCAGGTAGTATTCTCACGGCACTCCGAGATTTTGGTGTATTGTCAGGTCGGCAAAAAAAGGTCCTCGCCATACCGGTCCTGCCGACGCGAACAGCCGAAGTGATAGTGCGGATCTTAATTGGCGAGGGAGTCCGCGGTCGTGCAGTGATTGAGAGCCCTCTGTGGCGCCTCTTTTTCCTTTCTGAAAGCGATGTCGTTGCCATCCTGGGAAAGCTGGCCCGAGAGCACGTGATTCGATTCGAGAAAGCTGGGTCGATCGTCGTCCTAGATACTCCGCCTGAATGGGAGGTGTCTTGTGTCGAGTAATGATTGGCGTTGGAAAGTTGGCGAGGCGATTGAACGTGTCCGCACGCGGTACGACTTTATAGGGCGCAAGACGGGCGCGCCGTTCTTGGCGATTGTTTACCCACCCGACCGTGAACTCGCTGTTCTGAATGAATGGCGCACACAATGTGCCACGTTGCATCCAGATTTCGAAGTGAAGTCCATAGACGTATTAGAAGTAACCCAACGAATCGTGACCGAGATCGGTGCGGAGAATATCGTCGGTTCAATCGGCGATCCAATGCCAGGCTCCGACCCCGAAGCCGAACTTGGCGGTTTGTGGGTGACAGCTGTTGCGGGAGCAGTCGAAGCGGCTCTCAGAGAGCCGTCTACCGGTAGGCCCTTCGCAAGCTTGGAACGAACGGCAGCCCTATACCCTGCTGCAGGACCCCGCGACGTCATGCAGCGATTATGGGACAGCGCTCAATCGGCGCTCAATGGGCCCGTTATTGTATTGATTCCGGGAGTCGTCACCGAAACACGAACTTATTCCTTCGTTTCACAGCGAGACGAGTTCATGTATCGCGGCGATTTACTGTGACCAGATGAGCAAGGAAATGCAATGAAAGTATCCGAAGTATTTGAAACGCGCGTCGAAGATAAGATCGAGCCGGTCATCAAAGTGGGCGAGCGTAATGACACGGAAAAGCTAGCCAAAGAGATTGGCAGCTACGTCGTAACACCGATGATCGAGGAGTACTTGGATGACATCATCGAGCACTACACCGACACGTTCCTGAAGAAAACAACGGAAATCGGGATTTGGATATCTGGCTACTTCGGATCTGGGAAATCTCATTTTGCGAAGATTATCTCACTGCTAGTTGGTAACCAAGATCTCCAGGGTGTTACTGCCAGTAAACGGTTTGAAGCTCGCGTGCCCAACGATGCGCCTCGTCGAGCGTCGATCGTCCGAAGTTTGTCACGGGTTGATGAATGCAACACCGATGTTTTGGCCTTCAACCTCAACTCCCTGGTTGATAGTAAGAGCCGGACACTACCGAGCCTTTTACTATCTCAATACTACCAGTCTCGGGGATACAGCTCGAATCTCATCTATGCTCGTGTAATCGAAGCGGAACTCGACAAGCAAGGCAAGCTCCAGCAATTGCATGACGTGGTGGAAGAGCGTACCAAGAAGCCCTGGGCTGATATTCAGCAAAACCTTGCTTTTTATCGCAATCACCTCTACGCCGCGGCCTGTGCCGTCGCCCCGGAGAATTTTGAGTCGCTCGACGATATTCACGAAGCGTTGCGCGAAGCCGAGAAGGGAGAATTACACAATGTCTCTTTCCTCGTCGATACCATACTTGCTGACCTCAAACAGCGCGAAGAAGAGACCAAGCGAGCGTGCCGACTGTTTCTTGTACTCGACGAGTCGGGGCAATGGATCCTAGACGTCGACGGTGATGGCCGTCTGTCGCAACTTCAAGCGCTAGTTGAAGAGTGCGCAATCAAAGGCCAGGGAAAAATCTGGTTAATTGTCACTACACATGGCGACATGGGTTCAATCTACAAAGAAGCCCGTGCGCAGGATGGCGACATGAAAAAAATTGAGGGCCGCTTCTTTGCCAAGCCGGCGCTCACTACCGAGAATATCGAATTGGTCCTGGAGAATCGTCTATTCAAGAAAAACCTTGAAGGCCGCCGTGAAATCGAAGAACTTTACGAGAGTCGCGGGAGCGGGCTACTCCGAGGATTGGGTGAGTTGGCCAATGTCACCAGCCGCACACTGCCTGCGTGTGGCCAAGAGAAGTTCAGCATTTACTATCCTTTCTTCCCGTACCAGGTCCATTTGATTCCGGAAATCGTCAAGACACTTCGTTCCAAAGGTGGACGAGGTGAGCAGATGTCCGGATCAACTCGAACGTTGTTAGCCATCACGCAAGATATCTTGCGCAGTGGCAGGAGACCGTATCTCTCGGAGAGTATTGGCTGCGTCGTTTCCTTCGACGAACTGTACAACAACCTGGCAGGTGAAGGAGAAATCAGTCCTGATGTGCGGACCGAACTGTCGCGAATCAAGGATACCGTCCCGAATGCAACGAGCATGACGTCGCGAGTCGCCGAGGTCCTCTATCTTGTCCGCGAACTTCCTTTCATCCCGCGATCCAAGGAAAATGTCGCGAGATTGCTGGTTGAAACGGTGGACGAAGATCTTCCTAAAGTGCTCACACGAGTCGAGCCCGAGTTGGAGCGACTCATGGAAGCCGGCCTCGTCGCACGCACAGGCGAAGAGTATGAATTCCTCACTGGCGAGAAGCGCACCTTTGAAGAGGAGGTCACGACCAACGAGCAGCAATATTTGCAGCAAGACCGCGAGCGCGGTCTGCGTGACAAGTTCGTTGAAGAGCCTGGCAAGAGTCACTGGCGGAAATGGCTTGACTCTGATGTCGTCAGCTATCGCGATATTGAATTTTATTTCAAGCTAATGATTGACGGTACGGCCGTTGGAAAAACCAAAGGCGACGTCACGCTCAAGCTTTATACGCCGCTATCTTCCGGTCGCGTCACCGTGGATGACCTGGAAAACCAGAGTCTGCGTGAAGACGAGCAATCGACTTTGTTCTTCTTAAGCGGAAGAATCAACAGATTCGACCAAGATCTGACGCGGTACCTTGCTATGAAGGAGGTCATCGGCAACTGGGTTGGCGATCAACACAAGTCGGAAGACGCACGCAGGCTGGCCCAGGACCGTGAGAACGATGACCTGCCAAAACTTGAACGTCGGGTGATCGACGGTCTCAAGGAAGGCATTCGGACTGGGCACCTTATCTTCCGTGGTTCTAGTCGCCAACTCGGTGTAAAGCCTGGCCAGACTTCTGGCGGAGCCTTGCGATTAGAGATGGCTGCGTTCTGGCCCACGCTCTATCCGAAATTCGACAAGGTCCCGGTACGCATTGCTCAGGACCAAAAAGCAATTCAAGACGTTTTGGCGGGAGAGCTGAACACGACGAAAGATATCTCTGCTCTGAAGCTCTACGATAAGGCCGGCAAAATCGACGTTCATTGTCCGCTCGTTGACTCCATCCGCATGTATCTGGCGACTGAGCAAGCAAAGAAGCAAAAGAAAGTCTTCGGCAAGGATCTCACGGATCACTTCTCTGGCATCGGATACGGATGGGATCCGAACGCGGTCCGTGTCGGCGTAGCAGCCTTAGTGCGTGCCGGGGGCGTCAAGCTGGTGATTGGACAAAAGGAATATGCCAACCCGGCCGATCGGGACCTCGTTAATGCACTGCGTGTAATACGGAACTACGAAAAGGTTGAACTCGTACTCGAAGAGACGGAAATCGACCCTGACGTCCTGACTGACTGCCGCAAGTTTGTCATGAAGCTGGCCAAGAAACGGGGGATTGACGAGACCCCGGCAGCGATTAGCGAAGCGGCGGATGTACTCGCTCAACAGGTGATCAACAAGGCGGACGACGTGCGACTGTGGGCTAGCGGCTCGGCAATCCCGCTCCCACCTGCGTTCGTCGATGGCGAGAGCGCGTGGAAGAACGTTCTTGAACTCGCCAATCCGGTCCACCGGGTTAATGCAATCCATGCAGAACAGGAAACTCTCAAACAGGGGTTTGAGGAAGTCGAGAGCTTTGCGACCTTTCAACAAGAAAATGCCACAGCGTTCAAGGATCTGACCGACTTTGTGCGGGGCGTCGAAGCGATCGAGCATCACCTGCCTGCGGATTCACTCATCGCAAAACTCATCAAGGAATACCGTACTGCCCACCAAGACGCTTCGTTTGCAAAAAAGGATGTTTGGAATTCGCTGCAGAACAAAAGGAATGAAGCCAACCTTGAGTTGACTCCGCTTCAAGATGGTTGGCGGAACAAGGCGGGAGAAATCTTGTCGCAGGCTTTGTCGCGACTGCCAACCGATCTTGCTGAAAGGAAATTGGATGAAAGCCTTTGCGAGTCACTCGGTGCCCCGTTAATACAATTGCAAGAGCGTCTAAGCGAACCGGCCCGCCCTGCGCAAGTGGCCGGTTTAGTCGGTAAGGCAGAACAACTCGTTCGCGACCTGGGTCAACGAATCGCTACCGAGGTGCGCAAGAAAGTTCCCGTCCCCGGCGGGAACGGTGGCACGCCCCCAACGCCTCGGCAGGTTCGCACGCTCAGGGCGACCGAGGTGGCCACCGTAACTCGCGTAGCGAATGAGGACGAATGGGTGGAACTGAAGCAAAAACTGGATCAACGCGTCCGTCAGTTGCTGGACGAAGGATACGAAGTGGAGCTTGGTTGATGGACGCCCCCCTCAAGAAAATACTAAAAGCCGTAACGCTTGAGCTTCGGCACAAGCTGGAGGGGTACTACGCCACGGACGAAACTTGGCATCCTGGTGACCTGGAGCTGCGCTTAGCGGCCATCGGCATCCGGCGCGATCGCGAATCGGTTCCCATCGATGAGATGAGTCTGTCCGAGGAAGACAAGCATGCCCGCAAGATCATCGATGCCTACATCCAAATGCGTGAGGAAGCGGGTGAAGACCGCGCCGAGGCTGTAGCCGATTACGTTCGCGAATCGGCCTACACGTGGGCGAACCGGTTGCTGGCGCTGCGGTGCATGGAAGCCCGCGAACTAATTGACGAGGCCATCCTTCAGAAGGAAGCCTATGGTGGTCGGTCGCTGGAGCATCATCGGCTAGCGCAGCGAGAGCCAGAACTCTGCACCGGAGACGACGATGGCCGCTTTGCCATGCTCGAAAAGGTATTTACCGAGCAAGCCAAGCGATTACCGATGTTGTTTGATCCGCAGGCTCCGGGTGTATCATTGCGACCTTCTCCAGCGGCGCTCAAACAATGCCTAGCCTGGCTCTCTGGCACCGAAACTGTCCGCAGTCAGGAACCGGCTGCCACCGAAGTTTTCACTGCTCCCGACGCGCTGGGCTGGGCTTATCAATACTGGAACACTGAAGAAAAAGACCGCGTGTTCGAGAAAGTTCGTACGCAAAAGGGCGCCAAGATCGAAGGGGCCGACATCATTCCGGCCACTCAGCTTTACACCGAATCATACATGGTGCAGTTTTTAGTGCAGAACTCGCTGGGCGCTACGTGGATGGGCATGCATCCTGAGTCGACGCTGTTCGAGCACTGGGACTACTACGTCCGTGATGCCGACCGCACCCCAGTGGAACACAAGCCAGTCCGCGAGCTGACATTTCTCGACCCGGCCTGTGGCAGCGGGCATTTTCTGCTGGAAGCCTTCGACCTGCTCTACACTATGTACGAGGAAGAAGGCGAACTGACCGAGCCGGAAGCTATTTGCGAGGCAATCCTGTCGCTAAACCTTTACGGCATCGATATCGACGCACGCGCGATACAAATTGCCGAAGTTGTACTTTGGATGAAGGCCGCCGAACGAGCGTTTGATTACGAGGGAGTGCCCACGAATCTGGTGGCCGCTGTCTCTAGTCACTTGAAGGGACAGCACTGGGAAGAGTTCGTTGCTGGTTTCGAGAAAGAACCGTCAGTGGCCCGAGTGCTTCGCAAGTTCGGCGAGTCGATGGAACACATCGACGAACTGGGTAGCCTAGCCCGGCCGAACGAAGATCTGAAGAAGATCATCGGTGAGGAACACGCCGTCTGGGAGGAGCAGGTCCGCGAAAAGAAGGAAGCAGACTACTTGTTCGCAGAGATGCGTGAGGAAGCGCTCAGCGGCAAGCTAGCTTTTCAGGAAATCAGTGACGAGGAGTTCGGTGAGCGATTGTTTTACCGGGCGAGAGCAGCACTCGATACGTTCACCGAGCAGGCTCGTATGCGTGGCGATTTTCAGGATCAGTTTCTCGGGCGAGAAGCTTCCGCGGGATTTAAGTTGCTCGATGTGTTGGGACACAAGTACGACATCATTGCGGCAAATCCACCGTACATGGGCAGTAAGAATATGGGGCCCGTACTTCGCGCGTTTCTCGGCACAAGATCTTCTAGATCGAAGCGTGATCTTTACGCTGCATTTCTTGATCGCGCTCTGTCCTTATGTGGACCGTGTGGTCGAACTGCATTCATTACCCTGGATGGATGGTGCTTCAAAAAGCATTTCAATGGCATTCGTGAGAAGGTACTCGATTCATCGTCCATAATTTGCATTGTGTACCTGGGACGCCATGCGTTCAGCGATGCAGACCCGCCGGGTCTACCAGTGATGAGCGTACTACAGAATTCCTCACCACAGGAGATGAGTTCAATCTGGTCAGTACGGTTGACAGCGTCGAGAGAAGCCGATGAACAAGCCGCACTGCTTTTCGCTGCATGTCGAGAAACCAGTCCCTACGCAAATCAAACTCGTCAGCGATCGTTGGCCAACATTCCTAACGCAGGCTTCTTTACTTGGATTCCGAGCGAAGTGCTTGAAACACTCTCAGAGTGCCCCAAATTGGGTGATAAGGCCGAATGCCTTGCTGGATTGCAGACTGGAGACTCTCCTAGATTCGTGCGTTTCAACTGGGAAGTACCACCCAACTCTAGTCGATGGATAGGTTTCGCGTCAGGCGGTGGGATTTGCAAGTGGTTTGGTCTGGAACGTCAATCGTTAGATTGGCGGGAATGTGGGCGGCATATCAAGCAACACCCGAAGAGCTGCTGGCGTGGTACACACCGATTCTTACAGCCGGGCTTTACGTATTCCGAGTCTGCCCGCGGAAAACTCGCAATGCGTGAAATGGCTGATTCCGGGTTTAGTCAATCCGGCTCCGCAGTCTTTCCTAAAGATGACGGGGACAGTGCGATGATACTTGCCGTCGGGTCTTCGCGATTCGCCTCGTATTGCTCTCGATTCTTGCGACCTGGTCGTGTGTTTCCAGTAGGGTACCTAGCTCTCGTACCTGTGCCACAATTAGGCGTCTCCATTGATACTCTAGTTCAAGCAGCAGTTGACACGAAGCGAAAACTTGCAGAACTCAATCTGCTAGAGCGTTCGTTCGTTCCAGATCGCTACAACCTCCCCGATGGAAATCTCGCCTCGCTAGTTACTAACATCATCGAACGTGAGATGTGTCTGTCGGCTGCACTGCACACGATTGAGGGGCGAATCGAAAGCGAAATACTTGACAGCTTTGAACTGTCGGAATCCGTCGTACAGGCTATTGTGAGCGACACAGGTACACCTGTCGGTTGGTATCCAATGATCCAACAAGATGATACGAGTTCCGTGCCTCATCTTACGGACGACATTCTCTCTTACCATCGAGCGTGCACAGAGCTAGGCTCTGATGACGAAATTGATCGTGTCCGTGCACTACTAAGTCAGCTCTACCAAGCTGGGCCAACGTTGGACAGTAACTTGAGGGTCGATGAGACCTCCAATGATGATATCGATTCGGACGATGAGGAGGAGAGCGAAAGTCTATCTGGAATACCTATTCCCCCAGAAACGTTCACTGAGGAACTTGCTGCAAAGACTCGTGTGCATCCTCTCTCGGTTGTTTCCATCGCTCTCCCGTCGATTCTTGCTCGTGACTGGAAATGCGAAACGGAAGAAGCACGCATTGCATGCGATGTACTCAGTGTCCACACGCTTAAACTCCTTGGTTTTTGCTTGGGACACCAACCCTCGAACAATCAGTTCAATGATCTTGACGGGATTATTCCACTCACCAACCTCCCCATGGCTTCGGGAGAACACGAGAAAACGGTAGCCGTCCGCATTTTGAGTCAGTTCGGATCAAGCAATTCTGATGAAGGAGGTACATTTGCCAGACAATTTGAAGAAACTATCGGAATTCCCGTTGCCCGCTGGCTAACTCATGAATTCTTTCAACACCACGCAAGCCAGTTCAAGAAACGCCCGGTAATCTGGCAACTTCAAAGCGCAGCATTTACAGCCCGTTCAACCCCCAGTTACGCCTCTTTAGTTTACTACCACAAACTAGATGGAGACCTGATTCGCAAAGTTCGCAAGCAGGCCGAGGATATATGGAAGTCGTTCGAGACCGAACTGCGGGGGATCACGTCCACGCCTGTAGAATCACGTAGCGATCGTCAGGAGCAGCGACGCGTGCTACTCGACGACGGTGTCGGGGAACTTCGGGAGTTCGACGCTAGTCTTGAGCAACTCTCCACCAGCGGCTTCGGACCGGAAACGCTCGTTCCAACGTTGCGGCAGTACGCTATCAATGATGCTACGCTGGCCCTGAAAGCCCGCTGGCTGAAGCGGCTCAGTTCGCTCGTCGTTGATGCGATACTCTCCGAGTGGAAAGACGCGGCGAACAAAGCCGAAATCCACGAGGACCTGTCGGGCTGGGTCGCCCATGCCGTCACGCACTTGCAGCACCACTGCGCGACCGTAGGTATCAAACCACCCAATGTCGAAGATGTCGGCGATAAACCCGCTTCGGCTGATCTTGCTCCGTTGATCTGCAAGAAGGCCAAAGAAATGCTTGCGGGTTCACTAAAGTGTGCCTGTGAAGTGTGGTGGAAACAATTCGATGACGTGGTACTCGATCCATTGAAGGAGGAAATCAAGCTGTTGAAAGAAGAGCGGAAGGAAATCAAAGAGCACCTCGCGGAAGAGCCCCCGCCAGAGCCAGAAAAGGTCACCGACCTCAATCTCCGAGACAAACAGCTTAGAGATGACCTCAAGCCACTCAACGCCAAGCTTAAACGTCTTAAGAAAAGTGCCGAGCAACTCCGCAATAAGATTGAAGGCTGGAGATCTGAAGAAGCATTAGAATGGGAACATTGGCTCAGTGAGCAACACCTGTTCGACGACGTCACGAGCATCGACGGCAAAAAGGCTTCTCCGACGACCGTCGCCGAATTCGTAGCCCAAGAATCAGCCTACATCCCGGACATCAACGACGGCGTCCGCGTCAACATTGCGCCCGTGCAGAAAGCTGGCATCTTAGCCGCCGATGTGCTCGCCGCCAAAGACGTCGACAAGGCGATCGCTGACCGTGCCGAGTGGCGAGCCGACGAACGCCGCTGGGTCCGCCAAGACAGACTCCCCCAACCAGGCTGGTGGCCAGTTACCGAGCCCCTGGAAGGAGGTGCAAAAAATGAGTGACTCATTCCAAACTTGGCTCGTGCGAGAGATTCACGAAGTGCTCGGACGGAGCACGACTCCACCACCAATGATGATTTGGTGTGATCCGGATAGGTCATGGCTTGACCTTCTGCGTGCTGCTACCAAGGAGACTGATTTCGAGCTTTGGGCACCGGAACCGGGTGAGCCGGACCCGCATGAACTGGTGTTACGCAGTCGGTTTTTCTCGGAAGCGAAGGCGCCTCGGATCATTTGGGTGGCCCATGAAAGACATGGCATATCGTGGTTTAAGCCCTTCGAGCTGGAAGCTCAGGAGATCTGGGAAAAGAGCTTGCTGCAGGCCCTTCGAGAATACGGCGTCGATATTTCTCGCGACCACGAAGCCGACCTCGTCGGATTATTGCCAGCACATGCCCGTGAGTGGTTCGACAAGCCGAAAGAGACCTGGAAGGAACTCACTCCGGGCAATGCCAAGGGTGCGCTAGTGGATGATCAACGGATGTTGCAAGTGCTTGCCGGCGGCGACGGTGAATTCCAACGGTTGCACGACGAAGATCGGTTCGAGATTTTCGGCCGTAGAGCCAAAGAGGATTTTGGGCTTCCAGTTCCACAGATAACAAAGGAACAGCCCTGGCGAGTTGCAGCAACAGCTCACTTGTTGTGCACGGAAGCGGCGGAAGCAACACCACAAGATCCACCGCGCGAGCCAGACAAGATCATCAGTGCGGGCTTGGCTAGAAACAGCGCTTTGCGGCTGCTCAAACAATGGCAACATGACATCCGCTACATCGGGAGTTTCGAGAAGCTAGTCCCCCAAGCCGAAGCGACGATTGGGCTAACGTATTGGGCTCGAAATCTGCCTAAGATGCCCCGCTCAAAGAGTTCCAAGGCCGTTGAAGACACGTTATTCCTGGAAGCAGCAGATCGTCTCGACCGTCTGGAGGACGTTGACGCGCTAGCTGCTGAATTGGACCAAGATATTCAGTCGTACAAGGACCGGCAGAACGGCTTCTGGGGACGGGATGCAACTTCGCCCGTTGGTTGGCGATTCTTGGTTGAACTTGGACAAGTGGCATCACTGTTGGTTGAGAGCCGTGAAGTTGAAACCGACTGGAGCAAACTGTCCGACGCAATCAACTGGTATACCGAGAGAGGCTGGCACCTCGACAGGGCCGGTGAGCAGTTATTCAAGGAATCCGCCGATCTGCCAAAACAGCTGCACCGCGTCCGTGCTCGACTTCGCCGCGGCTATCTGAGAACGATGGACCGCATCGGACGAAAATACTCAGAACTATTGGCTCGCAAACCTGACAGTGCGTTCGACTTGCCGACTGCCGGCGAAGCTGCCCTTGCTGAGTTAGAACGTGAGCAACTCCCGACAGCTCTTTTCTTCGTCGATGCATGCCGATTCGACTTGGGTCAGCGGATTGCTGAGCAGTTGAATCAGGGAGAGCCTTCGAACCGGGCCACAGTGGCAAGCGCCGTTGCTCCAGTTCCGAGCATCACGGCGCTTGGAATGTCTCTCGCGCTACCGGCGAAACGGGACAAGTTTCGAGTGCAGCTCTCAGACGACGGAAAGTTCGAAATCTACATTGATGGGTTTGACGGCGACCTCAAATGGGCCGAGCAGCGCCGTAAGTGGCTGGCAGAATCGTTCGAGGTAAAGGATTGGTACGAGATCGAGGACGTCCTTGACGGCGAAACGCTTAAAAAGGCTTCTCGCACACGACGGATAATCGCCGTGCATGGCAAGGAGTTTGATAGCCATGACGGGATGCTGGAAGTCACAGGCGCGGATGCCGAATTGACGCGATACGTTCGTGCGATTCGAAAGCTTCGTGATGCGGGGTTCAATCGCGTCATCGTTGTTTCTGACCATGGTTTCTTCCATTGGCAGCCCGAAGAAAACGAGGTCGAGGACGAGCTGCCATCCGGCGACATCATTTGGAAGCATCGTCGTGCCATGGTTGGCACGGAGCTAAGCCATTCCACCGCTATTCATCTGAAAGTCCTGCAGTCGAGCCTGGAGGTGATGGTTCCACGTAGTACCGATGCATTCCGAACGTATGGTGCGCTCGGATTCTTCCATGGCGGGGCTACACTCCAGGAAATGGTTATCCCGGTCGTGGTTGCAACCTGGCCAGCGAAAGCCAAGAAAGTGCAGGTAGTTCTCAAACCGGTGGGCCATATCGCTTCCGAATCGCCCCGGATTCAGGTTCAGTCAGCGTCTACAGGACAACTGTTCAATGTCGACGCGACTCTAATGTCACGCCGTGTGTTGGTGAAGATTAAAGACCCAGAATCAGGTCGACTAATATTTCGTCATGAGGAACCGGTTTCTATAGAACCAGAAGGTGAATCGCACACTATCAATTTGGCTCTCGTAGAACCACGCCCAGAGCTGAGTTACGGCACCGATATGATTGTTGAAGTTTTGGATGCTGATGACGAAGAGCTGTTAGGACGCGAAGAGGTGCAGTTAAAAATAGAAATTACTGACTGGTAGCTTCCCCAGTAGAGTTGCTGGTGATTGATAAGGATTAAAGCATATGTCTAATTCTGAGAGCCCCCCCTGGGTAGATGACCTCGATCGCAAGCTGATCGACGTGTTCCCTGGTCGTGTTGTGCGCAAGGACCTCGTTCAGAAGCTGAAAGTGGGATTCAGCATTCCTGTTTACGTTCTCGAATACTTGCTCGGGAAATACTGTTCCTGTACAGACGACAGCCAAATCGATGTGGGGGTAAACAACGTCAAGGAGATGATCAAGGAGCGGATTGTCCGCTCGGATCAGAATGAACTCATCAAGGCTCGCCTTCAGCGTTTCCGCTCAATGAAAATGATTGACATGGTGACGGTAACTTTCGATGAAAAAGACCAGGGCGGAAAGTACTGGGCGAAATTTGCAACCTCGGGACTCGACAAGGTGCATATAGACGAGAGAGTCGTGTACAGCTATGAGCGAACGCTGACCGGAGGCGTGTGGGCGAACCTAGAACTGGCGTTTGACGAATCAATCACGCATGGCGGAGTGACTCGCCCATTCAGTCTCAAGCGGATGCAACCAATTCAAATCGCGAGCGCAGAATTAGGCGAATTTGTTGACGCGCGGCGACAGTTCACCCGAGAAGAATGGGTCGACGTTCTGCTTCGGACCATCGGGTACGAGCCAAGCCAGCCGGAGCTCACTTGGCGTAGAAAATTGCTGTATCTCCTGCGTATGGTTCCGATGGTTGAACGAAACTACAATCTGGTCGAACTTGGTCCCAAGGAGACTGGTAAGTCGTTCGTCTTCCGCGAGATTAGCCCATACGTGATTCTTCTTTCCGGTGGTCAAGGCAGCGTCACCGATCTATTTGGGTGGAAGAATCGCAAAGACAAACCGGGACTAGTCGTGAAGTACGACCTCGTTGCATTCGATGAAGTGTCAGGACCCAATTTCAAGTCGGCGAATGACAAGGACATGTACAAAGGCTATATGGAGCAAGGGTCGTTCTCTCGTGGTGACGACAAGGGGACGATCTCTGCGGAAGCAGGAATCGTGTTCAATGGTAACACGCACAGCGACGTGGAAACGATGCTGCGAACATCGCATCTGCTGTCATCTCTTCCTGAAACCATTCGAGACGACGACGCGTTTCATGATCGATGGCATGCTTACTTGCCAGGTTGGGAGATGCCGAAGCTCACGCCGAATCTCTTCACTCGACACCTTGGGTTTATTGCCGACTATATCGCTGAAATCTTCCACAACGAGCTGAGACCGCTCAACTTTACCGACATCCACAGTAGCCATTTCTCCTTCGGCTCACATCTTGGTCATCGCGATCGCAAAGCTATCATGCGGACAGTTTCGGGAATCGTGAAACTGATTCATCCCGGTGGAGACCCTACAAAAGAGGAGATTGGTGAGTATCTAGCCTTCGCCGTTGAAATGAGAGGACGGGTGAAGGAACAACTACGTCGAATCAACCCTTCAGAGTTTGGGAACACGGAACTGACGTACATTGATAAGGACAGTGGCACCGAGTACCTTGCTCCGTGTCCCGAAACGAGGCATCTCAGCGATGCTACTGACACTCCAGTTGATTCAGAACCGACGTCAAATGGTTCACCTACTGAGAAGGTCCTTGAAACGTTTCAAGGTTACGAGCTTCTGCGGCGTTTTGAATCCGCCGGAATGGCCGAAGCTTATCAGGCAAGACAAATCGGTTCACGGCAGCCAGTATTCATGAAGCGAGTGCGAATCCAATCGGCTGACAAAGACGCGCTTGAACGTGAAATGCGCATCTATGAAAAATTGTCGCACCTCAATCTGAACCATGTCCTGCAGGTTTTCGACTCCGTGAAGGATGAGGACTACACCGGCATCGTGACCGAGTTTGCTGACGGAGGCGACTTGGAACAGCACGTTCAATCGCAAAACAATGGAAGTGGTCTACCCGTCGCTGATGCTCGTGAGATCGCTCTAGCAGTTGCAGGGGCACTTGAGGAACTGCACGCCAACGACATTGTCCATCGCGACCTAAAGCCAAGGAACGTCTTAGCCATAGGTGAAGCTTGGAAGGTTGCCGACTTCGGTATTTCTAAGAATCTGTCTCGTCTCGTTACGCAAAAGACCTTCCAGCAATATGGCACTCTTGGCTATGCTGCTCCTGAACAATTCCAGGGCGTCGAGGCGAAACCAAGCGCCGATATTTACTCCCTTGGCAAGCTGATGGTCTTCTTGATTACGGGCCAAACGGATGTCGATCACATTACGTATCCAGCTTGGCGCGACCTCATCGGTCGTTGCATCAGTCATGACCCGACGCATCGTCCCGCCCTCGACAAGGTCTTGGAAGAGCTGTCATCCATTCCCGTCTAGTTGGGACTACAGGTTTCGAAATAGTGTCGCGGAGCACTTTACACGTTCCTTTTGCCTGGTTACGCCAGAAATTGGAAAACCGTCTCTAAGGTCATCCGAGGCATCGGCCATCGCGAAAAACGCGATGCTTAGAACGCCCGGCTACCCTCGTTTTTCTGTTGGTCACAGGATGTGATTGCTTCACTATTTTCCCTGAGAGAGAGCCCACCAATTCAAATTGCACGATTGTACGCCAGAGTCCGGTGTCCAAAGTCATTCCAGATGGTGACAGTCTAAGCTGACAAGCCCCTCTGGAATCTATGCAACAAAGCCTCTGCGATCTTGCTGGGAGGCAGGTATATTTCCTTTTGTATATGAGCGACTATCTACTTGTAGGCTTCCTCATCTTCCACTGTGCGGGGCCAAGACGGGGCGAGCCCCGACGGATGAAAGACGACGAAGCCTCAGCGGATTGTGAATAGGTGATTGAATTACTGTACAAGCATGACAATTACCTCGTGTTGTGATAAGGATCTTAATCTAAGGGATCTTTGAATTATTGGATACGCGCAGAAGCAAGCTGGCCTTATGACTCAGGACGTCCGCCTGATTCATGGGGCCGGTGGTCTTTTACGGTTTTACCTAGTGAGGTAGCCAACTTAGCTCCTGACGCTACTGCTGGCCGGGTGGTGGACTGACCGACAGTCCCTCGCCCGACCACGTTGGCGGGTACTTTTTCTTTTCTCGTACCACGGGAGTTTTACTATGGCTACGCTCAAACGTGCCCACCAGGAATTGTTTCGCAGGACGCCCGATGAATGTTTTGATTCATTCGATGCCCTCTACCAGCGGTGTCTGCTGAATCAAGAACTGTCCCAGGATCGTTGGATTCCTCCACAGGAACTTGCGCTCACTCATGATCTGACGCTGGGGATTGGAGATAATCCCGACTTTGGGCTCAACGAATGGTCCTTCACGCAGCTCTGCCGTATGGGGGGAGTCAGTAAGGACACAATCAATCGGCTCAGTCTGAAAACGGCCAGTAAAGCGTTTGAAGAAACGCTCCCCATTTCAGACAAACCGCTGCAGATTCTGACGAGAGACAATGAAGTTCGCTCCGTTCATGGAGTCGCTTATACGCGACTCTGGGATGTCGAACTACTCAATGTGATCCAAGAGTTTGCAACGGACTTTACCCCGCCTCAAAAGGCGATGGACCAGACAAGTACCGGGCTCTATTGCGGCGAGCAAGACATGTTCGCGTTCATGATTGACCCGACAGGCTGGGCTGAGATCGAGGGGCAGGCCTTTGCGCCGGGGTTCTTTATCTGGAACTCAGAGGTTGGTCGTCGTACGCTTGGTATCCAAACCTTCTGGTTTCAGAAAGTTTGCCAAAACCATATCGTTTGGGATGCTGTGGAAGTGGTCGACTTTAGTCGCAAGCATACGGCCAATGTCCGTGCGGGGCTCAATGAGATTCGCCAGATTATTGAGCGACTGATTACCCAACGAGACGAGCGTCGAGACGGTTTTGTCGAAGTTATGCGTAAAGCAATGACTGAAAGGCTCGGTCGAGATGCTGACGAGGTAGTTGCTCAACTCTGTCATGAGGGCATTCCTCGCACACTCATCAAAGAGGCGATGAAAATCGCTGAGCAGCATGGTGCTTTTACGATCTATGCTCTGGTCGATGCTCTGACTCAACTGACCCAAGAGGTGCAGTTGGCCGGTGATCGCCTAACGCTAGATTCCAAGATTGGCCAACTTCTTACGCTTGCCATGGTGGCGTGAACAAGTCTCGGTTCATGTTGCAGGTTCTTTATTATTGCTGCCTCGACTCGATTTTTGAGTCGACAGCACCAATCGTTGTTTTTTATGTCTCTTTGTTTTTTTAGGAGTATTGATCATGTCTAGTAGTACGAAAGCTCGCCCGGTTCATGAAATCCGTATCGGACGTATTAAAGCAGCCATCTGGGGAAATGAAACCGAGAAGGGTACGCGACATAATGTCACGTTGAGCCGAATCTACAAGGATAACGACGTCTGGAAGGATTCTGGTTCGTTCGGTCGCGATGACCTACCACTGGTGGCAAAAGTTATCGACCGGGCCCATGATTGGATCTATGACGAGGCCCAGCAGACAACCGGCGAATGAGTCCTAGTCGCTGTGAACTCAGTGTCGAGTTCTCTTGGCGAGAGAGTGGTTTTCAGCGGTTTATGTCCGACCACCGAGCCCTCTCTTGCAAGTGTTGCATGTTCGAAACTTATGTCGTCAAATCCAAGAACAGCGTCACACTCAATTGTGATCTAAGAGTTGTCAGTAACTTCTCAAAGAGGAAATACGCAACGTCCCATTGCTTCTGAAACTCGATGGCGAAGCTGGAGGCCGGCAGGAATTAAGTTTTGAAATAAACGGCTGCTGTCGATAAAGTTGCCGTTAGGATAGGTGTAACCTCCGCTCTATAATGTTATTTTAGGCCCTCCTGAGGAGATAAGCATGAAAATACGGCAGGTACGAATCTATTCGCTAGCCAAAGAATTGTCGATTGATGCGAAAAAAGTAGTCGAACAGTGCGCTCTAGTCGGCATAGAAGGCAAACCAAGTGCTCTAGCAAGCTTAACTGTGGAACAGGCTGTCGCTGTCGCAGAGTCCTTTGGAAAGACCTATTCTCCCCCCTCCTATAACCACTGCGCGGAACCTATCCCTGCACCCCCCTCCTATAACCATAGTCCGGCACCTATCCCTGCACCCCCCTCCTATAACCATTATGCGGCACCTATCCCTGCACCCCCACCTATAGTTCCGAAGCCCGCGAGATCAGTTTTCGATATGCCGGTCGCGTCCGCTCGTTCCGACAGTAATGCTCCAGTGAGCGATCGGACCTACACCCCTAGCGGCAATTCGATGTCGTTAGGGAATGCTTTGGCAATCGATGCTCTTCACGCTCAAATCGCTGAGATAGGAGCGATTGTTGAATCGTTAATCCTCAAGATTCTTGACACTACTCATACTGGCCCCACTGCCTTCGACGAATTAGACTTTTGCAGCTTAATCGATAGTGCATTTGAAACTGATCTGTTTGCTTCCCTATCGGCTGACGACTTGCACACCGCACGTATGGCGCGGAATCGGATTATGCATCGTGCCAATGGCGACTTCCCCACGGAACGTGAACTCCGTCAAAGTCGCAATGCTTTTGTGCTAGCTGCCCTAGATCTTCTAGAGTTCTGCGGCGAAGCACTTAAAGCCGAAGTTCTCTCCGATTTCAAGCAACATTTCCCAAACGTCAAGACTACGAATCGAACCAAACAAGATACTTCTCACACAAAGAAACCCTCAGTAATCACCGCACCTACGATAAACCAGCCCTAACAAGTTCCGCTCTTTAAATAATAAGTGCTATCCAATTTGTCCCTGCCGCTGGCTTCGCCGTCGTCCTGCGTCCTTCACCCCAGGCTGAGGACGTAGGCGACAAGATGGCAAGGCAGGAGACACCCTCTGCTGCTGGAGAGCCCGAGTTTGGCCTGTTCTCTCTGCTAATCTATGCATCCAGTCTGCCATATCTATGCCCGCTTTCCCTTCCATTGTCCGGGGACTGGCATTCTCTTTTCAAAAAATAAAATGGGCTTCAACGCTGGGCGAAAACCCATTTTAATTCTTAAAAAGGAGAAACATCTATGTGCAATCCAACCAAAACAACAAAAACATTCTGCTTGAGTGACCTGGCACATTTCACAGGCGAACCGGAGCAATATGCCCACGGTATTAACAAGCACATCATCTACACGCCGGGAGTCAAGTACCTTGCAGAAAATGCTGGTGCTTACTGGCTTCTCGATGCAATCGCTTCCTATTACGGAACTAATTTGATGAAAACAGCAATCGCCAAAGATGACCGCCTCAGCTCATTGCATTTTTGGACCCTCGATGTTGCCGAAGACCATTCAGCAACGCTGGTCTTGAAGTCGGAGGCTGGTGAAGAACCGGCCATTTCACAACACATTCCATTTACCGATTTTCCGGTCGAGCAAATGCGTATTTGGGCTGGATTCAATGGTAAGAACTGGACGCTCTATTTACCGTCCGAACATTGAATGCGAGGGCCGCCATCCTGATCGGGATGGCGGGATTGTATTGTTCTCTATGAAAAGGTCATCGGTCCTAATCTATGAGCTTTGTCAAGCGACTTCTTTCTCTCACTATCAAGCAATGCTATCAGCATTCCACCAACTGTTTGACTGAACATGCAGTTCCTTGGTGGTTACCGCAAACACTCGACATCCGACTACGGCACACTGAGCAACTAGAATGTGCCACCGCAACCAACTCTTCCTAGATCATTTAATGCTGGACAAAGGATGTTATCGGGCGTTAAGTACGAGAGTTGGAAAACTGCGAAACGATTGTTGACCTGCCGTGTCTGTGAATCGAATGATGCGGAACAGGCCATCTACTGGGGTATGCAACGGAAAATCCGAAAAGCCCTGCAAACGCTCGGCGAACCGAAGAGTTAGGCCCAATGAATTCGACGCTAGTTCCCGTGACGGCGAGATTGCTAGTGGCAGAAGCCAAGCCAGCGAGCGGCCTGCCGACTTTGGTTGCCCAAGCTGGCCCAGCTGCGAGTTTTGCCTGGGAAGAGTTTATCTATGCCAAAATTCGCAACCCTCACACACGAGCAGCCTATGAGCGAGCCATTCGACAATTCCTAAAGCATTGTGACCAGTTGGAAAAGGACCTGGCTCACATCTCCCCACGTGATGTTGGCACTTACCTTGATGGGCTCGACTACGCACCTGCCACCAAGAAGCTGCATTTATCCGGCTTGAGGCACTTTTTCGATACGTTGGTTACCAGGCATGTCATCGTTCTCAACCCAGCGTCATCAGTTCGCGGAGAAAGACTACAAGTCGTTGAAGGCAAGACGCCCGAAATCTCAATTGAGCAGGCTCGTCGATTGATGCGAAGCCTCGATACCTCGACGGTAATTGGCCTTCGCGACCGGGCCATTATCGCCATTCTGATCTACACCGCTGCACGAGTCGGAGCTATCTCCAAATTGCGTCGCAACGATTTCTACAATACGGGCGACCAGTTCTGTCTTCGCTTCCATGAGAAAGGAGGCAAATCTCGTGAGATTCCAGTGCGATTCGACCTGCAGCAGTTTATTCACGAGTACCTCGCTGCCGCTGGACTGGAGGTTTCTGATAAAATGGCTCCACTTTTCAGAACTACTATCCGAAGGACTAAAAAAATCACCATGAACGGCATGACTGCTGGAGATATGGGCCGGATGGTTAAGCGACGCATCCGACATGCAGAGCTCCCAAGTCGACTCTCCCCCCATTCATTTCGGGTGGCAACGATCACCGATCTGCTGAGTCAAGGAGTGCCGCTCGAAGACGTTCAAAACCTTGCTGGCCACGCAGACCCCAGAACAACGCGGCTCTATGACCGCCGCCAGCGGAAAGTGACGAGAAACATCGTTGAACGTATTTCGATCTAGTTCGCCTGCCGCACAATAATCCACCAGCGTCACGACCATACGAAAGCTGAGCATTTCTTGACAAGACGTCAGGGCAAGATGTTAGTGTCAGGCCCTACATTTTCAGCCGTCGTCGTTCTTTCGCTTGTTCCGTACCACAGGGTAGTTAATCCCGCAGTTGGGCTTCCTAAAGGCTCTAGCCTCTAGGAAGTCCGGTTTGCGCGTAACACCGGTTCTAGGTTCGGTTATTACTTGAGAGAAAGGATGGTGACCGATGAACAGTCAGGTCATCCACGGCTCGTGCTACGAGATTCTTCCCACCTTACCCCCAGGCTGTGCAAAAGCCGTTTTTATCGATCCACCATATAATCTCAGAATTGATTATGGCAGTGGCAAGCAGGCCGATTCACTTCCTGAGGATGAGTATCTCAGTTGTATGAAAAAACTCGTCGTCCAGTCTGTTCGCTGTTTGGACGATACTGGCAGCATTTGGGTATTGTGCCCGGAACGTTGGGCCGATCAGTTCGGAGCCATGCTCTCCGAATTACTTCCCAGACGGAATCGCATAATTTGGCGAGAGACGTTTGGTCAGTACCATGAGCATCGTTTTCCGAGTGGCCATCGTCATCTATTCTGGCACGTGAAAGATCCCAAACGCTCACCGTTCCATACGGAAGACATTCGAGTTGCCTCACAACGCATGCTAAGCGGCGACAAGAGGGCCGCTGGCCCCCGAGTCCCTGACGATGTCTGGGAGTTACCCCGACTTGTTGGAAATGCCAGCGAAAGACTCGGAATCCATCCGTGTCAACTTCCCGAAGAGCTTCTTAGGCGAATCATCCTTTGCTCCACGGCAAAAAACGATTTAGTTCTTGATCCGATGAGTGGAACAGGAACGACAGCTAGAGTAGCGCAGAAGGAAGGACGTCGGTACATCGCAATCGAAGAGCAAGACACTTTTGTTGTGGCCATCAGAGAAAGGCTCTCACGGCAACACCAAACGAAACTCTTTGGTTGAGCAAGGTTACTCCGCCGGGAGAGAAACGTCCGGCTGTGTTTTATGCGCACCGGGCTTTCTTTCTCTCCAGAAACTGGATTGAAAAGTTCATTCTCGTGCCGGAAATGCGACCCGTCTTGAGATGTTTTGCCACTTTATGGCCACCTGAATAACTTTGGCCAGAAGAACAAGTGATTGAGGGGCCGATCGAAACGAGTTGTAAACACCTGTTTTACCACCCCGGACGATATGCTCGGCAAGAGTTTGCGAAACGCTTTTCGGCGCGGAGGTGGGGGCAACCCAACGCATGAACGGAAATAGCTAACTCGCTTGGGTGAGGATCACCTCATGCGCGGGTAGCGCTCAATGGGACGTGCAACTTGCTATCTCCTGGGACAATCGAAGGGCGAAGCCGCAGGTCATATAGGGGTTCGACCTGTGCGCACAAGCCGGTAAGAAAATCCACCGCAGGAGGGGGCGTCCTCGCAGCGCAATGGAAGCTCGTTTTCGGGCGGCGGTCGACGTGTTCGCTGACTTTAGCTTAGGTCCGTACCTAGCAGCGGGCGTGAGCTCCGTTGCATCTATGAAGGGAGCACAATTCAATACCAGGCTTGAATGGGCTTACGTTGAAGTTGTAGATTTATTTGGCTGTCGACATACTAAACACATCTTGGCGACGATGTGCGCGCAGCCGCAGTCTGCAGTTGTCAGCAACGAAGCAGTAGACGGAGGAAGGCTTTGGCACCTGACATTTCTATCAGGGTAGCCACTGCAAAGACAAATACCTTATCATTTCGACTACTACAATGGAGAGATCGACCGGACCCACATAGTCCCAATCAGGCTGGGGAGTTACGTGATGAGAGAGAAAAACGAGGGTTCAAGCTTGCCCGAAGACCGTCTGTGGCAGCCCGTCACGGCGAAGTGGTTTGGAGTTGTCTTTGGGGCAGCGTTGGGCTTCTCAATTCTGCGCTACCATATCACTAGCGAAGTCGCGTGGAGTCATTTTCCACTCTTCATCCTGAACAAAGCGACGTCGTTGGCGGCGGTTGTTTTTGTTGCCTGCTCGTATCTCATCGGACGAGTCATTCGCTGGCATAACCACGATCCGAAATTGAAATTAGTGGTAATCAAGTTTTGCGGACTAATGGGATTTTCTTTGGCAGCCATTCATGCGTTCTTTTCAGTGTGTCTTCTCACGCCGGCTTACTTTTCAAAGTTCTTTGCCGAAGATGGTCGCCTTAATCTGGTGGGTGAATTGGGACTGGCTGTCGGCATCGTTGCGCTCTGGGCCTTGGCAATGCCTGCCATTGCGACATTACCAATGATGCCTAAGGCGATTGGTGGGATTCGCTGGAAGCGAGGACAGCGCATGGGTTATCTGTGCCTCAGCCTGGTCGTTGCTCACATGGTGGTCTTCGGACTGAAGGGTTGGTTAGCCCCCGAGAAGTGGCCCTGGGGGCTACCTCCAATAAGCATGCTGGCTGTTACGGCGGCGACGGTTCCCCTGGTCGCCAAACTGTGGCAGCTGCTTAAAAAATGAAAATCTTTCGACGGAATGGTGCGAGAGATCCGCTGCCAACGCATTTCAGGAACATGGGCACGAGCAACGCGGCTTACCATGCATCGCTAGAAGCGCGTGTTGATCCGCAATCCGTAAACAAACGCGTCGTCGCCTGAGGTGAAGTTGCCAAGGCCTGGCCTGATGAACTGCACGTCGGGAGTGATATTGATACAGCGAGTTGCCTGGAAATTGTAATACAACTCCACACCGGCCCCGTCACGCGGACCAAACGCGGTTTGTGCAGCGGCTCCAAACTCGTCGCTCGCCCCGATATAAAACCAACCGATACCGAAGGTGTCACCACGCCCTGGTCTCAGTTCGCTATCGCCGCCGATTCCCAGACTGAGAAAATACTGGATTGGAGTCGGATTAGCGTCGCTAATCGACGCCCGTCCAAACAGCCCCATACCGCGCGGTGGTTTTACCGGTCCGGCACTTCGACGCTCGCCAGGCAAGACCTTTAGGTACTGGTCGAAACCATAGTAGAGGGTGTAGGAGTCCTTAATGGTTGGAACACCAGGTGCGGGGGGTGGGTAGGGATACTCAGGTGCTGGCGGAGAAAACGACAGGTCAGGCAAATCAATGTGTTTCCAGAGAGCACCCACGTGGTGCTCTCCCGGCTTGTCAAAGAATTTAGTTTTGACGTTGACCTGTCCACCAACGATCACCCCTTCGGAAAAAAGATCTTTCAGGCGAAAGAAATCTCTGGTGCGATCTTGAGGGTCATACACGAAACCTGAGACCATGCCCCACTTTTGTGGCAACGCCACACCAGTCGTGAAAGAGCTATAGGGCAATGCCAGCAGAAAAGCCGGATTGGCAATGAGTGACTGATTCATAAACTGGTCGGTGCCATCACCACCGGCAAAGATGTCCTGGTCGGCGCCGCCGATCACATTCTTTTTGCCCGCAAACACCACCAGTTTTTCGGAGAGCGGCTGGGTGAACAGAAAATCGGTGACGTAGGGAACTCCCGGATTGTCTGGCGTGGTTGGTAGAGCGGCAGGAAATACGGGAGGCGAAAACGTGCCAGTGCCGGTGCTGATGTTCGCATATTCTCCCCACCAATGCTGGACACCAATCAACAGCTTCCCGTGAGGTAGACCGCCAAACTTTTCGAGATCAACAAGAAAATCGTATTCGCCGCGACCGGTGTACTCAAACGTATCTCCCTGGCCGAAGGGTGGCGGCACCGGCACATTGATACCGCCGTCGACTCCGAAGGCGAAATGAGTGACGTTCCCAAGAAACGTGATCCCAGACTCCTGGAGGTGGGACCGACAGCCACCCAGGATTGTCGATTGTGTTGAGTCGCAGCAAGTGCCGCAGCCGATTCCATCTCCACAGTCGATTCCATCCCCACAGTCGTAGCCTACCGTCGCTGATTCACAGGCTGCTAAATCGACGCCTCCAAGCTCATAGACAATGTCATCCTGCGTCGACCCGCCTTGCGCCGAGGCCGCATGATAGCCAGCAAGGAAGAGAAACGGCAACGTGACCCATGTTGTGCGTTCTAATCCAAGCATCTGGGCGATCCTTCGTCCGGCGAGAGTCCTATGGTCGTATGAACCGTTTCATCGGCAATTCGGGAATCCGCTGGCCAACTCCCCCCAAAACGCTTCACAAAAGATGGAAATTGCTCGTTAGGAATGTGACTTCTGTAACGATTATCCCGCCCACGCAAACGTGTCGGCTTTCAAATCGTTGTCAATCAGCCAGATTCAGAACATCTGAAAAACATCCAGGTCGCTAAAAATTGCTTGTATTGCTCAAATGCGAACACTATAACAAGCCTTCTGAAACAACTGGTTGCACCTCATTTTTAGCTGGAGATACCATGATCCGAATTGCAAAGTTCACGATGGTCGTTATTGCTTTGGGAGTCGTTCTCGCGGCGAGCACCGCTCAGGCCCAGGAAAAGCCCAATATCCTCGTCATCTGGGGTGACGACGTCGGTGTGCATAACATCAGCGCTTACAACCACGGAATCATGGGCTACCAGACACCGAACATCGACCGGATTGCTAGAGAAGGCGCGATGTTCACCGACGCCTACGCTCAACAGAGTTGCACGGCAGGTCGGGCGTCATTCATCCTTGGCCAGCATCCGTTTCGCACCGGTCTGCTAACGATCGGTATGCCCGGTTCTGATCACGGCATTCCTGACTTTGCTCCCACGCTGGCCGACTTGCTGAAGCAACAGGGATATGCAACGGCTCAATTCGGTAAGAACCATCTTGGTGATCAAAACAAACATCTACCGACAGTTCACGGTTTCGACGAGTTTTACGGCAATCTCTACCACTTGAATGCCGAGGAAGAACCGGAAACCTACTACTACCCCAAGGATGAAGAGTTCCACAAGAAATTCGGTCCGCGTGGCGTGATCAAATCTTTCGCCAATGCCGATGGTTCTCAACGAATCGAAGACACGGGGCCGATGGACCGCAAGCGAATGGAAACCGCCGACCAGGATTTTGGCAATCACGGTCTAGATTTTATCGAGCGTTCTGCAAAAGCGGATAAACCGTTCTTCTGCTGGATGAGTACTACTCGAATGCACGTCTGGACACGACTGAAAAAAGAAGCCCAAGGACGAACCGGCGTTGGGCTCTATCCAGATGGCATGGTCGAGCATGACGACACGATCGGATTGTTCCTCGATAAACTCGATGAACTGGGCATTGCCGACAACACCATCGTTGTTTATAGCACCGACAACGGTGCGGAGAAGATGAGCTGGCCGGACGGCGGCATCAGCCCCTTCCACGGTGAGAAGGGCACGACCTTTGAGGGCGGTTTCCGAGTGCCCCAGGTAATTCGTTGGCCAGGTGTCATCAAGCCTGGAACGATTTACAATGACATCATCTCACATGAAGACTGGTTGCCGACCTTCCTAGCGGCTGCTGGTGTTCCAGATATCGTTGAAAAATGCAAGCAAGGTTACACGGCCAATGGAAAGAAATGGAAAGTCCATTTGGATGGACACAATTTCCTACCCTACTTTAAGGGTGAAGCCAAAAAGGCACCACGAGATTCGATTTACTACTTCGGTCAGGGCGGCGAGCTAAATGCAGTGCGCTGGAACGACTGGAAGATTTCCTTCGCCATGATCGATGGCAACATCGCGACAGGCCAGCGAGTTGTCACGAATTGGCCCTTGATAACGCATCTTCGCGCCGATCCCTATGAGACAATGTGGGAAGAAGGAGAAATGGGTTACCTGCGCTGGTACGGCGACAATATGTGGCTCTTTGTTCCCGTACAGGCCAAACTCAAAGAGTTCTTCACGACGATCCCAGACTACCCGTTCCAGGAAGGGTCGAGCTTGAGCGCTGGCGGCATCAACTACAATTCGCTCAAAGCAATGAAGGCCTTAAATATGTTGGAAGAGTTGGAAGAACGATTTCCGGTTCCCCAGTAACATTGCTATTTGCGGTTGCGTCAGAAGGCTGGTCGCTTCGGCTTGTTCAGGTGCTGGAGAAGCTTCAGAGCGGTGCGCAAAGGGACGATTTTTTAATATCGGGAGTAGCTCTGTAATTGCTGAAACGATCGCAATTGGGCGGGGTGACGCACTTGTCGCCCCGCTTCTTTTTTGTCCCACACCCAAAAGTCGTGCGAAGAGGTTCCGGCCTTAGCTAGAATGGTATCTATATCGAATACTTGTCCCGTTCACATGATCGGGTTTAGCATTAAGAATAGAGCTCGCTAGAACTGAATACATAAAGGGCCGAACTATGTCTCACACTAAACTCTTCTCTGCTGCTGTGTTGTGTACTGCCGTAGCTCTTCTGAGTCTCTCTGCTTCAACTTCTCCAGTGCAGTCGCAAGAGGCAGTGAGTGAGACTTCTAGTTCAAGTGAAGCCCGGGATTTAGATCTCAAATTTATCAACGCTGAACTAGCCTTGGCGAAGGCAAATCTCGATTATGTTTTGGAACAGAATAGCAAGAGAGCCGGATCCTACTCATTGATCTTTATCGAGGAATTAAAAACGAGAATCAAAATCTATGAAGTTTGGGCCAGCCAGTTAGAAACTGGGAACCCGCAGTTCACCCCCATCGCTATTCAAAAGGCAAAGGGTGAACTGAAGCTTGCCCGGTTGCGACTTGATAACGATGAGAAGCTACGAGCACAGTTTTCCCGTTCTATAAGCGAAGGACGGCTCAACAGAAGGCGACTTGCGGTTGAGTCTGCGAAACGATGGCTCGAAAAAGTTAGCCACCCATCGTATCAAGATCTTTCGAGAGACGAACGGTTTCAATGGCGCTTTGTGATATTGGGGAAGAACCTCCTCGAACTAAGACTTGAACAGCAACGTTAGTGTATTTCCAATTTGGAAATACTCTCAAACCATTCGCGAATCACGACCTGTCTTACGTTAATATCAATCTTTACCACGATATTGAAAGCAAGTTCCTTCTATCTCGGCTCTTCGTGGCCGATTTGAGCGGGGTAGTTCCCACCGCCGCGGCTCTTCCAAATTGCTCGACCGTGCTGCTGAGGACTTGGGCCTATCTCTAGAAGGCAAATTGGATTTGCGTACGAAACAGCCAGCCGATGTCTCCTGGTGAGATGTCCAATGCGGCAGAGTTGATGGGAGCTCCATCTAGGTAGGTCGCATCAACAGTCAGCTTGGCATGCTGATCCCGAAAATACCACACAAATCCACCAGCAATCTCCTCAGCACTTTGATCCTCAAGGCCGAGTGTTCCTGAATTACCTACAACACGCGACCACCTCGTAAGTAACTCCAATTTCCCTGGCAAAATGAACTTGCCTAGCTGAAACCAAAACCCATGGTCGAACATATCGGGCAACGCCGCACCCTGAAAGTCATTAATGTTGCGGAAGTAGTATTCACCCGTTAGTGACCAGCCCCTTAATTTGCCCGATATATCGAGTGAAGAGAGGTACACAGTATACTCATCGACGGCGCCTGGCAAAATTGTGGACAGTTGATTACCTGAGTCCACGACGCGAACGCTGTTAAATTCGTTTGCGCCAAGCCTGTTAATGGTAGAATTGGCAAAGCCGGCACCGATTCTGGTGGCTAACGTGTCGTGCCAACCCAAATCCGCCAGTTCTCCCTTGCCCCACTCGCCTGTGGGATAGGCAAATATGCGAGCTGAGTATGCGAAATTATCATCGAGGGAGCCACTACTGCCGGTTTCTGCACCGCCTGTTACCAATCCGTTGAAGATCGCTACTTCCCAGTCCCATGGCAATCTCCCATTGTTAGGATCTCCGTACAAACCCCAAGCCAAGCTTCGGTTAACGTCAAAGAACATACTGGACATCGACCGGTCTGAGAATTCGAGTTCACGCCCCGATAGGTAGCGTGCCATGTTAAAAGGCACTTTGTATTTGCCGGTTCTGAACCCAATGGTTCCCTTTTCGCATCCCCATAGATGATGGCCAATATCATAGGTCAAGAAGTAATCCAACAGCCGCATATCATCCCCGCTGCTGCTACGACCATCCAACTGGACGAAATAGGCGAAGTCAGATGTAAAAGCGCTACCAGAAAATGCCAGTCGTGCGCGTTTTAGTTGAAACTGATTGACATCTGGGTTCAGTCCGTCCGAATCAAGTACGGTGTGCCGCAATTGCCCCCAACCATTGATTCTCATCAGAAAAGGGGCGTTGCGAATTCCCAGATTCTGGGGACTTTCGCTGGCGAGCACAAACCCATTGTCGTACCCGAATCTCACCTTGGTTAGCCAGTCAAATTCATCTGAACTGGGCTGGTAAACTGAAAAAGTCGCTTGGGACAAATGCGAATCGTTCGCACTTGGTGGTCTGCAAATTTCAGTATCCGATAGCTGGGTAGTAGGCTGAGTGGCTTCGCCTTGAGAAGACTGAGTAATTGGAGGAAGAGCGACTGGCCCTTGTGCGTAGGATGTTTGCAGCCATCCACCCGCCGTCGCCAGTCCAAGCACTGCGAAGCCCAACGCCCGACGAATTTGTAGGTAACCGAACGATGGAGTCATAGTCGGCTGTTTGCTTAATGATTAGGAGCTGATTACTCCAGAAACGAGCAATCGCATGCGCGTAGGCACAGCTAACTTAATCGGCAAATTCCCTACGGTTTCTAAAACTTAACATCTGGCGGTGCTAGCTTAGGGGTGCTATCTACAAGACCAAACAAGGTCGAGGCACAGGGAGCAACTTGTTAGCGTCGCGAACTAGCTGCAAGTTTCTAGCCTGAGTACATCAAAATATGCACTTGTAACTGAATCAAGAGGCTCTCAAACTCGCCTCGCTTGCCTCCACTTCTGTCTCAAGACCAATATAGTTTGCGCGCGGCAGAGTAATTGCCCGTTGGACGAAACGGACGTTAGCAAATTTGCCCGTCTCTGCCTCGCCGATGGCAGCTTTGCCACCATCTGACGCCACTTCAGACCGACACGCCGACACGCCGACGCGGCAATGGCGTTGATGCCGAACTGCGTAATGAGGGCGTGTAATGTGTCACTTGGACAGCGTTTGGGGAAGAATCGTTTCGGTGCGATTTGCCGCTGAGGTGAAGTTCACCCGTGCAGGATCGGCAAATTGCTTCATGCATGAGAAGACGCCCACCTCCGCGCCGAAGAAACGCCACGATTACCGCACGAATCCGGGCTTATGTCAGTCATCGTAGCTAAGTCGACCGACCGGAGAACACAGATGCGACAGGTTTTTCTGAGCCTCCAACGCGCACAGGTTGCCCCGCATAGCTGATTCGAGCTAGCTCCAAATCTGCTAAACGCCGAACATCGAAGCAGCAGTTCTTGCATAAAAGGGGCATTTCAGCGAATTTCAGAGAACGGCCTCACAACCCTCCGTCGTAACGGCAATATCTCGATAGGCAACTGCCTTTTACCCGCTATCTTTCGAATCCGATTTACCTTCCTCAAGATGATCAAAAGTTGCCTTCGAACCGGCGCATAGGGGGCCGTTGGCAATTGGTAGAAGGACAGGGCTAGCTTCTCCGGTGATTCCTGCAAGGCACGCTCAGAAAACCAGGCACGCAGTTCCAGGTACTTGTCACGCTCCATCGCCACATGAGCATGCCATTTGTCATCCCTACTTCCATCCTTTTTTCGACCACCAGGCTTGTAACTGATCGAGTAACCGGCAAACCGCAGAGGCACGCGACGGAAGTCGCGAATGAGAGTGGCTTCGTCCTGGAAGAAACGATGCTCGCCTTTCGTGGCCAGTATCACGAAGCTCGATTCATAACGAATATACTGAAGATTTGCTCGCCCGGCTTTCTTGCGCCTGGCTCGCGTCGATTCCGACACCCCAATGCCGTACTTTTCAATTAACTTATAGTCGATCAATTTAGGATCCTTACCAGGAGGAATTTTTCCAGCCACATAAAACCAATAGCCATGTCTCAAGTAACAGCAGGCGATCTGTTGAACGAATCCTTCTACAGAAGTTGCTACCGCTCGATACTGCATGAGCCTCCGTGCTTGTTATAGGTCAAAGCAAAAAAAGGAGAGCCCGTTTCTAAGGGGCACAGGCTCTCCACAAAAGCCACTTCCTTCAGAAGAACACCTGTCGCCCGGTCTTCGCGAATTCTCTTTGCTCAGGGACTCCTTCACCCTCACAAACAGAATCTCACGCAGCCGACAGTAATGGGCGCATGGCACTACATTCTTGAATTGTGCCACGCCAATTCATACTACCCATCACTAACAAAAACCTCCGGCGGCACCCCTGAGTGTAGATACACTCCGAGGTACCGCCGTCGATCCGCCGCCACAGAAGACCAATGCTCCCGCATAAATCTTGTGTAACCGCACGCGCCCTTCCAAGGACCGGCAACTGAAAAAAGTCAGTCGCCAACACGGCTCTTTGACAGGTACCTATTGCCCGTCAGCCCTTTCGTCGTGCTTGAGTCGACAGCACCACCTGTTTCGACACAACGAGTCCCCACTGCCTTGCAGGGAACTTCGCCTAGCTCACATTCAGGCTCCCGCCTGAAAACTCGCTAGCTTCTACTCAGGCCACACTCCCACGCTACGGCTTTTGAATCACCTGGACGACCAATCCAGGCACCGGTTACCTGCCGGCTGCCGCAGCGCTTCCTGCATTAGTCATCTCCTTCACCTTGTGGATCACGTTGCTATCCCGTGTTACCGAGAGGGACGTCAGCCGTATGTCTAGCTCTCCCGAGCCAGCATAGTTTCGATCACGAATCAAAATCGATTCTGCAATCATTTCAGGGGACCGAACGTAGAAGCATCCCCTTACCCCTCAGCTGAGGTCTTTCGCTATTCGGCTCCGTCTTCCACAAGATTCACCGGCAAGCCCTCGCAGGCCTTTCGTAGTTGAGCTATTCACGGCAACTGGATTTGCCAGTTGTCCCCGGGGTAAGTCGACCCCGGTTCGGCCTGTTGCCAGGCTCGAAGCTCCCCACGCCGGCCAGGTTGAACGAAGTTCTAGACTCCGAGCCCCCTGTGCAGGATTACCCAACCGAGAACGGCTGTCTCACCTGCTTTGGATGATGACGGCCTTGGCTAATAGCCAAGGTGTTTCCGCATCGCCCCCGCCCTATACGGGACTATCCATCGGATAGAATCGTCGGATTACTCGGTTTGACTCGACATCTGGCATACAACGCCAGCTGTCCAAACCGGATTAGTCGACGAAGCCTCCGTCGAACCGGACAAGCACCTCTCGATGCATCCGGCTCTACGGGCCGATCGCATAACGGGTGGTAAGCCCCGTCCCCTTAGGCCAAATGGTAAGTTCAGCTTTACCGGGTGCGATCGCCTGTCAAAGTCCGTCTTGCATATCACCACTTACAAGCTGAATTGGCAGCCTGCTCGCAGCAACGCGTTTCACGTAATCAACAGCCGCAGTCGAGCATCCGATCCCGACTGCTAGGAGTTTTAATACAGTACCGATGTAGTTTTGCAACTTTCTCACGAAAGCTATTCAACTTCGTCTCAAAGCATTTATTGACTTCGTTTGTCCGAAATTGATGTTACTTGTGACGAGCGGCCGAGATGGCCACTAAAATACGCCGCCCGATTTTCTCAGCGTCATACGTTTGGTAAATAGGGAAGGCCACCAAGGGGATGCCGGCCGAGCGAAGTGCTTGGGATAGAAAATCGTCTCGCTGCTGGCGATTCGACTCTTCGTGGGAGCCATCATTTAGTTCGATGGCTGCAACAATTCGCGTTGTTCTCGGCGTCAGCAGTATGAAATCGAGATGCTTCTGGGCGATTTTTCGGCCATACTTGCTTTGCCAGTCGCTTGTAGTAATCACATCTGCCAGTCGCACTTTGAATGAAATTAGATATCGGTTTCTGATTGCCGGTTTTAGGCCCGTGGAATAAAAGCGGCGCTCGCCGGGCGTCAGCAGGTGCTTGCATGATGTGTACGGCAAATCCGCGGGCTGCGGTGTATCGGGTCGCTTGCGGCGATTTTCTTTGTCATACCGTTTGACCATGGGCAAGCTTACAACGGGGTTCCCTCTCATGTCACCAGGGTTGCTGCTACAGCCTGTGGATAAGTCCAAAGAATAGCGTGTCGGCAGCGTCGCATTTTTCGAGCTCGAATGCGTGTCGCCTGCGTCGCAGCAGTGTGACTATTGCGTGTCGTTCGCGTCGCACTTTTATGGCAGCAATTGATTGGATGACAAGCATAACCCCTCGAAAACACAGGACATTCTGTCTTTGCTGTGTCCTAAAAATCTCAATGCCCAAAGTATTGGTACAAAGTACTTGCACAACCAAAGTAAATTGCCTCTAAAAAAAGGGTTGCTATGACATTAACCATCCGCCAGTACCTTGACAGGCTTTGAGAAGCCTGGGTGTGTAGTCGCGTCCGCTGTTGTCGGTGACTCGATGCGTTTTGAGTCAAAGAGCTCATCCCTAATGCGTGTGAAGATTGCTCTGCTCTCGCTGGACATTTCATGTTGCTGAGTTTCAGCCCGTTTCATCTCTAGCCACCAATCGGGGGCAGTGCGTGTGCCGCTGGCCGCATGACTCACTGAATTCACATAATAGGCCATGGGGCTTTTTCGAAAAAATTGGGAACCATAGCGTTCCTGTGCTGCTTGCGTAATATCGAGCCATTCGGCCAAGAGTCGTTGCGGGTAACGGCGAATGAGACGGGAGGCCGCATCCTCTTCAAATCCAATCGTTAGGAGCGGCTCAAATAAAGGCGAATCTGCTGCAGGAATTACGGCAGCGAGTTTTGGTCGCTCAGAGAAGTAATTACCACGGGTCATACGGACGAAGTAATTCCCCGGCTTGCCTCGAAACACGGCCGCTTCGCCGAGTACCTGCAGTTCAACTAAGCGACGGAGGCACTTGTTAACCTTCACCTTCATGTCACGTAGCGCCAAAGTGCGACTAAAACCGAGCAGTTCAGTCGCAACCGATTCAAGACACAGAGCTCTCAACTGCCTGCGGCGAGAGAGAACTTTGTTGGCAAACAAGAATAACCGGCGACTGGCCGGGTCCAATTCTCGGTAGGTAGCAAGATCAAAGCGAAAATGGCCAGCCGCTGCCTCTACCAATTCGAAGAATATGGGATCCCAGGTAATCCGCCAGGCCCGGCACGAGAGTGGATCGACCGGCAAACTATTGCTGAAAAAGTGAAATCTTACTTTGCGATGCTCGGCTCTTACGGGGTCATAGAAACCGTCATTCAAGTAAGTGACTGTCGACAACCGTTTCACCGACTCGACAAAAGCCCTGTATTGCCGACCGCCACGCTTGGTGTGCTGGTCGATCAGACCCAATTGCCGCAGACACCAGTGGGGAGTAGCCAGTAGCTGCCCACCGGCCCCCGGCTGCATCAGGGTGAGGGCCAGTAAGCCCCACAGCGTGATTTCATCAGAGGCCGACAGGCCTAGCGGGCAGAACACCCGCACTCGGGCCGTCTTTCGCAGCTTTGGACCCGCAGAATAGGCGTAGCTAGTATCAAAAACGAGATTCTCGACCAATCCGGTGCGAGAATCGAGTGGACAGAGGGCATGCTCCACAAGAGAAAGCTGGCCGATCCCGGTTGCTCGTCGTTTATGCTTCGTCCCCATCGCTGCGCTCCTTCAACCTAGTTAAAGCGAATAGCACGATGCTCAGCGGCAGAAAACGAAAATCTCTCGGTGCGATGACTTATCGCCTACCATCGATTGAACCGGTCCGGCAGGTAGACAGATTGCTTGACAACCTCATTCAATAAGTGGCAAGGTATCGCTTGTGATCTCAATGAGTTGGATGGAATTGCATAATGCAATCGTCCTCGGCCATCGTGCTAAGGGGTAACTTGTCTACGATATCGTTATGTCTCATCAATCAGAAAGGCGGTTGTGGCAAGAGCTCAACGTGCTTTCATCTGGCAGGTGCTTTTGCGGCAATGGGGCGCTCGGTGCTGCTGATTGACGCAGACCCCCAAGGTTCACTGAGCCAAGCCTTTCTCGGGCCCACTGTGATTGAGAACTTGCCGGCTAACCAGACGCTGGCGGCTTTTTTTGACCAGTCATGCTTCAATCTCAATCACCACTCACTAGTCCACAAAACTCAGATTAACAAGATATCTATCATTCCGGCTAATCAGCACTTGGCTGAGTTCAATGTGCCACGTCCCGAACTCACCGGCATGATGCAGTTTGTACTTCGGGATCTAGTGGAGCAGTACAACGACTTCAACGTCATTCTTTTCGATTGCCCACCCAACCTGTATCAATGCAGTTGGAACGCCATGCTCGCAGCCGAGCACGTTTTGATTCCGGTTCCCCCTGAGGATTTTGGCACGCAAGGATTGCGAGCCGTTCATCAGGCCGTTGACCACGCCCGCCAGCTCAACCCGACCCTACGACGTTTTGGGCACTTGGTGAGTCGCTACGACCGGCGGTTACTCATCCACCGTTCCTACGAATCTCGGCTGCGAAGTCTATATGGTCACATGGTACTCGACACGACTATCCCCGAGTTGTCGGCTTTTAAAGTCGCCTTGGCATGCCGCAAACCGGTCCAGTACTACAGTTCTAAATCGACCGCAGCGGCCACCATGCGTAACTTAGTAGACGAGATTCATGCCCGAATAGCAGCCAAGGCAAAACGGGCCATAGTCGGATAGGTAGACAGAATGAGTACACGAAACATCTTGAAGAGCATACAAGGCAATCTGGACGACTCGATGGGAGTTCGACACGGCCAGACGGAAGCCCCTCTGAGTCCCGTAGCGGAACTCAAGGACGTGGGGCGTAGATCGCTCCGCAGCTTTGGCACACTACCGATAGAAAAAGTCATTCCCGACCCAGACCAGCCACGTGTTGCGTTTGATGAGAGTGCCATTGAGCAGCTTGCTCAAAGTATAAGTGACCAGGGACAACTACACCCCATTCGAGTTCGTTGGTCGATTGAGCAGGCAAGCTGGCTCATTATTTCGGGGGAACGTAGATATCGCGCAGTAAAGCAGGCTGGACTAGCAACCATCGACTGCTATTTCTATGAAGGAACGCTTTCCACGACTGAAATCCTCGAACAGCAACTCATTGAGAATCTGCTTCGCTCTGACTTACGGCCGATGGAAGAAGCCCAAGCTTTTCAGCAACTCATTCACCTCAATGGCTGGAACGGCAAAGAACTAGCAACTGAATTGCACATTACTACTTCCAAGGTGACGCGTGCCTTAGCGCTATTGAAATTGCCGACCGATATCCAGCAGCTGGTTGAGACGGCCGAACTGAGTCCGACGGTGGCCTACGAACTCTCCAAGCTCCCTGATGCCAAACAGCAACGGGCGGCACTTCAGCAGCAAGTCAAAACTCGGACTGCGAAATCAGTTAATAGCCAAGTTCGCCAACGTCGAGGTGCTTCGTCTCCACGACGACGGGGGGTGAAGCAAACGTTTGTGACTGAGCAGGAATGGAAGGTCGCAATTACCTCGACGCGAAAAAGAAATTATCTTGAGATGGAACAAGCATTACTGGAAGTGCTGGCAGAAGTGAGGCTGCGTATCGATAACAACGTCATGCTCAGCTAGTGCTCCAGCTAAGCAGATGTCCTGGACGACGCACAGAGATGAAGTCTGAGAAGAAGGATTGGTCAACTTCCTTGACCGTCTCACCGACGGTGGTATCAGCGGTTGTCGCTGCACTGGGGCTGATACTGTTTTGCTTGGACAGAACCGATTTGCTATTACTGGCGACCATGCTGCTGCTCAGCGTTCTGTGCAGACTTTCGCTTGCCGCGTTAATACCGCAAACGAGCTCCGGCCAATGTCCCCTCGCCATTTCTCAACTGCTCAACCTCATGCGAGATGAGGAGCTTGCCGAATTCCACGGCCAGATGGCAGCGGCACTTGAAAAGCTATCTTTGCTGCACGACCCCATTTTTCGGCAATTGGCAACGCAACACCTGGCTCGCATTATGCAGCAAACGCAAGCTTTGTCAGGGGCTACGATCGAATATCAATCGACAGAAAGCTGGCGAGTTGCCTACGAGCAACTCTTGCGTAGTCCCGGCTTGCACCTCTATCGGTCCATCGCCCACATCGAGTCTCCCCATTACTGGCAAGATGGTCCGGGACAGCAAAGCACCAATTTGAATTTGGAGCTGCAAGAGGATCATACAGTTGGCATCGAACGCATTGCCATTGTTGCCGACCATCTTTGGTCGGATGATTCTCTTTTTCCTGTTGAACCGATTCGTAGCTGGCTCGACCAACAATATCGACATGACATTAGAATTTTTATTGTCCGTGAGTCTCTCTTGGTGAGCGACACAGATTTACTCACTGATCTGGGGATCTACGGTAATCGAGCAGTGGGTCAGCAAATCAGCAATCCGGCAGGGCGTACCGTGCGGTTTGTACTGAGCTTTGACTACGATCGAGTGCAACGTGCTGAAGTGATGTGGAACCGATTATTGGTTTATGCAATTTCTTACCAAGAGTTACTAGATCAGCAACACTGATCAACCTATGATCAATATCATAGGAGTTGCTGAGGCCGTGCATCACAATACGCTGTATCTTGATACGGCGCGTATGGGCCAAATGTCATCGCTAGCTTATCACGCGTCGATCGATTTAGCTCGCTTCGCATCCGAGCACTCTTGCACGCTGTACTTTACACAACTTCTCCAAGAGGGTTTTTCTAGTTGGCCGTCTGCTCTACGGACGCAGTACCCCGGCTTATCGAACTGGGAAGGTGTTTATAAGTTCAGAGAAAACCTGAGACAGCTAGCTGAGGCTAGTCGTAAGAGCGAGGTGTTATTTGCCTCTCGCCCAGCTTCTTTGATGAAGATTGCCGCAAGGTTGCTCGCGAGGTCATGTCGTCACGTTCTGATTACCGATACCTGCTGGCCGGCCTACAAGAAGATTCTAGGTCGGGAGCTGCGAAGGACCGCCACTCAGTTCACGGTAGTCCCCATTCGACACATGCTGCTTCGAGAGTCTATTTCGCCGTCAGCGCTGGTGAAATATATCACTGGCGAGTTTATCCGTATGAAGTGTGATGGCCTATTCCTTCCCCTGGTGGACAATCTGGGAATTCGTCTGCCAATCGAGGCACTGGTCGAGCGAATTCGCCAACAAACAGAATTACGCTTTGTGGTGGTCGATGGGGCCCAGGCGATTGGCCATGTACCACTTCGGCTAGAAGCCAACTATTGCGACTTTTTGCTGGCAGGTTCCCACAAATGGCTGCGCGCATTCTATCCTATGGGCATCGGCTTTTTTGGCAATCCACTTAGCCAAGGCGATATCTCCAGTTCCCTGAAAAGTTGGATCCGATCGGGGAACGTTGATGACCCCTTGCTGCCATTTTCCGACGAACTTACCACGGGAATCGAACGCCCGTTTGGTGAGACTGTGCAGATAGCCCCTCTTTTAGTAGCCAATGCGGCAACCAGTCAAATCTTGTCAAAAAACCTTCGACGATCTCACAGAACGCATTCCAACCGCGACCTTGTTACCAGAATTGCCAAGCAGGCCGACTGGAAACCTGTTGCCCCTCATCGGTCGATGACAACTCAAATCCTGCTCTTTGAAAATCAGATTTACCGCAGTATGCGCGTTGCCGGAAGAGACCTTCGTCGCAAGCTTTATGCCCATGGTGTGGCCGCCACGGCCTTCCAGAATGGACTTTTGCGATTATCACTGCCTGATATCAGGCTGGATAAGATTGCCTGTCATAGCCTGATATCCGCTTTGCAAAGAAGGCCGTTGAATCTCCACGCGACCGGCGCGATGCCTTCTCCAAGTGAGCTTTACTGAATAAATCAACTTGTGATAAGCAGTATTCATGCTCAAAGAATATGAAGGAATGATTGATTCAGAAGGTCTGTGTGTTTTGCGGCTAAGCCAACAGACTCCCTCACGCAATCACTGGGCGGAAGCGAGGCCTGGCTACGTTTCATTTTGGGCGATCCTTGAGGTTGAGTCGGCTACCTCTATCGTGCGTGAATTGAAGGCAGGATATCGCAGCAAGTCCCTTCGATTACTTGAGGAGTTAGCGATCTCGTTGGGCACGCAGTGGGAATGAGCAATTCGACTCGGGCCTTCGGCCCTCGCCCGTTTATTGCTCGCCCATCGAATTCCTGACAGAAAACCCGGTTTTCTATCAGGACATTCTTCTGGCTCGCAGCACGGCTGCTCCGCCTCCGCTCGTGCCGCTCCCTTCGGCTCCACCACCGTGCCCCCTCCACCACGCCACCCCATTTGGTATCCCTGCGGGATATCTTTACTCATTTCGGCTTTCGCCGAAAATTCCCCTAGGAATTGACTCGCTAGAGCTCGTGAGTTTTTAGGGTGGCCCTCCCCCGTAACATTCCCCGGGAATTGTTCCGCGAGTCTGGCCACACCGGCGGGAATTTCCGAGCAGGTTCCTGCTGGGAATAATCCCTCCGGCCCCACCACGGGTTCGCTCTTTTATTTCCGCGTTGCGGAAAAAGAGTCTCACCCTCTGGCTCTGCCTGATAACCTCTATCAGCCAAAATGCCGCCAACTAACGTTGGCACCCTTTTGGCATTGCTAGCGGTTCCGATTTTGTTCTCGAATGATTCGCTTGGGGCGAATTCATCCGAGTCGCGTGCTAGAGCACGCATCATGCGGCTCACCTGCTGGGGCAGGTGGAGCCTTGCGGCATGACATGCTTTTGGTGGATTCGTCTGGGGACGAATACTCACCTGCAAGCACTATGCCGCTGCTCGTACCTGCTAGGGCAGGCAGCTCGCATCACGCTCACTAGGCCGTTCGCTCGCAACTGTCCCCCCCACCAAAACTCTCAGTCACCCCCTCATCTGAAAAGATTTTCCAATTGAGTGTTCGCAATATGGGTAAGTTATTGCCTGAAAAGTAGTTAGTTGGGCAAGGGGACAATCTCGCATTGTCCCCGTAGTCCGTGAATTGCGTACAAGATTCGATCTCGAATCGATTAGAAATTTGTACTTCTTGTAAAAAACAACTACTATTTCCCTTGTACTCGGCACACGAGGTTTTTATGCATTTCGATTCTCCACAATCAGCACGTGATTTCATTAGCTCCACCTGGGCGGAGTTGCACAAATTGCGCGCGGAGAAAAAATGGGAGAAAGCAGGGGATCTTTCTCGGAAACGTCTCTTTGTTGCTCGTCATTTGTACAAAACTGATCCCTCCATCGAGCATACACGACTTTTAGCAGACACTCTGTGTGGCCAAGCATACTCCAAGCGGCTCCGAGGTGAATTTCATAAAGGATTCACAACCTACCTGCAAGCCAATCGACTTCGAGAGTCCACATTGTCACACGAATACGACAATGCCTTTACCACCCGCCTCGCCAAGGGATATTTTCAACAGGCATTTTGCTTACAGTCGCTAGGACGCTACGAACAGGCAGCGGTACTGTTCGCAAAGGCTAAAGAACGCTTTGAAGAGTGTTGTCCAGACGATACGGATTGCTGGGTCGGATGTTGTCTTCATGGTTTAGGCGTTTGCGCCTGGTATTCAGGACAGGTGGATCAAGCTCTTCTTTATTATGAACAAGCAAAATACCTTTACCAGATCGCTCTTCCTAATGGGAATCCTGATACTGCTTCCAATTTGTCGCTGCTTGTTGGTTTTTTTGCCGACAACCTCATAGAGATGGAGAAACCAGAGGATGCCAAAGCTCACCTCAGGGAAGCAATTGAAAACCTAAATAATAATTACTCACTAAGGGAGCGGGCGCCATTTGCCACCAACCTCTACAAAAAGCTGCAAGAGCTATCACACTCTGCTGAATGTATTGACATAAATAGAGCACTAGTTGAGCTTACCACGTTCGAGAAATCATCACGTTTGAAGATCGCAGGTGCTGAGTGCTCGCTTGCACATTCCCTATTGTCTATCGGCAGCTACACTGAAGCTCACCACCACGTTTTACGTTCTGCCAAACATCTTGAAAAGCATCGTAGAAAATGCAAAGAGAATATCGATAATTTCCGCACTTGGGTTTCTAATAACGATGCACATATAAAAAACGCCTTACGAAATAAACCTGAACCTTCCGCACGAAGAAGCGTGGTCTCCAGGACACTCGACAAATGTTCTTTATGTATCTACCGCCCAAGTCCGCAATCGTTGCGTGAGATGTTCTTTGAACTAAGCAAGATTTGGTGTGTATTGTTTGTCTCTATGTTCTTTTTCCTGAACTACTTTACGGATTCTCCGTTTAAGTATTTGCTTGTAGCATCCATCATGAGCATTGAGGCTCTATTGCTTTCTCCTCGTGTAGGAAGAAGGAGTCTAAAAAAACTGTCGGATGCCTACGAATCCTGGTACTTAAAGTCTCTTGCAAAAAGGGCAAACAACAGCCTCCCTACCATCCTGTCCAGATTCATTCTCACCAAGAAACATGGCGAGACTTGTTTTCGTTTATGGGCGGTACCATTTGCCTATCCTGCTGGTCTCTTAGAACAGATTTCTGAATATGCACTAACAGATCAAGTCCCCGTTACCAGGGTCCCAAATTCAATACAGCGGCCTCACGTGGCAGAAATACAGCAGCGAAGATTCGTTGCTGAAACCCGCTTGTCCATGCCGAATTCTATGCGGCGCCAATTCTTCCCGCTACTTCCTCGCGGAACGCACCCGCTCGGGCTTGGGACTCTTTAACCCAGAGCCGACACCTGAGGAGTGCTGCTAGACGCCCGCTACGGCTCCACCAATTGTGGATATGTGCTGGTGCCATTTCTCTCCGGTACTGGGCTCACGATCCGTCTTTGAAAGCTGTAGCAGTTTAAAGACGGGCATCTCTGGGAAAGTCCCAAGTCGAATTCCAAAACCCTCGAAGGGTTCTGGAATCCCGCCTACGTAAGCAGCAACAGATTCGTGACCAACTTGTTCCGGACTGTCATCTTCGCAGGCCTTTTCGTTTTTTTGTCATTTGTTTCTTCGCTAATTAGGAGGTTGTTTCTATGAATTTATCATTCAATTCTTTTTTCACTGCAGTCCACAATCGGTTAGCTGGATTTTTACTCTCAGGCATGTTTCGTCAATTTGAAACTAGCCAAGCAATCGCAGATGCCAACCTCCAAGCGGAGCTGGAAGCAAAAATCCGGGCGCTTCAAGAAGACGGAAATACCGTCGCCGCAAAACGTCTGGAATCGGAGCTAACTCGTATCCTCAGCAGTCGCGGAGCGAGCGGTGTTGAATTTGCCAACGAATTGCTGGCCGACACTTATCAAGACAACACCTTGGGGGCAGATGTCGAGAGTCTCTCTGCGCCGGTGTGCTCAGACAAAACTCTTGTGGCTACCAAAAATGGTCGCCGCAAGAAGAGAAAAATAAAAGCCAAATAACTTTATTGCATTACCACACTTCACAAACTTGTGTGTGGATGTCGCCATCAGCAGCGGTATCCATACCTATTATTCACAACTAAGGAAAACTCATGTCCACAAAAACATCTCTAGGCATCGATCTTGGTACGACCAACAGTACGGCTTCGAAAATGTCGAATGGTCGTATTGAGGAATTCTCCTTCCCTGGCGAAGGTCCACAGCTATTAAGTGCCGTATCTTTCCCCGACGAAGAAGGCAAGAAAGAACTTGTAGGACAGAAGGCATTTCGTGCGGCTTACAAAAATCCTGAAAATCTGTTTACCCACTTCAAACGCCGAATGTACGACGCAGCGACAGATCCCGTTTATGGGGGGCGCACGGCCATTATGCTATTTGCATTAATCCTCCAAGGCATTCTCAACGTCGTCAGAAAATCAGACCCAGAAATCGCCCAGTACCTCGACGGCACGAAACTCCGAGAAGAACTAGTCGTCACGATAACCCACCCGGCCAATTGGGGAGTGCAGCAGCAAGATTGGCTTCGCGACGCGGGTCGGCTAGCTGGAATAGAAATTGATGCATTTATTCCTGAGCCTGTTGCCGCTGCCTATCGTCTGCTCGAAGAGAAGTCGCATCGCATCCAGCAAAACAACTTGCTTGCGATTGTTGATTTCGGTGGTGGCACTTTGGACTGTACTGTTCATCAGTGGGACCAGGGAAAACTAGACACAGTCGTTGGAGCAACCGGTGATCCGTTGCTGGGCGGCGATAATGTTACAGGCGTGCTGTTTCAGAATTTTTCTGACGTATTGAAGTTGAAGGTTGGTGAATGTTTCAATCCAGAACGTGGTTTGGATCTGGCTCATCCGTCTCTGAAGACTCACAAAATACGACGTATTGCCATCGAACTGTGGAAAGTTTCCGCAGAAGCCAAAGAGCAATTATCGACAACTGACAGCGCGACCGTCTTTTTCAATGGTAAGTCTGGTCCTGAAGAGTTGTCTCTAACTGCAGATGAGTACGACGACCTCACGAAAGAGATTTGGGTGAGGTTCGATGCTGCCATTGCAAACATGCTTGCAGATTCGAATTACCAATGGGCCGATATCGATCTGGTCGGAATTGCTGGTGGCTCAGCCATGGCTAGGGGAGTCCTCAAACATGTATCCGACATTACGGGAAAACCGGAAAGCGAAATTCTTCTTTCCAGCAACTCTTCCCACGTCGTCGCCAGTGGTGCTGCTATCGCTGGCTTTAACGATGAAGAAACAGATTCCCATATTGGCCGTGGGTTAGGCATTCGCATGCTTACATCGCTGAACGGTTCAAAATCCTACACCAACAAGATGTTAATGCCCACTAACACGATCGTGAAGGCTGGCGGTGAGAACTTTCAGGATACCGGCCAAAGGATCACCTCAAATGGTGGGAAGTCCCTTCTCAAGCTCCAGTTTGTGGAAGCAAAACCTGCTGTGGTTGTTCCTTCTTCGACGGACGGTATTCCGTCTCTACTGGACGATAGTGAAGTCAATCGCCTGCAAACGATCACTCGTGAAATAGACGTGCCTGCAGGCGAGCATGAGGTCTTATGTGGCTTTTCAATCTCCAATGGTTCCATACATAGTCACTTAAGCTTTCCCTCACTTCCTGCCGTTGAAGCGATCTCTGGGCGTCTCTCGTCAAGTCATGAGGAATCGCAAGAAGAACCTCAGCAATCTGTTGACTTGGTCATCATGCAAGACATCTCCGGAAGCATGGAGGGAGACAAAATGAAAAATTCCAAGGTCGCTATTGAAAACGTTGTTAGTCAATCTTCCAGCACCGATGTGCGTCTCTCTATCGTTACGTTCGGTTTGCAGACCGGTGTTCTTTGTCCATTCGGTACCACCGCTAAGAAGACAGTCCGGGCGGTGCGAAAATTAGAACCCAATGGAGGAACCCCGATGACCGAGGCATTTGAACTTGCAATCGGAGAGCTACGCTCGCAACGCAGCCATTCGCATAAGCTGGCAATAATCGTTACTGATGGACATCCTCATAACTCAAAAGCAGCCGAAGTTGCAGCTACGGAACTGAAAAAGGGTGCTGAGTTGATCTGTTTTGGCATAGGTAGCGATGTTGACGACGGCTATCTGACTCGCCTTGCAACAAGCTCACAGCACTATTTCTCCGCCGATGATCCCCAACAGATCCCGGTCCTTTTCGACAACATTATGGAACTGTTTCTCAACTAACCCTAACAAATAGGAGATGCCAACATGGCTAAGCCCCCCACCAGCAAAAAACGACCGACCGTCGCTGATAATACCAAGCAAATTAGCCGACTTGCTACCGCACACAATCGCGTCGTCGAAGAACTACGAGAACTCCGGAAGGAGCAAAACGAAGGTCTACTCAAACTCTTGTCTCGCGTCATCCAAGAACGCCCAGAAGCGCCTCCGGATGATCTTAGCCCAATGAACGTTGTAAAGCTTGAAGATTTGGCACGGACACTCTTGTTGAGCCGTGAACGTTGTGATGCGGCGATTGCACAAGCACGCCGACGCTACCATGACGTCCTTCGAGACATGCGAGAGACAAACGAGCACGCCGCTCAATCGGATGGCCTTCGTGAAGTGTTTCTCAAAATATTGAACCGCTACAAGATCTACTACCAACAGGATCTTGAACTGCTTGGAGTGACGATCAGTGAGGTCTCACAAGGGGTCCCCATCGACCCCAACTATCATGAGGTTGTCGAAAAGCATCCGACCAACAGCAAAAAGGAATTCGACACGGTTGCCGTAGCGCGCACCCCCTTAATGACATGGAACGACGCCAGCAACACGCAGCAGCTACAGGCGGCGCAGGTGGTGGCCTTTGTCCAGGAAAACGCTTCTACACCAAACTCGGCGATAGATTTCCGGCACCGCAAGGAAGGGAACCGCAATGGTCTGTTCAACTAGAAAACGGTTGCTCTTATGGGCTTTGGCGAACAGCATTCGGCTGATCACTCCTCGGCAGCTAGCACGCTGGTGGGGAGTGTCGACCTCGAATGCCAGACGCGACCTTCGAAGGCTTGCCTCAGCCGGTTTTACGCAAGAAATCACCATCCGTGCCCGACGGCTACCAGCCTTCAATAAGCCACTCTACCGCTGGTACCCCGGTAGTCCTGAACCTGACTTCGGAAAATTGTCGTATCAAGCAAAAGCTCGTTTTCGTGATTTACCTCCCATTACAGAAGGAGCATTTCTTCCGACCAGATTAACGCTCGGGGAATTTGCCGTTCATCGGCAGATGAAACTCAAGCATGGTCAATCTACGCATGAAGTCGGGCTCACCGAAGCTTATCTCTACTCCTACAAAAATTGGCCACGACTCACTGTGCGCTGCTGGCGTGGTGAAGACAGCTACGCGTGCGAACGAGTCCCTGGAGAAAAAATCGAGGATGCCCATTTCGTTCATCCCAAAACGGGGCGTGTGTTGCTGGCCATCGAATATGCCGGAACTTATCCAAAATCTCGGTTTCAGGAACTCCATGAATCATTACAAAACACCCCTTACTGGATCATGTAAGCATGAATAAGCACACGCCTTTTCGCCCGACGCTTCCTGTCAAACGGGATAACCACATTTTGGATTTTCATTATCGGATGGGGATCGGTACCGTACCCGTGCTGCATCGAATGTTTTTTCCAACCAGAACGCTCAATGCCGTCAGTCAAGTCACCACCCGACTAGTGAAAGATGGCTATTTGGCCAGGCACCCCCTTTGGCACAAGTCAAAATACTACACGCTTGGAAAACGGTGCATACGGCTGTTCGACGCTCCCCGCCGTAAAACGATTCCACGAGGAGAGCAAGTCCTTCCCGTTGACCTAGGAACACTTCTGTTTTGTTGTTCGGGAGAGAAAATCTACAAAAGACTACTCCCGCAAGAATTAGTCAGTCTTTTTCCTTGGTTCCCCAAACAGTACTCGGCTCAGCCGTTTTGCATGACAAACTTCGACGGCAAAAAACGTTTGGCGCAGATCAAAGTCGAATTGACCGAGTACCCACATCTCATTCTGAAAAAACATAGACAACAGCTCCATACCTTTCGTGAGATCCAGCCCTTTCGCGAACTTATTGAACAAGATGGATTCATGGTGATTACCATCACGACCACTCCCGAAAGGCGTGAAGCGTTGCTTGAAGAAATTAAAAATGATCCTTGGTACCCCCTAGCGGCTGTCTACGACCACCCTGATTTGAGCAATCTCCTCTAAAGAGACTTTCCCATGGCGCTTGAATGTTCACGAATAGACTTTAAGAACCCCGTCAACGTCGACGCTTTACCGCAGGAACCACTGCGTTCGCAGTGGCCGGTAAGAGACCGTCTTCCCCGCCGACATGCTCTGAGAATATCTCTGCTGCTCTGCGGGGCAATCATCGCGCCCATGCTTCTGCAAAACGGATTCCTTTGGACGTATTTGGCTTTGGACTCACCATCTCTCACTGTTTTCTGGATGTTCCTTCTGATCTACGTGGTGATTCTTCCATTGCTGACCCAAATGAGAAATGGCTCATGGTTCTATCTTGCCACTATTGCCTGTTCGTTCGCACTAATGAAAATTCCCATTGGAATCTCTCTGTTGCTTCTACCGCTGTTGTTAATCTATGCCGTTAGGAAATTCCGCCACCACTATCTTGAATATTGTATTGCCACACCATTAAAGCGAAGTGTGGCCCAGCAATTTCGCAAGCATGGCACGCTCCCGGCCGGCGCCAAACTGGTACCAATCCTAAAAGATTTTGGAAATGCGATAACTAGTTGGTTTGGGTACAACTATAAAAACCACAAGCTGCCCGGCATTTGGCAGAGCCCCGCCGGCTCACAAATAACACGTTTAGCGTTAACAGTATTTACACTCCTGTTGCTCTCAACGACAGTCTCCCCGATTGTATTTCTCCTGATCGGTGACCAGCCGCTTGACGTCGGCTCCTTGTCACCACAAATGGCCGTGCTGGCATACAGTCTTCCCAGTCTTGGCTTGCTTCTCGCCTGCTTTCTCGGTTCTCTTTCCATGCTTGGCAAGGCTGGCGGACTAAGGAATTCTGCCACATTGCCAAAACAATGGGGACCGCTCCTTCAGGACCTTGCCAATTCTCCCAATATGCATGAGCAAGAAAGCCTCTACATGGGGCACGTGGTGGCCGACAACTCGCCGATCTTGAATCCTCTCAAGACCGTTGGACAGCATCTCTGGATCAGTGGATCTACCGGCTCCCAAAAGACAACCACGCTGCTATTTCTATTGGAGCAACTAATTCACCGAGGACACAGCGTGATTTGTCTCGACTTGAAAGCGGATAGTTTTGAATTGCTCCAAACGCTTATCAAAGCCACTCGTTCAATCAACAAGCATAACGATGCTTGGCATTTCACGATCCGCCACGGTTGGGCCACCCAGCTTTGCTCACCTTTTGCTCAGTCCTTTTGGAACAATATCAGCCCCTCGGAGCGTACCGATATCCATCTAGCTTCCATGGGATTGGGGTTCACTCGCGATTACGGGGAATCGTGGTTCAGTGATGCCAGTTATCAGGTGCTCGATTTCGTTAATGAAAAATATCCCGATATCGCCAGTTATCGCGAGCTAGAAGAGCGGGTCGTTTATGAAATGGCCCATGCTCGGGCTCATGAACTCAGCAGCTCCGTGAAAAAAGACGGCGAACACGCCGGTCTTATCATCAGACGACTGGCGAAGGTTGAGACGCTTAATGTTTCACCGCATCACCCGCAATCTGCTCGCGATGCGGCCCTCGATCTCTCCAGCCTGTTTAACAAGCAAGGAGTTGCCTACTGGGGGCTGAATTCTTTGGTTGCCCCCATTGTTTCCGCGGAAGTTAGTCGAGTGATACTGGCCACATTACTGGCTTCGGCAACCAGCCTGCAAAAGAAAAAACATAACGTCGTATTGGTCATAGACGAATTCCAGCAGATGGTCGCCCCAGGAGCATTGCAACTAGCTCTGAGACAGGCGCGATCACTGGGAATCAGCATCATTCTTTCCAATCAAACCGTTGCCGACCTGAAGACCCATAAAAATGATTTTGTCCCGGCAGTCGAAGGGAATACGGCCACCCAGATCTGGATGAAAGGGTGTGGCCGAGATGCCATTGACCAGATCCAACGACTCGGCGGCAAGTACATCGACCAACTCCGATCCATCACTACTAACAGCGAAGGAAACCATTCTGTCACCACCCAGGAAGTCATTGTGGACCGTTTTGATGCGACCACCATCGCCAAAGTGTCCAGCGACGTTGGTTCCTTCCTGATGCGAATCACCAACAACGATGGCTACGCGCAATATAACGGCATCCCTTTTATAGCACGCTCTGACTATCACTTGGAATTCTCAGAATACCAACGCCGGTGTAGCGCTCCTTGGCCAGCACTCGGTTCGACGTCTGTTTGCGTCGGACAAAACCGACAGTCAACACCAACAACGATCCCTTCGACCTCAGCTCTGCCAGCCCCTGCGCCGAAGGTAAGAACAAAAAACATCATCGGCAGCGGCACCCTGGGCGGCAGCCGCCCCTAACCTCACAAGGAAATATTTTTTACTGGTTTTACCCAACCGACAACCCATCGGGCATGCACGCCATACCAGGGCCTCTACATGTTTGATCACCGCAGCAACGGTGATGGTTAGTAAGCGGGTTTTGTCACCGGTTCTTAACGAAGTGAGCAGCCAGCAAGCTCTCGACTTCGGCTCCCTTCCTCGTGGGGAGTAACCATCTTGCGAGGACGCAGAGGGTCTCTTTGAGACCATTTACTAATACACACACGTAAGAAAGGAGGTGCTATGGAAGCACAAACGATGTCAACGCACGCGCAATGCGCAACCTTAGAGGGCTATTCCAGTGATTTGCTCTTTGGTGGCCCATTGTTTCCTTTGGGAAGTGTCAGCTTCGAGGACAAAGTGTGGGATTCAATCCCTTCACTGTTCTTGATGCGGTCACTGGAATTACACAGTTGTGGAATATTCGGCAATCTCGAAGAGTACGAGGTTGAGAATAACTACTGCAATGTGAGTAAATTCGGGAAGTTACGAAGTGGTGAAAAAGTGTACACCGGTTGTATCTTCTCCCGATGGAATCCCGAAAACTACCAAGTCTTTATGGTGATGTCCCATTGGGACGGCCACATGGTCACTTGGGTTTCTGCGGCGCGTGATTGACAACACCACAGAGAGGGCAATGGTGCCCTCTCTGTTTTTAAACCCTAAATGAAAAGAGGAAATATGGAAAAGAAAAAACCTTTGTACAAACGCTGGTTGCCGCCATTTCAGATGGCGATTTGGGAAAATGATACCAACGGCAAACGTTGGTATTCAACCACGTTCAAACGAACCTACAAGAAAGGTTCAGAGGACGTGACCGAGTCGATTTCCGTAGCAGGAGCTAATGCTCTGCTAACGCTACGGGAGCTAACTGATTCGGCCCTCTTGCAACTGCGGGAGTATGAAGCAAACCAAGAGAAGACCCAAGGTAGCGACGAAGGGGAGGAGGAAACTTCTTCCTCAGACGCTGCCTAACAGTTCCCTGGCGGGATGCCAGGCTTATTAACCACACGGTGCGGCGGCCATGAATGGCCGCGCACCGTTTCCTTAACCCGGTTTTATCCTTCTCGTTGTGGTTTGCGGTATTGACTTCAGGGGCATCTTTTACGGTGCCCTTGAATTGCAGTATCGATTTACCAACAAACAACGTGGAGGAAAAACCATGATTGACTTTCAATACCTCATTTTTGAGTCGATTCATATAGCCGTTTGGTGTGTCGTCACGGAACTCGTCATTTCAGCATTTGATTGCTGGAGAGGCGGGTTGAATATCCCTGACGGCGAGCAACGCACCAAACTCTATATTGCCGCGACACTAGCTGGGGTTTTGTTGATGGTTTAATCAAGTTTTGCAGGGGGTGAGCATTTGCTCACTCCCTGCCCTTAACTTCCAGGATACCGATACCAGGCAAGCAGGAGAATAAATCCAAAGTAGAGTACGGCCAAGCGGATTTGTGACCAGAGTTGTGCCTTGCTCTTCGGTTTATTGAATATTTTCACGACTAACAACGTGCGGCCAGGAGTCTTGTTGCTGAACTGATTGGCAATGAATTCCCAGGGCTTCATAGGTCCATTATCTCACAGATAGAACAGTTCAAGCAAATCCAAACGAATCCTAATCTCACTTCCCACCAGAATCCAAGTTTGCATAGAAATCCGACGTTCGAAACGATGACAGTTACCACCCAATCGCAACTGCGCGTTGGCTCAGAAACATTAATGATAGAGGATGCCATGAACGACAATCTAAATATCATTGAGGCAATGCCCTCATCGGCCAATGGGCCTTACATGATGCTCGGCGCAGGACAGCTCTGTGCTGCTGTCTGTAAAGAGGGAGATGAGCTGGGAGGCTGGCAATATCGTTTTAACGTTTTTCGTATGGATGCGAACAGTGGAAGTGTGGAGCAGCGTTTTGCACCCCAAGACATCACGGACTTAGTAAAACTTGCCCGCGTCTTGGCGTATGCCATTGCGGACGATGGTTGTTTGAGTCGAGAGCTGCGGGATGACCTTCATCGTCTGTCGACTTGTCTGGACGACGTGCTGTCTACGAATCGAGATATTTAGTAATTCACTGACAACATAACTAACGAAAAACAGATTCTTACACGGTTAACCCGATGGTTCAACAATCCCTTTTCTCGTCAGCGACTCCAGAGTGGGAAACTCCGCGTTCCCTCTTTGAAGCGGTTGATATGGAATTCGGATTCACATTGGACCCTTGTTCAACGGACAAAAATGCGAAATGCAATCACCATTTCACCAAGGCGGACAATGGCCTGACTCAGGATTGGGGCGATCAGGTGGTGTTTATGAATCCACCGTATGGTCGTGAAATCTCTGAGTGGATGAAAAAAACTTATGAATCGGCCCGCAATGGAGCCACGGTCGTTTGCCTGGTGCCAACACGCACCGACACGCGTTGGTGGCATCAGTATGCGATGAAGGGTGAAATCCGTCTGTTGCGAGGGCGGGTCCGGTTCATTAGGGGTAAACACAGTGCGCCGTTTCCCAGCGCAATCGTAATATTTCGTCCACCTGGATACAAGATCATTGCGGCATTGTAATCAACAGAGAATGACTGATGCACTTATAGGATGTCACAAATCTAGAGGACATAAATTACAAACCTGTTCTGCAACTGTTTTTATCCACCTAATGAAAGGAAAGTGAAATGTCTTGCACCGAAACATGTGACAACTGCAAGCAAGAAATTCTTGCAACCGTGAAACATTGGGCCGTCGTGCTCAATCAGGAATCGCACTGCGATGGAGGAATCACAGTTTTTGACAATTACTATTTGCACACTCTGTGTGGGGCATGCTCTGAGCAATTTGACTTGCAAAAAATCCAGATCCGTGACTGCAAAGTGAGTCATAATCTGGGTAAATATGAATGTGATAATAGTGAATTGGAGAAAAACAACAGGCCCGTTTATGCGGCATGTGAAACTTGCAAGAAAGAGATTTACGACAACACAAAATATTGGGCTGTATTCCTCCATCAAGAATCTTTTAGAGAAGAGGAAAACTCGTTTTTTGCAAGCATAACCTCAGTTCATGTTAGCTTATGGTTGTATATCTTCTGTGAAACTTGTGTTCAGAAAAAAGATTTTGGATCACTAGAGATCCCCACTCGACAATCAGATTCCCAGGAAAGGGAATGCCCATTGTAATAGCAGTTTCTTGCCACTGCCGTAGGCTTCGTCCTGACCATACGATCTTCACACCCCAACTGAGAACGAGCTGCTACAAGAGGACAGGATACAAACGCCCGCTACTTGATAACACGAGATGAGAATTCCCCCCAAAACAGTCCGAATTAAGCTGTTGTGATGAATGAGGTTTCACCGATGTCGATGCCAGGCCTATCCCAAGCTGAAGCAATGATATTGCAGAGTTTGTCAGCACTGGAACGTCAGGTTGCAGAGCTGAGTGGCCAACTTGAAGAGATTAAGGGCGTTTCGCAGGCGGCTTCGGTCAAGGACTGGTACACCACTGGCGAGCTTGCCCAAGCGATGAGAGTCGCAGGCTATACAGTTCGGGAACGATGGTGCAATCAAGGTCGTATCGAATGCGAGAAGGATTCCGCAACAGGCAAGTGGCGAATCCCGGGTCACGAATTTGAACGGTTACGGCGTGGTGGACGTCCACAGGGAATCTGATAAAGTAATGCACATGTTCTGTGCAGGCACCATTTATGTTTCTGATGTTCCCGTAGCTGGTCTCAATGGGCCGCAAATGGGCCGCAGATGCAACATGGCGGCCTTTGAAGATGAGAGGAATTGCCGTAAACTGTTACGGCATAAGGAATGCCGGAGTGGCGGAATTGGCAGACGCGCTGGATTCAAAATCCAGTGACCGCAAGGTCGTGGGGGTTCAAGTCCCCCCTCCGGTACTACTGTTTTTATAGTCTTAACTCTTCTTTGGCCCTCTCGCGGCCCAGCCTTCATGTTACGGCATGTGCAACAGATGTGCAACACTTTTGGTTGCCCGGCACTTCCAATATCCCACCTGAGTACCTTGCCCATTGTGGTCAGCGAACTATGAGTCCAACGACTCCCCTTCTCTCGAATAGAACATGACTCCACGTCAGCCGCTCCGTCAATCGCCATTTGACGGTGCGCTGACGGTCCGCTTGACGCACCGAGGGCGGTACGCCAGACGGTCCGTCCTGCGGTGCGTCCCGGCAGTCCGTTGACGGTCCGTTACCCTCCGACTGACGCTACGGCAGCGGTGTGCCAACGCTCGGCAAGCCGTCGGCAGTCTGCTTCTAGCCAATCGGTCTTGGGCCTGACGGGGGGCAATGGCGTGGGGGTGCGCAACACGCAACCCGGTTGACGTACCGCCGACGGAGCGACCTGTTTTGACAGACGGTGCGTCTCGACGTACCCTCCTGCCAAGACTCCCCCTAACTCCCATGCCAACTCTTACCACCGAAGGCTTCGTCAACAAACGCGACGCCGTTGAACTCTTCAACCGCTCCCACCGCTCACTCAGTCGTGACATCACAACGGCCCTGAGGCTTGGAGAAGAAAAAACGCTCAAGCACTTCCGTCTGCAAACTCAAGACGGCCAAGTCCGAGAGGGGACCG
>CBDFMC010000010.1:0-164233 GCA_965249435.1 Lacipirellulaceae bacterium | reverse complement strand
ATGGAGCAAATGATTATGTAAATCTGGGAGACCCGGCAGAGCTGGAAGGGATGAGCGCTCTGACGGTCAGCGCCTGGGTCAATCTCGACGATCTGGCTTCTGACGCCTTCATCATCGGCGATTCGGGGACCGACGACTCGCTAGGTCGGTATCGACTCTGGTTTGATGACATCGGATTTAAGTCGGGACGAACCGACATCTGGTCATTTGCCGTGCACAACGGGACATCATGGTACACCTTGGAGGGGGCGCTACCGGCAACCACCGGCTGGGTGCACGTTACGGGAGTTTTCGACGGCAGTGATAGTAACACTCCCCTCACTCTCTACGTTAACGGAACCCAAGATACACTGGCAACTAACGCGGGCCTCTCTGCGGCTCCGACCGTGGTCCGTGATACGGCAGCCAATCATCTGATTGGCATGAGAAGAGATAACAACTCGCCGATGGATGGCACGCTGGATGAAGTAAGGATCTACGACAAGGCTCTGTCACAAGCAGAAATAGCAGACTTATTTGATAGTTCCGTCGGTCAGAGTACGACTTATTATGTCGACGATAATGATCCGAATACGGTAGGAAACGGGGCTGGGACCAGTAGTAATCCGTTTAAAACCATCCAATCGGCTGTTGATATTGTTCGAGCAGGGGATACGGTTCTCATCAAAGCCGGTACCTATCCTTCGATAGTCTTCCAAGGGGTCCATGGCACGTCCACTGCACCGATTACCTTTAAGCCTGACTCGCCAGCAGATCAGGTTGTGCTAGACCGTAATTTAGCCGGTGGTGCTGGCAATGGGTTTAGAGTGGTTGAATTTGAAGGGGGCAACAGCTACGTCGTACTTGATGGGCTTGAGATAACAGACACTAATGATCTGAATGCCCAATACAAAGACCCTCAACATCCGAATTACACAGAATGCGACCTTGTCAATGACATAGAGGGATGCGCAACATTTTACAAAGCTAATTTTGAAGGCAAAAATGGGATAAAAATCAATGCCAGAGTAAGGCTGAAGGATGCTCAGGGTAACCCACTCGAACCAAACAACGATACTGAGGAAGCAGTGGCTGACCCGAGTGAATCCCATCACCTCACCTTTAAGAATCTCACCATACACGGTGTTGCAGATCAGGCCATACTTGGACAAGCCAGTTTTAGTACGATTATTGATAATCACATGTATAACAATGGAGTTATTGGCGAAGGATACGGAATGTATGTCCATGGGACAGGACTGACCGTCCAAGGTAACGATTCCCATGATGCCAATGGGCATGGGATTCGGTTAGGAAATACCAAGCATCCATTGTTTAATTCCGTGATTGAAGGCAATGAAACGTATAACAACAAAAATCTTATACTTCATTTTCAGAATTTTACTACGCCGGCCATTTCCCAAAGCACCGGTATCACCTTATGGCATGGAAGTGGCAACCTATTCAAGAACAATATTTCCTATGGGAATGGGGCATTCGGTCTTCGCATTAATGCGGATAATAATGAGGTGTACAACAACACCATCTACGACAATGGAAAGGTGCCTTTTTCCTCTTTGCCTGCGACGGGAATTTACTCTCTCCAGAAGAATAATATCCTCTTTAATAATATCGTGTACAACAATCAACAAGGTAATATCAGTGTTGGAACCGGCACAACAATGGGGAATAACCTTACTTCTAATCCTTCATTTGCGGATGCACCTAACGGTGATTTTCATCTTACGTCGGCATCAACCAACGCAATTGATCAGGGGGTGGATCCCGGCAATGATCCGTTAGATGTGCCATTAGTGCCAACGGATTTTGACGGTAACCTCCGCCCACTAGACGGTGATGGCGTGGGTGGGGCTCAGTACGACATCGGGGCGTTTGAGTTTGTTCCTCCCGCGTCGCTGGTTGCACTGGTGGGAGAAACGACTGGAAGCACCTCTTCCAGTTATGAGGCGTCGGCCAGCACATCTCTGTTAATGGCGGCGGAGGAATCTGGCGAAGCTTCTCAGTCGACACGAGGCGAGCTGTATGATGTAGCGTTGGCTGAGCTGATCGGATCGAATCGAGGTGACATATCGACGCAATTGCGATACTCGCCACCACGCCAAGCTCCGTCGCTCGACATTGAGCCCTCAGTCGAATTGGCCCAGCGGTTTGCCATCAACCATCGCACTGACCCTGCAGCGCCTGCCTTGAGGCTATCTGGCGATCACGATCTCGATTTGGAGCCAACCTCCCAAGACCGGGAAGAGATTTTTGACAACCTCTTCACGGAATTCGACGAAGTGTTGACACCTCAATTGCGAGATTGGCCTACGGACAAGTAAAACGCGACAGTGCAGCTCGACCTCCCCGATGTGAATGGCTCCGTTCACAATGAGATAGCTCGACATCGCCAATGAACGCCGGGCCAGTGTGTAGTCAAATCCATCAAATTGAAAGGGCGTTGCATGATTGGCCGATTGACAAAAGTTTTCGGATGAGCAAGTGACAGGCAGCACCGACGCATGTCCGCCAGTCGCGTTGCCATGCGATGCGCGGAATCGTCGCATGATGATCACTTGAGCCGTTCGTCGAGCCACACTTCCAGTTTGTCGGGATTGAAGTGCATCGGTCCCGTACCGCCTTTGTATGCGACGACACCGTCAGGGTCGATGACGTAGAGGCGTTCCGGCCATGCGGCAAAGGCCTTTTCCGCGGCATTGTCCATCGAATCGACAACGAGCGGCAGTCTGTAATCGGTTCGCTTGACGAAATCGCGGGCGATAGCGATTCGCTCTGCCAGGGTCGTTGGCTGCATATAACAGACGTCCTCTGTTTCGTTGCTGCCCATCTGCCACTCGTCTTCAGGGTGCGCCTCTTTGATGTAAATCGTCAGGAAGTCGGCGCGGCGGGCCAAGCGTTCCTGCATCGTCTCGAAACGCTCGACCGAGCGTCGAAACGGTGGTCAGGTAAAGCTGCCGAAGACGAGAACGAGAGGACGGTCTCCAATCCAGTCGGTGAGGGCCCTCGGCACGGCGCCGTCGAGATCGTGCAATGTCACATGCGGCGCCGGGTCGCCGACCTGCAATGTGCCCTTACGAATCTGGCGACCGTAAGTCAGGATGCCGGTGACGAACCGAGGCACTTCGAGCAAGAACGCGACCGCAAAGATTAATCTGGCGCCGAGAAACAAGAAAATCTTCTTCCACACGGGCACGTCTCTACTGACGGAAAGGAATTTTGATCTCACCAAGTCGCTCCATCCCCCCTACTCACTACGACTTTGATCCCCATTCTATCCCATGGTGACCAGGAAACAAGATCTTTGATAACAGTTCGGCCTCCGATCAAATGCCAATAGCAAGGGTTCTTCCGGAATTTTAGTGGCTCGATTTTGCAGTGAATAAGGAGAACGACCAAGTCGCAATTTCAGCCCCCGGCAAAGTCGGAGGCTGAAATGCTTGCTCCGCGCGGTTGCCATGAGTGCGCCGCTGGTCGCATTGCTCTTCCCTGGCCATCGCATGCGGTGGTAAACTCGGCTGCTCGATCCGTTGCCGGTTTGCCGCCGCCAATGCGCGGGGCTGCTTGCAAAAAGGTTCCTGCCATTTTTCTCTTGCTATAAGCGAGAGGCTTATCATGAAACTGCTGTCAACTTTATTGCGTCGAGTCATTCGCCGCGGAACCTTGCATGTCTATGACGCCGACGGCCGGCTGCACACGTTTTCTGGGGGGCCTGCTGAGCCGATCGTGACGATGCGACTTCACAATAAGTCGCTCTACACGAAGTTCTTTTTCAATCCCGAGCTGTATGTGGGCGAAGCCTACATGGATGGCGAACTGACGTTTGAAGAGGGTTCGACATGTTTCGACTTCCTCGAACTCTTCTCCATCAACCGTTCTGGACTTGCAGGACATCCGCTTCAAAACGTCTTGAGGCGCATCTGGCGCTCGTTGCGCCGCATTGAGCAATACAACCCCATCGGAAAAGCTCTGAAAAACGCCTCGCACCATTATGATCTGTCGGATGATTTCTATCGTCTCTTCCTAGATGATGATCTGCAATATACCTGCGCTTATTACCGCAGTCCGGACGATACGCTCGAAGAAGCCCAACTCAACAAAAAGCATCATGTCTGTGCCAAGTTGAAAATCGAAGACGGCATGAGAATCGCCGAACTTGGTTGCGGGTGGGGCGGCCTGGCGCTTTATCTTGCTCAGGTAGCCGATGTCGAAGTGACCGCCGTCAATCTTTCGATCGAGCAAATCCGCGTTGCCCGCGCCCGAGCCAAGGAATTGGGACTCGAGGATCGCGTTCATTTTGAGCACATGGACTATCGAGAGTTGCAGGGGACCTATGACCGGGTCGTCTCGGTGGGAATGCTCGAGCATGTTGGCTTGAGACATTATGACGAATTCTTTGTCAAATTCCGCAGCCTGTTGAAGGAGGATGGAATCGGCCTGATTCACAGCATAGGACGCAATGCACCTCCAGGCACCGCGAGTCCGTTTATTCGCAAATACATCTTTCCGGGCGGGCATGCGCCGTCGTTGTCTGAGATTCTAGCCGCGTCGGAACGTCAACGCATTTGGGTCATCGATTGCGAGATTCTGCGCCTGCATTATTACTACACACTCCAAGACTGGCGTGCCCGCTTCATGGCAAATTGGGATAAGGCCGCGGCAATCTATGATGAACGATTTTGCCGTATGTGGGAGTTTTATTTGATTTCCTCGCAACTTGCTTTTCTGAACGGTTCTGAAATGATCTTTCACCTGGTGCTGGCGAATAAGCGCGACGCTGTTCCCATCGTGCGTGATTATATGGTCGACGATGAGCGCGTGCTGCAAAACACCATGACAGCAAAAGAACTCTGCGAAATATCCGACTAGGCTTTGTCAGAAAACCTGAGCCGAACGCGCTAGCGTCGGGCTGTGGAGGTAAAGCACTAGCGTCGGGTGAACCAGAGAAAAACGTCGAATCTGGATTGCCCGAGGCTAGCGCCTACGGCTCACGTTGAGGCATCCTTGGATTATTGAAACAAAGTGTAGTTGGAACTCTGCTGACGTTATGTTTTGGATGGACATCGGTTGATCAGTTCTTCCGTCACAACCGGCGCAAACGGGCATGGGTGTTCATTCTGATATAACACCGAGCAGGGTTTCTCCGCGTTCTTCTCTGATTGCGAACGTACACTTGACTTCAAAGCCCAGGGGTTGCAACCCCTGGGCTTTTTCGTCCGGCAATGCGCACCTTGTATCCCGCATAGACCATGAATCATTCTACGCTTACCGATCTCCCGTTCTCGCCTGTTTCCGTGCCGGTCGTTGTGCCCGCCGACAATTTTTCCGAACGGGAAGTAACAGCCGCTACCACGGCAACGACGCGCGTGCTGCACGTGATCAACGGCGAGCACTATTCCGGGGCGGAACGGGTGCAAGATTTGCTCGCTCAGCATTTGCCGCAGTTCGGGTTCGATGTTGGGTTTGCTTGCGTCAAGCCAGAACTTTTCCCCGAGGTGTGCGAAGCCCAAGATGCACCGCTCCACCGTTTGCCCATGCGGTGGCGGTTCGATTTGCGATCTGTCCATTTACTGGAGCAATTGATTCACGACGAAGATTACCACTTGGTCCATGCCCATACGCCCCGATCGGCGTTGGTTGGCAGCATGGCGGCCCGTCGGGCGGAGGTGCCGCTGGTGTATCATGTCCACAGCCCCACGGGCAGCGATTCCACCCACCGCCTGCAGAATTGGGTCAATGCCCGACTGGAACGCTGGAGCCTCCGCCACGCGGCCCAATTGATCACCGTTTCGCCCAGCCTGCGACAACAGATGCTCCGGCAAGGATTTACTGCCGACCGGATAACCTATGTTCCCAACGGTGTCCCGCAACAGACGGACGTCGCCACACGCAGCAAGCCAACCGACGTTTGGACGCTTGGCATGACCGCTCTGTTCCGACCGCGTAAGGGAATGAAAGTGCTGCTCGAAGCGCTCGCGGCACTCCGCTCGCGCGGCATCGGTGTGCAGCTTCGGGCGGTTGGGCCGTTTGAAACGCCCGAATACAAAGCAAGTATCATGCAGCTTGTCGACCGATTGGGGATCGGCGACTTGATCACCTGGACCGGATTTGTTGAAGACATTCAAGCCGAATTGAAACAGATCGATCTGCTTGTGCTACCGAGTTTGTTTGGCGAGGGGTTGCCGATGGTGGTGCTCGAAGCGATGGCTGCCGGCGTGCCTGTGATTGCCAGTCATGTGGAAGGCATTCCCGAGGCGATACGGCATCGTGAAGAAGGGCTGTTGGTCGAGCCGGGCAGTGTGAGTCAATTGGCGATTGCCATTGAGGAGATGATTGCTGGCGAGCCCGATTATTTGTCGCTCAGTGCCCAGGCGAGACAGCGTCATGCCGAGTGTTTTTCGGCCGCAGCGATGGCGGCGGACGTTGCGGATGTTTATCGTCGGGTGATGAATGAGTGATGAGTGATGAGTGATGAGTACTGTCTACTGCCGACTCGTCCCAGGTAATGCGGCTTGCGGGCCTGCGTTGTCTCCCGGTTGCGGCTGCACGACTTTTGTCCATCCCAATGGCGTGCGGGGCGATTGGAAGAAACCGCCGAATAGCTTGTCCATCTTACCGTTGATCGTCGGATCTTTGAAAATGTAAACTGCCCGATTGCGGTTGTTCGGCATGTGAACCTGAATCGCGGCAGGCAACATCGTTTTGCGATCAAGCATCACTTCCACATGATGATAGTTGGCCGCGTCGACTTGCCGGCGCGGGTAGGCCTCCAGCCGAATCGTTGCGGCATCCGACTGCTGACTCCGTATCCAATAGCGCTGCTTCATTTTTCCTGCCTCGGCGCCAAATAAAAACGGTAACGGGCCATCGGCGATCGATTTGCCGCGCAGCTCGGGCGGCAACGGTTGCACGACCAATTGCCTGTTTTTATGATTGTATTCGTACACGGCCTTCCCATCGCAGACCCAGTGTTCGCCCACTTCGTTTTTTTGCAGGACATGCTCTCCTGGCTGCTGTTTGTCTTTTTGAACCCACCGCTCGATTTCCTCGATCTTGAAACTCCCCTTGTCGGGCTTGGCGTAGGTAAGCTGGCCATGGCTGATGATCAGTGGCGTATCGTCTCCCGGGCCGAAAACCGGGTCGTACTCCAACCGATCGAATTGGCAGTTATAGGTGGCAATCTTGTCGCTCTCATTTTCCCACATCGTGAGCACTTGATTGACAAACTGCTTTTCCACTTCGTTCAATTGAAACGGCGGACCGATAGCGACCTGCTGCCCTGTAGGCTGACCATCGAGTTGGGCTACTTGTGCCACCAAGCTTGCGGCATCGTCGAGGGTGCCCGAGCCGGGCGACGTGGGATGGATGGATTGGCTCTGCGGCGTCGTTTGCCCGTAGGGTGGCACGCCTTGCTGTTGGGCCAAAGCTTGCGTGTCGCCCATTATCAGGAAAGCCGCCATCAGAAATGTCGATAGGGCTGTAGCCTTCATCCAAAACTTCATGCGCTGTGATCGAATCACCATGGGTTGGTTTCTCAACGTGTGTGGTTGGCAGGATCGCTTGTTTCGAGTATCTGAGCCGTAGGCGCTAGCCTCGGGTGAGGTTACGACAGGCTAGCTTTCCCGTTGGCACCCGACGCTAGCGCGTACGGCTCACGAATTTCTGACAAAGCCTAGCAAAGCGGCCGCGGCAGGAAATGGGCGAGGGATCATAGCAACCGCGACTCGGTCTATCTAGGCCGTTTAGGCAGCAAAAAGTGGGCAACTGCGACGGAATGCCAGCAATGCGCGCACAAATGACTGGGGGCAATCACGTGCGATTGTTCAGGGTTGACCCACAAATGGATGGTTCCGATGATGCGCCGTTGTTGAGTAATCGACTGCAAGCAGTCGGCTTGGGAAATACTTACCCATCAAGGGAATTGGGAAACTTTACATGCTTCTTAACAGCCATAAGCTTTGTGCCTTTCGAGTTTATCACGTGCGCATTGCTGCTGCCATCATCGCATCTCTAATCACGTGTAAAACCTCTGCTGAAAATCAAACAGTGCAGTTCACGCAACGGCCCACGAACATCGGCGATTTATTGATTCAAGATGTCCGGGTGGAACTCAATTTTGCGACCATCATTACCCAATCGGACCAGGTAGCACACCAAAGCACCAATTCCATGGTCCGCCGGCAGGAACGTGGGATCGAAGTCTTGGAGGTGGCAATCGGCCGAGTTCGACGGGCCAAAGTCGCTTATCGCACGAGCCAGCAAAAAATGCAAACAGGCTCGGCCGAGGCAAAAATGAGTTCGCAGCCAGTCGAGGGCAAGTCGTATTTGGTCACCCGCAACGGCGAGCAGTTGGTCATCACCGATCTTGATGGCAACATCCCGCCCCAGGATCAATACACGATCGTTTCGGAGAACATGCAAACCCTTGGAAAGCCCAATCCGCTGGCGAAGTATCTGCTCGGTCGCAAATTTACCGTCGGCCAGCGGATTGCCTTGCCACAACAACTTGCCGAGCAACTACTCGGGTTGGGCGATCCGTTTGGCAAGGTTCAATCGTTCGAGCTGGAATTATTGGGCACCGAGACCATTGACCGGCAGCCGTGCGCCCTCTTTGGCGTGAACGTCGAAGCGATTGCCCACGACCCAGGAAAAATGAATCTGAAAATCGAAGGCCGTATGGCCATTCAACTGGCGACTTGCCGAACCGTGACCGCCGAACTTTCCGGGCCGATCGGCATGGCAGCCGAGGAAAAAACGGCGCAAGGCTCTTACCAATACTCGGCCGAGGGCCGTATGAAGCTGGATATTCACTCGACCTATTCCCGTTAGGATGAGTGAGCGGAAGAGCCGGGGTCGGGGACGACGGTTTTCGGGGTCGGGGACGACCCGGCTCACCACAACCGAAGCGAGCCGGGTCGTCCCCGACCCCGAAAACCGTCGTCCCCGACCCCGAATGACCGTTAACTTCTGCCTTAGCGCAATGCTCGCTGTTTCTCGACATACTCAAAAGCATTCTTACGATACGCATCGTCGTGGATCGCTTTATTCGATCCCTCTTCTGCCCACCAGCGGGCACCTTGGGACAATGTCCATTGTTGGTTTAGACTTTGCGTCAGCCATCGCTTGATGAGTCGGCGCACTTTTTCACCATGAATTTCGGCTGGGATGTCGCAAAGCAGATGAACGTGGTCTGGGGCTGCTGCACAGGTACGATACTGCCAGCTACCTCGCTCGCAGATTTCAGGGAGTTGCCGCTCGATGAATTCTCTTTGTGCAAGGTTGAGGACGACGGCAGAGTACTTCATCCGGTCGCGAGCAACTTGCTCTCTTACTTGGTCTGGTGCAATGAACGCTTCACTCAGATGGTTGTGCTGTTTGTCGACGGTGGGGCGTATGTCCCCATGGAGACGTGTGCCGTAGGTTCCGAAGGTGATGTGCCAGGTGGTGTGGTTCAGAGCGGGTGGGAGCATAATTGATGTCGGTATCGTGATTATTGGGATCGGGGTCGGGGGATTCGGGGTCGGGGACGACCCGGCTCGCAGACTCACCGCACGTCGAAATTCGGCCTCATCGAGCACTACCCCTTCGCGGACCATCTCAAACTCCAGCGACACCTCGGGCCAACCGATGCAGCGGAGCAACGCATCCAGTGCCTCGGATGGGCAATTGCCGTGCAGCTCCACGCGGTGCAAGCGGCCATCGAAGTCGAACAGATGGCCATCGACTTGCCAGCGGTCGGAACCGGTGCCACCGCTGACGACGAACGATCCGTCAGGCTCGAAAATCATCCGTGGCAAACGCTCGAGCGCCGTGGCCGCCTTTTCCCATGTGCATCGATAAGGCCGGGCGAAGATGTTGGCGTGGAAATGATAATGCATTGGCTTTGGGCTAACGGTATTTCGACCGCTATTTCGACGACAAGTCGTCGGCTTGGGGCCTCACGGTAAATGATGTCCCATCTTATCTCGCTTCGTCGCCAGGTACTCGGCATTGTGCTCGTTGATCGGCGGGACGATGGGGATTTGGTCGACCACTTCCAGATCAAAACCGCTGTAGATAAACGCATCGGTCTTCTTCGGGTTGTTCGTCAGCAGGCGGACCTTGGTGAGGCCCAAGTCTTTGAGCAACTGGATGCCAATGCCATAGTCGCGCGGGTCGGCCTTGTAGCCCAATGCGATATTCGCCTCGACCGTATCCAATCCCTCATCCTGCAGCTTGTAAGCCTTGATCTTTTCGACCAGCCCAATGCCCCGGCCCTCTTGCGGCAGGTAGATCAAAATGCCGCAGCCCTCGCGGCGGATCATGTCGAGGGCCATGTGGAGTTGGGCGCCACAGTCGCAGCGGAGCGATTCCAACAGGTCGCCCGTGAAGCAAGAGGAATGCAATCGTACTAGCGGGGCGATCACCTTGTTGGGATCGCCCATGACGAAGACCATCGGTTCCTGCGATTCGTACTTCACGCCGTAAGCGATGATTGTGCCGGTGCCATATTTGGTCGGCAACTTCGCTTCTGCCTGACGGAAGACAAGCTTCTCACGTACGCGCCGATAGGCGATCAGTTGCTCGATGGAAATGATCGGCAGATCGTACTCGGTGGCCAATCGGTGTAATTCGTCGCGCGTGGCCCGATCACCGTGCTCATCGAGGATTTCGCACAACGCGCCGGCGGGGGTTAGCTCTGCCATGCGGGCCAAGTCAACCGCTGCCTCGGTATGGCCAGCGCGGCGCAACACGCCACCCCGCTTGGCTACCAGCGGGAACAGATGCCCCGGACGATGGAAATCGCCTGGCACGCTGGCCGGATCGCAAAGTGCCTGAATGGTGCGAGCCCGCTCGGCGGCAGTGATACCGGTCCGAGTGGTACGGTGATCGACCGGCACGGTGTAGTTTGTACCCAGTGGCGCCGTGTTGGCCTCGACCATCGGGTTGAGGGCAAGCCGCTCGCTCACTTCGGGCAAAATCGGCATGCAGAGCTGGCCTCGGCCATAGGTGATCATGAAGTTGACCATCTCGGGCGTTATTTTTTCAGCGGCACAAACAAAATCGCCTTCGTTTTCGCGATCCTCGGCATCCGCGACAATAATGATCTTGCCTAGGCGAATCGCTTCGATGGCTTCTTCGATGGTAGAGAAATTACTGGGCATGGGTGGGGAAAGTGGTTGGGGATTGGGTGATGCTTTGCAACAGACTATTATATGGGATGAAGGGTTTCAGTTGAACCGTGAGTTGCACCCTGACGTAAGAGATCCGTAAAGCCTAGAGGGAACGATGCTAGCCGCGGGCGGAAGCCGCGGTTGAGCCTGAAAACCCGCGGCTTCCGCCTGCGGCTGCCACAAGTTTTTTCTGATTTTGTATATCTCCGGACCTCCGACCCAACCATGTCGCCACGCGAAACTCCCCCACCGTCCAACGAGCAGAGACTTTCTCCGCTAGCACGGGAGGAATACGTCGAGCAGGCCCACTTCTTTCAAGTACTGGGCGCCCGGCTCCGTGAAAATATGCCTGCCCAGGAAGTGCTTTCCTCGATTCGCGAGGAAATTTTAGCCACCACCAAGCTGCCGATGGCTGTCGACCTGCTGCTGGCCGAACTGCGGCATCAGGGGGCCTTTGCCACGGGCATGCGACAGCTTGGGCATTACTTTACGCCGTTTCAGTGCTATGTGATGGGCGAGGCCGAACATGACCAGCGACGATTCGACATGCTGATCGCTTTGGAAATCCTCAGCCGCGAAGCGAAGTATCGTGCTGAGGGCATTTCCCGACAGGGGCTATTTCTCTACCAATTTGAAGCCCTTTCGCGGAACCGGCTGGGCTACGATGCTGGGCTGGAGGCAATGTCGCAGGACCCATCGTACGACCAGCACTGGCGGGAGTGGGTTCTGACGGTCCGCAGGCAGGTGGGCATCGTCGAGCTGGCCGATCTGATCTACGTCCGCAGCGACTACTATCACCAGCAACAGGCGGCTCGCCAAGGAGCCGTGCGTTCGGCTACGAAGGATTCGGCTACGGTGGAAACGACTGATAGCACGTCGGAAAGCAACACCGATCAACCCCCAACCGCGGTGCTATTTGGCCGCCGCGAAGGCCGCATTGCGTGGGCCAACCGCCGAAAAGACCCGCTGCTGTTGTTCTCCGCGCTGCACCGGCAGTTGGGTTATCCGCAAGTCCCCCGGCCCCGACCGGCCGCCCCGGAGCAGCATCTGCTCCCAGCCATGGCCCGGCGACTCGAACAACTCGAATCGCGTCTGAAACTGGTTGAGCAGGAGCAGCGTGGAGGCATCGATTTGCAACAGTTTTATGCTCCTCCTAAACAAAGTGAGCCGTAGGCGCTAGCCTCGGGTGGTGGGCGCTAGTTCCCCCATCGCCACCCGAGGCTAGCGAGTTCGGCTCAGTAAAACATGACCTAGCCGTAGTGTAATTCTGCGCCCAGAATAGATGCGAAATCTGCCATTTTGCGGTTCAACACGGGGCCGACTCATGGTAGATTTCGGAATGTGCATCCTAGGAAGCACGCGAGAGAAGCGTGCTCGACATTAGGAACGTTCGACCCACTTCTTCCGAAACAATTTTTCAAGCACCGTTTCATTTGGATGCATAAGTATTGCTGGTATCACAAGGAAGTGTTACAGTCGCTCAGTAGGAACACATTGGCGATCCACCGGAAGTTCCGCCAAGGATGGCAGTTACATCAAGCTGGATGAGGCATCCGCGGCCTGACGCGTAAATTAGAAAGCCCTATAACCGTGAGTTTTCAACTCAGCCTAAGCACCGATCTGGTGACGGCAACCTACCCAGACGACCTCTTAGTCGTCGCGCCCAATACCACTGTGGAAAAAGTGCTGCAATTGTTGCGCACCCAGCGCACGGCCTGTGCGCTTGTTTGCGAAGGCGATGCAAAAAGCGGTAGCAACCTGGTCGGTATCTTTACCGAACGCGACGCGCTGAAGTGGATGGCAAGCGGCAAGACGAACGACAGTCCCATCTCGGCAGCCATGTCAACCGATTTGGTCACGATCGATGCTGACGCCACCGTGGGACAAGCGATCCAGAAAATGGCATCGGGCGGTTATCGGCACTTGCCAATCGTTGCTCCCGACGGGTCGCCGACAGGCATGGCGGTTGTGGGTGGCATTGTGCATTATCTCGTGGACCATTTCCCCGACACGATTTACACGCTGCCTCCTTCGCCGGGTTCTGTGCCGAGTGAACGCGAAGGTGCCTAAGGTGAATGACTCAAAAGCAACTTCAACCACTTTCCACAGGCAAAAGAAATTCGTTACCACAGAGGTCGCGGAGGTACACAGAGGAGAACCAGTGACTGGCAGGAGGTTTGCTATTTCCAGTAAAAAGCCATGTTATTTTGACGCTGATGTAAATTTTCTACACAAGAAGTGCTTGTCCGCATTGTGGATGGCATGACTGAGCATGATTCCAAATTTCCTCTGTGTTCCTCCGTGCCCTCTGTGGTGTATTCCAAAACCAGAAAGTTATTTTAGTCGTTCCAATCGCGTTTAGCATTTTCGACCAACGGACCTCAACATCTCCGAGCATTTGATTCAAGCATTCACGGGTAATCATGGCTTCCACAATCACTTCCAAATCAAGCCCTCCGAAACAAGTTTCCAACGTCGATGAAGCCACGGTCCGTTTCTGCGGCGACTCGGGCGACGGAATGCAATTGGCCGGCACTCAGTTCACGACCACCTCGGCGTTGGTCGGCAACGATGTGGCGACATTTCCCGATTTCCCGGCCGAGATTCGTGCCCCACGCGGCACCAAAGCGGGCGTGAGCGGCTTCCAAATCCATTTCTCTAGCAACGAAATTTTTACCCCAGGCGACACGGTCGACGCGCTGGTGGCCATGAATCCGGCAGCGTTGTCCACCAACTTGAGCGACCTGCGTAGCGGGGGTGTCCTACTGGTCAACAAGGATGCTTTCGAGAAAAAAGGACTGGAGCAAGCTGGCTATGAGACCAACCCGCTAGAAGATGGAAGCCTCGATGGCTACAGCATGCACGCCGTGGAGATGACCAAGCTAACGCGGCTGGCTGTCGAAGATTTGGGCCTCACGGTCAAAGAAGCCGACCGCTGTCGAAACTTCTTTGCCATGGGCTTGGTCTTCTGGCTCTATGATCGGCCGCTTGCCCCGACGCTAAGGTTCATTGAGCAGAAGTTCGGAAAGCGACCCGAGGTTGCACAGGCCAATACGCTCACACTCAAGGCGGGGTACCACTATGGCGAAACCGTCGAGGCGATCAGCACCCAGTATCACGTTGACCCGGCCAAGTTGAAGCCGGGAACGTATCGCAACATCATGGGCAACATCGCCACGGCATGGGGTCTGCTGACCGCGGCCCAACAAAGCGGGAAGCGGCTGTTTTTGGGTGCTTATCCCATCACGCCAGCAAGCGACATTTTACACGAATTGGCAAAACACAATAATTTCGACGTGGTCACATTCCAAGCCGAGGATGAAATCGCCGCGATGACTTCGACCATCGGGGCAGCCTATGCCGGAGCGATGGCGGTCACCGCAAGTAGCGGCCCCGGGATCGCGCTAAAAGCCGAAGCGATTGGGCTTGCGGTGATTGCCGAGTTGCCGATGGTGGTTATCAATGTTCAGCGAGGTGGTCCTTCCACGGGCCTACCGACAAAAACCGAACAGTCGGATCTATTCCAAGCACTCTACGGTCGCAACGGCGAATGCCCCTTGCCGGTCATCGCGGCCCAAAGCCCGGCCGACTGTTTCGACGTCGCTCAAGAAGCATGGCGGATCGCGGTGAAATACATGACGCCCGTGCTTATGCTCACCGATGGCTATATCGCCAACGGCTCCGAACCTTGGCGAATCCCCGATCTTAGCGAATTGCCGAAGGTCGAGATCGAGCATCCCCCAGGGAGCGACAATGGCTCGCCATTTTTGCCCTACGAGCGCAATGATCGCCTCGCTCGGCCTTGGGCTATTCCCGGCACGAAAGGGCTGATGCATCGCATCGGCGGATTGGAAAAGCAGGATGGCTCTGGCAACGTCTGCTACGATCCGGACAATCACCAGCACATGATCGATACTCGGGCGAAAAAAGTGGCCAACGTGGCCGACGATATCCCGTTGCAGCAGCTCGACGGCCCGGACAGCGGCAAGCTGCTAGTACTTAGCTGGGGAGGCACTTATGGCGCGTGTGCCACGGCCGTCCATAACGCTCAGGCAGAAGATAAATCGGTCAGCCACTGCCAATTACGATACATCCACCCCTTCCCCAGAAACTTAAAAGACATCCTTACCAAGTTCGACAAAATACTCATTCCCGAATTGAATATGGGCCAACTTCGCACGGTGCTTCGTGCAGAATTCCTGGTCGATGCAATAGGCCTCAACAAAGTACAGGGTAAACCGTTCAGCGTTGCAGAGATTAGCGCGGAGATTGATACGCTGCTTTTATGAGGAATGGAAACCATTAAATACATTTCAGAAGATTCTCACGCAGAGGCGCAGAGAACGCAGAAGAACAGTTCTATTAGCTTTACTTTACTCTGCGTTCTCTGCGCCTCTGCGTGAGATATTTTAGCTTGCCGTAAACGGAAAAAATTGAAGGGCGATCGAACAACCATGAGCATTGAAACACCACTACCCGTTCTCAAACCGGCAGACTTTGCCAGCGATCAGGATGTACGCTGGTGTCCCGGCTGCGGCGATTACTCGATTCTTGCGCAGATCAAAAAAGTACTGCCCACGCTGGGAGTGCCACGCGAGAATTTTGTTTTTATCTCGGGCATCGGCTGTTCGAGCCGGTTCCCGTATTACATGGATACCTACGGCATCCACTCGATTCATGGTCGAGCCCCAGCCGTGGCGACAGGGGTTAAAACAAGTCGCCCCGACTTGCAAGTGTGGGTTGTCACAGGCGACGGCGATGGGCTCTCCATTGGCGGCAATCACCTGATGCACACGATCCGCCGCAACATGGACTTGAACATTATTCTGTTTAACAACCGCATCTACGGATTAACCAAAGGGCAATATTCGCCCACCTCACCGCTTGGCAAACGGACCAAAAGCTCGCCGATGGGAGCAATCGACAACCCGTTGCATCCGCTTTCGCTTGCCATTGGCTGCGAAGCGACATTCGTCGGCCGAAGCATCGACACCAACATCAAGCACCTGGGCAGCGTCCTCAAACGGGCTGCCGGGCACCAAGGCACGGCATTCGTCGAGGTCTACCAAAACTGCAATGTCTTTAATGACGGTGCCTGGGACTATGCCAAAAATCGCGAAACGAAAATGGAAACCACGCTCGAACTGGAGCATGGCAAGCCACTCATTTTTGGCAAGGATCGCAACAAAGGCATTCGTCTCAATGGCATGGATCCCGAAGTGGTGGAGCTGGGCAAGGGAATCCAAGAAGACGATCTCCTTTTCCACGACGAAAAGAGCCCCGAACCCAGCTTGGCTTATTTGCTCAGCCGCATGCGATACGAAGATGGTTTCCCCGAGCCGATCGGCGTCTTCCGAGCGGTCGAAGCACCCCGTTACGACGACATGGTGAATCAGCAAATCGAGCAGGCGACCAAGGAAAAGGGAAAAGGCGACCTGACGGCATTGTTCAACACAGGAGAGACGTGGAAAGTGGCATGAGGCGACTGGCGATTAGCTGTTGGCATTTAGCCAGAAAGTTCTTCAGGGAATTTAATGGCTAATTGCAGGAATTGGGAACTAGACATTTTGTCCCGTAGGGACTTTTGAAAATAGCTCAGCGATTTATCGCTGGGTAGACGGTGAAGTGATCTGGCGAGTCCCGTAGGGACGGCTGAAGGTTGATTGGATGGTTTTCCTCGCTACGATTCAGTCGTCCCTACGGGACTAGGAATGCGATTCTTGACATTGGTGTCCCAGCAGTAAACTGCTGGGCTATTATCGAAAATCCCTACGAGACAAACGGGGACTGGCCTGTGTGATCTAGCCACTAAATTTCCTGATGAGCCAGCCAGAAGAACTTAGCGAGAAACATCAAGGTGCTCTTCTGGCTAATCGCTAAAAGCTAATTGCTAACCGCCAGCCGACAGCCATCCCCAAGGAAAGTCAAATGATTGCTTGCCCATTATGTGGTTCGGAAAACACCCAAGGCTCTGATATTTGCGATCAGTGCCAACACTCGCTCACCGACATGAGTCGGCCCCAGCAGAACACTCCCGTGGAGCGCGGTCTCATGAAAGATCGCATCGAGTCACTCTCGCCCAAGAAACCACTCACCGTTGCGCCAGAAACGTCAGTTGGCGAGGTGCTGAAGAAAATGGCAGCCAACTCGATTGGCTGCGTGATGATCGTCCAAGGGGATGATTTGTTGGGGATTTTCAGCGAGCGTGATGCGCTGATGAAGCTCAACACGGACGCTGCCCGCATGGCGGATCGGCCGATCCGTGCGGTGATGACGCCCGACCCGATCTCGCTGGAAGCCCGTGACAAAATTGCTTTCGCATTACATAAAATGAACGTCGGCGGCTATCGGCACGTGCCGATTATGACAGGGGGCCAACTCACGGGGGTCATCTCCATCCGCGATATTCTTGGCTATCTCACCGAGCGCATCAACGCGCCCGTGAATAATGCCTAGGCGGGAAAAAGGGATCAGGAAGGGGTGAAAAGGAGAACTAGAAAGCTGCAATCTCAGCCCCCGGCTTTGCCGGGGGGTTGCGGAACGATCCCCATCTCCACCATGCAGGGCTTTTCCCCGGGAGCATTTCCCCAAAGGCAACATTTCCCCGAAGGCAACCCCCCGGCAAAGCCGGGGGCTGAAATGAGGCTTCTTCATCGCCACCGTCAGCAATAGCCACTAAATTCTCTGAAGAACTATTTTTCTTTGGATGTGACCGGCGGCCGCGCTAGTGCTTTGTGGTTCCGTTTTTCATTCTCTTACTTCACCCGTACAGGCAACGGCCTTGGCGCTGTCGCACTCGCCGCTGCGAAGCAGGCGAGCAATACGCCGAGATAGAACAGATCGCCAGCCAGCATCGCGCGGTAAAATGGCAGGCCTGCCGTGTAGCACGCGGCGAGGCCAGCAAGCGATGTTTCGTAGGTGCTCTTAAACGCCCATACGGCGAAGTTGGTTACGATAAAAAACGCGGTTGCCGGTACTACTCCGCACAGCCCCCAATACGCGGTACGATGCCAGCCTTGCTGGCGGCGAGCCATTCGGCCAAGCAGAAGCGGGACGAGCATCATCCCATGCACGGCAATCATCACCGGCATGCTATCGTGTCTCGACAAAAACAAGTCGCTAACGACCAACACACTAACCGGCAGCAACATGGCAACCAGTGGCCGACGAAAGTAGAAACCTCCCAACGCCGTCACCGCGGCCAGGGGGGTAAAGTTCCAAGTCGGTGCAGCCCAGCGACCCACCACGCCGATAGCCAGCAGCAAAGCAAAGATCGAGAGATCGCGGATTGTCGGTCGGCTCATTTTTTTTGGGTTCATGGTGTTACTACCGCACTTTCGAAAAAAAGGGAAGCTAATTCTACACCGCGAAGTGAATTAAACCACAAAGATCACGAAGAAAAATCATTCTGATCTTTTCTTTCTTTGTGTTACTAACGGTCAAATTCTCTGTTTGGTGCAAAGATTTTCAATAGCCACAAAAAACACGAAAAGGAATAGCATTGCTAGGGAATCAAGTGGATGTCAATGATTGTCATCCTCCCGATTCATTGGCGCCAATTCGCGTGATTCGCGGGCCATGATTTTTGTGGTTTTCGTGTTTTTTGTGGCTATTTTTTCTTTGGTTGCGGCTATGCCGCGCTGGGTCCTTAGTGCCATTGTGGTTCAAGCCTGCCTTGACAGACTCATTTCGCGATTCCCCATTCTACTCCGGCAGACCGAACGTCCACAAGACCCGATCTCCGACGGCAAGCCGCTGGCTGCCAAAGCTCTGCTGACCGTGAATTCCATTGATTTGGAATTGCCAGAAATTGCCGCCGCCCCCCTGATTGGCCAGCCCCTCGAGCGATGTCAAAAATGCCATTTCCCCTGTCCCTTGCTGCTCGAAGCGGATGCCGGGACGGAATTGCTTAGCCATTTGCATCAGATCGTCCAGGGTCATTCCCTCTCGCCAGGGCAAGGCGTCGAAATTTCGCTTGGCCCCATTACCAAAATCGATCGTCAAACCGACCGTTTGGCCCTCCGGCGGCGGTGTCGGCAGCCAGGTCCCCAGTTCGGAAGAATCCTGAGGCTGCTCAATAACCGGCTGGTTCTTGCCGTAGAGGAGCAATCCTGCCAACACGACGCACAGCAGCAACGGTAATCGCCATCCACCGCTTGCTGCACAACAGCTCTCAACGAATTGATCCGCGACATCTGGGTTACCATCCAGTTTTTCCATCTAGGCAGCATACCAAATCATCAGTGATCGGCTATTTGCAAGTCTTAATTTTGGGTTCTTCAGGAATTTCAGTGGCTAGATTTTGATGTGAAAAGGAGAACTACCAAGCTGCAATCTCAGCCCCTGGCAAAGCCGGGAGCTGAGATTGCGGCTTCTTCTTCGCCAACGTCATCAATAGCCACTATATTCCCTGAAGAACCATGTAAACGAGCATGGCCGAAAACCTTCCCATCTCCTCCTCGATCTCGCCACTTCCGCGCCCAATGGATACCGATTACACTCCAAAGCAACGGAAGCTACTATCGTGCCGTACAGGTTTGGGACAAGTCCCACTAATGCTCAGGCAGAAAGAAGCAAAAGAATGAATTGCGGCTCAAACAACATGAGGGAAAGCCCACAATCTTCTGGTCATTCGCAAAGCGAGGATCGAACGGGGCCTCACTCGAGTGCTTCAACCGATTCCGCTTTGGGTGCATGTGAGGAACATGGGTGTCACGAGTTCCCTGTTCGGCCGATCAGTCGTCGCAGCTTCGTGGGCACCTCGTTTGGCGCATTGGCAGGAATGGCGGTTGCACGCGAATCGTCGCTGCTTTTTGCCGGTGAGGACAAGGAACGACTAAATCTCTACTGGGGCGACATCCACAACCACAATGAATGTGGTTATGCGAAAGGGACGCTGGAGCGGGCGATCGATTTGGCTCGCGGACATTTGGATTTCTGGGCTGCGACCGGACATGCCTGGTGGCACGACATCCCCGAGTTGCTTGGCACGGGCCAAAAGATGTTTTTTGATGGATTCGAGCGGCACCGCAAGTGCTGGCCGAAAACCCGACGGTTGGTGGAAGAGTCGACCGACGACGGCTTCGTCGCGATCCTCGGCTACGAGTGGCATTCCAGCAAATTTGGCGACTATTGCATGCTCTTTCCCGAAGACAATAAAGAACTGTTTCTGCCGGATCATGCAAGCAAGCTACTCGATTTCGCGGAATCGAAGCGCGCTTTGGCGATCACGCATCATGTGGGGTACCAACGAGGTTGGCGGGGTGCAAACTTCGATTTCCATCGCTCGATAACGTCGCCCGTCGTCGAGGTCATGTCGGAGCACGGCTGCACGATGTCGCTGACTTCGCCCCACGACATGGTGCGACACAGCTTGGGCGGCCGGTCATCTCATCAGGTGATCGAGCGGCAACTGGAGCAAGGACTGCGGTTCGGATTTGTCGGCAGTAGCGATTCTCACCGCGGCTATCCTGGCGCGTATGGAGAAGGCGTGGTCGGAATTTGGGCGCCTGAGCTGTCGCGGTCTGCGATCTTCGACGCGATCCGCAAGCGGCGAACCTATGCCACCAGCGGCGAGCGCATCGCAGTCGAGTTCGCCATCAACGGACAGCCAATGGGTTCGGAGTTGCCGTTCACAACGGACCGCCAAATCGACATTCGCGTCGAAGGGCAGGACTCCATTCAGATGATCGAATTGGTTCGCGGAGGTCAGGTGATCGAGCGATATTTTCCCGAGGACCATTCCCAGGGACGGCTCAAACTTCCGGGCCGAGCCAAGTGTCGGATCCGTTACGGTTGGGGGCCGTGGGCGCAATTTGAAGCGGGCCGAGTTTGCCTGTGGGACATGACGATCCGCGTCGTAGGTGGCAAGATCCGCCGCGCTTATCCGTGCTTTCAAGCGGCACCGTACGTGGAAGAAATGCGTGACTCGCTCAAGGTGATCGACGAGCAGACTTTGCACCTCATCTCGCCGACGACTCGCGTCAAAGCCTTCGAGGAAGACCCGACCAAGAGCGTGGTCCTCGATGTGGAAGGACCGCCCGATGCTGAGGTCGTCGTGGAAACGAAAAAGCCATCGGAAAAAACGGTTCACGCGAAGCTTGGGTATCTGCGCGATGACAACAAGATCGTGTTTACCGGTGGATTCGGTGCCGAAAGCTTCATGATCGAGCAGTTAGTCGGCCCGAGTGACTTTGCTGCGACGATCCGTTGGAACGACCGCCACAAGGACAATAGCAAACCGGATTGGTACTATGTTCGCGTAACACAACACAATGGCCATGGTGCGTGGTCCAGTCCGATTTGGGTCGGATGAGTCCTTGCCCCCCACGGAACCTCTTCAGGCCGGCGACATTGCCCGTTCTATCTCTGCCCTTTATCCCGCCAAGTATTTTCCCGCCCCAATTTTCTCTGCGGTGAGAAATCCGAGGCTTTTCTGCTCTCTGCTTCCGCTGCCTGTGCTATCAGTGCAACTGGTACATTTGGCGTGATTTTTTTCTTTTTTTGAGCTTGAGATGCAACGAACCTACGGACCAGCTGGCTCTGACTACGCTAGAGTTGATAGGCATGAGAGGAAATGTGGGGCAAAAACAATCCGATATCGCAATTCTGGCGGTTTTCGTGAAAACTCGATAGAATTGAAGGGGGCGTTTCTAGTACTACTGCGCTAGGTTGAACCACGACGGCACAACGAAACGGAACTAGGAATACAGAGCTTTCAAGGATTCTGCCTCAATCAACAGGCTGGCATGTTGTTTCCTGCAAAATACATACTTAACAAAATATCCATTTCACATCGTTCGTCCTGCTTTTGTAGTATGACGTGATGTTCGTTGTGTCGTTGTGGTTCCAATGACTTAGCGCTGTAGTACTAGGGCAAGGAGTTGTTGACGTACCTCGGGGGCGTTGACCCAGGGCAGTTCCTAAATGACTGCTCTGTTGGGGTTCAAGGTATAGGGAAAAGATTACATGAATCAGGACAGAAAAAACCATGCTCACGAAATTGCTATCGTGGGCGATCTGACCGAGAACGAAGCAGAAATCACCAACCAACTGCTCGACATCGAACTGGGCGGCGAGTGTACGATCTATTTCGATTCGCCCGGCGGCAGTCCCTATTGTGCGATGTCGCTGATGACGCTGATCCGCCTGCGTGGTCTGAAAGCGACTGGCATCGTCACGGGCGAGTGTTCCTCGGCTGCGTTGTGGCCTTATGCCGCCTGTGAGCGGCGGTTGGTCACACCTTGCAGCGTGATGCTGTTCCACCCGATGCGATGGCAAAGTGAAGAGAACGTGGGACTGGAAGAGGCTGCCGAATGGGCACGCCACTTTGGCCAACTTGAAAAAGACATGGATGCGCTGCTGGCCGATTTGTTCGGAGTCCCGCACAAAACGATGGAGTCGTGGATCAACCCGGGCCGCTATGTTTGCGGGCCCGAGCTAGCCGAGGCGGGTATTGCGGAACTGCTCAGCTTCGACCAGCTAAAAAACATGTCGGGCATCCCGTTTTCTTTGGCCAATGCCCCCTCCGCCAACGGCGCCTCGAAACTCAAGGCAGGGGGAAGTAGACAGGGAGCAGAGGGTAGGGGGCCGTGAAACAACTGTCCCCTGCCTACCGCCACCTTATTCCCGCACAAACTGGCCCTAGTTGGTGTTCCGCTAGCCATATTGCCGTGTGCCGCGCCAAACAACTCGCTTCAACCCAGATTCCAACATGCTGTTCCACCTCTGCTTTGCCGCTCTACTTCTGCTGTTCGCCCCACAGTTCTCGATTGCCGCCGACCGGCCCAATGTGATTGTCATCCTCACCGACGATCAGGGCTATGGCGACGTCGGCGTCCACGGCAACAAGGTGATCCGTACGCCAAACCTAGACTCGTTTGCCAATGCCGGAGTCGACCTCACGCGTTTCTACTGCAGTCCGGTTTGTGCCCCGACGCGCGCCAGCCTGATGACGGGGCGATATTACTATCGTTCGGGAGTTATCCACACCGCACACGGCGGCGCCAAAATGGCCGGGGACAACATTGCCATCTCCGAGTTGATGCGCGATGCCGGCTATGCAACGGGCATCTTCGGCAAGTGGCATCTGGGCGATAACTATCCGATGCGGCCCCAGGACCAGGGGTTCATGGAAACACTAATCCACAAGTCGGGTGGCATCGGCCAGGCTCCCGACAAGCCGAACTCCTACGACAATCCAATTCTCTGGCGTAACGGACACGAAGTCCGGGAGTCTGGCTACTGCACCGACATTTTCTTTCGTGCAGCAATCGATTTCATCGACCGCCAGCGGCACAACCCGTTCTTCGTCTACCTCGCTACCAACGCTCCACACACACCGCTTGAGATTGACGAAAAGTACGTTGCCCTTTTCCGGGAGGCAGCAGGAGAACTGCAAAGTCTTTTTCTTCGAACTCTGGCCTTATTCGCACCGTAGAGAGGCACACCAGGGGGGCTCTTTTCCTGGAAGGAGCCTGTCCGATGCATACTGAAACTCTTCTCGGCGCATTTTCTCAACTGGAAGACCCCCGTAGTCGCCGCGGTGTGCGACATCCGTTTGCTGGCATAGTCGTGCTGATGTTGCTGGGAATGATGGCACGCATTCGCGAAATGGAAGTGCTCGTCCGGTGGGCGGCTGTTCATTGGGACCAGCTCCAGGGGCCACTGGGCTTTGACCGGGATGAGCCGCCTTGCGCCACCACGATTAGCCGCACGCTAGCCCAATGTAGCGTGTCCGAGTTTCAGACAGCGTTGGACATCTGGTTGCGGAACTGTTTAGCGGAAACACCCAGCGAAGGAGTGGTTGCCGTAGATGGGAAAACGGCCAAGCAGGGACTCGACGACAACGGTCGCCCACTGCATATGCTCAACGCGTTTGTGCATGACCTACAGGCGGTTGTTGGCCAATGGTCGACCGGAGCGGAGAAAACCAACGAGCCCACCTTGCTGCGTCGTCATCTGCAAGCATTGCTCGACACCTACCCGATGTTGCGACTGATTACCGGGGACGCCATCTTTGCCCAGCGCCCACTGGTCGAATTGATGCAGGCAAAGAATCGCGATTATCTGTTGCAAATTAAGGCCAACCAGGGTGATACGCTCGATGCTTTAGAGCACTGCTTCGCCCAATCCGCCGAACGCCCGCCAGCAGCCGAAACGACCGAAAAAAAAGGGCGCTCCAGGAAACCCGTCGTGTATGGGTGGATCTAGACAACGCAGATTATATTCGCGAGACGCTGGATCTGCCCGGTTGCCAAATTGCGCTGCGCGTGGATCGCGAGTTGCGTGCTGACGATGGTGAAATCGTGCTGCACGATACGCGCTACTATGTGAGTAGCCTCGATCCTGATCAGGTAACCGCCGCCGATCTCTTGCGGCATGTTCGTCAGCACTGGCGAATTGAAAACAGCTTGCACTTCTTGAAAGACCGCTGGTGGGACGAGGATCGTCACCACACCCGTCGGCCTGGTCTCTCTGCTTGCATGGCGGCGATCAACAACGCCGCCCTCTCAATCCATCGGCTACGATCCGACCCCGATCTACCCGTCCGAGCCGCGGCAGACTACATCGCCTGGAGCCCAGCCATCGGCCTGAAACTACTCAATTCCTGACTTTGCAGTTCTCCTGCGGGAGGCAGGGCTCGACGAGACGACTGCACGCGTCTACGGTATGATCGGGAACATTGACGACAACTTCGGGAAACTCCTTGAGCATCTCGACGAATTGCAGATCCGCGACAACACGCTCATCTTTTTCATCGGCGACAACGGTTCTCAGCAGCCCCGCTACATTGCAGGACTCCGTGGCCGAAAGAGTTGGGTCTACGAAGGGGGCATCCGTGTTCCCTGTTTCGTCCAATGGCCCAAAGCCATCCCCGGCAAGCGACGCCTCGAAACGATCGGTGCGCACATCGACATTCTGCCGACGATCCTCGATGTCTGTGAAATTGCCCGACCCGAGAACCTCGACGGACAGAGTCTCAAGTCTCTGCTCATGAACATGGGTGAGATGCCGGCCGATCGCACGCTCTTCTTCCAGTGTCATCGCGGGTTGACACCTCACAAGTTTCAGAACTGTGCCGTCGTCACACAACAGTTCAAACTCGTCGGCTATCCGGGCACATTCGGCAAGGAGACTCTTGCTACCTCAAGCGATGCTCCGAAACTCGAACTGTACGACATCCCTGCTGACCCGGCAGAAGAGCACGACCTTGCAGCCATGAGACCGAAGGTCACCCGCAGACTCCGAAAGGCCTACGAAAACTGGTTTGCCGACGTCGAAGCCACGAGGCAGTTTCGTCCCGGTAGAATCATGATCGACATGCGTCACGAGAATCCCTGTCTCCTCTGTCGGTATCAGGATAGCAACTTCCGCGATGGTTTGCCCTACGGTTGGTCCGTCGAAATTGCGGAATCGCGTCTGTACGAGGTTCACATTGAGCGAGGTGACCTCAATGGTCCAGTCGAGTTGCATGTCACCTGGCAAGGCATGCAGACCACACAATCCTTGGAGGCCGACTCCAGTTCCGCGAAATTTCCGTTGACGGCAGGAACCGGTCTCCTCGACATCTGGCTGCAGCAGCCCGGCCGATCGCGAACACGGATTGGGATTGGAAACAACGGCACCGCAGGGAACGTCACCCTCACGGCCGAAAAGAGCCGGGGTTAGAATCGGGGGAGTGGGCAGTGAAACTACGGCCTACTGCCTCCTTCTTCCCACACAAACTGTCCATAGTTGGTGTTCCGCTGATCATATTGCTGCGTGCCGCGCCAAATAACTTGTGCCGTAGGCTGGCCTTTCTCGTCGACGTCGTGGACGACGACCGTAAGCTGGATACTTTGCCAATCATCAGCCCGCCTACGGTGCAACAACTCCGTGGGTAGTGCTAGTTCAAACTCATAGCCAGTCTTAGTACGTTGCACGGCGGACCGAGTGCCCTGCGGCAAATCGGGCGAATTGATCGGACTGCCACGAAGATCAATGGGTTCGCCTTGGGCCGACATTCGAAATTTATAGGCTCGATCTCGGAGGCGTCGATCTTTGGCACGCACTGGCAAAGGCCGAGCATCCAGCCAAACTTCCACCGCATCCCCTTCGACCACCGCATCGTCCGTAATTCGGCCCGCCAGACAAAGATGATTATCATCACTTGCGATATCAAAAGTGAGGGAAGCGTCGTTCAAGCCATGCCAATCGGCTACGCTGCCCACAACGAGAGAATCTTCGAGACTGGTAAGTCGTAGAGCGTCCCATTCGTTTAACAAACCGTCGACAGTAATGGGTTTGGCCCGTCTGGGGATTTGATATTTTCGATCAATGGTGACGGGAATGGACCATTCCGCGGAAAGAGTCCGGTCGTTTCCCAGTGTCTTCACTTGGGCCATCAACCGGGTACCCGCCAAGCTCGTCAGATCGATTGATTTCACAAAGTTCAGCCCCAAGGCGAGTTCGACCGTTTTCCCCGGTTCGACCTGTAGAGAAAGTTGCTCTGGATCGAGCGTGAGCCCGCGTAAAGGAAGACCTTCGATGACGCCGGTGAGCTTGATCGGCGTATCGAACTTGTTGGTTACGCGCAAATCGATCCGTCCTTGAGAAAACTGCTCTTGCTGATCCACCCAAATCGGTGCGATTTCGATGACCGTTTTAGCTAGGAAATTTCGGAAACGGGCAATGCTTTTTTCTGTGACGACGCTACCGGGCAACACGCCGTCGAGCATCAGGTTTGCCACATGCGGGCCATCCTTTTCCATGGTCAACCACATCACATGATCAAACTCTCCATATGGTTTGCCACGTAGCTGGGAGCCGCCGCCGGTGGTAGCCAGTTGGAAGTATTTCGCTCCGTTACGATCAAATTGTACGTAGTGGTGAGTATGTCCTGCAAACACAGTATGCGGGCGGGCGCCGAGGAGCGATTCTGCCTGAGTCCAACCGGTGGAATCGGGGTTTCCTGCCGCGATGTCCCGCCGGGCATACGACCAAAGCGGCTTGTGTAGAAAAACTAGTGTCCAGCGGGCGGCCGTGTGTTGGTTGAGATCCTCTTCTAACCAGGCAAGCTGTTTCTCGCCTAAATGAGTTTGCGGATCCTCCGACGACAGGCAGATAAAGTGGACGCCCTTGTAATCAAACGAGTACCACTCTTTGCCAAAGTGTTTCCGCCATACTTTGTGCATCATCGGGTTGGTCAAGTCGTGGCTCCCTGCGACAAAGAAAAACTTCATTTGCAATTGGTCGATCATGCCAAGAAACTCTTGCCACTCCGCTTCGACCTGTTGCCGGTCCTCGGTATACCCTTCGATCAGATCACCGACAGAAACGACAAACTCGGGCCGTAGCAAGTTGACCGCTCGGATTCCTTTCATCCAAATGCCAGGCCGATGACCGCCGGTGCGGTCGGTCATGATCGCAATGTGAAACCGATCAGGATCATTCAAATGAGGCGCATCGGTCCAAGGTTTTGCCCCATCCAAGTGCGGCAAGCGAATCGCCTTGATCGGTGCCATGGTGGGTTGTTTGGTCTGCGCACTCTTTTCATCTGCCTGATGCGCCGAAAGGCTTTCCGGGTTCAGGCAACAAACCAACAAGCACACCAAGAGTGGTAAAACGTGTTTTTTATCCATAGCTCTCTTCCTCAACGGATTCTCTTCCTCAACGGTTAGCCGCCGGGCTTGTCCCGGCGCGTGCAGCACCGGGACAAGCCCGGCGGCTAAATACCAATTACACCGTCAGCGGCGGCTTTTTCGCAGCGAATTTTGCAAACAGTTGGCGAGCAAGCAGTAAATCGTTTTGCCTCGGGAGCAGTGCTCCACGCAGTTGAAATCGGCGAATGACCCCTTTCTCAAGAAAGCGGTTTTCTATATCCCAACGCGATTGCCACGAACCGCCTTCAACAGAGCTTCCCCGCCAGCGGCAAAAGTCGGCGGGATGAGCCATCTCGACATAGCTCCAAGGCACGTCAAGAAAACGATAAATCGCGCAGCCCGGCGTCTCGATTTCCCACGACCCCGAATCGCTCGCTCCTAGGTCATCCACCGATTCTCGTCCGTCACCATGGTTGCTTGAAAACAAGATTGCCTCGCACTGCAATTGAGTCGAAACAGTAATCCGCGGGTAAGACTGCAACAATTCAGTTTGCACCGAGGCAACGACATCAATCTGCAACGGGTTTTGTCGGCTCGTCTGTGGATGGATTGTCCAATAGACCTGCTTTGATACTGGTTCGCCGGCGAGGCTGCAATAGTCAGCAACCAGATCATTACCTCGCGAGTAAGAATCGATCAGTTCCCAGTTCCCATCAATTACCTTCTCAACTGAAGTAATCCCCAACAGCCAACCCGACAAGGAAAGTTCGCCAAAGCGAAGTCGATGGATGCCTCGCTGAGGATGATCGAGTTCGACTTTTCCGACAAGCGTCTCGGTGGTCAATGTTGCCGCTTGGGCATCCATATGCCAGCAGCTTGAAGGGAGTTGATCTGAGGACATGGACGTGATTCTAGTCGTATCACTGCAACATGCGAGCGCGATAAATCCGAAACAAACACAATTGGGTAACTGTTCACGAGCCTTAAAACTTCATAGAAGCGTTCATCAGCGAGGATTCGTGGTTTTCTTACTTGCCTACCCGTGTGGACAGCTACACAAAAAAACCCCGCCGAACACCACAAGGGTATAACGGCGGGGCCGGAACAGAGAAGAGGCCAAGTGTCTACTGCGGGGGGATAATAGATATCAGGCAATCGCGTACCACAAATTTGCGGTGGTCATGTCTGGTAGCACCCAGCCACCCTACTCGCTGCTCAATAGTGATGATACTCGTTTTTGTTAGAATGTCCAGCTTTCTGAGAAAAACTTTTTAAAAAACCTCGATTTTACACCGTGAGTCGCGGGTAGCAAATCACGTTATTTGTTTTCTGGTAACATGTTACGTCAATCTGGCATAAGCAGCTATCAATAGGTCGAAGGTGCCCAAAATGCTTGAGATTGCCGATTTACTGGCCACTTGTGAAGCGGCAGGCGACCCCCTGGCAAAGCCGGGGGTTGAAATTGCAACTTGGCATTCCTCCGGCAGAAACGCTTTCGGCTTGGCTGCTTCCTGCCTAAAATAGGGATAGTGCAGAGCAAGCGACCCGGACGCCCCGAGCGCAGGCGCTGGTGGAGACGGCAACATTGGCTTTTTTTAGGTACAAGCTTCATCGTGCTTCGTGCGGTTTTCCATGGGCTGGCTCTTCTACTTTGTTTAGGTGGGGCTATGTGCGCTCGGGCAGAGGAACCGGCCGAAGCCCAAGATTCCGTCGAACTTGCCACCGACGATTTGCCAAGTGAACAGAATCGGCAGAAAGCACGTGACGAAAAACGAATCGCCCCGGAAAACTCCGGCAACGAGAGAGCACTCGCTGCTTCGACTACAGAAAATAATAATGGTGCGGTCCTCGGACCCGATATCTATTTGCTTCCCGATAGCCAGGGCAAGCTGCGTCAAGTGCTGGGATTTCAGTACGAAGATTTTCGAGATGCTTGGCGTGCGAGGCAATCCGATGAAGCCCAATATCAGATTCCCCGGTACGCAATGCAGTCGGTCGACATACGGGGAGAAGTCCTTCCAAGAAAATTTTCCTCGGGAGAAGCTCCTACCCAGTATGCAAAGCTGCGCATCACGATGCAGGTCCGGCTCGAAGGGGGGCAGCCTATTGAGGTGCCGTTGCAGATGGGTTCGCTCCTCGTCCAACGTTACAACTTACAGGGAGGCACTCTGGCCCCCGATAGCAGCAGTCTGGACAAAAAGAAACGGGACAAAGAGAAGCGTGAAAAAGGAAAATATGTCCATGAGCGAAACGAGTTCCTATTATTCGACCAAACGAGCAACGGCTATGGTGCTTGGCTTCGCAGCGAGCAGAGCGAGCTTCGTACATTAGTGATCGAAGGGCTTGTTCCCATTTCACTCATCGCGGACGAATCGGCATTGCAACTTGCTTTACCGAGAGCGGTCAAGACAAAATTGCGGCTGCATGTCCCAACCCCCAAGGCGGTGGGGCACGTGACCAATCATGAAATCCTCTCGGCTACGGCAGCGACTGGCGGAGGCACTGACTTTCAAGTGGAAGGAATTCTTGGGTCATGCAGACTGCATTGGCGTACTCCTATGCAAGCGTCTCCAGCCAAAGGGTCGACCCTTAAGGTCACCGATGAAATCGCCGTGAAAGTCGACCGGCAAGGGGTACGGTACGACGCGCTGTTGCACCTGGAAAACCTGCGTGGCCAGTCCGATCGCCTCCTGTTGCGATTGCCTCCTGGCACGAAATTACTGAACGAGGCACCTTCATCCGAGTACGAATTGGTTCCCGTAGCTCTGTCTTCAAAAGTGAAAGGGGCTGCAAAAGTAAAGGGGGCTGCAGGAAGGAGGGGCAATTCACAAGGGCGCAATGAGATTGTTGAAATTCGGCTTCAGGAACCTCGCCAGGAACCGTTGACAGTCCACGTATCGGCTGAGCGCGACTTTGGAGATAATCTCACCGAAAGGGTGGTGGACATTGGTGGCTTCGAATTGGTGGGAGCGGTGCGCCAATCGGGCCATGTGACTCTCGACTTGGACGAACCGTTGCAAGGGTACTTTGACGTAGAAAATTCGATCCACCAAATTGAGGTCGAAGAGCTTCCCGATAGGTTGCGACAGCAAACGCCAACTGCCGCATTCTCTCACTCCCGCACGCAATGGAAAATTCGTCTCCACACGGTTGTGCAGAAGCCGCAAGTACGCGTTCTACCCAATTATCAGATCAATCTGTCCAAAGGCAGTTCTCAATTACAAGTTCAACTCGATTACCAATTTACAGGTACCAGGACTTTTACACTTCGTATCGACATGCATGGCTGGAAATTAACCGACGACCCACTCGAATCGGGAGGTGCGATCGATCCGAATCGCTATCAGGAAACCAATCAAGGTTTATTGGTATTGCATTTGGTAAAATCCGACTCGCGACAAATCAAGCTCCGCTTCACAGCGCGACGTGAATCGACCGAAGACGAAACCCGATGGCCACTGCCCGAACCTTTGGGAGCATTTGTGTCACACGGCGATTTGAAAGTGACGGCCAAGCCGTCATTGCAAATGACTCCTCTCATGGAAGAGATGATTGGTCTAACCCAGTCATCCGCGCCGCACGATGAAATTCCACGAAATGATTCGGCATCTTTCGAAGAATCGCTTGTTGAATCGTTCTATTTCAGTTCGTTCAAGCCCAAAACTGAATTTCGAGCGGAACTTACGGAACGCGAGCGCCGGACCTCGGTCCAAGTGGATGTTCTCGCTCAAATTGACAAAAATGCCGCCCACGTGGAGCAAGTATTCATCTATCGAGTTGCCTATCAACCTCTATCGCAGTTGAGCCTCTCGGTGCCGGTTGGTTTGCTTCAAAACGAAAGTCTCGCATTTTTTCTCAATGGCAAGCGATTGAAATCAGAACGACTTGTTGATGAGGAATCAACGGGCGGAGATGAAACCGATCCAAACCGCGATCTATCCATCGATTTGTCCGATCCGTTGCAGGGGGAGTTTGAATTGGCTCTCCAATACCAATTGCCCGTAGGGACCTTGCAACCCGAGACCACCGTTCCCCTGTTACTGCCTCTCGCCACACCCGGACAATCGGCGACTTCCTATCGTGCCGTGGTAGAGGCGGAGGAGCCTCTGCGTGTGGTACTTCAAACACCAGAAAACGGGGCCTCTTCAACATGGACGTTGCAAGAGACGTCGTTACAAGAAACGTCTTTGGAAGAATCCTCGGAAGAATTGACATCAGCGAGCACCGATGCCCTGCTCCGTTTGTCGAGTAGCACGGCCATTTCGGCGCTTCCGCTCGCCTTGCAAGTCGAGTCGCTCGAGCAGCAAGACAAAACGATCCTTGATCAGGTTTGGTTGCAGACATGGATTCAAGGCTCGACGCGCCAAGAGCGAGCCGTGTTTCGATTTCGCACCGAGCAATCGTCGGTGTTCATTAAAATGCCATCACCACGATCCAACACCCAAATCGAAATTCTGCTCGACGGGCACTCCGTGGTAACGGAGCAAGTCGCGCCTGACCGCATTGCAGTTCCTGTTGCCACGGGCCAGCAACGTTCGGCACACACGTTGGAAATACGCTATCCGATGCCCGTTTCAACAGCCCGTTTTGAGAAGCTGCAAGTCAGCGCTGTGCGATTGGAATGTCGTCAGACCAATGTTCGCATTTTCTGGCAGCTTGTCTTGCCAAGAAATTTACACATTGCCGTCAATCCTGATAATCTCACTTCCGAGTCTTGGCTTGGTTGGAAAAACTATCGCTGGGGAAGGCAGCCGACCCGATTGCAACCTTACCTGGAACACTGGACCGGCGCAACTTCCGCGCCACCTCCGTCACCCATGGTCAATCAGTATCTTTACTCGGCCTTTGAATTCCCTCAGACCATTCAGGCGGTTGTTATCACGCAAGCCTGGCTAATCCTTGCCGGCGCAGCAAGTGCGTTTTGTGTGGGACTGCTGCTGCTTTACACAACGCTTGGGCGACGCGGTGCTTTTTGGCTCGGTTTGTCGATTGGGGTCTTGGCAATTGCCGGCTCGTATCCGGAAATCGCAATGCTCGCGGTGCAGGGCGTCTTCGTCGGGGGCGTGCTAACGCTGATGACCATCGCGTTGCGTCGTGTGCTGGTTGGAACGGGCGAACACGCCGCTCCTGTTGCCATGGGTTCTACGGACGTGTTAACCCATGCCGGAACGACCGCATCCTGGCTACAGCAAGTTCGGCCAGACTCCGCATCCAGGCAGGCAGTGACCACCGAATTTCAGGCAGGCGAACCGGCACCATGAGCTTTTTCTTACGGAACAATGCGGCGCAACAGGTTTCGTTGCGTGCGATGAGCGTTTTTGTTTTTCTGTTGCTCAATCTATCGAATCTTCTTGCCGGCGAAATAACAAACAAGCCGACCAATGACGACCTTGTTTACCGTCGCATTTTTGTGCCGGCCGACAACCCTGAAAGCTGGCCTATTGGATCAGCACGTTACTTGCCAATCCGTGCGGACGAATTTGCGCGACGTCGAGAGCAAGCAGTCGCCTCAAAATGGCTTCCACCATCGGCCCATCTTCGCCTGCAAAAAATCTTACTTCGTGCCCATTTGGGCAACCCTCGGCAAGACGACCACTGGCAGATAGCCGGTACTGCTGAGATGGAAATCGATGCCCATGGAAAGCCGTCGGGAATACTCTCGCTCGAACCGTTGAATATGGCAATCACATCGGCTCATTGGGACGGTGAAGATGCTTCTCCTGCTCACCTGGGCGTTTGGGGATTGAACCATGGAGAAACTATCAGCACGAAGGGTGGGGGCTTGGGCGTTTTGGTCGAGCGATCAGGCAGATTGAACTTCGATTGGCAAGCAGCCGGCTGGGGTACCGACGGCCAGAATGTTGAGTTTGTCATTCAAACACCAGCTTCCCTGCGCAAACATCTGGAATTTGTGTTGCCCGACGGCGTCCACTTGGAAGTGACGCCAGGCATTGTGATTCAAAATGATTTGCATCGATTCGATCAGCGCATGTGGCAGGTTGAACTTGGTTCCTCCACTCGACATATTCTAAGAGTCTATCCCAGAACCGAGTTGGAGGCATCCAGCGGCCGGGAAAGTCTGCCCAATCAGGCAGTTTCGGGACGTGCAGTAAAAATCCGCGATCCCCGCAAGCGAATAATCAGCCCAAATCGCCAACCAGATCAGAAGCCTCGTGTGCAAGTAGCGACTGATTATCACATTGCACCCGATGGCCTCGACATGGAAACCACGATCCGGCTAGCGGACCATGTGCCGGATGCGATGAATCTGCAACCGCAGTTGGATGGTCCCATTCAGATCGTATCGGTCAAGGTCGATGATGCGGAGGTCGATTGGCATGTGCTAGAAACTGAGGAGTCCCGGTTTTTGCAAGTCCCCTTGAATATGGGGGCCCGTGGAATCAAGATTCATGCCTTGGCGCCTTTGGTGCTCAATCAGCCTTGGCAGATGCCAAAAATTCGTCCTCAAATGTTACTCTGGACAGAAGGATCGTCCCATCTGAAAGTTGACCGGCGATTGCAACTCCAGTCGCTAACACCGGTGGGATGCACCTTGCAACCAACCGGCGGTGACAATCATCCCTTCGTACCCGGCATGGAGTATTCCCTTCTGGAATCGTCCAAGCAAGCCTCGCTGCAACTAGAAGTCGGCCAACGTCCCCATCGACTCCATATTCGCACGGCAACGATCGCCAGCCGTCGGGACAACTCCGTCATAGGTCATGCAGTTGCGCTGGTCCGTAGCGATGGGGACTCGCAGTTTTTTGTGGAAGCGGAGATTCACCCGGGCTGGGATATTGTCTCGGCGAAGACGGAACCGGCAAACGAATTGAAAGAGTGGCATGTCTATTCGAATGGCCATCGCCAAACGGTTCGCGTCCAACTTACTCGTGCGCTGCAATCCGAGGTGCCTGTGCGCATTGAGCTGGACGGACGTGCCACGACAGATCGTCGAGCACGATCGGCCAGGACCGAAAGTCTTCGGATGTTGCATTTCCGCAATGTTACCCTAGAGAGAGAACTGCTACTGATCGAGTCGCGAGAATCCCGGCAATTAGTGCTCGGTAAAGGGATGCAAAAGGGAGTGGTCGATGCCGATTCGGTCAGCGCGGAGGATGCGAAATTATTGCCCGAGGATTGGCAAGGCGTGTTGCTCGATCTTGCCCAATTGCCGGCCCAATCAACCCTTGAGCTAAATCCCCGACGAGCAACTTACGCCTGCGATGCGCGAGTGGAATTGTGCGTATTGCCCGAAGTGAACGAGCATCGCTTTGGGCTTTTTTGCACGCCTACATCCGGGGTTGTTTCCGAAGTGCTTGTCCATTTTTCCCGGCCTGTTTTGCACGCGCTCACTTGGAGTATTAAGGGCGAGGACGGTTCTGCTCCAACTCTGCCCGACATCGGGCAGGTAATTTCCACGGTGGATAAGTCGGGAACGAACCATCGATTGATGTTGCCTTTGGCGATGGACAAACCGTTTCGATTAGAGGCTCAATACAAGGTATCTCGCAATGAACAAAAACCGAACCATCCGATCACGCCCCTTGTCGTGAGACTACCAGAAGCTTCGACGACACAAGCCTGGGTACTCTTACGTAGCTCTGAGGAGAATTTGACCGTGGATCGGCGTGGTTGCACTGCGGTTGCTTATCCTGCGGTGGACAATGAATCGGCCATCCCCATTTTAGGATGCTACCGTCTCGATTCCGCCAATCCAACTTCCCCGGACAACATTCCGGTGCTTATCCCCAATGAAGCTTCGACGGGTAATCCATCGGGAGAAAAATTGGGGCAATTATTCGCCCGGCATGCCGATTTCAGCACACTCTTGTCAGCCCGCGGCACAGCGATGAATGTGGTGGTCTATCATCTGGAAAATCATGGTGCGAAACGTGCGGAGGTCGAATTGCCGCCCCATGCCGTCTTGCAGTCGGCTTGGGTTGGCACCCAACCCTCTACGCCAACCCTTTCGGCCGGTGAAGACGGCGCCATTACTTTTAGCTTAGATTCACAAGATGTCGGTTCGTCGTTAACTCTCCGTTACGTTTCGGAGCAACAGCCGCTTGGTTCCACGGCCTTGGTTCGTCCGGCTTATCCCAAGACATCGTTTCCCGTGATGCAAGGGCGCTGGACCTTGTGGAACTCACAGCAATATGCGGTCGCCGGCGCGCCCAACCGTTCGGCAGGTAGCCAGCAAAGTTGGCGGCAGCGTTTGTTCGGGCCGTTGGCTCGACCGGGTAGTATCTCCATGTTTAATCCATTCCATGGCCCCAATTGGCGACATCTTGGTGCAGAACTGACCGGAGAGTCGTCTTTGCCCAATCGGGCCAAGCCTTGGGCCGACGAAATGGGAGAGGACAATTCCGACGAGTTTTCCATGCCGGGTTGGCATGCCCACTCGGCCCGTTTTGTCGATCATCCAGTTCCCGTGGAGTTGATTCGAGTCGATACGGCCCGGGCGCACCCACTGGCTCTCTGGTTTCTCACAACGGTTGTCGGGACATGTTTACTGCCAAAGGGGCTACTGCCAAAGTGGCTACTGACAAAGGGACCCCGCCTGTTTGTTGTAGCGCTCATTGCGGCGGCTGCCACATGTTTTATCCTCGAACCCACCTCGTTGGCCATCCCACAGGCAATCGTGCTGGGTTTGCTTTCCGCGGTTGTCGTGCGAAGTGTATGGGGCGGTAGCGGTCGCTGGAGCTTGAGCCGTGTGACTGCGCCGGTAACCTCAACAATCGCATTGTTCCTATTCGCAAGCTTTTTCATCTCGCGCTGCGATGCGAGTCCTGCCGGCGCTAAGACCGATTTCAATGATAACAAGCCAGAGCTTCTTTCGGTTGCTTCCAACCATACCGCTCGAATACTCATCCCCGTCGACAAGCAGGGCCAACCAGTCGGCGAAGAAATCTACATTCCCGAGTCGCTCTATGGCAAGCTACTTGCACTGACTCAAGAGGAACAAACGGTCGCCCCATGGGTGATTACAGCCGTCCATTATCGAGGTTCCTTGAGTCGGGGCTTCTCGGAGCAGGATGCCCGGACGCGCCGATTCGTCTGTGGTGATTGGACGCTCTCGATCGACGTGACAAGCTTGCGCCCGAATTGCAAACTGAAATTGCCCCTTGACCATGACCAGGCCGATTGGCTCGAGGGCCGGCACCTTCTGGATGGGTCTTCGGTGCATCTCGACTGGCTCCCGGAGAACAAGGGTTGCCAAGTGACTCTCGGGCAGATGGGCACCCATCGCCTGGAAATCGCAATGCGTCCCCACGTGTTACGACAGCCACAATCCGAGTCACTTTGCCTCTCGAGTCTCGCGGTGGCTGATACAACATTGGAGCTTCAGGTGCCGGAGGAAATGCCCGACTTGGAAGTCGTTGGCGCAACGCTCTTTCGGCGCGGGGCAAAGGGAGACCGTTTCTTCGCCGTACTGCCGCCGAAGGATCGACTTGAAGTTCGTTGGACTCCTGCCCATCGGACGGTCGACCGAGGAGCCGATTGGATCGCGGAGTTGGCCTCTTGGTTGCATGTCGAGCCATCTCAAGCAGAAGTCGACGTGCGACTTCGCATCACTTCTGGCACTGGACCGTTGCCTTTGTTGCAACTAGAAACGGACCCCCATTTGGAATTGTTGCCATTTGACTCGGACTCTCTGATTGAAGACCTGGAAACCTTCCCGGGCAATCCCCGAATAATTCAGCTCAAACTTCGTCCCGAGATTCGCACGCCGGTAGAGATACCGATTCGCTTCCGACTAGACCGATCGACATCGATCGGACGGACCGCTTTTCCGCAAGTACGGTTGGCGAATGTGGCCACGGTTCGTCGTTCGATGGCTGTTTCTGTCGCGGCCGGCTTATCGTACCAAGAGCAACGTGGCGAAGGCACGGAGGTAATGTCGCCGACAGAATTTGCTTCGGCGTGGGGGCATCCCGATCTTGAGGCCACCGTGGAGCCTTTGTTTGCCTATACCTTAACCAACCATCGGCCCGATTGGGCGATCCACGTCAGGCCCGATCCGCAAAGCTTCACCGCGAAACAGTTGTTACAACTACGCTGTGGATTAGAACAAACCGCGGTGAAGTATCATGCTCAAATCGACGATGTGGCTGGCAAGTTCTTCACCCACCGGCTTGATGTCCCGGCAGACTTGCGGATTGAATCGGTCACCGTGCAAGATCAAGCCGAAGGCGAAGCCACGGCCGTGCGTTGGGCCCGTTCGGCCGACCACCAACTGACCCTCTTTCTCACCAAACCAATCCGTGGCCCTCATGCTTTGACGCTCGAAGGGAGTCTGGTTCATTCACCCGGCCGACTTCATTCGCTCAGCCAGACTCTAAGCATTCCTCGCATCGTACTACAGCGGACAGACGCCAGTCCCACGCAACTGGAGATCACCCGTAACCCGGAGGTTTTGGTCCATTGGGATTGGCCCGAGATTCAGCGCGAGCCCATCGACAAGCAGTTACTACTACCCGCAGTCAATCAAGAGGTGCCGGTCGGCAGTTTCACGCTGTTCCAGCGGAGTCGCAAGCCTTTGGAGTTAAAAATTTCGCGCAACGACTCTCGATTTTCTGTGGATTGTTTGTCCACACTGGCTGAACTGAATGATGGATGGTCGGTCACATTTTGGATCCATGTCCGAGCACAACAGGGGATTGTTAGCCGCTTGCACATCGAGGCACCCGAATCTTGGATGGAGCCATCCCTGGTTGGGCTATCGGGCCAGGTGCGGCAACTGAAGCAAGCTTCTACTCAAGGTCGGAATGCTTATGAAATCAGCCTCCCGCATCCCCTGAGGGCGGGTGAGGATTCTATTTTGCAAATCACGGGGCCGCTTGAACTCGACTCAGACTTGCGCATGAGAGTGCCTGACATACGTGTAGTCGACGCGATCAACACAACGCAATACGTTGCGCTGCCGAGAATCGCCAAGGACCAACCGATAGAATGGATTCGTCGAGGTCTGCAAAGAGGGCCCTTGCCGAAGCGTCTTGAGCAGGCGGCCCAGTTGGACGCTGCCGTTCCAACGTACTTGGCTGTTCAAGATAGGTACAGGGCTCACGAGCGAGTCTTTTCTTCCTCGATTCGAAGTTCCGCACTGCGCTATGCAGAAATGCGTGGCGTCGTTGATCGCATGGGAAACTGGTCAGGTACGGCGGAAATAATACTGCAACCTGGAAGAGCATCGGAATGTCAACTAAAACTGCCACCCCAATCTCACATGCTCCATTTATCCGTCGGCAGCCAAGCCGTGCCCTTGCAGCCAACGAATGACAATCGCTGGAAACTCTCTTTGGGACCGCCGTTTATGCCCCGTTTGATTACCGTCCATTACACGACAAAAGTGGACTTGCAGAACCGTACCGCCACGCTGTTAGCCCCCACGATCATCGTGGGCGAACGCACCTTGACAGCATTCGCCACCCAATGGCAAATTCAAACAACAGACGATGTCTCATTGAGCGTTGCGACTGTGGGTCAACAAATTAGTGAGTATCTCTTTGTTCGTTCGGCATTCGAGGAACGACTCGAAGTGCTCTCGGAAGCCAGCCCATTGGCATTCCAACTACCGCGTTGGGAAGCGGAACAATGGTTTTTGCCTTGGCACCGTCGGCTATTGCAAACCAAAGCCAATTGGAAGAATGTTGAATCGATGCTCTTTGGTAGCAGTTCTGCAGGCGAGGAAGCACCGCCCGCGGATAATCTGTCGCAGGATGCGAATGCGCCAACGGGCGGAGCACTTGCCTGGCAGGCCTTGACCGGCACCTTGAACCCGCAAATCAAACCTGTAGAAGACCACACAGATGCCACGGCCCAAGCTTCGCAGTGCTATGTCGGAGGGAAAAATGGGATACTGCAAATCGACTTGGTAACTGCTCATCATGGCTTCTGGAAACGCTTTCTCAGCATCGGCGCGATACTGATGATTGCTGCGGGGGCTATCTACGGGACGCTTCGATATCCTGACTGGTATCAGTTGCTAAGGCGCAGGCCCCATGGGATAGCCCTGGTCGCAGGATTCCTTTGGTGGCTATGGCTTGCCCCCAGTGTTTTCGGTCTTGTCGTGGTCATTGTGGCGCTCGGGTCACTTGCTCGTTGCGGGCTGTTCGCGACTGGCCAATCGACAGCCATCCTAAATATCGAGGAGCAGTCGAACCAGCATGCGATCGGCTGATCCATCTGGGGTGGTGGGTTTTTTGTAGGCTGGAACAAGCTCCGCACAGTTTCGGCAAGAAAATACCGGGAAACGCTGGCACCTGCCGGAACTGCGCGGAGCTTGTTCCAGCCTACCTGTTCTCGAAATATATTCTTAGCCATTTTAACTGGCCCACCCACCCTCGCATCGCCGATACTATCCTTCGTAGCTCCCGATTTGCGTGGGAATTCCATGCTGGCTGCCGAGCTAAGCGAATTACGAACGCAAGGAAAGCGTGGGTGAGCCATGGACGTTGCAACCACACGGTTTGGAACCATTTCAGTACAAGAGCAAGATATCCTGCTATTCGAGCAGGGTTTGATCGGGCTGGAAGAGTGCCGACAATGGGTGTTGTTAGCGGATAGCCAAAACAGTGCTCTTGGTTGGCTACAGAGCGTCGACCGAGGCGACTTGGCTTTGGGAATCGTCTCACCCCGTCGGTTTGTCTCCGACTATCAATTGCGAGTCGATTCTAGTGATCTCCGTGATCTGCAGCTTTCCTGCAAGCAGGACGCCCAGGTGGTCGTCGTCGTGAGCCGACAGCACGAAGGACTGAGCCTCAATCTGAGAGCGCCGTTGGTCGTCAATGTCCAGACGGGTCAGGGCTGCCAAGTAGTCGCCAAGGAGCCCTATCCGGTACGCCATCTGCTGACCCCCAGCGTGAATACCCTATCGACGAGTGAGCTAAGAAAAATTGCCTAGCCGAATGCAGCGTAGCTTCGCAACAAGGAACTGGTATAACCCCTAAGTAAGCCGACGGCAGACAGGAGAGCGTCATGTTGGTTTTGTCGAGACAGCGCGACGAAAGCATCATCATAGGCGACAATGTCGTCGTAACCATTGTCGACGTACGTGGTGACAAGGTGAAGCTGGGGATTGAAGCGCCAAAAGAGATTCCAGTTCACCGTCAAGAGGTCTACGAGGCGATCCGCCGTGAAAATCAGCAAGCTGCTAAGCTGGACCCCAAAGATGCACAGGGTCTTGGCTAGCGCCATAGTGCTGGAAATAGCATTCAATCTCGATCTGTTGGTTTTTCCAATTCTCATTCTGCCTAGCGCTTGGTCACAGCTAATAATTAGGGTTGTTGACTAAGCCGCTGGTGCGCCAGCTTCGGGTGCCGAGGGTGAACCTGCTGCGCCCCGCGGCTAGCGCCGGCAGCTCACTCCCCTCGCCTCTCTAATGATCCGATCGTAGTGGTAATTTGTCTGGCACCGATTGCACCGGCAAGACTTAGACGCTTTAGTGAAATTTACCTAAGCTTGCCCCCTGTCTTTCTAAAGTGCCTATCTTGCCAGGTCGATACTTGGCCATAGACGGTCTGCTATCAGGGACGTTTGCCCTTGGGGTGTACGTTTCTTGGAAACTGTCGCGAAAAAAACTGGACAGCCGGTTTTCTCGACCTACGGTTTCTCAGACGTAGGTGGAAAGCCACGTCCGATATGTTTTGGCGATGACATTTCTAAGGCGCAGCGAAGATGCCGAGGACTGTCGCCTTTGAAATTTGACAACGGTGTTATTGACACGCGAGGCGAGTAACCTCGGCGCCGTACGACCAACTAACAGGCCGGAGTTCAGACGGGCTCCCCAATTCGGTCTCCGTTGGGAAACTGGTAATTCATTAGACAGGAGTGTTTGAAATGACACGAATTAACACGAACGTCAGCTCGCTGGTTGCCCAAAATACGTTGGGTCGGTCGAATGCGAGCTTGAACCAAGCCCTCACGCGGTTGAGCACCGGTTTGCGGATCAACACCGGTAAGGACGACCCGGCCGGTTTGATCGCCAGCGAAAACCTGCGTAGCGACATCACCAGCATCAAGCGGGCCATCGGCAACACCGACAGGGCCAACCAGGTGATTGCCACGGCCGACAGCTCGCTGGGCCAGGTAAGTTCACTGTTAAACGATATTCGGGGCCTAGTCACCGAGAGTGCCAACACGGGCGTGTTGAGCCAAGACCAGATCGACGCCAACCAGTTGCAGGTAGATTCCTCGCTGGAAGCCCTGAACCGTATCGCCCAGACAACCACCTTCCAAGGTCGTCGTCTGCTCGACGGTAGCTTGAACTTCCTCACCACGGCTGGCACCGGTTTCGGTACCGTGACCAACCTGGAAATCGACCAGGCCAACCTGGGTACGAGCCCGACGCTGGCGGTCAACGTCACGATCGGCACCGCGGCGACTCAGGCTCAACTCACTAACAGCAGCGTTGCCGCTGCTACGGTCGGCGTACGAGCCAGTGATACACTAACGTTCAACGATGCCGCAGTCGGTTCCACTGGAACCGTCGACATCGCGGTCGCTAGACAGGACGCAGTGTTTGCTCAGCCCGTCAGCTTCTCTACCACTGGCGCGGCAGGACTCAATGTTGCCGTGGTTGGCGGCGGCGTGGCAGACGGTGCACAAGGTGCGGTGAACGGCGGAATTGATATCGTCTTTACCGACGGGGCTGGAACTCCCAGCGGTGTTGACTCGGCTACTTACGATATCGCCAGTAACGAAATCCGTATTACAGCGGACTTCACTTCTGGAACTTTGTCAGAAGACGAAATCGCTACTGCCATCCAGAACATCAACGGTGCCAGCGCGACGTTTACCGCAACCGCGGTCGGAACTACTGCTTTGGTGGTTGGCGATGCCGGTACGTATAGCAATGTTGGTCTCGGTGGCCAGGATGCCGAAGTCGCATCCATCGCCGCTACCGGAACCGCGGGCTCTGCGAGCAACGTGAGCATTACGCTCACCGAAGTAAATGGCACTGGTGCTACGCCGAATGTGACTGGTTCAGCCGGGGCTGGCTATGTCATCGAGATCGATGATACGGTCGCCACGACCATTCAAGATATTCGTGCCGCGATTGCAGGTCTCACCGAAGTGGCTTCGGCAACGACAGCCAGTACTGCCAGCTTCCTCGGGACGGCCGACTCGACTCCGGCAACCGACTCGCTAACCGGTGGTGCGGACGCTACTCAGGATGTCATCACCGTGACAGCCGATGCGGAAGGCACCGCTGCCAACGGTGTGGCAGTCTCCATCGTAGAAGCTGCTGCTCAAGGAGCACCAATCGCCGCTATCGACGGTTCTGGCAACATCGTAGTCACCACCGACACCGTGGCGGCTACGACGATCACTCAGATCAACAATGCGATCAATAGCCTGACCGGCTACAGTGCTCAGGTCACCGATAGCTCGGGCGATGACACCTACATCAACGGCACGGACAACAGCGTGAGTGCGTCGTTGGCAAGCGGTGCCGCTGCTTCGGGTGGCTTGGCCGACGACGTCGTTTTTGAAGTCTCGGGTAAGACCGGGGCTGAGGTACTCAGCTTTGGTGCGAACACGTCGATCACTTCGATCGTAGCTGGTATCAATGCCGTGAGCGATGCAACTGGTGTTTCGGCGACCGACAACGGTGGTGTCCTCGAGATTAACTCGACCGCTTATGGTTCGTCCGCGTTCGTCAACATCAACATTCTCAGCGGCGATGACAGTGGTGCTTTTAGCACTGGCCTGAACGGCGTGCGAGACGAAGGCACCAACGTGGTCGGCACCGTCAACGGTATCACGGCCAAGGGTGACGGCAATTCGCTGTCGATCAACACCGCGACGCTCGACCTTTCACTGACCGTCGACGCCGGGTCGAGTACCGACGTGAACTTCACCATCACCGGTGGTGGGGCCCTGTTCCAACTCGGTCCCGACGTGGTGAGCAATCAGCAGGCTCGGATCGGTATCACGAGTGTGAACACCGCTCAGCTCGGTGGAGCGAGCGGTAAGCTGTTCCAACTCGGAGCGGGCGGCACGGCCGACCTGACTACCGACACGACCACTGCCGCCCTGATCGTCGAAGAGGCGATCGACCAGATCACCACACTTCGTGGTCGGTTGGGTGCTTTCCAACGAACGACGCTCGAGACGAATAAAAACGCCTTGAACGACGTGTTGGTCAACCTGACCGAGGCGGAAAGCCTGATCCGCGACGCTGACTTTGCTAGCGAATCGGCCGCTTTGACGCGGGCTCAGATTCTGGTGCAGTCAGGTACGACCGTGCTTCAAATCGCCAACCAGAACCCACAGAACGTGCTCGCCTTGCTCCGGTAAGGCCAGTACGGGCTGAATTGATATCTGGCCGGCTCGATTTCCTTTCCAGGAGTCGAGCCGGCTTTTTTTAATGCGTGGGCGGCCACTGGCTGACCGATATATTCGATAGAGTCGCGCGCCGGTTGTGCTAGCGGCCTGCGCGCTCGCTAGCAACCTATGCTTATGGGGCTGTTGTTCACCTGCGAAGACGCAAGCGAATGGCCGCTTGCGGCTTAGCCACGAACCACCAACCACTACCTCATGGGTCGAATTACCTCTAACATTGGACTGATCACCGGCATCCCGATCACCGATACGGTCGATCAGTTGATGGCGATTGCGGGGACTCCGCGCGATTTGCTCGCTTCCCGAAATCAGGGATTGCAGTCGCAGCAGCTGGCGATCAATACGCTAAGTACGCGATTGCTTAGTTTGAAGTTCGACTTAGGCAAGCTCAATGTGAGTGACCCCTATCAGTCGCGTACGGTGACGTCGCAAGGCGAGGATGTGCTGACGGCCCTGTTGTCGGGTAGCAATAATCCCCCCTTGGGTAGTTTTAAGATTCAGCCCGTTCAAACCGCATCTTCCCAGCAGCTCAGTAGCCAGCGTTTCGATTCGTTGGACGCGGTGCAGTCCAGTGGAACGTTGAGCTTTGGTTTTGGTGGGTTTATCGACAAGGGAATCTCGCTCGATGATCTCAATAGCGGCGCAGGAATTGCGCGTGGTCAGATTCATGTCACCGATTCGAGCGGGGCGACGGCAGACATCGACCTCAGCTTGGCCACGACTGTCGATGATGTGCTGGATGCAATCAATCAAAATAGCGTGGTCCGGGTGACAGCCAGAGCGAGCGGCGATCGGTTCACGATCACCGATACCGCGGGTGGTGTGGGGACCCTCGATGTTGCGGAAGTCGCAGGCGGGTCGACTGCCAATGACTTGGGGTTACTCAATCCCACGCCGGTAGGCACACTACTTACGGGCGACGATGTCTTCACGCTGCATCTGGCGACACGCTTGACAAGCTTGAATGACGGAAATGGCGTACACTTTACGGATGATGTGACAGACATCGACGACCTGGCCATTACGCTCGTCGACGGAACCTCGGCCGGAGTTGACCTTTCGGGGGCAACGACTCTCAAGGGCGTTGTCGATGCGATCAACAACGACGCTGATTTCACCGGAAAAGTTACGGCAGCCATTTCGGCTGATGGAAATCGCTTGGAAGTTACGGACAGCACATCCGGAGGGGGGACTTTTAGCATTGCCAATGGAGTTCTCGGGGCGGCGGCGGATGACCTGGGACTAACCAATGCGGCCGTGGGGGGAGTCATCACGGGAAGTCGTTTAGTATCGGGCTTGCGAGACACCTTGCTCTCTTCGCTGCAAGGGGGGCAGGGGCTTGGAACGCTGGGGAACATCGATATCACCGACCGCAATGGCGGTGGGCCCGACACGGTCGACCTCTCCGGTGCCGAGACGGTGCAAGATGTGGTGGATCTCATCAATGGGTCGACTGCCGGTGTATTGGCCAAAGTTAATGACGCGCGGAATGGCATTGTTGTGGAAGACACTTCCGGTGGCACAGGGAATTTGGTGATTAGCGATGCCGATGCGACGAATTCCGCAACGGCGTTAGGGATTGTGAATTCCACCAGCGTGGCATCGGTAGGAAGCGGCACGTTAGGACGCCAGATACTGAGTGAAGCAACCTTGCTTTCTTCGCTCAATGGTGGCAATGGAATCACAGCCAGCGACATTACCATTACCGATACCAATGGTGTCTCGACTTCGATTGACCTCAATACTTCAGGAAGCGAAGCAAAAACCATTGGCGATGTTCTCGATGCAATCAATGCGACATCGATTGGCGTGCAGGCGAGTATCAATACCACGGGCGATGGCATTATCATCACCGACACGGCGCTAGGTAGCCAAACGCTCGGTGTGAAAGATGTCAACGGCACCTTGGCGGCCGATTTGAATCTGACACGCGCTAGTGAAACAGTCGACATCAGTGGGCAACTTACCCAGGTGGTCGATGGAACGAATCGCTTTTCGGTCGATTTATCGGACATCGATGGCTCGGCAAGTTCGATTAGCCTTTCTTCGCTGAATGAAGGGGCGGGCATCACATTTAGCGATATTCGGATCACCGACTCGAACGAGAACGTGCTGGCTCTTGATCTGAACGGTGCCCATGCGGGAATTACAACCGTTGGCCAGTTGATCGACGCGATTAACAACGATGCGACCACACAAGGAGCCGCGGTCACCGCGAGCCTGAATTCATCGGGGACCGGCCTGTTGATCACCGATACCGGTGGCGGCTCAGAGAATTTAGTGATTGAAGACATCAACGGGACGGCGGCGGCGGACTTGAATATCTTGAGTACCGCAACGACGACAACGACCGTCGATGGCTTTGGGGTCTTTAGCGCGCAGAGTGCCAGCCAAGGTGCTTTGAAGGCCATCGCAGATCGAATCAATGAAACAGATTCAGGGGTTACCGCCAGCGCTTTCTTCGATGGGGTCGGGTATCGGCTCTCGTTGGTGGTTGATAAAACCGGTGCCGAGAATGAGATATTGCTTGATGCCGCGGGGACAGGTTTTCAGTTTACCGAAACCTCGAAAGCCCGAGACGCCCTGATTGTACTAGGCGAGCAGCAGACGGTTGGGGCGGGAGTTTTGATTCGCTCGTCTACGAACAACTTCAGCGAAATCATCGCGGGTGTCGATTTGACAGCGGTGGCAACGAGCACGACTCCGATTGATGTCACGGTCGCCAAGTCGGACGAGGAAATTGTGTCGCTGGTCGAGGGCTTTGTCGAATCTTACAACGCCATTCGTTCCGATCTGGATAGCTTTACGGAGTTCGACGAAACCGATCTCACCACGGGGCTGCTTTTTGGGACGAACGAAGCGTTGCGAGTCGACACTGAGCTCTCGCGATTGCTTACCAACCGATACACGGGAGTCGGCTCGTTTGAGTCGTTGGAAGCGATTGGTTTAAGTGTCGATGACGAAGGTAAGCTTGTGCTGGACAAGACAAAATTACAGGAAGCATTTTCTTCGGATGCGCAGAGTTTGCAGACGCTTTTTACCGATAGCGATCAAGGGGTTGTTGCCAAATTCGATCAGGCCATCGAAGGACTCGCGGGGGCGGATTTTGGGCTGCTAACCAGTCGAAATGATTCACTGCAAGCGACCATTGATAGCAACCTGAATCGCATTGAAAAGTTCAACGAATCGCTCGATCGGCAACGCGAGCGGTTGCTGTTACAGTTTTTTCAGTTGGAGCAGGTCATTGCCGGCTTGCAGCAGAGCCAGACAGCGCTCGCTGCCCTGCAGCCGATTGCGCCGTTGGTTAGTTCGCGTTCATAGTTGCTAGTTTTGAGGCGCTAGGCGCTAGGTTTATTGCACTCTGCCGGAACTCGCGTGGCTCGTTCCGGCCTACATACTAGCGCCCCCCAACCCCCAACCACTACTCGCCATGCAGCAGAATCAATATCTGGAATCGAAAGTTCTCACCGCCTCGCAGCCGCAATTGCAATTGATGCTGGTGGAGGGCGCTTTGCGGTTTGGACGGCAGGCACTGGGGGCGTGGCAGGATCCTTCGCAGCCACCGGAAAAAGCCGAGCGACTGCTCGACAAAACGATTGATGTGGTCGAGGCACTCACGGGCGGCGTCTCGGGCAGCAAATCCGAGATTTCCGAGCGACTTGAGGAACAATATGCCTACATGTTCCGCGAATTGGTGGCTTGCCGATTCAATCGTGATACCGACAAACTCGATGCGGTTCTCAAATTGCTAGAGTACGAGCGAGAGACATGGAAGCAGGCCTGCGATCTGTGCCAGCAGGGCGATGCTCCGTCGGGACGGTCGGTGCCTGTGCCCCATGTTGCGAACCACTCGCAGGTAATGTCTGACCGGCTTTCTCTTGAGGGTTAGTACCTCGATGCTAAGCCGCAAGCGGCCAGCCGCTTGCGGCTTAGCCCAACGAACTAGCGCCTCGAAACTATTGACGACTCGTGCGATGCGGGTCTATCATTCGGCATAACTCCGCACTCTTTCAGGAAACTGCCGTGACCACTACGAAGCAACTGATCCGCGTCGGGCATAGCCCCGATCCGGATGATGCCTTTATGTTCCACGCCCTGGCCAACGACCATCTCGACACGGGCGATTTTCAGTTCACCCATGAACTGGTCGACATCGAAACGCTCAACCAGCGGGCCTTTCAAGCCGAACTGGAGCTAACAGCCGTCAGTATCCATGCTTATGCTTTTTTGCACGACAAGTACGCGCTCTGCAACTGCGGGGCGAGCATGGGCGAAGGTTATGGACCGATGCTGATTGCACGCGAGTCGTGCAGCCTGTCCGATTTGAAAGAGAAGACCATCGCCGTGCCTGGCAAGCTGACCAGTGCGTACCTCGCCATGCGGATGTGCATGGATCACGATTTCAAGTACGTGCTGGTGCCGTTCGACCAGATCATCAGCGCGGTCGAAGCGGGCGAATATGAAGGGCAGCCAATCGACGCAGGTCTGATTATCCACGAGGGACAGCTCACCTACGGAGATCGCAAGCTAAAGCTAATCGTCGATTTGGGCCAGTGGTGGCACGACGAGACGGGCCTCCCCCTGCCCTTGGGCGCCAATGCCATTCGCAAGGACTTGGGTGAAGAAACCATCGGCGAGGTGCAGCGGCACCTGCTCGCCAGTATCCGCTACGGGCTGGAACACCGCGACGAGGCGCTCGACTATGCACTGCAATATGGTCGTGACCTTGATCGCGACAAGGCGGACCAATTCGTGGGCATGTACGTGAACGATCGGACGCTCGACTTCGGCCCCGAAGGCCGCGAGGCGGTCGCCAAGTTTTTGGCGATGGGGCACGAGCGGGGCATCTTGCCAGAGTTGGTTGCGCCGGAGTTTGTTGGTAGTTAGGGCGAAGACGCAAGCGTTAAGTGAAATTATTCCGCAATCCGAAATCCGCATTCCGAATTTCATTCATGCCTAACGATTGGAAATCACAACTCGATGCGATTATCGACGCGAATGCCGACGAGGTGGTCGCGGTTCGTCGGCATCTGCATGCCCATCCCGAGCCGAGTGGAGAGGAGTTGGAAACGAGCTTGTATCTCTACCAGCTTTTGGGTGAGTTGGGTTTGGACGTCACGATGGGCCCTCAAGGCTGCGGGGTTATCGCCGACGGCGCCGGCGCGGCCGCTTCAGCGGCCCAGCGTGTCGCGTTCCGTGCCGATATCGATGCTCTGCGGATTCAAGACCAAAAAACAGTATCCTACCGGAGCACGCGAGACGGATTGATGCATGCCTGCGGCCACGACGCCCATGCGGCAGTCGCCTACGGGGTTGCGCATGCCCTAACAACGCTCCAGCGGCAAGGCGGATTGCCTTGGCCCGTCGCGTGGCGAACAATCTTTCAACCAGCCGAGGAAACCGTGAAGGGTGCCCGACAGATGATCGACGCTGGGGCGCTCGATGGCGTCAGTTCCATTTTTGCGCTGCATGTCGAGCCTGTCCGTCGCACGGGCGAAATCGGAATCCGCTCCGGAACGCTCACCTCCTATTGCGATTCGATTCGCATCGTCGTTCGTGGACAAGGTGGTCATGCCGCTCGGCCACACGAATCGAACGACCCGATCGCCGCGGCAGCCCATTTGATCAGCACACTCTACCAGTTTGTTCCTCGTGCGACCGATAGCCTTGATGCGGTGGTCGTCACGATCGGCCAGATCCGTGGCGGCGAGAATCCCAATGTCATTCCCGACAAAGTCGAACTCTGGGGTACTGTCCGCACGCTTTCCGAGGAGATTCGCACCAAGACAATCGAGCACATGGGTCAGCTAGCCCATGGTATTGAAGAGATTACTGGCACACAGCTTGAAATTCGTATTGAAGCAAGCATTCCCTCGGTCCACAATGATGCTGGCATGACTAGGCTGCTAAGCCGCGAAGCGGAAGAGGTGGTGGGCGACGAGCATGTGCAGCTTATTTCACGACCCAGTATGGGAAGCGAAGACTTTGCGTGCTACCTGGAAAAAGTGCCCGGTACCATGTTTCGCTTGGGTACCTCGGCCGACTTAGCCACGCAAACCGGTCTGCACACGCCCCATTTTGACATTGACGAAACGGCCCTGGCAATCGGCACAAAAATCCTGGCACGTGCTGTTGTGATGGCGTGCCAAAGTGTGGAAAACTAGCCGTGTCGCAACGCGACACACGGAGCCCAACCACCAACCACTACAATCATGGCCAAGATACAGTTCAACTCGAACCAACATCCCACGCTTGGCATCGAACTCGAGCTTGGCTTGGTCGATGGCCGTACGATGGCGCTGTCGAGTTCTTTTGCCGAATTGGCCAAGCTATTGCCCAACACGGATGAAACAAGTTTCAAGCCAGAGCTGATGCAATGCGTGCTGGAGATCATCACCGGCATCTGCGACACGGTCGACGATGCGGAGCGCGATCTCCGCAAGAAACTCTCGCAGGTCGAGGCCGCCACCGACGAGTTGGGCTTGCGGCTTTGGTGGGGAGCAACGCATCCCTTCTCGCAATGGCGCGAGCAAAAGGTGACGCCCGACCAGCGCTATCTGCAGTTGGTCGAACTGCTGCAAGAGATGGCACGCCGACTGGTGACCTTCGGACTGCATGTGCATGTGGGCGTCGACTCGGGCGACAAGGCCGTGATGATCTGCGACCGCATCCTGCGGCATCTGCCGACGCTGCTGGCCCTGTCGAGCAGCAGCCCGTTTTGGGAAGGTCGCAAAACGGGCCTGCAATCGCACCGCTCGAAGGTCATGGAAGGTCTTCCAACCGCCGGGATGCCGACACTAATGCGCAACTGGAGCGAATACGTTTGGCTGGTCAACCATATGGTCGACACGGGTTTTATCAACACGATCCGCGAAATCTGGTGGGATGTTCGACCGCATCACAGTTTTGGCACCGTCGAGGTCCGTGTGTGCGATATGCCGGGCAACCTGGAGGATACGCTTGCGATTGCCGCATTGGTGCAATGCCTGGTGAAGGCGCTGTCCGATGAGATCGACCACGGCACCTATCAGCACGACTGCCATCCGATGATGGTGCAGCAAAATAAATGGCGGGCTGCGCGGTTCGGAACGGCGGCTCAATTGGTCGACTCGTACACTTACGACGTGGTGACAGTCTCCCAGGTGGTCGACAACTTGGTAAAACAGCTTAAGCCCGTGGGCGCTGAGCTGGGTTGCGAGCATCATCTGGAGCGTTGCAGACACATGGCAGCCTCGCCCAGTTGGGCTGATCGGCAGCTATCGATTCAGTCGGAAACGGGCAATGCCGAGGAGGTTGTACGGCAACTAACCAAGCTTTCACGCATTACGCCCTCCCCTGCATCTACGAAAGAACCGATGCCAACCGATGGGAACTGAGGAAAGACTCTGGCACCGCGTCTGGGCAACCCTTTGTTGACATCCACCTGCCGATACTCAATAATCTGCAATCAAAGAGTCTGGGCAGTCCAGCGAACCTTCGGCGCGTGCCTTACGTATTGGAACCAAACCAAAACTATTTTGAGGGCCGATGCGTTGTTTGCCCTTTTGGATACGCTATGCTTAAACGGAGAAAAATCTCATGGCCCTTCAAGAATTCAACGACAACAATTTTGATGCTGAAGTGCTCCAGTCTTCAGAGCCTGTTTTAGTAGACTTTTGGGCACCGTGGTGTGGGCCTTGCCGCCAGATTGGACCAGTTGTCGAAGAGTTGGCGGGGGAAAATTCGGGATCGGTGAAGGTCGGCAAACTCAACGTCGACGACGCTCCAGAGGCGGCTCAGAGTTATGGCGTTAGCAGCATTCCCACGATCATGGTCTTCCACAAGGGCGAAGTCGTCGAGCGCTTCGTCGGTGTCCAGCCCAAAGCACGTCTGCAAGAAGCGCTGGATGCCGCCAAAGGCTAAGCCGCTTGCGGCTTAGCGAGTCCACATTTCAGAGCCCCGCAAAATAGTTCCGCACCGCCACGTCGAGTGTTTCAGCACTCACCTCGATATCGTGGCCATGGAACTCGCAATAATTGCGCACTTGGCGTAACAAGTCGCGCGGATGGCAGTAGCGTAGCGGCCGGTTCGCGGTTCGGTAATACCGGTCGATAAGATCGCTGACGGTTTGGCGATCGCAACGGCAGCCCATGCTGTGTGACAATTTGACGAACAAATCACTAAACTCTTGCTCATTAGGCCCTTCGACTTCGATCTTATACGGAATTCGCCGCAAGAACGCCTCGTCGACTAAATCGGATGGTTCCAGATTCGTCGAAAACACCATCAGCATCTCAAACGGCACCGACACCTGCCGACCGCTCGATAGGTTCAGGTAGTCATGGTGCTTCTCCATTGGCACGATCAACCGATTGAGCATTTCGGAGGTCGGCATCCGCTGCCGTCCGAAGTCGTCAATGACCAGTGCCCCGCAATTCGCCCTCAGCTGCACCGGTGCTTCGCAAATTCCGGTCATGCTATTGAACTGCAAGTCGAGCTGTTCCATCGTCAATTCGCCGCCGACCACGATGGTGGGCCGGTGGATGAGTATCCAACGTCGGTCGTAACTGGACTGCTCGATCTGCGGCAGGTCGACCGCGACGTGGCTACGGGGATCGTAAAGCCGCACCATTTCGCCATCGATGTTGATCGTGTGCGGGATCCAAACAAACTCGCCAAACGCGCTGACGACCAACTCCGAGATGCTTGTCTTACCATTGCCAGGCGGGCCGTAAAGAAACAAGCCGCGGCCATCGTTGATCGCTTGCCCCAACTGGCTCATCAGCATTGAGCCTAATTGCAAATCGCAAAATGTTTTTTCCAAGTCGGCCAACTGCAACCGGCTATGGGCGAGCGACTGTTTTCTGACCGACTCGATGTACGCTTCCAGAGGTACGGGCATCACCCCCGAGTAGGTGCATTGCTCGGCCAAGCGTCGTGCACGGTCGTAGCCTGCTTCGGTTAGCTGGAAGACATAGTCCTCCAACCCCGAGGCGCCTTTGATGGCAATCAGCAATTCGGTCCGCAGGCCCTCCAGTGCTTGGACGACCAACGGTCGTGGTAAATGAATCAACTCGGCAATGCCCCGACCGGTGCAGGTGCCTCGGTAGAGCAGCATCTTGAGGATCAGCGTTTCGACGTCGCATTCGGTCAGCCCCGCTTCTTCGAGCGAATGCGGTTCGGGTGGGACAAATTTGACCGGTGCATTCAAAGCGACATGCAAGTTCGAGGCGGCCGTGCTAATGCCGACGTGTGACAGGCCATTCCGCTGTTCTGTCATACTGTTTGGGAGCAAATCCTGACCCATCTTCTAACCGCCTTTTTCGTGTACCGCTTGCGCAAAGGCCGAATCTACCTATCTAAAAGATGGGTCACAATCTGGCGAGAGTCCAGGTGCATTTGTTCCTGCCACGGAATTCGGTCATGTGGATACAACTATGCGGTTTTTGAGGGTTGGGAGGAAATTAGTCGCGTAGATGGGTATCCCTCGCCACGAGGGGACATTGCCGCCAAGGCTGTCGTTCCACTACAATCCCAGTTTCCCCGCGACTTCTCACCCCACCCCTCAGAGACCCACAAGGTCTACATCTCCATGTTCGAATCGCTGCAAAATGGATTAGCCGGTGCCTTCAAGGCCTTTCGCGGGCAGGGCAAGCTCTCCGAGTCGAACATCCGCGACGGGTTAAAGCTCGTCGAAAAATCGCTGCTCGAGGCAGACGTCAGCTTCGAGGTCGTGCAGCATTTTATGCAGCAAGTGACCGAGTTCGCCGTCGGTGAAAAGGTGCTCAAGTCGCTCAATCCCAGCCAGCAGATCGTCGGCGTCGTGCATCAGGAACTTATCAACCTGATGGGCCCGGTCGACCATTCGCTTCATCTTCGCGGCAAAGGCGAGGTGACCGTGCTGATGATGTGCGGTCTGCAAGGTTCGGGGAAAACCACTACCTGCGGCAAGCTGGGCCGGCTGCTCAAAGAGCGCGAGCGTTCGCCCCTGTTGGTCGCAGCCGACTTGCAGCGCCCGGCGGCAATCGATCAACTCCATGTGCTCGGCGAGCAATTGGGCATTCCGGTTTATTCCGATCGAGGGCAAAAGGATCCGATTGTCGTTTGCAAGGCGGCCGTCAAGCAGGCGAAAACCGTTGGCGCTGACGTCGTGATTCTCGATACGGCGGGCCGACTGCATGTCGATGACGAGCTGATGCAGCAGCTCACGCGGATCGATCGGCAATGCAGCCCCGACCAGGCTTATCTGGTGGTCGATGGCATGACAGGCCAAGACGCGGTGAACAGCGCCAAAGCATTCAACGAGTCGCTGGAGCTGGACGGCGTGATCTTGACCAAACTCGATGGCGATGCCCGGGGCGGGGCGGCCTTGTCGGTCAAGCAGGTCACCGGCGTGCCGATCAAATTCGTCGGCACGGGCGAGCATCTCGACGCCATCGAGGAATTCCATCCCGACCGCATGGCAGGCCGCATTCTGGGCCAGGGCGACATTCTCTCGCTGGTGGAAAAAGCCCAGCAAGAATTCGACCAAGAAGAGATGCTCCTCCAAGAGGAGCGGCTGAAAAAGGGCCTCTTCACGCTCGACGACTTCAAGAAACAACTCAGCCAAATCAAAAAGCTCGGACCGATGCAAAAGGTCATGGGCATGATCCCCGGCATGAACGCCATGACCGAGGGCTTGGAGGACATTGATCCGGAGCAAGACCTCAAGCGGCTGTTTGGCATTATCGACTCGATGACCGCTGCCGAACGGACCAATCCGACCAAGGTGATCGATCAAAGCCGCCGCCGACGAATCGCAGCGGGGGCGGGAGTCGAGCCGCATGAGGTCAACGAACTGGTCAAGCAGTTCGAAGCCATGTCGCAAATGATGATCCAGATGGCTGGCAAAGGGATGCGCGAGCGGATGAAAATGGTCCGGGAAATGCAGAGTGCGGCCGTGGATGGCGGCCAGATTTCCCGTACAAAAGGGAGCACCGGTAAGCGGATGTCGCCTAAAGAGAGGGCGAAGGCAAAAAAATTGCGAGAAAAGGAGCTGCGAAAGCGAAAGAGGCTTGCCAAACAGGACCACCAAAAGCCACAATGAGTGATTCGTCAAATAAAAAAATGCCGGAACTGCGTCGCGGACGCTCCTTGTTCCGGCCTACTGATTGTTCAACTCAATAAGCCAAAACCAGGAGTGTTTCGTGGCTGTCAGAATTCGATTGAAAAAAATGGGCCGTAGGCATCTGCCATTTTATCGTGTGTGTGCCATCGACCGCCGTACGCCCCGCGATGGGCGTGTGCTGGAAGAATTGGGCACCTACGATACGAGTATCGCCGATACCGATGCCCGGGCGGTATTGAAGAAAGATCGCGTCGACTATTGGCTTGGCGTCGGTGCCCAGCCTAGCGACAAGGTGGCAGTACTGATCAAAAAGTACGGCACCAATGGCTCGCACGTCGAGAAGCAAGAGGCGGCTCTCTTAACATTGGCCGAACCAAGGAAGGTGCCCGATCCGGGTGCCCCCGCTTCGATGCCAAAAATTCCGGAAGAGCCTAAGAAACCGACAGAGGAAGCGAAAGCTGATGCGCCTGCTGCTGCCGCGGAAGAAACCAAAGTAGAAGAAACCAAGGCGGTAGCCGTCGACGACGCTCCAGTTCCAGAACAACCGGCCCCGGAAACTGCGGAAGAAGCGGCCACCGAATCGAAGGAGACAGAAGAAGCCAGCACAGAAGAAACCAGCACGGAAGAGGTCAAAGAAGAAGCATCTGCAGCTGAGTAGGCGAGTAGCGAGCGTCAGCTCGCCGGTAGGACTTGATCATGCGGCTTGATGTGCTGACTCTGTTTCCGGAAATATTCACCGGCTACTTGAGTCAAAGCTTGCTGAAGCTCGCTATCGAGCGGTCGCTGGTGGAAGTGCAGTTGCACAACATGCGCGACTGGTCGCGTGACAAACATAAAATGGTCGACGATCGGCCTTTCGGCGGAGGCCCTGGTATGGTGCTCAAGCCCGAGCCGGTCGTCGAGTCGGTCGAAGCCGTGCGGCAGTTGGCATCCCCGCCGGGACACCTGATTATGCTGACTCCGCAAGGTCGGCCACTCGATCAGCCGCTGGTGGAGGAGTTGTCAGGCCACGACCGGTTGCTGCTATTGTGCGGGCGATACGAAGGATTTGATCAGCGAATTTGCGAGATACTGGAGCCTGACGAAATTTCCGTCGGCGACTTTGTGCTCAACGGCGGTGAAGTGGCAGCCATGGTTGTGATCGACTCGGTCATTCGGCTGGTGCCGGGAGTGCTGGGAGACGAACAGAGCCACCGATTAGACTCGTTTTCCACCGCCGCCGATACCAACAAAGGACAACTGCTAAAACATGCCCAATACACGCGGCCTCGCGAGTATCGCGGCAAAGAGGTTCCCGAGGTACTCGTCAGTGGCAACCACCAAGCGGTCGCACAATGGCGTAAACAAAACAGCCAGAAGCGAACCCGCGAACGGCGGAAAAACCTGCTAACCGACAAGAATGACCAGCCAGAATAACCCCAAGCCGACGACTTGTTGTCGGAAACAGTCGTCGAAAAATTATCGTCGAAACCAGTCGTCGAAAACAAATCAAAGGAACCTATTGCGATGAGCCAGCAAATACTCGATCACGTTGAGAAATCTTGCCTCAACGAAAACGCGAGCCTCTTTGAAATCGGCGACACGGTCGATGTTCACACGAAAATCCTGGAAGGCAGCAAGGAACGCGTCCAGGTGTTTTCCGGTGTGGTAATTGCCCGCAACGGTTCAGGAACCAAAGAGATGTTCACCGTCCGACGCATCGTCTCGGGACAAGGCGTCGAAAGGAAATTCCCGCTGCACTCTCCTCGCATCGTCAAGGTCGAAGTGAAACGGAGCGCCATCGTCCGTCGGGCGAAGCTCTACTACCTGCGTGAACGTTCCGGCAAAGCAGTGCGATTGAAAGAGCGCCGCGTCGAGCGCAAAAGCAAAGCATAGTTTCCCAATTTTCGGGTACCAAGCTGATGATGTCGCTTCGCTCCCAGCTTGCAGAACGATTTCGCCCGCTTACCCTCGGCGAACGGGGCGAACGGGCAGCCGCCAGGCATCTACGGCGCAAGGGCTTCCAGATCATCGAGCGCCGCTTGCGTCTTCGCGTCGGTGAAATCGACATTATCGCCGTCGATGGCAAGACGGTCGTCTTTGTCGAGGTAAAAACCAGGCGCTCCGAAGCCCTCGGTCGGCCCAGCGAATCGATCAGCGACACGCAACAGGCACGGCTCACTCGGGCCACCCTAACATTTCTCAAATCGCACGGCCTGCTGGAAAACACCGCCCGATTCGACGTGGTCGAAGTCCTCTGGCCCGAATCGGCACGCCGCCCTGAAATACGCCATTACCCCAACGCCTTCCCAGCCGTCGGGCAGCGGCAGTTTTTTAGTTGATTCGATACCTTCCACTTGCCTGTGCCAACAGGGTAGAATGTAGGGCTAATCTACCCGCGAATCTGCTACGACTTGTTTTTCAGGCATCGCCGAAGCGTGCCTACACCAAGGAAGGGAACACACCATGACCAAGCATATCTTTGTTACCGGAGGCGTTGTCAGCTCGCTGGGCAAGGGGCTTACCAGCGCATCGATCGGCATGGTGCTCGAACGCCGTGGCCTGAGCGTGCGATTGCAAAAGCTTGACCCCTATATCAATGTCGACCCGGGCACGATGAGCCCCTATCAGCATGGCGAAGTCTATGTGCTCGACGATGGCAGCGAAACGGATCTCGACCTGGGCCACTACGAGCGATTTACCAATGGTCCTTTGACGCGGGATTCCAACTACACAACGGGGCAAATCTATCAGGCAGTCATCAACAAGGAACGACGGGGTGAATTCCTGGGCAAGACGGTTCAGGTCATTCCCCATATCACCAACGAAATCAAGTCGGTCATCCACAAAATCGCCGAAGCAGCGCCATCCGATAGCGGCGAGCAAGGCGAGGTCGACGTCGTGATTACCGAGATTGGCGGCACCATTGGCGACATTGAAAGCCTGCCCTTCTTGGAAGCGATTCGGCAATTCTCCCTCGACATCGGCAAAGAAAACTGCCTCTACATTCACCTCACCTTGGTGCCCTATTTGAAGGCAGCCCGTGAATTGAAAACCAAACCGACGCAACACTCGGTCGGCCAGTTGCGCGCGATCGGCATCCAGCCCGACATTCTTATTTGTCGCACCGAGCAACCGATCAGCCGCGAGGAGCGGGAAAAAATCGCCCTGTTTTGCAATATCTCGTACGATGCCGTGATCGAAGAGCGCGACAAAGATTTTTCCATCTACGAAGTGCCGCTCAGTCTGGTGGACAACAACCTTGACAATCTGATTTGTCAGCAGCTTGGTTTGCAGACGCCAGAGCCCGATTTGCAGGATTGGCGCAATCTGCTCCAGCAGTTGCGGAATCCGGAACACGAAATCAGCATTGCCGTGGTGGGTAAGTATGCCGAACATCGGGACGCCTATAAATCAATCTACGAAGCGATCGACCATGCCGGCATTGCCAATGCGGCACAAATTCGCATCGGTCGAATTCGCAGCGAGGAACTGGAAGCAGAAGGCCCCGAGCGATTGCTCTCTGGCTACGATGGTCTGCTGGTTCCGGGTGGTTTTGGCGAACGAGGCATCGAGGGCAAAGTGGCTGCGATCCGCTATGCGCGAGAGCGAGGCATCCCGTTTTTTGGCATTTGCCTCGGCATGCAGTGTGCCGTCGTCGAGTTTGCCCGCAATGTGTGTAGTCTGGAAGGGGCCCATTCGACCGAATTTGACAAAGACACGCCGCACGCGGTCATCTGCTTGCTCGATGAGCAGAAATCGATTACCGACAAGGGCGGTACTATGCGGTTGGGAGCACAGCCGGCCAAGCTCGATCCCGACAGCAAATCGGCCAACTGCTACGGTGCGATCGAAATTTCCGAGCGACATCGTCACCGCTACGAATTTAACAACCAGTATCGTCAACAATTTATCGCCCATGGAATGAGCATCGCGGGAACCAGCCCCGATGACTCGTTGGTCGAGGTGATCGAGCTGCCCGGGCATCGCTGGTTCGTTGCGGTGCAGTACCATCCCGAGTTCAAATCGAAGCCGACCGCGTCGCAGCCTTTGTTCACCGGTTTCGTTGAGGCAGCGGTGCAGTATCGCTCGGCCAAGAAGGAGCGAACCGTGGAGCCAGACTCGCAAAATCCCAATTCTCAAGACCCAAGTGCGGAGCAAGCAATCAGCCATGAGTGAAGAGAAGAAGATTATTATCGACGAAGACTGGAAAAGCCAAGTTGCTGCAGAAAGAGAGACATTGGCCAGCGAGACGAAGCCTGCAAAGGAGCCATCGCCCGACCCGGCTCAAGCGATGCCCCCGGCTTCGTTTGAGATGTTGCTTACCACACTCGCCACCGAGGCCATGATGTCGCTGGGACAATTGCCGATCCCTGGTACGCAAAAAACAGAGGCAAATTTGCCCCAAGCCAAGTACGTGATCGATCTACTGGAAGTTCTGGCTGAGAAAACCAAAGGGAATCTTTCCGAACAGGAAGAGATTGTGATGACTGACATACTGCATCAGCTGCGCATGATGTACGTGGCCATTCAATCGGGCAGCACAGCCCAAGCATCGCCAGCAGAATAAGAACCTATCCCAGAACCCGTTTAGAGGCCTCCAGTGGCCGAGAAATCCTGAACGACCAAACAGTTTTGGGACGTGCAGTAAATCTTTTAGCGGTTAGCTTTTGCTTTTTGTTTTCTACTAGTCTTTGTCAGAAAAAAGTCGAAATAGGCAGGCGCGCAGGGATTGATGCGCGTGACGACGCCGTGGAAAAGGGAGTGTTATGTTTCTACGATATGTGTTGATGCTTGCCTCGGTCGCCGCAGAGCGGTTGGATAGTGCGTTCCCGCGCAGAGCGCGGGAACGAGGAAGACGGAGCATATTGCTTGTTCTTTCGCTGCTCGCTGCATCGATGTCTGCGTTTGCCGAGTCGGATGAGAAACCGGCAACGAATATCCCACCGGTACTGCTCACCGCGGGCCATCGCTCACTCTGCTTGCTAGATGTCGGCGACCCGATGCCCGTGTTTAAGCTGCCACGGCTAGGTGGCGAAACCACTGAACTGGTCGATCTGTATGGCCGACGGGCGACGATCGTCCTGTTTTGGCATTCCGACCGTTGGATGGCACGCGCTGCGTTGACCGATTTTGCCATGCTTGCAAAACAACTAGACTCGGGGCAAGTCCGCATGATCGGCATTGCCGTCGGCCAGCCGGCAGGGGCGGTGCAGGCCAATCTCAACCAGGCTCAAGCAGCCTTCCCGCAGCTACTCGACACGGACGGCACCGCTTTCATCCAAGTCGGCACGAACGCCCTGCCTCGTATCTATGTGCTCGACGCCGAGGGAAAAATCGTTTGGTTCGACATCGAATATTCGGAAGCGACGCGGCGTGAATTGCGGCAGACGCTTGGTGTGCTGAAAAATGAAAAATGAAAAATGAAAAATGCCTAATGAAAAATGCCTAATGAAAAATGCCTAATGAAAAATGCCTAATGACCAAGGATTGAGTCATTTGCAAATTGGTCATTGGTCATTTGGGTGCTTGGGCTATTCCATTAGGCAAACTGCAATCGGCGACCAATAGGTTTGGGGATTTCGCGGCCGAGTTGCCGTGCTGTATCCAGCCATAGATCAATGGCTTCATTCGTCGATGACAAAGCTGCCTGGGGACTATTGCCATGTGCCGAGCACCCGGCCAATTGTGGAACCTCCGCCACATAAGTGTTGTCTTCATCGCTCCAGTAGATGATCACTTCGTACTTGTGCATCACTGCTCCTTGGCAAAGCCGAAGCGAACGAGGTAACGTCGAGTCTGTCTTACCTGATACGCCTTTGCCTTGCCGCTTGAACTTTGTAGATTCAAAAACTCTTTGATATTCTCTTGAAGAAACAGATGATGGCTACTGCTCGTACGCTCATGGAAGCCAAGGTGCAACAGCAAGCTGCGCAAGTCACGAAATGCGATGTTCGCATCGGATTGACCGCTGAGAATACGTCGCAGCAGTTTGTCATGCTTGCTCATGATTATAATCAATATAGCGTCGAAACCAAAATGCCAACACCAGAATGGGGATTCCAAATCATCCCTACCGCGGTTTTGCCTGCGAACTGTCGGTCTCAACCGCCAGTTGCTGCTGCCAATTTTCGACCAGCTTCAGCGCTTCCAGCGGCGTGGTGCCGTTCAGATTGATGTCGCGGATCGTTTTAAGCAGCGGATGATCTTGCGTTTCAAACAGCGTTCGTTGCAGCGAATGGCGATTTGGTTCGCTTTCGGTTGTTCGCCGTGTGTCGCGTTGCGACACGGCTGGTCTGCTTTCGTGCTTTTCTTCAAGCTGTGCGAGAATTTGCTTTGCCCGGTCGTTCACTTCCCGAGGGACGCCAGCCAGTTCGGCCACGTGGATTCCATAGCTCTGGTCGGCAGCGCCGGCGACGATTTGGTGTAAAAATACCACTTTGCCTTCCCACTCGCGGACTGCGACGTTGTAGTTTGCCAAGCGAGGCAAAGTCTCGTCCAAGTCGGTTAGCTCGTGGTAATGCGTGGCAAACAGTGTGCGGCAGCCGATCTGGTTGTGCAGATGCTCGACCACCGCCCAGGCGAGCGATAGCCCGTCGTACGTGCTCGTGCCGCGGCCAATTTCGTCGAGGATCACCAGGCTCCTTGCCGTGGCCGTGTTGAGGATGCGGGCCGTCTCGGTCATCTCCACCATGAAGGTACTGCGGCCGCGAGAGAGTTCATCGCTCGCGCCCACACGGGCAAAGATGCGGTCGGCCACGCCAATCGTCGCTCGGCTCGCAGGCACAAAGCTACCGATCTGCGACATCAGCGTGATGAGCGCCACTTGACGGATGTAGGTGCTCTTGCCCGCCATGTTCGGGCCGGTAAGAAGAAGGAACGAGGAATTCGGATTGAGGGATTCGTTGTTCTCCGTGTGCTGCGTTGCAGCACGGCTAGCCGCATTGCAACGCAATGCACGGCGCGCCTCGCACATCACCCCATTCGGTACAAATGTCCCCTCCGGCTCGGTGATGTCGAGCACCGGGTGGCGGCCACCCGCAATCTCCAGCACCGGCTGGTCGGTCATCGTCGGCCGCACGTAGTTGCGCGCTCGGGCAAGCTCAGCCAGGGAAGCGAGTACGTCGACCTCGGCCAGCGCCTCGGCCGTGGCTTGCAGTCGCTTCGCGGCCGTGGCGACTAGCTCCCTCAGTTCGGCAAACAGTTCGTATTCCAACTCCTTGCACCGATCTTCGGCCGCGAGCACCTTTTCCTCGTACTCTTTGAGTTCGGGGGTGATGTACCGCTCCGCATTTTTTAGCGTTTGCTTGCGGATGAAATCATCGGGTACCTTGTCGCGATGGGCATGGGTTACTTCCAAGTAGTAACCGAACACACGGTTGAAGCCGACTTTGATGTTAGGAATGCCGGTCCGCTCGACCGCCTCGGTCTGATACTTGGCAATCCACTGCTTGCCGCCGGTCATCAGACGGCGCTGGGCGTCTAGCTCGGCATGATAGCCGGTGCGGATAAAACCTCCTTCGCGGCTGACCAGCGGACAATCGTCCACCAGCGCCGATTCGAGGCGGCCGCGAATCTCGCTGCAGAGATCAACGCACGATTCCAGCTGCTGAAGCCGGCTGCTGCTTCGGCCGGTGAGCTTGGCCTTTACCTTGGGTAGGCAGCCGAGCGTCCGCGCGACGAAGCTCAAATCGCGCGGCGTTGCTCGGCCGGTGGTGACCCGGGCGAGCAATCGCTGCATGTCGTAGATCTGCTGTAGCTCGTCTCGAAGTTGCCGGGCAAGTGCAGCTCCTGCATGTAGCTCGGCGACCGCGTCGAGCCGTGCGTCGATCGTCTTCACGTCAATCAGCGGATTGGCGAGCCAATCGCCCAGCAGCCGGGCACCCATCGAGGTAACGGTCCGATCGATCACGCCCCAGAGCGATCCTCCGCGGCTGCCGCCCAAGATGGTTTGCGAAATTTCTAAGCTGCGCCGGGTCGCCTGATCGATTTCGAGCCGGGAATCGGTGCGGTAGGCCAGCAAGCGATCGACATGGGCGAGCGACGATTTTTGCGTCTCATTCAGGTAGTCCAGCACCGCACCAGCCGCTCGCAATGCCGGGCCATCGTTTTCACCGCGACCCTCATCAAGGTTGATATCAAAACCAAATCCGGAGAGCGCATGCGGACCAAAGTGTTTGGCAAGCGTTTCTTTGGCCGATTGGGGTGAAAACGCCCAGGCAGGCCGGCGGGTAAGCATTCGCCCTTCGGTCCATGCGACAGGCAGCTCAGGCCCATCGTCGCTCAGCAATAGTTCGACCGGCGCAATGCGAGCCAACTCGTCTTCGAGCCGGTCGCTGGCGACCGTGGCCGCCTCGAACCGCCCGGTCGACAGATCAATCCACGCCAAGCCTGCCAGGCCAATAGGCCCTGATAACCCATCGGAAGCAGGTGGCGCGATTGCCAATAAAAAATTGCTCGCATGGGGCTCCAGCAGTGCATCGTCGGTCACGGTGCCAGGGCTGACGATTCGTGTTACCTCGCGGCGGACCAGTCCCTTGGCCTGTTTGGGGTCTTCGGTCTGTTCGCAAACCGCCGCCCGTAGCCCTGCTCCAATGATCTTGGCTAGATATTGGTCGAGCTGATGATGCGGGAAACCGGCCATCGGGATGGGCCGTTTCCCCTTGTTTGGGTCGCTCTTGTCGCGGCTCGTGAGCGACAAGCCAAGCACCCGGGCTGCCCGCTGGGCATCGTCGTGAAACAGCTCGTAGAAGTCGCCCATGCGAAAGAGCAGCAGCGCATCGCCCACGGCCTGCTTGGCCTTGTGGTACTGCTGCATCATAGGCGTCATGGCCATGGTGGGGGTCTCTGTCTGCAAACGGGGCACCCAGTGGTTGCGAAGCCCAGGGGTTGCAACCCCTGGGCTTTCGGCCCTTTATGCTAACAGAGTCCAACACACCTGCTCAAGTGGCGGCTACTGCACAAGCTCTTCTTCTTCGCCGCTGGTGTTGAGCTCAATATCGCCAGAGTCTTCCAGGCGGCGGATGATGTCGACGATTTCTTGCTGTTTTTCTTCCACGGCCGAGAGCTTGACCGCTCCCAGGTATTCCATCTCTTCGGCGAGCATTTCGCCTGCCCGTTGCGACATATTGTTGAATATCTTCTCTTTGAGTTCCTTACTCGCGCCTTTCAGCGCCAACGACCACTGGGTGTTTTCGACATTCTTCAGCACGGTCTGAACATCTTTATCACTGAATTTGCCGATGTCCTCGAAGACAAACATCAGCCGGCGAATCTCTTCGACCAACTCGGCATCGTCTTGTGCCAAGTTTTCTAAGAGCGATCGTTCCGTGGCTCGATCCGAAACATTGAGCATCTCCGCCACGGCACCAACCCCGCCGGCGTTCTCGAAGCTTTGGCTCATCACGCTCGACATGCGGATTTCCAGGCCGCTCTCAACTTCTTGGATGATTTCAGGACTGGTCTGCCCCATCGTGGCGATCCTTCGCACGACCTTAAGCTGTCGATCGGTTGGCAGACCAGCGAGGATCTCCGCGCCGACACTGGCTGGCAGATGCGACAAAATCAGGGCGATGGTCTGCGGGTGTTCGTCGATGATGTAGGTAAGGATATTCTGGCTGTCGACTTGCCGAAGAAACGCAAACGGCACCGCTTCGATCGAATGACGGATATTGTCCAGAGCGTCGCCTGCGTTGCTGCCAAGCGCTTTTTGCACCAGCGATTTGGCAAAATCGATCCCGCCGGCGCTCGACCCACCTGTGGTAGGGTTCGACTCGGCAAACTCCATGATGATTCGCTCTTGCTCATCTGCTCCAACTGCTTTGAGTCGTGCAATCTCGATCGAAACCTGTTCAACCTGCTTGGAATCCAACAGACCCAACACCGAGACCGCCTCGCCTTCCGGCAGAGAGGTAATCAGCACGGCAGCTTTGTGTAGGTCGGACATGTTGATCAGCGAATAGCAGAAGAAAAGAGGCAATAGAACCCTGCGCCTAGCGGCAGGATATCGTTGCCAGAGCGACTACCCGTGAGATCGGCTTCTCACAATAGGGCACTTGAGAAAAGTCTACTGATTACAGCATCTCTGCGCAGAGTGCTATCTGCTAGCAACGAAGACAAGTCGGACAAAATTCTGCATCCCGAATTCTCCGTGTGTTGCGTTGCAACACGGCTAATCCGCACTCCGCATTTAGGTCATGCCCCTACGGGCACTTGCACGGCTTCCAGGCCCACCACCAGTTGCAGGGGACCGAAGTCGGTCTCGAATGGCACCGTGATTGGCTGGGCGTTGGAGGGAAAGTTGATGTCATGTCCAACACCCGTAATCACGTTGGGAAGGCTGACCGACATATCATACTCGGCCAGCTCGGCTTTTGCTTGTCCCGCAACCATGTTGGCCAATTCGCCTACCGCATCAATCACGTCGTCGTTCAGCTCGGTTATCTCGGTCATCAACATGGCAGAGGCTGATTTGATGGCAACTTCCTCGGAGAGATTGATGACCACGGTACCCACGGCCTTGCCCGAGAGTCCGATGACGCCGCTGATGGGATGATCTCTACCACCGCGCTGGGTAAGAGAGATATCTCCCCGGCTCGCTTTGCAGTCGAGCATTTTACTGAACGTGTCGACCACCGATCTGATGAACGGATTGATATGTTCTGCCTGCATGTTCTGTCCTAGCAACAACAGTTTTTATAGTGGCCCAGTATGCTTCGCGCATCCTTGGTTATCCTCGAATACTGAAAGCTAGGTCACCCCACAGAAGGGGTCAAACCAGTCTGACCAAGAAGAACGAAGAAACAATCGGTAGGTTCAATTGTGACAATTGTGCAAATTAGCCGTCGGGCTTGTCCCGGCGCGAGAGGACTTAGCCCCCGAATCGTGAGTCTAGCGCCGGGACAAGCCCGGCGGCTAAGAATCTCTCCCACCTTCCCAATCACACACGCCCCATTGGCCATCGCATTCGTCGATTGCAATGCGCAGCCGCGTGGGACGCTGGCAGGCTTGCTGCTCGAGATCGCCCGCCAGCCGGTCGGCAATGAAGTGAGCCAACAGTTCCGCAGTCGTATTGGCCACGGGTAATAACACGCAGTCTTGCCGCGGAAAAATCCAGCGACGGTCGCCGTGAGTTACCTCGATTTCTTCGTCCTTCTGTATGACTCGAATGGTTTTGTGCTCCGTGGGAAGTAGCATGTGGTGATCCAGCTCGTCAACAATTTTTTGCAACGCGTCGCGCACTGCGATAAAATCAACCACATAATGGTTCTCGTCCAGCGGGCCATAGATTTCGGCGGCCACATGATAGTTGTGCCCATGAAGCGGCTCGCACACGTCGCCGTTGTAAGTGATGAAATGGGCGGCGCTAAAAACGTGCCGCTCTTTTTCGATCCGAACATGATAGGTTTTTGTCATGGGTGATGTTCCGTTTGCTGATACTCCGTGCATCGCCTTGCGACGCGGCTGGGTTATTGGTAATCAATAGAATCTTACTGGCCAGTTTAGTCGATGCTCACGCAACAGCACAAACAGCGCCGCAGCTATCAGATCGGCTGTGGTGCCCGGGTTGCGGCGATGGCCGTCGGATCGCAAATAGAAATCAAGTTCCGCGATGGCAGCCTGGTATTGGTTACTGGCCGGCTCGATTTGATTGACGATTGCGGCAGCGCGGGTGGAAATTTCCACGGCGAGCGGTTTGCCGCATTTTCGGGCGATTAGGCTGTCGGGCTGTTCGGCAAGTAACTGCAGGAATGCATGGACGATCGCTTCGCTAAGCGGCAAGCCGCGGCGGACGACTATCCCAATGCGGTCCGCCGTGGCCAGTACCTGCTCGAAGCCATTGGAGTATTGTTTGGCTACGGTGTCGCGCTGGGCGGCGAGCTGCATCGCTTCGAGCAACGACATTGCCGGCGTTGAAATATCGTGCACGTCCGCCCGATCAACTCGGCCCATTCCGCCCGGCTGAGCTAGCCGAATCGCGGCGTAAACATCGCGTGTGTCGCCGTCGGTCAACCGGTCGAACACTCGGACCACACCCGAGGCAAGCGGCCCACCGGCGGGTACGGCAGCCAACGGGGCCAGCAATAAAATTGTCCCCAGATTGGTGTTCGTGCCGACGGCCACACGCGTTGCCTTGACTGCGGCCAGCACCGTCGCACCGACGCCTACGGTGGTTGCCCGCTCGATGCATGGCCCAATGACCGCGGCACTGGTGAGAAAATCGGCGAACGACAGGTCGTCGAAGTCCGCTGCTCGGGTGACGTTTCCCGGCTTGAGGGCCGTGGCTTCCCACTGGCAGGCGAGTGTCGCGCATGCGCCCACCGATTCGGGTGAGCGGTTACGATCGAGAGTGATGGACTGTTTGTCTAATGAATTCATCTAGGAGCTTTTAGCGGTTAGCAGTTAGCCAGAAGAAGACGGTATGACCTCCAGGAATATCTCCTGGCTAATTAACGGCTAACAGCTAAAAATTCGCTGACCAGCCGCTGGACCTCTTCCGGTGCGTCTTCCACAACCCAGTGACCTACGTCTGCCAATCGGTGTACCTCGGCCTCCGGCCAGATGTCGCAAAACTTTTCTAGGCACGCGGGTGTAAAACACCAATCTCGCATTCCCCACACCAACAACTTTGGCAGGTCGGCCAGATCCCGCAATCCCGCTTCGATCTCGGCGAGTTTCTGCCAAGTCGGATGATTTCCATCGGTGGGGATATCTTGGACGAATTGGTAGACGGCTTCTCGGCGCTGCCAGTTGTGGTACGGTGCCAAGTAGGCCTGCTCCTCGCGCGGATCGAGCCGCGTGGTGCGACTGAGCGTCATTCGCAGCGCCGCCCTCGAAAAAGCGTTCATCCCTTGCACGCCGAATCGCCCCAACCACCGCCCGCGGCAGACGCGTATCCGCCATGGGATGAACCAGGGGGGAAATGCCCCCGTATTAAAAAGCACTATCCGCTCGAACCGCTCGGACTCCCTGAACATGGTTCCCAAGCCAATTGCCCCGCCCCAATCTTGCGCTACCAGCGTGATGCGACGCAAATCGAGCTGCTCAACAAGCTGCCGCAAGTTGTCGATATGATCGGCCAATCTCAATGGCCGAGGTTGCTGGTCGCTGTAGCCGCAGCCCAGGTGGTCTGGCGCCACGCAGCGATACTGGCCGCGAAACGCACGGATCAACCTCCGCCAATGAAACGACCAGGTCGGGTTGCCATGCACAAACAGCAGCGCTCGTAAATCTTCGGCTGGTTGACCGATGGGCGCTTCGTCCACATAGTGATATTGCCGGTCACCAATTGCGATAAAATTCGCGGCAAACGGATAGAGTTCACCCCATTGCTGCTCGTCAGGAAGCGATTTTCGTTTGGTTTCCAAATCGGACACGATGGCCACCTTTACGCTCACTTTCTCAAACATTCGGACCAATTCATTAGCCGCCGGGCTTGTCCCGGCGCGAGAAGCTTGTCCCGGCGCTGTACTCTCGCACCGGGACAAGCCCGGCGGCTAACGTAATGACGCTTGGAACTAGTCTATCAGATCGGCTGCTATGGCCAAGATTTCCAAATGGGCTATCATAGCGGCAAGTCCAAACCACTCGTAGGAATGATCAGACAAGAGCAAGAGCAGGCTAGGAAATGAGCGCCCCATCAGCTATTCGCCCAAACGCCAGTAAACCAGCTTCCTTCGAAGTACGCATTCTGCGACAGTCGGGGCCTGGAGAGACGAGCCAGTGGGAGCGGCATCAGGTGACGTATGAACCGAATTTAAACGTGATCAGTGTGTTACAGAAAATTGCCATGCAGGCGACCACCTCGTCGGGAAAATCAACCACGCCGGTGGCCTGGGATTGCAACTGTTTGGAAGAGGTTTGCGGGGCCTGTACGATGCTTGTCAATGGCCAAACGAGGCAAGCCTGCTCGGCACTGATCGACAAGCTGCTTGAAGAGAATCCCACGAGCATCGAGCTACGGCCGATGAGCAAGTTTCCCGTGGTTCGCGATCTGGTGGTTGACCGGGGGCGGATGTTTCGAGCACTAGAACGCATGCATGCTTGGATCCCGGTGGACGATTATTATGACCGTGGGGCGGGACCGCGCGAATCGCAGCAGCAACAGCAAACTCGATATCCGCTGTCGGAATGCATGACCTGCGGTTGCTGTGTCGAGGCATGTCCGCAGTACACGAAAATTGAAGTGTCGCAGCATTCGGGCGAAACGGACGAAGAGTATCAAAGCCGCCGATCGCAAGCCTACGATACGAGCTTTGTCGGCCCGGCGGCAATCAGCCAAACGATCCTGTTCAACGATCATGCGACGGGCCGAATGAACGCCGAAGAGCGGCTCGACGCCTTGATGGGACCTGGTGGATTGCAAATTTGCGGCAACGCCCAAAATTGTGTCGCCGTTTGTCCGAAGGAAATCCCCCTGACCACATCCATCGCCCGCAGTGGCCGGCAGACCACGCTACACATGCTCCGACAGTGGTTTGATAAGTAAACTGTCGGCTATCGGCAAGAGAACCCTAGCCGACAAGCATTTTCTGACCGACGGTCGACAGCCTTTTTGCTTGCCCAGCGAAGCTGGCAAACCCAGTCGCTGCTTGTCTACAACCATACCCTGTTCATGGGGAAATGGAGCTTTTTTGTCAACAATCCACGGATTCTTGCGAATCTGGCTGCCATTTGGCTGAACTGTTGCAAATTCAGCATGAACTGCCCTTGTGGCGACCTCGACCAATTTGCTACAAGCTCCACCGCTTTTCTTGCGAGAAGCTCTCTTCACCAAACAATCTTTTCATTTTATCAGCTCCCGCGCACAAGGTGCGGGCGAGGAAAAAACATGATCGCTAGACGATTTCTCTGTCGCTGCGTTGTCGCTGCGCTAGTTGCCGTTTTTGCCTTATTGGGCGCCGGCGCCCAGGCTCAGTCACTCAACGCAAGATTGTCGCGTGCCAAGCAGCAGATCTTACAGGGTGGCCCTAATCAGATCACCGAAACCGACCAGTCGGCTGGCCGCTTCGTCGATTCGTTGTTCGACAACGACGCCCCCGACAGCCAACTCTCGGAAGTCTTGAGTCAGGCGCTTGGCCGACCAGGTTACAAGGGTGCTGCAAGACGCTCGACACTTCGGGGTCGGCTGGTTCGCAATCCCGATACCGAAAATGGCCAACCACCGTTTGTCATCGTCGACCGTTACGGCGGTGTCCAACGATACATCGAGTCGGTCCGCGGCGTCGATCTGGAAGCCTATGAAGGCAAGATCGTCGGCGTCCGCCGCGACACGGGCGACACGCTGCTCGCCTCGCAACTCAATCTGCCACGGACGCATGCCCGTGACAACCCGGTTCAGTTGGCCGGCCATGAAGAACTTATAGAACCTGGAGAGGCCTCAGAAGAAGGCCCGTTGATCGTGCCCGAGGGGGTCGATCCGTTGTACCTCGACGAAGGGCCCGATGAGGGAATCAACTTCGGCGGATGTCCCCACTGCGGCGGGCTGGTTTGCAACCAAAGCGGCTGCGCACCAGGGGTTCGCGGGATTTTTTACGCGCGGGGTGAATATCTGCAATGGTGGTTCAGCGGCATGGATATTCCCGAGCTGGTTATCGAGGGCACGGCCATTCCGGGAGCACCTCCACAATTTAATCCTACCGGCGTTCTCTTTGGCGGAAATGAAATACTGGATGACTCGCGTGATGGAGGAAGGATTCTGCTCGGTCTTTGGTTCGACGACCAAACCCGCTGGGCTATCGAAGGCGACTATCTTGGTTTCAACGACCTTGACACTCATTTTTCGGCCAGCGGAAATGGCACGACTCCGATTATTGGGCGACCCTTTATCGATGCCCTCAACGGCGTTTTTGCCCGTCAAGATGTTTCCTTCCCGGGAATTCAGGGAACGGTCACCGTCGATGCCGACAGCAGCTTTGAAAGTGCCGGTTTGCGATTGCGCCATAATTTGTGCTGCACCGAAGGGTGCAACACGGGCTGCGGCGATGGCGTTTCCTGCGGCAGTGGCATCTGTGGAGGGGGCATCTGTGGAGGGAGCGGCTGCGGCGAGGGGATCTATGGACTGGAGGGATGCAACAATCTATTCCGAATTCTCGGCCGAGGGACTCGCCATACGGATGTCCTGTATGGGATTCGCTATGCGCAGCTTGATGAAAGCTTGCGTGTCAGAGAGGACTTGGAGGTAATTGCAGCCGATCCCCCGGGTGGTTTTCCCGACCCACCAGGCATCGGCACTCGGTTTGATGTGCGCGACAATTTTTCCACAAGCAACGAGTTTGTGGGTGGCGAAGTTGGTTTTCTTTGGGAATGGGAATATCGCAGGTGGTCGCTGGAACTGCTGTCGAAGCTAGCAATTGGTAACAACCAACAGAAAGTGGTCATCCATGGCTTAACAACCCCGACGCCGCCGGGCACAATCGTTCCCGATCCATCAGAAGCCGGCGGATTGCTAGCACTCCGAAGCAACATTGGCAGCTACTCGCAAGACGAGCTGAGCGTGATGCCCGAGCTGGGACTAACCGTTGGGTTTGCCCTGACTCAGCGATTGCGACTTACCGCGGGTTACACGTTTCTCTACTGGAGCAACGTGGTTCGGCCGGGTGATCAGATCGATCCGGTCTTGGACACGACGCAAATACCCCGATTCAACGGCATCTCGACCACCGCGATCTTGCCCCGATTTGTCTTTCATTCAACCGATCTCTGGGCACAGGGCATCAATTTGGGCGCGGACTATCGTTGGTAGAAGGAGCTATCAGCGGTCGGGTTTTAGCACTCGGTCTACGTACTGCAAGGTCTCGATGGCCATTTTAGCCCCCGGCCTTGCCGGGGGCTGAAGGCTGACCGCTGAAAAGCCGATAAGACCCATACGCCGTACGTGCGCAAATTCTTCACTCCACGCTAGCAAGCTAGCCTTCGCGAGGTGCTGCCATGGTCCCGTTTCGATCCAAGTCACAAAAGAACATCGTACGCAACGCTGGAAAGCGCAGTACCAAGAGAAAAAAAACGTCGCGACCATGGACCAAGCTCGCTTTCGAAACGCTGGAGCCACGCACACTGCTCGCGGCTGATTTGACGCTCGCTGCTGCCGATTTTGCCGAAATTACCGGCGTCGTGCGGAACGATCTCCAGGGAGATGGCAACGGGGCCAACGATACCGTGGTGGTTGGTGCCTCGGCCAAGCTGTTCCTCGACGGTGGCAATGGCCTTTTTGGCGGCGATGATCTGCAGGTTGGCTCTGCCCAAACCACCGGTGCGGATGGCCGTTATCTGTTCAGCGGTATCGGCGCGGGCAAGTATTTCGTAAAAATCGATCCCCCCTCCGACTTGCATTTTCGCCCTGGGCAAGATGTCCGCGAAGTGAACATCACCCCAGCCGAAGCGGATGGGTCGGTCGGCACGACGATCGACGGCTTCACGTCGACGCAAATCGTCAGGGCTTCGCCACCGCTACCAGCCAGCGATGTTTCCACACAGCTCGACTCGGCCGTGCTGGGCGGCGAACGCGATATGTTTGTCCAGCTCACCAATGGCGCCGATCCCTTTTCGTCCGTTTCGCTCATTAGCGCCAAGGACGAGAATGGCAAGGGGTTGCTCCGGCTTGCCAGCGACACGACAGTCACCGGCAATGCAACGATCGTGTGGGATGGGGCGGACAGCAACTCGCCGGCGATCGATTATACCGGTTTGGGCGGCGTCGATCTCACCGAGCACAATGGCAATACGATGACCGGCATCTCGCTCACCGTCGGGGCCGATCACCCCAACGCTAAGGTCAAATTAAAGGTCTACACCAATGCTGGCAATTGGTCGGAATACCTAACGACGGTCCCAGAAACGCCTGGCGGTGCCGCGACCCAGCACGTGAACTTCCGCTTTGCCGATTTGGCAGCCAGCCAATCAGGCCAGGGTGCCGATTTTCAGAACGTCGGGGCAATCGAGCTGACCTTTGAGGGCGTCTCGGCCGTCGATGGCCAGGTGTCGCTGGTCGGGCTGGTCGGATTGACGACCAAGCAGGCCGATTTTACCGCCCTGCCGCGTATGAGCCTGGGCGACTTGGTCTGGATTGATAGCGACAACGATGGCCTGCACGAATCGGGCGAGCAGGGTGCCGCTGGCGTGAAGCTGAATCTGTACGAAGACGTCGACGAGAACAACCAATACACCGCGGGCGTCGACACGTTGCTCGGCATGACCACGACCGATGGCAGTGGAAACTACCTGTTCGAGAATCTCTTCCCGGGCAAGTACGTGGTGCAGGTCGATCCGCTGAACTTCGAATCGGGCGGGCCCCAGGCACCCGGGCCACTGGCCGGCTTGCGGACGAGCACCGGCAACGACCCGGCTGCGGATCCCGATAACGACCAGAATAACGATGATAACGGCACCGCCGTGGCGGGCGCAGGCGTCGTTAGCCAAGCGGTCGCGCTCAGTGGCAATACCGAACCGACCAGCGACGGCGACTCCGACAGCAACTCGAACCGCACGGTCGATTTCGGCTTTTTCGGGTTCGATCTGGTGCTCGATAAGTCGATCGAGCAAACCAGCGTCGCACCGACCGAGACGATCAACTACACGGTCCTGGTCATCAACGACGGCCCATCGACCGCCTTTAACGTGCAGTTTACCGATACATTGCCGGGCGGCGTGACATTCCAGTCGGGCAATACCAACCGGTCTGGCGTCGGCGTGAGCCACACGGGAGGCCCCCTTTCCGGAAGTACCGTCACGGCAAGCTTGGGAACCATGCTAAGTGGCGATTCGGTGATCGTGACGATTGTCGGGGTGGTCAACTCCAACGCCACGGGAACGCTAGTCAACACGGCCACCGTTTCGGCACCCAACGAACTGAATCTCTCGAATAACACCGACACGGTTTCCATTCCGGTCACGCCGCGAATCGACTTGGCCATTGAGAAGTCGGATAGCGACGATCCGGTCGAACCGGGCGACTCGTTTAGCTACACGCTGGAGATTGTCAACAACGGGCCATCGGAAGCCACGGGCGTGACAATCACCGACGTTTTGCCTTCCACGGGCGTTGCCTTCCTGAGTGCGTCGAGAACACCGGCCAGCGTCACCGGCGACACGGTGGTCTTTAACATTGGCGACTTGGCCAGCGGCGAGACGGCAAGCGTGACGATCAACGTGAAAGTCGATGACAACTTCGTCGGCACGTTGCTCAATCACTCCGAAGTGCAGGGCAACGAGACCGAAACCAACCTGAACAACAACGAGGATGATGAGCCGACATTGGTGAACATCGACCCTGCCAGCCTGGCGGGCTCGGTGTTTGTTGATCGGAACGACAACGGCGTCTTCGACCCGAGTGAGCAACCGCTGCCCAATGTAACCGTTGAATTAACCGGCATCGATTTCGCGGGGGCGACGGTGGTTCTCACGACCCTCACCGAGACCGATGGGTCCTATCTGTTCGATAATCTCAACCCAGGTTCCTACCGTGTCGTGGAGGTCCAGCCCGGGGCCTACCAAGATGGAAAAGATCACTTGGGCACCCATGGTGGCGCCCATGGCGAGAACCCGGGCACATTGCTGATTCCCAACGATGTCAATCCGGCACAAATCCAGGATCTGTTCCTCGGGATCGAGCTGGGAGGCGGCGATGCGGCCGAGCTGTACGACTTCGGTGAACTGGCCGTCACGGTAAGCAAAGCCGACTTTATTGGGCCCCTGGTCCCCGGGATGACTTTCTTTCAGTAACGGGAGTGGCTTTCGGTAACGGGAGTAAGCAGTGAAGACTGCAATGTCGAAATGAAAGCCCCCGGCTTTGCCGGGGGGGTCGCGGAACGGTCCCCATCTCTACCAAGCAAAGGGCTGCCCCGAAAGATACTTCTCCCGAAGGCGACATCTCCCCGAAGGCGACCCCCCGGCAAAGCCGGGGGCTTTCATTGAAGCTCTCCTGCCACGATCTGTTGCCTTCTTGCCACACTCAGGTCGATTTGTCGTTGTGATATGGCATCGACTTCAAAAATATCTGCTATTCGTTTGCCTCACTGCCGTTGATGGCATAGGGTTCCAATAGTCGGCAAGCCGTGGATAAGAAGCGGCTGACCATTTTTTCTTTTCTTCTCTTCGGTTCGATTCAGTTTGCCTGAATCATACACTTTCAAACAGACTTTTCCCATCTTGCTCGTCCGAGCACTAAGATTAAAAACCTGTCGGTAATCGCGTTTTGCGCATGCGCTTTGCGAATTGGCGGCAGACACTCAGTATAAACTCCTGCTCTCTCCTATTTTTTCCACAAGGAATCGAGAAGTCACCACCATGAAAAAACAACCACCACATTTTGCTCGTTTAGCCCAACAAATAGCCATTGGCTGCCTCGCATGGATCGCAACCACGGCGGCCTATGCACAGACAGAGTCGCTCAGAATTACCATGGTCGAAGAGCACTGGGAATTGTGTGTTGGTCAGCCAACACCAGAGCGTAGCTCTCCACAGGCCAGCATGGTCATGTCTCCTTCCCCGGAGCTCGATGGCCTGTTCTTCCTGTTCACTTTGAATCATCTTAGTACACCTAATTTTGTCCCGGGTGGAATGCAGGTCCAAATGTGGAATGGAGACGAATCAATACAAACTCAAAACGGTCCTAAATCGGGAACCCTTTACCAGGACGACGAGTTGGTCACCTGGGCACAACGTTTGGAAGTTAGTGAAGGCTTCGTGACTTTTCAGATACTCAATGGTTTGTCCAGCACCTGGGGAGAATTTGGCGGACAAGGTTATCTGAAGCTCTCGAACCAGACATCGCTTGGCGATCTGAACGGTTACCGTCCGGCCATTTCATTAGGAGAATCGGAGGTCGGCTATGCTGGCAATCGGGTCGTCGCCTTGGCTCTGAAAAAGCTGGTTTGGAAAACAGACGATGGAGAATTGCATGAAATGGAGGCCCCCATCGCTATCGATACCGACCTCGATCCTTGATCCACCTGATCCGATTCCTAATGGTTATTAAACATGCTTCCAAGACAAACAAAGGATATTACGATGAGATTATTTTCAAAACAGCGGCAAGACATCCGCAAAGGCACGATCACAGTACTCGCAGCCTTCATGTCCATTGTATTGTTGGGAATGGTGGCGTTCAGCGTCGACTTAGGCTACATCTTTTCGGCAAAAGAAGAGATGCAGCGAACTGCTGACGCTGCCGCGACAGCCGCTTGTTGGGAATTGGGACAAAAGCTGTCCGACGGGTATTCGGGATCGGATGCCTCGCAACTCGCTCGTTTAACGGCGGAAAATTATGCGTCTCAAAACTGCGTTACCGGCAAAGCGACGTTGATAAATACGAATCTTAACAACGACCCAAACGGCGACGTTGTCTTTGGTTACCTGGCTAACTTTTATGGCTCGACCAGCGCCTTGGATACCTCTTATCCAAACGATTTCAATGTAGTCCGCGTGCGCGTGCACAAGAATTCGACGCTCAATGGCAAAGTACCCTACTTCTTTGCAAAAATCTTCGGCATGAATGGCCAAACGCTTCAGTCCGAAGCCATGGCGGGCATCGTGCGGGACATTAACGGCTTCAAAATCCCTGCCGATGGAGGCAACACCGACATCTTGCCGTTCGCCTTGGATCTAGAAACCTGGAACGATCTGATGGACGGCATAGTTACCGACGATGATTGGCGATGGGATTCGGTCGCCAAACAGGTCGTGCCGGGAAGCGATGGCATCTACGAGGTCAATCTCTATCCGCAAGGCACCGGATCGCCAGGCAACCGCGGCACCGTGGATATCGGCAGTAGCAACAACAGCACTTCCGACATTGCAAGACAGATACTTTACGGAATCTCGCCGGGGGATTTTGCCTATCTTGGTGGCTACATCGAATTCGACAATGGAGAGCTGATACTCAATGGAGATACGGGCATCAGTGCGGGCTTCAAGGACGAATTGGCTGCGATTATTGGCAAGCCAAGAGTCATACCTATCTTTTCTGAAGTCAACGGGCCGGGAAACACGGCTCAGTTCACGATTGTGAAATGGTTTGGCATTCGCATTTGTGATGTCAAACTTACAGGCCCCATGACGAAAAAGCATGTCACGATTCAGGCTGCACCTGTGGTCGTTGATGGCATTATCCCATCACCGACAACGGGAACAAGTGATCATGTCTTCTCGACCGTTGTATTGCTGGAATAACGTTGCGTGCCTAGTGCGGCCGCCGGCCGCAACCAAAGGGAAACCATGAATGAACACTAATAGACACGAGTCATTGGATTTGTTTGTTTTGATTCGCGTCCATTTGCGTCGATCAGCGGTTTCTTCCTAAAAAGTGTGTCCGGAAAACAAGCTTTTACCGGTTTGTTTTATCAAGCTATTATGAACTTGGTTGATTCCTCCTGAACCGGCCATGGTTTGGGCGGAATTTTCCAACACCTATAAAATCAGATTGCCGAGGCGCTATATCATGTTGCCAACAGAGAATCAGAAGTCGCTGTCTCCTGTCGATCGTTCGTCACGTCGAATGTCTGCCGGACCCCAAGCTGCAATGTTAAAACACCGCGCTGTCCGGATAGCGAATGGCCGACGCCTTGCAGGCCGACGTGGCGCGTCGGCGGTGGAATTCGCAATCGTAGCCCCCGTATTTTTTATGATGATTATTGGATTCCTGGAATTTGGCCGTGCGCTCATGGTACAGCAGGTGCTCATCAATGCCTCTCGAGTAGGCGTACGACAAGCGGTCACGCTGGGGGCAACCTCCTCGGAGGTATCTAACACGGTGCAAGATTACACAAGCAGTGTGTCCGTTCCAGGCGTGGCGACTACGGTTAGCCCCAGTCCCGATTCCGCTGCGCCGGGTGACTCAATCACCGTCGTCGCTTCTGTCAATTTCTCTCAGGTCAGCTGGATGACTTCTCCCTGGTTTCTCGGCGGGAAGACATTGATCGCCGAGTCGACGATGCGCAAAGAAGGGTTCGAGTGACTTGATGTAGCTCCTTGCTGCGAAGCCCTAATTCAACGCTGGCAAGCATGGCGTTTCGATGACTCAACCGCGCAGCCTGGCAAAGTGGATTTCTCTTTACGCGATGCATTAGTTTCTCACCACCCATGCGGGATTTGTCGCATAATTACGTCAGCGGCGCGGCTGCCCGAAAATTCTTGTGCTGTCCACCCATTTGTGAACTAGGGTTGTAGTGGCTGGATATTCTCTCGACGCATGGTTGAGCTTAGTCGCGAAACCATGTCGTTGAGCCTTGTCTTTTCAGCCGACGGATTGCGATCCCGTGTTCCAATGGTCGCCACTAAGGAGTAGTCCCGAATTAACTTCCCGACTTGGCTTCCCTTACAATTACCTTGATTATCCTGCAATTTAAACCGCTCCAAAGGCCTTAAGCCGCTGCTAGCAGTTCAGTCAATCAGGGAACTTATTTCGGGACTATTCCTAAGTAGCAGCTCTCTTTTCCCCAGCTCCTTCGAGCACCAGGAGGTCACCTTGCCATGCGTTGTCCACAGAAAAAACGCCGATTCGTATTGGCCCAGTCTCGTAGCGGCACAACGGTTGTGGAAACGGCGTTTGTTCTGCCCGTCTTTTTTTTCATCGTGCTGGCGATCATCGAATTTGGCCATGCGCAGATGGTGGTCAACGTGATGCAAAGCGCCTGCCGAAACGGCGCACGCTTGGGCTCGACCGAGGGGACGACTACCCAGAATGTCACCGATCGCGTGACTCAGATGCTTGGCGCCGCGTTTGAAACCGAACCGGTCAGCCTGTTTGTCCGCGACGCCAGCGTATTCGATTCCGGCAGTACTCCCCCTAGCTCAGGTTCCGGAATCGAAGCCCTTCCCAGTGTTGAGCTTTCCGATGCAGATCCTCGCCAGTTATTTGTGGTGCGAGCGACTGTGCCGTACAACGATATCGCCCTTGTTCCTATGCCGTTTATGTCTGGTGTCGTGCTTGATGGCCAAGCGTTTATGAGGCATGAGTAGACTCTCTGGAGGAATTCAAATGATACGAAAAATCAAACATCAGAAATGCCACAAGAATCTTGCTCGTGGTGATCGTCGTCGTGGTGCCCGATTGGGGGCTGTGGCTGTGGAATTCGCGGTGGTCGCGCCGATGTTGCTGTCGATCGTCGTGGGACTGATCGAACTGAGCCGCGTATACGATGCACAAAACATGCTCGAAGCCTCCGCCCGGGAAGGGGCCCGATTCGCCGCGATGGACCGTAACGACATGGACCTCAATGGGCTGAGCGCGAACCAAAAAATGGAGCAGGATGTGAAAAACTTCTTGACGTCGTCGGGCATTCCGGCCTCCGACATCCAAGTAACGATCCGAGACGCGGAAAATCCAACCTCAGGTTTCGACCTGGATGACCCGGCGAATGACTTGCGACTGTTTGAGGTGCAAGTCGATGTGCCGTATTCCTCGGTAAGCTACACGCCTGTTAGTCCATCCGACGACTACGGCTTGTCGGCTTCCGTAACTTTTCGCAATGGACGCGCCACGATATCGCAATGATGCGCCCTCGCTAACTCATCAACAAGCATTCCCCCCAGTTCCTTGGGGAAACTAAAATGAGAAAACAACGAAATCAATCCGTTCACCGTAGGAAACGAGCCGCATCGCGCCGCGGCATTATTATCGTGCTCACAGGATTTACGCTGATCGCCGTCTTCGCGTTTGTTGCGTTGTCGGTCGACTCGGGCCGTATCGTGCTCACGGAAACGCGAATGCAAAACGCGGTCGACGCGGCGTCGTTGGCTGCCGCTCAGGAAATTACCGCGGCAGTCTACGCGGCCGGTCAAGGCCAAGGTTCCGCGACGATCGATGCCAATTCGATTGCGGTCGACGCCGCCAAGACGATGGCTGAACAAGTCGCTGCTGCCAACGGTGTGTTCATCGATCCGGCAGTCGACGTACACTTCGGCAAGCGGGTGTATGACGCGGCAACAGGGACTTGGCCCATCGAGTGGAACGCCACGCCGTTCAACGTGGTCCAGGTCCAGGCCCGAAGGACCGAATCGGATGCGACCGCACCCGATGGCCAACTGCCTCTGGCGTTTGGTTGGGCTGTGGGCCGATCGCAGGTGCCGATCCAGACCTCCGCAACCGCGTTTGTCGAAGCGCGCGATTTGGTCGTCGTGCTCGACTTCTCGGCCTCGATGAACGACGACAGCTCACTGAACTCGAGTCTCGGCCAATCTCAGGCGGAGCAGTCGTTGGACGCGATGTGGGATGCGCTGCAAGCGGCCGATCCTAAGTGGCCTGGCGGCAGCACATCGAAATTTACCGCTACCGGTTTTGGCGAGGTCGATTCCTACTACGGCACTTACCATTCCAGCAGCGACACCAACACGATTTACAACGCCTTGCGTTTGAACGAAACCGACAGCAGCGGCAACTTGAAGTATCCCTTCCCGCAGGCGGGCCGTTATTCCAGTGGTTTGCCAAAATCGAAGCCAAGTGATTCGACGAGCGCATGGCGTTGGAAAGACTACATCAAGCATGTCAAGAACAAGAGCGGTACGTATCGCAAACGGTACGGATATCGAACTTTGATGGATTACTTCCAGGAAAAACGTTACGGTGCCAATCTCTCGGAAGATCTGTGGAGGACGCCCCATTATCCGTTCCACGCGATCAAAGAGGGGGCCACGCTGTTCCTCGACTTCCTCACCGATTTGGATTTCGGCGATGAGGTGGGACTGGTCAGCTACGGCAAATGGGCCGTGCAGGAAATGACTCACAACGACGGTGAGGTCAACATCGACATCACCGCCAATCCCATCACGCCCGACTATGCCACGATCAACGAAATCCAGCGCCGTCACCAAGCGGGTGACTACAACGGTTGGACCGGCATGGGCGATGGCATCCTGAAAGGACGCGAACTGCTCGTAGGCGTCGCCAGCGATCCCAACGACGATGGCTACAGCCGCTACGGCGCCCGACCGACGATGATCATCATGACCGATGGTCAGACGAACCAAGGCCCCTCGGGCTGGAGTTTGCCAGGCGGTTTCAACTGGGATGATTGGACCGACTACGATGGCGACGGCATCGCCGACTACACCACTTCCGACTGGAAGAAGCAGTATTCCTTCTGGGAAGCAACCCAAGCGATCGAGCGCGGCATCACACTGCACACGATGGCGGTGGGCGCTGGTGCCGATCGCGACTTGATGGAAGCGATCGCCTTTGCCGGCGGTGGTATTTTCATCAGCGTCCCTGGTGGAAGCACGGTCGCTGCGATGGAATCGCAACTGCTCGATGCATTCCGCTTCATCGCCTCGAAGGTTCCGCCCGCGAAGTTGGTGTTTGAATTGACCGCAGCTCCATAAGCTTGAAAAAGTAATCGATTCGTCCCCTGCCCTTAGGCAGTCGGTAGCGTCGCACGCGGGTGAGGTGTCCTGAACCGCGCGTTGGCCTACCGGCTGTCACTATGCCGCCGGAAAATCCCGGCGGTTTTTTCGTAGGCGTTCACCGTGGCAAGGGGTCCATAGAGGCAAGGAGAATGAAGACCTCTCGCAATGGCGCAATCTCAGCCCACGGCTTTGCCGTGGGGTTATCTTCGGAAAAATGTTGCTCTCGGGGAAATGCACTGCTTGGTGGAAGTGAGAACTGCTGCTCAACCCCTCGGCAAAGCCGGGGGCTGAAATGGGTTCATCGCGACTTTGCGCTCCCTCTCGAGGGTCAACGGATCAACGCTCCCTCGAATTCCGTGAAGAGGCTGTCGAAAACGTCTTCTCGGTTCGATTCGGTTGGCTCTAAATCGCGCGTGTTATTGCCGAGATTGTGATCGCCAGAAAGCCTCAAGGCAGGCGCTGCAGGGCCAGTGCGATGGTTGATGGCAAACCGCTCGGCCAATTCGACTGAGGGTTCTATGTCGAGCGACTGAACTTGGCGTGGAGCCGAAAGTTGCAGCTGAGTCGGCGCCTCATCGCGGCTCGACCCGATCAACTCGCCCAAGGCCACATCGAACAGCTCGCCCTGGACAGCCGGGGAAACTTCGCCAAGCTCTTCACCCTCCGGTGCAAGCAGAGGCGCGGGAGGAACAAACTCGAACGCCCCGATGTCGTACGCACTTCCTTGTGGCCTTATCGCTGTATGGCGATAGTCATAAGCCAAACCACCGGAAAGATTAGGAAGTACGGGTATTTTACCGACGTCTATCGCGGGGGAACCCACCTTCAGTTGGTAATCTGCTGCATTACTTGTTGGCAAACTGTTGCCAACAAACAGCGCACCAGGATCTTGATTAACTTTATTATCCGACTCAACAACATCAACCGCTTGAGTTATATGTGAATAATGACCTGCCCAAATATTATTAGCATTAGTTAAATTATTTCTAAATACCAAATTAGTTTCAGGAACACCAGATTTAAAAACATCAATTGCTCCACCAATATGTTCTTTGCCTGTCGGCACTATTATAATATTATTCTCTACCCATACATAATTGGCCCGTACAAGAATTCCACCGAATTGGGGATACCGCGATGATGAATAATCACCGTTATCCGCATAAATTATATTATTTGCAATGTAGTCATAATTATCACCACTATCGGGGTTAAAATTTTGATCAGTTGAAGAAATAGCCCATCCCGCTTTAATATTATAAAAAATATTATTTATGACAGTCGTATTGCGACCTCGCAAATAGAGACCATGATCATGGACAAGTCCGATCCCTTCCCCACTTAATTTACCAATATCATGTATGATATTACTATCAATAGTGACAAACTGTGTAGATAGGGCCTCGTCAGGCACAGTCCCCCCTTGCCCGGCCCCGAAAGTATCTATCGCACCCATCATAAGACCTGGATCGTTAACCTGCCCGATACCGTGAATATGGTTGCCATAAATGTATATATTTGATATCCCAGGCTGATTCATATGAATTGCCGTAAAATAATAATCCTTTATCTCGAAATCTTCTATACGGACATAATCAACATTTCCTAGAAAATTAAAACCATATCTAACAAAATGACTTTGTCCGTCAAGAACCGCCCCCCATTTAGTCTCTGATTTAATTGTTATCCATTTACTTGCCGTTCCACTTACACCAATATTTACCGCTACATAAGAATTCCCACTCGAACTAGTATAAGTGCCGTCTTTAACTATAAGTGTATCCCCTGCGATTAATTGATCGACGCCGTATTGGATGGTTCTAAACGGCGCAGCTGCAGTTCCTATATTGTTATTACTACCGCCGTTGTCATCGTCGACATAATAAGTCGTGCCACTCCCTGCGAGCGTGGTCGCCACCGCAGCAACCGATTGGGCGGACGTATTGCCTGCCGCATCGAACGCTTTGACTGTGTAAGAATAGGTTGTCGATCCAGCAAGGCCCGTATCTTGATACGACGTGGTCACCACGTTGGTCGGAATCTGCACTCCATTCCGATAGACCGTGTACCTGGTCACTCCGACATTGTCGGTCGACGCAGTCCACGCCAGATCGATTTGACTCGATGAGACGACTGTCGCGCCCAGGCCGGTTGGTGGGCTGGGTTTTTCCGTGTCCGGCGCTACACTTCCGCTGGTAAGCGAGATATTATCGAAGAAAGAGTCTTGCTGATAGCTATTCGCTTCGAAGCTATTGACGTTGATCGCTGTGCCATCGGTATTGATCATCAAGACATCGTCAAAGGCAGTGACAGTTGTCTCTGTTGGGCTGAAGTCGACTGTGATCGTGTAGTTGTTGTTTTGGCTATAGTTGGAAGTAAACGAAGCGATGTCTTCCTCGACGTTATTAACGAATTTCCTGATTGCTCCGACAGCATAGCCATCGGTGTTGCTGATTTCGTAATAGTTATTCGCGTCCTGACGCAGGCGGACCTGTAACACCCCGCCCGCGGGATGAAGCATGGTCGGGTTGAAGTCGATCGAAAACGTGCCGCTATCCGTTGCGGTGACACCCTGCGAGAACATCATCCCGTTATTATCGCCTGTGGTGACCTGGGCCCGTTGGTTGGTGGCGTCGTACAAGAGGCTCCCACCCGCTCCGTCGGTAGTCTGCGTCGTGTAGTTGACAATTGTGTCGTTGCTAAAGTCGTCCGAGAAGAGGGTGTATAGGCTCCCGGTGAATTGTCGTTGCCAAGCAAGGAAGTCGGCCCCGTCGGTGTCGCCATCGCTATCGGCATCTGCTCCGAAATTGTCTTCCCATTGCGCAAGATCGTTGCCGTCGACGTCGCCATCGTTGTCAAAGTCGGCGGGCGCGGCAACTACAGCAGCAGGCGCATATTCTTGGCTGACAACGGCTTGACTGGCAATTGCCTGGCTGAGAACGGTCGCGGCGAGCAGCATTCGCGGCTCGAGCGTTTCGATGCTTAGCCGATGCTCTCCCTTTTTCTTGTTCCTGTTTTTCCTGCCAGGATGGTGCCTATCTCTTGCCAATCTTAAAACCTTTGCCAGTCGAGTAATCATAATTTCCCTTTTATATTAAGTGAGACTTGATTACCCTCCCCGCATCGATTGTAGCTGACGAGCGTTGTGATTGATATGCATGCTCGACAAAAAAACAGAACGATTTGCGTAAGTGCCCGCCAGTCTTAGGCTATTGCGATCTGTGTCAGCTTTACATTGCTGGGTTGTAGTCGCATGCGGAAGCCGCGATCTGGACGAAAAACAACCGCGGCTTCCGCTTGCGGCTAGCAAAGTCGATTTCTCAATGCACGACTGGCGTGGCTCTAGCACTCGGTAACCGCCACCGCCAAGCCGCCGCGGGAGGTTTCCTTATACTTGCTGTGCATGTCGAGGCCCGTCGCGCGCATCGTTGCAATGACGCGGTCGAGCGAAATTCGATGCTCGCCGTCGCTTCGCAATGCCATGCGCGAGGCATTGATCGCCTTGACGGCCGCCATCGCGCAGCGTTCGATGCATGGCACCTGGACCAAGCCTCCGACCGGATCGCAGGTGAGGCCCAGGTTGTGTTCCATGCCAATCTCGGCTGCCATTTCGACCTGTGGCACGGTGCCGCCGAGCACCTCGGTTAGCGCCCCGGCCGCCATCGAGCAAGCAACGCCCACCTCACCCTGGCAGCCGACCTCGGCGCCCGAGAGCGATGCGTTTCGTTTGTACAGCATCCCAATGGCTCCGGCGGCGAGCAGCAGCCGCACGATGCCATCCTCATCCGCCCCGGGCACAAAACGGGCATAGTAATGCAGCACGGCGGGGAGAATGCCCGCGGCGCCGTTGGTCGGCGCGGTGACCACGCGACCTGCTGCCGCATTTTCTTCGCTCACGGCCAACGCAAACAAATCGATCCAATCGAGTGCGCCCAGCGGATCGCGCAGCTGCGCCTGGTCTCGCGACGAAAGCTGACGATACAACTCGGGCGCACGGCGACGGACCTGCAGCCCTCCGGGCAAGATGCCTTCATTCCGGCAGCCACGCTCGACGCATTGCTGCATGACGTGCCAAATCTTGAGCAAACCGGCACGGATTTCCTCTTCGCTTCGCCAGCTCCGCTCGTTGGCCAGCGTCATTTGGCTCACCGAGAAGCCCGACTCCTTGGCCATTCGCAATAGATCATTCCCCGAGCGATAGTGAAAAGGGAGGCAAGTCTCGTCGGACGAAAGTCGGTCTTCGCTGGCAACCGATTCGTCAACCACAAACCCACCGCCAATGGAATAGTAGACACGCTCCAGCAGCACTTGCCCCGATGCATTGCGCGCTGCGAATCGCATTCCGTTAGGGTGATGCGGTAGAGATTCCTTTCGAAGAAAGAGGAGGTGTTTCGCTTCGTCAAACAGAATCGTCGCTCCGCCTTGCAGTTGGAGTTGTTTTGCGGTGCGAATGGCATCGATTCGCGGGGCGACCGAATCGGGCTCAACGCCTTCGGGCGTTTCGCCTTCCAATCCCAGCATCACGGCCTTGTCCGTGCCATGCCCTTTGCCGGTCAGCGCCAGCGAGCCATAGAGGCGCACTTCGATCTGGGCACATCGTTGCAATAAGCCTTCTTGTCGAAGCTGCTCGACAAACCGGCCTGCGGCGCGCATCGGTCCCACCGAATGCGAGCTCGACGGCCCGATGCCGATGGTGAACAGATCAAATACGCTGATGGCCATGGGATAGTTGGTGGTTGGTGGTTGGTGCGAACCGGGGCATCACCGGCACGGCCCACTTCGATAGTCCGCTGGCCTGTCCAAATCAAGCACCACCGAGAGATCGTCAACCGGAACGCGCCAGCAGAGTTGCGGACGATCGACCCAAAATTGCCGCAGCCCTCCCTCCCCGTTGTAGCGAAGAATTGATGCAACAAGCAAGGCTGGGATCAAGACCGGATGGCCACCTCGGCCTTGGAATTCGGGCATTACCGCATAAGCCGGCTGTTCACCCTGGCTTGTTTGATTCAACGCGTCGAAGGCTTGAATCAGCGCTTCGAGCGTAGCGCAATGCACCTCCGGATGATCGCCCGGCTGGAGCAGAACGCTGGCACCCGGATCCATTCGTTGGGCCGCTTCGAGACCAGCACGCACCGAGTGGAACATTTCCTCATCGGGGTCGCTGATTGCGCGCATGTAATCACGATCGCCCAGTGCCTCGCCCACCGCTTCGGCCTCATGCCCCAAGACGACAACCATCGCGTCGCACCGATGTGCGACCGCATCAAACGCCGCGGCAACCAGCGGCTTAGGGCTTTGGGCCGTTGACCCCTCAGCCACCGGCCAATCGAGCAACTGCTTCGTCCGTCCCATCCGGCGACCACGACCTGCGGCGAGTAGAATCCCGATTCGCATAAACACTGCTCTTTAGGCGAGCGGCAATTGAAAATATACCAGAATACTAGCACGACTCGCAAGCGAGTGTGTGCTAGACCCACTTGCTTGCGCTGCGTGCTGGTAATTTTTATTCTGCCGCTCGCCTAGTGCTTGATAAATACTCATCTGCCGCTCGCCTTAGGACATGGTTGTGACCTGAACATGGATTGGTATTCCTAAGAAAAAGGGCTCTCCACGATGTTCTGAGTGTACCGACCGCTCCTACCCATCGGGAGAGCCAAGGATGGCTAAGCGCGGGAGTTCCTCCAAACGTCCGCAAACACAACATAGCTTGAAACAGCAGCCATCTCTACAAGGCAACTGACAATTCTTGCTGCGGCACATCCGGTCGTTGACCATGCGGGGCTGCGCATGAATAATCATGGTTTGTAGCGTGGCAATTGAAAGGTATCTAAGGGACCGGGGGCTTTGGAAACGATTTCCTCTCGCTCCTTTACTTGGCTTACTTGGCTCCTCCAGCTACCCCATTGATGAATCACCTCGCCCTAATTCCGCAAACGTGGATTGCCAACCGTGCCGATTATTCGTGACCTTCGCCAATTGCCTGTCACATCCAAGGGTGGGGCTGTCGCGATTGGGAATTTCGATGGCGTCCATCGTGGGCATGTGCGAATTATCGAGCGGTTGCTTGAGCGGGCCCGCGAAGTCGCTGGCCCGGCTATCGTTTTTACCTTCGATCCGCATCCCGTGCGGATATTACGCCCCGAGCAATGTCCCCCACCGCTCACTTGGACCGAGCGCAAGGCAGAGCTGCTCGCCGAGCAGGGTGTTGATCGCATTATTGCCTATCCAACCGACGAACGGCTGCTCGGTCTGTCGGCAGAACAATTTTTTCAGCAAATTGTCTGCGACGCTCTCAACGCCAGGGCCATGGTCGAAGGGCCCAACTTTTTCTTCGGCCATGATCGTCAGGGCAATATCGAATTGCTTCAGCGGCTCACGACCGCAGCCGGGATTTCGCTCGATGTCGTCGAGCCGTACCAACAGGAGGGAACATTGGTTTCCAGCTCGTGTATTCGCGAGCTTGTTGCCTTGGGCAACGTGGCCCAGGCCGCCCGAATGCTCTCGGCACCGTATCGAATTCGGGGTATGGTTGCGCATGGGGCGGGTCGAGGCGTCAGGCTTGGTTATCCCACCGCCAACCTGGAAGCGGTCGACACGTTGCTGCCGAAGATGGGCGTGTATGCTGGTAGGGCGTGGCTGGATGGCACCAGTTTTGCTGCCGCGATCAGCCTTGGTCCTAATCCGACCTTCGGAGAAAAACTGCTAAAAGTCGAGGTTCACCTGATCGATTTCGAAGGGGCCTTGTACGGCCAGCCACTCGAAGTGGAGTTTCTCAAACGGCTTCGCGACATCGAAACCTTTGCCTCCCAAGATGCGCTGGTCGAGCAATTGCGACACGATATTGCTTGTGTGCGTAAGATGGAACGTTCCTATTGAAAGACAATGAAAGCCTGTCACCAAGGCACTGGGGAGCAACTGAACAACAACTTCCTCGTTTTGGAATGAACCACAGAGGCCCCAGCGCGGCAAAGCCGCAACCAAAGAAAAATAGCCGCAAAAACCACAAAAATCATGGCCCGCGAATTGGCGCGAATGAATCGGGAGGATGACAATTATTGACATCCGCGTGATTCGCTAGCAATGCTATTTCCTTTTCGTGCCTTTTTGTGTTTTTTGTGGCTATTGTAAATCTTTATGCCAAACAAAGAATTTGACCGTTAGGAGTGGCCGATAAATAACTTCCCGGTTTTCAGTAGGCGGTAGGAATTACGGTGTAATTCCAATCGGGCAATACGTCTTCGAACTGTATGGGATCCAAGTCAAGGAAACGTTCGCTCGCTTTCCGTTTGAGTTGATAATCCTTGTTGAGTACCGCGTAGGTGACTTTCAGCCCGGTGCGAGTCCACACTCGTCGAAGGCATGTTGTGACGATGTCAAGCGTGCGAAACACCACACCGGACCAGGCGCGAGTGACATGAGAAAAAAGACGGTGTTCAATCGGGTTATACTTCGAGCAATGCGGTGGATAATGGGCGACGCGAATTGGAATGTCAATCCGGTTGACCAATCGTTGCAGGTCTTCCTTGAAAATGTGGTGACGACAGTTATTGCTTCCTCCGCCATCGCACAGCAACAGAATCGACTTGGCGTCGGCGTACGTCCGCTCGCCGTGGCGTTGCCACCACACACGGAAGCTGTCGCAAGCGAATTGACTCGTGTCGTGACTGACTCCGAGAGTGAGGTGCCCTGTGTTACGCTTCAGGTCGTACAGCCCGTGCGGAATGACCTTGCCGTCCGCGTAACTGGGAAAGTCGTGATCAAATACGGCATTCGCACCATCGGACCACGACTGCCCAGTACGGAAAAACTCGCCCAAAAGCTCCTTTTTCTTGGTGTCCATGCTAATGATTGGGTTGGGAGAGTCGAGGTATTGTTGCCTCAGTTGGGCAATGTTCTCGAACTGCTCGTTGCGGAAAGGGGTATTTCCCATCGCTTTGGTTTTCTCGGCCTGCCGCTTGTGGAAGCCGAACTCATCGAGCAAGCTTCGCACAGTGTCTGGACAAACGGGCGTTCCCAGCCGATCGAGCTCGTGGGCAATCTCCGTACTCGACAAATAGGTCCACACCACGTCTTCACGCATTGGATCGCCTGCCGTATGGTCAGCAACGACCTGGCGAAGGTTGTTCTCCAGGTCAGGTGCAGCAAAGCTAGCTTTTTTTCGACCCCCCTTTTTTTCGAACCCGTCCTTCGGCGTCATCCACCGGCAATTGGCTCACCTCATGGCGGCCATTCCGAATCGTTTTCTCGTCACAGCCCAGCACAGACGCAACGTACTCGACGCCCCCATGCCCCAGCTTTTCCGATTCTACCGCAGCGTAACGGCGGCGGTCTTTCTCGGACAATGAATCATAAAACGCCTTCATGTGTCCACAAACTACCGACAGATAGGGAACCATGGCTTTCTCCTTCGCCAAGAGAATGGGGGACCGCTCACCCTGGAAGTCTAGCCAATTCGAGAAAAAAAAGGGATGTTATTTATCGGGCGGCCCTTAGTAACACGGAGGAGCACGGAGGAAATTCGATCGAGTGATCAATCTTGCCGTTCACCATGCGAGCAAGTCCACCTCGTATAGGTTCGACATCGAAAATTAAACAAAAATACTTTCATCAGAAGATATCAACAGTCTGCTAACAGCCCGTTGAAAAAGTAACATTTGACGCAATTCATAACCCGACGCGTTAGCGAGGGATGCCCAGACAAGCGTTTTTTGTCCCTCGCTAACGCGTCGGGCTACGATGACGACTTTTTCAACAGTCTGCTAATCATCTTGTTTCCTTCGTGTTCCTCCGTGGACTCTGTGGTAACAAACTCCTTTTACTTTAGGGAAACTGAACGGAGAACACATGCCCATTGATTGGCAACCTTTAATCGACATCATCGCCAGCAACAATTCATTCCTGCTCACCAGCCACCAGCGGGCAGATTGCGATGCGCTGGGTAGCGAGCTGGCGCTAGCCCATGTACTCCAGTCGCTTGGCAAGCAAGTTCGCATCGTCAATGGCGACGAGGTGCCACAGCACATCGCGTTTATTGATCCGACGAAGCGCGTCGAGATGCTTGACCGAGATATCTCGGCAACCGAGGCGGTCGCCGGGCTCGATGTTTGGATCATCGTCGACACAAGTGCTTGGGGACAGCTTGGGCCGATGGCGGATGTGATACGCAAATTTGCCGGGAAAAAAGTGGTCGTCGACCACCATGTGAGCCAGGATGACATGGCTGCCGAGGTGTTCAAGGATTCCACCGCTGAGGCGACGGGACGTCTGGTTTTGGAGTTGGCCGAGGCACTCGGTGTGCCGATTACGGCTGAAATTGCGACGCCCCTGTTTGCGGCAATTGCGACCGATACGGGTTGGTTTCGTTTTTCCTCGGTTAACGAAAAAACATTTGCCGCACTGGCCAAATTGGTTGCCGCGGGAGCCAGCCCGCCGAAGATATTTTCCGATCTTTTCGAAAGGCACAGCATCGCCCGGCTATTGCTGCGTGGCCGCATCTTGCAGAAAATCGAGTCGGAGGTGGGAGGCCGATTGCTGTGGACGGAGGTCACTGCCGACGATTTTCGTGAATGTGGTGCCGAGCAGACCGATACCGAGGATGTGATCAACCTGCTGCACACAGTCGCCAGTTGCGAAGTGGCGGTGATGTTTGTTGAGTTGAAAGAAAATAAAACGAAGGTGAGCCTCCGCAGCCGAGGCGATTTTGATGTGCGCAAAGTTGCCGAGCTATTTGGCGGCGGCGGGCACCGGGCCGCGGCAGGCGTTGCCTTTGGAGGTACGCTCGACGAAGCGCGCAAGGCAGTTCTTGACGCGATGCGCTCGGCTATGGGATAATCGGGGAGGAAAACATCGTAACAGTTCAGCCAAATGGAAGGCGGAAGTGTGGGAATCCGTCCTTGCGGACGGCGCTAACGATAACGCATCATTTTGTCATCGCAAATGCGTTAGCGCCGTCCGCAAGGACGGATTCCTATGCTTTTGCAAAATCATGTCGCTGCATTAGCCTACGGAGATGACATGCATTCCGTCGAAAAGCATAGCGACAACCGCCGCGGGTTCTTTGCCAAAGTGGTTGCTGTTGTCGCGGGTGGTGCCAGCCTGTTGGTGCCGCTGGCGAGCGGTTTGACGGTTTTCTTTGGCCCGTTGTGGCGCAAAGCAAAAAGCCCTCGGGTACGCGTCGCACTACTCAGCCAGGTGCCCGACGATGGGTTGCCACGGTTTTTCCCTGTCGAAGCCGACCGCCAAGACGCCTGGAACGGCTACCCGCAGCAGCGGATCGGCGGCGTCTATCTGGTCCGCGACAAGGGCGAGCAGCAGCCCATTGCGTTCACGGCCAAATGCCCCCATGCGGGCTGTTTTATTGGATACACCGCGGGGGCTGAAAAATTTCAGTGCCCGTGCCACACCAGTACGTTTCATCTCGACGGCACGCGAATCCGTGGCGATGCCGAAGTTTCGCCACGCGACATGGACCGATTGCCGGTTGAATTGACCGATACCGCCGGCCTTGCGGAAGTTTGGGTCGAGTACATCGAATATCAGACCGGCCACAAAGAACAGAGACAAGCGGTGTGAAAGCAGTTAGCTATTAGCGGTTAGCATTTAGCCAGAATAAATTAGCGAGATACATCGAAACACTCCTCTGGCTAACCGCTAAAAACCAACGCCCGACAGCCCCACCATGAATTCTATCTTTCACAATGTTGCTGATTGGTTCGACGATCGGACGGGTGCTCGCGGGCTGCTTCACGAAGCCCTTTACGAACGGGTGCCGGGTGGGGCGCGTTGGCGGTATGTGTGGGGCAGTACGCTGGTGGTGACGTTTCTTACGCAGATGGTTACCGGCATGTTTCTTTGGATGTGCTACAGCCCCAGCACACAAACGGCCTGGGAAAGCGTCTATTATATCCAGCATGAAATGCCCGGCGGTTGGTTGCTCCGCGGTATTCACCATTTCACCGCCCACATGATGGTGGTGTTGATGGTCGTGCATTTGGTGCAAGTGGTGATTGACGGGGCGTATCGTGCACCGCGTGAGTTGAATTTTGTGCTGGGTATCGTGCTGATGCTCCTGGTACTGGGGCTATCGCTCACAGGATATCTATTGCCGTGGGACCAAAAAGGTTATTGGGCCACTAAAGTTGGGACGGAGCTTTCTAGCCAGGTGCCGTTGGTTGGAGCGGCTGTCAAAAAATTGGCCGTGGGAGGGCCCGACTATGGGCATCATACGCTCACGCGGTTTTTCGCGCTGCACGCGGGCCTGTTGCCCGGATTGTTGATGGGTGTGCTCGGGCTGCATATCGCGCTGTTTCGGAAGCATGGTTTGCACGCAGCCGACCCCAAGCGGCGGCCCGATGCCATGTTCTGGCCCGATCAGTTGCTCAAAGATAGCGTTGCCGCGCTGGTCGTATTGATGGCCGTGTTGGGGTTGACGGTCTACTTTGGCGGGGCAGAGCTTACCGCCCCGGCCGACCCGGCGAGTCCCTATGCCGCGGCACGTCCTGATACCTATTTCTTGTTTTTGTTTCAGTTCTTGAAGTGGTTTCCTGGCGAGTTGGAAGTTTGGGGGGCGATTGTTATTCCCAAGCTGGTGCTGTTGGGGCTACTGCTAATGCCGTGGATTGGCCGCAATCGGGCAGGCCATCTGCTCAATGTGGTTCTGCTTTTTGTCTTGCTCGGCGGGGCGGCTTTGCTCACAGGCCAGGCGCTGCACGACGATTACTTTGCCCTCTTGCATGAACGAACCGAAGAAAACGCCGAGAAGTTCGATGCCTCTCAAGGATTTATCGATGCCAAAGGGGAAGCCGAACATGAGGCGGCGCGCGCGATCGCGCTGGCCCAGTCGCCGCGGCGAATCCCGGCCACCGGGGCGCTGACGCTGGTTTACACCGACCCGTTGCTGCAAGGCCCCAAGCTGTTCCGTCGCCACTGTGCGAGTTGCCACAACTATGCAGACCGTGACAATCCCGATGCTCCGGCAAACATCGTGAACAAGGAGCCCACCGCGCCCAACTTGTTTGGCGTCGGCAGTCGCGCGTGGATTACCCGTTTGTTGGATCCCAAGTCGATCGTTGGTCCGCACTATTTCGGCTATCAAAATTCGCCTTTTCTTGAGGGAGACATGGTCGACTGGGTTCAAGAAACGATCGGCAAGGCGGAGGAAAACGATCAGGCAGAGCTTGACCAGCAGATTAAAAAAGTCATCGTCGCCCTCTCTGCCGAGGCCCATTTGCCGGAGCAAGATCGCCTTGACCAGGATCAGGCCAGCGAGCTCACCGCAGGCAAACAGTTGATCGCCGAGGAAGTTGGCTGCACCGATTGCCACAAATTTCACGACGTCGACCCCGAAGGTGGGGCACCCGACCTGACGGGCTATATGTCTCGCCCCTGGATGCTCGAATTCTTACGCAACCCGGCAGCCGAACGATTCTACGGCGACCAGAACGACCGCATGCCGGCCTTTGCTCCGCATGATGACCCCGACCTGAATCAGCTCGACGAGAAATCGTTGGGCCTGATTGTCGATTGGTTGCGGGGCGATTGGTACCGGGCGGAGGACGTTCAGGGAGATTAACCCTCAATTTCGCGAAATCGTTACTGTCCGGCGAACGCTTGCGTCTTGGCAATCATAACCCCATAGTCGGCAAGAAGTCCTTCGGGTAGCATGATTGGCAAGCCCGTTCTCTGAAGACGCCCACCGCCGAATCGTTGCCCTATGGATGAACCACTGCTGGTCGAGTTAGAGCAAACGCTCCATCGGGAAATGCCCATCTGCGCGGCGATGAAAATGGCAGTCGCTTCTTGGGATGCCCCAAACGCCGATAATCCAGCCACCGACGGCGGGCGGCTGGCAATGAGCATGCCGCTTGCGCCGAATCGCAATCTGATGTCGACTGCGTTTGCGGGTAGCTTGAACGCACTTTGCACGATCGCCGGCTGGGGGACGATGTTTTTGCTGCTCCGTCGCCATGGCCTCGATTGCAAAATCGTCATCCGTCGCGGCACAATACGCTATCTTCGCCCAGTCACCTCGGCCGAGATCGTCGCCCAAACCTTGCCGCTCGAGTCCGCCGATATCGACTATTTCCTCGATCTGCTACAAAGCAAAGGGACGTCGAAGCTCGACGTAGCCGTGGAAATCGCCGACGAAGCGGGGGCGTTGGTTACCTTCCGCGGTTCGTACGTGGTCCAAGAAAAAGATCAATAAACAAAAGGCGAATAACTTTTCCCTCGGCATTATGCGACGTATAATTCTAATCCCGAAATGGCTTTTTTGGACTTATTTGGTGGCCGTCACGAAGGACGCAATTATGCCTCGAATGTGCATTACCGGCCTATCGGTCTGTTGGCTGCAGCTGTTGGTGATGGTTGCTACCATCTTTTGTCTTTTCCCCGCTGCCGATGGCGCAGCCGAGGACAAAGAGAACCTCGCCGATCGTTCTATACTCGAAGAAACAACGCCCGAGGACGCTTCCGAAGATATTTCGGAACAGGCCGCTCTCGTCCGCGTTCGTCTGCCGCTGGTGGGCAGTGCCGACGTGTCGATTCGCAATATGGTTCAGCGTGCGGCCCAGCGCCTGCTTGCCGCGGCACACAAACGCCACGACCTGCGACGCCCCGTCTTGGTCTTGCAACTTGAACCTCCGGCACGCGCCAATGGCGATGGCGAAGGAAGCGAGTTTGAACGGGCCTTCGCGTTGGCTCGGTATCTGTGCAGCAGCGATCTGGCAGGCGTCCGAAAGGTGGCGTACCTGCCGCAAAGCGTGCGAGGCCATGGCACGCTGCTGGCGATTGCCTGCGAAGAACTGATCATGGCGCCCGATGCCGAAATTGGCGATGCGGGCATCGACGAGCGGGCGGAGGGCACCATCCGTCAAACCGTGGTGGCTGCCTACCGAGAAATTGCCGAGGCACGTCGCACCATCCCCGAGGCATTGGCCCTCGGCATGATCGACCCGTCGGCCGAAGTGCTGCAAGTGGAAACCGAGGATGGCGTCCACTTTGTTTTGCAGCAAGACTTGGAAAAGTTTTCGAGCAACCGCGAAATTATCGACCAACGGCTGCTTGTGCCGCGTGGCACGCTGGCCCGATTCACAGGCCGCGAAGGCCGTCAGTTCGGGTTTGTCAAATACTTGGCTGCCGACCGAGACGCCTTGGCCCTGGCGCTCGACGTGCCGGTCGAGTCGTTGGAAGAAGACCAGTCGCAGCTGGCCGATTGGAATCCGGTTCTGCTCGACATCCACGGCCCAGTGACGCCTCGGCTGGCAAGCCAGTTTGAAACTTTGGTCGGCACCGAACTAGATCGCCGCGGTGTGAACTGGGTCGGCTTGCGTATTGATAGCGCCGGCGGCGATTTAGAGGCCAGTATCCGGCTCGCCACGATGCTTGCCCGACTCGATCCCAATTCGGTCCGCACGGTGGCGTACATCCCGGTGCAAGCCTCGGGCGGGGCTGCGGTGGTAGCGCTGGCTTGCGATCAGGTGATTATGCACCCAGACGCTCGACTCACCGCGGCACACCCCATGGATCAGGAAGATCAAGATGCAAAAGATGCCATGCTCGCCGCCGCCCGAAGTGCTATTCGCGATTCCGTCGCTCCCCGGGTCGAGCGCGATTGGTCGTTGCTCGTCGCGATGATCGATCCGCGGCTCGAAGTATTCCAGTACCGCAACAAAGCCATCGGTGCCGAGCGACTGCTGTCTGTCGAAGAGGCAGGCGAACTGCCGAGCGCCGACCATTGGTTGCGGGGGGCTCCGCTTCAAGAGCCAAACAAGCCTTTGCAACTCACCGGCACACGAGCAAAGCAATTGGGCGTTGCGTGGGAAGAAGTCGACAGCTTCGACCAGATGAAGCAACTCTACGGCTTCGTGAACGATCCTCGCCAGGTAGAGTCCAATTGGGCCCTCGATCTGATCGAAGCGCTCGCATCGCCCGCGTTTGCCGGCTTGCTGCTCATGACGGCATTCACAGGCATTTATCTCGAAGTCCGCTCCCCTGGGATCGGAGTCGGTGCTTTTGTCGCAGCCGTGGGATTCCTGCTTTTCTTCTGGAGCAAAGGCCTGCATGGCACGGCCGACTGGCTCGAGGTGTTGCTCTTCATCAGCGGGGTATCGTTTATCTTGCTGGAGATATTCGTGCTGCCCGGGTTTGGCATCTTCGGCCTGGGGGGTGGAGCGTTGACGATTGCTTCGCTGGTGCTGGCAAGCCAAACCTTTGTGTTACCCCAGAGTGAAAGCCAAATCATCGAGCTGCGCGACTCGCTGGCCGTGGTGGCTCTCGCCTCGGTGGGGGTGATTGCCGTTGCCTTTGCCGCACGCCACTATCTGCCCCAGGCGCCCGTTTTTAATCGTATGGTGCTTACCCCACCGCAAAACGAGGAGCGTGCCGCGCTGGCAATGAGCGAAACGGTGGCCGACTTTTCCCACCTCGTCGGTTTGGAAGGCACCGCCCAAACCGATCTGTTGCCCATGGGCAAAGCGCTGGTCGATCATGAGCTGATCGACGTGATGGTCGAGGCGGAACCGATCGACCGCGGCACGCCGATCGTCGTCGTCTCGGCCCATGCCAATCGCGTGGTCGTACGGGCGGCAAGTTAGCCGCCGGGCTTGTCCCGGTGCGAAAGATATTAGCCGCCGGGCTTGCCCCGGTGCGAAAGATATTAGCATGAAATCTGATAGAATGCGTGAACCATGAACCTTTTAGATCCGATTTTCTGGGCGATTATCCTGATGATAATGGGATGTGGCCTGGTAGTGCTGGAAGTTTTTATACCGTCGGGCGGATTGATTAGTTTTCTCGCCGCGCTGGCGCTGCTGGGTAGTATCTTGATGGCGTTTCACCGCGATCCGGCAACCGGTTTCGGGTTTGTTCTGTTCGCGGTGATAGCCGTACCCACGGCAGTCGGATTGGCGTTTAAGTACTGGCCCCACACGCCCATGGGCAAGGCCTTCCTGGGCGAATTGGCCAAGGATGGCGAATTGGTGCCCGATGATTGGCGACGCGAGCTGATCGGTCGGGTCGGGGTGGCAAAATCAAAAATGCTCCCCAGCGGGGCAATTTCTATCGATGGCCAAATGATCGACGCGGTAAGCCAGGGAACGGCCATCGAACGGGGCCAAGCGGTCAGGGTGATCGAAGTCAAAGGGAATCGGGTCGTGGTCCGCTTGGCCGACGACGATGAGGCCAGTAATGCAGCCGTGGTAAGTGACGATCTGCTGAGCAAGCCGATTGATGAACTCGGCTTGGAGTCGCTGGACGAGCCGCTGAGTTAGCTTGGCTTGTCATTCGGACGAATAGCCATTACAACGCAGGCTGTAGATCAGGGCTGCTCCCTACCATGGCAGCCCCCTCCACCAACGGGAGATCGGCACGATGCTTTTGACTGAACTGGGTGTTGAAAACTTGCAGAGTCCCAAAAATTTGCTCGGATTAGGGAACATCCTGGCCGCCGATTTGCTTAAGCCGGGCACGTTTTGGGCGGTTATTGCTTTTGCTGCAATCATTGCAGCCTTGGTCTTCTTTGCCATCTTTGCCCGCTATGCAAGGATGTGGATTCAATCGGTAACGACAGGCGCCGGGATTGGCATTTTCGACCTGCTGCGAATGACGTTTCGCAAAGTGAACCCGGCAATTATTCTCCGCGGCAAGATCATGGCTGTGCAAGCGGGCTTGGACGAAACCAAGGGGCTCACCACCAAAGGGCTCGAGGCCCTTTATCTGGCGGGCGGCGATGTGCCGCTGGTGATCCGTGCCATGATCGCCGCGCGGAAAGCAAAAATCATTGATCTCGATTTCAAACGAGCCACGGCGATCGACCTGGCAGGACGCGACGTTTTGGCCGCGGTGCAAACCAGCGTCTATCCACGAGTGATCGATTGCCCGTCAAGCGATTCGAAGCGCACTACGCTCGACGCGATTGCGAGGAACGGTATCCAGCTCAAAGTGCGAGCACGCGTCACCGTGCGAGCCAACCTCGATCAGTTGATTGGTGGTGCCACCGAAGAGACGATTATTGCCCGCGTCGGCGAAGGGATCGTCAGTGCGATCGGCTCGGCCGACACGCATGCTCAAGTGCTAGAGAACCCCGACAGTATTACCAAAACAGTGGTCGCCAAGCAGCTCGATTCGCAGACGGCATTTGAAATCGTGTCGATCGACATTGCCGATATCGACGTGGGCGACAACATTGGCGCTCGTCTGCAAGCCGATCAGGCCGAGGCGGATACCCGTGTGGCTCGGGCCCAGGCCGAAGGGCGTCGGGCGATGGCCGTGTCGCAAGAGCAGGAGAACATTGCCAAGATTGAAGAAAATCGGGCCAAGCTCGTCGAGTCGGAGGCCGAAGTGCCCAAAGCGATGGCCAACGCGTTTCAGACGGGCAAGCTAGGAATACTCGACTATTACAAGCTCAAAAATGTGCAGGCCGATACCGACATGCGTGAATCGATCGCGGGCGTGGGCAGCACGCGCTCGAGCTAGCGTCGTGACAGCAACGCCCAGGGGTTGCAACCCTTGGGCTTTCACCACCCGGTAATGTTCACCGGGAGGACGTGATCCATGATATCCCCTCAAGAAATCCTACTGGCTGCGATCGATATCGAGAGCGCGGTTGTAATTCTATTCGTTGTTTTGTCCATCCTTGGTCGGCTACTGGGGGGCAAAAAAAATAATCCACAGCGAGGCGGGCAACCTCGACCGCCACAGATGCCTCAACTCGGCAAGCAGCCACCGCCTGGCGCAGGCCAGCAGGCTGGTGGCGCGCCGGTGGGGATGGAAGAGGTTCTGCGCAAAGAAGTCGATGAATTTCTGCGGAGGGTGCAAGGGAAACCACCCCAACCGATACCGAAGCCCCGCGAGGTGGAAGCGGGTGGGCAGCAGGTCGCACCACGCCGCATGAGCCTTGCACAGGAGCGACAAGAAAGGCCCGCTCGGAAAGGTCTTGCACGACAGCGTCCTGCGGCACAATCTGCCGTGAAGCTGCGTGGCACGGGCGTGTCGGAGCACGTGGATGAGCATATTCGCAGTAGCACCCACAAGATCGGCCAACATGCCCAGCACCTCGGCGAGGTGCTCGCACACACCGACGAGCGCATGGAGGATCGCCTTCGCAAAAAGTTCGATCATCGTGTCGGCCGGCTTCAGCACCAGGAGGCGGACAAAGTGGAGGCAAACATCGGCATTGCCACAGAAATTGCTGAAATGCTAAGCAAACCGGCCGGCATGCGACAGATGATCATCGCCAGCGAAATTTTGCGACGACCGTTTGATTGAGAAAACCTAAAATTCGGGTGTTTTTTGCCTTCTGAGGGCCCTGGGGCCTTGTGGACAAGAATAAAGGGCCAGCACTCCACCTTTCCCGACAACCGCTACGAGCCGACCGATTGGCTGCTCTTTCGCTTCGGATGCCCCATTTTACCTAGATGGAAATTTGACACCATTTTCTCACCCTGATTATACTGCTCCTAGAGGAACGACCTCTTGTTCTGACGGGCGTATGGGGCGGGTCGTCGGATGGAACGTGTCGGCCGCCGGGCTTGTCCCGGCATGTGAGAGCGGCACAGGGCGCCGAACGGCTTTGGGCGCACCGGGACTAGCCCGGCGGCTACTACTGTTGAAATTCGCACGACGCACTTGGCATTTTCCCGCGATGGATTTTATCGGGAACCTTGGCGCCTTCGGGCTCCTAAAATGAAAGTATTTCGATGAATCTTCTGGGCAAAATTTTTGTCGTGTTTATCGTCTTGGTCAGCTTCGGTTTGATGCTGCTGTCGATGGTCGTCTATGCGACGCATAAAAACTGGAAAGATGAAGCCGCGAAAGTACAGAGCAGCTTGCAAACCGCTCGCAACGAAAACCAGCAACTTCAGAGCGAATATCAGAGACTCGACAGTCAGCTCAAGTCGGAGATCGAGGCAGCCCAACAAGATGTACGCAAACTGGAAAGTGAGCGAGTGACTTTGATCAACCAGAACTTGACCATCCAAAAAGATCTCGACCTGTTGAAGCAAGATCGTCGCAAAGCAACCGCCATGGTCGCTTCGACTCAGGAAAATAACACAGGGCTGATGAATGAAGTGACAGGCCTGCGAGAAGAAATTCGCGCGGCCCAGCAAGCCCGAGACGAGTCGTTTACCACGACGCTGAAAACAACATCGGAACTTCACGAAAAGCAGGGCCAATTGGCATCGGCCGTGGAACGGATGAAGCAGCTTCTGCAGCAGCTCGGTTCAACGACCGCCTTGCTCCAGCGCAATGGCCTCGACCCTCATGCCGATCCGGACGCCGTGGCTCCGCATGTGCGAGGTGTGGTCAGTGCCACGCATCGCACGGCTGGCAACCATTTGATTGAAATCTCGATCGGGGCCGACGATGGCCTCCGGCCGGGACATACTGTCGAGGTGTTCCGCGGTGAACGCTACCTTGGACGTGCAGAAATTCTGAAGACCGAGCCGGACCGGGCCGTGGCCCGAATTCTCCGCAGCTTCCAAAAAGGCCAAATCCAGGAGGGCGACCATGTCGCAACCAAGCTTCGAGTCGGTTAGCCCACCCACGGTGCTGAAGAAAAAGTCGGCACTAAATATCTACACCGTGCTATTAATTATCGCACTGGTGTCGCTGCTGCTCGGCTGCATTTTCCTTTGGCTCGAGATTAGCGAGTATGGCGGCTTTAGCGCGGTGAAGGGCCCGGTTAGCGCAGTCACACCATCTGCGGATTGGGAGCCGTTCAGCAGACTGGTGTAGCGGCTATGGTGCAACCCAAAATTCTCACGCAGAGGCGCAGAGATCGCGGAGAATCTTTATCGAAGTTCTCTCCGCGATCTCCGCGTCTCTGCGTGAGGTATTTTTGCTAAACCGTCAACGGCACCACTCACTTCGCTTCCGGAGTGCGTGCCCCCAACTCACGGTCCAAGTCCAACAGCGAGGCGGGCTCGTCCTTGACCATGCGCATTTTATGCACCACTTCGCGGGCCGTTTTTTCCTCTTCGACCTGCTCGGTGATGAACCACTCCATTTCCACCAGCGCGGCAAACGCCTTTTCCTGGAAGGCCAGCTCGTAGAGCGAATCGATTTGCTGAGTGACCAGCCGTTCTTGCGCCAGCGATTTTTCAAAGACCTCGACGATCGACTCGAAATCGATCTCCGGCTGGGCAATTGGTCGCAGCATCACGCGACAATCACGGGCCAGAAGAAAATCTTGCAATCGCAACGCATGATCGGTTTCTTCCTGGCTCTGCATCCGCAACCAGTGGGCGCAACCGACAAACTGCTTGTGCTCGCACCAAGCCGACATCGACAAATAGCTGTAGGATGAAAACAGCTCATTGTTGACCTGATCATTGATCGCGTCTTGCATTACTTGGCTGAGCATCGATGCTTTCCTTTGTCGCTATCTCTAAAATTACAGTGGGCCCGACTGGAGTCGAACCAGCACGCCCTTACGGGCACATGCCCCTCAAGCATGCGCGTCTGCCTATTCCGCCACGAGCCCATTGCGAGCGATATTTTACGCTCGGTTAACGTACACGAGTCTAACTGCTTGCCGATGATCGTCAAGGTGGGTGAGAGAAGAAGAATGCCAAAATCCCAATGTCCAACTAGAGGCTTGATCCGATTCACGATCTGGACATTGGTCATTGGACATTCTCCGATGTTCCGAACGCCTCGAAACGGCTGATGACCGCACAGCCACACGAATCGCTCCAAACATTCACGGCCGTGCGGGCCATGTCGAGCACCCGGTCGACCGCGATGATCAGCCCTTGGCTTTCCGTCGGCAGCCCTACCGCTTGCAGGATGATTACCATCATTACCAAGCCCGCGTGCGGGATGCCGGCGGCGCCGATGCTAGCGAGTAATGCGGTGAATGCGACGATGATCTGATCGGTGAGCGTCAAATCGATGCCGCTGTACTGGGCGATGAACAGCACGGCCACCACTTCGTACAGAGCCGTGCCATCCATGTTAATGGTTGCTCCCAACGGCAACACGAACGAACCGACGCGATTGCTGATTTTTGCTCGTTCTTCGACGCAAGTGAGCGTGAGCGGCAGCGTGCCGTTGCTCGAGGCGGAACTGAACGCCGTGAGCAGTGCGGGACTCATCGCCTGAACGAATTGGACGGGAGAGCGTCTCGCCACGAAATGCAGAATCGCCGGCAGCACGATCATCGCGTGAAAAGCGAGCGCACAGGCGACGGAGAGCATATACCAACCAAGCGTGCCAAAGATGGCAGCCCCCTGCGTGGCGGTGGCTGAGAGCATTAAGAAAAACACGCCCGCAGGGGCCAGCTTGATAACCAGCATCGTCAGTTTCATCATCACGTGAAATGCCGCATCGACCAGCTCGCTAATCCGCTCGGCCGCCGTGCCGCCTACCAGCAGCGTACAGACGCCAAACGCCAGACTGAACGCGATGATCGACAGGAATTGGCCATTGACGACCGCATGAAATGGGTTAAGCGGAATCATGTTTTGCAATTGCTCGAACAACACGATCACTAGGCCCTTGCCCTGCTGTTGATGCCGAGCGGCGGCCACGGCGCCAGGCCCATCTTTTCCAGGCCCATCGACCCCCGGCTCGTTCTCCCCTTGTTCAATAACCTCGTTTCGATCGACGGCCACGTCGGCGGGCGGCGGGCCGACCGTGATGCCTGGGCGGATGAGGTTGACCATCAGCAGCCCCGCGACGATTGCCAGCAGGCTGGTCGACAAATAGTAGATCAGCGTACGGCCGAACATTTTTCCCAAGCGATCCGCCTGTCCAAGGCCGGTGATTCCCGAGACGAGCGATGTGATGATCAGCGGCACCGACACCATCCGCAGCATCCGCAGAAAGAGGTCGCCCAAGGCCTTGGCCAAATCGCCGACCGAGCGAGCCTTGGATCGTCCGTAGTATTCGAACAGTGCATAGGCCACAGGGTCTTTGCCGCGGAGCACGCTGAGCGTAGGGAACACGATGCGAGGAATTTCCTTCGGTCCCAAGCCAGCCTGCGGCGGCACGTCGGGCCACGGTTCGCCTTGCTGTCGCAAGCGCTCGCCAACCAGTTGTTCGTCGCCAACAACAATGCGCCGGGTGAGATAGCGGGATCCGTCGAGGCGGGGTCCCTCGGAGTCTGGCCGACGCTCGTGATCAATTTGAATCAGAATCCGCTCGGCAGAGTCAATCGTCCAAACCCGGCCAGCGGGCACTTCAACCGGTTGCGGCATGCCAATCAATTGCAGTGTGCTGGCCAGGTGGTCGACAGGTTCGGGCAACTGCCGCTGGCCCGCCATGCTATTGAGCCCAATGCCCAGCGCTGCCCCAAGTATCATCGCGACAAGAATCTGCCAATGTAGGGCGACACGCATGGTTTATCGGACTTCCGTTTGTGGGACCGCATGGCGGGCATTCGTTAGCCGTCGGGCTTGTCCCGGCGTTTCTTTCCCGCTCCGGGGCAAGCCCTTTCACGCTCCGGGGCAAGCCCGACGGCTAAACATCGACCACTGTGAATTAGCAACCATCACAGATCGACCGACTGATTGGGCGCATCGACTTTCGCAGGTGTTTTTTCGGGCACGGGTGTCGGAGATTTGTTCGGTGGGTTTTCCTTGGGCCGGGTCGATTCGATCTCGCCCGACTGGTCCTCGCGCCAAGGTTTGCCGAGTCGATAGCTGGCCAATTCCGCGATCAATTGTTCGTTGGTGGCCTGATCTCCATCCTCTGTGGATGTAATGCTCACCGCCTGCTCCGACCATTTGACGGCCGAGTCGAAATCGCCGCTTTCGGCATACGCGGCAGCCAGCGTGCTGAGGATATGGGGCTTCTGATACTTGGTCAATTCACAGGCCTTGGTGGCCAATTCCACCGCCTGCTGGCCGTTGCGTACCCTGGCTTGGGGTGAAGTCGAAAGCAGCCAGGCATAGTTGTTCAAAAGCGGGGTATCGGTGCCGTTCATTTCCAAAGCCCGCTCGAAATCGGCGACCGCCTCGGCGTGTTCTCCCAGATTCAGATAGGCATCGCCCCGACTGCGCAAGGCGAGGAAATTTTTCTTATCGACCCGAAGCACCTCGTTGTACGCCTTGATTGCTTGGAGCGGTTGCTTGTTGACCAAATAATAGAGCGCTAGCTGCATCTTGAGGCCCGTCTGCTTCGGCACCGCCTCGGCCAGTTGCCGCATTTCTTCGATCGCTTCCGGCAAACGGCCCATGTCGGCGTAGATCTCGGCCCGAATGCGACGGGCGGCGATGAGTCCCGGTTGTTTTTCCAGCACGAGCTCCACATCGGACAGCGCCAGTTTCGGTTGCCCGTTATGCAAGTGGGCTTCGGCCCGATGGACCAAGGTAAGCAAGACGCCCGGCTGCAATTCGAGCACCTTGCTGAATTGTTCGATTGCCTTGTCAAACTTTCCTTGATCGCGGTAGATTTCCCCCCGATTTTGATAAGGTCTGGGTGCTTGGGGGGCCTGCACGGTTGCCTTGTCGAAGCTGGCAATCGCCTCGTCCAACATGCCTTGCTCACGCAATACTTCCCCTTGCAGGATCAGCGCGTTGGTTTCTTCCGGTGTGTTTTCCAAGACCGAGGCAATATCAGCCAGCGACTGTTCCAATCGTTTACGGCTGCGGTGGAACAACGCCCGAGCAAGTTGGTAGTTGGTCTCCTCGGGCATTAGCAGGATCGCTTCATCGAAATCAGCCAAGGCCTTTTCTTCGCTGGTCTGCACACGCGCACGGGTCACCAAAGCCTCGGCCCGATTGGCGGCGGGCAATTCTTCCGTTTTCAGGAACTTGGTCAACAGCCGGCCCGCTTCATGCGGATCACCTCCCGGCAACGCCATCAGACGCCCTAGCATGAAGTAAGCGCTGGGGGGCGGATTGTCCAGCGCGATCACACGCCGCAGGTCGGAGATGACCAACTGACGTATCTTTTGCACGCGATTGTCGACGATCGAACGCGTATTGATCACACGCACCAGCGCAGTTGCCCGTTCCATCAGCGAACCGGCAAGCAGCCTTTCGGCAAAGACGGCGTTTTCGGCCCCCAATCCCTTATCGCGTGCCGTTTGGATCATGCGGATGACCTGATTCAAATCCTCAAGTCCTTCGGTCGTCACCTTGGCACACATCGCTTGGTCCAAGTCAGCTAGCCCTGGCTCCTCTTCAAGAGTTTGCTCTTCTAGCACGCTTGGCGGTTCGGCTGCTTCCTGCTGCTGGGCAGAGAGTACGTTGGGCAAAGCCAACGCGAGGCAAGCCGCTAGAACGAATCGGACCAAAATCAAATGGCTGGAGGTAGATTGGGACAACATGGTAAGCCCCCTTCGTAAGGTGGCGATCCGCAGGAAGAAAAACAGAGGGACGAACCTTGCCGTCCCGAACACTGACAGATTCTATTATTACCGCTGAAGTCGATTTTGGCCACGTTGGTTTTTTTCTCGCAAATCTGGCGTCTGTTGCTGGTTGCGGTCGTGGGCTAGAATCCTCAGCTTCGTCAGGGCCTACCTTTGTGAGATCACGAAAAATCCACAACTTCGGATACGCACACCATGGAAGCAGGAATCGTCGGATTACCGAATGTTGGCAAATCGACCCTATTCAATGCGCTGACCGCTGCGGGCATCGCCAGTGAAAACTACCCTTTTTGTACGATTGAGCCCAACGTCGGCGCTGTCCCGGTCCCCGATCCGCGCCTGGCGACGATCAATCGCTACATCGAAACCGAGAAGGTCATTCCCGCAGTGCTGCAATTGGTCGATATTGCCGGCATCGTCCGGGGCGCTTCGACAGGCGAGGGGCTTGGCAACCAGTTTCTGTCGCATATCCGCTCGGTCGACGCGATCCTGCATGTGGTCCGTTGTTTTGAAGATGCCGACATCGCGCATGTCGACGGCCAGGTCGACCCGCTCCGCGACGTGGAAACGATCGAAACCGAGCTGTTGCTGGCCGATTTGCAGTCGGTCGAGTCGACGCTCGACAAGGCCAGGCGGCAGGCGCGCACCGGCGACAAGGAACCTGCTCAACGCGTCAGCGTGCTTGAGCAATGCCATGAGCGGTTGGCCGAGGGCACGCCGGTCCGCGGGCTGCAGTTCGACGATCCTACTTTGGCCAAAGTTTTCAACGAGCTACAACTGCTGACCGCCAAAAAGGTGCTGTACGTCGCCAACGTGCATGAAGACGACCTGCAGGGCGAGCGCCCCCATGTGGCCAAGCTGCGGGAGCGGGCTTGCGACGAGGGGGGCGCGGTCGTACCGATTTGTGCCCGGCTCGAAGCGGAGCTGGCCGAGCTCGATGGGGACGAGCGGCAAGAGATGCTCGAAAGTTTGGGATTGGTCGAGCCTGCTTTAGCGGTGCTGGCCCGGGCAGCCTACGAGATGCTCGGCCTGCAAAGTTTTTTCACGGCTGGGGAAAAAGAGATTCGTGCCTGGACAGTCCGCGTCGGGGCCACCGCTCCCGAGGCAGCCGGGGTGATCCATACCGATTTCCAGCGAGGCTTCATTCGCGCGGAAATTTATTCGGTCGATGAGCTTGTGCAATACCAAAGCGAGAAAGCAATCCGCGACGCGGGAAAAATGCGAATCGAGGGCAAGAGCTATGTCATGCGAGACAGCGACGTTTGCCACTTTTTGTTTAATGTTTGAGCGGCGGTTGTTGGCTGTTGCCGTGTGTTGCGTTGCAACACGGCTTTCTTTACCGTATCCACCCGCCGCCGAGCGTTCGTTCGCCGTCGTAGCAAACCACGGCCTGGCCCGGTGCGACACCGCATTGGGGCTCGCTGAACTGCACATGCATCTGCCGCTCGGGTAGTAGCTTCACCTCAGCCGACACGGGCGGTGCGTTGTAGCGAATCTGCACCTTGCACTGTCGCGGAATGTCCGTTTCGTCCACCAGCCAATTGGTTTGGCTGGCGGTGAGTTCGGTGCGCCCTAATTCCTCTCGATCACCGAGTACCACGCGACAGGTATCGGCCTCGATCCGGACAACAAATTTCGGCTCGCCCAGCGCGACACCCAATCTTTTGCGCTGCCCGACGGTGAATCCTTCGATGCCTCGGTGCTCGCCTACGACCGTGCCATCGGTGGTAACCAACTGGCCAGCGGTGCAAGCGTCGCCTTTTCGGCTGCGCACAAATTGGTCGTACCGTCCTTGGGTCACAAAGCAGATTTCTTGGCTCTCCTTTTTCTCTGCGACGCGAAGACGCAAGCGGGTGGCGATCTGGCGGATGATCGGCTTTTCGTACTCGCCGACCGGCAACAACATTCGGCCCAGTAGCTCTCGCCGAATGCCGAACAGCACGTACGACTGATCTTTGCCCGAGTCGCAACCTCGCAACAGCGCCGGCGGCCCGCCCAAGACCGTTTCAAGACGCGCGTAGTGTCCCGTGGCGACAAACTCCGCTCCGACGCTGTCGGCATAATCGAACAGTTTGCCGAATTTGATCCAGTTGTTGCACTGCACACAAGGGTTCGGCGTGCGGCCGACCGTATATTCCTCGACAAAGTAATCGATGATCTGGCGAAACTCTTGCTGCAAGTCGAGTGCGTAGAAGGGAATTGCCAGTTTGTCGGCCACGCGGCGGGCATCCTCGGCGTCGGCGGCGGTGCAGCAGCCTTGTTTGTGATCGGGACGGCTACCGCCCGTTGAAGCAGGCTCGCCCTCCGTACAGACGACCGGCGACCCTTCGCCATGGCGCATGAACACGCCCACCACGTCGTGCCCCTGCTCCAGAAGCAGATGGGCCGCGACGCTCGAATCAACCCCGCCAGACATTGCTAAGACGACTCGTGCCATAGAGAAGGTAAGTCTAAAATTACGTTGCGGCTACGGCAAGCAGCGCTGGTCGAATCAGCGATAAAATCGTACAATACTGCATCACCACTTTTCACTCCAGGAGCCTCAATCGATGTTGGACAAGGAATGGGTAGACCGAGCCGCCGCGATTCATGCGACCATTGTCCAACTGCGGGACTCTCTTTGACTGTGCCACGAAAAGCGAGCGGATTGCCGCAATCGATGGCAAAATGGCGGCGCTTGGATTTTGGGATCGGCAGGAAAAGGCCCAGGCGACGGTCGACGAGCGGAAGTCGCTTGTCGCGGTGGTCAGGCCACTCGACGAAGCGCTTGCCGCCAGCGATGATCTGGCCGCGATGGTTGAAATGGCCGCCGAGGATGAATCATTCGCTGCCGAGGTGCCCGGCGAAGTCCAGCGGCTGGAACGCGTGCTGGAAGACCTCAAGCTGAAAGCCTTGCTGGGCGGTTCGCACGACGCGGCCGGGGCGTTGCTGACGATCAATGCGCGTGACGGCGGCACCGACGCCAACGATTGGGCCGAGATGCTGCTGCGCATGTATCTGCAATGGGCTCAGAAAAACGACTACACCGTGAAGCTGGTCGACCGGCAGGACAACGAAGAGGCTGGCATCAACAACGCGACGGTCGCCATCCGCGGGCCGATGGCCTACGGCTATCTGAAAAGCGAGACCGGCATGCACCGGCTGGTGCGGATCAGCCCGTTCAACAGCGAAGGGAAGCGGCAAACCAGTTTCGCGGCGGTCGACGTTTCGCCCGAGATTTCCGACTCGGTCGACATTGAGATCGACGAAGATGACGTGCGGATCGACACCTATCGGGCCAGCGGCGCCGGCGGTCAGCATGTGAACAAAACCGACAGCGCCATTCGGCTCACGCACGAGCCGACCGGCATCGTCGTGCAGTGCCAGAACGAGCGTTCACAGCACAAAAACCGGGCGACCGCCTGGAAAATGCTGCGTGCCCGGATGGCCCGGATGGAGGATGAAAAACGGGAAGCCGAGGATGCCGCGAAGTACCAGCAGCAAGCGAAAACGGGCTTCGGCTCGCAAATACGCAACTATTTCCTCCACCCCGACCAGCGGGTGAAAGATACGCGAACGAAATACCAGATGGGCAATTTTCACGCCGTGCTCGACGGCGACATCCAAGGCTTTCTCGATGCCCTACTCCGCTGGCGCGCTGGGCAGTAGCGTGGAGGAAATAACAAAAGTTTGTAGGCCGGAACGAGCTTTGCGAGTTCCGGCAGAGTGCAGATATGCCTTGTATACCTTGCCGGAACTCGCGTTGCTCGTTCCGGCCTACGTATTTTTTGTTATTCATTGCTTGCTTATCGGCCGCTCCTTATCGCCGTCGCGGAGGTACGGTTCGCGCACTCGCTTGCTCGCGATCGGCGTCATTTCGCGGACCCAGATGTTACGGAAGCGCACGGGATGGCGGTGCTCTTGCAGTGAGATGGGCATTCGGACGTCGTGTTTCGTGTACTGTGGTGGACGGTGATAAGGCGTGTCGCCCAACAGCTTGAAGTGATTGAGAATCACCACGCCGTTGTGAAGGGCCGTGATATAGGCGGGCGACTTCAGCGAGCCATCGCCGTTGAATCGCGGGGCGGTCCACAGGATGTCGAACACATTCCACTCGAGCGGCGGCCGCATGGCGTTTGCCATCGGCGGCGTTTGTTTGTAAATCGCGCCGGCTTGGCCATCGAAATAGGTTTTGCTTTGATAGGAATCAAGCACCTGGACTTCATACGGGCCGAAGAAGACACCGCTGTTGCCGCGGTCTTGGCTTTGCCCCGCTTTGGGCCGGGGTGCCGACCACTCGACGTGCAGTTGGCAGTCGCCGAATTTTTGTTTCGTCTGAATGTAGCCTTGACGGACAGTTGCCACACCACCTGCGACTTCCCACTTCTCGCCATTTTCCCAGGCGGAAAGGTCCTTGCCATCAAAGAGCACCACCGCGTCGGAAGGGGGGTTGCCATGGTCACCCGGCGTCACAATCGGCGGTTCCGCCCACTCGATCCCGGTCAGATATTCCTCTCCCGAGCAACCGCTTCCGGGACATGTCAGCAGGGTGGCTAGGGTTGTGAGAAGCAAGGACCGCCCACCATTCGTTATTCGGATTGGTAGATTCAACACGTTTCGGTCCTCCTGGTTCATTCTTCTGATTCGTAGTGAAGCTCAGCCTAAGCTCGACTTTTTCCGTCAGGCGGCTTGGGCTAGCCCGAAGTCTAGCACAACTCGCAAGGGTTTGGATAATTTTTGCACGACCTCGCCTCCAGGCACCCATGCAAAAATCCATTCCATCCAAAAATAGCGTCGAACACTGATGATCATATCAGAAAATGTCGTTTGCTCCTTGCCAACCCAGTGCTTCAGTCGGACGTGTGGATTGGACCACGGCATCGTATCAAAAACGATCACTACCAGCGTGTACACACAAAACAGACAGGGCGCCATTCGCAACACCGTCTGGCGACTCCAGCCGCGTGTTGTTTCCAGTCCAAGGTGTTCACGCATTTCCTGGAACGTGGTCTCGATATTCCAGCGTCCGCCGTACATTTCAATGACTGCTTTGGCAGACATGGAATGATCGGTCGTGAAAAAGTATTCATCTCGATGGGTGCCGCTGAGATCACGGACAAACACCCACAATACTTCGATCGCGCCTTTGCCACTCTGATACCAATGGCCCTTGCCCGTGATCACTTCGACATTTCGCCAGCCGCCGCCGTACCACCGCACACGTAAGCGTTTCCCCTTTTTCTTCCTAGCAACCACCTCGGCCGGTGAGGGTAAGGCCTTGCCCTTGACTCGTGGTCGACCGACTTTGGGGTTCTTGCGTTTGGGTGGCGGCGCGAACAGACTTGCGTCACCCGAGAACTTGCTTACCAGCGACAATCGTTTTCGATGTTTATAGGCAAAACGTGTCATCTGATGAGTTCCATAAGCTCCATCACCTGCAAGAACGAACTTTCTGTCGGGAAACCAGTGCATTAGCGTTGCTAGCAAGCCGCACATCAGGTCCACGGGAGTTTTGTGGCGACGCCCCTCATCAGCGTTGCACTGCTTGCTGCGATAAAGAGCGACCAGCACCGGCAAGGCAAAGGGACGATTGGTGTAAGGTAATTGAACCAGGATCGACAAGACGGACCATTTGTGTCCGTATCGAAAGACGGTGTGCGAGTTGGCGCTGCGAACTGCGTCGCGATGTCGGGCTTTGCCGTAAACTTTTTTGCCGCGATGACCATCCACCGTTTCGTCACCGCAGATTTTTACCGTCCCGGTGGGAATGAACCGATCAAGGACGAAACGGGCAATCGCGTAGGCCAAGGGCCGGGATTGCCAGCGACGGTGAGAAAACAGACGATGGTAGGTCGACGGATTGACCGTCTCAATCAAGCTCAACAACCGGAGTACGTTAGAGACAGTTCGGTCGCCTGTTGTTAGAATAGCGGCAAGGAAGAACAGAACGAATCGTCGAGCCGTCGTTCGCCGGTGAAAGGTGTCAACGAGACATTGTAGTAACGGCTTGAAATCGTGCGGCACGCGAACCATGAGGGCTTCCTTGCTCAAGACTTTGGTTGTTACAAGTCAAAAGCTTGAACCAAGGAGGCCCTTTTTACCTATACCAATTTGGGGATCTGAAGTACTCAAAAAACGGAAAAAGTCGAGCTTAGGGCCGCCCGATAAATAACTTCCCCATTTCCAGGAGAGGGTTCAGGGTTTAGGGTTCAGGAAAAAAGAGGGGACAGGGTTCGAGAATTGCATTGCATTTATGTACTGAACCCTGAGCCCTACCAGTTGCCACAGCTATTGATTGAGTGTTCCTTATCAAACCGGATAGTTATTTACCTGCCGCCCCTAAGCTGGCACCTGCCACTCGGCCGAGCCGTGAATATTTCCGGTGATTATCCCGCATAGACGCCGTTGGTGCAAGGATTTTTTCCTCTCGACGCCAATCGAAGTCATTGCCAGAGCCGACGTTTTGCGTCACAGTATTAAGCGTCGTACCGTAAGGCAGGATGGCACGCGTGTCTGGACAGATTGTTGAAAGCCTGTCCTACGATGGTTATTGACTCAAAGTGAAAAGTGAAACCACAAAATACACTAAATACACGAAAAAATCAGTAGCGTAAATTTGATCTGAGTGTTTGAACGGAAAGCTGCGGAGGTTACTAAAATATTTCTTTTTTTCGCTGCTTTCGTGTATTTCGTGGTTCCTACTGTTTTCAGCTTGAGTTATTGAGGAGCTGGTCCCAAGCGAAGCGAGATTTGCAGAAATGATTCCCGAGCAAATTGAAAAGATCAAACGAGAGTACACCGACAAATATGTCGCGGTAAGTGCCGATTGTCCGGAGTTGGCACGGTTCAAGAACCATGTGGGCCAAGTGAGAACGGTCAACATGAGCGGTCGGGCACTGGTGGAATTTGCCGAGTATCACTTGAATATCGGTTGGTATGACATTGATCTGGACTATCTCAAAGTGGTCGACAAGCCCAAGCCTCGGGGAAAAAAACCTGCGGCGAAAAAACCAGCAACGAAACCGGCAGCGAAGAAGCAAGTCGCGGTGAGCGGCGAGAAAAAACTTTCGCCTCTGGAAATGGCTCGCATGCAGGGTTCGGCCAAAGCGGAGGGCAAGGCAACGGTTGCCAAACCGGCGGCAGAAAAGAAAACGGAAAAGAAATCGGCCACCGTTGATCGTTCCAAGATGTCGGTCGCCGAGATGTTAGCAGCCGCGCGTGGAGGTACGAAACCGACCGCGAAGAAGGAAGCTTCGGCAATACCAGAACCGGTTGCCGAAGCGCCCGCCGCCGCGGAACCTGCTGAAGCCCCCGTCACATCTTCAAGTGACGTAGGCCCCGTCGATAAAAGCGCGATGAGCATTGATGACATGCTCGCCTATTGCCGCGAACATGATGCGTAGGGGCGGCTTTGCCGGCGATCAATCAGATCGCCGGAGCCGTTATTGCAGATTTCTGCTAAAATAAAAGTATGAGATTTCGCATCACGACCATCTTCTGGGTCTTCGCGCTACTGGCATCAGCAATGGCGACGTTTGGTCCGGCGGGGATTGTGATAGCGGCTTTCGTCGTAGGCTTCTGGGTTTGTGCGCTGACGCGATCGCTGACTTTTCTCATAAATCTCCTGTTCTTCTGTGCGCTGCTGGGTTTCTTATTCGTTCTGCTCTTGCCAGCCGTACAAAGTTCCCGAGAAGTGTCTCGGATAAGCCATTGCCAGAATAATCTCAGACAGATTGCATGTGCGCTTCAAAATTATCACGACAAGCACGGCACATTTCCTCCAGCATTCATTGCCGACAAAAACGGCAAGCCTATGCACAGTTGGCGTATGCTTCTTTTGCCATATTTCGGAGCCAAAAGTCTCTATGGCCGTTACAATTTCGACGAGCCCTGGAACGGGCCCAATAACCAATCTGTCACAACTAGTCCGTTCGATATCTATGAATGCCCTAGTGATCCACCACTCTCGCCCACAAATCCCCAAGCGAACTATTTTGCAGTCAAAGGTCCCCACACAATGTGGCCAAACAATGGAATGCGGAAACTCGAACATGTAACTGATGGACTAGATCGAACAATTCTATTCATTGAAGCTGCTGGTAGGGACGTTGCCTGGGCAGATCCTGTCGACTTGGAATTCGATGAAGCTGTTGCATTTCTGTCGAGTGGTGCAAACTCAGAAGTAGTCCATTCAAGATGGATGTCCAGGCCGGGTTTTTTTTACAAACTTTTTAATAAGTCGGCGACTGGCATCAATGTCGCCTTTGCTGATGGTTCGGTTGGATTTCTGCCTATCCCTATTCCACGAGAACTAGCTGTTGCACTCTTGACGGTTAATGGCGGGGAGGAGATTGACATGTCGCAGCTAGAATCAGTTTTGTATCAACAACTCGATTATGCGAGGATTTACTCATTCAGCATTTTCTTGCTACTTTCGCTTATGCCCGCGTTCAAGCTCTGGCAACCGCCCAAAACCTTCGCTGAAAACGACACAACGGTTACCGCGTAAAAGCCGGCAGCGGCGAGCGGATCATGAGGCTGACTTAGCACCAACAATTAGCCGCGATCTATCTGATCGCCGGTGCGAGACGTGTCACTTCACCTCCAGCATCCGCTCCAGTGCCACGAGCGACCACTTGGCCGTTTCTTCGTCGACGTCGATGACGTTCACCGGCGTGCCGGCGGCCAGGTTTTCCAGGCTCCAGCAGAGATGCGGCAGGTCGATGCGGTACATCGTCGCGCACATGCAGACCACCGGCGATAGGAAGTAAATTTCCTGCTCGGGATGCTCCTGTTTCAGACGGTTGACCAAGTGCAATTCGGTGCCGATGGCCCACTTGCTGCCAGGGGACGACTCTTCGACCAGCTTGATGATTCGGCCCGTCGAGCCTGACTCGTCAGCCAACTCGAACACCTCACGGGGGCACTCGGGATGGACCAAAATTTTGATGTCCGGGTGCTTCTCGCGGAACTGGGCGACATGCTCCGGGCGGAAAACTTGGTGGACGCTGCAATGGCCTTGCCAGAGGATGACTTTGCTTTGCTTGATCGCACCTTCCGTGTTGCCACCAAGCTCGTCGGCGAAGGGATCCCATACGGGCATTTGCTCGGTGGTGCATTTTTTTCCGTTAAGGGGCATCCCCAGCGACGTGTTTCGGCCCAGGTGCTGATCGGGAAAGAACATCACGCGGCTGGTGCGGGCAAAGGCCCACTGGAGCGCTGCCCGGGCGTTGGACGAGGTGCAAACGATGCCCCCATGCTGGCCGACGAATGCCTTTAAGCTGGCGGCCGAGTTGATGTACGTAACCGGGGTGATGTCCTGGCAGTCGAGCACCTCGCCCAGTTGATCCCAGGCATCTTCGATCTGCCCAATCGCGGCCATGTCGGCCATCGAGCAGCCGGCAGCCATGTCGGGCAGGATCACGCGAACCCGCTCGCCTCGACGCTCGGCCAATTTCTCCGGCCGATTGGCCAGGATGTCGGCTGTCTCGGCCATGAAATGGACGCCGCAAAATGCAATGTTCCGGCAGGCGCGATTCTCGGCCGCCAGCTGGCTGAGCCGGTAGCTATCGCCCCGGAGATCGGCCAGCGCGATGACCTCGTCCTGTTGATAGTGGTGGCCCAGGATCAATAGCTCCGGGCCCATTTGGCGGCGGACTGCCTCGATCCGAGCGGCGAGTTCGGCGTTCTCCAGCGACTTATACGGCTGGAGTTCAAGTTTCGCGGTGTCGATAGGGGCGGTGCTCATGGAAATCGCTCTTGGCTGGAAATCGCCTCATTTGAATTTGTTGGTCGGATGTTAGCCGCCGGGCTTGTCCCGGTGCGTGAATGCAGCGCCGGGGCAAGCCCGGCGGCCAGTGGTAATGACTTGCTGGCATTATACGAGCACGGCGGATCAAAGCCAATTCCGCTAGCGTTTGGGGTATCATCGTGAACTGGGCAAAGTTTGACGGTCATGCGGGCCGATATCAAGGGTGCAGCTTACGCGGATGATGCGCGGGTTTGGCCGTGTGCTGCGTACTGCGGCCGTGTGCTACTGGTCCCCCTCTGTCCCCTGGACTTGTATGAGTGATTTGACGCCCGAACTTGCCTCTGAGGTTGTGGCCGCCTGCCAGGCGGGTGCCGAGGAGGCTGCCGCTGCGCTGGGACGTTGCTTCGATGGAGAGTTCACCTTCTCGGCGGGCGAAGCGGGAACCTTTGCTGGCGATGCCACTGGGCTTGATGGGCCTGGGCTGGTGGTTCTGCTGAAATTCGGTGAAGTGGGGATGGTTGCCCTGCTGCCGGAGTCGAGTGGGCTGCTGCCCGAGTGGTACGCTAGCCCTGATCCCACAGGGGAAAGCAAGCTCAGCACGCTGGCACAGGAACTAAGCATGCTGCTGGTTCCCGAAACGTTGATGGCCGACGTATTCGAGGCGAAACGAGTTGAGCAACTGCAGGAGGCAGTCGAGCGAGGAGAAGTTGCTGAGGATGCTTGTTTGGTGCCGCTCAGCTTGGGGTCTGCTGATAAGTCGGGGCAGCTCAGCTTGATCTGGCCGTTGGCTGGGTCGGATGCGGTTTTTCCTGTCCCGGATGAGACGCCGTCAGAGGATAAAGAAGGTGAGGTTGAACAGGAATCTGCTCCCGCCGTTGAAGGGGCGTCGCCGGTAGGCGTTGTGCCGTCGAAAATCCACGATTTTTCGCAGCTTCCCAGTTATGCTCGGAGTTTGTTGCGGATCCAGATTCCGGTGAGCGTAAGGTTGGCGTCGAAGAAAGAGTCGGTTCAAAAAGTTGTCGAATTGGTACCCGGTGCAATTCTGAAATTCGACAAGGCATGCGATCAACAACTGCACCTGCTCGTGGGCGACCAAGAAGTTGCCGAAGGCGAAGCGGTGAAAGTGGGTGACAAGTTTGGCTTCCGTGTCAGCGCGATGCTGATGCCCGAGGAGCACTTTGGAAGAGTCGGGAGTGGTTAAAATAAATGTTACCATTCTCGGAATTAAAAAGGTTGAACCACAAAGAACACGAAGAGCACCAAGGAAATAGAGGGCATATCATTTGCTCCCGATTCTAAGCTTGGCCACAATTGCACATCCACTGATTCCATTTGATTGACGATTGAATTCTCAAACTGAAAAAAAGCAAGAAAATTCGCCACAGAGATCACGGAGAACACCAAGTTTCTTTTCCCTGGAAAACAACGAATCATGTCTTTCTTTCGAAGGATATCCAGGGTTGCTTCCTCCGTGTTCTCTGCGCCCTCTGTGGTTCATCTTCTTTTCACTTTGAGATTGAATTCTATTCTTTGAGTCCTTCGTGCTCTTCGTGGTTCATTCTTCTTCCATCCCGTGAACGGTTGCAACTAAACTACTACCGGCTGAAGCCGGTAGGTTGTAAGCGTTCTGTGAACAGCGTCCCAAAATTGCGCGCTATCCTAATAGAGGTGAACCATTCCCTTTATTCCAGGAACGAGCACAATGTCCAATCGAAACAAATCCCAAGAGTCCCACTGGCGTGGCCTACTGAAACAGCAGTCCTCAAGCGGCTTGAGCATCGCGGCGTTTTGCCACCAGAACTCGATTACACAAACCAGCTATTATGCCTGGCAGCGTAAGTTCCGTGAGCAGCAAGCCTCCCCAGAGCAGGGGAGCCGTTCGACCAAGTCTCTTAAAACCAGTCGTAACGCCGTCCAGGGCACCCAACTGGTGCCTGTGCGGATCGAGGGGACGACACCTGCGTCCACGCTGCGTATTCACTTGCCGCAGCAGGGAGTCTTTGTGGATGTGCCTCACGGCACCGATTGTGAGACAGTGAAGGACGTATTGCAGGCGTTGCGTGAGGTGGCGTCATGTTGATTGTGCCATCCCAAATAAAAGTCTTCGCCGCGTTGGCTCCCACGGACATGCGTAAAAGTTTTTGTGGATTAATCGGTATCGTCGAAAAGGAGCTTGGCAAACAGATTGAAGACGGAGATCTTTTCTTGTTTTTCAACCGACGCCGCAACCGGTTGAAGGTACTCTATTTCACGGGTGACGGCACGATCATCCTCTACAAGCATCTTGAACGAGGAACGTCCGAGACACTACGTGGCGCCGACCATGGAGGGGCGATTGCATCCCCCGGTGATTACTTGACACTGCATGTGGACGACCTGCGATTGTTGCTGGAAGGCATCGAGCTATCGAGTGTCAAACGTCGCAAGTGGTGGCGTCGTGAGCAGGCAAAACAAATTACTCAATCGCCTTGGAAACCACCTTGACGCGCAACGTGAATTGTCGATAAATAAACATGTGTGTTCTACACCAACGGTGTGTGATCATTTGCCATTTCGTGACGCACCTTCAAGGACCGAAACGTTGTCGATGGAATCCGACAAACTCCGAAAAGAGATCGAAGTGCAGCGCGCCGAGATCGCACATCTCAAAAGGGTTAATAGCGAGCAACAGGCAACTCTTGAATCGTTGCAGAATCACATCGAGGTGATGCAAGAGCAAATCACCTTACTCCGTAAGGCACTCTTTTCTCCACGGCGTGAACGGTTTATCCCTTCTCCCGATCAAAAGCTTCTTTTTGATCCCGAGTCGATCGAGGGCAACGAGATTAGCGAGGATGACGAGGCGACCGACGAAGAAGAGCCAGACGATGAATCGTCTTCGAAACGCAAGAAACGCCGTAAGAAGCGCAAACGTTTTGAATTCCCCGAGTGCTTGCCGGTCCAGCGTTTTGAACACCCACTGCCGCCGGAAGAACTCGATTGTCCTTGTGGATGTGGCGGCAAGCGGACGGTGATCTCCGAGCAGATCTCACGGCAACTAGAATATGTTGAGTCTAGCGCCTACATCGCCGAGCACGTTCGGTTTACCTACGGTTGCCCTGTTAGCCGGGATGGCCAGCAGATCGTCACCAGCGAAAAGCCACCCAATATCAACGAAAAAGGGATATTTGGGGCCAGCACGTTAGCCTGGCTGGCACACGCCAAGTTCGAGCGTCACCTGCCCCTGTATCGTCTCCAGGAAGAGCTTCGTTCCACCACCACGATGTGGTTCAACCGCAGCGTGTTGAGCAACGCCGTGGTGCGAACAGGCGAGCGTCTGCTGCCGGTGTGGGATCTGATTCGCACCCAAGTACTGGATAGTTTTTATGTACGGGCCGACGAGACCACGGCCCGTGTCCTGCGTCCCGGGGCTGGGGCGACCAAGCTGGTTTATCTCTGGGCCTACGTTGGCGATGACCAGCATCCGTACCAACTATTTGACTATCGACTTGATCGATCCCGCGCAGGTCCGCGGGAAATACTTGATGATTTTCAAGGCGGATTATTAACCGACGGTTACAGTGTCTACACGTCCCTAGTCAAGGAATCGGATGGCCGACTTCTGGATCTGGGTTGTTGGGCCCATGCGCGGCGGAAGTTCGACGAAGCGTGCGCCGTCTCAACGCAGCCACTTGCGCACGAGGCGCTCGCTTGGATCTGGCAACTGTACGACATCGAGGATCGCCTGGCCGATGCCGATGTGGAAACGCGACGACAAGTGCGCATGCGCGAGTCGGTTCCCATTCTTGCCCTTCTGCACGATCGTCTCACCGAAGTGCAGCCGACGGTACGGCCTTCGACCAAGTTGGCCGAAGCGATCGGCTACCTGCTCAATCGTTGGAACGCGATGACGCGATTTGCAACCGACGGGCGCTATGCGATCGATAACAACATGGCAGAAAGAGTCATTCGCCCCTCGGTTATTGGAAGAAAAAATTACCAATTTTTTGGGAGCGATGCGGGTGGTCGCGCGGCATGCGTCTGGTACACGCTTATCCAGAGTGCTCGTTCTAATCATGTCCACGTCACCCCGTATCTCAACGATGTTCTCGTCCGGCTTCCTCAGATCGTTCCCGAGTACTTGCGGGTGGGCGACGCCCAAACCACGTTCGAATCGCTTTCAAGGGACCAGCGTGAACAGCTCTCCGAGCTGCTACCTGACCGATGGCTCAAGGCACACCCTGAGCATCGCAGCGAAGATCGCCAGCGCGAACTTGATCAGGCCAACCAGCGCCGCCGCCAGAGGCGTGCTTCACGACGTCGGCTTGTCAAGATCTGAATTACGCTCCTGGCATGACGGAGTTCACAGAGCGCTAACGGTAGGTTGAAGGATTTCGTGAGCTACGGACTGAAGTCCTTCGCTCACGATGGGGTTATCTGAAAATTGTCGTCACCATCACTTGGTTCCGTACCGCCTTGGCCACGGATGTACTCCGCAATCGCTTCGTCAGTTACATTGCCACTAGACGCCACGAAGTAGCCACGCGCCCAAAAGTGTCGACCCCAGTACTTTTTTTGAATGTGTTTGAACTCCATCATCAGCTTCCTTGAACTCTTACCCTTGATGTACTGCATGATTTTACTGGGCGACATGGTTGGCGGGCACGACAGCAGCACATGCACGTGGTCCCCGGAAACGGCTCCTTGCAGGATCTCGATCTCGTGCGTTCGACAAACCTCGCGCACCAGATCGCGGACCCGTATGCCGACCGCACCGGTCAACACCTCCCGACGATACTTGGTCACCAACACAAAGTGATACTTGAGGTCATAGCGACTGTGCGAACTCGTTCGGTAGTTTTCCATCACCCCAGTATAAGAACCTAAAGGATTCGCCTGAAGGCGAGGGTTTTAGACCCATCGTTGTGACAATAAATCACGCGCCACTCGTTTCTCGCCTCTCTACATAATAAAAGAACCTGCCCCGAGCCCAAAAGCCCGAGACAGGTCCTCAGAGGGGGAATCCGGTAGATTCCTTTTTACTCACTATAGTTAGCGAACAAAGCTCGCGCTGACCACCTTGCGTGGTTGGGCGATCCGAGCAGCGGGATCGGCAACCGGCGCGGGTGGAATCGGAGCGGCTTCGCTGGCGGCACCTGCCGCTGAAGCGCAACCACCACTGCAGCTGTCGCCACAGCAGTCGTCGGCACATCCGCAGCTTGCTTCGCAGCAACCATCATCACAGCCGTTGTCGCCACAGCAACCGTCGTCGCAGCCGCAACTTGCTTCGCAGCAAGACTTCTTGCAGCATCTGCGACGGCTGAACAGTCGGCTCAAGAGGCCGCATCGCTTCTTCTTGCAGCAGCTCGTGGCGCATCCGCAGCTTGCTTCGCAGCCGCCGTCGCCGCAGCAATCATCGCCACTGCAACCATCGTCGCAGCAGTCGTCGGCACATCCGCAGCTTGCTTCGCAGCAAGACGACTTACGACATCTACGACGGCTGAAGAGTCGGCTCAAGAGGCCGCATCGCTTCTTCTTGCAGCAACTCGTGGCGCATCCGCAGCTTGCTTCGCAGCCACCGTCGCCGCAGCAATCATCGCCACTGCAACCATCGTCGCAACCGCAGCTTGCTTCGCAGCAAGACGACTTACGACATCTACGACGGCTGAAGAGTCGGCTCAAGAGGCCGCATCGCTTCTTCTTGCAGCAACTCGTGGCGCAACCACAACTTGCTTCACAGTTTCCATCGTCGCAGCAACTATCGTTGATGCCGCACGATTTCTCACAACAACTTTGCGCTGCGTAACTGTCGCAGCCACAACCATTCCCAAGCATTCTGTCCATCAAACCAAATCCGTAGGATTGGCCTGCGAAACAAACACTCAAGAGAATGGCTCCCATCACCTTAGAATTCATGGAATCACATCTCCTATTGCTGAGGACACTTCAGGCTGCCAACTTGACAATATCCGGTAGCGCAGGTGCGCCACACCTTCCCTGGGGTTTGTCGTGATGACTTGGGCCGCGGCGTTTGCCGGGTGGAGTGGGATAGGGGCGGGCGGGAATGCGGGCGTCTGACAATACCGAGTAAGGCAATGCCGGACAGGTCAAGGCGGGACTTCTTGCTCAATGTCCCCTCGGTCAGGCGTCAACACCAGTCGAGCCAATCCTTGACTCGAAAAATATAGGCCGGTTTGTTAACGCACACTACTGGGGTGTGTCGCAAGTTCAACTTCGGTGCTTAGCTTGCGACTCCACTCGTATCGGTAATGAATGGAAGGACCCTTGAGCAGACGAAAGCAATTTTCAGCAAGTGGTTGTCATCAATCATTAGGCTGACTTTACCGCTAAAGAAAGGGTTTTGGCTCCTGCCAGTTGTAGGCCGAAATTTGTACTGCTGCATGTGGTGATGGAAGGCCAATTGTGGTAACATGCAGGGGTTGTCCGTGGGTTGACGGCCGCTTCAACCAAGCAGTCATGTTGCCAAGCCGCAAACTGGCTGGCATCGGATCGCCCTGCCCAACCAGATTAGTTTGACAGGTTCCCACCTTGGTTTTCCCTCCTACAGATGTGAGCCGAACGCGCTAGCGTCGGGTGGGGCGCAACGGAAATCGTTGTGTCGAGCCACCCGAGGCTAGCGCCTACGGCTCAGCCAGCATTCCCAAGCTGTAGCTGTGGCTAAGCACTAGACGAGGAAACGTGTACCCATGCAATTTTCTCTTAGACTTTGGATGATTTTGGTTGCCTTTTCGAGTCTCTTGCCGTTTCAGGCAACGGGCCAAAGTGTTTCAACAAGCAAGGGTGATCCGCTCGATTGGCCCCATTGGCTTGGGCCGCAACAGAACCGAACTTCGCTCGAAACGGGTCTGGTCGACAGGTGGGATCCGAAAGGAGGCCCTGGCAGCAACCTGTTGTGGAAGAATACCGAGCTGGCTGGTCGTAGTACGCCCATTGTGATGCGTGGCAAACTCACCACCATTGCGCGCGATCAGGCCGGGTTGCCAAACGAAGGGGCTAAAGTTGTTTGCGTCGATGCAGCCACGGGCAAGAAGATTTGGGAGCACCGTTACAATGTCTACCTGAGCGATGTGCCCGACACGCGGGTTGGTTGGTCGTCGTGTACCGGCGATCCGGAAACGGGACGCATCTACGTGCAATCGGTGAGCGGCTATTTCTGTTGTTTGGAAGGCGAGACGGGTCAGGTTGTGTGGTCGCGGAGCTTGCATGAAGAATTCGGATTGCTGAGCACCTTCGGCGGGCGGACGAATGTGCCGGTGGTGTTCGAAGAGACGGTCTTGGTCAGCGCCGTGGTGATTGGCTGGGGCGATTCTGCCAAGTGGGGCTCGCTCGCCAAGCCGGCGCACCGTTTCATGGCCTTCGACAAGGCGACCGGAGAACTTCGCTGGCTCCGTGGGACCCGCATTTCTCCCTACGACACCACCTATAGCACGCCCACGATCGCAGTGTTCGGCGGGCAGGCGGCCCTGGTTTTTGGCTCCGGCGACGGGGCGGTTTGGGCCCTGCAACCCCATACCGGACTGCCGATCTGGCAATACCCATTCTCCCGTCGCGGCTTGAACGTCTCGCCCCTGGTAGTCGGCAGCCGAGTCTACACCTCGCACAGCGAGGAAAACCTCGTCGGCAACACCATGGGAGCCCTGGTCGCTCTGGACAGCCGTGCTGCAACGCAGCACACAGCGCAGCACGCAACGCAGCACACGGAAAAAACCCTTACCCCCCAGTGGCAACAGCTAGGCGTCATGGCTGGCAAAAGCTCACCGGTGATGGTCGATGGCCGGCTATGGATCGTCGACGACCGCGCCAAACTACAAGTGATCGATCCCGAAACAGGTCGGCTCATTGCCCGAAAGGCGCTGGGAACCGTCATGCGTAGCACACCGCTAGTTGCCGATGGAAAAGTTTACCTTTGCACAAACAATGGTCGGTGGTATATCTTGAAGCCGACCGATTCGGGTGTCGAGGTAATCCACAAATTGCGGCTCTCGGGGCATGGCGTGGATGGCTCGCCAATTGTGTCGCATGGGCGTATTTACTTGCCAACTTCCGAGGGGCTTTATTGTATTGGGAGGGAAAAGAATCAACCGACTGCTAAGCCGCAAGCGGCCGCTTGCGGCTTAGCAGACGAATCGCCCCTGGCCGAAGATTCCACGCCGGCGCATTTGCAGGTGGTTCCTTACGATGTGCTGTTGGCCCCCGGCGAAAAACAATCATACCGAGTACGGGTGTACAATGCCCGCGGGCAACTGCTGCGCGAAGCGCCGGCCGAGTCGGTGCAATACACCGTTGATGGTCCGGGCCAAATCGGGCCCGATGGAACCTATACCGCGGCGGGTAGCAACGAACACTCCACCGCACGGATCGTTTGTCAGGCTGGCCAGTTGCAAGGCACGGCCCGAGTGCGCGTGGTGCCGCCGCTGCCTTGGGATTTTGATTTCAGCAGGGCTGAAAAGGTACCGCTCACCTGGATCGGCGGGCGCGTGCGTTATGTGCTCCGCGAAGTCGATGGCGAGCAGGTTGTCGTCAAGCGGAGCGTGCTCCCCACACCGCGCGATCCCAACAACAAGCTTGGCACGCGCAGCCGGCTCTGGATGGGGTCGGCCGGGCTGGCCAATTATACGATTCAAGCAGACGTCCGATTGACCGAAGAGGGTGGCAAACTGCCAGACGTCGGACTGATCAACAGCCGATACACGATGACACTCCGCGGCATGAACCACCAAGTGCGCCTCTATAGCTGGAGCCCACACGACTATCGCACGTTTGCGTCGGTCGAGTTCCAGCCGCAGCCGGACGTGTGGTATTCGATGAAGTTTTCCGTGGAGCCAGCCGGCAACGAAGCGATCGTCCGAGGCAAACTGTGGCCACGCGGCGAGAAGGAACCCAAAGAATGGACCATCGAAATGGTCGACAAGTCCCCCAACCTCACCGGCAGCCCAGGCCTATACGGCAACGCCCAAGAAGCAGAGTTTTTCATTAACCATATCCGTGTCACTTCCAATACGGGCTCTATTTCGCATACAAAAGAGTAACCACCAAGGCACAAAGAGCACGAAGAAAGATGTGAAAATGTTGCAAACAGCAGTAAATCGATTACTCTATCCATACCAGGTCAACAACCTCCAGGCGGTTGAAATAGCAATTTGTTTGAAAAATTCGAGCTGTTTTTATCCTCACGTTCTTATTTCCTTTCTTGGTGTCCTTTGTGCCTTCGTGGTTCACCTCTGCATTCGTGTAATTCGTGCGATTCGTGGTTCCATTTTTCTTTTGTTTCTGTGTCTAGCTTTTCAAACCGCACATGGCCAGTCGACCGTCCCCAACGTCGATTGGCCCCAGTGGGGCGGAACCCCGTCGCGGAATAATACGCCCGTGGGCTACAACATTCCCGCCGATTGGGATATCGGTCAATTTGATTTCCAGACCGGTGATTGGGATTCGGCCACCGCACGCAACATCAAATGGGTTGCCAAGCTCGGCTCGCAATCGTACGGCAACCCGGTCGTGGCCGATGGCCGAATCTTTGTCGGCACCAATAACAGCAGCGGTTGGCTTAAACGCTATCCGGGAGAAGTCGATCTGGGCTGTTTGCTTTGTTTCGATCTGGAAACGGGCAAATTCCTGTGGCAACACAGCAGCGAGAAGCTCCCCTCGGGCCGCGTGCATGATTGGCCTCGGCAGGGGATTTGCTGTGCGCCGCTGGTCGAAGGCGATCGGCTCTGGTTTGTCACCAGCCGTGGCGAAGTCCGCTGTCTCGACACGGCCGGGTTTGATGATGACCAAAACGACGGGCCTTATAACGACGAAGAGTTGACTGCCAAGGGCGAAGCCGACGTGGTTTGGGTTTTTAACATGATGAAAGCGATGGGCAGCTCGCAGCACAATATGTGTAGTTGCTCGGTCACCGCGGCTGGTGACGTTCTGTTTGTCAACACATCCAACGGCGTCGACGTTGAGCACAACTACATCCCGGCCCCTAAGTCGCCCAGTTTTTTTGCGATGAATAAGCAGACGGGCGAAGTGCTGTGGACCGACAATTCGCCCGGGCTGAACATTCTGCATGGGCAATGGTCGTCTCCCAGCTACGCGGTCATCGCGGGCCAGCCGCAGGTGATTTTTGCCGGGGGCGATGGCTGGGTTTACAGCTTCGATCCGCAAGGGCACGACTCTCCCCAGAAAGGAGCCGGCCACAAAGGCAAATTACTTTGGAAATTTGATGCGAATCCCAAAACGTCCAAGTGGGAATTGGGGGGGCGCGGAACGAGGAACAACATTATTGCCACGCCTGTGATCCATGGAGATCGAGTCTATGTGGCCGTGGGGCAGGATCCCGAGCATGGCGAGGGGGTGGGCCACCTATGGTGTATCGACCCAACCCGCCGGGGCGACGTGAGCCCCGAGTTGGTTTTTAACGCCGCCCAGCCGAATTTGCCAATCGAGCACAAGCGGCTACAAGCTGCTGTGCTGGAGCAGGGCGATTTGGTGCGCCCCAATCCCAACTCGGCCGTCCTGTGGCATTACAGTCAGTTTGATCGGAATGGCAATGGTGAAATTGATTTCGAGGAAACCATGCACCGCAGTTGCGGCACCGTGGCGATCAGAGACAATGTGTTGTACATTGCCGACTTCAGCGGATTGGTACATTGCCTCGACGCCACGACGGGCCAGGTTCATTGGACTTACGACATGCTCGCCGCGGCATGGGGTTCGCCGCTGATTGTCGAAGGCAAGGTCTACATTGGCGACGAGGATGGCGAATTGGCCATCTTCCGCCACTCGGCCGATCGTCAGGTTGCGCTGCGTGACGACGGTGGCGAGTTGGTCCCCTACTACGGCGAACTCAACATGGGCAGCAGTGTTTACAGCACGCCGATCGTGGCAAATAATGTTCTCTACATATCCAACCGAACCCATCTGTTTGCGATTTCGCCGGATGGAAAATGAGTCCGCGCCCAAAAGCCCAGGGGTTGCAACCCCTGGGCTTTGCAGTAATATTCCCTCATGCTCATAAAAATACTCGACGTCGGAAACTGCCAGCCTGATCATGGGGCAATCCGCAGCTTTCTCTCGCAGCATTTCGATTGCCAGGTGACGCAGGCACATGGGCCGATTGATGCGATTGCCGAACTCCGCGATGGCGGCTACTCGCTGGTGCTGATCAATCGCAAGCTCGACCGCGACCATTCCGATGGCATCGAGATCATCCGCCAGATCAAAGCCGACCCGCAACTGAAAGCAATTGCCGTCATGCTGATAACCAACTACGCCGAGCATCAAGACGCCGCCGTGGCCCTGGGGGCTGAGCGAGGCTTCGGCAAACTGGAATTGGAGAAGGACAAAACGCTCGAGCAATTGCGCCAAATTTTGGCAACCGGTTGAAGCGGTAGTCAGAAAAGCCGCAGTCAGAAAAAACACGCGAGCCGTGTCGTCCCCGACCACAGCAACGCCACAGCCAACGTCACTCCTCAATCACTTCTTTCACCGGCTGAACAAAATGGGGCGACTTGCCCGATTTAGACAGCTCTTGAGCCTTCTTCTCCGCCTTTTTCTTTTCATTGAATTCAAACAGCGCTACCCGGCGAAGCGACTGGTTGAACACACCCCAAAAGGCCTTGAGACGGATGACCTTATCCGCTTTCCGTGTACGCTTCTTAGCCGGCTTTTTCTTGGCCTTTTTCTTGACGGCACCCTCTTCGTCCGCCGACTTTTTAGTCGACGCCTTCTTGGCGGGCTTTTTTTTCACCGCCGTTTTCTTGGCGGGCGCCTTCTTGTTGACGGTTTTTTTGGCAGTCTTCTTAGCCATAATTGAGGTCCAAAATCAGCGGCGGCCGGGGGGGGAACACGCAATCATACCCAATCGGGGGTCCTTTGCCTAGCACCACCTGTCGGACAAACTATTTTGGACATCGAACAAGGAATGTCGTAACATTTCTGCCCAATAGCGACTCGATCCATTCGTCGCTGGAATGACAAAAATTCAGCCAAAAAGCTAGTCGCTGTCTGGCTGAATTCCTGCGAATCCGTGATGCCAGTACGCCCCAATGCCGCCGGGGAATACGGGCGAAACTCGAACAGGCCGATCGCAATGCTACTTGAAGGTTCTTCAGGGAATTTATTGGCTATTGCTGACTGTGGCGATGAAGAAGCCTTATTTCAGCCCCCGGCTTTGCCGGGGGGTTGCCTTCGGGGAAATGTTGCTTTTGGGAAAATGCTCTCGGGGAAAAGCCCTGCTTGGTAGAGATGGTAATCGTTCCGCGACCCCCCGGCAAAGCCGGGGCTGAGATTGCGGCTTGGTAGTTCTCCTTTTCACACCAAAATCGAGCCGCTAAAATTCCTGGAGAACCTACTTGAACTGCGTGCCAAGACACACCCCCCCCATTGTTACGTTGCTCATCAGCGACCCATTGTCACCTTTTGGGGACAATTGGCAACGCCTTGCGCCCCAAAACCAGCACATCAACACGGGCTGGTCTTCACCCGAAACTGCTCGTATTGCAGGACGAACCGCTTCGATAGCTTCTCTGGCCACTCCCCTCGTTGTTGATTGGCCCACCATGTGCAACGGTAGTCAACCATCTTCATTCCTCCGAAACTCGCCAGGTCGCTGGTCAAAGCCTTTGTCCCCTCAGGCTTTGACCGCGGCCTGGTGGTGTTTTGGGTCTACCATGTTTGTCTCTTCAGTGTTTGTCTCTTCGAAGTTAGGCTTTATCACAGCTAAGAATTGGGATTGAGCAGATTAGCCGTTTTGGCGCTAGCCACGGTTATTGCTGCATGAACCGGGGCTAGCGCCAAAACGGCTAACCCCAAAATCAAGCTGTGACAAAGCACTAGTGCTATGTCAAGCTTAACTTTTGGGGTTGGCAGTATTGGTTACCGCTGCAAATCAAGCACAAATGTGAATCAGCAACCCCAATTCTTAAGATTGACGCAGCACTAGTTCCGAATTCAATGGACGGCCTTTCGCCGGTTGACTTGCAGGAGGTAAGATGATATCTTACTAGTATGCGAACTACCATATCATCTAAGGGACAGATTGTGCTGCCGGCAGAGCTTCGCCATCAGGATCACATCCATCCGGGACAGGAATTTGCCGTCGAACGAATCGAGTCGGGCGAGTACCTGCTCAAGAAGCTGCCCGACGGAAATTCTGCAGGGCTGGTTGATTGGTTGTTAAGTTGCCCGGAGACAGACTGGTTTGAGCCGTTGCCCTCTGAATCGACGGATTCGATGTGAAGTATCTCGCCGACACAAATGTGCTCAGCGAACCGACCAAGCCACAGCCGAGCGTCTCAGTTATCCAGTGGCTTAGGCAGAATGAGTCGAAGCTGGTTATCAGTCCCATCGTGCTTGGCGAGTTGCAGTACGGGATCTTATTGCTCCCCGCAGGACGAAAACGGACGCGACTGCTAAAGTGGTTTGCTGCAGGCGCAAAAAAGTTTCCCGTATTGGACTTTGACACCGCCACAGCCGACGCCTGGGCACGGCTGTTGGCCGACTTGAAGAGGCAAGGCAAGGCGATGCCGATTAAAGACAGCCTGATTGCCGCAGCCGCCCGGAAACACAAACTCGTGATCGCTACCCGCAACGTCGCTGACTACCAACACGCTCGCGTAAAAATCGTCAATCCGTTTGATATTTGACGCCTACAAAGCCCGAGTTTTTTGAATTGTTCTTGTAATTCACGGCAGCTTGTAGATATCCGTCTCCGGATTAAATGCACTCCAGGCGAACCAGAAGCTGTACATCCACTCCAAGCCAGCGTCGGCTTGTTCGATGCGCAGCGATTGATGCTTGGGGCTGTAGACGAGCGTCAGCCGATGGCCATCGAGCGTGTCGATGAAGGTTCCCGCTTCTTGGCCGACGAAAGTTGATAGTGCATAAGCACGATGCACTTTGCCAGAAGTCACCCCAAGCACGGGCGACTTGGCAGGCATACGCTCGTCGAGCGGCTCCACGGGGAACATCAAATCGGGCTTTGAAAAGTACCCTTGATAGACTCGCCGGTTGTATTGGCGCGGGTGGCCTGTGTCCAACGAAAGTACGAGCGTTTCGGGATGCCGGGCGAGCCAGTCGGCCCATGAGGTGACTTCCATCGGCATTCGCCCAAGCGCCTGGCCACTCTTCGCGCCGGTCACGGCAGACGAAGCCATCTGCGACCACAGGCTCTCAGCCCCATCGGGCGCCCGATCATAGAGCAGCACATTGCTGTTGAACAATTTTCCAGAGATACCAAACTCCAATTCGGCATTGCCATATTTCCGCCGGAACACGGCCGACGAATCGCAAAGCGGGCAATAGGTCACCGCGATCGACTCGCCGGCAAGCCGATCATTCACCGCTTCGTGAAAGTCAAGAATCTTCAGCGGGTAGACTTTGGCTTGCTCACCGATGGCGACGCCGACCACACGATCCTGTGCTGCCATGAACGGTGCTCGATCGCCGCGAACAAACTTTGGTGCCGTGAGAGCGGGAATACCATCTTTGGGAACGCCGCCACTAAAAATCCGATCGACGGGGATTTGTGGATTACTTAGGTCGAACGGCCTCGAAGATCCAACGCGTTGAGCGACTGGCCTTCGCCGTTGTGCCTCGGCTATTTGGTTCCAGATCGACCAACCACACACCGCGATGACAGCCATCGCGATCCCGACGATTAGCTTTCTCCGGCCAGTGCCTTGGGCAACTTGCGGCGTGTTCGTTTCGTCGGTCATGGCATCCCAAGCTCCTGATACTCTAGATAGAACGGTTTGGTTCGTGAAATTGTTAGCCGCCGGGCTTGTCCCGGTGCGAAGAGGCCGCACCGGGACAAGCCCGGCGGCTAACACAGATTGTGGGCGATTGGAAGGAAATAGACCGTGAACTTGCTCACACTTGGCGGAGTTTTAAGAACTGCGATTTTTTCGTGCCCGCTCGCGCTGGGCGACGAGCTGACGGATGTGCTCCAGGTCGTCTTTGGGCGTCGCGCTGATCAGCCGACGCGTGTAGTCCTCGCGCGGGTCGGCGTAGATTGCCTCCGACGGCCCGAACTCGACGATCTTGCCTTCGTTCATCACCGCCATCATGTCGGCCATGAATTTTACGACGCTCAGGTCGTGGCTGATGAAGATATAAGTCAGCCCTCGCTTGGCTTGAAGCTGTTTGAGCAGATTGAGCACCTGGGCTTGCACCGAGACATCGAGCGCGGAGACCGATTCGTCGCAAATAATAAAATCTGGTTCGACAGCCAGCGCCCGGGCGATGCAGATCCGCTGCCGCTGGCCGCCGGAAAATTCGTGCGGGTAGCGCCGCAGGTGGACCGCCTCCATGTCAACTTCTTCGAGCAATGCCACAGCCCGATCACGTCGATCACGGCGCGATTTGCCCAGGCCCTGGATAACCATCGGCTCGGTAATGGTTGTCTCGATCGTCATCCGCGGGTTCAACGAGCCGTAGGGGTCTTGAAAAATAATTTGCATGCGGCTGCGCAACTGGCGCATGTCGCGGCTGCCGAGCGCGCGAACGTCGGCACCGTCGAACTGCACACCGCCATGGATAACCTTGGACTGCAAAAGCCTGAGGATGGCTCGGCCGGTGGTTGTTTTCCCGCAACCCGATTCGCCCACGAGTCCCAAGGTTTGCCCCTTGTAAACTCGAAAGCTGATGCCGTCGACCGCTCGCACATAATCGACAACCCGAGAAAAAATGCCTCGTCGTATGGGAAAGTGAACTTTCAAGTCGGCAATTTCGAGCAGCGGCTGCGTGCCATCTTCCACCGCGGTGGCGTCGGGTTGCTGGTTGCCATCCTCCCACGGGTGGCCCATCGCCGCCAATTCCGACTTAGGGTGCAGCAGCCGCCCTCGGCCCCAAGTGTTCAATTCCCGCAGCCGCGCATCGTCCAGCTTCTTTTCGACAATGCGCACCTGACCATCGACCATCGACGATTCCATGAAATCGTCAACCGTCGGCAGCAGACGAAACGTGCTCTCCAGTCGCGGCCGACAAGCCAGAAGCCCCTTGGTATACGGATGCTTCGGCTTGGAATAGATGTCGAGCACCGGCCCATACTCCACCATTTCGCCCTGGTACATCACCAACACATCGTCGGCAATCTCGGCAATCACGCCCAGGTCGTGCGTGATGAACAAGATGGCCATGCCGCGCTGGTCGCGCAGCTCGCGGAGCATATCGAGTATCTGGGCCTGGATCGTCACGTCGAGCGCGGTCGTCGGTTCGTCGGCGATCAGCAGCTTCGGATTGCAGGACAAGGCCATCGCAATCATCACTCGCTGTTTCTGCCCGCCGGACATCTGGTGCGGATACGAATCGAACCGCTGGTCCGGCTCGGGAATGCCCACTTCGTCGAACAGCTCCACCGTCCGCTGCCGTGCATCGGCTTTGGAAAGCTTTTGATGCAGGATGATCGCCTCGGCCACTTGGCTACCGACGGTGAAGACCGGATTCAGCGAGGTCATCGGCTCCTGAAAGATCATGCTGATGTCGCTGCCACGGATGTTGCGCATCTCGGGTTCGGGCAAACCGACCAAATCTTTCCCCAAAAACGCAATCCGGCCCGACTCGATTTTCGCCGAGGAAGCGAGCAGTTGCATAATCGACAACGAAGTAACCGACTTGCCCGACCCACTCTCGCCGACGATCCCCAATGTACGGCCTTCCTCCACGCGAAAAGAAACCCCGTCGACGGCGCGGACCGTACCTTCGTCGGTGTGGAAGTAGGTGCGAAGATCGTTGATGTCGATGACGGCGTTGTTCATATTAAAACATCTGGGAATAGCCACAAAAAACACAAAGAGCACAAAAAGATTTGGTGGACTACGGTCGTTACTGGGTCATTAGATATTTCTTTACGTGGAGTTTGGCGGCACCAAAGTTAATCAGTAGCCCGGTCTCGACTTTTGCCGATTTCAAATAACCTAGTAACTGTGCAACGTGCTCTTCAATGACGGATTTGCAAGCTTTTAATTCAACGATTAAACAGTCCTCAATGTACAAATCGGCAAAGTATTCTCCAAGAACTGTACCATCCTCGTCCAGTACTGTGAGTGGAAATTGCTGTTCAACTTCAAGCCCCTGATTCTGTAGGCGATGCACCAAAGCATTTTCGTATATCTTCTCCAAATGCCCACAGCGGTGATATTTATGGATAGCAAAGCTGGTCTCTCGAACAATATCGCACAAATCGTTGATATTATCCCAATGCTTCACCACCATATCAGATCCCCCTTTTCGCGTTTTTCGTGTTTTTTGTGGCCATTCCTTCTTTTCTGCATTCCTAGTGGCTATCCTGCCTAAGGGCCGCCCGATAAATAACATCCCTTTTTTTTCTCGAATTGGCTAGACTTCCAGGGTGAGCGGTCCCCCATTCTCTTGGCGAAGGAGAAAGCCATGGTTCCCTATCTGTCGGTAGTTTGTGGACACATGAAGGCGTTTTATGATTCATTGTCCGAGAAAGACCGCCGCCGTTACGCTGCGGTAGAATCGGAAAAGCTGGGGCATGGGGGCGTCGAGTACGTTGCGTCTGTGCTGGGCTGTGACGAGAAAACGATTCGGAATGGCCGCCATGAGGTGAGCCAATTGCCGGTGGATGACGCCGAAGGACGGGTTCGAAAAAAAGGGGGGTCGAAAAAAAGCTAGCTTTGCTGCACCTGACCTGGAGAACAACCTTCGCCAGGTCGTTGCTGACCATACGGCAGGCGATCCAATGCGTGAAGACGTGGTGTGGACCTATTTGTCGAGTACGGAGATTGCCCACGAGCTCGATCGGCTGGGAACGCCCGTTTGTCCAGACACTGTGCGAAGCTTGCTCGATGAGTTCGGCTTCCACAAGCGGCAGGCCGAGAAAACCAAAGCGATGGGAAATACCCCTTTCCGCAACGAGCAGTTCGAGAACATTGCCCAACTGAGGCAACAATACCTCGACTCTCCCAACCCAATCATTAGCATGGACACCAAGAAAAAGGAGCTTTTGGGCGAGTTTTTCCGTACTGGGCAGTCGTGGTCCGATGGTGCGAATGCCGTATTTGATCACGACTTTCCCAGTTACGCGGACGGCAAGGTCATCCCGCACGGGCTGTACGACCTGAAGCGTAACACAGGGCACCTCACTCTCGGAGTCAGTCACGACACGAGTCAATTCGCTTGCGACAGCTTCCGTGTGTGGTGGCAACGCCACGGCGAGCGGACGTACGCCGACGCCAAGTCGATTCTGTTGCTGTGCGATGGCGGAGGAAGCAATAACTGTCGTCACCACATTTTCAAGGAAGACCTGCAACGATTGGTCAACCGGATTGACATTCCAATTCGCGTCGCCCATTATCCACCGCATTGCTCGAAGTATAACCCGATTGAACACCGTCTTTTTTCTCATGTCACTCGCGCCTGGTCCGGTGTGGTGTTTCGCACGCTTGACGTCGTCACAACATGCCTTCGACGAGTGTGGACTCGCACCGGGCTGAAAGTCACCTACGCGGTACTCAACAAGGATTATCAACTCAAACGGAAAGCGAGCGAACGTTTCCTTGACTTGGATCCCATACAGTTCGAAGACGTATTGCCCGATTGGAATTACACCGTAATTCCTACCGCCTACTGAAAACCGGGAAGTTATTTATCGGCCACTCCTAAGCCGTGGGTCGGTCGCTTCTTGCAGGCCTTCGCCGATGAGGTTGTAGGAAAGCACCGTCAGAAAAATGGCCATGCCGGGAAAGACGATTAGCCACCAGGTTTGTTGGATGGCACCTCGGCCCGACTTGAGCAGCGTTCCCCAACTGGGATTGGGCGGCGACGCGCCGAAGCCGAGGTAGCTGAGCCCGCTTTCGATCAAAATCGCGGCCGCGATGCCGAAGGTGATCGGCACCAACACCGGTGCCAGTGCGTTGCGCAGCACATGCCGAAACATAATCCGCGATTGGCTTGCCCCAACCGCCCGGGCAGCGGTGATGTACTCCATCTGCTTGAGTTTCATAAACTCCGCCCGTGCAAGCCGGGCGATACCGGTCCAACTGGTAATGCCAACGATCGCCATCAAATGAAAATTACTCACTTCATCGAGCATCGCCACCAGTGCCAGGATGAGCACAAGCGACGGGATGCACATCACCAACTCGATCAACCGACTGAGCAGCATGTCGACCCATCCGCCCAAGTAGCCGGCCAAAGCGCCGATGGTGATGCCGATCACGCCCGCGATGCTCATTGAGATGAATCCCACGCTCAGCGCTATTTGCGTGCCGTGAACCATCTGGGCGAAGACATCGAAGCCTTGCTGGTTGGTGCCGAACCAATTCAGCCGGTTCGGTCGACCGTTGGTGCCGGAAGGATTTCCCGGTCGGCCCGGCCACTCATCATCACGAACCCGGCGATAGGGGTCTTGATACACCAGCGGCCAAATAGCCCAACTCTCGGGGTCCTTTTTCTTGAGGTTCTTGGGATACTTATTTCGGAATCGATCCTTGCGGAAGATGGGATTCTCCCACGAACGCATGTAGTAACCCATCGCGGGAAAATATATTTTTCCTTTGTATTTACAGACGATCGGCTTGGTGCCGGCGATCATTGGCGCAAAGACCGCCACGAGGCAGAGCAGCACCACAAACGAAAGCGCGATCATACCTAGCTTGCGACGTCGGAAGCGACTCCACGCCTCAGCCCAGAAACCGGCAGAGGCTGGCGTCTCGATCATGGGTGTTTGATTACTGGGCATTTTGCTACTCGACGCAATTTTCATAGCCATAAAAAACACTAAAAGCACAAAGATTATGAAGCGATTCGTACCATGGTAGGTATTATGTCTTTTCGTGTTTCTTGTGTTTTTTGTGGCTATTCTTGTTAGTGTACGGTCAATGGCCATGTTAGGTTGTTAGTGATACGCGACCCGCGGATCGACAACCGCATAGAGTATGTCAGCCAGTAATTGTCCCATCAGTGTGAGCACCGAAAACATTAGCGTCAGGCCCATGATCGTGTCGTAGTCACGCCTGCCGATGGCCTCGAAGTAAAGCCGCCCCATACCGGGCCAGGTGAATATCTGCTCCAAAATGACCGCGCCGCTCAACAAGCTGGGCAGCGTCAGTCCGACGAGCGTCACGAGCGGAATGAGCGTGTTGCGAAAGGCATGGTGCCAAATCACGCGGCCCGTGGACACGCCTTTGGCCTTTGCCGTACGGATGTAATCTTGCCGAATGACTTCTTGCATGTTCGCTCGGATGAACCGCGAATAATAGGCCAGGTTGCCGTAGGTAAAACATGCGATCGGCATGGCCGCATGAAGAAAAATGTCCCACGTTTTCCCCGCGACCGAGAGCGTTTCGTAGCCGTCGCTCGTCATCCCAAACAACGGCAGCCAACCGAGCTTCACGGCAAAGAGTATCTGCAGAAAAAGCGCTGCGACGAACGACGGCAACGAATAGAGCATGTAAAGGATTGAGCTAACGATCCGTTCTGCCCGGGTGCCCGACTTGACCGTCGACCAGAGGCCGATAGGAATCGAGAGCACGTAAGTGAGCAGCAGCGACGAAATGGAGAGCAACATGGTCGCAGGCACCCGCTCGGCAATGAGCTTACTCACCGGCGCATTGTTCTGGCTGATCGATCTCCCCAGATCGAGCCGGGAAAGATTGCCGAGCCAGTGAAAATAGGCCTGATGCCATGGCTTGTCCAACCCGTAAAGTTTCTCGAGTCGGGCAACCTCTTCCGGGCTGATCATTTTGCTGGGGTCGTTCATGGCCGGATCGGCCGTCAGCGGTGTACCTGGGATATTGCGCACCAACCCATAGACGACAAACGTCACAAGTAGCAAGGTCAGTAATCCAATGGCCAAACGGCGGACGATAAAATGCAACATGAAAAATGCTCAGCGTGAAATAATCAATCAACGAACGCGCTGCCAGCATCAGAGAGGTCAAGATTATTGCTGAGCTGCAGGCATGTGAATGCTGGACAAACCGGGCGAGAAACTATAGGGCCCACGCGGACTGAAATTGTAACCTCGCAGTTTCTTGCTGAAACCGTAGAAAGAATTTCGATACAGCAACCAAGTGAACGGCTGATCCTCCCACAGCACATTGTGGATCTTGCCATAGATTACAGCACGCTTGTCACGATCCAATTCTCGCCGTGCTTCCGCGAAAAGATTGTCTACTTGTGGATTGGAATAGTAGCCGTAGTTTCTTCCTTCGTCGGTCACGAAAATGTTTGCCGACGTATCGGGATCGGCACCTGTTCCCCATACGCCCTGATAGGCTTGAAACTGGTGTTCACGTGTTTTCTGGACGCAAACAGTAAATTCCGTCGGTTTGATTGTGCAATCGATGCCAATCTGATCGAGGCACTCCTTCACTAATGTATTAAGTCGCACCAACAGATCGATCTGATGGCACATGAGCGTGAAACGGAAGGGGACGCGCCGGCCGTTAATCATCTTATCGCGAACGCCATCGCCATCCGTATCGGTCCAACCTGCTTCGTCCAGCAATTGCTCGGCCTTATCCAAGTCTTGCTTGACAGGTTCCGGACCATCCTTGGGAAACATCCAAGATGTGGGATGGTACGTGCCCTGACTCGCTTGAAAAATATCGTAGAAAATGGTGCCGAGCATTTCCTCATAGTCGATTGCATAAGTCATAGCCCAGCGTACACGTGGGTCTTCAAAGAAAGGCGTTTTTTGATTCCAGACGATGTAATAGGAAGTCCAACTAAGTCCGCTGGCCTTGGTGTTGAGCCTGTAAAATTCGTCCCCATCCGTTTGGCTAATCCATTGATCCGGCAAGATCATCTGCTCATGTAACTTGCCCGCTTTCAGCGCCAGCAATGCAGTATTAAGGTCTTCGATGTTCTTGAAACGGACTTCAGCAAAGTAGGGTTTGTCTCGTACTTGTTTTCCTTGATGCATGTAATAACTCTCGCGCCGCTGCATGACGAATTCTTGACCACGAATCCGCTTCGAGAGGATGTAAGGGCCACCGACAACAGGATCGTCTTCTAAATGCGTATGATATTGGCTACGTGCCAGAGTAGGATCATCTGCCAATGAGTCGGCGTAGATGTGTTTCGGTAGTAGTGAAAATTCCATGCTGCTTACATTCGTCGCCAATGGCTCTTTGTGAAAAAACATGACCGTGTGGTCATCGTAGGCTTTCACCCAGCGCATCAGCTTGGCCGCTGTTCGCAAGGCTGGTATGGGAACCGTACTGGACATGATGACCTGGAAAGTAAATTCCACGTCATACGCTGTGATGGGCGTACCGTCGGACCAAGTTAAATCATCGCGAATAATCACCTTGTCCAGCAGGCCATCTTTGCTTGTTTGCCAACTGCGCACCGTATCACTGCTGGCAAATTGCTCAAAATTCCAATCAAAACTAAAAAGGCCAACCGATGCGAGCGATTGATATTCGACGTCGGTTGACGTGCTGACAAGCACGGGATTGGTTGTTTTGAGATCACCACTAGCGTGCCGTAGGAATGTTTGATTCAAGTCGACTTCCTCACCTTCGGGGTTGGCTAGACGGCCCAACGTATCGACAATCTGCTCATTTTCCTTCGAAGAATTGTTCCGAACTGCTAAAGCTTCTTTCACAGACAATTCTGGAGAGCCATCGGCTGCCTGTTTTTGACGCATTAGTTTCATGCCATCAAGCACCGGCCGGTCGATCCACTCGGCCGTTTTGTCGAGTTCTTCTAGCGGCGGCGGGTCGAACGGTTTGAGCAGGTCGCCAAGTTGAAACGGCTTTTCAGAATCAGGCTGTTTCGCGACCGCTTCATCGCCTGCCTCGGCCTCCTGGCTCGCTTCTTGCTGCGAAACATCGGCCGGCTTGGACGAACAGCCGAGCCATGTGGCACCCAAGATGGCAAAACAGAAGAGCATCGAAAGAGGCAGTCGCATGGTACGCATCGTCGGGGTGATCATTCCGTGGTCTGTTTCAACTGGCAAGCAAGAATTTACGAGCCTGCGGCAAATGGGCAGGTTTTGGCTGGAAATCAGTTGGGGCAATCTGACTGAGGATGTTCGGCAATCACGAATGAAAGCCCTCGGCTTTGCCGGGGGGTTGCCGAGAAGCTAGAGTCCACACTGCTACCACCCCCCGGCAAAGCCGAGGGCTTCCATTGGAAACAATTCCCGGACACACTCGGCTGACTAACCCGAGATCGTATCGCAAGGCAGGAATCGGGGTCAATGACAGTCCTAGACGATTGCGAAGTCTCGATAAACCACTTCAGCCCCCGGCCTTGCAACTTTCCTGCGGGTGCGATAGCTGGCCCCTCGACAACAAGGACTATCTCACCTAGACTGCAGGGCTTGGCAAATCCTCAAGGGCCTAACAGCCCGTTGAAAAAGTCGTCATCGTAACCCGACGCGTTAGCGAGGGACAATAAACGCTTGTTTGGACATCCCTCGCTGACGCGTCGGGTTATGAATTGCGTCAAATGTTACTTTTTCAACGGGCTGCTAAGCCCCTATTCCCCAATCACCAACCCCTACCAAGCCCATGTACGCGATTATTGCCGACGGCGGACGTCAATACAAAGTAGAAGAAGGCCAAGAGCTAGCCATTGATTTTCGTGGCCTCTCGGCCGGCGAGCAGCTCACCTTCCATCAGGTGCTTGCCGTCAGCGATGGCGATGGAGACCTAAAACTTGGCACCCCCCACCTGGACGGAACCAGCGTCACGGCCGAGGTGCTCGGCTCGGAACAGGGCGAGAAGTTGGTCGTGCAAAAAATCCGCCGCCGAAAAAATTCACGCCGCAAGACGGGCCATCGCTCGATGTACACACGCGTGAAGATCGCACAGATCGCCGACTAGGCCCTCGACGCGATTCCCCCTGCGGAAATACCGTACGATGCTGCATTAGGCGAGCGGCAGAATAATAATTACTAGCACGCAGCGCAAGCAAGTGGGTCTAGCACACACTCGCTTGCGCTGCGTGCTAGTATTCTGGTAAATTTTCAATTCCCGCTCGCATCATCTTTGCGGCTTTATGAAAATGGCTCTACATGCTGTGACTGGTGCTTTTGGGTACTCGGGGAAGTACATCGCTGGGCGTCTGCTTGATCGTGGTCATGAAGTCATCACCCTGACCAACTCGCCTGATCGAGCGAATCAATTCGCTGGCCAGATCAAACCATACCCTTTCAACTTCGATAACCCGGAGGAACTGACGCAATCGCTCCGGGGCGTGTCGGTGCTCTACAATACGTACTGGGTTCGATTCAATCACAAGCTATTCAAGCACGCTGACGCCGTCAGAAACACAGAGCGACTTTTTGAGGCGGCCCAAGCGGCCCATGTCGAGCGAATCGTCCACGTCAGCATCACCAATCCCTCCGAGGATTCGCCGCTAGAGTATTTCAGCGGCAAGGCGAGACTGGAACGAGCGCTGGCAGATTCTGGCATTTCGCACGCGATTCTTCGCCCGACGGTCCTGTTTGGCAAAGAGGACATACTGATCAACAACATCGCCTGGGCCTTGCGACGCCTTCCTCTGTTTGGCGTGTTCGGAAGCGGAGGGTACCGTCTACAACCAATCTATGTTGACGATCTTGCTGCCCTTGCCGTAGAGCAAGGCGCTGGGCGGGACAATGTAATGATTGATGCCATCGGTCCGGAAACATTCACGTACCGAGAGTTGGTCAGCACCATTGGCGAGACGATCGGCAAGAAACGACCTATCATTTCAGTTCCGCCGGCAGCCGGACATCTTGCCGGGTGGATTCTTGGAAAGTGTGTTGGGGACGTCATGATTACCCGTGAAGAGATCAAGGGATTGATGGCCGACCTTCTTTATGTAGATTCTCCCCCCGCAGGATCCACTACCTTGACGGGCTGGATTCGAGAGCACGCTGATTCACTCGGGATGCAATACACAAGCGAGGTTGCTCGCAGGAAAGATCGAGCGGAGCAATACCGAAGCAACTAAGTTCGACTTCCGCACTTTTCCCATGGAAGATTGCCAACGAATAACTGCTTACGACAAACATAGAGTTATCTTGCTCCTACGGCTTGTTTGTTTCCTGCGATATCACAAGGTGGTTGACTTGAGAGGTGAATGAAAGCCTCTTTCACGCGCAACACTTGTTGACGCGTGATGGTAAAGTAGCGGTGCAATCCCTTTTCGTCCTCTTCAAAATGCGTAACGCCATCGTCGTCAATTGAGACGCGACCTGGCGAGGAGAGTCCGAAGTAGCCGCGAGTCGGCCGCACCGCCTGTATGACGCTCGTGAGATCCCAGGTGGAGCGATCGTATGGCATCGGCTTGTAAAGTTCGTAAGCTTCCACCACAGGGTGATGCACTGCGTAATCATAATCTTGCTGAATGCTCTCGGCGGGATACTTGATGTTGCCGCCGACTTCGGTACCGCTGTAGTCGATCGGCGTCGGCCACTGGTTGGCTAACTTTTGAGCGGAGGTGATATCTCGAGCCACGTTGAAATCCGAGTGCTTGGTGTTCGACTTCCCAAAATATCCTGCCATGACCAGCAGCCTCCGCACCTTCTGGCTCACGAGTTCCCGGCCGTTGAGCGCCGAGAAAGAATCAGGCGGCGAGTCCAGCAGACGCGCCATATTTGTCGAGAACCCCACCTGGGCGATCACGACCGATTGATCAGGCTGTGCGGCCAACACTTCTCGCAAGACGCTCGTCGCATCGGGCGCCCGCTCGCCGTCGGCATATCGATTGGGATATCGCAATTTTGCTCCATCCTTGACCGCCGCTAGGGGTAGAAACTTGCCTGCCTCTGGCGTCACTCCATCAACAACCAAGCCGACCGGAATATCGCCCCGTCCATAGAATTGATTGACCGCATCGACATACGCTGCCGATAGCGGATGATCCTTGGTAAGGGTGACCGCCAATAGCGAACATTCCCCACGTGATTCTAGCGCATGGATCATCGCCAGCGCCAAGGCGTCGTCGACATCATTGCCCATGTCGGTGTCGAAGATAAGCCTAACGGGGCCCCCGTCGGCCAATTCACTCGCGGCCCGTTGGTCCGCAGCCGTAGCCACCTGCACCGCGCACACCAAGACTCAGCCGTAGAATCGCCTTTAGCATTCTTCTCTCCTCATGTAATTCATCACGTAAGGTATCATCCGGAAATAGACTGCGTCCAGACAAAGGTGACACGTGGCTGGATTCGCCAAGAATTCAGTTTAGCCCGGATTTCCGCTGAATTCTTGCAGTTCCAGCTACCAAACGCAATGTGCCCAACTTGCCAGGACGCAGCATGTACTCGCAATGGGCTTGCAATGGTAAGCGTTCTTTGAACAGCGTCCCAAAATTGCGCGCTATCCTAATAGAGGTGAACCATTCCCTTTATTCCAGGAACGAGCACAATGACCAATCGAAACAAATCCCAAGAGTCCCACTGGCGTGGCCTACTGAAACAGCAGTCCTCAAGCGGCTTGAGCATCGCGGCGTTTTGCCACCAGAACTCGATTACACAAACCAGCTATTATGCCTGGCAGCGTAAGTTCCGTGAGCAGCAAGCCTCCCCAGAGCAGGGGAGCCGTTCGACCAAGTCTCTTAAAACCAGTCGTAACGCCGTCCAGGGCACCCAACTGGTGCCTGTGCGGATCGAGGGGACGACACCTGCGTCCACGCTGCGTATTCACTTGCCGCAGCAGGGAGTCTTTGTGGATGTGCCTCACGGCACCGATTGTGAGACAGTGAAGGACGTATTGCAGGCGTTGCGTGAGGTGGCGTCATGTTGATTGTGCCATCCCAAATAAAAGTCTTCGCCGCGTTGGCTCCCACGGACATGCGTAAAAGTTTTTGTGGATTAATCGGTATCGTCGAAAAGGAGCTTGGCAAACAGATTGAAGACGGAGATCTTTTCTTGTTTTTCAACCGACGCCGCAACCGGTTGAAGGTACTCTATTTCACGGGTGACGGCACGATCATCCTCTACAAGCATCTTGAACGAGGAACGTCCGAGACACTACGTGGCGCCGACCATGGAGGGGCGATTGCATCCCCCGGTGATTACTTGACACTGCATGTGGACGACCTGCGATTGTTGCTGGAAGGCATCGAGCTATCGAGTGTCAAACGTCGCAAGTGGTGGCGTCGTGAGCAGGCAAAACAAATTACTCAATCGCCTTGGAAACCACCTTGACGCGCAACGTGAATTGTCGATAAATAAACATGTGTGTTCTACACCAACGGTGTGTGATCATTTGCCATTTCGTGACGCACCTTCAAGGACCGAAACGTTGTCGATGGAATCCGACAAACTCCGAAAAGAGATCGAAGTGCAGCGCGCCGAGATCGCACATCTCAAAAGGGTTAATAGCGAGCAACAGGCAACTCTTGAATCGTTGCAGAATCACATCGAGGTGATGCAAGAGCAAATCACCTTACTCCGTAAGGCACTCTTTTCTCCACGGCGTGAACGGTTTATCCCTTCTCCCGATCAAAAGCTTCTTTTTGATCCCGAGTCGATCGAGGGCAACGAGATTAGCGAGGATGACGAGGCGACCGACGAAGAAGAGCCAGACGATGAATCGTCTTCGAAACGCAAGAAACGCCGTAAGAAGCGCAAACGTTTTGAATTCCCCGAGTGCTTGCCGGTCCAGCGTTTTGAACACCCACTGCCGCCGGAAGAACTCGATTGTCCTTGTGGATGTGGCGGCAAGCGGACGGTGATCTCCGAGCAGATCTCACGGCAACTAGAATATGTTGAGTCTAGCGCCTACATCGCCGAGCACGTTCGGTTTACCTACGGTTGCCCTGTTAGCCGGGATGGCCAGCAGATCGTCACCAGCGAAAAGCCACCCAATATCAACGAAAAAGGGATATTTGGGGCCAGCACGTTAGCCTGGCTGGCACACGCCAAGTTCGAGCGTCACCTGCCCCTGTATCGTCTCCAGGAAGAGCTTCGTTCCACCACCACGATGTGGTTCAACCGCAGCGTGTTGAGCAACGCCGTGGTGCGAACGGGCGAGCGTCTGCTGCCGGTGTGGGATCTGATTCGCACCCAAGTACTGGATAGTTTTTATGTACGGGCCGACGAGACCACGGCCCGTGTCCTGCGTCCCGGGGCTGGGGCGACCAAGCTGGTTTATCTCTGGGCCTACGTTGGCGATGACCAGCATCCGTACCAACTATTTGACTATCGACTTGATCGATCCCGCGCAGGTCCGCGGGAAATACTTGATGATTTTCAAGGCGGATTATTAACCGACGGTTACAGTGTCTACACGTCCCTAGTCAAGGAATCGGATGGCCGACTTCTGGATCTGGGTTGTTGGGCCCATGCGCGGCGGAAGTTCGACGAAGCGTGCGCCGTCTCAACGCAGCCACTTGCGCACGAGGCGCTCGCTTGGATCTGGCAACTGTACGACATCGAGGATCGCCTGGCCGATGCCGATGTGGAAACGCGACGACAAGTGCGCATGCGCGAGTCGGTTCCCATTCTTGCCCTTCTGCACGATCGTCTCACCGAAGTGCAGCCGACGGTACGGCCTTCGACCAAGTTGGCCGAAGCGATCGGCTACCTGCTCAATCGTTGGAACGCGATGACGCGATTTGCAACCGACGGGCGCTATGCGATCGATAACAACATGGCAGAAAGAGTCATTCGCCCCTCGGTTATTGGAAGAAAAAATTACCAATTTTTTGGGAGCGATGCGGGTGGTCGCGCGGCATGCGTCTGGTACACGCTTATCCAGAGTGCTCGTTCTAATCATGTCCACGTCACCCCGTATCTCAACGATGTTCTCGTCCGGCTTCCTCAGATCGTTCCCGAGTACTTGCGGGTGGGCGACGCCCAAACCACGTTCGAATCGCTTTCAAGGGACCAGCGTGAACAGCTCTCCGAGCTGCTACCTGACCGATGGCTCAAGGCACACCCTGAGCATCGCAGCGAAGATCGCCAGCGCGAACTTGATCAGGCCAACCAGCGCCGCCGCCAGAGGCGTGCTTCACGACGTCGGCTTGTCAAGATCTGAATTACGCTCCTGGCATGACGGAGTTCACAGAGCGCTAACGCGCGGGGGACATTAGTTGAGGCGACACCAGTAACAAAACTGGAGCATAACGCCACTCTGGCGAAGAATGGTCAGTCTCAGTTTAACGGAGCTTCTCGCGGCGATCCTCGCAGCCTGGAAGTGCAGCATGCCAAACAAAACCGCCCGGCACAAAAACCGGAAGCTGTCACTATATCAGCCTCGCCAGAATTGGCGAAGGATACCCCCTTAGAACAACAACGTGGCCAAGCAAAGCAACAATTCGCTCAAGCGGCGGGCGGTAAAGATCATGCCGATCAGCAACGGCCGAAAGTTGACAGCGAGCAAGTCAATAACACAAAGCCGGAGCCGCAATTAAAGCCAAGCCCGGAGCTGGCAGGTGGTGTTGATGCGACAGTGCATTTGAATGCCAAGAGTAAAGATAACCAAAAATCGCGGGAAGCTTCTCAGCAAGCAAAGACCAAGTCCGATCAACCAAGTCCGAAGCTGCAAGCCCATTACGAGAAGATTGCGGCCAGACTGAACCAAGAAGTGAGCCAAGGCCAGGCACTGACGCAAAGCGTTGGCCAGTCGCAAGGACGTTAGGAACAGGGAATCATCAGAGACTTGCCAACAATTAGCTCAATGGAAGGAGCAAGCCTATGAAAGGGTATGAAGATGCACAAAAACGTAAGCAGGGAGGAACTAAATCGCAACGGACGTAATGGTCAGCTGATATCAGCTGACATGTTTGCAAGAAAATTGGATATTTCAAAGCGCACTTTACAGCGACTACAAAGCCAAGGGACATTGCCGCCGCCGATCCGGTTGGGTGGATCAGTCCGTTGGCGACTGGACGTAGTTGACACTTGGATAGAGAATGGATGCCAAACACCGCACAATTCGAATTGATCTAAGGGTATCTATCGATGGCTTCCATCTTCAAAGTATCGACCAATCGCAAGCTTCCCAAAAATTCGGAAATTGTCACTCGAAAAGGAAAACGCTTCCTACGCAAGAAACGCAATGGCCGCTCAACACTGCTGCCACTTAGCGACGACGGAACCAAGTACCAAGATGAATCGCGTAAATGGTACATCAAATTCCGCGACGCCGACGGGATCTGGCAGAGAGTGCCTGGCTATTCGGACAAAGAAGCAACCACACAACTAGCTGCCGAGCTGGAGCGTAAAGCTGAACAGCTACAGTCTGGCTTGGCCGATCCTCACGAAGATGGAAAGCTGCGGCCGCTCAAAGAACACCTAGAGGAATTCCGCACTCACTTGCGCAGCGAATCCAACTCGGACAAACATGTTTCCCAGACCTGTACCCGTATAGAGCGAATTACAGCAGGCTGTAAGTTTTCCAGATGGACTGAAATTGTCCCTTCTGAGCTTACGAAATGGTTGGCTGAAGAGCGCGTTGCCGGGCGGATGGGCATTAAAACGAGTAACTATTATTTAGCTGCCTTCAAACAGTTTTGTACCTGGCTGGAAACCGATGGCCGAGTACCCAAAAAGCAGAACCCAGTAGAACATTTGTCACCAATCAACGCTGATACCGACATCCGATGGGAACGGCGGGCCATTGCCCCTGAAGAGTTCGTGAGATTAGTCGCGTCTGCCGCTACTGGACCGGACGTACAGTGCGTTTGTGGACCAGATCGAGCGATGCTCTATGTCTTGGCAGCCTGGACTGGCTTCCGACGCGAGGAGCTGGCTTCCCTCACTCTCAAATCATTCAGTCTCGATTCCGACCCAGCCACGGTGCACCTCAGAGCCAAGGTGAGCAAGCGGCGTAAGAACGACGTCGTTCCACTTCATCCGGCAGTTGTCGAACAATTACGTGACTGGGTGACCCTCAAAGGAAAAATCAGCCGTGATCAACCACTGTTCAATCTACGTTCGAACGGAGGCAGTTTACGGCGGACCTCAAAAATGATGATGGTCGACCTGAAGAACGCTCGTGCTGCTTGGGTCGACGAAGCGAAAACCGATGAAAGTCGCCAAGAGCGCGAAGCATCCGACTTCTTGCTGTATTGTGATGAGAACGGCTTGTATGCCGACTTCCATGCCAATCGCCACACCTTTATTACCAATCTGGCGAATGCTGGTGTGCATCCCAAGGTTGCTCAGAGCGTGGCTCGCCATAGCGACGTTAATCTGACCATGGGTATCTACAGTCACGTTGAGATAGCGAAGCAGTCTGACGCAATCAACGCCTTGCCAGCACCCCCAACTGTGCCCCCCGCGAACGGAGCAGCGGAATTGGTATCCGCGTGCCCGAGCAATCCTATCTCAAAAACCGTTGACCAAATAGTTGACCAAACTTCCGACTTCGCATGTCTTTCGGCGTCTGAGGCTGTCGCCGGATGTCCAAACGAACCTTCCGACGAGCGCAAACAAAAACCCTTACCAGAGAACAAGTTAGTCGTCCTCTGTCAGGGTTTGTCACCGTGTGACGCTAGTAGCGGAGGAGGGACTCGAACCCCCGACACGCGGATTATGATTCCGATGCTCTAACCAACTGAGCTACGCCGCCATGCTTATTTTTAAGGGTTTTATGCGATTCCCCCGAAGTCTCGGTTTGCGTTTGCACACAGGTTTGCACAAGATTCAGGTTTCATAAAGCCTGCCTCACTCCCACTATCCATTCGGCTCCGACGCCCCAAAGTCTTGCCAAAACATCGAGTCCAGCCTCGATTGCAACGCCTTAATCCTAGAGATTTCCCGCCTTCCTTGGCAAGGGTAGTCGGCAGTGTCTGATAGGCAGACAGCCTTCCCAGTCCCCGTCCCATTGTTGAGGACACGGACTGTAACGACCCCACCGAAGACCGTGCAGGGCAGGTCCTTCGCATCATTTGTGGGCCTTGGGAATCGAACCCGCAAGCCATTTTACGTAACCCTATTACAGGCAAACAACTTACGAAAAGTGAAAAAGCCCTGGCAGCGGGCTGGCAGCGGTTCGAATGTCAGTCAACCGGTGTCGCCACAATCGACCCTCAAGAAGCCGAAGAACTACATCTACTGCACACCGCTTGGTCGCAGTTGGATTCTGCATCACGGCGTGCGATTCTGCAAATAATCCGAAGCTTGCGGAAATGCCCAGACCAGGACGGTGTCAACGACGATTGAACTGCAACGGTGGTTTACGAACCAGCCGTTTCGGTGCCTAGAGGTATGCACTTGCGTTTGAGTGTGCCAGGCGGTCGCTGTCGCATCAGGCAAGCATCGATGGCCTCGACTTCTCTCTCGATGATTTCGCCTGAGTTCTCGTCAAACCATCGCTCAGTCATGCCGGTTCGTGGCGTGCCGGTATAGCCGAGGTCTCGAAGTCCTCCAGTTCTCATCCAGCCTATCTCGGCCAACTCCTGTCGCGTGGGCTTGCGTCTCTTTTCCTTCATGAATCATAGATAACACATCTCGAACTGCAAGTCACGATAAACGTTTCCCGAACGTCAAATTTCTAAGCCAGTATCGCCAGGGAGAATCAATCGACGTGGAGGTCGATTCGCCAAAACTTGTTCAGCGACTTCGCCACAATTCTTGGCATTGAATACGTCAACCCTAAATATATGGTCCATGTGCCTGATTATTGCCCGTAGAATCCCACTTCCGCTCGGCAATTGCCGGACCGCTACAAGCAAACTCCGACTGATGTCTGAAGCTTGTTCAGACATTGACGCATTTTGCCAGAGCAACGGTAGAGAGAAGCTGACAATCTGTGCGACGCCTAATGGGTTCAATGTAGGATTCGAACACCATTCAACCACGGCTGGGAACGGCCATGATTGCGGGTTCCATTCTGCCTTCTTCGCTGCCGCCAGGATGGCCTGCGGAGTCAACCTAGAATGGCAATAGCCACAGCCATTGAGAATGGCAACCATGTCGTCGTAGACTCCGTTGTCTAGTTTGCCGTTGGCTACGAGGCTACCCAGAACGACTTCTGTCCATGTACGACTTACTTCAAGTTCAATGCGACCTAACTCTCCGACACCCAAGTCGTCAGTCCACAGCGGAATGTCTCGCTGCTTTGCCACTGCTATGGATTGAGCGGTATCGACACCGAAGATTTGAGACAAATTGTCTCTCATCTCGACTGGTATTTCTGCCAACGGTAGGCCACTGACAATAGTCGCCAGACTTACCAACCATTCGTAAAACGCATTTAGGTCTTCCCGAAACTGAATGCGTTGCTCTTCGTTTGTCTCGGTGAGTACGTACTTCTCGCCAATCTTGCTGAGAAAACCTTGCCCATGAAGTGACTCGCCTTCCTGCTTTCGCCTTAGTTGCTCCATCACCCCTCGGGGGACGACTAGCAGAAATGGGAATTCATCGACCAACTCCCAAGCACGAAGCAACCAGAGCGTAGCCAATGCACTTGGACACAGCACTACGTCGCTTGCAATACCGGTGCATGCTACCGCCGATTGATATTCTTGCTCATTCCCGAAGCAGCATCGAATCTTCAAGTCCGATTCTGTGGCCAAATGAGTTGCAGCGTCAATGGCGTCGACACCGGAGACTACTGAAAAGCTTGCAACCGACATCGGGTGCTCTCGATACACTTGATGCAGCTGCTCAGTGTGCTTTGCTTTATCATCGAGAGATTTGAATATCGGCGATAAATCCAGCTCCCCACTCTCGTCCTTTTGCATCTCCACCTTCCACACGAAGAACTCGCCAGGAAAGCGGTCTTGCCATCGGTCGAAGATGTCGCCGTATCTGTATTGGTACTTGCTAATGATTTTCACAATGCGAGCCGTCACATCTTGAATGCTGCTTGACCGCAAGGTGAATTCATCGTTCGCTCCCTTCCCTATCAGGTCTCTTGCTACAGGATGACTTAGTTCTAGCTCGCGGAGTTCTTGCCGTGCATCGGGAAGGTCTTCCAGAATCCACCAACCACTCTCACTTCCGATTAATGATTGATATTGGACAGCACATCCTGGACCGGCCTCTGTGACACAGGGAAGTTTCACCTCACTTCCCGGTGGCCCCACACTTGCAACGAACGCTTGATGAGCCTCGGAATCGTTGAATCTCCTTCGAAGCAAGGCGTAGGCATACTCGATAGCGGTTTCGTCTCTGCCTTGCTTCTTGAGAACAATGACGACCAGTCGTCCAATACTGCCATCCGCGTCGTCTGATGATGGCAAGTCACTCGGATTCACGTTCCAGAGTTCCTCTCGACCATACCGAATGCCCAGAACTGCCCTTCGGAGATTAACAAGTTTCGAGAAATAGTCCTCCCTCTGCAGAGCCAAATATGCATCAAGCACTTCAATCGCTCCTTCGAGGTCGTCGTACTTCTCGCGAGTGACCGCTTCTAGCTCGATGGCCTCCTCGAACACGACTCCATGGCTTCGCAACGCCTTGCAAAATTCCAGCAGCGTCTTGTTGTCACTTGAACGGTCAGCACATTCGAGAAGTGCCATGACGTGTCGCTTTGGACTTGATGATGTAACGAACCGCTCGTAGACGGACAGGGCAGAATCGAATAGACCGGTCGCTTTACATGCTTCCGCAACGTCCCAAAGGCAAATGATTTCCTCAGTGTCTCCCAAAATAGCAACTGCATGGACACAGAGCTGTTTTGCAGCTTCTTCCTCCCCAGCACAAAGGCGTGCGTTGGCACACAGGGCTGTGCTGTGTGCTTCACTCACTGCGACATTGACGAGATTCGTAATTGTTTCGATTGTCTCGTCTACATTCTCCGATTCACCTTCGAGGAGTCCAAGAAGGTTCACAGCATTGCTGATTGTGGCCAAGTCACAATCGCCGAGACCACCCAGAGCACTCTTCAGCAAGTCCTTAGCTCGGGTCTTGTCACTGCTCTTGTCTCGTTCTGCTAGGCAGTGAGCGAGTAATACCGTGCTTTCAACGTCACGTTGATGGTATTCGTTGTTGTGGAGAACCCCGACGGCATCGTCCAATCGGCCAAGCTCATTGAGAAGCAGGACGTATTGGCGACCAACGTCTGTCGCCGACGGCCAGGCCTTAACAGCCTGACGATAGGCGTGCTCGGCTTCGTTGTTCTTGCCTATCAGACGGTACGCACAAGCTAAGTAATAATAAACCTGACCAACTTGTTGCTTTGCTGAAGATACCTCGACGCATGCTTCGGTCGATTCAAGTCTTGCGATGGCATCGTTAAGAATTGCGACTTCTTCCTCCGAAGCAGGAGGGTTACCCATAATACGCAGCGACAATTTGCCAATGCAGATAGCGGCATCGAGCACTTCAAACTCGGACTTACTTTCTACATCTTCCTTTCCTTTTTGTGCCAACGTCTTAGCAAAGGTAAACTCTTTCTGGCTCGCGGCTCGCCAGCCTGCGGCGGCGAGCACTGGAGGAGCGTTCTTAACGACCTCCGGAAGTTCGTTCCAGAGTGACTCTACTGAATAACCGGACGACGCCGTCTTAAGCATTACGACATGGGAATAAATCGCGTCCGGATGCTCTTCGAGAATCTCTTCGGCAAGTTGCCTTGCTTTCTTGTCATTGCCAGCCGAATACTCCGCCGCCGCTACGAAGCACCGCCCATCAAGGTCTCCAGGCTGGTGCTTAAGGGCTTCTCGAAAGTCAGAAAGAGATTGTGCGTATTCCTCGCGTCTTCCGCGACAATGCCCAAGGTTGGCGAGTGTGCGGTATTTCGCCCGTTCAGACATTCGGTCCCATTCCCGCTTCCGCAATCGGAGCAAAAACTCAATCGCAACATCTACCTTGTCTTCCTTCATATAGCCGACAGCGATATCAATTTGGTCATGGTATGCTCCCTCCCTTACCGCTGGCGACGTTGTGGCGGGTGACTTTGTGAGAGCATCGTCCAGCTCACCCTCGGACGGAGCCGGTATTGACTGGTTTATATTAACCACAGCGGCGTGGCCGATATTGGTTTGAGTTCCCAGATTCGTTCTGATTTCTTGGCGGGTGACGGTCACACTTATCAGCTGCCTGATTCCTCGTTCAAGCGGGGAGCCACTGCGAGAACAGAAGTCCAATACCAAGGCCGTGACAACGCAAGCTGCCATCGAAACGTCGAACATGCTTGACGCGTCATTCTCGAATGCGAACGCAAGTGTTCCCTGTTCCACTCCCAGGTACAGCATAAGCTTCGAGCCAAATTGACTTACGCCCCACATAGTGAGAATCTGGAGAGCTAATCGCCAATACCTCAGTTTTGGATTCCACCAACAAAAAACTAGAAAGGCTAGTAAAGCGACTGCTGTAAACAGCTTCCACTGGTGAATGGGTGTTGGCAGCATAATGCTTGCGAGGACCGCTACTCCGATAGCCCATACAAGTGACCACTTCCACCAAGAATCCGTCTTTGGGTCCGTTTCTCTAGGTTTCATACTGCTCCCCAGGATTAGCCTCGCTCCCAACTGAGTACCTCAACATCATCGGACGTTTTAGCCTCCTGGAGCTGCTCGTGTGATATGAAGGACCATGTAAGAGTAAAGTACACTTCGTCTCGCACTGGGTCCTCGCAATAATCAGTACAAAGGAGGTCGTACGCCTCTTCCATTGTGCGAACAACGACAAGTGGGTCTTGCGACGCGTCAAAAGCAAGCTCAGCTACGGGTACTCTCCACTCCCTTTGCCAGGTGAAATCGATACCCATCGCAAGGTCGAGGTCGCAATGACGCCAACGCATGTCGGTCGGTAGTTTGTGTTTCTCAGAAGCAAGGCCGTAGATTACCGGACGGCCTCCTTTCCCAAAGACCCAATCTTTCTTGAACCCAATGCCATAATCGCTCAAGCGACCGTACGAGTGCATGTCAAGCGTTGGAGATTGTCTGATTGCCTCCAACAATGGCATTTCGGTAAAGCACACCGACCGCTCAGCACAATACTTGTCAGTTCCGCCAACTATTCTCTCGGTCGTAAGGATTGTCTCCAGCGTTTGCAGAGATTTCCCGTCCCGTCGAGTGAAATGCCATAGACGGTCACTAATGTCGCGACGCACCTTTTTGATTTCGCTTGGAATGTTGCTGGCCATATTTCACTCTCCTGTTCAGCTCCGTTCCCAATCTTGTGAATTCAATCGCTTCTTCCGTCGCTCCCAATCAGGCATGCACTTCGCCAACAGGTCATAATATCTGCGGCTATGGTCATGCACTTTCAAATGACACAGCTCATGCACAACAACGTACTCAATGCAATCCAAAGGAGCCTTGACCAGATTCAAATTGAAAATGATGCCACCGCTTTTCGTGCAACTTCCCCATCTCCGCTTCATTTTCCGAATTTGCACGTTCGGGAAACCAATACCTCGGAAGTAACTACTTTTTAGCGAGTCCACAACCTTTCTGCCAAGCAAAAGGTCTGCTCGCTGACGATACCAAGCTTCCAGCAGATTTTCGACTTCAGTCGCACTTGGTTTTTTCGGAGTGATAAGATGAAAGTACCGCCCTCGCAGTTTGACGGCACGAGAATCACCTTGCTCAAACCGCAATCGATACTGTCGTCCCAAATACCGATGCGTCTCGCCATCAACGAATCGCTTCGGCGGTGGTGGTGGAATGAACTCTTCAAAGTAACGCCGTTGCCGAGAAATCCATCCGGCTCGCTTTTGCAATCGAGCCATCACCTTTTCCATGGACGTATCGAGCGGGGCAAGCACGCACACGCTTTGGTCCGGTTCGACGTGAATCGTCAATCGCTTCCGTTCGGAGAACGCCAGCTCGAACGGGATTCGTTCCCGCCCATACTCCAGCGTGTGCCCTGAACCGATTCCATTCTTTGTGGTCATGCTGCTTTCCTCTTCCGTGCGATTTGAATGCATCGTTCCAACAACGAGTCGATATCCTCCAAGCTGAGGTCGATGTCAAACCTATCCTTCAACTCAAACAGCATATCTTCTATTTCTGTCTTCATGCGATTTTGCACGTCCGTGTCGTTCATCCAATCGACACGCTTATGCTTCTCAGTAATCTCATCCACTCGCAGAGCAGCCTGAGCAGACTGTTCACGGGCGTCGAAGGCGTCTGATGAGTATCTCTCAAAAACCTCCGCCAATTCGCCAAAGAAAGCTCTGGCATCCTCCTCGTTGCGAAGTACATCGGGGATATCCTCACCCTTGCGTGTGACAACCGAATCGCAAACTTCCCTCGCACGCTTCAGGTAATCGGCTTCCGACAATCGACGTGCCCGCCAATCGTCGAGCACATCCTGTATCAAACGAGAGAGCTTCCGGTAGAAAGCGGGGTCTTCATCCATTCTCTCGTCGATGGTCTTGCGTGTGGCAAAAACAATGGCATCCGCCTTCGACGCGGCCCGCCCCATCTTCGCCAGCTCCGCTTCGCGTAGCTCTTGGTCGAAAATGTTTAGCGGAGCGATAACCTGCTCCACTTCTCCTGACTTCACATGCGTATTCAGCAATTTCTGAATCCGCTTCTCATACTCTCCAAAGTCCACGATTTCAGCATAACGCCGCTGGACGTTCACCCGCAGCATGCGGAAGAACTTCAAGTCTTCCTTGTACTTTGCTATGCGTTCAACCGATGTCTCTTCGTGAAAACTCACCGTCGACAAGGCAAGCTGCAATGTGCGGGCGAACAGCGAAAGCCGCTGATAGAACTTCTCTCGCTCTGCCTGGTCGGCCAAGAATCGTTCATAAGATTCAGTGTCCTGTTTGTTCTCAATCGTCTTGAACACTTCGAGTAAATTCGAGTGCCGCTGCGGTAGCTTGGCGACTTCCTCTTGAACAGGCAGCAGTGTCCCCGCCAAGTCTTCTTCGTCGAACTCCGGCAGCTTGCCGTAAAGGTCGAGTGCCTTGTCAAGATTCTCCAGCACGCCCACGTAGTCGATGATGTAGCCAAACTCCTTGCCATCGAACAGCCGATTTACTCGGGCAATCGCCTGCAACAACGAATGCTCCTTCATCGAACGGCAAAGATAGAGAACTGTGTTGCGTGGTGCGTCAAATCCCGTCAGCAGCTTATAAACCACAATGATGATTTCCGGCGACTCGCTATGCTTAAACGAGTTGATGAGATTCCGCTGATACTCCTTCGGCCCGCCGTGCTTCTGCATCATCTTGTTCCAGAAGGCAACTACCTTTTGGGCGTCATCCTCCGTCAGCTCCTCCGGCTCATCCACTTCCTCGTGCCCATCGCGTTCGTCTGGCCCCGAGATAAGCACTTCCGACGTGACCAGCCCGAAATCGTCAAGGTACTGCTTGAACTTGAGGGCCGTCGCTTGATTAGCAGCAACCAACTGCCCCTTGTGTGGCGTCCCCTTCCAAGTCTCCGAGAAGTGACGGCTGATATCCCAAGCAACAGCAAAGGTCTTCTGGTCCACTTTGTTGAGCTGTCCACTCGTGGCATACTTTTTCTTGAGGTCAGCCGCCTGTTCCTTCGATAGCTTCTCGGTCATCGCGTCGAACCAGCGGTCGAGTGCCTCCGAGTCGACCGTCTGCGGCACGTCGCGTCCCTCGTACAGCAATTGCACAACCGCCTTGTCATCGACGGCCTGCGTAATGGTGTAGGTGTCTATCAAGCCGCCAAACTTGTCGATGGTGTTCTTCTGGCTCTTCATCACTGGCGTGCCAGTAAAACCAATAAAGCAGCCCTTCGGCAGCACGCGTCGCATCTTCGCGTGCAGCGGGCCATATTGCCCACGATGACCTTCGTCGACCAACGCAAACACGTTGGGATTCGCGACTTTTACTTTGCTATTCATCACCGCTTCAAACTTGTCGATGACTGTGGTGATGATGCGAGATTTGTCGTCTTGAAGAAGCTCTGTGAGATGCTTTCCCGTTTTCGCTTGTACAGGCTCCGTGCCGCAGTTGCTAAACGTCCGGTAAATCTGCTCGTCGAGGTCAATGCGGTCGGTGACCAGCACAATCTTAAAATGGTCGGCCCCTTCGCGTGGCAAGTCCATCGCGAGGCTTTTCGCCAGCATCACCATGGTCAGCGACTTGCCGCTCCCCTGCGTATGCCAAACAACGCCCCCTTGCCGTGCTCCGTCGCGGTCTCGTTTGCGAATGCGGTCCAAAATCTTCCGCACACAGAAAAACTGCTGATACCGGGCGACCTTTTTGTCCCCTCCGTCAAACAGCGTGTACCGGTTCACCAGTTCAAGCAGTCGCTCCGGCTTGCAGAGGGCCGCCACCATTCGGTCTTGCTCGGTCACTTGCCGTGGCCCTGCTGCCTCCAGTTCCTCAAAATAAGGCCGACACTCGGCAAACTCGCCGCTGAACAATCGCCCTTTGGTCTCCTTATGGAGCGGCTGATTGACCAGCTCGGCCAACTGCTCGTCCGATTCGTCCAGCTCCTTCCACACGGCCCAAAATTTCGCGGGCGTGCCGACCGTGGCAAACTTTGCTGCGTCCGTGGCCAAGCTTAACAACAGTTGAGCATAGCCAAACAACCGAGGAATGTTCTTTACTCCCTGGTTGCGTATCATCTGCGAAATCGCTTGTTCCACGGGAGCTTCGCCGCTTGGCGACTTGGCGTTTGGCGACTTGTTTTCGATGACGACCAGCGGCACGCCGTTGACGAACAGCACAATGTCGGGTCGCCGCGTCTTTTGACTGGCTGTACGAGCGACAATAAACTCCGCCGTCACATGATAAACATTGTTCTCGGGATGTTCCCAGTCGATGTAATTCAGCGGATGACTTTTCGTATCGCCATCTATCGACTGCGGCAACGTCGTACCGAGGGTCAGCCGGTCGTAGAGCTTTTCGTTGGTCCGCACCAGCCCGTCGAATCGTTCTTCCTTCAGCCGCTGCACCGCTGTGAGAATGTTCCCCTCGGAGAAGGGATATTTTTCCTTGATGCGATTACTCGCTCGCAATTGCTCCACAAAAATGCCTTCGAGCAGCACATTCCCCAGCTTGCCGCCCCGTTGCTTGAGGGCCTCTTCGGGCGTCAGATACTCCCAGCCTTGGTTGATGAGCATCTGCAACGCAGGAATCTGCGAGATGTACTTTTCTTTGGTGTTAGGGATGTCATTCATTGTATCAACGCTTTCTAGGAAGTTTTCTTCGCCCATGCAAACTCAACCGAAAATCCCAAGTCTTCCAGCCTGCGAACTGCATTGTTCAGCACGACTTTGCTAAAGAAAGGCAATCCCATTTCACCATTCCGATACGGCTTACGCATTACGGCATACACAATTTTGAAATCTGGAGTATTTGGCCGCATTCGCACGTCGGAAAGGGTCTGTGCAATTCCGCCGTCGAGGTTACCAATCGCACTCTTAAGTTCTTTGCGATATTTTTTATCTCTGACAAAAGCTTCAGCAGAAACCACACCTTGCTGAAATAGATGACTAAGCTTCGATGAGGTCGCTTCATTCTTCACGTGAATGAATTCGCCAGCCTTGGTGAAAACATCGCAGGGCTCTATCCCAGACGAAGCTCCTTCGCAACGAAGCGTCGTGAGGTCGAGGCAAACAGCATCGGCAATGGTTGATGATAAACGCTTGTTGTAATCGCCTTCGTTTTCGCCAGACAAAACGTCGGGGAATTTGAGCCCACAGACGGGAATGCTCTTGAAGCTGCCCTCTATTTCTTTGGCATAATCCGCATCGACTCGATACCATTTGCCCGCAGAAAGAACGTAAATATGGCCATCATGCTTTGTCTCGAAAACGCAGCACTCGTATACTTTCCATTTCTTGAAATACGAGTCGTCATGCTGGGCAGATTGCATGACCCAATAGTTTTTCTTAAACGCATCGATGTCCACCGATTCAGATTTGCCGAGTAACTCAGCAATAAAGTCTGAAACGTCTAATGCATCATACGAATCGCTTCGCCCGAATCCCGAATAGCGAATGGAGCCAAAGTCGGCTTGTTCGAGCACCACAGGAGCAGCTAAGTGAGTTGCAGGCAAACATTTCTTCTGTACCGCATATTGAATGTCTTTCCAAAGCAGAGCGTCGAGTGCCTTGATTTTGGACGCGTCTTTTACTGCTCGAATGTGGTCGACCCACTTGAAATTCTTCTCGTAGTCCTTCTTGCCGTAGAACTCCAGAATCTCCGTGCATTTTTTGTGGATGTTTTTTCCGGCGACCTTAGCACGTATCGATAGGCTGTCGGCCCCACTCACTTCTGATGCGAAGTCATCGTCGGATGGCTTGCCAGTCATTTGCTTGAGAATATCTCGGTCGATATCGATGCCAAATGCCGAGAGGTCCGACTGCTTGCTAGTTTGCAATCTGCGTTGCAACGTCTGGTCTTCAGGTGTGCTCACGTCCAGACTTTTCAGGCCGTTGCTCCCGACTGAATTGAGAACCACTTTAAGGCCAAAATCTTGCTCATAAGACTCCGGCGTCAAATAAATATGGGCCATGCCGAAGGTAACAACCAAAATGCGTTTCTTTATGGGCAGAAACAACAGAGCGACAGCTCCTCGATTGGTAAGCTTCGTAATACCCTGTGCTCCATCTTGCAGTAGCTCAATCCATTTCGCTTTGCTTGAGTAGGCTGTGCCAGCGTAAAGCTTGGCTCCTTTGCAATGGGTCCACTTCGATTGAGTTAGCCCATGACCATTCTTGAGGGACTTGGCCACCGTAATGCCTTCGCGGAGCAGGCGAACTGTGAATTTCCAGGTTTTAGCCATTTGTTCACCCTTTCTGGCTTAATTCTGGCACACGAACTTTGCCCGTAAGAAGGAGTTGACGAAGTGCCTGCCGCTGGCGTTGAGTAGCAAGCAGCTGAGACTCCAAACACTGAATCTCTCGCTGTCTCATATCAAGTAGGCTGGCGATTTTCTGCTGCTCCTTTAGCGATTCAGGAATACGCAGGGATTCCTTCAAGAACCAGGAAAGGTTGAAAAACATCTTCTCTAATGCGACGCCGTAGCTGCAACGAAACGCAACGTAGTACAGCTCCTTCAAACGAGACATGAAGTCGAAAAAAGGCATGTGCATAGCACCTTTTTCTTTCGGCACGAGAGTCACGTACGCGTCTGATATGTATGCTCCATCGAACTCTTTGGTTGCCATAGCCATCGCACCATGAATAACTTGCCGACGTGCAATGACGAAATCACCGACTTTTATCGTCTTTAACTTCGAGTAACCAATATCGGCCCCCATAGAGTTGCTTCTATCAAAGAGACCACCAGAGCGTCTTCGCATACTAACTAAGCGATAAGTGTTGTTGTTATCGACGGCGACGTGTCGAACCACATTCTTCAGAATATCTCCAATCTTGCAGGTGACCCATTCATCCGAAAACTCTTGAAAGCGACGCTTTCCCAGCAGTAGTTGCCGGGCAGCACCTGTGAGCAACAACCGTTTCTTCTCGATTAGACCTTCCAATAAACTAATTTCCTGGTCTGCCGTATTCAGCACCGTCGCTATTCGTTTCTGCTCAGTCAGAGAAGGCATTGGAAGATGTGCGTTACAGAGAGAACCGTGTGTAAGCCCGAATCGTGTGACTCCGTTCGCAAGCGTGAAGAAATAGTGTCGGACACAATGGTCTTTAAGTAAGTGATTCAGAAACGCTGGCCATAATCGATTGGAATCACACCTTATGATTGCCAAATGGTAGCCGCATAGGACACCAGGAAGGTCATCTGAAACCAGTGCTGGTACAGCGATATCCTCCGGTGTTTCAGAATCTTTAGTCACAATGACGTCACCTCGCAATATTGAGAACTTCTCAATTTCACCGGGCTTTGCCGTAGCTTCCATGAAGGCTATGCGACTCGTGATTATGCTGTTGTAATACACATCCGTGTAGTTACAGAGAAGAACTGCCGGTTGGCCGTTTTCGGACTTTTTGTCCACGTTGCTCACAATTATCTCTGCAACGTCAGCAAGTCGCTTACGTTTCCAGTCGTTCGGATGTGTCGGAAAGTGGTCACGCATCGGCCTGTAGTTCCTCCATGTACCCTGCCATCTTGGCTCGCACAGCAACAAGCTGCTTCTCTAACTCGACAATTTCTGCCTGCGTCTCTTCAATATCAACTTCCGCCTCTGGCTCGAACGTATCTACATAACGCGGGATGTTCAGATTGAACTCGTTCTCGGCAATCTCTTTGGGCTTTGCCCGGTAGGCATACTTGTCGACCGTCTTGAATTTGTCGAAGGTCTTGCCAATCTTGTCGATATCCTCTTCACGAAGCCGGTTTTGCTTTTTGTCGTCGGCAAACTCTCGACTGGCATCGATAAACAGCACGTCCTTTTGTTTGCGGGCAGTACGGCCTTTGTCAAGGATTAGAATCGCCGCTGGGATGCCCGTGCCGTAAAACAAGTTTGCCGGTAGCCCGACCACCGCGTGCAGCATGTTTTCCTCGATGAGCTTCCGGCGAATAATTCCTTCCTTGCCACCGCGAAACAGCACACCATGCGGCACGATGACGCCCACCTTGCCCACGTCGGCCAGGGCGGTCTCAACCATGTGCGAGATAAACGCATAGTCGCCCTTGCTCTTGGGAGGTACACCCCGATGGAACCGATTGAACGGCTTGTCCTCGGCCACCTTGTCGGGGTCACCCCACTTGTCGAGCGAGAAGGGCGGATTGGCCACCACCACGTCGAACTTCATCAACGCATCGCCCTCGATAAGGGCCGGACTGCGAATCGTATTGCACCACTCGATAGTCGCTTGGTCCATCTCGTGCAAAAACATATTCATTTTCGAGAGTGCCCACGTCGAGCCATTCGCCTCCTGCCCGTAGAGTGCAAAGTCCTTCGAGTTCTCAGTCTCCTTGACATAGTTGCCCATCTTGATGAGCAGCGAACCCGACCCACACGCAGGGTCGCAAATGCGGTCGCCCGGTTTTGGTTGGAGCAACCGCGTAAGCAGCGTCGAAACTTCCGGCGGCGTATAAAACTCGCCCGCCTTCTTGCCCGCCCCCGCCGCAAAACGCTCGATGAGGTATTCATAAGCGTCGCCAATCACATCGGCATTGCCAATGCGAGAGGGCCGCAGGTCGACTTCGCGAAAGTCTTCGAGCAAATGTTTTAGTCGAGCATTCCGGTCCTTCGGCTTACCGAGGTTGGCTTCGGAGTTGAAATCAATATTACGGAACACGCTTTCAAGTTTTCCTCGATTGGCGTCTTCGATGGCCGTCAGGCCCGTGTTGATAAGGTCGCCAATGTTGGCTTCGTTCCGTTTGTTGTAGAGAAAATCAAAATGTGTCTCTTTCGGCAGCACAAACCGTTCGCGAGCCATCGCCCGTTTGACACGGGTCTTGTCGCCCTTGTACTTTTTCTCATACTTCTCCTTGCGGTCGCTCCACAGGTCGCTGAGGTATTTTACGAAGAGCATCACGAGGATGTAATCTTTGTACTGCGAAGAATCGATGACGCCGCGAAACGTATCGCAAGCACGCCAAACGACATTGCCGATTTCGTCACGAGTCACTTTATTGGACATGGCTGGGAGGCCTTTCTAGGGTTAGTTGCTGTCGGCTGCGGCACGCGTGCAAAGCGTGTCGACCATTGCCGTTCGTTTTTGTTGGATTTGTTCCACCAAATGACCTTCCATGACGGACAAGTGATGCAAGGTAATAATGTCACATTGTTTTTTGAATGCAGGCACGCTGACGGCAATGTTTGCAAAGTCCTCCTTCTTAATCATCTTCATATGAGACCCCTGCGAAACGGCCTCCATTTCGGCTTGTGCCCGCTCTTGGTTCAACACCCAAGCCAAATACTCAGGCGTCACGTCGCCCGTCTTCAGGCGAAGGATATAAAAATAGTAAGAAGCGATGACGCCCTCCCATGTTTTAGGGTAAGGCCACACATAATTCTGAACCAGCGGCACCGCCAAATAGCGAGCACCCCGCGACAGAAAAAGTACGTCATCCTCTTTCACTTCGTAGGCTTCCGCTTTGCTCTTGGGAGTCACCCGGTAGAGGCTGCTAGTGGACAGCCTGTTTTCGGTTGGCACACGAACAAACTCGTCAGACACAGAATCCTTTTGAAGGTCTTTTATTTGAACCACTTGATGCGTACCGTCCGACGCGATGGAGATTGGCTCCCCTCGATGCTGGTAACCGATGATGATGTCGGCGATGTCTTTGATTTTGCGTCGCATGGAACTGCCGTTTATTGGAACTGGTGGAGCGAGGCCGAGGCCCCGCCCCACCGGATTGAAAAACTACTCTCGCGTCGTCGAAGTGATGCGGTAGGCATACACATGACGAGTCGTGTGGTCGCCGCCACCACCGCCACCCTTACAGCCCTTGTCGAGAAAATGCTTCTCGACTTGGCGGGCTTTGGTGTCGGTGCCAGCGTCTGCATGAATCCACTGGCCGCGATGTTCGTCGACGTTATGGTCTTTGAACAGGCGGTCACGCGGATTCGCGGCAACACCGCAGTACCAGGAGGAATAAGTCCCCCCGCACTTGCGAATGTAGGCGTCAATTTCGGCGATGATGGTCGCCACGGTTTTTGTCGATACAGTCGACATGCTTTTGGTTCCTTAAACTAGGAATCACATGCCTCCCCACCGCTGGCCACTGCTGTGGCCTGAAAAACAGTGAGGACGACGGTCATTTTGCTCGTTTCGACTCCTTTCTGAGGCGACTGAGCAATTGACCGGCGGACTCGGTAGAACGATAATGTCCTACAGTGTGTCAGCCATGGCCGGGCAAGCTCTGCTTCGGTTGCGGTTGGCTGGCCCCGTGTTCAAGCACGGGGCCGTTTTTTGGAACATACAGGCGTCGAGCGATATGTTTACGTCGCCATATGCTCGATGCACACTTTAATTATACCAGGGGCCGGGTTGTCGTCAATCTAAAATATCTGTGCGTGCCGCATATGGCGACGTAAATAATCGTGCTAATGGCTGTAACTTGTTTTGCAGTATCTAGTTGCGGCCTCAGCCTAGTTATCAGTTTTTTTTCTGAGACCGGGTGAAACGTCGACATCCCTCGCCCGCCCTGCGAGGGATGGCAAATCTTCCGCCGATTCTGGCTCGTTTAGCGAACGGCTATCATCTAGATACGTAAGCATGCTGGGCAGCCCGACCTCACGTCGCTCACCAGCCGCAAAGCTATCCCAATTGGTGATACATAATGCCCGACCATATCCCCAGCTCGACTCCAATCACCGCCAAAATGCTCACCGAGCAGCTTGCCGGGCTATCTCGATTGAAGAACGAGTTTGAACAGACCAAACGAGAGTGCGTCGGCGGGGAAGATTCGGTAAGTGAAGCCGAGTTTGAGGCATGGCTCAAGAGTTTTGGCCATGTAAGCGAGGCGGCGGAGAACGACTTCCCCAGGTATCGACGGTGCATGGAAGCGTACGAGGCATTTGCCTACAAGTGCAACGAAATCCAGTTTCTGCCACTGATGAGTCCTAATCTGGCGGTCGCCGAGCTGGCCTATATATTCCCGTCGCTCCGCAAGGCTCCTGGCCTCGAACCATTTGACGAGGGTCGCTTCGAGGATTGGATGAAGACGGAAGCTTCGCCCGTGGCCAAGCACGCAGCCAAGCTCGTTCTATCCGTTTGGGAGAATGAGCCACAGTCATTCAACCTCACCGAAGCATTCTGCGACTGGGACGACGAGCACCGCGAAGCATACGTTGCATGGTTCAACCGGCCCCTCATGCCGCAACGCGAATTGTGGGGGAAGCTGTAGCAATAGCGTGCTTTGCCGAATCGCTTCTTGAATTCGTGCAGCACGCGACTCCTTCGCTTTGCACTTCGAGTCGTCCGAGCAGCACGTACGTTCGGATTAGCAATGAAGGGAAAAGTGAATTGCCTATTCGCACCGCTCTAGCGACGGCCACCATTCTCGGCTGTTACTCACCCCGTTAAGCCTGGCACCCACTGCCTTGGAAATTGAAGCAGTCGTGGTGAAGTTTTTTGTTCTCAGGCCCACTTTTTTGTTGACAGTATAGGGCAATTGCCCTATACTAGAATCATAGACAGAGTTCGATGGGCGAACACTGAATCGAAGAAACGGAGAAGAACATGGAAAAGCAACTTCAAGGACAACAGCAAAAAAACATTGAGACTCACCACGCGACCGGCTACATTGCTAACGATTTGTATTGGCAAGAAGTAGCCGATAAATACGCGAGCTTCTCCGGCACGGCAAGAGAAGCCGTTCGAAGACTGTTTGCCATGGAACTCAAGAGCGGGGTTTTACAGAGTTTACCGCCCAGGGACAGCTTTTTCGGTTTCCAGTTGCTGCTTTCGTTGAAACGCATTGACTGGGAAGAGGTCGCGGAGACGCTACTGAATCAAGCGGTTCTTCAGCGGAAGGCCGTTTGAACTGAGTAGCGTAATTATTGAACTTAATGGAAAAGCTCTCAGATTAGCATGGAGGAACATGAAACAAAATGAACAACGCTACAACGGATGGACGAACTACGAGACTTGGGTAACGGCCTTGTGGCTTGACAATGACCAAGCAACACAAGACTACTGGCGGGAGGTTGCCCGCGAGTGTCGAAACGAAGCCCCAGCGGCCTGTCAGGTCGAAGAAGAAATTTGGACCGTTGACCAGGCCGCCCGTTTTTCGCTTGCCGACCGCCTCAAAGAGGAGGTCGTCGAGGGAACACCAGTGACTGCGGAAGCTTCTCTCTACGCAGACTTGCTCGGTGCTGCCCTCCAGGAGGTCAACTGGCCCGAGATAGCCGAGCATTGGCTGGATAACCTGGAGGACTAATCATCATGGCAAAATCAAAGACCCGCAGCGGCGAGGCAGGAAGCCTCACCGCTGCTTTGAGAAATGCAGCCGGTCGGAGTGGACTGAGCGTTTATCGAATCGCCAAAGACGCTGGGGTCGACCAGTCGACCCTCAACAAATTCCTCAATGGCGACCGAGATAATCTCCGTCTCGACG
>CBDFMC010000009.1:0-164803 GCA_965249435.1 Lacipirellulaceae bacterium | reverse complement strand
GATGCGCGAGGCGGTTCGCAATGAACGACTCGCGACCGGCCAGCGTCTGCGCGAGGCCTATCAAACTCAATTAGAATCAGCCAAGCAAACTGTGCAGGATCGTTGGGCGACAGAGTTTGAACAGCTAGCCAAGCAAGTCGATGAACAAAATCCCGCACAATCGTTTGCTGCTTTTGTCTCAGCAGGTTTCTTCGATAGCGTGCTAATCTGCGACAAGCAAGGACGGATCGTCTATCCGGCTCAACCGTTCTTCAATAAGGAGGCTTTGGTTGAGCCCAGCTCGGAATGGAGGAAAGCTGAAGAGCTGGAATTTTCGAAACAACAGCACACAGCCGCAGCTGAAGCCTACGCGAAAATCATTCGCGGAGATCACCATGCAGTCGAAGGTGCTAGGGCTCGACAGGCTCAAGTACGTTGTCTCTTGCGGTTAGGTGACCGGGCCTCTGCGATTGAGGTTTTACAAGCTCAGTGTCAGCAGGAGAAACTAAGGGACGAGCAAGGACGATCATTCGCCGCCGCCGCCGAGCTACGTTTGCTGGAAGTTTTGGGACCCGAGACAGAATTATGGAATGAAATTGCTAATCAACTCTCACAACGTTTGGGCGATTACCAAAAGTCGGCCCTGATTTCGCCGCAACGCCGATTCTTAATGGCAGAACTAGCGCGATTCCGTGTCGACAAATTTGCTTGGCCCACACAACCTGCCGAGGAGTTGGCAGCCGAGGTGGCTTCGATATACAGTTCTAGTTTTTTTGTAGAACAATTGCGACACACCTCGCTACCAGAATTGTGGAGCCAAGCGTCGCCTGATGGCCGGACAGTTGGACTATTTCATACGGAAACAATTCGCGAACGATTCCTTGAATTTACGCAAGCTTTACCCTTGCCGAGTGGCGTCGCATTTGCCGTGATAGCGCCTCAGCAAGCCTCTGAGAACTTGATAGATGTTTCGCTGGGTGAAAATCTTGGAGATTGGCGTTTGGGACTTTCTGCGACGGAAGGCGATCCTTTTGACGAAACCTCGCAACAACGCAATGCCGTTCATTCATGGATTGCTCTGCTGGTGGTCGCGGTGACCTGCGTCTTGGCCTGGCTGTTGGCTAGCGCGCTTCGTCGACGACTGCGACTGGCGCGGCTGAAAAACGACCTAGTAGCGACCGTTTCGCACGAGCTCAAAACACCGCTGGCTTCGATTCGACTGTTAGTCGATACGCTGCTGGAGTCGGATGAAAAAAAGGTCTTGGAGAATTCTCAGCTTCGAGATTATCTCGAACTGATTTCTCATGAAAATGCTCGGCTAACACGTCTGATCGACAACTTCTTGCAATTCTCTCGTATGGAGCGCGGCATGCAACGCTTTGATTTCCAGGAGATTCGTGTCCAAGAAGTGATTCACCAGGCGGCCGCGGTTTTCCTAGAGCACTGCGATAATGCAGACGATTTTTTGCAGATTGACGAAGGCGAAGAGGCTTGGATCTCTGGCGACTTGGACGCTCTCGTTACCGCTGTCGTGAACCTACTGGAAAACGCCTGGAAATACAGCGGAGAGCAGAAACAGATTGTGCTAACTGCTGTCACTGATTGCGATCAAGTGGAAATTTCTGTCCGCGACAATGGCATCGGCCTCAGTGCTCGTACCGCCAGTCGTGTCTTTGATCGGTTTTATCAAGTCGATCAACGCGTGGCTCGCACGCAAGGAGGCTGTGGCTTGGGACTGAGCATCATACGCGCGATCGTAAAAGCGCATGGTGGCGAGGCTCGGGTTGAGAGTCGGCCGGCCGTGGGCAGCACGTTTACGATTTGTTTGCCAAAGCATACGCAGGCCAAGTTGGAGTGCGAACGATGAATTCGATGCTACGAATACTCGTCGTCGAAGACGATCCCACACTGCTACGTGGATTGAGCGACAACTTTCGCACTGCGGGTTTTGAAGTTGAAACCGCCACCGATGGCGAAGCGGGCCTCGCTCAGGTGTTGGCTGCGCCGCCCGATGTGCTGCTGCTCGACATCATGCTGCCGCTCTTGAACGGCTACGATCTGTGTCAGCGCGTTCGGCAGGCCAAACTCCAAATGCCGATTCTGATGCTCACGGCCAAGGGCCATGAGGAAGAAATCGTCCGCGGTCTAGAGCTCGGCGCCGACGACTACATGACCAAGCCCTTTGGGATTCGTGAACTCTTGGCACGCGTCAAACGTTTGCTACACCGTCAAGCGGGCGACGTGCTAGACAAAATCGAAATCGGTGGAGCACTCTTTGACCGCACTTCACACACCCTCACGCACGGCGGCAATGAAATCCCACTCACCACCAAAGAGTATCGCCTGCTCGACTTTTTCGTCTCCCACCCCCACCGAGCGCTCACCCGCAGCCACATCATGGACTACGTCTGGGGCCGCTCGATCATCGTCAGCGCCCGTAGCGTCGACCGCTGTGTGGCCACGCTCCGCAGTAAGATCGAACCCCAGCCAAGCCGGCCGCAGTTCATTCATACGATTCGCGATGTGGGCTACCGGTTTGAGTTGCCGGAGTGACGCAAGAAACCAAGACACGAAACCAAACTTGAGATGCTCAAACGAGTTAAGCAAATCTAAGTGCCATTCGTGACGCCCACCCGTGCGTCGAAACGCACTTTGAGAACTCGAGTCGAATTCATCGCCCGACGCACTTTGAGGGCAATCTCAATTCCCAAAAAAGTTCGTTATTGGGACACCCAGTCCCATTGCGACCGCAGAACAACTTACGTCGACGAATTTGTTCCGAAACCCGCTCGGAAATCAAAGTCCCAAAACCATAACAGCACACAGCTTTTGGAATCGCCGTTAATGTGCATTTTTACTTATTAAGTTCTGTGGTGATGACGGAAGAAATCTTCAGAGATTACGAAGACCTGCAACATGATGACATTCTGGCCGTGCTGGCGTATGCGGCAAAGCGGTAGACCGGTAACAAGGAGCGATAGCGACGCAGTTCCGGCATTTCACATTGAAAAAAAGCCGCATCGCAACGCGATGCACGACTGCCGGAACAGCGCTACCGCTCGTTCCGGCCTACAATTCTCGTTCCGGTCTACAAAGCTTCAACCCTTGATCGCTTTGATCGCCTTGGATAGCCGCGACTTGGTTCGGGCGGCTTTGTTGGCGTGGATCACGTTCTTTGCGGCGGCTCGGTCGAGCTTTTTTGTTGCCAAGATAAACTCGGCCTCACTCGTCTCGGCGTTGCCTGCGCTGATCGCCTCGCGGACTTTGCGGAGTTGGGTACGGAGGTCCGAACTGACCGCCTTATTGCGGGCCTGGGCGGTTTCATTTTGACGAAGACGTTTCTTAGCGCTTAGAGAACTTGGCATGGTTTGTTGTCGAAGACCTTTGGTTAATTCAAAAGGGAACTTAGTGCTACAGAGCAGGGTCAATTAACCACAAAGACACAACGGACACGAAGAAAGATGGGGGGAAGATGCAAACGGCAAGAAAGCAATGCAAGGCCAGCAACCTCAAACGGTTGAAATAGCATGTTTGAAAAATTCGAGCTGTTTTTCCCCTGCCTTTTTATCCCTTTCTTTGTGTCCTTCGTGTCTTCGTGGTTCAAACCTGCGTTGTCGAGCTAAGCAGGTCTGTGCGATTGGGCATTTGCCCAGGCCGCATGAATCACTCACTATCGCGTAATTGGGCGAGGTTGTCTAGCCGGTCGGCCACGTCGCGGTAGCTAAAATCGATTCCGGCCAACTCGGACAGATGCCGCTCGGCCCGATCAAGCTCACGCAAGCCGGTCGACAGAACGCCAGCCCGATAGAGGGCCAGTTTGCGAGTGTCCGAAGCGGGCTCCTCGGCCGCTTCGATTGCCTGCTCATAGTGGGAGAGGGCCAACTTGTACTGCTCGATTTTCTGAAAGCATTCTCCTAAATCCAGCAGCACCAAGGGTTTACGCTTGCTGTCGCTGCGTGCCGCCTGCAGCGGGGGGATTGCCTCTTTGAACTTTCCCGCCCGTTTGAAGCGTAAGCCCAGCTCGTACTGCAACCGTGGATTTTGGGGATCGCGGTCAGCCCTTGCGGCAAAAACCTCCAGTTCGACCTGGTTTGTCTGCGCCCGTAACTTCGCTGCCAGTTCTTGCGATTGGTCGGTAGAATTTTCCCCCGCCCGATGCTCGGCGATGGCCAATTGGTGTCTCGTCCTTCGCAGAAGCACCTCTTCCAATCGCTCGCGAACCTGCAAGTCGCCACCGCCGGAAGCTTGCATCGCCCGAGTGAGCACCTGATCGGCTTCGTCGAATCGCTGCTCGTGCAGGAGCAGATCGGCTAGCTGCAGGTAGTTGTTAATTTCAGCGGGGTCGTTCTTGATCGCTTCGGTTAGCCGTTGTTCAGGTGGCTGAGTTTTCTCCTGGCGGTCGATGGTCCCTTGATCGCCGCCCTTGGACAAGCGAGCAACCGACATCGACGGGCCATCCTTGGCCGACCCGCCCGAGAGCGACGCAGGATCGTAACCGCCCTGCTTGATTGTTTTCTCCACCGAGAGTTGGGAAATTGCCCGAGTGGCTTCTTCATCTCCCGGCTTGGCCTGCCCGACTCGTTGCCAGCAGGCAATGGCCTGATCGAATTGCCCCATGCGCTCCAGCGCCAGCGCGGCTTGGCGATTGACGACGGGGTCCTTGGCGTCGAAACCCATCGCCCAGCGGAGATAGAAGAGCTGGCACTCATCAATTCCTAATTCTTCACAAGCCTTAGCCATGGCCAATAGCGTGGTCGTATCCCATGGATTAAGCGACAAGGCAGCACATCCGGCTTGAAACGCAGCCTCCCAATCACCTTTTCCAGCCGCTTTGGCCAATGTCGAGCGATGGCTCTTGATCTTCAGCCCCGAGAACCTTGCCCCCTTTTTATTGTCGCCATATTTTTTTTGCAGATTCGCCAGAAAACTTTGCAAATAGATAAGATTCGCCGGGTCCTCCGCGACACATTGGCTCAGCAACTGGTTGGCGTAGTCGTGGTCCCCCTTTTCCACACACCGCCGCCCATGCTCAAACACCTTTTGCAATCGCTGCCGAACCGCCGGGGCCAAGGGGGCGGGGCTGCGGGATCGAGAGGCGTCGCTGGCAGGCGGATCGGACGACATGGGTGGTGCTCTTATTTCCAGTCTTCGCTAGGTTATACTGATAGGGGCGTTGTCATTGTAGAACAAATGCGGATGCGGGGGCTAGCGGCATCGATGCCCAGGGGAGTGGGAGCATTTGTTAGCCGCCGGGCTTGTCCCGACGCGAGAACGCACCGAGACAAGCCCGGCGGCTAACAAACGTAACCGTTCACGGGATGGAAGAAAAATGAACCACGAAGAGCACGAAGGACACAAAGAAAGGACACAAAGAATAGAATTCTATTTTTCGTGAGGCTATCCAATCAAGTCGATGAGGGGGCAGATTTAGCCTATTCAAGGTGAAGAGAAGAGAACCACGAAAGAGACGAAACAGACGAAAGAGAGGGTTTTGCGAATACTGTTGGGCAAGTCCTTCCGCTTCAAATCCTGAGATCCTACTCCCCCACTTTTTTCGTAGTTTTCGTCTCTTTCGTGGTTTTCTCCGAATGGGTTTTCCGTTTGAGTTCGCTGAGAAGCGGGAACAAGCGATTTGTCCTCTGACTTCTTCGTGCTCTTCGTGTCCTTCGTGGTTCAATATTTTTCATTCCGTGAACGGTTACTAACAAACTATCGTGGAGCGATTCAATTTTATGGCAATCGGCAAAGTCTATTTAGTGGGAGCAGGACCGGGCGATCCTGGTTTGCTGACGCTTCGCGGCCAGGCATGTCTCGGCATGGCCGATGTGGTGCTCTACGACTATTTGGCCAACCCCCAAATTTTGCAACATGCCTCGCCGCATGCCGAACTGGTTTGCCTCGGCCGGCATGGGCCACATGGGAGGCTACTCACGCAAGACGAAATCAATGCCCAGATGCTTGCCGCAGCCAGCGCGGGCAAGAAGGTCGTGCGGCTGAAAGGGGGCGATACGGCAATCTTCGGCCGGGCGGCGGAGGAAATGGCCGCCCTCGACGCGACAGGCATTCCCTACGAAGTGGTACCCGGTATCACCGCCGCGCTGGCCGCCGGCAGCTACGCGGGCATCCCGCTCACGCACCGCGAGCGGGCATCGTGTGTGGCATTTGTCACGGGGCAGCAGTGTCTCGACAAAGATGGCCAGCCGCTCGACTACGGCCAACTAGCCAACTTTCCAGGCACGCTTGTTTTCTACATGGGTATCACCACCGCGTCCGACTGGGCGGCAACTCTAATCGAACATGGCAAACCGCGGTCGACGCCCGTTGCGATTGTCCGCCAGTGCTCTTTGCCCAAGCAAAGTGTGACCAGAACAACCCTCGGCGAGATTTCTGAACTCGTGGTTAGAGAGCGTTTGCGCCCACCGGCAATTGTCATTGTGGGGGATGTGGCGACGGGCGATGAGATGCCCGGTTCCGTTTCAAAAGACCAAGCTCAATGCAATTGGTTCCTGTCACGGCCGCTGTTCGGTCGCATTGTGCTCGTCACACGGCCCGCCCAACAAGCGGCCCCAATGGTCGAGCGGCTGTTGGACTTGGGAGCCGAGGTAGTTTGCCAACCGGCGATCCACATCGGGCCTCCCGACGATTGGGAACCGGTTGATGCGGCGATTGGGCGACTCGACGCATACGACTGGCTCGTGTTTTCCAGTGCGAATGGGGTGCGATACTTTCTCGATCGACTCCTCTCAACCGGACGCGACGTGCGAGCGCTGGGCAATGCGCGATTGGCAGCCATCGGTCCGGCTACCGTCGCGACACTTGCCGAATATCATCTGCACGCCGATCTTCAACCCGAGGAGTATCGGGCTGAGGCACTGGCCGAAGCGTTGGCGGATGTGGCAGTGGATAATGGGGTAATTGGGAAAAAGTTTTTACTGCTCCGAGCCAGTCGTGGCCGAGAATACTTGGCCGAGACGCTCGCCGCTGCCGGGGCTGCTTCTGAAACAACGGTTGAACAGGTGGTGGTCTACGAGAGCCGCGATGTTGCCCATGCCGAGGAGGAGATTGCCGAAACCTTGGCGGCAGGCAAAATCGATTGGGTCACCGTCACCAGCTCCGCGATTGCCCGTTCGCTGGTGCAACTATTTGGTGCGGATCTCGCCCGCACAAAACTGGCCGCCATCAGCCCGCTGACGGCCCTGGAACTCGCCGGCGCAGGCTACCCGCCAACGGCCATCGCATCGCAATACACAAGCGACGGTCTCATCGATGCCATTCTGCAGGCCGAAGCGGAGAACTCTCACAAGTAGCCGCGAGCGGAAGCCACGGCCAACTCTCAGAGGGCATCTGGAAAGTGCGGTAAAATAGGTGGTTGTCTGTTGTTGGCTTCGCTAGTATTTCATGGGTTTCCAGGGTGGGGAGGCTGCCGCGAGCGAGGCATGTGAAAGCGTTGTTGATAATTTGAAAGCGCCATCTTAGATTTCCACATTTCAATGAGCAAGACTATGCCCCCAATCTCGCCACAGCACCTAATGTCCCATCAGAAGCAATGAGACAGCGACCCATCTTGCGCAGACTACCGGATGCCCTCTCAAGTAAGTGGAGATGAAGATGGGTCGACATCACCAACAGTCATTGGAAAGAGCCTGGGACGATCGAGGCGGGACGGCAAGTGAAACTGGCCACTCCCGGAAAGAGAGACTGGGTTGTGATGATCCAAGCGATGGAGTAGCACCAATTGTTCGATGAACCGAAGATTGCGATAGCGTAAGACAGGCGAATGCTCTTTCTCGCATAGGGCGCACAACAGTTTGTTCATAGTTGCTGTGCGACCTTTCATGCGACTTTCACCAGGACCGCGGCAATGCGAAATTCCGTACTTCTGGCTCCATACCTCCTTGCATTTCGTGTATTGGAAAAATGGAATTTTATCGTTAAAAAGGTTGACCGGATTTCTTTCAGCGTGTTACAATACAGAGCAAACCGCTGGGCGATTGCCGGCAGGCAATAGTACCACTATTATTGTTAGCTTTGGATTGGGCAGGCTCTATGGACGTGTGGTACGCGTCGAAGTGGGGTATGGAATATCCTTGTTAGTCACTTCTCATCCCAATGAAAAGGAAAATTCATGTTTACTCGACTGACAAAAGCTTTCGACTTGGCAAGTGACCGATATCCCAACAGCAGAAGAAACCGTCGCAGAAAGAACAGCGGCGGGAAAAAACGAGGCAAGAAAAATGGCGAACTTCGCCTGAGCGTCGAAACATTGGAGCCGCGGGTGATGCTTGCGGCTGACGTTCTTAATCAAGCGGTGGTCAGTCAAGATTATGCGCCGGTTGCCGTGGAGACTGCACCGGCCGATTTTAATGACGATGGCTACGTCAACGGCGGCGACCTTTCTCAATGGGAAGGCGATTTCGGATCGGGCGTCAACGCCGATGCCGATAGCGATGGCGACACCGACGGTGCCGACTTCCTAGCCTGGCAGCGACAATTCACCGGCAACCAAGGTACTGCCGCGGTGGGTGGCACCCTCGTCTTCTCGGACGATTTTAGTACCGACACAATTGTCAACTACACGACGCAGACTACCGACGGAGCGGGTGGGAGCCTCTTGTACGACGCCACCAACCAACGGGCCCAGGTCACCACAGGCGATAATAACGGGATGATGTTCTCGCAGGGTGTCACCGCAACGGATAGCGGCACGTTTTCGATCGACTTCAACCCGACCGTAGGCTTTCCCTCGTATGGGGCACTCGTGCTCCGCCTGCACCAGGATGCGAATAACTACTACGAGATTGTCAGCACCGACAATAGCACGCCCCTTGGAGGAGTCTCCAAAGTTGTCAATGGCATTACCGTAGAAACCGTCCCGTTTACTTCAAGCTATAGTAAGCGTTCTGTGAACAGCGTCCCAAAATTGCGCGCTATCCTAATAGAGGTGAACCATTCCCTTTATTCCAGGAACGAGCACAATGACCAATCGAAACAAATCCCAAGAGTCCCACTGGCGTGGCCTACTGAAACAGCAGTCCTCAAGCGGCTTGAGCATCGCGGCGTTTTGCCACCAGAACTCGATTACACAAACCAGCTATTATGCCTGGCAGCGTAAGTTCCGTGAGCAGCAAGCCTCCCCAGAGCAGGGGAGCCGTTCGACCAAGTCTCTTAAAACCAGTCGTAACGCCGTCCAGGGCACCCAACTGGTGCCTGTGCGGATCGAGGGGACGACACCTGCGTCCACGCTGCGTATTCACTTGCCGCAGCAGGGAGTCTTTGTGGATGTGCCTCACGGCACCGATTGTGAGACAGTGAAGGACGTATTGCAGGCGTTGCGTGAGGTGGCGTCATGTTGATTGTGCCATCCCAAATAAAAGTCTTCGCCGCGTTGGCTCCCACGGACATGCGTAAAAGTTTTTGTGGATTAATCGGTATCGTCGAAAAGGAGCTTGGCAAACAGATTGAAGACGGAGATCTTTTCTTGTTTTTCAACCGACGCCGCAACCGGTTGAAGGTACTCTATTTCACGGGTGACGGCACGATCATCCTCTACAAGCATCTTGAACGAGGAACGTCCGAGACACTACGTGGCGCCGACCATGGAGGGGCGATTGCATCCCCCGGTGATTACTTGACACTGCATGTGGACGACCTGCGATTGTTGCTGGAAGGCATCGAGCTATCGAGTGTCAAACGTCGCAAGTGGTGGCGTCGTGAGCAGGCAAAACAAATTACTCAATCGCCTTGGAAACCACCTTGACGCGCAACGTGAATTGTCGATAAATAAACATGTGTGTTCTACACCAACGGTGTGTGATCATTTGCCATTTCGTGACGCACCTTCAAGGACCGAAACGTTGTCGATGGAATCCGACAAACTCCGAAAAGAGATCGAAGTGCAGCGCGCCGAGATCGCACATCTCAAAAGGGTTAATAGCGAGCAACAGGCAACTCTTGAATCGTTGCAGAATCACATCGAGGTGATGCAAGAGCAAATCACCTTACTCCGTAAGGCACTCTTTTCTCCACGGCGTGAACGGTTTATCCCTTCTCCCGATCAAAAGCTTCTTTTTGATCCCGAGTCGATCGAGGGCAACGAGATTAGCGAGGATGACGAGGCGACCGACGAAGAAGAGCCAGACGATGAATCGTCTTCGAAACGCAAGAAACGCCGTAAGAAGCGCAAACGTTTTGAATTCCCCGAGTGCTTGCCGGTCCAGCGTTTTGAACACCCACTGCCGCCGGAAGAACTCGATTGTCCTTGTGGATGTGGCGGCAAGCGGACGGTGATCTCCGAGCAGATCTCACGGCAACTAGAATATGTTGAGTCTAGCGCCTACATCGCCGAGCACGTTCGGTTTACCTACGGTTGCCCTGTTAGCCGGGATGGCCAGCAGATCGTCACCAGCGAAAAGCCACCCAATATCAACGAAAAAGGGATATTTGGGGCCAGCACGTTAGCCTGGCTGGCACACGCCAAGTTCGAGCGTCACCTGCCCCTGTATCGTCTCCAGGAAGAGCTTCGTTCCACCACCACGATGTGGTTCAACCGCAGCGTGTTGAGCAACGCCGTGGTGCGAACGGGCGAGCGTCTGCTGCCGGTGTGGGATCTGATTCGCACCCAAGTACTGGATAGTTTTTATGTACGGGCCGACGAGACCACGGCCCGTGTCCTGCGTCCCGGGGCTGGGGCGACCAAGCTGGTTTATCTCTGGGTCTACGTTGGCGATGACCAGCATCCGTACCAACTATTTGACTATCGACTTGATCGATCCCGCGCAGGTCCGCGGGAAATACTTGATGATTTTCAAGGCGGATTATTAACCGACGGTTACAGTGTCTACACGTCCCTAGTCAAGGAATCGGATGGCCGACTTCTGGATCTGGGTTGTTGGGCCCATGCGCGGCGGAAGTTCGACGAAGCGTGCGCCGTCTCAACGCAGCCACTTGCGCACGAGGCGCTCGCTTGGATCTGGCAACTGTACGACATCGAGGATCGCCTGGCCGATGCCGATGTGGAAACGCGACGACAAGTGCGCATGCGCGAGTCGGTTCCCATTCTTGCCCTTCTGCACGATCGTCTCACCGAAGTGCAGCCGACGGTACGGCCTTCGACCAAGTTGGCCGAAGCGATCGGCTACCTGCTCAATCGTTGGAACGCGATGACGCGATTTGCAACCGACGGGCGCTATGCGATCGATAACAACATGGCAGAAAGAGTCATTCGCCCCTCGGTTATTGGAAGAAAAAATTACCAATTTTTTGGGAGCGATGCGGGTGGTCGCGCGGCATGCGTCTGGTACACGCTTATCCAGAGTGCTCGTTCTAATCATGTCCACGTCACCCCGTATCTCAACGATGTTCTCGTCCGGCTTCCTCAGATCGTTCCCGAGTACTTGCGGGTGGGCGACGCCCAAACCCCGTTCGAATCGCTTTCAAGGGACCAGCGTGAACAGCTCTCCGAGCTGCTACCTGACCGATGGCTCAAGGCACACCCTGAGCATCGCAGCGAAGATCGCCAGCGCGAACTTGATCAGGCCAACCAGCGCCGCCGCCAGAGGCGTGCTTCACGACGTCGGCTTGTCAAGATCTGAATTACGCTCCTGGCATGACGGAGTTCACAGAGCGCTAACAAGCTATAGCCAAAACGTTAACGACACCATCGCGCTCGACTTCAGCCCAACGCAGACAACCGTCAACGCCATTGGCGAAACCTTGGTGCTTAGCACCGACAGCACGCCGATCAACGTCAGCAGCTTCGAAGTAGAGAGCTTTCAGCAGAATGCTTTCTTCGATAATATCTCGCTTACCAGCGGAAGTGTAGCGCCGGACACGGAAAAACCCAGCCCACCAACCGGCCTGGGCGCGACGGTTATCTCTTCGAGCCAAATCGATCTGGCGTGGACCGCTTCGACCGATAATGTCGGAGTGACTGGGTACACGATCTATGAGAACGGATCGCCGATTGGAACAAGTGCTACCACAACGTTCCAACATGCGTCACTCGCCGAATTGACACCCTATTCCTATACCGTCGCAGCCTCCGACGCGGCGGGCAACTTGTCAGGCCAATCGACTCCGCCACTGGAGGTCACCACACAAGCAGGGACTGGCACGACTTATTATGTCGACGATGACAATAGCGAGGAAGGAAATGACGATCCTCCAGGTAGTGATAGCAATCTAGGAACTACTGAAGCACCGTTTAGAACCATCCATTACGGCCTCGATCAATTAAGCGCAGGAGACACGCTGATTGTGAAGGACGGAACCTATAACAGTCAGCTTGGTGGACCTAAAACTAGTACATTGATTTTGGACAAAGGAGGAACATCCGATAATTGGATTACCCTTAAGCTCGACTTTTTCCGTCAGGCGGCTTGGGCTAGCCCGAAGTCTAGCACAACTCGCAAGGGTTTGGATAATTTTTGCACGACCTCGCCTCCAGGCACCCATGCAAAAATCCATTCCATCCAAAAATAGCGTCGAACACTGATGATCATATCAGAAAATGTCGTTTGCTCCTTGCCAACCCAGTGCTTCAGTCGGACGTGTGGATTGGACCACGGCATCGTATCAAAAACGATCACTACCAGCGTGTACACACAAAACAGACAGGGCGCCATTCGCAACACCGTCTGGCGACTCCAGCCGCGTGTTGTTTCCAGTCCAAGGTGTTCACGCATTTCCTGGAACGTGGTCTCGATATTCCAGCGTCCGCCGTACATTTCAATGACTGCTTTGGCAGACATGGAATGATCGGTCGTGAAAAAGTATTCATCTCGATGGGTGCCGCTGAGATCACGGACAAACACCCACAATACTTCGATCGCGCCTTTGCCACTCTGATACCAATGGCCCTTGCCCGTGATCACTTCGACATTTCGCCAGCCGCCGCCGTACCACCGCACACGTAAGCGTTTCCCCTTTTTCTTCCTAGCAACCACCTCGGCCGGTGAGGGTAAGGCCTTGCCCTTGACTCGTGGTCGACCGACTTTGGGGTTCTTGCGTTTGGGTGGCGGCGCGAACAGACTTGCGTCACCCGAGAACTTGCTTACCAGCGACAATCGTTTTCGATGTTTATAGGCAAAACGTGTCATCTGATGAGTTCCATAAGCTCCATCACCTGCAAGAACGAACTTTCTGTCGGGAAACCAGTGCATTAGCGTTGCTAGCAAGCCGCACATCAGGTCCACGGGAGTTTTGTGGCGACGCCCCTCATCAGCGTTGCACTGCTTGCTGCGATAAAGAGCGACCAGCACCGGCAAGGCAAAGGGACGATTGGTGTAAGGTAATTGAACCAGGATCGACAAGACGGACCATTTGTGTCCGTATCGAAAGACGGTGTGCGAGTTGGCGCTGCGAACTGCGTCGCGATGTCGGGCTTTGCCGTAAACTTTTTTGCCGCGATGACCATCCACCGTTTCGTCACCGCAGATTTTTACCGTCCCGGTGGGAATGAACCGATCAAGGACGAAACGGGCAATCGCGTAGGCCAAGGGCCGGGATTGCCAGCGACGGTGAGAAAACAGACGATGGTAGGTCGACGGATTGACCGTCTCAATCAAGCTCAACAACCGGAGTACGTTAGAGACAGTTCGGTCGCCTGTTGTTAGAATAGCGGCAAGGAAGAACAGAACGAATCGTCGAGCCGTCGTTCGCCGGTGAAAGGTGTCAACGAGACATTGTAGTAACGGCTTGAAATCGTGCGGCACGCGAACCATGAGGGCTTCCTTGCTCAAGACTTTGGTTGTTACAAGTCAAAAGCTTGAACCAAGGAGGCCCTTTTTACCTATACCAATTTGGGGATCTGAAGTACTCAAAAAACGGAAAAAGTCGAGTTAAGGCGGAGAATAAATGGGGAGCTATTCTCGATGCAGGCGATAACGAGATCGATTTTGGTATCACTTTTGCCGCAGATGTAAGCTACGTCCGTATCGAAGGTTTTGAAATAAAAGGGTATAAGTTTGGGGGGATCAGTATTAATCAAGAAAATACGCATCATATCAAGATTCTTCGAAATCACGTTCACCACATCGGAAACTGGAATAGTACTTGGGCAGGACTGGACGCCATAGAAACATTTGCTGGAACCAGAACGGATCCTAATAACGCGAACTCACCACGCCTAAATGATTGGTCACAGTACGTCACCATTGACAGTAATCTTATCCATGATATTGGAAAACTTGAAACATCAAGTGCTCTCTTTAATCATGATCATGGGATATATCTGAGGGGACAGAATAATACTGCCACAAACAATATCATTTATAACATCAATGCAGGTTATGGTATTAAGGTAGCTGGCTTTGGAGAGAAAGACCATTTTAATAAAGTGATCAACAACACCATCATTGCTGACAACTACACGGATTATGCATTTTGGGGAGGGATCTGGGTCTTATCCAGTTCGAATTTGATAGCGAACAATATTATCACAGTTCCGAATGGGAAAGAGAGTGTAGGAGGTGCTATGAAAATTAGGCCCGGTCAGTTCGGATTACAGGACGATCTGTATTTCTACAACAATTTAACAACTGCGAATAACATTTGGTCCTACGCTGATGCTGCAGATAATGTAGGCGGTAGTTCGGGCATATCGGCTTCCGGTAATAAAGTGGGGGCAGACCCTTTGTTTACAGGAGCAACTGCTGCTGATTATAAATTACAATCCGGTTCACCCGCCATCGATATGGGTTTAGCCAGTTTCATCTTCATCGATGAGAATAACAACTCTGTCAATGTCAATGCGCCGTCTGTAGACTTCGATGGCAACAGCCGCCCGGTAGACGGTGATGTCGCCGGTGGTCCACAGTACGACATCGGAGCGTTCGAGTTTGTTCCTCCCGCGGCTCTGCTTGCACCACCGGAGGGCGAAGAGACGGGCGAAATTTTTCCGGCGACCCAAGGCGAGTTGTTCGATGTGGCACTGGGCGAGTTGATCGGATCGAGCCGCGATGATGCGTCGATCCGATCGCAGTACTCGACGCCAAGCCCGTTGCGCACGTTCGATCTGAAGCCCTCAGCCGAATTGGCCGAGCAGTTTGCCACCAACCATCGCACTGGCCCAGCAGCACCTGCCTTGAGGCTATCTGGCGAAAACAGTCGCGGCTTGAAACCAACCGCCCAAGACCGGGAAGAGATTTTTGACAGCCTCTTCACAGAATTCGATGAAGAGTTGGTCCCTTAACTGCTATAATTGCGAGATTGACCCACAGGCGAGTAAAATACAACCGTGCGGCCTGACCTTTCCAACGAGAAAGGATCGTTCCCAGTGAGTAGTCAACTCCAAGATAAAAAGAGAAAACCATGATTGCTCGACTGGCAAAGGTTTTAAGATTGACCAGCGATAGGCAGCACCGAAACGGAAAAACCGAGACGGAAAAAATCGTGAACATCGTCTGAGCGTGGAAACGCTAGAGCCGCAGATGCTGCTCGCGGCGACCGTTCTTGGTCAAGCAGTTTTCAGCCAAACAGTTGTCAGTCAGGATCATACGCCTGCTGCTGTGGTTGCCGCGCCCGCCGACAACGACGGTTCCGACTTTCTTGCCTGGCAACGGCAATTTACCGGGGACCTGAGCCCCGATTTCTCGAACGACTTTAGTACCGACACAACCGGCAACTACACGGTGGTCGATACCAGAGGGACGACCGGGACCTTCTCGTACGCCGCATTACTTTCAAAGCGATCTCTCAGCCCATTTGAATTGTCGTCATCGTTGTTTATGTGCATGCCTGGGTGTACTGGGCCCAAGTCTGCTTTGGTTTCATCTGCTTCAAGGACTTCTGTCTTTTCAAATGGGTCGTAGCCTCCCGACGAGTGCATTGGTCGATAAGCTGTCAAATCTCCTTTCTCCGTGTTCACCGTGCCCTCAGTGGTTCATCTTCTTTTCACATTGAGTAAAATATTTATTTGCGCCCATTCGTGGGCGATCATTTCGAGCGAAAAGTGTAAAGCTTGAGCTTAGCGTTTGATGATCGAGCGCTCCCCAGCCGGGGCGGTCGTCTGCGATGCAGGTTCGGGGGCTGGCAGAATCTCCTTCTCGAGAAGTACCCCTTGATCAGCACTTCCCCCTTGAGTAGCAGACGCATGGGTAGCAGGCGCGTTGAGTTTCAACGCCGGTTGCAATTTGCCAATTCTCTCGACCACTTGACGCAAGGCGCTGCGAGTTGCGACAAAGCTCGGCAGTGTGGCAATTTTAGTGAACTCGGGATTTGCCGCGACTTGGTCGAAACGATTGAGCGTATGACGGATCGAATTGATTCCCAGTTTGACTGCCCCATCTTCGGCCGGCGGAGGCAGGGCGTCGGCAGGTAGACGCAGATAGCGTTGCCATCCCGCACCGGTGGTAAGCCGGGCTAACCGTGCGTTGAGTCGCGAGGTAGCATCGAGTAAGGCATTGAGCAACATTGCATCATCCAGGGCTGCCAGCTCGGCTTTCGTGGGGAAAGATCGCTCCTCGTAATTTTCTGGTTCGGCAAGTGTCGGACCGCTGGTGCTCGTTGCCGGTGCTGGCACATATTGCGGCGCTCCAGTTCCTCGTGCTTGAGCGGCAGTTGGGGGCTGCCCGAGATAGGCTCGGCGAGCAAAGAAGCGCCGCCGCCCCGGCACATACGCCCGGCCAGCGACACCCACCGGACCGACTTGAACATGCACGCCAGGCGCATTCACCGAGACACCTGACCCGCGGTGAATACGCACAATTTGCGCTTCAACCTGGACAGCCAAGGAAAATACCATCGATCCGATCAGGACGCACAATAAGCGGGGGAGCAGAGGTTGCATCGTATCTATCCTTCTGTTGGTAACATTTCAGGCCTTCTGTTGATAACATTTCAGGCGAGCGGTCGGGCCAGCCCGCCAAAACCTTGGCCGCGGCACACCGACAAGCGTACGCATTCCGCTCACATTCGGATCCAGTGCCACCGCAATTGTACCCCCAAACCACGTATTGGAAAACAGCGATTACATGTTCAGGCAAGAGATATGCCAAGTCGCAATTTCAGCCCCCGGCTTTGCCTGGGGGTCGCCTAGCGAGGGAGTATTGCCACGGTTTTTTCTAGAAATGTAGACCCACGGTATCCCTGCCCCCCGGAAAAGCCGGGTTTGGAATGTGCCCATCACGTTGGCAGCTTTTCCTGGTGGTTACCCACCGGCAACTTGGATATCGCGCTGGCCCCTGCTATCCTCGTAGGTAGTGACCTGACCGATGGAAATTCTGGAGAAACCTACCCATGCGCTTACTTCGGTGCTCGATTACCGCCGTTTTGCTCAGCTTTTGCAATCCCGCCTTTGCGGAGCAGGAAATCCATCCCGACGAGGCTCTGCAGCATCTCCACTGGGAGGATGCACACCATGCGATTGGCAAGGTGGCCTTTATCAGCGGAAAAATTGTCGACGTCGGCAAAGGGGGCCACATTAGCTTTCTTAATTTCGACACCGAGCGCCCCCCCGCATTCGTTGCTGTCGTTTTTGGAGACGATTTTGCTAACTTTAAGAAACCCCTGAAGGAAACCTATTTGAACAAAATTGTCCGTGTTCGCGGCATGGTTTCGACCTATCGAGGCAAACCGCAAATCGCGGTTAAACGTCCTGAGCAGATTGAGATCCTCGACAAACTTCCCGAAACCACGCTGCCCGTCGATCATCAGCGCCCCAAGTCGGTCGAAGGAGAATTGATTGTCGCCACTTACAATGTGCTCAATCTGTTCGACAGCGAAGACGATCCTTATCACAACGACGAAACGACGCCCTCCAAGCCACGAGAACAGATGCAACACCTGGCCCAGTCGATTGTGAAACTCAATGCCGACGTGATCGCGCTCCAAGAGGTGGAAAACCGGGGCTATCTCCAACGCTTTGTCGACGTCTTTCTGCCAGACATGGGCTACAAACATATTGTCCATTATGAAGGGAACGACCTGCGGGGCATCGACGTCTGCTTGCTATCGCGCATACCTATCGGCCCGGTGCGATCGCATCGTCATCTTCGTTTCTCAGGACCCGATGGCAGCAGACGCGGATTCAGCCGCGATCTGCTGGCCGTGACCATCGAGCCGCCCGATGCGGAAGCCTTGGAACTTTGGGTAGTCCATTTGAAGAGCAACTCGGGAGGACGTGAACATGCCGAACCAATCCGCCTGGCAGAAGCGGGACAGATCCGCAAGATGCTCGACGCCCAGTTGAGCAATAATCCGGATGCCCGAATTATCGTCCTTGGCGATTTCAACGACACCTGGGACAGCAAAACGCTGACGACCATCGTCGGCACAGGCCCGAGGGAGATGTGGTCTGCCTCCCGCAGTCTGGGGGACGAGATGCCCGACACATTCAATCGTGGCGATCACCGTTCGATGATCGACTTCATCCTTTGCACGCCGTCGATGGTGAAGACCTTCGTGGCCGACTCATTCCAAGTCATCCCCGGCTCGCCCGAGAGCACCGGCTCGGACCACAACCCCGTCGCGGCTAGCTTTCGGATGGAGTAGCGGGCTGGTGCGGCATCAACGATTGGAGTGGTATCTGAAATGTCTCCGTGCGGATGAAACATTTTAACGAATGGACCCTAATTGCTAAACGGAACAACTCCGCCAACGGACTGGGCAGCGCCCTGATTCAGCACCGAGGGCGGCGCAATAACCGTGGGGCCAACGTGAGATCCAAGCGATTGCTCGACGTGGGCAGGCGGTGTATCCTTCGTTGGGGTTTCTGCTTGCACTTGCGATGTTATCGCGGTTGCCTGCTGAATGTTGTCGTCTTGTTGCAATTCCGATTTTACGATGCTGTTCTCGATGGCGTCGGGCGTCTGCTTTCGAAAGATGGCCTCTTGATTGAGTTGAACCACTTGTCTCGATTTGCTCCCATCCGCCTGTTGTTGGGCTCCGGAAATTTTACGTCCGGCAAATGAAGTTCCTTCGTAAATTGTCCCCCGTTTGAACGGTCCTGCCCCGAGAATCCAAATGTTGTTTGCCGTACTTTCGCTCGAAGCAATACCCGACTGCCAGACCGGTTCGCCCGTCTTGCGACGATAGGCAAAGACAGCAATCTTTGCGATACCCCGCTGATCGCGGCGTTTGGCAATCGGTATCTCGGGAATCGCTGGTGGAAGTGCTTGCAGTAATGCTACCTGCGGCACGGAGGTGGCTGGCATGCCAAACAGCAAATCGTGGTTATCGGTGCCCACGGCACCCGCTCGCGGTTCAACGACATACGTTGCCTCGTTGCGGTCCATCTTCAAGATGCACCCACTGGCAAGCAAATGTTGCCGCAGGCTGCTGATCAAATAGCCGTTGTCCACCACATCGTGGAGATGACGCTCGTCGAAAAAGACGGTTTCACCTGCCAAGGCTTGAAAGTTGATCAACTGCACCGAGCGATCGATGGCATCGGAGATTAGCAACTGCTCGGTTGCCGTACGCAATGTGTTCGAGGTGCGCGTCGTACCACATCCCATTCCAAGACCCAGCGCGGAAAGACCTAGGGCAGCCGTCATGCACGACAACCCTATTTTCTGCCAACAACTTTTACGAAAACACATGAGGGGCCGCTAAACGTGTGCGCTTGCCTTGCGAGATAAACGAAGCCTGTATTTCGGGCAACGGAGCGGCAAATTATAGCGAGTCGCTGGTAATCACCAAGAGCATTCTGCGGGAATTCAAGGGGCCAAGGGGCAAGGAGCGAGCGGGATGCGTGAGGGGCGCGCGGCAATTGAGAATTTACCAGCCGTAGCCGAAGTCGCCAAACTTTGCCAATGACTCGCGAATGGGCCGATCCAAAGTCTGTCGACTTCGGCTACTGGAAGATTTCATCGACCACTCGCCACTCGCCACTTGGCCTTGCGACAGCAGTGCCAGCATTGGCCGCTACCTGCTAGCAGAATCTTTCCGCGATGCGCGTTCGGCCGAGTAGGGTGTTTCGCCATCACTCCAGCGAAATTCGTCCTTGAAGAAACGGGCTGTTTCCTCAGCCGAGAGCTTGATATCCAGGTCTTGGCAGACCACCTCGGTACGGAAGATATGCATGCCAGGCTGAGTTGCTTTGGCTTGAATCTTCAAAACGACCTCGCGGCCTGCGGGCAAACTTTTTATCGCGCGGAATGAAACGCGTCCATCATGAATCGTATATTGGGCTCCTTCCACTGAGATGGGATCAATCCCTTCGGAGAACAAGGCCACGATGTTCACTCCTTGGGCCGTACTCGTGCCCCGATTACGCACACGGATTTCAAACGTTGCCGGATCGCCGACCGGTATCGGGCCTTGGGGATCGCTGATATCGAGCTTCAAGTCGGCCAGCGCGACGACGTTCGTCTCGATTGTCTTGGCATCGCGCAGGTCGCCTCCGGTAGCCTGAGCCGAAAGTTGCATCGTTTGTGTGCCAGGCTTTTCCAGTCGGCAACGGACTTTCATAAACCGCTCTTCATTGGGACTTAGTCCGGCCAGTTGCCAGGAAACACTATTTTTTTCAGCATCGAACGACTCACCCTCGCTGGCGGCTACATAATTTACGCCAACTGGCAGTTGCAGCTTAATCGCTAACGGATCGGTCGATGCCGTGCCCGGATTCCGCACGCGAAAGTAATAAGTCGACACCGTGCCGGCGTATTTTTTTTCGGGCCCTCGCCAATCGATTTCCAATTCCGGCTTGCGACAAAAAACGTGTTTTATCGTATCCGCACTCAAATCGCCGGCTCCCGTGGCGATCACCTTGATCTGCAACTCGCCTGCTTCGCGTGGTGTGAGTTCCAGATCGACCACCTTGGTCGCTCTCGGTTGTAACGAACCGATCTGTTGATTCGTCTCCGACCCAGCATCGCCACCCGGAGGAAAGAGCTTGATACTCACCTCCTCAGCCACACCTGTACCAGGATTGCTCAGCGAAAGCTGATAGCGCTGGGGCTTACCGAACAACACATCGCTTGCCCCAGTAATAGAAATTTGCAGCTTGGGCTCCTGAACTTCCACCATGGTTTCGGAGCCAACAGGTGCATGGTTCCAACTGACGCCCAATTGCAATGCGCGTCCGCTATGGGGAACCAAACTCAGATCAAGCGTTTGCGAACGGCGTGCTTCTAGCTTTTGCACTCGCCATTGGAGCGTGTTGCCATCGACCCCGTCGCCGCCTGCCGCATCAGCCCGTTGGATAATCCCCCGACTGGAAGTTGCGTCGATCACTTCCGCCCAAGCGGGAATGCGAATCGTGGTGGTTAGCGAATGGGCTGCCGTGTCGCTTTTGTTTTGGAGCACCACACGGTATTTTGCCTCACGACCGACAAGTATTTTTCGTGGTCCTTTGACGTAGGAAACAATGGCCGGCTGCTGATAGCTAAACAACAGCGTCTCGCTCTCGGCTGAATTTTCGTCGAAGACAACCTCCTGGTCATCCAGCTTGTTGGCCCGCTCGCTCGCGGCTAAAGAATCCGACGTCGGATTCGTCGCAACCTCTGACTCTGAGAACGCATCCTGAGCAGAACGCAAAGCATTATCTCTCCGTGCGAGATCAGGTTCTCTCGATTCGCTATTTTCTGGCGTAGCAGCACGGGTTACCGGGGCAGTCAACTCGTTTTCGACCGTACCGCCAAGTAGCGCACGACGCAAATCTAACGAATGGTTCTGCACGATACTCTTTTTCTTTGTTACTGCTTTCTTAGGTATCGTTTTCTTAGACGTCTTAGGCCCGGACGATTTCTGTGTGCGATTTGTCGGAGTGGGAGCCGTCTCTTTGTTCTTTGGAATACCACGGAGGAAACCTGGAATCGGCTCGGAGCTTTCCGCCTGGGGTGGCGTAAAACGAGGGCCATCCTCCTCGATGTTTAGCTGTGGACCCATCAACTCGGACAGGGCTGATTCTAATTCGTCTCGCCGAGTGCCGAGGTCGGGAGAGCTTCGAGCAATTCGTAGAGGACGAGGTTCCGTGGCCGCTTGTTGCGGCTCGGCTCTGGAAAGGTTACCCCTGTTTTGAGTTTTTGGGTTTTGAGTGACTGCCGGCTGCCGTCGCGATCCATTTTTCTTATTTCGATTCGCGCTGGAAAAGAGCCCGCCCGGCATGAGATCGCCAACTTGAATTTTTGGTAGAATCGTCTTGGCAGTTTTTGCAGGTGATGAATTCTTCTTGCGCGCCGAGCGAGTACGATTGTTTTTGCTGTTATTGCTTTTGCTGCGCGATCGACTGTTGCGCGAAGTGGAAGATTGTCTGTTCGATGGGGACGAACTGGCTTGTTCCCTGCCTGAATCGTCTTTCAGAAATGAATTGCGCAACGAAGCCAATCGCTCGACAAGCGTCGTACCGGACGATGGATTTTTCGTGAGGCGTCCACTTTGGGCCCAGCTCGTGGAGGTCCAGCTTAGGCAGATCGACAGGAGGGAAACCGTAATAATCCGTGTGCAAATCATGATCGCATCCTTGCGAAACGAGAGGGACGTAGCAAAATCCTACGTGCGTAATTATCGGCAACCGACGATTGAGAAAATAAACCGATTCTCTGAAATGATCCGGATAAATAGGATAGAGAACATGCGGGCCCCAGGGAAGCTATCGGTGCTGTCGGTTTCGGGGCTTTCGACGGCGAGATTTAACGACGACAAGTCGTCGGCTTGGGTGGGTCGTTACTCCGCATTCCGAAATCCGAAATCCGAATTTCTCTCCTCCACTACCTCAAAACCCAGATCGCTAATCATCGCATAGTCCGACTCAGGCAACTGGCCCTTGGTTGTCAGATAGTCGCCGACAAAGATCGAGTTGGCGGCGTAGAGCCCCAATGCTTGCATGCTGCGTAAGTGAAGCTCACGACCACCGGCGATCCGTATTTCGCGGTCGGCGTTGGTCAGACGAAACATTGCCAGCACTTTTAGGCAATAATTTGGCGTTAGCGGCAATGATTTGGGCTGAAGAGAATCGGCCAACGGTGTGCCTGGGATCGGATTGTAAAAATTTACCGGGATCGAATCCACACCCTGCTCACGCAACTCCAACGCCATGTTGACCACATCACGTGGGCTTTCCCCCATCCCGATGATACCGCCCGAGCAAAGCTCCAGACCTGCATTGCGGGAAGCCTGCAACGTGTCGATTCGATCTTGAAAGCTGTGCGTTGAGCAGACTTCCGAATAAAACTCATCGCTCGTGTTCAGATTGTGATTGATGCGATCCACGCCGCATGCTTTCAACCTTGTTGCTTGTTCCGTTGTTAACAAACCAAGCGAGGCGCATACATTCAGATTGAATTGCTTTTTAATCTCAGGAACGATTTGTTCCACCGTTTTCATTTCGCTCTGGCTAGGGCCACGAGCTGAGATCACCAGGCAATAGGTCTTCGCCTTTCGATCGACCGCCTCACGCGCGCCTCGCATCAGTTGCTCCCGATCGAGCAGATTGTATTTGGGGATCTCCGCGGCGGAATTTTTTGATTGGGAGCAGTAACCACAATCTTCAGAGCAAAGGCCGCTCTTGGCATTCATCAGAAAATAAAGCTGCACCTGTCGGCCAAAGTAATGCTGTCGGACGCGGTATGCCGCAGCGAGCACTTCGAGCACTTCGGCATCGTCCGCCAAAAGAACCTCGATCGCTTCGTCCGCGTCAAGCTGCTCACCGGCAAGCACGCGAGCCGCCATCGCATGCCAACGGTTTGGCGCACCGTTTGACTCGATGGCAGAGAAATTTTCTGGGTTGGTTGCCAGATCATGGACTGTTGAATTTGCCGTCATGCAGAGATCCTCTTGCTAATAATCATACAAAACATGGTGCCTGGAATGGGAATTCAGTATAGCCTTTTGACGGCTTGGACTACAGAGGCGAGCTTGGCACAGGACGCTGCTTGTGCAAAAATGGTGGTCATGTCATCCCCTCATCTAGTACGCGTTGGAGCCATGGGGCAAATCGGTCGCTTTGCGGCAGTGGACGCAGTCCGCTATCGGCGACATGGCCGAGTAATCGTCCGTACGCGACGTGGCCTGGAGATAGGCGAAGTACTCGCCCCGCCGGCAGACCAGGGGGCCGAGACCTTGGGCAAAGAGATGCTCAACGGCCAAATACTCCGCGCGATGACAACCGAAGACCTGCTCCTGGAAAGCCGTCTCGAAAAAAACCGCCAGGCAGCCTACTCCGCCTGCGCCCGTCTGCTGCAAAAGAAAAATCTGCCGGCCGTGCTACTGGATGTCGAACATCTCTTCGATGGCCAGGGACTCTTCTTCTACTTTCTGGGCGAAGTATCACCGGAGCTAGAAGCTTGCACCGAGCAGTTGGCCGAAACTTACGAAGCGAAAGTGCAATTCCGCAAGTTCACCGAAACGCTCATCGAAGGTTGCGGCCCCAACTGCGGCACCGAAGCCGCCACCGGCAAGCCTGGCTGCGAAAGCTGCACCGGCTGTGCCGTCATCCGTGTTGCAAAACATCACAAATCACCCGTGATTTTTAGCAATACGCCCGATTTCTTTTCGCCATCCGCCGTGGAATGACGGTCGCCCAAAGCGGTCACATACAGCGTTCCCTTACCTACAAAAACCAGGGCTGTTGGCTTGTCGGCTGAAGCGATTTTCACAGGTCGGCAAACCTGTCTACCGCCGGCTTGTGCATCATCCAGTCGGTAAACGCCGCCATCTTGTTCGGCATTCCAAGCAAGATCGACCGCATACAATGTGCCGTTGGGGCTGTAGGCCAGCCCCACGATGTCGTGCAAACCGGTCGCCAAGTCGAGTGCCAGCGTTCCACTTTTCGGGCTGAAAAATCGAAGCCGACTGTCACGAGGAGTTTCAACGCTCCCCATGAGGCCGACAACAAGGTACTGTAGTCTCGGTTGAGGATTCACGGTAATGCCCATCGGCCCGCTGTTACCCGCAAGTTTTTTCATTGCGATAAATGACTGCAAGTCGACCAGACGATTTGCTTTCACAGGAGCCTTAAGAATCCAACTTTGTGAATCATCGTCGAGAAATGTCGCAAACAGCAAGTCATCATTGGTCTTAGCCAAGCCGTAGCAAGAGCCTTCGACTCCAGCCGAGCTGTTATCTGTGGAGATTGGACCAACCGAGTGGTACATTTGCTTGGCGGTTAGTACGGAACCATCCGTCGGCAGACGATACACACGCAACCGATCTTTTCCACGACCCAATCCCCCGCTACCGACCACCAACTGGGAACGATTAAGAAACAGTAACCCGAGCGGCCCCGTCGCGGAGAGCCGGTTTTGGCTGTTCGAGTTTTCGGGAAAACCTATAATCACTTCGCTGACATCACGCGACCGATCGGTCGATATCCTCACCACGCGCCGTGTACCGCTTTCCGCAATGTACAGAGCCGCAACACCCGCTTTCGCTTGCCCTGGCCGAACGGCTAAGCCCCATGGGTTGTCGAGCCCAGTGAGAACCGTTTCGACGGTATAGTCTGCCGTTTCATCGCCCGGTTGCTGAGCTACCGCAGGGTAGCCGACTGCGAGATTCATCGCAATCGCCGCGACGATGGCAAGAGATTTCACGAATTCAACTCCAATTTCCGGGAGGGGAAAGTTCCGCCAAATGGAAAGCAAAACCGTGAGAATCCGTCCTGGCGGACGGCGCTAACGACTTTGCAATGACAAATATTCCGCTCTTGTTAGCGCCGTCCGCAAGGACGGATTCGCGTCAACAACGTTCTGAACGATATCAACGTAGCCTTATGTCACCATGCCATGCTCATACGCGACGATTTTCTCCTCGTGCTCCAGCGTAAGACCAATATCGTCCAGGCCGTTCAATAGACAATGCCGGCGGAACGGTTCGACCTCGAATGGAGCGGCAAAACCATGGGCGTCGGTTAGTTGGCACGCCTCCAAGTCGGCGGTCAGCTTGTAGTCGGGATACTTCGCTGCACGGGCGAACAGTTCGTCGACTTGCTTCTCGGGTAGCCGAACGGGCAACATGCTGTTCTTGAAACAATTGTTGTAGAAGATGTCGGCAAAGCTGGGTGCCACGATGACTTGGAAGCCGAAATCTTCCAGCGCCCAAGGGGCATGTTCCCGGCTCGACCCACAGCCAAAATTCCGCCGCGCGAGCAAAACACTCGCCCCTTTGGTCTCGGGCCGGTTCAACTCAAACTCCGGATTCGGCGAGCCATCGTCCCGTTTCGCCCAATCCCAAAACAAGAACTCGCCAAAACCGGTCCGTTCGATCCGTTTGAGAAACTGCTTGGGAATAATCTGATCGGTATCAACATTGGCCCGATCCATCGCGACGACCAGGCCGGTGTGGGTGGTAAATGATTTCATGGGATTTCAAATTTCGAGTTAGCCGTGCTGCAACGCAGCACACGGGTAATTGCGGAAAGGGAAGAATGACGAATATCGAAAAGCAACTCTGGCATTCGACATTCGTCATTCAGATTTCGTCATTTCATTCATCTGCAACGTGTACAGCCAAAAGCCGTCTTCGTCTTTTTCTCGCTCCAAGCGGAACTGGCGGTCGAACGTGGGCGAATGGGACCAGCCATCTTGTGGTTTGGCACTGACGTACTCTTGTTCACCTCGGGTGAGTAACTGGAAATCGATCTCACCGCTCAGCGCGTCGATTAACCAATACTCTTCAATTCCAGCCTGATAATAGGCTTCACGCAGATACACGTTGTCTTTTTTTTTCGAACTAGGACTAACGATCTCCAGCACCCAATCCACTGTGCCAACGATCTCTTTGCTGCTTTGCGGTCGACCTACTTCCGGTGTCAGCTTAACTCGGCCCGATCTGAATGTTTGTTTTGACATGAACAAGATATCTGGTTCATTCGACACTCCAGCCGATTCATTTGTGATCAAAACTCCATCGACATGCAACCAGCCTAGTTTCTTCTCCCTTACCAGATTCGCAAGAACTCGGCTGATTTCTGTCTTGATGTCGCTGTGATCTTCAAGTGATTCTGGGCTCATGTCAATAATGAAACCTCCATTCACAAAGGTGATCTTTCCACGCTCGGGAAAGTCGGCCGAGAGAACCCATTGGCGAAAACCGTCTAAGGTTCCTGCTGACTTAGGAGCAGAAAACGCCAAGCTTGGATCATCGTTGCAGTACGTGACCGCGGGAAACAGCAGAGCATCGTGTTGAGGAGTAATTGTTGCCATGGATTTTGTCTCGTGGTTATTAGCCAGCTTACCGCACTTTGTTCGCATCCATCCAAGCTCATCAGCATCTTATCGCTCACTCCATTCTACACCCAATCCCGGATATCGACAAAGTGTCCCGCCACCGCAGCAGCGGCGGCCATACTGGGGGAAACGAGATGCGTCCGGCCCCCTTTGCCTTGGCGACCCTCGAAATTGCGGTTGGAGGTCGACGCACACCGCTCGCCGGGCAAAAGCTTGTCTGGATTCATCGCCAGGCACATGCTACAGCCCGCCTCGCGCCACTCGAAGCCAGCCTCTTTGAAAATCTGGTCGAGCCCTTCCTCCTCGGCTTGTTTTTTTACCAACCCGCTGCCGGGGACGATCATCGCATCGACGTGATCGGCCACCTTGCGCCCACGCGCGATGGTTGCCGCAGCACGCAGGTCTTCGATGCGGGCATTCGTGCAAGAACCAATGAACACGCGGTCGAGTTTGATCTGGGTGATCGGCTCGCCGCCGGTGAGGCCCATGTAGTCGAGCGCTGCCGCGGCAGTCTTCTGATCCGTGGCATCAGTAAAGTCGGCCGGCTTCGGTACTCGGCCATCTACGGCGACAACTTGCCCGGGGTTTGTACCCCAAGTGACCTGCGGGCTGATGTCGCTTGCCGTGAACTTCAGCGACTTGTCGTACTTGGCTCCAGCATCGGTGGGCAGTTGCTTCCAACGCTCGACGGACGCATCAAAATCAACCCCTTGCGGAGCATGCGGCCGGCCACGCAGGTAGTCGTAGGTTGTCGCATCCGGGGCGATCAACCCGGCCCGGGCGCCGCCTTCGATCGTCATATTGCAAACGGTCATGCGATTTTCCATGCTAAGTGTCCACACTGCGTCACCCGTGAATTCCACGCAATAGCCGGTACCGCCGTCGGTCGTGATTTGGCCGATGAGATAGAGCACCAGGTCCTTTGCCGTAACACCGGGTGCCAACTCTCCATCGACCCGCAACTCGAGCGTTTTCGGTTTGTACTGCAACAGCGTCTGCGTGGTCAGCACATGCTCCACTTCGCTTGTGCCGATGCCGAACGCCAACGCCCCAAACGCCCCATGCGTCGATGTATGGCTATCACCGCAAACGATCGTCATCCCCGGCTGGGTGTAACCCTGCTCCGGGCCAATAACATGCACAATCCCTTGCCGCGGATCGTGGATGTCGTACAGCGTGATGTCGAACTGTTGGCAATTGTCCCGAAGCGTGTCGATTTGCTGCTTCGAGATGGCGTCGACAATCGGCAGACTACGGTCGGTCGTCGGCACATTGTGATCGACGGTCGACAGAGTTCGCTCCGGTCGGCGAATGGTCCGCCCCGCAAGTCGCATCGACTCAAACGCCTGGGGGCTGGTCACTTCGTGGACTAAATGCAGGTCGACATAAAGAATCGTCTGCCGATCTTCTTCGGCATGGACGACGTGGTTGTCCCAAATCTTCTCGAATAGGGTACGGGGTTTGGTGGTCATGTTGCGGTTTCAGTCGATTGGGTATTGGACAGGTTTGGATTTGTTGGTAGGACCGATCAGGAGCCAAACTGGTTCGTTTGCCTGCATCGCCGGTCGGCTGGCTGTAGCAAGCTCCAAGATATCGCGCATGCAGAACGTGAACAAGCGGCTATAATGATTGGTCAAACAGTTAGCCGCTGAGCTTGTCCCGACGCTGCACTTACGCGCCGGGACAAGCCCGGCGGCTAGCACTCCATCGTTCGAAAACCATTCCTCGAAAGGACCTGCCGTGAAACAAATCTCGCTGGTAATGACTCTCCTCGGCAAAGATCGCCCCGGGCTGGTCGAATCGATTGCCCAGGTGGTGGCCGAGCATGGCGCGAATTGGGTTGAAAGCCAAATGGCTCACCTAGCGGGCCAATTTGCCGGTATCCTGCGCGTCGAGGTTGCCGAAAACGGGGCCGATGCCCTGACCGATGCGCTGCGCAAGCTTGACGATCGCAGTCTTGAACTGGTGATTCACTCCAACGCAATACAACCCAACTCGGCAGAAAGCGAGCCGACCAGGGTGCCGCTCGTGCGACTGGAGTTGGTTGGCCAGGACCGGCTTGGCATCGTCCGTGAGATCACCCATGTGCTAGCTGCGGCGGGCGTGAATGTCGAGGAATTCACCACCGAGCGAACCACGGCTCCCACAACCGGCCAATTGCTTTTCCAAGCCACCGCTCTGCTGCGTATTCCACCGAACGTGTCGCAGCCTGAGTTGCGACACAAACTCGAACAGCTTGCTGCGGATCTGATGGTAGAGATTTCATTGGAAGAATCACTTTCTTAACTCAGAGTGAAAGCTGTCGGCTGTCAGCCAGAAAATGCACCTCGTCCAGCGGTTTTCTTGCTGATAGGCGATAGCCCATCCTGTGAAAATAGTGTTTTATACCGTTCAGGGTCAGCAGTAGTTTTCACTCTGAGTTGTTTATTCGTGTGATTAGTGCCCATTCGTGAAAGTAAGTGGCGTGGTTCCCTCTTTTCAGTTTGAGTAATTTTGTTATCTTGAGAGGTGAACCAATCTATTTTCAATTCACGTTTCTAAAAGGAGAAGAGTCGCATGAATACGCAAGAAGCGATTACCGCCACGATGGATGTCAGCTCCATGGTGCTCACGAGTTACCTCAAAGATTTGACGGATGCCGAGTTGATGACTTGCCCCGGGGATGGCTGCAACCATATCGCCTGGCAGTTGGGGCATCTCATCGCGTCGGAATGCAACCTGCTCAATGCAATTCAACCGGGTGCCGCAGCGGAGTTGCCGGAGGGCTTCGACGGGAAACACAGCAAGGAGACGATCGGCGAGGATGATCCGGCCAAGTTTTGCACCAAGCAAGAGTACCTCGACTTGCTCGATAAGGTGCGAGACGCATCCAAGGCGGCGCTGGCGAATGCTTCGGACGACGACCTCGACGGGCCGAGTCCCGAGCAATTCCGCGAAAGGTTTCCAACGGTCGGTTCCCTTTACGTGCTGATCTCGACGCATGGCATGATGCATGCGGGACAGTTCGTGCCAGTACGGAGGGCGCTGGGTAAGCCCGTGGTGATCTGATTGCGGTTGCGGAATTTGTAGGCGCGACTCGAGGAGGCTGCGATATTTTTGTGGGGCGTGAACGGTTCCCCCCTCTTTGGTTCTTCAGGGAATTTAGTGGCTACTGTTCGAGGAAAGCATTGAAGCCCCCGGCTTTGCCGGGGGCTGAAATTGCGACTTGGGCATTCTCCTTTCCACGGCAAAATCTAGCCACTAAAATTCCTGAAGAACCTCCTTTTTCAAACGGCTGCCATTTCCAATGCCACCGCAGCACGCGCTTTGCGCTGGGGACAGCCGCTGCAGTTCCACCACTCGGCCGCTTCCACGCTAGTCCACTGGCGGTCGGTGGGGATGTGTTCCATTGCTTCACGCAAACTGGCAGCACTTTGAAATCGATCTTCCGGTTGCTTTTTCAGGCAGCGCAGGATGATCTCTTCCATTTCCACAGGCAGTTCGCGATTCAAATAACGCGGCGGCTTCGGTGTCTCGCTCGCATGGGCGACCATTACCTTGATCGGCTTTTCATAATCAAAGGGCGGATGGCCCGTTGCCATATAATACATGACCGCCCCCAGTGAATAGATGTCGCTTCGCTCGTCGAGGTCGCCATCGCCGGTCGCCTGCTCCGGCGACATGTACAGCGGCGAGCCGGTGATCGCGCCTTCTTGTGTCAGATTGCTGTCGCTGGACTCGGTCAGCGGCTTGGCCAAGCCAAAATCGAGCAACTTGGCAATATCGAACTGCCCGCCGCGGTACGCGCTGTAGATGTTCGCCGGCTTGATGTCGCGATGAATCAAACCTTGGCCATGCGCTTCGGCCAGCGCATCGCACACCTGACGCATGAGATAAACGACCCGAGCCACCGGTAGCGGGCCTGCGATCTCGACCAGCTCGCCAAAATTGTGGCCCGGTAGAAATTCCATGACGTAGTAAAACGTGCCATCTTCGGTTCGGCCATAATCGTAGATGTCGATCGAGTTCCAATGCGACAGCTTGGCCGTGGCGCGCACTTCGCGTTCGAATCGGGCCAACACACGCGGATCGCCGGCCCGTTCGGGGCGAATAATCTTGATCGCGCAGGGGCGTTTCATCATTTGATGCTCGGCCAGATAAACTTCGCCCATGCCGCCGCTGCCGATCGGTTCGCGCAGGTGATATTGCCCCAGCTGCCTGGCGATGAATGCCTCGCGCCGCAGCGAGCGGATGGTATGGACGCCGACCACGGCAACCAAGGCACACATGCCCATCATCAACGGTCCCCTCGTGAAGGCATCTCGAAACGACTCGCTGAAGCAGAGCGTCGCAAACGCTTCGGAACGAAAGTAGACAATTACCATCATAGCAATCGGTGCCGCCGTCATCAGCCCGATTACCACCGCGGCACGTTGCCAAGAATTGGGAATAAACAGGGCATAACAAAATATCAGCAGCATCCAGGAGCCCAGGATATTTGGCACATGGGGATACTCGATGTTATGCGACGTGCAGTAGACCAGTTGATGGTAATTCATCAACAAAAAGAATGCCGCAGGAGCGCCAAATACTAGGATCTCGACCACTCGCAAAATGCTCAGTGAAAAGTCGCAATGCCTACACATCCGCATGCCCATCACGCCAAGCAGCACGGTTATGGCAACGTGTCCATAGAACACCATTCGGTGCTCCGGACGCAGGTAGAGTTCCAGCGAAAAGAGCGATCGAATCAGAAAGGCGAGAAACCCGACAAACAACAGCAGGGCGACCGTGCGTAGCCGACCACGGAGCAAAGCCCGCGTTTCGCCACTCATGTGCGGCGTGCTGCCTTCGACCAGCGCCACTTGTTCCCGGGCAGCCTGCCGCAGCTTGGCTGTGCTGCTACCCATCCGTCTGGCCGAGCCGCCGTCCGTGAGGTGTAATCCCTCTTGAGACAACCCCTTTTGAAGCAACGCCGACGACGGTGCCGCGTCGATCGTCTCGTCATTGGCAAAGTTATTAAGCGGATCGGGCACCGTGGTTTTTTCCTGGGCCAATCGAGAGCCGAATTGCAACCCCTTCATCGGGCGAAGCAGTCACCTCCCATCGTACCCCCGTGGCGACTGAGAGGGCAAGCTGCCAAACTAAAGAAATGCCCCCGATTGATGATGGGATGCAGGTTGACAAAAGGATCAACTCTCCCTCGGCTGGCGTGTTTTGCTACAATGTCGATATGCCCTGCTACAATGGTGACAAGGAGTGCCCTATGCGGTCAGCGGGGGCATCGCGACAGCCGTGCGTAGTGAATCGCGTTTCACGGAGTTGTAGATATCGTTTTGGGTATTGATTTGGAGCAATCGCTCGCTTTGCTAACGGCCTTGCAAGAGAGTTCCTTTCGACCGCTTTTCTCCGATGTGAAGGAAGTTGTCCAAGCCTCGTTCCTACGGTCTTCCGTGGGAACGCACGGTTCAGACGCTCAGCACTGCAAACGTTCAAATTTTGCACACGATGCCACTGGCTCCGCCAGTGTTTCCAGACAGGAGTACCAAACGGAGCTTGTTCCAGCCTACTTGTTAGCCTCTCGAAAAACTTAGTTCTTCAAGGATTTTAGTGGCCGAATTTTGCAGTGAAATGGTTCACTGAATGATTTTTTGCGGGCTGGAACGAGCTATGCGAGTTCCGACAAGAAAACACCAGCACCCGTCGGAACTGCGCGGAGCTTGTTCCGACCTACGTTGCTCCTTCTCGAGAGCGCGACATCCAAGCAAGCGATGGCGGTGGAATCACGGCTCCGCGACAACTTGGCCATCTTGACGGTTCGCATGCAACTGATGAACACTGATGTCGACATCGTAACTGACCGACTCGACATGGCCATCGCAAAACGCCATGTGGACACCGCCCGGGTGAGCGCTGCCAAACCGATAGTAAATGAATTGTTGCGCTGAATGATTAGAGCCGGTGTAGGGCCCAGGTACCCCAAGGGTATCTTGCAGCGGAGGAAACGATGCACTGCGGTGCATGTCGTCCGAAACGCCTGACGTCCAGCCTAGATCATCGCCGTAGGAAAATGTTGCCTCGTAATCATCGGGACGCATATACTTCTCGCCGATCGCATACGTATTCGAACTGCCATCGGTGATGTGTTTGAAACCGATTCTGCTTCGCTGAAAAGAAACGCCGTTGATTGTGTCGGTATCGGGTGTGTCGGTCCAATAGGTACCCTTGACACCATCAGGCCCCCTAATCAGGTTAGGAACTCTGCCCCTAAGATTGGGGCCACAACTTCGTATTACACCACCATTTTCGGAATCACACCAAGAAAAACCATCCGCCGCACTCAAGGTTGTCGGAAAACTCCCTTTATTCCGCTGCGCAGCGAAGTGCAAATCTCCAGCGTTTGCCGCGTAGTCGGTTTTGCCGAAAGACGAACCATCTGGCATGGTAATAGACCCCATATACTCTCTGGGGCCCGTGAGACCCACAGTGGTAAAGGGGCCCGTGCGTCGCGAGGGACAATTGATAATGGGAATTGGATTGGTCATCATTTCGAGCGCCCCTGCTATTTGCTGGTCCGTGATCACATCAGGTTGGCCGTCGGACGGCAAATCATGCAGCGCCTGCTGCTCGATGTAGGGCAACTCATTGTAGAGCCACCCACCAGGCTGATTGCCTCCAGTTCCCCGATCGGGATCGCCAACCCAGAACGCCGCCCAGCCCCCGGTGGGAAGGTGGCCCGTCGACGATTCGTGGTTCAACCAACCGAGAGCAAGCTGCTTGAGGTTGTTCTTACACGAGTTTCGGCGCGCAGCCTCCCTGGCAGCCTGGATCGCCGGTAGCAGCAGGGCGACCAAAATACCGATAATGGCGATCACGACCAGTAGCTCGACTAGGGTAAAACCGTGGTGGGGCCGACGGAAGTTGTTACGCTTCCCGGTAGTTCGTTTTTTGACGATGGTTCGAATGGGCATGTCCATAATCTTTGTTCCTCTCTAGAGTTTCGTTTCAGTTGTGTAGGCTGGAACGAGCGGTAGCGCTGTTCCGGCAAAACGGATCAACAAAGCATCGAGTCTGCTGCCGGAAAATCGCATAGCTCGTTCCGGCCTACATGACTGCTTGCTGCGTGAGCCGAACGCGCTAGCGTCGGGCGACGTGGTGCAAAACCCGAGGCTAGCGCCTACGGCTCATGTTTTTAAGCAAAGCCAAAAGTACGGCCTGCTTGCGGCGTGAGCCGGCAAGCAAGCCGTACACGGAATTCCCTACCGCCCCATTAGGGAACTCCACGGTTATTACCTTAGGCAACACGTCGCCGCCGAACCGCGACCACCGCTGCCAATCCAAATCCGAACAGTGCCATGCTGGCCGGTTCCGGGACTTGCGTGGCGCTGATGTCGTCGTAGAAAATCGAGCCTGGGCCTCGGCGGGTAAACAACACAACCGCACCGAGTGGCGTGGTACCAAGCGTATTCATCGTGGTCGTTTTGATAGACGCACCGTCGTAAAATAACTCGACACTGCCGGCATCAAGGTCCAACTCCGCCCGGAGTTCTTTCCATGCATCCGCTACTACGGCAACGCCAGTGGTCAGGTTGCCAGCATTGCCAGTGATTCTGATTTCGCCCGGGTTAGCGTGGTCGTACTCCACTCTTATCTTAAGGTAGATAGCCCCATCTGTTACTTCGCGCAGAAATATTTGTTGCTGGACCCACCCCCGCATTTATAGAACTTGCCGGAACATACAGCATCGTGCTGAAGGTCGCCTGGCCACCAACCACGCTGGCTATCGCGTGATTCGCTAAGTCACCGGACTGCACCTTCAGTGAATTCAAAGGGGAAGAGGCTTGCTCGGTAGAAACGGTTGCGTCTGTTGTGGTAGCTTGGCCAGTCCATCCATTTTGGCCAGTCACACTGCCGAGCGAAAGGGTATCGAAGTTTTCGATAAACCCCGCATTAACGCTGGGCACTCCCATTGCCATGATGGCAACGACCACCAAACTCATCTTAAGAAAATAACTCATTAGTCTTTCTCCCTTACGGAAAAGAAAAGGGTACCGTTCAAGCTCCGGCTTTGCCGGAGAACAACTCAAACGGTTCAAACAAAACAACGTCTTCCTCTCACCTGTGTAGGCCGGCAGCCGGTTCTGGTACGGAGGCGACAGCAGCCACAGCAGCCGTGGTACCAAAGTTAGTTTCCCAAAGGGCCAGCTCCGCCGCGTCACCCGAGTCGCGTTGCCACTTGAGGAAGTCGGCTCCATCCACATCGCTGTCGCCGTCGAAATCGCCAGGAACGCCTGCGCCGGACGCCGTGATGCTGATGTCGTCGTAGAAAATCGGGGTTGCGGCATTACCCAGCACCAGAATCGCACCGATTGGCGTGGTACTATCCGATGCCAACGAGGTCGTTTTGATAGACGCGCCGTCGTAAAATAACTCGACACTGCCGGCATCAAGGTCCAACTCCGCCCGGAGTTCTTTCCATGCATCCGCTACTACGGGAACGCCAGTGGACTGGACGCCCGAACCGCCTCGGATTTTGATTTCGCCTGGGATAGCGCTGTCGTTGTACTGCACTATCAGCCATTCCCGTTGGTGGGTCAAACAAGCTGTGTCTTGGTCCAATGATAGCGGGTTTCAGTTTTGACGCGGCATTTTGTTGCAAGCAGTCCTTGAGGTAGGACTTGAGCCCGCGATTTGGGCAATGTGGAGAAGGTCTCTCTTCGAAATCGAGGCTGGAGTCGGAGAGTGTGCGCGTACATTCCTCGTGGTTGGCCGAGAGGCCTGATAGCTCGGTCGATGGTGGGGTCAGGAATTTTCAGGAAGAGTCGATGGAGAATACGGGCCGAGGCTTTTCGTAACCAACCAAGAGGGCCTCCCAGATTTCTCGCATCGACGTGACCGTGAAGTCGTGAAAGAAAGAACGCATTCGCTCCCACAACATCCGCTTGCTGTGCAGCTTCTTCCAGGCTCCCTGAAACAACGGACAGCACAGCTGCTGCGTTTGGTCCACCAAAAAAGCCAGCATCATCAACATGGCAAACACCACCGACAGATTTTGTTTGCCGTGGCCGAAGTTATGTTCGAACTGATAGCCCTGGTTCTTCAGCGTGTTGAACGTCTCGTTTTCGATCTTCCAGCGGGCACGACCACCGCGCATAACCTGTGGTGCGGTCTCGCGGCATAGCGGCAAATCGGTCACCCAACTGAAATGCTGCGTGCGGCCATCGCGCGTGGTCTCCCAGTACTCCAGAAAGTTCACCAACAGCTCGGCATTCGATTCGTTCAGCGGTACCTGCTGCGCGATCAGGTATCGGTGCCGCACGCCGGTGGCCTCGTCAAGCACTTCGAACTGGTCGACTTCACCCCGCTCGCGTAGCGCACTCACATGCTCGAACAAAAAAGCATGGTCGCCTTGCTTCACTCCCAGCAGGAATCGCAAGTTGTAGCGCCCGCACTCGCGGATGTGGGGTGCGTTGCTGGCCAGGCCGTCCTCGACCACGACCACCGGCAAATGAGGATGGTCCGCTCGAAAGTGCTCGAAAAAGCGTTTGGCCGCGTTTCGCTCGCAGTCGTTTTTCGCTTGGCCATCCTGCTTGATGATCGGCTCGGGCATCAGAGGGATGACTTCTTTGAAGTCCGGATGAACGATCGCCGCTCCCAACATCTGATGATAATACGTTGTCTTTCCGTTGCGGCTGGTCTTCTGCATGCAGGAATTGCAATGCACTTTTTCCGAAGAAAAATAGCCCGTGCCGTCGAGTGAAAGTAGATAGTAGTCCTCCAAAAAGGTGAACCGTTCGAGTACCTTGCCGCGCTGCAGTTGCCTGAAGACGTCGCGAAACACCGGCCGTAACTCTTCGGGGTCGACCGGGTCGAGGATGGAGCGCATCTGGGTGTCGCAGGGGACGTTCTCGATGCCAAAGATCATCTGCAGATTCTTGGCGTCGGCGCGTCGCCGCTCGTCGAACGCCAGCAGCGAGGGGTCCTTCAACGCAAACAGGGCGAAGCCACTCATCAACGCGTCAGCTAAAGAAATGCTGGCATCGGGGGGCTGACGATCTGGAACTTTCCCGAAGCCTGCATAAACGTTCCGAAACAGTGCATCGGCCGAGAGGTGCCTCCGAGCCTGCTGGAGGGGCTGATCCTTGCCCATGGTAATACCGCCCATTCATGAGAAATCGCTCCCCTGCTAAATTGCCCAGTAAACGTATTCTGCCACAGATGTTTACGAAAGCGAAGATCAATATCCACCTATTCCAAGGTGTTTTTGCGCTAACGGGAATGGCTGCTGCACTATCATCCTAAGGACGATAGCCCCATCTGTTGCGTCGCGCAGAAATATTTGTTGCCGACCCCCCGTCAAATCTAGAGAACTTGCCGGAGCATACAGCATCGTGCTGAAGGTCGCCTGGCCACCAATCACGCTGTCTACCGCGTGATTCGCTAAGTCACCGGCCTGCACCTTCAGTGAATTCAAAGGGGAAGAGGCTTGATCGGTAGAAACGGTTGCGTCTGTTGTGGTAGCTTGGTCAGTCCATCCATTTTGGCCAGTCACACTGCCGAGCGAAAGGGAATCGAAGTTTTCGATAAACTCCGCATTAACGCTGGACACTCCCACTGCCATGATGGCCACGACCACCAAACTCATCTTCAGTAAACATTTCATTAGTAGTCTCTCCCATACTGGAACAAAGTGGTAATCGTGCAAGCTCCGGCTTTGCCGGAGAACCAACTCAAACGGCTCAAACTAAACAACGCCTTCCTTGCCGGAACTGCGCGGAGCTTGTTCCAGCCTACTCCTAATTCTTAGCCTCCAACTCGCCCTCTGGCCGCCAACAGGCCCAAGCCAACGACCAAGAGCAGGCCGGCGGCCGGTTCTGATACGGAGGCGACGGCAGCGACCGTGATGCCGAAGTTGGTTTCCCAAAGGGCCAGTTCAACCTCCTAAAAAAAGTAACCCAGGAAAAGTCGTTCATTCAAAGCTGCCAATCCAAACTCAATTTCAGGCTGAACCCGTACACCGACGAGACAAGCGCCTACAGGTCATGCTAGACACGATTTACAAATCGAGGAATGCGTTTTTGCGCAAAAAAAGATAAGGTATTACGCAATGTCGGAAAGAGGCCCGTTAGGGGCCTAAACGCCTCAGGCTAGGTGGCCATACAGGAAATTATCCTCTAGAATTCCTGCCTTTTCGGTTAGATTATCTCCCCCCATGGCAGGCTCGCTTCTTTCAGTCACGTACCTGCTTTCGATACTTATTCGGAGAGATGCCGAAATTCTTTTTGAAAGCTGCACTCATGTACTCCACATGCTTGAATCTGGCTTTCTCGGCGATCTCGGCCAAGGTAAGGTTGGTTTGGAGCATCAGGTCGGTAACACGGGCCATCTGAACTCGCACAATTTCTTCGTGCGGAGTGCGATCCAGCAGTTTGAGAAATCGGTACTCAAGCCCGCGACGCGACATCGGAACGGCTGCCAACACGTCTTCCACTTTGATGCCGTCACACGCGTGCTCACGGATGTACCTCACGGCTTGAGAAATCTCTTGGTCATCGACAGCGAACACGTCGGTCGATATTCGGGTCGCCACGCCCAAGGGCGGAATCGGGTAGGCAGTTCCCGGCTCGAACGACGCGCCGTTCATGAGTTGGTCCAGCAAACCAGCCGCCTGAAATCCTGCCCGCTCCATATCGGTAATGACACTTGAGAGCGGTGGATCCGCAAACTCGCAAAACACCTCGTCGTTGTCGACGCCTATGACGGCTAATTCATCCGGCACATGGATTTCCTGTTCCCGACAAAGTCTGAGGACCTGACAGGCTCGATAGTCATGGCAGGCCATCAGGCCAACCGGTTTAGGAAGCCCTTTGAGCCATTTTGCGAGCCGAGCCAGATCGGACTTCGACTCATAAAAACGTGATGAAGATGAGCCGGATGAGACATAGGTGAAGCAATTGCCCCCCGCCTCGGTCACATATCGATGGAACTCATCGCTACGAGATTGCGACCAGTAAATCGGGCCATACCCGCAGAAGGCGAAGTGCTTAAAGCCACGATCAAGCAGATGATCGGCCGCCATGCGTGCGATCGCCAGGTCGTCCGCCTCGACCCATGGAAATCTGTCGACAAGCTGCGCAGAGCTGATATCAACTGCCGGCAGGCCCGTATTGACCACCGTTTCAGCAATGTGCTCGTTCATGATGCGGGCGATAATTCCGTGGCCTCGCCACGTTTTCAAGTAGGTGACGGGTGCCTCTTCTCTCCCCAACTTGGGGAGAAACACAGCCCACGGACGATCATTTATCCGCAGGTAACGGTTGATGCCAGACAGCAGACCCCGAGAACAGGCATTCGCAGTCTCTATCATCAGGGCAACACGGAGTCGCTTTTTCATGATTATGGTTACCCAGTGCCCTTGGGCGGTTCATGTACCTGAAGCGTACATTTCGAGATCTCCGACATCGCAAATCAACGGCCAACCAATCGATAGCAGTTTTGCAAGACCTTGTGGTAGCCGCTCAGGAGGACGGCAAAGTCGAAAGAAGCACGTGGTAGCCGCGAGCGAAATCCGCGGTCCGGACTAGAATAACCGCGGCCACCGCTTCCGGCTAGGGCTTTGTCACACCTTAATTGTAGGGTGTGGCACGCCCAGAACTACGCGAGGGACGTGTTGATTCACACGTAGCAAAGCATCGAATCTTCTGCCGGAACGAGCGGTAGCGCTGTTCCGGCAGGGCTTTGAGTCCGCTGTGCCGGAACTGCGAGAGGCTTGTTCCGGCCGGCTCTCTTACGCCAACGGCGTTTTGTCACCTAGCCCGGGGTTGCGAGCGCAGCGAGCTACCCTGGGTCTGCAGATCACTCCATGCGACCTACCCCAACTGGGTTGCGTCAATCGGCATACCCACCGGACGGCATAGTCTGGCTCTCTGAAAAGACGCAACCCTTTCAGGGTAGTCGATCGGAAACGCACACGGCACCCAGGGCAGGTCGCCGGGGGCGACCAACCCTGGGCTATGAGCCGAAACCGCGTTGCGGTAACGAACCGTGTCGCAGGCTGCCACTTCTATTCTAGGGCAAGAATTCCAACGTAAAATGGTGCCCGGTTTTGATCGGTTACGCCAACGGCGTTTTGTCACGTAGCCCGGTAGCTGCCCATTTTCGATTGCAAGAGGAAAAGGTGTCACAAGAGGAAAAGGAAGAGGAAAAGGTGTCAGGAACCGTTTTTCGTTCCGTGCCCAAAATCAGCCTATGGACTTGCCCAAGTCAACAAACGGTTCCTGACACCTTTTCCTGACTGCAAGAAGTCAAAGGATTCCTGCGGCACATGGCACACGTGAGTCTTCTCTTCATTGACCGTCAATTTGAGCTTCTGCATTATGGCTCGCATCGCGGTCATTGCCTGTTCGGCATTACCACGACAACAAATCACAAAGTCGTCGGCGTAATTGACAATCTTTGCTCGAAAGAGTTTCTCGTAACCGAGAGCCTTCCAGCCAAGAAGAAATCTTCGCATGTACACATTTGCCAACAATGGCGAAACTGGAGCGCCCTGCGGGCAGCCCCGAGCTTCGTCTTTGTTCCGAGTGGTTCGACATTTCTTCCCTCGCTGATCGACTTCTTCCACCGGGGCTTGGAGCCACATCTTGATGAGACGCAGGATGCGTCCATCGCTGATACGGCGAGCAACCGATTTCAACAATTCGAAGTGAGGTATCGTGTCAAAGTACCCGGATAAATCCGCGTCAATCACGTTTGTATGCCCAGTGTTCAACAGCTCATGGACGTGGCGAACCGCATCCAATGCACTGTGTCGACGCCGGTAAGCATACTGTTCTGATGGCAGGTCGGCCTCGAAGATTGGCCCCAAGACCAAGACGGTTGCCATCTGAACGACACGCGTTTTCACGGAAGGGATTCCTAACGGCCTTTGTTTGCCGTCTGACTTAGGTATCAACACTCTTCGGACTGCATCCGCTCGGTAAGATTCCGAACGAAGCTCTTCCGTCAATTCGTCCAACCATTGTTCCAACCCATACGATTCGATGTCCGCGAATCTTTGTCCATCGACACCCGGTGCTCCGGCATTCGCACGGCAGCAGCGGTAAGCGTGTTCGAGAACATCGCGGCGGTAGACCTTATCGTACAAGGCATAGAAACGATAGTTGGGCGATTCCTTCGCTTTGGCATGCAACGCCTTCTGTAGCTTCCAAACCGTTTCCGGAGGTACTAGGCTCACACCAATCTCCTGGCTTTTGCCACTTAGGACGTTGACCCTGAACTAAGGCCCCTTCGCTCCACCGGCATTACCCGGCTTCATCACTACTACGGGCCTCTCCGCCACCCCAAAACGGCCCGGCCTGCTCCTCACAGAGTTCCAGTTGAGAGTCACGCGCTCTCACCGTTGGGGCTTCCCGTGTTGCATTCGATTTCCGTGTGCATGCATGCCATCGCCAATACCCCGGCAGGAAACACTGGATGCTGTCGTCATCTCGTCCAGTGATGGCAGCCTTCCCCGAATTTACGGCGGGTCGGCTCCTGTGTTGCGCTTTTCGAGGCCTGCTCAGCGTTCACTCGCGTTACGGCCTGCATGCTCGCTAAGTCACCTAAAAGTGACCCGTTTACATCGAAGTACTTCAACGACTTTGTTACCTCCGCCGTCGCTCCGACTGCTACCGGCTGGAACGACCAGTTGCCGGGTGGGATTCGCACCCACTGAAAATCGATGCCTTTGCACGGCATACGTAATTTTACACGCTAAGGATGTCTCAAAAGCTAGAAGCTCAGTAGGTAGGAACTCGACGACGCATACAGGCTGCACAGGGCGAGGCCATCAAGAGCAAGGCGAACGCACTTGGCTCAGGGACGAGACTTGCGACAAAGATGCCTTGCTCACCACCCTCAAAGAACAACGAGAATGTTACTTCGCCGTTGCTGTTTAAGCTAGAACGCTCTCCCCGATCTCCGTCGGTGAAGAACACGGAACTGATGGTGTTTAAATCTTCGACCATGGGGTCGTCGTTGACATCAAACAGATCTCCCTTGCGAAGAATCATTTCCAGGGAACCGTCGGGACGTGTCATCCAAATGCCTTCGTTATTGGAACCATCGACGCCCGGGCCACCCAAGAATGCTCGAAAGACGATCCCGCCGACATCGTTTAACTCGTAAGAATTTGCCAGTGCGGTGCCGCTGGAGGAGAAATCGAAATTCGCAAAGACCACACCTGGCTCTGTTCCCGGAGCGGGTGAGCCCTCGCGCGCGATGAGCTTAACGCTATTTTGCTCGCCAGCAAAAAGAGCGAAGTCGTTCGTAGAAACGACATCTTGACCAACAAGCGAACTGACGAACGCTATCTGGCCGGCATCGTTGATTTGTGTCGCGAGTGTCACATTGTAGTTGACTCCTGAGGAAGCACCGGGTGCGGCGTCCCCTTTTCTCGCTACGAGATTCAACGCGCCGGGTGCGCCAGCCCATATACCGCCATTGTTGGAAGACGTAACACCCAAACCTGTGGCAAAACCGCCGAAAACAATCAGGCCACTTTCATTCAAAGCAGGGCTTTCAAAGCTGCTGAACATCGCATTGGCTCCCATCCCAGGTGCAAGGTCGCCTTCTCGGACGGTAAGGCTTAGCGAGTTTGCATCGCCGATCCACATTGCCACATTGTTCGTTGGGTTCACACTTGGTCCTGAAAGGTTGCCGCGAAATGCGACCATCCCTGCATTATTGATCAAGGGCCGAGCTAGAGGGCCAAATGTCACTCCCGTTGGGGTACCGGGAGCCGGTTTGCTAGACTGGGCAATCAATTGCAAACTGCCCGATCCTTCAGACCAGATACCATCACCAAACGCGGCACCTCGCAGCTCGGCAAGGAATGCGGTTTGGCCAAATTTGTTGATCACGGGTTTCAGCGTGCCAAACGAGTCAAACAGCGTTCCAGCATCGGTGCCGGGCGCGGAGTCCCCTTCGCGAGCGACTAGTCGCAAGCCAGTATTGCTTTCCGCCCACATGCTGGAGTCAGTCAGGGGCGTCCCGGAGAGTATCGCTTGGAATGCCGTCTGACCATTGGCGTTAATCGTGGGTGTAACGAAGTTCGAAAAGGTAGCCCCAGGGGATGCGCCTGGGGCTGGATCGCCTCTTCGCGAAACTAATCCGAGCGACTCTGGCGTGCCAGACCACAGTCCACGAATGTTGGTATCTCCGGTGATGGCTGCCGCAAAAGCGACTTGTCCCGCTTCATTAATCACGGGGAAGCCAAAGCCGCCAAGAAACTCTTCGGTGGTCCCTGGCGCGGGTTCGCCGATGAGTGCGACCGTTTCGAAGGCAACCTGGGCCATGGTACATCTAGCCCCACTGACCGTTACTAATAGAGTCGCGCACATGGTGATAGTGATCGTGCCGGCATGTTTAGAAACAGCACAATAAAGGCAAAAGAAGAGAGTAAGTAGTTCCTGTTTCCCAAATCAGAATATTGTGAAATTCGTCTGGCGGGCCGGTTTTGGTGTAGCAAGAAAAAGACGCATCGTTATCCTATTGAAAACAGAACGAATCAAAGAGCCATTTTACCCAAGGAGAAGCGGGCGATGCGTTTGAAAGCTGAAGCGATTCTCGATTTTGGATGGGCCAACGAGAAGGCCGACAACCAAACGGTACGGGATTATCGTGACGAGTACAAAACGCTCGGCCAGTTGCTGGACAGCCGGCCCGCGATTCTCGATGTGGTCCATCGCGACCTCGAACAGCTCAGCCAGACGACGTCGGCACGCGGCCGAAAGCCGATCTTCACCAGCGAAAACCTGTTTCGCGCGATCCTCGTCTTGCAACGGGAAGGACTCGACTATCGGGAAGCGTCGATCCGGATTGCCGAAAGCGAAACCTTGCAGCGGTTTTGCCGCCTGCTGAAAAAGCCGACCATCGACTTCACGCTGCTGAACAAGGCATTTCGCGCGATTCAGCCCGAGACTTGGGAACGGATCAATCACCTATTGGCCCTCGGCGTCGTCGCCGAAGAAACGGTCTCCCTGGAACATGTGCGAACCGACACGACCGTCACCGAATGCAATATTCACTGGCCGACCGACTCCAGCCTGCTGTGGGACGTCTATCGCGTGGCTGCCCGAGAAATGTCGACTGGTCGAGAACTCGACCCACTCCGTTGTCCTTGGCGATTTCACGCGAAGAAGATCAAAAATCTGCATCTTTTCGTCACGCGTTACTCGAATAGCACGAACAAAAAGCGTCTCCGCCAGGTCCGCCAGAATATGAAGACGCTGATCGTCCGGGTCGAGGAAGCTCTGGAAAAAGCGGAACAATTCGTCGCTTGGGCCGAACGTTCGACGTGTGTCGAGTTGGCGACGATTGCCCAGTCGCTGGCGAACCGTTTGCCGGTGATGCGGCAGGTCGCCGAAGTGGCTCGGCGCCGCGCGTTCGATCGAGAGCAGGTTCCAAATGCCGACAAAGTGTTCAGCATTTTTGAATCTCATGCGGAGTTGATCATGCGTGGACGGCGTGGCAAGCCAGTCGAATTCGGTCACAAGGTGCTGCTCACACAGTCGAAGGAGAAGTTCATTACCGATTACGTTGTGTTGGAGAAGAATGTAAGCGACAGCGAACTCCTGGAGACGGTACTCGAACGACACGAAGAGAAGTACGGTAGCCGGCCCAAAACGGTCGCCGCGGACATGGGCTTCTGTCCGGACGAGGACACCTACGAGGAATTGGAAGAACAGGTCGACTACCTGGGCGTGCCTCGGCGGACGCGAGATTTCGGCGACACGATGATGGGCATTTGGCAGCAGTGGCGCGCCGGAATCGAAGGCACGATCTCGTGCTTAAAGCGAGCATTTCGCCTGGCTCGCTGTTGTTTTCGCGGCTTTAAGAATTTCACGTCCGCCGTTGGCAGCGCCGTGTTCTGTCACAACTTAACGATCCTGGCAAAAACCTCAGGAGGCTGACGCGGAACGGACGCAAAAACCGAAAACAACTCGTAAACGTAAGGCGATGTACGCGCGCTGCGGCGCAACAACGCCGACCCACCACAGAAAACCGAACAAGCCAACTCCCTCGCCCGCTCGTCGCCCCGCGCCGTTCCCAAAGTCGGTCGGAAAGGGAGTATTATCAACGGGAACTAAGTAGGTATTTCATAGCAAACGGCGTCCTAGAGGTGATTCACCAAAGTTGCATTAGCGTCCTGCTCTCGATAAATCCGTTGCCATATATTATAGCCTAACTCTCCGGCTAAGCCAGCAATCGCGAATACGGGCCAGGAGAACTGCAAAGTCAGAAATTGAGTAGTTTCAGGCCGATGGCTGGGCTCCAGGCGATGTAGTCTGCCGCGGCTCGGACGGGTAGATCGGGGTCGGATCGTAGCCGATGGATTGAGAGGGCGGCGTTGTTGATCGCCGCCATGCAAGCAGAGAGACCAGGCCGACGGGTGTGGTGACGATCCTCGTCCCACCAGCGGTCTTTCAAGAAGTGCAAGCTGTTTTCAATTCGCCAGTGCTGACGAACATGCCGCAAGAGATCGGCGGCGGTTACCTGATCAGGATCGAGGCTACTCACATAGTAGCGCGTATCGTGCAGCACGATTTCACCATCGTCAGCACGCAACTCGCGATCCACGCGCAGCGCAATTTGGCAACCGGGCAGATCCAGCGTCTCGCGAATATAATCTGCGTTGTCTAGATCCACCCATACACGACGGGTTTCCTGGAGCGCCCTTTTTTTTCGGTCGTTTCGGCTGCTGGCGGGCGTTCGGCGGATTGGGCGAAGCAGTGCTCTAAAGCATCGAGCGTATCACCCTGGTTGGCCTTAATTTGCAACAGATAATCGCGATTCTTTGCCTGCATCAATTCGACCAGTGGGCGCTGGGCAAAGATGGCGTCCCCGGTAATCAGTCGCAACATCGGGTAGGTGTCGAGCAATGCTTGCAGATGACGACGCAGCAAGGTGGGCTCGTTGGTTTTCTCCGCTCCGGTCGACCATTGGCCAACAACCGCCTGTAGGTCATGCACAAACGCGTTGAGCATATGCAGTGGGCGACCGTTGTCGTCGAGTCCCTGCTTGGCCGTTTTCCCATCTACGGCAACCACTCCTTCGCTGGGTGTTTCCGCTAAACAGTTCCGCAACCAGATGTCCAACGCTGTCTGAAACTCGGACACGCTACATTGGGCTAGCGTGCGGCTAATCGTGGTGGCGCAAGGCGGCTCATCCCGGTCAAAGCCCAGTGGCCCCTGGAGCTGGTCCCAATGAACAGCCGCCCACCGGACGAGCACTTCCATTTCGCGAATGCGTGCCATCATTCCCAGCAACATCAGCACGACTATGCCAGCAAACGGATGTCGCACACCGCGGCGACTACGGGGGTCTTCCAGTTGAGAAAATGCGCCGAGAAGAGTTTCAGTATGCATCGGACAGGCTCCTTCCAGGAAAAGAGCCCCCCTGGTGTGCCTCTCTACGGTGCGAATAAGGCCAGAGTTCGAAGAAAAAGACTTTGCAGTTCTCCTGATGGGCTATTCTGCCTATCCCTGTAAACAGGGGGAGTTTTCGGATAAAATAGAGGAAACGTCGGGTGTTCGGCGCCGATGGCCATCGGCACTGACAAGCGGCGCGCAGCGGTCGTTTACTACGCTTGCCCGGCCGACAGCGTTGGCTCTACGATCGAGTTGAGTCTGGGCGTTCTCCTGATAGACTAGGGACGAGGCTCCTTGGTCTTGCGTGCGTTTGACATTCCTGGAAAAAAGGTCATGGAAGTACGGTATGTCGTGCCGATGCTGCAAGAATAAGCCCCTCACGACAGGAGGCCATGTGGATTCGTCCGGAGGTGCAAAATTCACCACAAAATTACCGTGTATATCGTGAGGACTTCTCGCTGTTCATCTTGCCAAACCGTTTACCGGACCGGATACTTCGCAATAAACCATCCACAACACTTTAAGGAGAATCTCATGGGCATCGATTCCAGCGTTCCGGAAGCCATGAGCAGCCGACAGCGCGTCCTGGCTGCTTTGCAACGTCAACCGGTTGATCGGACGCCTGCGTGCAATCCTACTTCGGTGGCGACGGTGGAACTGATGGATCTGGTTGACGCCCCCTTTCCCGAGGCTAACCGCGATCCAGAGCTGATGGCACGACTGGCCGCCACCTCACATACGGAACTGGGATTTGATACGATCATGCCGGTTTTCAGTGTCATTCAGGAATCCTCGGCGTTGGGTTGTGACATACAGTGGGAAGAGAAAGACAACTGGCCTACGGTTCGGATGGCCAATCCCATCTGGAAAGACCCCGAGGACATCAAGATTCCCAAAGACTTTCTTACGCATCAAGACACGGCATGCGTTACGCAGTGCATCGCACGGTTGAAAAAGGAATATGGCAGCGACGTGGCCATCATCGGCAAAACCATGGGCCCCTGGTCCCTGGGCTATCATGGGTTTGGGGTGGAGAATTTCCTTCTGATGTCGATTGACGATCCGGAAAAGACCAAGTTATGCCTGGAAAAACTAAAGGAGGCCACCGTGCAATTCGGCTTGGCTCAAATCGAAGCCGGCGCCGACGCGCTAACCCTGCCCGATCATGCCACCGGCGATCTTTGCAGTGCGGAATGTTATGAAGTATTCTTACGCGATCTTCATATTGAATTTGCCGAGCAACTCAAGATTCCACTCATCCTACACATCTGCGGCCACACGGTTGACCGGATGGAATTTATTGCCCAGACCGGCATGGCGGCTTTCCATTATGATTCCAAGAATGATCCGGTCGAATCGGTGCGTATTATGGACAATCGCATTTCGCTGGTGGGCAATATCAATAATCCCAATACCTTATTTACCAAAGGCCCGGAAGCTGTTCGGCGAGAAGTTTACGCCAATCTTGATGCCGGTGTTCAGTTGATTGGCCCGGAATGCGACATTCCCCTCTCAACCTCTCTGGAAAATCTCCGTGCCATCCCCACGGCGATTCGTGATTGGCATCAGGAGCATAGCGCATAAATCACCTTGTTTGCGAAAACCGTATCGATCAATGGTTGCCCCTCCAGGCATGCCCCCTGTTGAATTGTAGCCGTTCACGGAATGAAAAATATTGAACCACAAAGGACACGAAGAGCACGAAGAAGTCAGAGGACAAATCGCTTGTTCCCGCTTCTCAGCGAACTCAAACGGAAAACCCATTCGGAGAAAAACCACGAAAGAGACGAAAACCACAAAAAAAGTGAGGGAGTAGGATCGCAGGATTTGAAGCGGAAAGACTTGCCCAACAGGTTTCGCAAAACCCTCTCTTTCGTCTGTTTCGTCTCTTTCGTGGTTCTCTTCTATTCACCTTAAATAGGCTACATTTGCACCCTCATCGACTTGATTGGATAGCCTCACGAAGAATAGAATTCTATTCTTTGTGTCCTTCGTGCTCTTCGTGGTTCATTTTTCTTCCATCCCGTGAACGGTTACGTTGAATTGGATTCATGAACATGATAGAAAGCATCGATCATATTAATATCGTGGTCACTGATTTGACAAAAAGCATTGCCTTTTTTACACAGTTCGGTTTTCACGTTGCTGTCAAACCGTCGCCCTTAAGTGGGGACTGGATATCCACTATCGTCGGCTTGGAAAATGTTCTGGCGCATTACGCGGTACTGTCTCTAGTTGGCTCTCCCATTAACATTGAGTTGATTCAATACGAGTCCCCGCCTTCTCATCGTGATCCCGGCATGGCCAAGGCCAATCAGATAGGATTTCGCCATTTGGCCTTTCGCGTCAAAGACATTGAGGCTTTGCTACAATCTTTACAAGACAAGGGGGTGACTTTTATCAGTTCGGCACAGGTGTACCCTAAGACTGGTAAAAAACTGGCTTACTTTACCGGCCCCGACGGGATTCTGCTGGAATTCGCGGAATATATCTAGTTCGCTTGATTCTGGCATCACTTCCTCGCAGGCGGGCGGGGTGGAAATTCAATACATAGATCATCTCCCGACTGACCACGTTTCGTATCCCCCGGCAGATCTCTCCGATTCGGTGGTCCTCCGTTTATGGGTATCCCCAATTCGCCTTAACTTGGTCCACTGCGCACTCGATCCTTGCCCAAAGGGCATCGCCCGCATACTGAATTTCAACCGTCGTGAACCTCTTGGATCCTGTACCCGAATTATGGCCGAAAACCGTTTAGGAACCAGGCGCGGATCAGCGACGATCGGGGGCGCAGCTGGTCCGTTCTGCGTACAAACATGGCAATTTCATCAGCCCGGTCGGCAAATGGTTATCCTGCGGAGTTGGCAGACGTCGACGACAAGTTCGGCGGGCAGTTGCCGACAAACCCGTATGACGGCAGCCCTTTGGTTTACAAGGTGCTGAAAGAGGGCAAAGGTTTTTCGCTGACGGTTTCAGAAGCAAAAGTTGGGAATGTCGAATTGCCTGCGATCGAGTTTATCTAATTGCCAAAGGACGTGAAGTAGCGACTTGTTCTCAAGATATCCGATCACCGCTTCTGTCGTGAACGTTGCAGGCGCTCGAAATCTTCTTGTAATTGTTTGTTCGACGGGAGTGTGATCTGGAACTGGCGATCGTATTCCACTTTGACTTGATACTCGATCAACCGAGCGTCCGCGCCGGCGGCACTGGCCGGAATGTCGACTTCCCAACGCAGCAAGCCCATCGGGCGCTCGCGACGGACGTAGAGCTTGTCCTCGCTGAGCGGGTCGCTTATTTCACCGAGCGTGACGCGAATATCCTCAGTACGCTCGGAATGAGGCACGCGGTCGAGGAGCTGGACGTTGGCGGGATGTTCAGTGAAGTTTTCGATCACTAGCCGATAGGTGAAGTGAATCTCGCGGTTGCCGCCTTGGACATTTTCCTCTTTCTCGACCAACTCGCGGCGCGCGCGAAGCTGGGGATCGGCACCGAAGCCGACCACAAAAGTTTGTCCTCGGGCGACTGTCGAAATCTCACCCTGGCCGACAAATCGGTCGTCAAGATAAACGGTCATCGGACCGGCTAGCAGATCCTTGTCGCTATCGTTGCGTAGCTCTGCTTCGCGGAACACATAAGAGGTCAACAGGGGCGTGGCCACATGGTAAAACTGGCTGTCGAGGTCGGTGCGCATGATGCGAACCATCTGTTGATCCGAGCGGCTGGCCAGACTGACCGTCCCGGTGAGTTGATAACTCAAGCTTGGGCCATCGCCTTCGTCATTCGAGCCGTCGCGCAGGATTCTCATCGCGTCGGGATCCGCCATGAGTTCCAAGCGTTGCAATCCGCTCGCCACGTCGTTCATACTCCAACTCAGGGCGGTGTTCTCACGGAAATTCGCGATCTGGCCAACTTGCTGAGCGTACTTGCTCCGACGGCTCTTGAGGCCCTTCATTTCCTTTTGAACAGCGCCTTTGGACTTTCCGGATCTGTCCGTGTCGATATCCGCGTTGAGGGGTGAACTTACTCCGCCATAACCCCCACCCCCGCTACTGCCAGGTGGTGCATTAGCCGCAACTGCGGCGGAAAGCTGCACGTGGAATGGCGCCAAGCCGGGCCGGGCGGCACTGAGCGTGGGCGAAGCGGTCGACAGCGTCAGCACAACATCAGCCCAGTCTTCGCCGCTCAGTTGGTGAATCAACGCATTGTACTCGACGCGGACCTGCTTGCGGTCGGCCGAGGCACGCATCGCATAGATGGGCGACCAACCGCAGCTACGGACTAAATAATTGAGACGCACCGTAGCCCCACCGTCAGCATGATTTCCAGCTGCGTGCTTTTGCAGAAACAAGACCGCTTCGCGCTCGGTTCGCGCGGCACCTTGGGTTAACTCCGCCCGCTTGCGCTGGACTAGTCCGATCTGCTTGTTAAGCTCTTGCATCTGCTGTTTAAGCTCCACTTCCTTACGGGCAATCCGTTCGCGATGCTCGAATGAGAACTTCGAGATGCGCTCGAGCGCTTCGGCATCGAGCACGCCGCGGGAAAGCTCGATGTTGGCTGTGACGGCGACGAATTTTTCCAATTGGTCGAGGTAACGAGTTTGCTGGGCGAGCAACTGCGGCTGCTTTTGAACCAGATCGCGTTGCTGCTCCAGTTCGGCTAACTCCTCATCCAGGCGGCGAATCTCCTCGCGAGGCTGCTCGCCGACAGCGCGGCTTCGGAATCGCACGGCACGCACTTCGACTTGTTCGTTCCCCTCGGCAAAGAGGCTGGCGGGCGTTATCTGCTCCGGGAGATTACCGACGACAATTTCATGGCTACCCGCGTCGCCTTCGACGTTGATCTCGCGAGTCACTAAGGCTTGGCCGCGGTAAAGCGTAACGTGGGTCACCCTGCCTTCCAACGATGTGGTCGCCAAGGCGCGATGCGTCGCAAGGCAGACTGCCGGCAACCAGCAAGCGATAAGAATCGTGAGCCGTAGAGTCTTGAAACATTTCATATCGGATATCCTTTGTTGCAAGGAAAGAAAGGTTGCTCTTGTCTGGATTTCTCACCACAAAGAACCCAACGTGGTAGAACCGCCAAAAAAGGATGCTGTTCATTGTACTCTAGCTGCAACGATTCGCGGCTTTTCTGCCGCGAAAAAAAAATCGCATTAAGTCGTTCTGTCCTAGGCTTTGTCACAGCTTAATTTTGGGGTTAGCCGTTAGGGCGCTAGCCACGGTTATTGCTGCATGAACCGTGGCTAGCGCCAAAACGGCTAATCTGCTCAATCCCAATTCTTAGCTGTGACAAAGCCTACATTCCCCGAGTCATCGCCAGAACCTGTTTGGCCAGGGAGCCGTTGGTGGCTATGGCTTCGCCCGAGTGGATGGTCGGTTGGCCTTGCCAGTCGGTGAATGATCCGCCAGCCTCGGTGATTACCGGCTGCAAGGCGGCCAAATCCCATAGATTCATTACCGGGTCGATCATGACCTCGGCCCGACCGGTCGCCACAAGCAAGTAGCCGTAGGCGTCTCCCCAAGTCCGGGTGAGGCGGCAGGCGGACGCCAGTTGCTGGTAGACTGTCCGGGCGTCGCGAGGTCGGTCGGTAGAAAACGACTCCATGTCGGTGGTCAGAAACACCCCCTTCGACAGATCGGAAACCTTCGAAACCTCGGCCGGCCGCGGCTTCTCCTCCCCGACGGCATACCAGCATCCTGCACCCGTTTCAGCAAAAAGCATTTCATCCGTCGCAGGCGCATAGATAACACCGATCTGAGGTTCCTCTTCTTTCAGCACGGCAACCAGCGTAGTGTAGAGCGGTACGCCGCTGATAAACGACTTGGTGCCGTCGATCGGATCGAGCACCCAGCGGTAGCTGCTGGTTCCTTCGAAGGCGTCGAATTCCTCGCCTAAAATGGCGTCGTCAGGAAACTGCTCGCCAATCCGCTTGCGGAGGTGCTCCTCGGCATCGCGATCGGCAAGGGTCACGGGCGAACCGTCCGCCTTCTGCTCGACGGACAGTCCGGCATCGCGAAACATCGGCAACGTCCGTTTTCCCGCCTCGCGGGCAATATCCACAGCAAAATCGAGGCGAGTGGCTTGTTTATCGGGGGGCTTCTCAGGCATCTCCCTAGATTAGCAAAGCTGCGTAGGGCTGCAACGGGCTGGTGTAGACGTCTGCAGCGGGTGTCTGTTGTGACCATCGGACAGGGCGTGGAGACATATTTGAGGGTGTCCGGGAATTATTTCCATTGAAGCCCCCGGCTTTGCCGGGGGGTTGCCGAGAAACTAGAGTCCACACTGCCACCACCCCCCGGCAAAGCCGGGGGCTTTCACTCGTAATTCCCGGACACCCTCACATACTTTCCCCCAATTTCTCCGCATCTCCCGTGACTTCGAGGTATTCCAGGATGACAAAATTCCTTCCGAACTGTTCTAAAAAGATGGTTCTTAGCGGTTATACTGGTGAGGATAGCCCAAGCGGTAACACAAGATCGAGCGAATTTTTCTTGAACCGCCGCGTGATCCTCTTAGAATAGAGAGACAGGGGCGTGTTGCCACAAACTCAGGTGGCATGGCCAGCCCGGAACGCCAATTCGGAGTCGACCGGCTACGAAATTTCAACCGAAGGAGCGAAAAAAATGCGACATGCCATTTGGGGACTCATTGTGGGAGTCGGTTTCACTGCGATGTTGACTGGTTGGCCCGCCGATGCCGAGTCGGTTGGTGTGAATACGGGTACTCCGCAAGGAGGTTTGATCACCTACGTCCAAAAGTTTGAATCACGACCGACTTCGGTAATCATCATCGACCCCGAGCAGAGGACGATGGCCGTTTATTATGTCGGACTTGAAAAGGGCCATATCGAACTGAAGAGTGTACGAAATTTTACTTGGGATCTCGGTATGACCGAGCACAATTCCAACAAGCCGCTGCCATTGGAAATACGCAACGGGCTTCAGCGGCAGCAGTAGAGGTAAGAAGTTGGGGGTTGGGAGTTAGGAGGCGCGAGTTACCAATGACTCGCGCCTCCCGACCCCCAACTCCCAACTACGAACTACCAACCATGAAAGAGCGAGGTCGCGGTGGAGCAGAAATTCATTAAAATGGAAGAGGCTGTCGAAAGGCTGGGCATCACAACCGAGCGATTGAATGCTTTGCGCGAACAGGGCGAGTTGCGAGCCTATCGTGATGGATCAAGTTGGAAGTTTCGCTCCGACGAAATCCAACAGCTTATAACCGAGGGGATTCCCGAGCCTGCACCGCCCAGCGACATTGGCTTGGTCGACCCTGAATCGTTGGTCGAGTCGAAGCCATTGGATGCTACCACCGAGAGAAGCGACGAAATGAAACTGGCAGACGACAGCGACTTGTCGCTTAGCGAGCCGGACGATACCGTTCCTGTCGAAACAGACGATTTGGTGTTGGAAACGCCCGAGGAACCCAGCGACCCGTCCGATTCGATTTTGCTCAGCGAAGAGCAATTGGGTGAATCGGCTTCGGGTCCAGCAAGCACGATTATTGGCAAGAGCGATCTCGAATCGGAAGACGCGGATCTCGAATTGGCCAAGGAAGATTCGGCACACGATGGCGGCAGCGATGTTCGACTGACAAGCGCAGGCGCATCGAGTGTGTTGTCTTCCGAACCTGCCGATTCGGACGATGTGCTCGATGCGCTGGAAGACGAGCCGAGTATTAGTGCGTTTGAAGATCTGGAAGAACTGGAAATCGACTTGGCGGCCGAGTCGAGCCGTATTCTCCATCCGGATGAAGCCGCGAAGGTGAAAGATGCTGCAAAGGCTGCCAGTGCCGGTAAAAAAGAAGAGAGCGATCTGCAACTAAGCGATCTCGACATGGCTGCCGATGGCAGCGATGCGGAACCGACGGACCTCTCTTCCATCGGGTTGGACATGAGTGAAAAGACCTCTGACGAGGAGGGGTCCGGTTCGGAAATCGATCTCGGTGACTCGGACGATTTCGTCCTGGCCGATCCGAGCGGTAGCGATTTAACACTCGACAGCGGCGACAGTGGAATCAATCTGATCGATCCGTCCGACAGCGGACTGGCGCTGGATGATATTCCGCTGGAGATGGGTGGCTCGGCCATTCTCGAATCACTTTCGCTTGGAGGCGAAGGCTCGGACCCCGAGATTTCGCTTGTGGCGGGGGGTTCGAGCACATCGACTGATGAGCCACTTGCGGAACTGCAGACGGACGACGACTTCCAACTAACACCCATGGGAAAGGACGATGCGGACGCCGACGACAGCAGTTCACAAGTCATTGCCCTTGATGATGGCCTGAGTGGCATAGGAGGATTGGGCGACGATGCTGGGGGGCTGCTCAGCGAAGCCGATCTGGTCGAAGACGATAGCGACGCCATGGAGCTCATCGAGGACGATGGCGGCGACTTTGACGTAGAAGCCCACGCCGGAGCCGCCGCCAGCACGGCTGCATCCGCGGGCGACTACACACTGTGGAACATCCTCAGCCTCGGTTCATGTGTCTTGTTGCTAACCGTCGGCAGCATCATGATGCTCGACATGGTCCGCAATATCTGGAGTTGGGACGAAACCTATGCGCTCAATAGCTCCATCCTCGACGGATTGCTTGGAATCTTCGGGCTTAACTAAACTAATTCTATTGCTTCTATTGCGATAAACAGGGAAAGAGTGAGCCACGGATGAACACGGATCAAACGCGGATAGATTGCTTTCGTGTTACTAACGATTCAAATCTATGCGTCGTTCACAAATTTTTCAGGTCGGAAGATTGCAATTGACTGGGAGTGATTAAACGCAGAGTGTGCGGAGACGCCGAGATTCGCAGAGAAAATAAAAATTAGGGATATTGAGCCTGACAGACGAGTAGGTTATAGCGTTCCCTTGTTATTCTCTTAATATATCTCAGCGGCCCTCTGCGACTCTGCGTGCTCTGCGTGAGGTTTTTGGTTGCGGCCGGCGGCCTCGCTGGGTTCAATCCGTGTTCATCCGTGGCTCTTTCTTCTTGTGCTTTGCGTGACCAGTGCTAGGAAAATCAGAAGCATCGTGCTTGGTTCTGGCACCGTGGCATGAGCAGAAGCCAGTGGACTTGCTTGATCGGTCGAGAAGCCGCTGCCGAACTGTCGTTGCCAGATGAGAAAATCTTTGCCGTCCGAATCACCATCACCATCGGCGTCCGCCCCTGCACCAGTACCGAACAAAGACTCCCAGATGACGAGATCGGCGTCGTCGACCGTGCCATCGATATCAAAATCGGCAGTGAAAGGGGAGACCGCATTCTGAACGAAATCGGAAAGCCATTGGGCAACAGGAACATTATTGGGTTGATTGGCCGGCAAAGTTGGGTCGATGTTCCACTTGCTGCCATCGGAGCCTGGCATAGCCCATTGCCAAATGTGCATTGCAAGCAATTCGTCCGCCCGGCCATCCAACGCTCTTAGCAATCCGTCGAAAGCCATGATCTGTTCATCTGTGTCAATCAAGCCGCCTTCGTTCTGTGGGGTCACCGTGGTGCGATTGTAGGGCAGGTAGCCAACTTCGGCGAACTCCACCGGCATGCCGATACCCAACTTTCGCTGGGCGGCGAATGGTAAAATGGTGTTGTCGAGCAGATTGTTCCAGGCGGTTTCCACCTGATCGATGAAAGTCGGATTGGGGTTCGTGCCCGACGCATCGGCCTGGCTATTGGTCAGAAGATTTTCAAAATAGGCGTCGATGCCGAGGATGTCGATTGCCGGGTGCTCCCAAATGGTGCTGGCGAGATTGTTGTTCTCAAAATTGTCCCAGTTGGCGGCATAGCCGAGTTGCCCGCTGAACTGCGCCTCGACTGCTCCGATCACCGAGTTCCACTTCGAGTTGTTACCACCGTTTCGAACGATTGCCCGGAGTTCCGTGCCCACGTTCATCGCCTCGGCGCCGCTCGCCTCGGCCACCTGTGCAACATCTACCAGATACTCCTGGTAGTCATCCCAAAACGTCGTCCATTCCGCCGAGCCGGGCAGAGGATCGTACAATCCGCGCCACGAGTTTGGATTGTTGGCGTTGGAAAAAAAGGAACTGCCATTGAGCATTTCCACAAAGGGATTAACCGTCACGCGCATTCCCAATGTTTTTGCCCTGACGATTCCAGCAGCCAGGTGGCTTAGCTCCGGACCTTTTCCCGAAGTTGGCAAGATCGACCCGACACTCTGGCTCGCGCTGCTATTAGTTTGTGTAAATCGCACGGGGCTGATCGATACTTCGCGGAAGCCGGCGTCGTAGATTTCTTGCACCGCGTTTTCCCAGATCGATACGCCTTGGTTGCCGAAGTTAAACCATGAGATCAGATTGAATCCAGGGCGCGGGTCGACACCGATTTCGTAGACATCCGGGTCTGCCAAGGAGTGGCCGGGTTGAATCGCAACCAAGAAGAGGCTCCCTAGCAAAGCTGGTAATGCAATTTGTCGGCGCAGCATGTCGTTCATCGTATAACAACTTTACAAAACACACGAGCTATCGGTTCGCATCCACCGGCAACATCCCATCGGATGAAACATTCAATCGTTGCCAAACCCGAAAATTCTCGGGCTTCACATCGTCAGCATTTTGGCCAATGAAGGCCGAGGCGCCTTGCAAGCCCGCTTCGATCAAGTCGCTGATGAATCGCACGCTTCCATCGACCATGGCAACTTGCACTCCGCCGGGATGCAAGCTTCGGACGACCGATTGCCCGCTCATGTTCGCATTGCCCGGATGCATGCACTCGGCAAGCAACTGCCCATCGCCCACTTCGGCAATGATATCTTGGCTACCGAACACATCGTCCGCGCCTTGCGAGCAATCGCTGGGTGCATTGACCAGGTTCGAGGCATGTCGGCAATGGAAGTTCGACCCGCACATTCCCATGGCCCAAACACCTCGACGGTCGCTAGGACTCAACCCGACACGCATTTCCGCCAGCATGATCGTATGGGACGTGCCATCCTTGATTCTGCGAATGCTCATGGTCGGTTGGGTGACCCCGCCCATGCCTATGTTGAAGTCGATCCAGTCACGAGGCGGATTAGTCGAGGAGCCGGTCGCCTCGCCTCGCATTTCCCGTGTTAGATTGAGATTGGGCCAGAACTGAAATCCGTTAAGACCATAATTCCCCCGAGCCCAATTGCCGCCGCTTCCTTCGAACGGACGCCCCAGGCCATTGTCGCTGGGGCACAACATGATATTGATCTCAGTGCTTCGAGCGCCTCTGTTGACCCCCTCGGTAAGACGAGTCAGCGGATCAATCTGAAAAGAATCGAAAAGGCTTTGCTGTTCGATCTGAGGAAGAATTTCAATCGCCCAGTTGGAGAACAATCGCGAGTCGTTAAGAACCGTGTCATTGGTACCGGGCCGTACTGAGGTCGGCGCGGGAAAATTGCCTTGTGCATCATGGGCGATCAACAATCCTAGAGCGAGATGGTGCAGATTGTTGGAGCACTGAATGCGGCGAGCCGATTCGCGTGCCGCTTGAACTGCCGGCAACAGCAACGCGACCAAGATACCAATGATCGCAATCACCACAAGCAATTCGATCAGCGTAAATCCATTGCGTTGAGTGATCATTGGGGATTTTTGCCACGGATTGAACACGGATGAAAGAAGGTTTTCTACGACAAAGTTATCAATTTATCCGTATTCAATCCGTGTTTCATCCGTGGCTAAAGAAATTTTTTGTGCCTTTTGGTGTTTTTTGTGGCTATTCTTCTCTGGTTGCGGCCTGCGGCTGCTCTGCAAAACAAACCCGTAAAATCTTGTTTTCTTGACACGCTTTTTTTGGAAGACGAAACCGTTGATCGACGCTAATACACGCTAATACTGCAGCGTAGGGTTTAACCACAAAGGCACGAAGAGCACGAAGAATGATAGAGGAATGCCGCAAAAAACAAGAAAGTAACCAATCCATGTCAGCCCAGCAATCTCTAAGAAGATTCAATTGCTTGTTCGAGGGGTTGGAACTGCTTTCCCCCTACTTACATGTTTTCTTTCTTTGTGTCCTTCGTGCCTTTGTGGTTTAACTCTGTGCTATAATACTAGTAGATGAAAGTAAGTGAAAAACAGGTTTGAGATCAGCGTTTATCAGTGTTCATCCGTGGCAAATTTCTTCCTGAATCCTCTTTCTATTTCGGCGGCCTAGCAAAGACAATACCGCGCATCCCAAGAGAGCGAGTATCCAGGCGGAAGGTTCTGGCGTCGATATTAAGTTGATTGTACCAAATTGGTTCTCCCAAATCGCCAAATCGAGTTTGTCGACCGTGCCATTTCCGTCCGCATCGCCTTCGGCCAAGGTTGCGCCACTGCCAAATCCCCGTTGCCAAGTCAAAAAGTCGGCTCCGTCGACATCCCCATCTTGATCAAAGTCGGCCGAATCGACCGGCTCGCGGATGATACGAAAATTGTCAATCTGGTAGATACCGCCTCCGTCTGTGTTGGTAGAAATACCTAGTCGCAGATAATTCGTATTTCTGTCCAAACCCGCGGTGGCTAGATCGAGGCTGGAGATAGCATCCACCATGCTGCTGAGAGGAATGAACACGGTCCCTGTGGATCCCGCCGCTGGCGAGCCATCAAAGCTCACTCCCTCGGCATCAAAAAAAGTTCCCGTTTCGTCAGAAACATGGATGCCAAACTTGGTGAACGTCGGAGTGTTTGGAAAAGCATCGTCAAACCGGACATCGAAAGCGAAGGACTGTGCTCCGTTGATCTTTCCAACCAAACCGTCAATGATACCCTGAAGCGTGGGATCGATCTCCACGATTTCGGGATCGGGGTTTGTATCGGAACTGATCTCAAATTGGCTTCCCCATGAAAAGCCTGTCCCCATGCCCGTACGATCGATTTGCAAGCTGGAATTTCCCTCGGTGGCGCCCAAAGAAGTAACCGCATGTGTATGGCCCGATTGAAATCCTTCGGTCCAGTTTTCAAATTGCTCGTTCACACCAGGAGTCCCCAGATCGTCTGGCGTTTCCCAGGAAAATAGTGTTTCCTCAACCAACTCGGGCAGTCGTGTGAAGCGGATATTGTCCACGAAGTACTTTACCCCTTCGCCACCTGCGCCGTTGAGGTGGTCGCTGTCGGAACCGATGTTCAACTCGTAAAAAGTCGAATCCACCGCCACCGGAAGATTGGTCATGGGAATGCTAACAGGAAACGTACCGGTCAGTCCTGCGAGGTTGGGCGTTACGGTAGGTGCCTTCGGGAAGTCGGGAAAAACGCTATTGACGGCCACATTGATCCAGAAAAGATTCCCTGTGCTTTGAACATTGGCATAGCTGTCGTCGGTAAGTGTCACGTCGAAGTCGAGCGTGTAGCCGTTGAGATCCGCGGCCACGGTGTTGAAAGCATCGTAGATGCCCGTCGTATCGGTCGGGTTGACTTTGCTATTGACATCCCAACTCAACGTAAACTGTGGTCCGTTTGTCGGCCCGGTTTCGACCGCCATGCTTTTCGATCCTTGCGTGGCTCCCATCGATGATGTGGCCATGCCAATGAAGTCGGTTTCTGGAAACCCGGTGGGACCCCAACCTTCCAAACCTGTCTCGAACGAGTAAAGCAAATGGGTTTGTGCATTCAAGTTGTCCGACAAGAGGAGAATCATGAACAGCGCAATGGACGGCTTCCAAACCACGTGCATTCGCATGGCTTGTAAATGCATGAGCACGGTCCTCCTTACGCATTTGACCTAATTTCACAGGCGACAACTCTACGCACAGATTAGACGAGCACTTCAAATTCGGCCAGAAATTGGCTGAATACGCGGAAATAACAGGTTGGCTCGACACGAAATTTTTGCTCAAGCCGACGTAACTCTAGGTGTCGTACCATGTTATCAATAAATAGCTAGTCACGGCATGCAATTCCATGAAGCGGCTTGTCTTCCACGACGAACCACTACCGCAGAGGTGAGCACCGCAAGTCCAAGCAATGCCCATGAACTCGGCTCGGGAATCGTGGTGAACCTGACAAGGTCGACATTGATAATAAGGTCGTTCTCGTGTGGGGACAGATTAATTCCGGTGAAATCGGTCACTTCCAACTCATTCACGCCAGACAAAGAGAACGTCAGGTCGTGATAGGCGCCGTCGATCACCAGATCCAAAATCGTACTAGCCTGTTGAAACACGAATCCCGAACCGGTTTGAAAGAAGGATTGCACACCGACCGAGCCACCGGCGCCCGACATGTCGGTGGCTTTCATACGGAAGGTCACAAAATCGTAATTCGACAAGTCGGCAACCCGATCATTGAACGAGTTTCCGTTCCACGCCACTCCATCACCCCAAGTGACGGCTCCCCCGCTTGGGTCTCCCGCACCATGGTGCCCCAGATCGGTCCATTGCAACGAACCGGTATCGCTGGTGTTGTGCGACAGCCCCGTTTGGTTTTGACCGCCATCGTTGCCAACAATGGCTCCCAGGTCGAAGCTAGTAATGGCACCTTGCAGGCCGTTGTCTGACGACCCTACGTCGTGCGTGGCCAGGTCTCGAACATTGAGCGGAGTCCCTACGCTTCGCACTTCTTTGAGGGTCCATACCAATCCGCCCACGTCGAAATGCTCTCGGGCATTGAAGCCAATGGTGCGAATGTAAATTTGCTGCTCGAATGTCAACCCGGCGAGCGGGAGCGTGTAGGTATTGATTCCTGGTGAAACGACAACATCAGGCCCTAAGGCCACAAAGGTAAAATCGGTTGATCCCTGGATGTAGAACTGGACATCGACGCTACCTGACCCATTATGTCCCAGGTCAAATTCCAGAAATTCCAGGCCGGTAAGATCAAGCCCACCCGAAGCGGTCGAGGACTCTCGAACCCGATTATCGCCATCTTTAATCGCAATATCTTCTCCTGGCGCGCCGGTTTCAATGATTCTCAACTCACCTGGAATGTTGTTGTCCAGCAGCACAGTATTGTCACCGAAATTCTTGGCCCACTCCGCAACATCATTCGGGACTTCCCATGTGTAGAGAACGCTGGGCGACTGGGCTCCGGCGTGGGACCATGAAAAGAGGCCAAGCAACAAGGATGCACAAGCAAGTTTCATCCGGTTCATTAGACGTCTCTCTTTCGACTTGCTGGCGGTGTGATTTTACTGTGACCTCTTACAACGGCTGAAAGATCCATCGAAGTCAAAAAAATCGCAGCCTGTGGCCAATCAACCTAATTCGTGTTGCTATTGTTCACTATTCTAGCTGGATGAGTTGGAGCAATGTTGTCCGTTTTGTCAACTTAATTGGTAAACACGACACATCATTCTGGCCGGTCAAACGCTTTCGCAACAGACTCATTGCAAGGATCAAGTACTTGAGCAGTTTCTTGATCGTAATGGCAGTTTACATGGCTGTCCACTGATGTGTTGATCACTGCCAGAGGAAAAGAAAGCCGCAATTTCAGCCGAATGGTGACTTGATCCAATCGTAGCCGGATTCGCAAGAATTCGGTTGGAAAGTAATTAGCTGTTAGCATTTAGCCAGAAAGATTTTGCGAGAAACTTCGAGATTCGCAACTTTCCAGCCGTCTGAAGCAGTAGATTGAAAAATCCTCACGCAAGGGCGCCGAGATCGCAGAGTTTATTATATTGCATCTTCCTCCGCGCTCTCTGCGTCTCGGCGTGAGTCCTGTTTTTTTTGTGCTGCATAACGATATTGCTTCACTTTGCTGAGGTATTACACTCTGTAGCCGTTCACGGAATGAAAAATATTGAACCACAAAGGACACGAAGAGCACGAAGAAGTCAGAGGACAAATCGCTTGCTCCCGCTTCTCAGCGAACTCAAACGGAAAACCCATTCGGTGGAGAACCACGAAGCCGTGGGGATTTTGAGGGGCTAGGGTCTAGGGGCTAGTCCCTAGCCTCTAGTCCCTTTCGTCTGTTTCGTGGTTCTCATTCATTCACCTTAAATAGGCTAAATTTGCACCCTCGTCAACTTGATTGAAAAGTCTCTCAAAAAATAGAATTCTATTCTTTGTGTCCTTCGTGCTCTTCGTGGTTCATTTTTCTTCCATCCCGTGAACGGTTACTACACTCTTTCCTATCCGCCGTTTGCCAGGTTCGCCTTACTTTGGCCACTCGCTCAACAGTTGGTCTTGAATCGCGGCAGCAAGTTTATCCTTTACGGCAGGTTGGAGCAAGATGCTGATCACAACCGGCTTATTCTCATTCGCATGAACCGTGGTGGTAAGCATCCGTGTCCCTTCGTTCTGTTTCTCCATCGCCGTTGGGGGCTTGGTCGAGACGATCTCGAATTGGGCGCCGACCGGTTTGAGGATCTCGGCGTGCAGTCTCTTGCCATCCTGTGTGAGTGTCGCACGATTACCTGCCAGCTTAATTTTCGCGCCAGTCACCATCCCCCATCGCACGTCGCCTTCCACGCCGGTTAGTTCATCGCGGACGTGAACCGCCTGGCGGTCCAGCATTTCAATGCCGCGCAGCGCCGACGTGGCTTGGTCTTTGTAGGCATCGGTCATGTCGACGACCGCGCTGGTTCGTTTCGGCGTGGAATGAAAGGCGACAACATTGCATTTCGCCGTTAAGTTCTGGAGATGGTCGTTGATCACCAATGTGTTGTGGCTGCGGTTGGTCATTCGGTAATACTGCCAGCGTCGGTCTCGGCTGAAATACCCCGGCATGTTGTAGTTGTCCGCGCCAAGATCGACAACCCAACGGACGCCCTTGACATCGAGCACGAACGAACCGATGTCCAAATGCCCATGGTTCGTCCGGTTGTCGCCTGCCTTGAAACCAACATAGACCGCACTGGGGCTACCCCGCTCACTGCGCATAAGGACAATATCCTGGCGACTTTTGAACAGGGCATCGCGCGGCAACTCTTTGGCGGTGGGTTGCTGGCCACGCTCGTCGTACCAGGCGATCTCCAGCGGGAAGAAACGGCTCTTGATGCGTCGTCCAGTGCGAAGGAATTCGGCCAGTTGTTGCCGATGCCACCAGGCGTAGGACGAGTTGTCGAAGGTGCGTGAGAGCAGGAACATGGCTGAGGTGGGCCCGCTCGCGACGCCGGAGTCGGCATAGTTGAACCGCAGTCCTTTCGGGCCGATGGTCTGAATGTGGAACGATCCGGCGAGATCAAGCCCCGGCGTGTCGTGGATATTGAAGTCGTGTCCGAGCGCTGTGTTGAGCGCGCTAATCGTCAGACACGTGTATGCCGTGCCGTAGACCCAATAGCCGGGACCTTCGGGATAAGCTCCGCTCGGTTTGTAGACGCTTACACCGCGCGGGATGCTTTTCAGGGCGCGAGAAATAATCTCCCTGGCCAGTTCCCTTTCATCTTCGGCCACGGCCAATGCGCCGACAATCATGCCACCGTTACAGACCTGATTCCAGTTGTTATCCGTCGACACCCACCAATTTCCACGTTGGTAGCTTCTCATGCCCTCGTTCAAGCCCTTCTCGACGATGGCCTGGCGAATGGCCTGTCGTTCGGACGGTTTCATGGCGTCATAAAGCCAGTCGTAGCCGATCGCCAGGGCGGTCGTCATTTCGGCCGTGTCGAGAAAGTGGCTGGGATTCCAGTCTTTAAACTTTGCGGCGATGAGCATTTCCTTAATCGCCCCCTGTGCAAAAGTTTCTTCACCGGTCAGCCGATAGGCCAGCGCCATCGCCGAGACGCGATCGATACATTTTCTGCTTTGAGCCAGCAGACGTTTTCCGTCTGGAATTTCGTAGCGCACAGGCTCCTGATCGAGCATGGCGGTCGCATTGGCATGGTTCCGCTCGATCAATCTTGCCAACAGCGCATCGGTTTTGGCGAGTTTTTCGATGCGCTGTTGATCTTCGATCATAAAGAGCAACCGAGGATGCGCGGCGCGCAACGTGGCGAGGGCGCCGGTTTCGTCCGCACCACTCGCCAGCGACGCGAAGGCAAAGCAGGCCGCGAGAAGCAATCCTCCAGCCACCAAAGTCGTCCGACCTCGAGAAAGCGGCAGAAGGTCAGAATTCTCGCAAATTCGGAGACGAGTCGTTGACCGAGTTCCAGTCATCATAACTCCTCCTGCATTTTGAAAAAAATGGGGATAAAAGTCGCGTCGGTTTATTGAGCTTCTGCCCGCGTCATCAACCGTCTGATAACGCGAATGGCTTGACGCTCTTCTTCGTCGAATTGCTCGAATAACCGTTTTTCGCGCATGTCGAAGGAACGTCGCGGCTGTCGGGCTACTGCGTCGGTGGCTCGATTATCGCCGTTGTGAAAACACCAGCCGGCCGCACCGCCAGCGATGGCTCCCTGCAGATGGATGACGAAGTCACCAGCTTTGGGAATCCACCATTCGGGTCGAAAGCCACGACGGAAAGGTTCCTGATAATGCACGGGCACAACATGCTCGATCTTCTCCATTAAAGCGAGCGTGTTGCGAGTCCCGCTGGCGACCTTCTCGGGTTCCCCACGGCGCCTGCGACGATGTGGTGTGAGGAAGTCAACGCGGACTTCTTTCATGTATTCTCGCAAGCCTTCTTCCGTGAACTCGTCTCCTCCCCCAAACGACACGGTGACGAGTCGTGCCGAGTCAACGTTTTTGACGGCGCTGATCAATTGCCTCAGGTCTTTGAATGGGATCGTCTTGGTAGTCTTCCCTCGACCGAAACGGAATGAGATTTTCCCGGACTTCTTGTCAATTCGGAACGCGTTGTTTTCGTTGGCCACGTCGAGGTACCAGTTGCGAAACGGTTTTAGCTCAGTGGTCAATGCGACAGCCGCTCGGCGGTGGGCTTCCAACGTGGCGGGCCCGCCTGCCCGAATCACACTTTCGCCGCTGGAGAGAGTCACGTCCACCATCATTCCGCGACGGTCGCATTCCGCGAGGAGCCACTTCAGATGGTCAAAAAAGGGCTGGCGAAGGTTCCCTTGTTCGTCGACGGTGGAAACGTTGCTATCAAAGGCAGCCCACGTCGCCCATACGCGTATCCAATTGAAGCCGCTCTCCTGCATATCATCCAGGTCTTGTTGGATGAACTCTCGCGATGCGCCCAGCGCCCCGTAATAACTCATCCCTAACAGAAACGTCGGCTGGCCGTTCACCGTAAATCGCGTGCCCTCAACGCCCAACTCCGTCGCCGCCGTGACGGAACGTCCCATGCATAAAATCGCGACGATCATAAGCAATCGAAACATATGTGAAATCCTCTCTATGAAACGGTTCGAGTATGCAATACTGCGAGTTGCCAAATCTTAACTGTGTGAGTGTATCTTGATAACAGACGGGTAGAAATTCGTATCGTGTGCCCACGCCCTAGCCTCAGCGGGCACATCCTCAAGATCATTCGGCTGAATGGGTGGGAGGACGATCTTATCGAGCGGGTGCATTTCAAAATACTTTCGCGGTACGTACCATGGTTCGTGAAGTCGGATGGTGCCCACGGCCAGGAAAAACGGCTGAGATTGTTTTCTTGTCAGAACTTCTGCCGCCCAGGAAGCCGTCTTGCCGTCCATTGTTTCTTTGTCACGGAAGTCAATCGGAGCCCAGTCATGTTGGCTGATTCTTCCCATGGTGGAGGCCAGTCCGTTGAAGTCCTTGTGACCGGCGATGGCCGGCTTCGGCCGGTAATGGAGCCGCTCAGGAAAATGGTCATCCCAGAAATCTGCATAAGTGCGATGGAAAATCTTGCCGCTGCGCATGGTCTTGAAGCCATGGACGCGGAAGTGCTGTGGCAAAGTAATCTTGTCTTTCAACTGTGGTGACCGCGTCCATCTCTGCGGATTGTCGAACACACTCAATTAAGTCGTACATTCAGGAGTTCCAAATTTGGCAGGGATTGAAGGCCGCTCATTTCTTTGGCTGAGTTGAGCTTGCGTCGATCTTGAGATAAAGCACCGCGTCTCCGTCAAAGGGGGGCGTGAATCGGTGGGTGTCGTTCTTGGCAGTGATTGTTCCTCCTGCCGTGGTTGCGCCAGTTTTCGGCCGCATCCACTCGATCGTATAGGTTCCCGCTGCGAGCCTGACATCGAAGGCTCCGCTTTCCGGCTGGTAGATGAGGTACTCCGAGCCGGGATCGGCGAGACAGTACCCCGTGGAGCAGAGCGCATTCTGCGGGGTCATTTGAACTAGGTTCATCCTCTCGGCGTACAAAAGCGTGAAGCCCATCGCGAGCCGGGCTTCCTCCTCCTCCTGTCCTACATCGTATTTGGGATGCCCCTCAAGGAAACCGCTCAGGTCGTCCATCAGGATTGGGTTCAACCCGCGACAGAAGCTCTTCCAAACCCAATCATGGCCGAGGCCTAGCGGCTTGATATGGTCGGTGTCGGTCAAGATGACCTTCGAGCCGTCTGCGGCCGGTGGGTCGTTAAGCCAGTCCTCGCCCCCTGGAGCCCCTGGAGATATCCAGTCGGCTGGGCTGCTGAGCAGCGCGGAATTGGTGCTACCTCTGCCAGCAGCCTGGAAGGTCATTCCCACAGGATGCTGTTTTGGTTTTCCGGCTTGATATTTCTTGAGCATCTTGATTAGGCCGTACTGCCAACTTGTGGAGGAAGGGCCGCTCTCATTGGCGATCTCATAGAGCACGTTGTCCAAGTCGTTGACCGTATCAACGACTTTTCGAATATACGCCTCCTGCACGGCGGTGACCTCAGGAATCTGGCCCATGTGAATCTCGAGCCCTTTTCCGTCTCCGTTGGGATCCCCGTTGATGCCGTTGATGTTGTTGTTGCTGCCGAAGGGATGATGGCCCCATGGGAAGTGATTGAGGTGAAATCCCTCGAAGAGCATGACCGAGACGTAGATCCCACGGCTCCCGGCCTCTTGGACCCGAAATCGAAGCCGGTCGAAGTAGGCCTGATTGAATTGGCTCACATCGAACTTAGGCTTTCCGTCATCGGCGTTGCCAGGTCCGCTGCGCGGCCAGGGAAACGGCGTCACTTCTTCTGCTTTTAAGTTTGTGTTTTTCCACTGGAATTGGGTCACGTCCCAGGTCCAGAGCCGGATGAAGTTGTGATTGTTCTGCTCGAGGAAATCCAAGTAGTCCGTGAAATCAAGCACCTTGGGTTTGAGGTCGCGGAGCGTATCCCAAGTATGAGAGCCCGTTAGGTAGACCGCCTTCCCGGAGCCGTCAGTAAAATAACGAGGATTGGTCGGGTGAACCTGGAGCGGTCCCCTGGCGGGAGCGCTAGCCACTTCCCGCGCAGTAAGAAAAGCAATAAGCAGGATCCCTAGCAATCTCAAAACAAACTCTGAAAGCGTGACCATTTCTCCCCTTTTTACTGCACGTCCCAAAACTGTTGGGTTGTGCTGATTTTTCTGACCGCTGAACAACTCTAACTTGGTTCTGGGATAGGCTCTTAGTCTTGCGTTTCTACTTTCAGTCCATCAGGCAGGCTGACCGGCGGTTGTTGAAGACTCCGTAGATAGGCAATCACGTCGGCAAGTTCTGGCTCGGTGATTGTTTTTTCCAATCCGTTGGGCATGATCGAGACCGTACTGGCGGCGATTTGTTCGATGTCGTCACGAGCAACAGGCACCGGGTCGCCCGTCTGCTGCTGGATGAACAGCGTGTCGGTCGTCTCGCGAATCAGCAGGCCCGTCAATATGCGGCCATCAACGGTTAAGACGGTGTAGGGTTCATAATCCCGTACGATGCTGGACGAGGGGAACACGACCGATTCGAGCAGGTCGCGTCCAGAGCGGTTCGCACCGATCGTCGTCAAATCGGGACCGACGCGAGTTCCCTTGTCGGCGATACGATGGCAGGTTGAGCAGGTTGCCTTCTCACTGAAAAAGGTGGCTTCACCACGTGTGGCGTTGCCATGCTTCAGTTTCGGAATCAAGGCGTCTAAGGTTGCCAGTTTTTGCTCATCCTGTGCTTTCAGTTTGTCAAGCAGCCGATTCGCCGTCGGGAGCAACTCGAGTGGATAGCGCTTGACGACTTCCGACAATTCCACCGACGACAGGCCGGTAAAACCTAGCGACGTTTCGATCGATGCGAGAAAGGCCTTTCCCACGTCGACATCCTCGTTGCGATGAAACGCTCTGAGCAAGTCGCGAAGGAGCATCGGACCGGCGAATTCCAGGTAAGGTGCAATTTCCAGCAACTGCTCGTTGGTAAGCGATGCCGTTCCGATCACTTGGGCCGCACGTGCGGCTTCCGTGGGGGTTCCCTCTTCATCCAGCAGACTCACCAGCAACTCAAACATCGTGTCACTCAGCAGATCGCGCTGGGTCGAGGCTGCCTCCAGCGCTGCCACGCGCACCAGTGGCGGACGCGACTCATCCGAGCCGATCTGTTGCAATAATTCATTGAACCGGTCTGTCTTAATCGTAGCGACGGCGGGTATCGCTAACTCGATCCGGCTCAGATCCTTCGATTGCAGTTCACGCAGCAGCGACGCCGTCCAACTCTTGTGCAGCGGCAACGATTGACCGGCAGAGATGGCTCGCAGAACTAGCTCGCGCACTTCGGACGAACTCGATTCAGCCAGCGTGTGGCCCACGAGCGACGCGACAGATTGGTCCGTGGTAAACTCTGCCAACAGTCCCCGCGCGACGTCACCTCGCTGTTTGAGCAAAGCGTCACTGCTCAACCAATGCGCGAGAAGTTTCGCGGCATCATCGGCCCAGTCGGGATGACGACGAAAGACTCGCAGCGCCGCTTTCCGCGACGGCTGGTCCTCGGAGTCGAGCAGCGGTGAAACGGCCTTGCCGGTCAAACGACCGCTGTCCATCTGATCGAGTGCAATCAGCGCGCCACGTTGAATGGCGGCCGAGTTGGCTGTGAGCCCTTGGGCGGTGGCTTCGGGATGGTTGATCTCGATCAATGCGTAAATGATCGCGTGCTCTTCCGCCCGGTCTGCCGTGTCGCCGAGTGCTGCCAGCAAACCGGGAACAACCGTCGGATCGCCGATACGGCCTAGCGCCTTGGCGGCCTCACGACGAATGGACGGCTGATCGCCTTGCACCATTTCCAGCAGTTGTCCCGTCGCGGCAGCGTCGGAGTTGGTCGCGATGCTCCGGCAAGCTGACAGGCGAATGGACGATTCTGCATCGGACAGCGCCAGCCGGATCAGGGCTTGGGCCGGTTCGTTTTTGTGGTCGGAACCGACAATTCGTGTCAGCGCCCATAGGGCATTGCGTCGCTCGCGAAGGTTGCCGCGTTGAAGGCTTTGCTGCAAGTTCGGTACAATTGATTTACCCCGTTTAGCACATTCGGCGATCGCCCGTTCTCGAACTTTGAATCGCGGGTCGTCGAGCCGTGCCGCAACTTGTGCGCCGGTTAGTCCGTCCCAGTCAATTCTCTTGCCCCATGGATCGTCTGGGGCTGTCTGGTCGGTTCGCCGCACGCGATAGATGCCGCCAAGAACATTCGGATTGGAAAGCTGCGACGTCGGGCAGCCTCTGTAAAACCAACCGCCGGTGTTGATAATCAATAGACTGCCATCGGCGTCCTCCAGTACGTCGGTTGTATGAAAGTCGCGGATCGTTGGGGAGAAGAATTCGCGCTGCGTCGCATGAAATGTGCTGCCATCTCGTTCCATTTCCAGCCGCACCACTTTACCGTTGTTGAAGTAGGTCGCAAAGAGGTTGCCGTTCCATGGATCATCGGGCCCGTTGGTGCGGTATTGCATCATGCCTGAGATGGCAACATGCCCGAAATTATGCACTGGGCCAAGTACGTCGCCGGTAATCTTCATCTCGTCGAGAGCTTGTTCGTGATGGGGATAAGCTCCGCCGTACAGCCAATGGACAAGGCAATCGATCCGCGGGTGGTTGTACAGAATGTTGACCGTGCCCAGCATTTCACCTTCGTCGGTAAAGTCGACCTCGACCGGATTGTCCATCCCACCGCCGCAGTGAATCCGCACGTCGGAGCCGTCTGGCCAGCATGAAAAAATATAGGACCCTTCGCCTTTACTCTTGATTCGTCCATCTTCATCCTTGAGCTCGTGACCATGATAACCATCGCACCAGTAAAGCCGACCGTCAGGACCGAGGAAACAGCCATGGACGCTGGCTGCGTTGCCGACGAAGCCGAAGTGGCCAACGAGGATCTCTCGCTTGTCGGCCACGCGGTCGCCATCGGTGTCTTCCAGACGCCAGATGTTCGGCGGAGAAGCGACGTACAAAGCTCCCTCGTGCCACGCTGCACCCATGGGAAACGTCATCTTGTCCGCGAACACCGTCGAGCGATCGAACCGCCCATCGCCGTCGGTATCTTCCAGCATCCGGATTGAGTTGGGGAGCTGCTCTTCGAGTTCTTCGGCATTCATATTCACACCAGAAGTTTCGCAAACGAAGAATCGGCCACGATCATCAAAGCAGGCCATTGTCGGATGCTCCACCAATGGCGGTCCTGCTGCTAATTCAACACTAAAACCATCAGGGACTTTGATCTTGGCGATGCTCGAATCGACGCTCGATTTCTCATCAGCCGGTTCCGCTCCAAGGGCAACCGAGAACTGAACCAAGCCAAGAACCGTCAGAAACAGCATGGTCGGAACTAACCTGTCGCAAACCATGTGGCTGCAAAGCCACGATCTTGTGGTGTGGTAGTTCGTCATGGATTGTTCTCTCTAGTGCGGTGTCTTAGTCTTCTTCATCGGCCTGAGCCGCAACGCGCTAGCGTCGGGTGGCGGTGGCATTCCGCAAGCTAGCGGCTAACGCCGGCGGCTCAGTTTGGGGCGTAGGGGTCATTCAGGGAGTGTTTCATTTTTGCGAGGCGGGTTCAAAATCAGGCACCTTTCCTATGGGCCATAATTCCCACCGGCGAACGAAAATTTCCGCCAATTCGGATTGTAGTTGCAGGCGGCCGTACGATGGATACGAGTCAAACGCCTCGTTCACCTTGACGCCGTTTACGAACACTTGAATATGGCCACCATCGCAGATTGTGTCCAACCGTGTCCACTGGCCGTCCGGGCTCTCGACGTCGTTTTTGCCGCGGAAGCCGAGCACATCTTCCCAATCGGGATCGCGTCCAAACCAGTTGATTCGCCCGCGATTTTGCATGTTGAAGGTTTTGCGCTGTCCGCCTTCCTTCCAGATATTTTCACCATCCCGGTCAAGGGCAGTATGGCTGGTCAGTGAGAGTGGAACGGGTTGACCTTGCTTGTCGGTACCGGCCACCATAATAAAATCTCCGACGCCCCCCTCGATGATCTGTACTTCGATCGAAGGCATCCATATCCCTCGGTAGCCGCCATCGGCCCCGATGCTGTGGACCAGCATGCCGGAGTCCTTCGTCTTTTCCTTCCGTTCACCCCAAACCCGCGTTCCCCATTTGAACTCCAGAACCGAGTGATAGTCGCGGTACTCCTTGTTGGTGACCAACCCTCCGAGACCATCACCGGTGACGTGTAGCATTCCATCGGTCACCCGGAAGACCTGATGAGGATCCTCGCGCTTCGATTCCTTGAGCCACGTATAAAACCCGTCGAGGTTTTTGCCATTAAACAGCGGCACGACCCCATCCGGCGATTCGGCGGCCCTCACCCGTTCCGAGAAGGAAGAACCGATCAACACAACGGCCAACACCATGATCATAATTGACGTCCGAAAAATTTTCATTGCTCATCTCCCTTGAAAGTAGTTGAAAGTATCTACTGAGTTTTGAAAAAAAGATCCTTCAAGAATTTTAATCCCCCATCACTCCGGATGCAACCTTCCGACAGGCCATTTAAGGACAACCGCGAAGTCGCAATTTCAGCCCCCGGCTTTGCCGGGGGGTCGCCTCACCGGAATGTATCGCAATGGCATTCTCCTGAAAAAAGCTCCACGTCATCACTACCCCCCCGGCAAAGCCGGGGGCTGAAATGTGCTCTTCGAGACTGCACACTTTGTCCTCACCTGATCCGAACGCGCTAGCGTCGGGCGAACCTGCGAAAAACATCGAACCTAAACGTCAGAGGCTAGCGCCTACGGCTCACATTATGGCATCATTGAGGTTTTCTGACAAAGCACTAGCCGCTGAGCCATTCGTCTCGATGCTCGGCGACGAAGTCGTTGTCGATCAAGTCGGGATAAGCCGATTCGATCCGATCAAGCTCGGCAGCTTGTCCCGGGCTGAGCACTTCGTTTTCGTCAAGGCACCCAATGCCTTCAAGCAATCCCTGTCTGCGCAGCACTTCATGAATGCCAGGAATGCAGCCGGAAAATCCGTTCGCAACATCGAACAAGACCGCATTGCAGTCCGTCACGGCAAGATTGAGTCGCAGCATGTCGAGCGGCACCCCACGACTGCCTCTATTGCGATTGCATCGGTGTACGACTTCGTGGCATTGCTCGAAGAGTTCGACCGCCTTGGAGGTCCAAACCGACCAGTGCCCCAGCAAACCGCCCACGATACGGCGCTCTACCAATTGGTTGTCCTTCAGGAAGCGATAGGGTGTCAACAGATCCAACACAATATTGTCATCGTTTCCCGTGTAGAGCGCAATGTCCTCGCGACCACTTTCGGCAACCGCACGAACGACGTCGATGGTTTGATATCGATTGAACGGGGCGATCTTGATGGCACGAACATTTTCGATTTCGCAGAACTTCCTCCAGAACGCATAGGGAAGCAACATGCCACCTGCCGCAGGTTGCAAATAAAAACCAAAGAGGCTAATCGAATCGGCAACCGATCGGCAGTGGGTGATAAGCTGGTCGATCGACTGGCCTGCCAGCGCGTTTAGATTTAGCAAACCGAGGTGATAGCCCAGGTCGCGCGCCAACGTCGCTTCGCAGACCGCTTGCCCCGTCTCGCCGCAGATTCCGGCAACCCGAACTGGCGGTTTGGCCCGATCAGCACCTGCGCGATCCAACTCCTCGGCAGCCAAAGTCCACACCGGCTCCAGCAGGCCAACCTTGGGATCATGAATCTGAAACTGCGTCGTGTGAACCCCGACGGCTAAGCCACCCGCGCCTGAGGCAAGATAGTATCTGCTCAACGCCCGTTGTCGCCGCTCATCGAGTTGTCGACTTGCGTCCAACGCTAGCGGGTGTGCCGGAATGACGGTGCCTTGGCGGAGAACGTCGAGAACTTCCTGCCGAAGCCCGTCTTGTCCCGACGAAGAATCAGTACTTTCCATCGGCTACCTCAAAATGTGTCGACTTACCATGCGAAGCGCCGCCGCGCATAATCCAGTCGGTCGTCATCTCGATCATTGTATCAAGCGGCACCTGAGGCTTACCATAAAGGTCAAATGCGCGTTCTGCGCAACTGTGCAGCGCTACGGGCGATTCGGTCCCGGTCAGCCGCACTGGCTTGTTCATCAACTTGCCGAAACGCTCGACCACGCTACGGCAACTTATCAGTTCTGGGCCTGTGGTGTTCAAAAGAAACGGTGGTGATTGGACGTCTTTCAATGCACAGAGGGCGATTGCATTGGCGTCGGTTTGCCAAATCACGTTGAAGTAGCCTACCGCTAGCGAAATCTCTTCGTCGCGAAACACTTTCTGTGCCAAGTCGACGAGTACGCCATAGCGGAGTTCCGTTGCGTAGTTCAGCCGGACAATGGCCATCGGCGTCTGGTACTTGCGGTTGAAGAATTCAAACATGCGCTCGCGGCCGAGGCAGCTCATGCCGTATTCGCCATGCGGATAGAGCGGGTCGGTCTCTATCGACCCGGGCCCGTCGGTGGGCATGGATGGGTAGACGTTTCCGGTCGAGAACGCGACGATTCGGCTTTGGCGGAACTGGCTGCAAACAAGCGTCGGTAGATAGGTGTTGGTTGCCCAGGTCAGCGACTCCGCCCCGTCGGTGCCAAACTTTTTTCCTGCCATGAAAATCACGTTGGAAACCTGAGGGAGCGACTCGATGAACTTCGGTTCCAGCAAATCGCCGCGAATGATCTCTACGCCCCAAGACTCTAGCTGTTCGGCCACTTGCTGATCCGAAAACCGGCTGACTGCCAACACGCGTTGTTTGCCACCATTCTGTCGAATGGCCCGGGCAGCCATGTGAGACAACGACGGGCCCATCTTTCCGCCAGCGCCAAGCACCAATAAATCGCCTTCCATTTCCGATAGCGTGCGCAGGACGCCATCGGTTGGCGTGCTCAAGTTGTCTTCAAGTTCTTCAAGGGTTGCGATCATGGTCATATTGGGTTCACCCTACACAGCAAAGTATATTTCAGCGGTTCTTCAGGGAATTTAGTGGCTACCGTTCGAGGAAAGCATTTTAGCGAGCGGCAATAGAGAATTTACCAGCCGTAGCCGAAGTCGCCAGACTTTGGAACGGCCCATTCGCGAGTGATTGGCAAAGTCTGGCGACTTCGGCTACGGGAAGATTTCATCTGTCTCTCGCCTTAACCCCCCCGGCAAAGCCGGGGGCTTTCATTGCGGATGCCACTAAGTTAGCAACTCCGAGGCCATCTTGCCAGTTGTAAGCAAAAACAGAAATCGTAGGCCGGAATATATTTTCAACAGGCTGTTATTCCGCCAGTTTTTCTGGGCTAGGGGGCGGCGAGGCTGATTTGTAAACAGCCCGGCTGATAAGGATATAATTGCGCCCTGAGAACTCGGTGATCGTTCCACTGACACTCCACCAAATGCTTTCTGACTCACCGGCGCTTTTGAGCATCCTTACCACACGTTCCAGATTCAGATTAGGCAGTCCCCCCAGTTCCAAACCGTTTTCTGTAACAAAAGTGGCTCGGCCACCCGACTGCTGAAATCTTCCCAGCCGATTCGAGACGGTTGTCCCTTCTCGCAATCGATGCTTTGCTCCCTCATCCATCTTGTTGCCAGTGGAGTTAGAAGTCGACGGAGAGAAAGCGGTCGGTTCCAAATCGCCTCGGTACCCTGAACCGGCCTGCGCAAAGGTGGTACGGTATTGAATGATCGAGGCGAATACGGTACTCAGAACAAGCAGCGCCAGGGCGAATCGTTTCATCGTTTTGGGCATGGAAAGCTCGGATTGTGGAATCAAGGGAGTGTGGAATACGGATTGTGGAATGGACTGAAGATCCGCAATCCGGATTCCGAATTCCGCATTCAGCCCGGTCGTCGCATCGCCAAGCTATGCAATATGAGCACTGCACCGATCGAGATCAGACACCATCCAAGCCATTCTGGCGGATGAATCACTTTTCGCGGTCCCGCCCCAATGTCGGAGGAAAGCTGAAACATCGCCCCCTCGGCTGCTGAGGCAGATTGGGTTCGCTCGGCTAAAAAGCGTGTGGCATCTTCGTTGAGCACATAGGCACTGACCATTCGCAACTGAATGCCCATGAGCAAAATCACCAAGCCCAGGAAGAACCATTGATTGCGGTTTAGCTCCACGTTGCTATTCCTGTTGGTGGTTGGCGGATGTTTCCAACTTTCCTGCTACTGCTCTGGCTAATCTCGCCGACCGCGCATGGCCGGCTGCTATTTTCTGCCTAGTACACTCATCGAATTGGCAGCTCAATGGGCTTTACTCCGGGGCAGCGTTTGCGGGTGGTAGCGGTCTTACGGCTGCCACCCGCAAACAGCGCCCATGCCGCCTGAACCCATTATGGGGGCAGAAGAGAAAGCGACCCGGACGCTCGAAGCGTCGACGCTTCGAGCGTCCGGGTCGCTGATCCACGCAAGCTACCGTTGCTCTACCCGATCGAGCAGTCGATCCACTCCGTTGCGAATCGCATCCGCAGCCGAAGTTTCCATCAGTTGGCTCTGGTTTGCGTCGGCCAGCGCCATCGCCACATCGGCATGTTGAGCCCAGTCAGAAACGGTAAAATTGCGGATATCGACATAAGTGGCCGCCAGCTTTGATTCCACCTTCGGCACCAGATGAAAACCATCTTTTGCACGAATTAGATGATACTGCTGCGCCCCGTAGAGCAGGGTGCTCCCGACGACCATGCCTAGAAGAAAAGTCATTTATTCGTCGCATTTTGATGGGAACTCCTATTCGGCGATGGGCAGCGGACGCACCGACCTCGGCGGCCAGTGAAGGCAGCGTCCATGTTCCAAGCAAACTCAATTTAACGGTCGCAAGGGCCAGTTGGCAATACGACATTGCCCATCCCCATGGAGAACTGCTAAGGAGTGGCCGATAAATAACTTCCCGGTTTTCAGTAGGCGGTAGGAATTACGGTGTAATTCCAATCGGGCAATACGTCTTCGAACTGTATGGGATACAAGTCAAGGAAACGTTCGCTCGCTTTCCGTTTGAGTTGATAATCCTTGTTGAGTACTGCGTAGGTGACTTTCAGCCCGGTGCGAGTCCACACTCGTCGAAGGCATGTTGTGACGACGTCAAGCGTGCGAAACACCACACCGGACCAGGCGCGAGTGACATGAGAAAAAAGACGGTGTTCAATCGGGTTATACTTCGAGCAATGCGGTGGATAATGGGCGACGCGAATTGGAATGTCAATCCGGTTGACCAATCGTTGCAGGTCTTCCTTGAAAATGTGGTGACGACAGTTATTGCTTCCTCCGCCATCGCACAGCAACAGAATCGACTTGGCGTCGGCGTACGTCCGCTCGCCGTGGCGTTGCCACCACACACGGAAGCTGTCGCAAGCAAATTGACTCGTGTCGTGACTGACTCCGAGAGTGAGGTGCCCTGTGTTACGCTTCAGGTCGTACAGCCCGTGCGGAATGACCTTGCCGTCCGCGTAACTGGGAAAGTCGTGATCAAATACGGCATTCGCACCATCGGACCACGACTGCCCAGTACGGAAAAACTCGCCCAAAAGCTCCTTTTTCTTGGTGTCCATGCTAATGATTGGGTTGGGAGAGTCGAGGTATTGTTGCCTCAGTTGGGCAATGTTCTCGAACTGCTCGTTGCGGAAAGGGGTATTTCCCATCGCTTTGGTTTTCTCGGCCTGCCGCTTGTGGAAGCCGAACTCATCGAGCAAGCTTCGCACAGTGTCTGGACAAACGGGCGTTCCCAGCCGATCGAGCTCGTGGGCAATCTCCGTACTCGACAAATAGGTCCACACCACGTCTTCACGCATTGGATCGCCTGCCGTATGGTCAGCAACGACCTGGCGAAGGTTGTTCTCCAGGTCAGGTGCAGCAAAGCTAGCTTTTTTTCGACCCCCCTTTTTTTCGAACCCGTCCTTCGGCGTCATCCACCGGCAATTGGCTCACCTCATGGCGGCCATTCCGAATCGTTTTCTCGTCACAGCCCAGCACAGACGCAACGTACTCGACGCCCCCATGCCCCAGCTTTTCCGATTCTACCGCAGCGTAACGGCGGCGGTCTTTCTCGGACAATGAATCATAAAACGCCTTCATGTGTCCACAAACTACCGACAGATAGGGAACCATGGCTTTCTCCTTCGCCAAGAGAATGGGGGACCGCTCACCCTGGAAGTCTAGCCAATTCGAGAAAAAAAGGGATGTTATTTATCGGGCGGCCCTAAGCACAAGCGCCCGATGGTTTCGCACCCACCGCCACGCCTTTGCCGGCAAGGGTTCCGCATAGGCCCGCACGCGCTCGTCGGCTAGAAAACGCTCGACGTCGTCGGCCAATGCGCGAGATGTCGCATAGCGATCTTTGGGCAGCCGGGCCATCGCTTTAAGACAAATCGCCTCGATGGCTCGGGGCGTACTGCGATCGAGTTTTCGCGGCTGGGTGAACCGTCCCAATTGCACATTGCCGAGGACCTCATCCTCGGTCCCCTCGAAGGGAACCGCCCCGGTTAGCAGATGGTAGAGCGTTGCCCCTAGGCTGTAGATATCGGCTGTGGGCCCCAATTTTTTCACACGTCCAGCCGCCTGCTCCGGGCTCATATACGCTGGCGTGCCCACCACTCGGCCAACTTGTGTATCGACCGACGAGGCGCGTTTGGTGGGATGCACGGGCGGATCGATTGTCTCGGTCGACTCAAAGCCATCCCCCAATGTCTTGGCAATTCCCCAGTCGACGACCAACGTTTCCCCATAGTCGCCAAGCATGATGTTGCCCGGCTTAATGTCGCGATGGATCACGCCCCGGTTGTGGGCATATTCCAAGGCATTGCAGACGTCGATAAACCGGCTGAGCAATTGCCGGAACTGAAGTTGCTTGGCGGAATGGTTTCCCTCGGCATGGTGATAATCTTCAATCGCGACCTGCAAGTTGATGCCACGAATGAATCGCATTGCGTAGTATGGTCGGCCATCGGCATATTGGCCCAAGCTGTAAACGGGAACGATGCCAGGGTGCTCGAGCGCCCCGGTGATTTCCGCTTCCAAAATAAACCGACTGCGGTTCTCCGAAGAGTCGGCTTGAGCGGCGAGAATTTCTTTGAGCGCCACTTCGCGGTTAAGCTCTTCGTCGAGAGCAATCGATACTTTTCCCAAGCCGCCTTTTTGATGGGGCCGCAGAATGGTGTAACGAGTTTGCGCAGGCAAGCTCTCCGCGGGGCTGGGAGCCTGGGTGACGTATCGGTCGATCGATGGCGTTTCGTCGGAAGCCTGCTGCTGCTCGGTTTCCCTCGGCTCGATAGGACCGACGTCTTCAAAAATGGAGCGAAGGGCACGGAACGCTTCGATCGAATCCAAACTTTGCCGCGGGTCGCCTTGATTGCGTTCCAGATGCTTCTGAACGACGTTTTCTATGACCTGCGATTCTGCTCGATTGATGAACCCTTTGGACAGGAAAACTTCTCCGAGTGGCTGTCGCCGGTTGAGCGCCCACTCGCTCGTAGCGGAGATGAGCTGGTCCCGCGTCACGAATTCCAGTTGCATGGCAAGTGTACCAAACAACATATCGCGGTCCGCGGAAGCTGCGGTCATGATGCCGACTCCTTTTTTCTTAGGATGACTTTCTCTAGGCTTTGTCAGAAAACCTCAATGATGCCGTCATGTGAGCCGTAGGCGCTAGCCTCGGACGTTTAGGTTCGGACGTTTAGGTTCGATGTTTTTCGCAGGTTCGCCCGACGCTAGCGCGTTCGGCTCACTGTTTTCTGACAAGGCCTAGTTTAAGAGGAGCAATGCAGACATGCAAAGGGCAGAAGGACGGCAAAGTTTCAAAGAACACATTTCAGCCCCCGGCTTTGCCGGGGGGTCTCCTCAGTATGCGGCTTTGCGTAAGTGTTTCTCGGTGCCGCTGAATTACCCCCCGGCAAAGCCGAGGGCTGAAATTCGATTCCCAACACGCAATCGATTCGCAGAGGGGGAGCGAGGAAAACTAGAAGGGTCGTTGAATCTGAAGATTATACTCGAAATCGAATCCGCGGTTGGAGTCCGTTGTAATCGGGACCGTCACGCCGTTGGTCACGACAAAATTGCCCATGTTTGCCGAGAGACCCGTAACCAGATTCACGATGTCGACGCGATTGCTCCGGTTGCCGATGTCGATATTTTGGACGCCGAATCCAAAGTCCTCGATAATCGCAACCGACGAGATGTCGGCATCCTGGACGGTCGTCGTGTAATGCACCTCGAAGAGACCTGTCAACCGTTGAATCCAGCTTGCTCGGGGGTCTTCCGCCAAGACATAGCCCCAGCCCAAATTCAACCGCAAGATCGACTGGGCAAACAGCTCGGTCCGTCCAGGAAACGGCACGAACCAATTCAACGATCCAACGGGAGTGCCGCTCACAAAAAAGTCTGAGAAGCCCGAACCGATCACCCGAACATTCGACGGATTGGCGGCAACTTCCACTTGCAAAAATCCTTGGTGGAAAAAACGCTCCTGCGACTCCGGTTGCCAAAGCCAGGCAAGAAATGGGGCGATGTAAACCGTCTCGTTCGAAATGGCCATGTCGAGCAGGATATCCTGGTCCGCTGTCACGGTGGGAAACCCTGGAAAGAAAAACGTATCGATGATGTCCACACCGTAGTTGACGTCCTTGGCGGTCGGCAAGGTAAAGGCGACACCCGCGGAAACGAGACACGTCGGACATTCGTAAAGCAATGACTTGAACACGATTGAGATGTTGCCCAACTCGGCGCGTCGCAAGCCTTCGATTTGTGAAAACGTACCGCCGGCGATGGGATCAACAATCGGTGGCGTGAGATCCGTGCGAATCTCCGTAAAGACGTTGGAATTCAAACGGCCGGAGATCGGTGCGCGGATCTCGACGGAGCAGAGTCCATCGAAGAACGTCCGTTCGCCCCCCAGGGTAAAGCGGTCGACGTTGAAGTCCCGTGAGAACTGGAAAACGCGAGTCGGCGTTGCATTGTGGAAGTGTCGGTAACTGAGGTAGAGACGATCGGTCGGTCGCGGGCTGTTGTTTTCCGAGACATTCAGTCGGCTACACGTCAACGTAGGGTGCGACAATTCCACATCAAGCAAGCCGCCGAACGAGAGGCATGTCCCCGCGCCCGTGTCGCCGATCATGTAAGGCACGCTGGCGATCCCCGAGGTGGTGCCTGCCGCAACTCGCCGGGATCGCCGCTGCGAAAGGCGCGGACCTCGCCCTTGTGGCGTGAGCATTTGAGCTGGCGTCACATCCTCTAAGACCGGGCTGTTCGTAAAGTTGTCCGTAAAATTGAGGGGCGGCAGGGCGACCGGTTCAGCCTCGGCCTGAGAAGTCCAGTAGTCGACGGTTTCCGTAACAATGGAATCGATCTCGGACTCCGCTGCGATCACCGGCATCGCTGCTTGACCCATCATCATCAGCAAACTTACAAAGGTAATTCCATGCATCGATAGCGCCCTCCCTGACTGACACGAGCACGATTTTTACGACAATTCACAACAACGAGATTGTCCGACCTCTGTCGCTTTCATCGGTGGCTATGGTCGAAACAGGATAGATACCTAGCACGAAAATTCCGAAAGAGAGGCGATGCTAGCCCCGGTCGTGTGGGTTATACGGGCTGCAACGCGGGTTCAGCACGCTGCTACGTTGAGAGGTGGGAACGAGGCGTAAATTGCAGAGAGGTAAAGGCTGAGAGTGAGTCGCTAAAAGCTCAGCATCTTCCGATATTCACCCAACCGGCGCTCAATGTCGTCGCGAGTGATTTGCTGCATCCGTTCCAGGCCGAAACCTTCGACGTTGAAACTGGCGACCAAAATGCCGTAGGCCATGGCCGTTTTAAGCGTCTCAGGCTCGAAGTTATCCTGCTCGGCCAGGTAGCCCATCATGCCACCAGCAAAACTGTCGCCCGCGCCGGTGGGGTCAATCACTTTCTCGGTCGGAAAGGCGGGCAGCACATAGGTTTCATGCTCGCTGAAAAACATCGCCCCATGCTCCCCTTTTTTGATGACGACAAACCTGGGGCCCATCTCTCGCACCCGGTGGCCAGCCAACGTCAGGTTCTCAGTGCCGGTGAGCAACTTCGCCTCGCTATCGTTCAACACCAGGCCGTCCAGCTTGGTTAGCAGTTGGTCCAAATCCTCACGCTCGTTATTGATCCACAGATCCATCGTATCTGCCACGACCAGTCGACGACCGGGGACTTGTTCCAGCACCTTCATCTGCACGGTCGGCACCCCGTTGGCCAAAAAAACGTATTTAGCATGTCGATATTTTTCCGGCAACTGCGGATCAAAGTCTCCAAAGACGTTGAGTTGCACATCAAGCGTCTCGCGGTCGTTCATGTTCGGCTCGTAACGACCGGTCCAAGTGAAGGTTTTACCCCCCTCGACCACATGCAAACCCGATGTATCGATCCCTCGGCTTGTCAGAAGCTGTGTATGCTCCTCTGGCCAATCCGCTCCGACGACGCCGACCAGTCGTACGCTAGTGAAAAAGCTAGCCGAGTAAGAAAAATGCGTGGCTGATCCGCCGAGCAGATTGTCACGACGCTCCGTAGGGGTTTCGACATTATCAATGGCAACCGAGCCGACAACAACAAGTGGCATGATGATAATTAGGGGGTTCAGGGTTCAGGGTTTGGTATTTGGTATTTGGTATTTGGTATTTGGTATTTGGTATTTGGTATTTGGTATTTGGTATTTGGTATTTGGTATTTGGTATTGCCCGCTGAAGCGGCGAAGGCCGTTTTTTGGGATCGATTTGAGTTCTATACTCACCTGTTCGGGTTTACGCCTTGGGTTACTTCGCTTAAACCTGAGAATGGCTTTTCAACCCCGAAGGGGTGAACCTAAATTAGCCCGGGGTGGAGAAAATGTGAGCTTGGCGAACATTTGCGCAACCCTGGGATCCAACGGAAGATACCAGTAAAAACCCCGAAGGGGTGGTCCTAACGAATTGGTTGGAGCTTGCGAAATCTAGGGCCACCCCTTCGGGGTTATTGTGTTCATGGGATTCGTTACCCAGGGTTACGCGAATGTTCGCTATGGCTCTCGTTCGCTCCACCCCGGGCTGCCATAGGGCCACCTCTTCGGGGTTGATCGCTGCATGCTCATCTCGTTTTATTGTCACAACGATGGGTCTAAAACCCTCGCCTTCAGGCGAATCCTTTAGGTTCTTATACTGGGGTGATGGAAAACTACCGAACGAGTTCGCACAGTCGCTATGACCTCAAGTATCACTTTGTGTGGGTGACCAAGTATCGTCGGAAGGTGTTGACCGGTGCGGTCGGCATACGGGTCCGCGATCTGGTGCGCGAGGTTTGTCGAACGCACGAGATCGAGATCCTGCAAGGAGCCGTTTCCGGGGACCACGTGCATGTGCTGCTGTCGTGCCCGCCAACCATGTCGCCCAGTAAAATCATGCAGTACATCAAGGGTAAGAGTTCAAGGAAGCTGATGATGGAGTTCAAACACATTCAAAAACAGTACTGGGGTCGACACTTTTGGGCGTGTGGCTACTTCGTGGCGTCTAGTGGCAATGTAACTGACGAAGCGATTGCGGAGTACATCCGGGGCCAAGGCGGTACGGAACCAAGCGATGGTGACGACAATTTTCAGATAACCCCATCGTGAGCGAAGGACTTCAGTCCGTAGCTCACGAAATCCTTCAACCTACCGGCTTCAGCCGGTAGTAGTTTAGTTTTGGCTCATTAAAAACACTTCAGACGGCTGAATTGTTACCAGTCACTCTGATCGAAAAATTCTCCCCCAGCACAGGTCAGCATGGCTTTGAAGACATCTACATCAATCTCGTTTGATATGGACTTGACATGAGCATCAGCAAAACCCGCGAGAAAAATTCCCGGATGCAATCTGCCTAGCCCGGCCTTGGGCTGCTTGGCGTTGTATTGCCAGTCGTCGGGCTTAGTCCAAACGGGCGCATGTTTGTCATCGACCTGCAAGAGCATAATAGTATTCGAGCTGCCATCGCGAATCGAGGCAAAGCCTTTTCCTTTTGGAGTGCCGTCGAATACAAAACGTGCGCCTACCGGCGCGACATAGTGGCTTTTCCCATCGCTCGCAGCAAGCCCACTACTGGGATCATTAAATACCTCAGGCATTTTTGCGATTAGCGTTTTGTTGTGCTCGCTGTCCCATGGTTCGTCGAGATGAAATTGATTGTAAAGTTCTTCATTTTCAAGTTCTCGCAAAATGCTCACTCTCCAACTCAGTAGTGGTTTGCCGTTGTCGTCATAGATTGCATGAGCGAGAAAAGTACCCTTGTGGCGGTCAGCGTAGTTGTGTAGCGCCAACATGATGTTTTTCATGTTGTTCATCGAGGCATTTCGCCGCGCCGCTTCGCGGGCAGCTTGCACGGCGGGCAACAGCAAACCCGCCAAGACGCCGGAAATCGCAACGGTCATGAGTACATTGTCTTCCGCTCCAGCTTCACAGCGAAAAATCACCAGCCGGTTGCCTTCGCGCTGCGGGCGAAGTTGCTCCGACCACGTCGCGGACATCCGCTCTTGGTAGCGGCCCATCGCCTGCTCGACGGGATCGTCTGAATGCTTGAATTTTTCAAATTCAGCCGCAAATTGCTTACTCCACATTTCTTTTGCCTGTTCGACGAGCTGCACAAGCCGCTCGGCGTCGGCGGCGTGGTTCGCCTCGACGACCAACTCCGTTGGCCCCTGGCCCGAAAGATTCAGCCGCAGTTCGATCGTGCGGATCAGATTGGGCGCTTCGAGAAATGGTTCTACCTCGGGCGGCATCTTTTTTCGAGCTTCGGCCAGCCCCATTTGAATCAGCGGCCGTAGCGGTGCAAGATCAACGGCCACATACAGATCGTCGCCCGCTGCCTGTTTCAGTTTGGAGTGCAGCAGCCCGTCGGTCGCGTTGAGCCGTCCCGCGACGAAGTTTTGCAGTGTTAATTCCGGCGTGGCCAACACCGTCTTCTCATCGGGATAGTAAAAGCTTGGGAGCAGCGGGTTCTGGCTTTTCAGGTACGGTCGGCCATCTAGCTCGCTGGCGACCGTGTGCTCGGTCGCTTTCACACCCGTTCGCATCTTCGCCGGCTTGGTAAACCGAGCCAGCACCGCATAGCTGGGCGGCCCCATCACTGGCGGTTCGACAGAAATGATTAACTCCTCTGCTTCCAACGGATCGAGTCCCGTTTCCTTGATCGAAGCCGCTTGGAGTACCTCGATCGGCATCATTGCCAGCGCCGGTGACGTGAACAACTGTCGTGGCCGAGCAAGAATAACAACACAAGTTTGCGGCAACACATACGATGGCTTCGCCGCATCCGGCTGCTGCGCATGCAAGACGAGCGACGGCGTAGTCGCCATCAACACCGCCATAAAACAACAGGTTAAACGAAACACCCAATGACGCGGGCAGAATAGAGTCGACATTGTATTGCTCTCCAAGAATCGCGTGAAGAAAAAAAACCTGACTGAACTCGGCTCAACTTACGGTCTAGCTGGCGAGAAGTCAACGAAGCAGAGGACATTTCCAAGAGAACTGCGAAGTCGGCAACTCCTCCTATCTTTTCCCTTTCACCTTCGCCCAAGTATCGCGGAGCGTGGCGGTGCGGTTGAAGACGGGGTTGCCTGGTTGGGAGTCGATCGGGTCGACGTAGAAATAGCCGCTGCGTTCGAATTGGTAGTGGGTGCCTGGTTCGGCGCCGGCGAGCGAAGGTTCCAACTTGGCGGCGGGGAGCACTTCTAGGGAATTTGGGTTTAGATTGTCGAGGAAGGTTCCGCTCTCGGCTCCGCCCGCTGAAGCGGGCTCACCGGCGGGCTCGTCGGGGTTTTCTTTGTTGAACAGGTGGTCGTAAAGACGCACCTTGGTGGTGTATGCTTCTGCCGCGCTGACCCAGTGGATCGTGCCCTTCACCTTGCGACCATCGGGTGCGTTGCCGCCTTTGGTTTTCGGGTCGTACGTGCAGCGAAGCTCGACCACGTTGCCCGATTCATCTTTGATTACCTCGGTGCAGGTAACAAAATACGCATAGCGAAGCCGCACTTCGCGGCCGACCGATAAGCGGAAAAATTTTTTCGGCGCGTCTTCCATGAAGTCGGCCTGCTCGATGTACAACTCGCGAGAGAAGGGAACCTTGCGCGTGCCCATCTCCGGCTTCTGCGGATGGTTGGCCGCTTCGAGCTGTTCGACTTGGCCCTCAGGATAATTCTCGATGACCACCTTCAACGGTCGCAACACGCCCATCCTTCGCGGCGCAAGTTCATTGAGGTCGTTGCGAATCGCATCTTCAAGCCATGCCATGTCGATCGTGCTGCTAGCCTTGGCAACGCCCACGCGCTCGCAAAGCCCGCGGATCGACGCGGCCGTATACCCCCGCCGACGCAGCCCGCAGAGCGTGAGCATTCGCGGATCGTCCCACCCGCTCACGTAGCCCCCGCTCACCAATTGCAACAGCTTTCGTTTGCTCATCACGGCATAAGTAATATTCAGCCGGGCGAACTCGATTTGCTGCGGATGGCACAAACCGGGATTCAACTCGCCGAGTCGATCTAAATACCAATCGTACAACGGTCGATGGTTTTCAAATTCCAGCGTGCAGATCGAATGGGTGACGCCTTCGATCGCATCGCTTTGCCCATGCGTGAAATCGTACGAGGGGTAAATACACCACTTGTCGCCCGTGCGATGATGGTGGGCCCGCTTGATTCGGTACATGACCGGATCGCGCAGATTGATGTTCGGCGAGGCCATGTCGATCTTCGCCCGCAATGTCCGCGAGCCATCGGGAAACTCGCCCGCGCGCATCCGTTCCAATAGATCGAGATTCTCTTCCGGGCTACGCCCACGATAAGGGCTATCTTTCCCCGGCGTGGTCAGCGTCCCGCGATACGTGCGCATTTGGTCGGCATCTAAATCGCAAACATACGCCTTCTCCGCTTGCACCAGTTGCACGGCCCACTGGTAAAGCTGATCGAAATAATCCGACGCAAAGAAGAGCCGATCTTCCCAATCGGCCCCCAGCCAGCGGACATCATCCATGATCGAGTCGACATATTCTTGCTCTTCTTTCGAAGGATTAGTATCGTCGAACCGAAGATTAAATTGACCGCCATATCCGCAGGCCAACCCCGAGTTGAGGCAGATGCTTTTGGCATGACCAATGTGCAGATACCCATTCGGCTCGGGCGGAAAACGCGTATGAACCCGGCCATCGTTTTTCCCCGCAGCCAAATCGGCGTCGATGATCTGCTGAATAAAATTACGGGAGATGGGTTTCTCCGCAGCAGGTTCCTTGGGTGTCGTCATATCCTAATCCTTTCCATTTTCCACTTTCGGCTTATCCGGTTTTCGCTTTTGCATCCACCACTTCACCCCAATCGGCCGCGAAGCTGTGCTTGCACTTGGGACAGATGATCTGCTTACCCAGATACTTCATCGGAATGTCCTTGGCATGATCACATTCGGAACATTGAATGTGGAATCGAAGTCTGTCGTCGCCCAATGGCTCGGACAAGTCGGCCGGGGCGTTTTTGAATTCGATGTCCTCGGCCTCGAGCGTCGAAAGCTGCTCGACCGAAAGCTCCGCAATCTCCGCAATCCGATTGGCCATGAGGCGAATTGAGTGCTCGAACAAGTTGCGCGACGCGCGACCGTTGCCGAAGTGCCGATCGCGTCTGTCGTACAACCAATCGAGTCCCAGCATCACTTTGGCTCGCGTTGCTGTGCGTAATTCGTAGCGATTTTTTTTGCACATCAGACCGAAAATTTTCGCCAATTCGAGCGGCGTGTAATCCATAAACTCCAGCTTGCGGCTGAACCGCGAAGAAAGGCCCGGGTTGCTGCGCAGCAATGTCCTCATCTCTTGCGGGTAGCCAGCCAGAATGACCACCAACCGCGTGCGGTCGTCTTCCATCCGTTTGAGCAACGTTTGCACCGCCTCGTGCCCAAAGGGGTCTTCACCCTTAGCGGAAATGAGTGTGTAGGCTTCGTCAATGAACAACACGCCGTCGAGCGCCTCGTCAATCCGACTATTGGTCTTGGGTCCCGTTTGGCCCGCGTACTCGGCAACCAGACCCGAGCGATCGGTCTCGATGAGATGGCCCTTCTTGAGCACGCCCATCGCGCCAAAGATTTTTCCGACGATACGTGCCACGGTCGTCTTGCCAGTGCCCGGGTTGCCACCGAAGACCATGTGTAGGCTAAGATTAGCCGTTGGCAAATCGGCCTTTTGGCGATGGCATTGCACTTTCAAAAAATTGGTCAGCGTCCGGACTTCGTGCTTGATGTTCTCCAGACCAATCAACCGGTCCAGTTCTGCCAGAGACTTTTCGAGCTGGTCGGGCGACGGTTTGGCTTGTTCTTCTTTGCCGCTCGCCTCCGTCTCTTTCTCAATGGCGACTCGGCCCGATCTATCTGGGCGTTTATCTTCTTGCGTCGCCGTGGCGCTGGTCTGCGCGTCTGGAAGGCGATTGGCGTCATGCAGAATCTTTTTGATCGTTTCGATACGCGCTTCGTTGGCCTGTTCTCTTTCTTCCGGATCATCAATCGGAATATCGCGCAGATGCACGTTCAATTCATTCTGAATCGATTTCACTTGCGCCGTCTCGACTGGCTTCATCGGGCCATCGGCTCGGGCGATGGTGTTGGCAATCCGCACGACCAGCGTTTCCAACTCACCAATGCGATTTCGCAGCGGAGCAATCTGATCAAACGGGCGAATCACGGCATACCATTTCAGCGTCATCGCTTTTTTCGACATGACCGAAATCGCTTCTTGCAGCGCGTCGCCCTCGAGCCATTGGCTCCAGAGATGAAACACCAGCACCTCGGCTAGAAATCGCTCCTTCTGACTCCATCGACGGTCCGATTCGCAAATGGAGACAAAGATTTTCACCAGCAGCCCGCGATGCAGATCATCCATTCGCTCCGTGAATTTCTCGACCGACTCGGCAAGCAATTGCGGATGCTCATCTGCAATCCGCCGTGCGCTCGAGAGATACAACTCCCGACACTCGCCCAATAGGCGGTGGAAATGCGATGGCAGATCGGGAACATCAAACGGCGACATGGTAGCAAAACGGAAAGTGGAAAGCCGAAAGCGGGCGACTTCGGTCACGAATCTAGCCGCGATCTGACAGATCGCTGGCAAAGCGGTGTTTGCTGTGAGGCAGACTGTCCATTATCAGCCGTATCGATTTTCATGCAAGCGGTGCAAGCATCATTTGGAAAGTAGATGTGATTTCAGCCCGTCGGCCGCGACGAGCCGCCAGCGCCCTTGACCCTGCTTGGCCTATCGCTATACTCCCGCCGCCCAGTTTCTGTGGAGATATTTTTCTTTGGGTATCTCTTCCCCTTGCTCAGGAGATGCGCGTGCCAGCTTCGTTTGTCGATATCCATTGCCACCTGCTGCCCGGAATCGATGATGGAGCCAAGGATTGGGATGCCACGCTCGCCATGGCTCGAATGGCGGTTGCCGACGGGATTGGGACGATCATCGTCACCCCACACCAACAAGGCAATTTCGCCATGAACCGGGGCGACGACATTCGCCGCCTGACGGACGAATTGCAACAGGTGCTCACTCAAACAGGCATTCCGCTCACGGTGATGCCAGGCGCCGACGTGCGGATCGAAGATGGCATGATCGAACGGCTCGCCTCCGGCGACGTGCTCACGCTGGCCGACAAGCGCCGGCATGTGCTGCTTGAGTTGCCACACGAACTCTATTTCCCCCTGGAGCCGCTGCTCGTGATGCTTCGCCGCGAAGGCCTCGAAGGGATCCTTTCGCATCCGGAACGCAATCGGGGCATCCTCGCTCGACCCGAACTGGTTCCACTCTTGGTCGAAGCGGGCTGCCTGATGCAGATAACCGCGGGCAGCTTGATAGGCAACTTTGGGCCCGACTCACAACGCCTTGCGGAGTGGATGCTCAGCCACGGGCTGGTGCATTTTATTGCAACGGATGCCCATAGTCCCTTGAAGCGTCGCCCGCTGCTGCAACGTGCCTTTCAGCGCGCCTGCGAGTTGGTGGGCGAGGAAACATCGTTCGATTTATGCTTGCACAACCCAAGCCAAGTTGCTTGTGGCAAATCAGTATCTGCGACTCGTCCGGCTTCTCATTCCAGGTCGCCATCTCCTAGGAGAGGTTGGCAAGGGTTCTTTTCTAGGAAAAAGGCTGGGTGATGCCGCACGTTTCTCGCCGCAATTTTCTCGCCCTGGGTGGCGCGATGGCTGGGGTCCACGCACTGGGGGTTGTCGTGGCTGGCGACGGCACGGCTCTCGGCGACGGCGCAGCTCGCACTTGGGTTGATCGGTGCAGCTACGGACCATTCCAATGCCAAGCGACGTTTCCGCTTGGCTCTTACTCGCCGATGTTCCAAGAGCTTTCGGCCCTGGAACGCGAACTGCAACGCACGCTGGCCGTGCCGTCCGCTAAACGGCCCATTGATATCTACCTGTTCAGCGACGAACGAACCCATCGAGATTTTCTGGCGCGGCTCTATCCTCGCGTGCCGTATCGGCGAGCCATTTATGTGCAACGTGGTGGGCAAGGTAGTGTGTTCGCCTATCGTCAGAGCGAGTTGGCGATCGACTTACGCCACGAATGCACTCATGCCTTGCTGCACGCCAATCTGGCCATGGTGCCGCTATGGCTCGACGAAGGATTGGCCGAGTACTTTGAAATGCCCGAGCCGCAGCGGGCTTTCCATCATCCGCATCTATCCAAGCTCCGCTGGAATTTGCGGCTTGGCATGGTACGCAACGTCGCGTGGCTTGAGCAAAAGCAGGCACTCAATGACATGGGCAGCGTCGAATATCGATTTTCCTGGGCCTGGGTCCATTTTATGCTCCATGGCCCGGTTGCCGCACACCGAGTGTTGGTGCATTATTTCGCCGATATTCGCCAAGGCAATCCGCCAGGCCAATTGTCCGAGCACCTGCGTCGGGCGGTGCCACAACTTGAAAAACGAATGGTGCAGCATTTTAAGCACTGGAGGTCGTAGGAAACCGTCCGATTGCCGCAAGCAGCGCTACCGCTCGTTTCGGCCTACAAACTTTTCTGATTGGCTAGTTTGCGCCGGTTAATATCCCAGATTTAGATAGCGATGATTGCATTACGCATAAATATGCTTTTTACGATTTTGCGGCTACAGATCACATGCTTTTCAGGCCGATACGGCAGACAGACCCGCGGATATTTATAGCAGCGTACATGTTTTTTCCTACAGCGGTAGTTGACATACAGGAAATTGCGTCGAGATGCGCGTGTGCGTCTGGCGTAGGGGCAGACTTAAAAACAAAGGGTAAAACAAATGAAGATCGATTCTCTCCGAGCTGCCGCACTGGCGTTGGCATGCACAGGAATGCTTCTCCAGCCCATGGCCATGGCAGCGACGCCACAGGCCACGCTGGTCACGGATATTGCCCTTCGCGACGGGGGCGTACTCGTCGGCCAAGTCATGGATGGCCAAGGTGCTATCATGGCAAAAGCACCTGTGGCATTGATTCAGAACGGAAAAGAAATCGCTCGTGCCGAAACAGATCAGCGCGGTGGATTTGCCGTTTCGGGCCTCAAGGGAGGCGTTTATCAAGTCGCAACGGTTGGTCTGCATGGCGTTTATCGCCTGTGGGCACCCCGGACGGCACCCCCAGCGGCAAAACAGGGACTGATGCTCGTTTCGGGAAATGTCGTGCGTGGCCAAGGCTTTGCACCAGGCGGAGCGTTTTCAGCAGTCACCGGTTGGATGTCTCAGCACCCGTTGATGACTGCCGGTATCATTGCCACCGCGATTGCCATTCCAATTGCAATCGACGACGACGATCCCGCGAGCCCCTAGCAGAGGCTGGTAAATTCTTAACCTTTCAAGCGCGCGGTATGCCATGTACCGCGTGCTTTTTTGCAAATGTGAAACAGCCGAATAATGTCCAATGACCAATGTCCAATGACTACTTGAGGGGATCCCTATGCTTTCCTTGGTCCTCGGGGCTTGGTCATTGGTCATTTACTCATCGCTTGAGTGCAAACGGTCCCTCTACCGAATCTTCTCAACAACGATCCAATGCTAGCACACTGCTGATTTGCTCTGGGCTCCCGAGTAAGGGCCTGCTACGATTCGCCGCTCTCATCTACCAACTCCGTGACGACACGTTGTCAACGTGTGGATTCGGAGACCCATGTTATTCGCAAGGAGTAAAACGATGCGCAATGTATCCGTTCTGAAAGGCATGACTGTTTGGGCTGCCAGCCTAGCCTAGGTCTGCTCCTACCGCCACAATGTCTCCTGGGTGCCGACACGGGCGCAGGCGAAACAACTGCCTCCGGTAAGCCAGTTGTGATCGCTACCAGCGAGCAGCGGCCTGATACCAATAAGCCCAGCACCGATTTCGAACTGGAAAAGAACGGCCTGTTCTCAGGTCAAATTGTCAACGCCCAAGGACAACCGCAGGCAGGCGCCGCGGTAATTCTTCACGGACGAATTCAGCAATACAAAACCGTGAGCGATGCCCGAGGTTGGTTCCACTTTGCGAGCCTCACCGGCGGCACGTATCGTTTAGAAACCGGCGGGAAACAACAACTCTTCCGACTCTGGACGCATGGCACAGCCCCACCCAAATCGAACCAGAAAATGCTCGTGGTGCAGCAAGGCAAAACGATCGTGCTGGGCCAGTATTGCGGTGATGGGGTCAACTGCGGAAGTGGCGTTGGTGCCGGAGGACGAGTAAAACACGCCCTGGCCAATCCGCTTGTGATCGGTGGCATCGTAGCGGCAGCCATAGCAATACCGGTCGCCATACACAACGCAGATGACGACGATCCCGCTAGCTGAGCTTGGGAATAGAACAAGTTTTTTCTGCTGAATCACTTGCTCCGCATGGTCACTTTGCCGTGCGGAGCTTTTTTTGTGGCGATCAAAAATAGGGGATCATGGTCGACTCAATTTTTCATAAAGGCAGCTTTGTCAATTTCAAGGCATAACATAAAATGATGGGGCCCCATCGGGGCGTGCCTTTGTGAATACCTCACGGCCCAGCCAGTCTGTCATTCCGGTCCCCGGGAAACCGGTGCTCTGTCAGTACGACACACATGCAGCGCCGCCCGACGACCAACCGTAAGTCGCTTCTCCCACTCAGGCACAAACAACAAGCCCCATTGTACGAATCTCCCGATCATTTGCACGCACTATTTTTGGCCACCCGTGAAAAGACGAGTCGGGATATGAAAAGTAAAGGTAGGATGGGTGCTCGCCACCCATCTTTTTACTGAAAAGGGGCCCGAGGAGAATGGCATCAACGTTCCCGCTCGAAAAAGATGGGGGCGAGCACCCATTCTACGTGACTTTCCGCAAACTAGCGCCTAGCGCCTCGATCCTAGTCCCTAACCCCCAGTCCCTAAATCCTAGCCACCCACTCCTCTCTTTTTCGGTTTTAGCGGTCATTCGGCCACCCTTTTGACAAGTCCTCGGCTGCCTGCAATGATAGTGATATAGCCAGGATTGGTTGCCGATCACTCTTCCGGATGGAAGATGTCCCTGTTAATATCCCTGAGCCACGAAGGCGAGTGGATTGTCAGGAACGCTTGTATTATGGGGATTGAGTCAATGAGCTGCCATAAAAAGAGTGTGCTCGAAGTAGAAATTAGCGTTTACGAAAAATCGAAAGAAGAGTTGCTAAAACAAGACGAGGGCAAGTACGTTGTTATCAAAGGCGAATCCATTCTTGACGTCTATGACGACGAGCCGCGCGCAATCCAGGCCGGATACGAAGAGTATGGCAACGTGCCGTTCCTGGTGAAGCGAATCGCGTTGTTTGATACGCCGGCCAATTTTGTGAGTAACACACTGGGGATCACGAGTGCCAATCTACAGTGCTCAGATCACTGACCTGCGTGGCGTAGGGCCTATTATCGATATGCACATAGCACCTTTAGAGGCAGCTATGGCAGCACTTCGGAAGGAAGGCGTGGCTACTCCTGATCCTGTCCCGGTCTCTGCGCTGATCGACACCGGGGCGTCCTGCACCGTCATCCAGGAGGCAATCGCCACCAACCTGGGCATCCGTCCTGTTGGCCAGATGAAAATCAACACGCCTTCTTGCGAAGGGCATCTATGTTTCAAGTATGCCGTCACCTTTCTTCTACCAACACCTGATGGAGGCATGGTGATGCCTGTTCGATTCACAGAGACTGTGGTAGCTGCCCCGCTTGGTGGCCAAAACATACAGTGCCTACTCGGTCGCGATTTTCTGCAACACGTGATGCTCGTGTACAACGGACCGAAGGACTCGTTCTACTTCGCGATGTAGTGCCATTGGCTCGCGCCTCCCAACTCTTTTTCCCTACAATCGACGCATGGCGATTCAATTCCAAGAAGCCGACTTACGCAGGCTCCTTGGTTTCAAGAATTTCAAGAAAACGCGATTTCCAGTGCTTGGGGTCATGCCTAATCTCATCCATAAAACGGCAGGCCATAGGATCGGGTGTATTAACACCCTGTTCCCAAGCCTGCACGGCATTTACGGACTTACCAATAAACCGTGCAAATAGCGATTGGCTCATCCCAAGCACTTTGCGGGTGGCTTTAACAAGTGCTGGGTCGTACTGCGTTGGTTCCAGCGGGTGGCACCGACAGTCGGCCGGAGTTGATTTGGCCATTGAGTAAACCGTATTCGGCCGATTGTCGGTGTGCGTAGCACAGGAGTTATCACCCGATTACGTCCCGGTCAAGCCTCTTGTTGCAAGCAACACCGACACATGTCCGAGCAATGTCCAAATCAGTAGCAGAGCGATTTGCGGACAAGTGTCGGTGCCACCCTGCGGCCCGAGGAGAATGGCATCAACGTTCCCGCTCGAAAAAGATGGGTGCTTTACTCGGTGAAAAATTTGTAGGCCGGAACTCGCAGAACTCGTTCCGGCCTACTTGACTTGTGGTCGTTCGCTCCAGGTTGTCATCGCTGATGTGAACAAGACCATGCGTGGCTGGTTCGAGTATTTCCAACACAGTCATCTTTGGACGTTTGCGTCGCTTGATGCCTTTGTGCGTCAGCGGCTACGATCGATCCTGAAGAGGCACCGTAAAATATCAGGCGTTGCCAAAGGCCGCGACATGTATCGTTGGCCAAACGTTAGCGCTCTGTGAACTCCGTCATGCCAGGAGCGTAATTCAGATCTTGACAAGCCGACGTCGTGAAGCACGCCTCTGGCGGCGGCGCTGGTTGGCCTGATCAAGTTCGCGCTGGCGATCTTCGCTGCGATGCTCAGGGTGTGCCTTGAGCCATCGGTCAGGTAGCAGCTCGGAGAGCTGTTCACGCTGGTCCCTTGAAAGCGATTCGAACGGGGTTTGGGCGTCGCCCACCCGCAAGTACTCGGGAACGATCTGAGGAAGCCGGACGAGAACATCGTTGAGATACGGGGTGACGTGGACATGATTAGAACGAGCACTCTGGATAAGCGTGTACCAGACGCATGCCGCGCGACCACCCGCATCGCTCCCAAAAAATTGGTAATTTTTTCTTCCAATAACCGAGGGGCGAATGACTCTTTCTGCCATGTTGTTATCGATCGCATAGCGCCCGTCGGTTGCAAATCGCGTCATCGCGTTCCAACGATTGAGCAGGTAGCCGATCGCTTCGGCCAACTTGGTCGAAGGCCGTACCGTCGGCTGCACTTCGGTGAGACGATCGTGCAGAAGGGCAAGAATGGGAACCGACTCGCGCATGCGCACTTGTCGTCGCGTTTCCACATCGGCATCGGCCAGGCGATCCTCGATGTCGTACAGTTGCCAGATCCAAGCGAGCGCCTCGTGCGCAAGTGGCTGCGTTGAGACGGCGCACGCTTCGTCGAACTTCCGCCGCGCATGGGCCCAACAACCCAGATCCAGAAGTCGGCCATCCGATTCCTTGACTAGGGACGTGTAGACACTGTAACCGTCGGTTAATAATCCGCCTTGAAAATCATCAAGTATTTCCCGCGGACCTGCGCGGGATCGATCAAGTCGATAGTCAAATAGTTGGTACGGATGCTGGTCATCGCCAACGTAGGCCCAGAGATAAACCAGCTTGGTCGCCCCAGCCCCGGGACGCAGGACACGGGCCGTGGTCTCGTCGGCCCGTACATAAAAACTATCCAGTACTTGGGTGCGAATCAGATCCCACACCGGCAGCAGACGCTCGCCTGTTCGCACCACGGCGTTGCTCAACACGCTGCGGTTGAACCACATCGTGGTGGTGGAACGAAGCTCTTCCTGGAGACGATACAGGGGCAGGTGACGCTCGAACTTGGCGTGTGCCAGCCAGGCTAACGTGCTGGCCCCAAATATCCCTTTTTCGTTGATATTGGGTGGCTTTTCGCTGGTGACGATCTGCTGGCCATCCCGGCTAACAGGGCAACCGTAGGTAAACCGAACGTGCTCGGCGATGTAGGCGCTAGACTCAACATATTCTAGTTGCCGTGAGATCTGCTCGGAGATCACCGTCCGCTTGCCGCCACATCCACAAGGACAATCGAGTTCTTCCGGCGGCAGTGGGTGTTCAAAACGCTGGACCGGCAAGCACTCGGGGAATTCAAAACGTTTGCGCTTCTTACGGCGTTTCTTGCGTTTCGAAGACGATTCATCGTCTGGCTCTTCTTCGTCGGTCGCCTCGTCATCCTCGCTAATCTCGTTGCCCTCGATCGACTCGGGATCAAAAAGAAGCTTTTGATCGGGAGAAGGGATAAACCGTTCACGCCGTGGAGAAAAGAGTGCCTTACGGAGTAAGGTGATTTGCTCTTGCATCACCTCGATGTGATTCTGCAACGATTCAAGAGTTGCCTGTTGCTCGCTATTAACCCTTTTGAGATGTGCGATCTCGGCGCGCTGCACTTCGATCTCTTTTCGGAGTTTGTCGGATTCCATCGACAACGTTTCGGTCCTTGAAGGTGCGTCACGAAATGGCAAATGATCACACACCGTTGGTGTAGAACACACATGTTTATTTATCGACAATTCACGTTGCGCGTCAAGGTGGTTTCCAAGGCGATTGAGTAATTTGTTTTGCCTGCTCACGACGCCACCACTTGCGACGTTTGACACTCGATAGCTCGATGCCTTCCAGCAACAATCGCAGGTCGTCCACATGCAGTGTCAAGTAATCACCGGGGGATGCAATCGCCCCTCCATGGTCGGCGCCACGTAGTGTCTCGAACGTTCCTCGTTCAAGATGCTTGTAGAGGATGATCGTGCCGTCACCCGTGAAATAGAGTACCTTCAACCGGTTGCGGCGTCGGTTGAAAAACAAGAAAAGATCTCCGTCTTCAATCTGTTTGCCAAGCTCCTTTTCGACGATACCGATTAATCCACAAAAACTTTTACGCATGTCCGTGGGAGCCAACGCGGCGAAGACTTTTATTTGGGATGGCACAATCAACATGACGCCACCTCACGCAACGCCTGCAATACGTCCTTCACTGTCTCACAATCGGTGCCGTGAGGCACATCCACAAAGACTCCCTGCTGCGGCAAGTGAATACGCAGCGTGGACGCAGGTGTCGTCCCCTCGATCCGCACAGGCACCAGTTGGGTGCCCTGGACGGCGTTACGACTGGTTTTAAGAGACTTGGTCGAACGGCTCCCCTGCTCTGGGGAGGCTTGCTGCTCACGGAACTTACGCTGCCAGGCATAATAGCTGGTTTGTGTAATCGAGTTCTGGTGGCAAAACGCCGCGATGCTCAAGCCGCTTGAGGACTGCTGTTTCAGTAGGCCACGCCAGTGGGACTCTTGGGATTTGTTTCGATTGGTCATTGTGCTCGTTCCTGGAATAAAGGGAATGGTTCACCTCTATTAGGATAGCGCGCAATTTTGGGACGCTGTTCACAGGACGCTTACGTTTGGTGTTTACAAAAACATTCGTGACCGTGGTGCCGAATTTCTAGACGAAGTTGAGACGGCAACAAATGGATTCTCAGAGTTTCCCCCTGAATTCATCAAAACGAACCCGCACACTCTCCCGATCCTGCAGCATCTTGCTGGCGTGTTTAGCAAAGCTGCACTTAAGCGAGAGGTTGGGTCTGTATCTGACACAGGCATTTCGAAACCGGCATCGCAACGCTTGAGTGATCTCTTAGCTGCTCGGGTCAACCCGGACAGCGTTAATAAGGGCGAGATCCTCCAACGACTGGAATCAACCCTTGAGGGTATTGTTCGCGACTTAGTCGGCCGGGTCTTGTTGGAGTCTATTGTTGATAACGCCTTGCGCGATCGAGGAATCACATTTCAGCGTGAGGAGGAATACTCTTCCATTGAAGGCGTCGTTTATGACTTCCGAGCTGATTTTGTCTTACCAAATGCTGAAACCCCTAAAGCGTTCATTGAAGTACGCAAGTCATCATCACGGCATGCGTCACTGTATGCCAAAGACAAGATGTTCTCTGCAATCAATTGGAAAGGCAGGCACAAGGACATGCTTGGAATTCTTGTCGTTGATGGAGAATGGACTGGCGAAACACTTCGTGTAATGGCAAAGGTATTCGACTATGTTGTTCCAATCGGTAGAATCGCCGAGTTGGCGGAGACCGTTGACGCATACCTAAAAGGCGATACAACCAAGTTGAAGTGGTTAATTGAGTTTACAATCAACAAGGCAAGCAAATGATCGTCGGTCCTCCAATGTCCTGCTAACAAATCGGTGCACGCCCGCCGGGTGCCACTGCTTGCTTGCCCAGCAGTGTGATTGAAGAAAACGGCTCACCCTTGAGAAATCTGAAGGAATGGACGACCGAATACTCCCGCAACACTGCTTGGCAAGCAAGCAGTGGCACCTGTGCGGAAAATGTGGACGCATGTATACTGAATAAACCCGGCCCTATCCTGGATTTATCAGCATAGTTTGTGTATAAGCCCTGCGTACACACATTTTTTGTGTCGAATAACAAGTTAGCTGGCCTCAAGGAGCACATATGGCCGGCCTCTTCGATCTTATGACTGCAGATGATCTTTGCGCGAAGCTGGATCACGACTATAAACGCCTGAAGGCTGATTCTGCAGACGTGTTTACCGCCTTTGATTTCATTGTGACGGCGTGGCACCTGCTCGAATGGAAATACCCTGGAAACAAGGCCAAGACGCAGCGACATGCTCTATGCCAGCAATATCCTATCCTAGCGCTATGCGAGCATCTTTGCGTGAGCGGAAAGCACTACGACCCCACCAATCCCAAACTGCAATCGGTTCAAGGATCATTTCGCAAATCGCCGTGGAAGCGAGGCGTTTGGGCTTCCGGAGACTGGGCGAAGGGTGTTTGGCAGGATGAATTGGTGATTGAGCTTTCGGGAACGACTAAGAACACGCTTGGAGACCAACTAACGATGGAGAAGTTTGCGGATTTAGTAATGCAATTCTGGCGCGGACCTGGCGGATGCCCGAAGGAAAGTGATGTTGCTGGTTCCTCAATGTGAATGGCCACCTAACAAGGCGCTGAACCTGACCGCGAACGAGCTCGCTAATCTAATCAACGCTTCCTGCGCGGGTGGCACCGACAGTCGTTCGGAGTTGAGGTTGCCATCTTGCGAGCGCAAATCGAACGATTGTCGGTGTGCGTAGCACAAGAGGTAAACCCTGATTGCGACCTGATCATGCCTCTCGTCGCAAGCGACACCGACACTTGTCCGAAATCGCGGGTTACTGTGGCAAAGCGATTTGCGGACAAGTGTCGGTGCCACCCGCTAAGCCGTAAACAGTACGGCTGTTAGGCTCCACTCTTGTTTGTTTCTTTGGAGCGTTAGCATGCCGGTGATCACCGAACCGGTTAAGGAGATTTTTAGCTGGTTAGAGTCCTGTTTGAGAAGTTCAAATGTCCCCCCGTCGCAGCGGCATACCTCGCCCCGATTGCCGCGAATGGGACCTTCGTAGTCGAGATAGGCTAGCCGATGATCGGGCAACTGCCTGGCCGAAACCGTCTCGCTGGGAAAAAAGGGGTCAGGAGTCATTTGCCGGAACGGCCCGGAGGGTGCTTCGCACAAATGACTCCTGACCCCTTTTTTCCCCAAAGCGGCCTGCCAGCTTGCCGGCAGCCTACGGAGTTCCCATGTTTTGAGGACGTCGCCCTGCTGGAGCATCAAGTCCCAATGGCTCGGCTTTTCAAAATCGGGTGGGCAGTGGTGGCGTAGGAGTACAAACCGGGGCATAGGGCCATTGTTGCAGAGTCCTTCGGGCGATGGAATTGGTAAGTTACGGGTCGTTTTTGCTAAGCCGTAAACGGCACGGCTAGTGCTTTGTCACAGCTAAGAATTCGGGTGCCACTGCTGGCTTGCCCAGCAGTGCAACACCGCTAGTCCCCGATCAAGCGAAGGCAAAAATGTAGTTCCGATTACGGGTACAAATAAACTCGAAAACACCCTATGATACTCGTACCAAACAAACGTGGGCATCAGCCTACATTCTCGAGTCATGGAGGGTTTTCGAGTGAGAATCAGGGTACAACAACAGCATGCTAAAAGCAAGCGGCGAATCGATCTCCCGAGGGCACGATCTGCATCGGCTCGATCATGTGATGGTCCGCGACGTGATGATCCGCCAATTTCCATCTCACATCCCCCGCCGCCTGCCGCTAGCGCGTTCGGCTCACTTGCCTAAGCCAAATCTACCCACCAGACAAACGGCTGGCTTTGCGGTAGAATGCCAAGTTAGCCGCCGGACTTGTTCCGGCGTGTAGTAGCCGCACCGTGACAAGCCCGGCGGCTAACCTATTTACGAAGGATCGAAAACCATGGCACCCAAATCACCGAAAACCGACCCCTTTGCTGCTCGTGATACGTTCGACTCGGGCAATGGCAAAGTGGGCATCTACCGTTTGTCGACGTTGGAAAAGGCTGGCTTGACACAAGTTGACGCCCTGCCTTATTCGATTCGCGTGCTTTTGGAATCGTTGCTGCGAAACTGCGACGAGTATGTCGTCACGGAAGATGATGTCAAAAATCTGTCCAACTGGACCGCGAGCCGGGGCGTCCTCGCCCCCGGCACGGCAGCGGTAGAAATCCCCTTCAAGCCGGCCCGTGTCGTGCTGCAAGATTTCACCGGCGTCCCCGCCGTTGTCGACCTGGCCGCGATGCGTAGCGCCATGCAACGCATGGGGGGCGACCCGAAAAAAATCAACCCGCTCGTGCCGGCCGACCTCGTGATCGACCACTCGGTGCAGGTCGACCACTTCGCCAGCAGCAGTGCGCTCGATCTGAACATCGAACTGGAGTTCAGCCGCAACCGCGAGCGATACGAATTCCTGCGCTGGGGCCAAGAGGCGTTCGACAATTTTCGCGTCGTACCGCCCGGCACCGGCATCGTGCATCAGGTCAATCTCGAATACCTGGCCAAGTGCGTCTTTCTGCGCGAAGACGCAAAAGGAAGCCTCGTCGCCATCCCCGATTCGCTCGTTGGTACCGATAGCCACACCACCATGATCGACGGCCTCGGCGTCGTCGGCTGGGGTGTCGGCGGCATCGAGGCCGAGGGCGTTATGCTCGGCCAGCCAATCTATATGCTGATGCCCGAGGTGGTTGGCATGAAGCTCACGGGCCAACTACCTCCCGGCACAACCGCCACCGACATGGTGCTGATGGTCACCGAAATCCTGCGGCAACAGGGCGTCGTCGGCAAATTCGTCGAGTTCTTCGGCGAGGGTGTTTCCACCATGGCGCTCGCCGATCGGGCAACCATCGCCAACATGTCGCCCGAGTATGGCGCGACGATGGGCTTTTTTCCTATCGACGCGGAAACACTCCGCTACCTCCGCCGCACGGGCCGCACCGACGAGGAAGTCCAACTCGTCGAGCGCTACACCAAAGAGCAAGGCCTGTTCCGCACCGACGACTCGCCCGCCCCCACGTTCACCAAAACGCTCCAGTTCGATCTATCGACGGTCGAGCCAAGCCTCGCCGGGCCGAAGCGACCGCAGGATCGTGTCCCGCTGTCGAGCATGAAGCAAGCATTCCGCGAGTCGCTGAAAGCACCCGTGTCGGAGCGTGGCTTTGCGCTTGACGATGCAGCGATCGGAGCTTCAGCTACGGTTAAATTTAATGGCGAGCCCCGTGTGTCGTGTTGCGACACGGCTGGTCAGAAATCAGAAATCCGTATTTCCCATGGGGCCGTTGCCATTGCGGCAATCACCAGTTGCACCAACACCAGCAACCCCTCGGTGATGGTCGCCGCGGGCTTGGTCGCCCGCAAAGCGGTTGCCAAGGGGCTTGCCGTTTCGCGGCACGTAAAAACCAGCCTCGCCCCCGGCTCGCGCGTCGTGACCGACTATCTCGAAAAAGTGGGACTCGACAAAGACCTCGAAGCAATCGGCTTCCACACCGTCGGCTACGGCTGCACCACCTGCATCGGCAACAGCGGCCCGCTGCCCGACCCGGTTCGCAATGCCATCCACGAAGCGGGCCTCATCGCCTCGGGCGTGCTTTCGGGCAATCGCAATTTCGAGGGCCGAATTAGCCCCGACGTGAAAGCCAACTATCTGGCCAGCCCACCGCTGGTGGTCGCCTACGCCCTAGCAGGCACCACCGACATCGATCTCTGCACCGAACCGCTCGGTACCGGCGCCGACGGCCAGGCGGTTTTCCTGAAAGATATTTGGCCTACGCAGGACGAGGTCCGCAAGATGGTCGACGCGTGCGTGCTGCCCGAAATGTTCCGGCAGCAGTATGACAATGTTTGGCAGAAAAACCCCAAGTGGAACGACATCCGCGTCACCGGCGGCGAGCTTTACGACTGGAGCGACAGAAGCACCTACATCCAGGAGCCGCCGTTTTTGATCGATCTCCGGCGCGAAGTCGATCCCATCGAGCCGATCATCGCAGCTCGCTGCCTAGCCGCCTTGGGCGACTCGGTCACCACCGACCACATCTCCCCCGCCGGGGCCATCGCCGCCGACAGCCCGGCAGGCAAATTCCTGCAAAACGCAAACGTGAAACCGGTCGACTTCAACAGCTACGGCAGTCGGCGCGGCAACGATCGGGTCATGACCCGCGGCACGCTAGCGAACATCCGCATCCGCAACCAGCTAGCCCCCGGCACCGAGGGGGGCGTCACCCGCCACCTGCCCGATGGCCAAGAGATGTCGATTTACGACGCCGCGATGCAATACAAAACCAAGGGCGTCCCGCTGGTGATCCTCGCCGGCAGCGAATATGGCACCGGCAGCAGCCGCGACTGGGCCGCCAAGGGAACGTTTTTGCTAGGCGTCCGCGCCGTCATCGCCGCCAGCTACGAACGAATCCACCGCAGCAACCTGGTCATGATGGGCATATTGCCCCTCGAGTTCGAGCCAGGCACCACCTGGCAATCGCTCGGCCTCTCCGGCGAGGAACTCTTCGATATCCCTGCGTTGAATGACGACTTGCAGCCGCGGCAAACACTCACCGTAGTAGCGGGCGAGCATCGCTTCAGCGAAGCGGAAGACGGCCGAACAGGGGGCAGGGGGCAGAAAGAAGATTCCCGTGTGTCGCGTTGCGACACGGCTAATCAGAAATCAGAAATCACTTTCCCCGCCACCGTCCGCATCGACACCCCAGTCGAGCTTGACTATTACCGCAACGGCGGTATCCTGCAGACGGTTTTGAGGAAATTGCTTGCAGAATAGGGACAACATTGCAAATCGAGAAAGAGCATCAGGTTTCCTTGTTTCGGTTGTTTGCGTACAATAGGCTGAGGGTGTTGCTTCATTCAGATTCTCGTTAAGCGATTAAGGCTTTAAGACGTGAGAGCCAAAGGCCAATCATTTATTTCGCACGATCCCGAAGTTTTAGGCGGCGTGCCGGTCTTTTCTGGTACGCGCGTGCCGGTGGACACTCTGTTGGCGCATCTCAGGGCTGGTGACTCGCTCGAAGTTTTCCTCAAGGACTTCCCTAGCGTCTCTCGAGAGCAAGCTCAGTCGGCGCTGGACTTGGCGTCAGAACTACTCTCTGCGGAACATTAGAATGCGCGTCCTCCTTGATGAGAATCTACCCCGACGGCTCAAGCAGCATCTCCCCCAAAGCGTGCATGCTCAAACTGTCGCGGACTGTGGATGGTCAGCCAAGAAAAATGGCGAGCTACTTCGACTTGCCGTAAAAGAGTTCGACATATTTCTGACGATGGATAGCGGTATCGAGTTTCAACAGAATCTCGACGGATTCGATATTGCCATCATTTTGCTCCAAGCGCCGAGCAACCGACTCGCCGATCTGCTACCTTTAATGCCGAACCTGGAAGACACGATACAATCAGCTGCTCCCGGTAGCCTGAAGCGAGTGGCAACCGCATGAAATACACGTTAATCCTACAGCGCAGAGTAAATTAACCACAAAGGCACAAAGAACACGAAGAAATCAAGCATTTTTTGCAAACTACCAGAAATCAATATCGAGTCAACAACTCTCGGACATATGAAATAGCTTGTGTGAGAAATTAGAGGTGGTTTTTCCCCTGCTTTCCAAATCCCCTTTCTTTGTGTCCTTCGTGCCTTCGTGGTTTAACCCTGCGCTGTAGTACTAATATGTCCCTCGAAATCAGCTGATGCCACACCCGCGGCATTCTACCTTACGGTCAGCGGACTTCCTATCAGGCGAACCCTTGTCTATCATAGCAAGTAGCTATCTCCCACGCGCCGAGCATTGCCATGCCTATTCAAGTCGAATGCCCTGGATGCAATTCGGTTTTGCAAGTCAGCGAAGAACTGACAGGCAAAAAGGGGAAATGTCCTAAGTGCGAAGCCGTGGTGGCGATCCCTGGTGTCGACGCCACGAATTCTCCCAGCTCTCAGCGGCTGCTGCGCGACGCGTCGCCACGCGAGATGGTGGCCGAACTGTTTCGACGCAATAAGAGCGCCGTCTTGGCACACTTCGATACCCCGGCAGCCAGTCGTTACAAGCTAACGGAGCTACTCGACGCAAAAATCGATTGCATCGATACCGAAGACATGGATGTCGACCAGTTGCGACAGGTGCTCGGCGATCTTAGTAAATTGTCCGAGTCGAAAAGCAAAAGTGCAATCGATCTCAACACCGAGAACGACCAGCAACTCTACGAACTCAAAGGCGACCAGCTTGGCATGAGCCTCGCCGACTTTCAGATCAAGCATGCCCGTCGCGTGGAAGGCCAAAGCATCTCGTTACCATGGTGCTCCAGCGCGTCTCCCGGCCAAAACATCGCCGATTTGCTCTCGGAGGATTGGCACACCGAAGCAGGCATTGTCCATGCGCGGCTCGATCTGCCACTGGAGTCGGACTCTCCAACGATTGGCGGCGTGGAAACCGATTTGTTACTTTATCAATTCGTCGATGATTTGCTGTTTCGCATCACCGCGTTTTTTGATACCGACTCGTTTCATCACATCCATCAATCTGTCAAAAACAAATATGGGCCAGCCCACCGTGAAACGAGCGAGCCTCGGGAACTGATCTGGTCGAATCCTCGGTCAAGTATCAAGCTCACCCGAGGAACGATCCGCCCCAAAGCAGCCTCGATGCTGCACTTTATCCACACCGAATTGATGCAAGTCGCCGACACGCGCCAACCGAGTCGAATAGACGACATTTAGCCGCTTGCGGCTTAGCGCAGCAAAAAACAACCGGTGGCCAAAAATAGCGCGTGCAATTGGCCAAGCAATCCATAAAAATAGGACTCGTTGTTTGTGACTGAGTGTGAGAAGAGATTTACGGTTGGTCGTCTAACTTGCAGCGGCATCACTTGATTGCTGATTGCCGCTTAGACAGAGCACCGGTTTCCCGGGAGCCGGAATGACAGACTGACTGGGCCGTGAGGTACATGCTTGGTCGCGCCCCGATGGGGCCCCATCATTTTTTAGTAGCTTAAGCGAGTGGAAGATGACTATTTACCAAATACTAGACGGGCTGCAGAATTGACATTACCAGCACGCAGCGCAAGCAAGTGGGTCTGGCACACACTCGCTTGCGCGTCGTGCTAGTATTTTGGTGAATTCCCAATTGCCGCTCGCCTTATCGGACAATTCAGAAAACCTTGAGCAGCCAATAGCCGGTTGCACCCAGCAACGCCCCCAGGGGCAATGTGGTAACCCATGCGGTTAGGATGGTGCCGATGGTTTTCCAGCGCGCGCTGCCCGTGACGCTGCCGATGCCGAACAGCGCACCACAGCTTACATGCGTGGTAGATACCGGCATGCCGAACCGGCTTGCGCCAATAATGATCAGGCCGGCAATCGCGTTGGCTGTGAATCCTTGACCATGGTTCAGCGTCGTGATGCGATGGCTCATTGTTTCGGCCACGCGCCGAGCACTGAACCAGCCACCCACCGCAATCGCCACGCCAACAATTGCCGCAGCCACCCATCCCCCCCAAGCGGCTGAGCCACCAAGAACTGGCAACACTAATAGCAGCGCCGCAATTTTTGGCGTATCATTCAGACCCCGGGCAAAGCTGAGGATGCCGGCCGAAAGAAAATGCAATCGGTCGAGCACCATCGCCGCTTCCAAACCGAGCACTTGGCCAGCATAGCGTTGTTTGCATGTTGCCGTTGTGCCCGAGTTCAGCGTCCAATGATCGACGCGCTCAAGCACGATGCTTGCCGCGGTAAGTGGCACCACCTCAACCACTTCCTGCCCAACACAGATGCAAGTCTCCTCAGTCACGTCCAGACGACGTCGCCCATGGCGAAGCAGAGGGTAAATAATCATCGTGACGCCCAAAGCAACGATGGGACTAATCAGCAACGGCGCAAGGAGCTTGCTCACCAGGTTTCCTGTATTGATGGCCGAACCGGCTGCCAAGCCAGCCCCAATCAGCGCACCGATCAAACCATGGGTCGTGCTCACAGGCATACCGATCCGGGTAGCAAGCAACACGGTCACGGCCGCCCCCATCGCCACGGCTGCGACATAGGTTGGATCGGCCACCAGCACCGCATCGACCAGCCCTTTGCCCTTGAAAGTGTGCATCAGCTTTTCGGCCAAGAACAGGGCCGTCAGCGATCCCAAAAGCGTAGTGACGGTAGCCCAGGTCAGCGCCCCACGGTAGTTGGTCGTCCCACTGCCAAAGAGCGTCGCGACGCCCTTGAAGTTGTCATTTGCCCCATTGGCATAAGCAAGCATCCCTACAGCCAGCAGAATAATAGCAATTGTCATCCATGAACCCTATTTGAGTGTGATGTGTCTGAAACACCAAGAGATTCGCATCGGAGCCATTCTGGTGTATAATCTTGCTCATCCTAACATGTGGCCGAATGCGATTCTGTGTGATTGATTACCGTTGGAGCAATTTTGTGCTGTCGAATAGTATGGCCAGTTAGTTCAGCGTACTCCAGCAGGGTATTAACTTTCGATGATCTCAGCACAAGCGGCACTCCAACGGCTTCGGGAAGGGAATCGACGATTCGTTTCGGACTTTCTCAAGCAAAGTTCTCTTGCCAGCCAAACGCTCCGCAGCAAGTTGGTGGCTGGCCAAGAACCTTTCGCCACCATTCTTGGATGTTCCGACTCGCGCGTTCCCGTCGAGATGATCTTCGACCAAGGTCCAGGCGACCTGTTTGTGATTCGCGTGGCGGGCAATATCGTGACTCCTACTCAACTCGGTAGCATCGAGTTTGCGGCAGAGTGGTTCGGCACACCGCTTGTCGTTGTGTTGGGCCACACAGGGTGCGGGGCTGTTCGAGCCACGTTGGAAGAAATTGTCCGTTCACCTGAAAGCCAGCCGTCAGCTAACCTGTCGCCGAATCTTCTTTCAATCGTCGACTGCATCCGGCCAACGGTGAAAGCATTGCTAGCCGAAGACCCCTCACAGAACCCGGATGCTCTATGGCAGCAGGCCGTGCGAGCGAACGTCCGCAACTCAGTCAATCACCTGCGGCAAGGATCGCAGATACTCAATCAACGAATCCTAAGCGATGAGCTTCTTGTTGTGGGTGCTGAGTATTCACTGGAGACAGGCATTGTCGATTTTTTTGACGGAGAAGTTTGATAAGACGCTAATTTCCCCGATATCTCACGGCTTGCTCCGGGAGCTATGCTTTGAGCCACAATAAACCAAAAAAAGGATACCTTTGCCACGGATGAAACCTAGCGCAGCCGTTGGCCGCAACCAAAACAAAAAAGGAGAAACCACGGATGAACACTGATAAACGCTGATCTCAAACCTGTTTTTTCCTTACTTTCATCGATTAGTATTATCGCACAGAGTTAAACCACAAAGGCACGAAGGACACAAAGAAAGAAAACATATAAGTAGGGGGGAAAGCAGTTCCAACCCCTCGAACAAGCAATTGAATCTTCTTGGAGATTGTTGGGCTGGCATGGATTGATTACTTTCTTGTTTTTTGCGGCATTCCTCTATCATTCTTCGTGCTCTTCGTGCCTTTGTGGTTAAACCCTGCGCTGCAGTATTAGCGTGTATTAGCGGTTTCGACTTCCAAAAAAGTGTGTCAAGAAAACAAGATTTTACGGGTTTGTTTTCCAGATTGAACACGGATAGATTAAAAAAATGACACCGGTTTCAATCCTTTTGATCCGTGTTTCATTCGTGTTCAATCCGTGGCTAGTATTCTTTGACCGCTGCTCAGCCTCGCGCCGGCGGCAGAGCGTGATTGTCGGCCGCCTTCGCGGCGTCCGCAGCACCGGTAGCTTTTTCCTTTTTGGCTTTTTCAAACCACTCGTGCTCGGGTCGGGCGAGGATCTGCTCGATGAGCATCAGCACAACCTGTGCATTGTCGGCCTTGCCCGCGGCGGCGGCGTGCTCGGCAATTTCGCGGGCCTGTGGAATCAGCTCCATGTAGAACCGCTCGGCGACTTCGTACATGCCGTGCCAATGGGCGTAGTCGGGCGCCATCATCGAAGCGCCATGCCTGGCTCGGCGTCCTTCGTGATGCCAGAGATAAAACCAGGTCCATTCGATCTCTTCGTCGAATGGTGTTTTGGTAATCAAGCCACCCGTTTTCAAGGCCGTGATAATCATGCTGCCCGGCTTGGCGAATTTCTCGTTGTAGTTCACCACAAAGCTGTCGTATTGCTTATAGAACGAATTGACGTAGCCCGCGGTATGGCAATGCAAGCAAACCTGCTTCATGCGGTCGCGTTTGTTTTGCCAACTATCGGCAATCAGTGCCTGCCGCTTCTGCGGGTCCGTTTCCTTGATAACACTATGGTCGGCTGCGGTATCCATCTTCGCGCTGATCGGGGGACGGTTGGTCCAGGAAATGCGCTCGCCCGGATCGTGCGTTACCTCTTGTCCATGACTGTTGGCCGACATGTGACAGGTGGCACAGGTGGGCGCTTGGGTGTAATCTTCGCCTAGCACCCACTTGGGGGCATCGAGATTCATGTGCTCTTTCAAATCGCGGTAGGCGACGCCATGCTTCGACTCCTCAAAAATTTCCTTCTGCGGATGATCGGGACCCAGGTGGCACTTGCCACAGTTCTCCGGCTGACGTGCACGGCGGGGCGAAAAATCATGCCGCGAATGGCAGGCCGAGCAACTGCCGCGCGAACCGTCCAGATTCAATCGACCGATGCCCGTGTTGGGCCAGCTTGCTTCGGTAAAGAGCGGCTGGTTATCTTCGTTGCGCAGGACGCTTGCCACGGCATCGGCATTGGTCGGTTTTCCCGTTTTATCCGGCTGTAAGTCGTCGACGGTCACTTCGCCGCCATCCTTGGTCTTGAGTGCCATCTTGCTACCGTGGCATTGGCGGCAACCGGTGTTGGCGCTGGCCATGCCATTGACCATGTCGACATCCATACCGGGCGTCGGCGAATGCGGACTGAACGGCACGCGGTTGCCTTCGACCGTTTCGGCAAGGAAATTATCGAGCGACGCAAGAATGTTGCCCGCCTTGGCATGATGGCTATGTTGAAACTCTTTCGCCTCCTTGGGATGGCACCGCGAGCAATCTAGCGGCGTAACGACCGTGGCAATCGTAACATCGTAGTGTTCGAAGGAGTCGACATCAGTCTCCTTGGCCATGTGACATTCCACACACCCAACGCCTTCGGCGGCGTGCGTGGAGCTTTTCCAATGATCGATAATTCCGGGCGATAGCCTCTTGTGGCATCCGATGCACGCCTTCGAACTGGCAGTCGTAGAAACATCGAGGACAACGACGCTCGACTTCTCTTCCTCCTTGCTGACAACTTTTTGCCAAGGGACAAAAATTAGCGAGACCAAAAGTGCCAGACCTAGGATACCAAACAGAGCCTGCTTTGCTTGTCGTGACATGATTCCGTGTACCTTTGAAAAAATGGGTTCATCCAGATTTTGGTGGCTGTCGCCCTCCTCCGGCAACCAAGCTATCAACCCTGGTCTTAGCCGTAGGCGGGGCATCTTCGGTTGTTTCAATCGCAAGCTGCAGCTTCCGCCCGCGGCCATGATACTTCAAAACAAAGCGGACAACAAGGTCCGATTTGCATGTCGCGATAAAATTTCTACGCCCCGAATTTGGCTAATCGACCCGCGTTGGCCAGCGCAAGGGGCATGAGATATTTTGCTTCGAATTGGCCCAGCCCGCCCTGGAGACATTCGGCTTCACCGAATTTTTCACAACGGTCGCTGCGGCAGTTCTTCGCCACTAGCACCGTCGGCACCGGATGCCAACTGTGGCCCGAGAGCATACTCGGCGTACTATGGTCGCCGGTAACAATCATCACCTCAGGCCCAAGCTCCATGATCCGCGGCACGCAGGCGTCGACCTCCTCGGTCCGTTTTACTTTGGCGTCGAACTGGCCATCTTCGCCCGTGCTGTCGGTGTATTTGAAATGGACAAAGAAAAAATCGTACTTCGACCAGTTTTCTTTGAGCACCTCCATTTGTTCGTCGAGCGTTTGCGCCTCGCCGACGATGTCCATACCGACTAGCTGTGCCAACCCTTTGTACATAGGATAGACGGCAATCGCCGCGGCACGCAGCCCGTAGACTTCTTCGTAGCTGGGTGGATTGGGCTTAGCGGAAATCCCGCGAAGCGTACAGGCGTTTGCCTTCGGCTGATCGGCGAGAAGTTGGCGTGCCTGCTTGACAAACTCTTGGGCGACCTCGACCGTTTTGTTGCTGTCAGGATCGGTCGCAATGGGATCCAATGGCGGGATGCCGGTTGCTTGCGGATCGGTGTCAAGCACATTGCCTCCCAGCTTTCCTTGGTTGGGACCTGTGCCACGCAGCACGACGACGAAGCGATGCTCTTTCACCGGTTCGACAAAAATCTCGACATCGGGAATCTTCACCGCGCGCAATTTCACGGTGAGCGGAGCGCTTTGCTCGGTAGGAATGCGACCGGCACGGCGGTCAATGATGTTGCCACTGGTGTCGAGCGTACAGAAATTGCAACGGATGGCGACATCGCCCTCTTGCAATTGGAAGCCGATGCCAGTCGCTTCCAGTGCCCCGCGACCAATGAGATAATCGAGCGGATCGTAACCGAACAGTCCCAAATGTCCGGGACCGCTGCCGGGGCTGATGCCCGGCTTGACGGGGATGCTGCCTCCGCAAACGCCCTGTTTTGCCAAGGCGTCGAAGTTGGGCGTGTTGGCGGTCTCCAGTTCCGTCAACCCGCCCGGCTGCCGCGGCAACCCGCCGAGGCCGTCGGCGACGAGCATGACAATTTTCGAGTCGTTTTTCGTGTGAAGTTGTCGAGTGAGATGGTGCATAAGTAGTTGCGTTGGGTGTAATTGTGAGCCGGGTCGTCCTCGACCCCGGCAAGGATCAAACCTTTATCCTCACAATCTTCAGTGAAAATGACAAGGGCTAACGCGGCAGAGAAACGTGGTTTAGAATCAGATTCATTCGATTCTGCTCGCCATTAACCTTAACTGTTACCATCGATCATCGGAGCTCGAGATGACAACTGAACGAATCAGCTACAACCCTCAAGGCACGTTTCTACCCGAACATGGCATCACGGCCGGCGACCTGACGGCACTCGCTCCCAAGCTGGAAGCCGCACGCGACGAAGTGCTGGCCGATGCTCAGCTTTGGGCTGACGGCGGAGAAGTCCCCGATGCCAAGCAACCGCTTGATGCCGGGTTTATGCAACTGCCCGAAAGGCTGCTATCGGAATATCGTGATCGGGATGCTCTGAGCGAGGTGAGCCGAATTCGGGCGACCGCCAATCGACTGGCCGAAACGGTCGACCGCGTGGTGTTTCTTGGCATCGGCGGTTCCTACATGGGTGCTCGGGCGCTGATGGAGGCATGCTGCCATCCGTATCACAACGAACTGATGCGCGATGCTCGAAGTGGTCGGCCACGCGTTTTATTTGCCGGGAACAATGTGGACAACGATTCGCTGCAAGGGTTGTTCGATTTGCTTGGTCATGGCAAACCGGCCAGCGACCTGGACGATCGCTGGGCGATTGTCGTCATTAGCAAAAGCGGCGGCACGCTGGAAACGGCGGCGGCATTTCGGCTGATGCTCGGCCAACTGCGAGCAACATGCGATGGCGATGCCGCACTATTTGCCGAGCTCGTCGTGCCGGTTACAGGAAAAACAGGAAAACTTTTCGACCTGGCAACCGCATTGGGTTGCCCCGACGTGTTCCAGGTGCCCGACGGCGTCGGTGGACGCTTTTCGATTCTCTCTGCGGTTGGCCTGCTGCCTGCGGCGGTGATGGGGCTGGATATCCACAAGCTTCTCGAAGGCGCCGCGGCGATGAATGACCATTTCCAAACGGCACCGATTGACGAAAACGTGGTACTCGATTACGTGGGCGTTTGCCATGCCATGGAATCGCGGCGCGGTTGCAATACCCGAATTCTATCAACTTGGGGAAGTCGACTCGAAGCAGTTGGGCTGTGGTACGACCAATTGCTGTCGGAGAGTTTAGGAAAAGACGAGCGCGGGGCGATGCCGCTGACCGTCGTCAATACCCGCGACTTGCACTCTCGCGGGCAACAGCACCAAGAGGGGCGGCGCGACAAGTTGATCACCAATCTGATTGTTGACCAGCCCGACCGCGGACCGCTGACCGTTGGCACTAGCGAGCACAACCAAGACCAACTCAATGAACTGGCCGACAAGACGCTGCCCGATATCCTGTCGGCGGCACTCCAAGGCACCAACCAAGCCTACCGCGAAGCCAATCGACCCACCGCCGACTTGCATCTGCCGGAGCTTAGCGAACATGTGCTGGGGCAGGTTTTCCAGATGTTCATGCTTGCCACGGTTGTCGAAGGCCGGCTGATCGGCATCAATCCCTACGGTCAACCGGGCGTCGAGGCGTACAAGAAAAACATGAATGCGATTTTGAGAAAGTAATTCGGCCATGCGTCAGATTGAACCGTGTGAGGCCATCCTTCTATCACCCACAATCGATTCACGACCTAGTACTACTGTGCTTGGTTGAACCACGACGGCACAACGGGCACAACGAAACGGAACTAGGAACACAGGGCTTTCAAGGATTGGGCTTTCAAGGATTCTGCTTCAATCAACAGGCTACGCATGTTGTTTCCTGCAAAATACATACTTAACTCAAACTGAAAAGAGGGAACCACGAATTACACTAATCACCCAGCGCGACAACGCCGCAACCAAAGAAAAATAGCCGAAAAAAACACGAAAACCACAAAAATCATGGCCCGCGAATCACGCGAATTGGCGCGAATGAATCGGGAGGATGACAATCATTTACATCCACGTGATTCGATAGCAATGCTATTCCTTTCCGTGCCTTTTTGTGTTTTTTGTGGCTATTGTAAATCTTTGCGCCAAACAAAAAATTTGACCGTTAGTAGCTCGAAGAGCCCTCGCTTCGAGTGTCTGGGGCGCTGAATCGTCCTAACGCGGTTTGTTGCTTGTGCTCTTGTTCTTTCGTGTGAGAGATTGCAAGACCGTCGTCGAGCTGGCTTGCATCTTGGCTAATCCCTGATTGTTAACAGGGCAAGGGTATGCAATTTCCAAGTCCTTGGCGATTCGCTCAATGCCTCGCTCGTCCCGATAGCGCTCAAGATTCAGTTGATTGAGCCGCACCTTTTTCCAGATTCCGCTGTCGTCATAATGTCGCAGAACGAATGAACGAGGAAACGTGAACAAGCTCGGCACATCGATTCCACCCGGTGAGGGATTAAGTTTGGCGCGACCGTAGAAATTGCCAATATTCAAAAATGCCAAGACCAGGTAGTCGAATGATTTCAGGGATTCCTTGCGCACCGAGAAGGCCAGCGTGCTATCGGTAGCCATACGGCTTTTCACCTGAATACGCAGATGACCTTGTTGTTGTCCGGCATCCGGATGCAGACAGATAAGATCGTAACCTTTGTGATTGGGCGGAGCCTTGAATGTCAGAATGTTGCGTCGCATCAAGTAACCCATGACCAGATGCTCTGCCCCGGCGGATACGACAGGAAAACGATTGAATCTCATGATGGTCGACTTGATGCAAGGTGGGCTAACCTTGGGTTTCTCCGTCTAGTTTCACAATAGAAGCCAGGCTGGTCGCTGGCAAGCAAATTATTGCGGCTAAAACGTAAAACCGGCTCGCACAAGCAGCGTATCATCCAGCGTCACATCGGGCGTTGGGCTGTCGAATTCCAATTCTCGGCCGAAAACGTAGCCCAATTCGAACCGACGAGTCAAGCCGCCGATGATCTTGCGCTCGTAACCGATCATCACCCGATAGTCGCTGGAGGTTAAGAGATCGAGTGTTTTTGTGGTTGGCCGTTCGATCGACCAAACGCCGCCGCCGAATTCGCCCGCGATGTAAAACCATCGCTCGTCGCCGCTGTTTGGAGTGCCGCTCGGCAGTCGCCAGGCAACGCGCGGGCGTGGCGCAACCAGTTCCCAACGGACGTCGGGCGATGGTTCGATAATCACCCCGCCAATCGGCAGCACCGTTGCGCCGGCGCGGTTCAAGTAGGCAACGCCAAAGACCCATTTTGTCGTGGGCGATGATTCGTAGACGCCCAGCCCGTAGCCGGTCACACGAAACGCGTCGCCCGCGTTTCGCTCGAAGTCGCTGTAGTAACCCAACGTGACCGCCGCATCCATGGCCCAAGGACCTTCACCAAATTTCCGTAGGTGGCGGAACTCGAAGGATGTGTCATACACTCGTGCGGGCAAGTCGGGCACTCGTGGCCCGTCGAGTGTGTGAACGCCAAACCGTGGCGTGATTAAGAGTGGCGTATCACGACGAAAGAGGGGGAACCCGAACACCAAGCCCGATTCAAAATCGCCCCAGCCGAGGCTATCGCCTTCCAGTTGCGGCAGCCAGGTGCTGGTGAAAAACAACTTTTGAAAGACGCCCTCCCGCGTACCGGGCGGAAGCTGCGGATCGTTAGGCTCCGCCAGCGAGATTGCATCGGGCACCGTATCGGCGGCTAGGCTGGCGACGCGCAGCGCCCGATCGGGATACAAAACGCTTGGCTGAAACGGGACCGCGTCGGGCATCAGCCGTCCACCCCAAGGGGTCGATGGCGCGACGAACGTAGGTGAGGATTGTTGTTGCCCGTAGGTATGCGAAGTTGCCAGAGCAACCACAGCAAATACGTTCAAGAATATTGCACGTGATTTTTGCACGGATGAGTGTCCGAAAGGCATGTCAGTTAGCCGCCGGACTTGTTCCGGCGCGGAAGCGAAATTTTCTGCTACTCTCTGCGATTCGCGCCGGAACAAGTCCGGCGGCTAATGATATCCCATTTGTCGACTTGTCAAAAATCAACGCCAGCGCGGACCATGACGGTATCATCAAGTTCCAGCTTGGCGGGCGATTTGGTTTTATCAAAGAGAACCTCTCGATCCCAAACATAACCGACTTCTACATGCCCCCGGGCCTGCGTTTGTGTTTCCCATTCCAAACCGAAAATGACGCGGATGTCGTTGATGTCGATGTCATCCCCCGTGCCATCGTCGCGCTCGACCGTCCAGCGTCCGCCGCCATATTCGCCGGCGGCGTACCACCACCATTGGCTCGAACCGATGTTCGTGAATCGTTTGCGGACCTTGGGGTTGGGGAACACAAGATACGCATCCCATTCGGTGTTGGGACGCCAGTGAATACCGCCGGCTGGCAGCAGCTTTACGCGGTTGCGGTCCAGATACCACACGCCCACGTGCAGATCGAACTGCGGCGAAAACGATAACACGCCCATACCGCGACCAAGCAAACGGATCGAATCGCTATTCACTTCGTTGAAGTCGGTCCACACCCCGGTGCGGAAACCCAAGTCGGCATGGAGCCAGTCGGTAAGCTGCGGATGCCAAGCGCCATCGAGGTAAGCGTCGTAGACAACCGGCGGCAAGCCGCCCAGTGGCCCCGGCAAACCGACCGGACCTTCAAGCCAATTGAAGGCAAAGCCAGGCGTGATCAACAACGGCGTATCCGCATTGTAAAAAACGGGGATGCCAAAGGTTGCCGAGAATTCGGTCCGGTTGATTTCCAGTTCATCGGGTTCTTGATCTCCGGCGATCCACGTGTGCTCGAAGCTGATCTGCTGCAAGAACCGTTGCAGGCGAGCGGTGCTGCCGTCGGAGTTTTGGTATTGATAATTCCCCTGTTGCCAACCGAACGGGAGCCCCAGCCCGTCGGGGAAAAGTCCCGAGGATTGTTGCGGCGGGGGTAGTGCGTTGGGGATGCCATTGGGAGTGAGTGGCTGAAAACCTGGTTGGATGGGGCCAGTCGGCGGCGTGTAGGGAACGTCGACCGGCGGCACGCCTAAGAGTGGATTGCCATAGGGGTCGAAGCTGGGAAGCGAAGGGGCTGGCGTCGGGGCGAAGGTTGGCGTCGGCGTTGTGTTGTAAGGCGTCACGCTCGGCGCGGCCGACGGAAATTGCACACGCTGCGCAACCAACTCGCTGGCAAAAACGAGCGTGCATAGCAGGGCTGCCGGCTTCAATAAAAAAGCCATCTGCTTGGGTAAACCAAATTGAAACGTAGGATGGATCAAGAAAGGGCCTCGACCGCGGGTAGGCTGGCGAATTTTAAGCTTGGACTTCGTTGTAATTTGATTTGAGCCGACGGCGCTAGCCGCGAGTAGCGGAGCGTAGCGGGTTGCCCACACAGCCCGACGCTAGCGCGTACGGCTAATCCGAAAATTAAGATTTGACAAAGCACTAGTACCAATGCAACCGAAGAGCGTCAAGCTCGGTTGCCAAGGGTGCTTGCAGAGAGACCACTGGCAGTTGTAGCTTGCGATCAGCAAAACTACTACATGTTCGATGTAATATGTGGTCCGGCGGGAGTGCCAGCATGGGCGGCGTCATGCCGCAATTGCCGGCGGGAATTTCGTCGCACTCGGCGTTGGCTGCGGCTGCGGAGGGCGACGAGACAAAGCTCCTGGCGATTGTGTGCTAGCTGACGGGTGCGAACATCGCGATAGCCCCACTTGCGAACCCGCTCGACGTACTGCGGTAGCTCGTCGGTCAGTTTCCAGTCGGTAAACTTCAGCGTGAGCACCATGCCGCGGATGGTCGATTGCGGTTGCGTCGCAATGGCTTCGGCAGCATCGAGTGTGTAGCAGGGGGTGGCATTGACGTCGGCGACCAGCCATTGGATGCCACGAAGTTGCCGCTTGGGGATATCAATACTCCTCCTGCGCAAGTGCGTAAAACGCGGATGCTCCGCCACCACGTCCGCCACCTCTGCCGGATCAACGCCCAAAACATGCAGCCCATGTTCCAGCAGCACCTGCGATGTGCCGCCCGGGGCACAGCCCAAATCGAGACAATGCTCGCCGTGGGCGATCGGCAACGCCGACCAACGGAGCGCCTCCTCCATTTTCAGATAGGCCCGCGACACGGCATAGGGGGGCAGCGCAATCGGCAACACGCCGCCCGGCCAACATGCCGTCCGATCCGCAGCCAGATGGCAGCCAATCCACCACTCGCTCGGCTGAACCAAAACGACATCCAGCACCCAACGATTCCGCGGAGCCGGCTGCCTCTCTGCCTGCCCCGCAGAATGTCCTTGATTCGAATCACTGCGAAGCGACTCGATGGGCGACCGGCTACGAATTGTCTGCTCTACTTCTTCCGCAAGCGGAGTCGGGCCAGGTTGAAAACCACGTCGCCCTGGCATGGCGGCGTCGCGCTGCCACACATGCAATGCACCGATCGGGGTCGAAGCCAAAAATTGTTCTACCGCAGGCAACTGCCAAACTTGCTCGGCAAGCTGCTGTGCATGGCTGCCCGAGACTTTGCCCAACGGAAATCCCCAAGCCCGAGCAAACGCCGCGGGCAACTTGAATCGTTCGGGCTGCGTACACGCCTCGGCCAGCTTGAACGTAACAAACCCTGGCCGAGAAAATGCGAGCTTCGCGCCCGGAAGCCGCAGGTCCATCTCGCGTTTTAAGGCCCCCTCGGCCCCGCGTTGGCAGACGGTGTACAGAAAATGGGGGGGCCAGTGGTCGTTCATGTTTTTGGAGCATTCGCCGAGGTAGGTAGAAAGTGATATGATTATGTTACCTGTGTATCATGCACTCAATCGTGTGCATGATGCAAGGAGTATCGTTAGAATGGTTTAGGGAATTCGCAGCAGTCCGTCGTGGCCGACGGCGCTAACGGGTACGAAGTGGTATTTGTTGACCATGGCCGACCCGCTCGCGTGAGCGCCGTCGGCTACGACGGACTATGACGCAAAACAGGAGCCAAAACCATGGACAAACCAATCAACAAAACAGCCTTGAGCAAAGTCAACAAGCCGGACGACCCATGGCGTGGCGAACTAACCGACGAACAGTATCATGTGACGCGCCAGCAGGGGACCGAGGCCCCCTTCACTGGCGAGTACTACCGTCACAAAGCCGAGGGCATTTACCACTGCGTATGCTGTGGGGAGGCGTTGTTCGATTCGTCGGCCAAGTACGACTCGGGCAGCGGTTGGCCCAGCTTTTTCGCACCGGCAAGCGAACTGGCCATCGGCACGAACACCGATTGCAGCGGTGGCATGACCCGCGACGAAATCGTCTGCACCCGCTGCGGCGCCCACCTTGGCCACGTCTTCCCTGATGGCCCCCAGCCGACCGGCGAGCGGTATTGTGTGAACTCCGCTTCGCTAAAGTTTGAAGAACGGAAGCCTCGTGAAAATTGGGATCAGGATGCAATGGATTGCCACAAAACAGGCGAAGACCAACTGGACGATTGGGACGCGACCATCGGTGATTTTGATGGGCAATGGTGACATAGCGATGTAGGCCGGAACAAGCCTTGCGCAGTTCCGGCAGTAGACTCTGCGCATTGCCGGAACTCGCTGCGCTCGTTCCGGCCTACTGCTCTTTCCGACGAGAAGTCGTCGGCTTGGGTTTTTCAATTACTTTCCCGCGGGCCGGAGCGGGCTGTGGGCGAGCACGTAGCGGCGCTCGCCGGCGGTGGCGAAGCGAACGGTGGCACGGCGGTTTTTGCCGGAGCCTGATAGGGCGATGATCTTGCCGGGACCCAGTTCGGGATGGACGACGGCCATGCCTTGCGTGAATTGGTCGGGTGAGGTTTGCGGGTGATTTTTGGCAGGTGATTTGGTTTGAGTTGCGGCACCGGCCAGTTTGTCGGCAGTGGTGACTTGCAACAGGCGTTGGGGGGGCACACTGCTTGGCGACTCTCCGAAATCGAATGAGTCGTCCAATACATCCTCCCCCAGTGCATCTTCTTCCCATGCATTCGAGTCGTCGGAGTCTTCTTCGATCAAGTCATCGTCCCAAGGATTGCCGTCGTCGGGCTGGATCATCTCCAGCTCTTCCCGAGGTATTTCAAATAAAAACGTGCTGGGTACCGTGTGCCGGCGCTGGCCGCGGAAGTCGCGGTGCTTGGCGTAGCTGAGTTGCAGCTCAGCTTTGGCTCGGGTGAAACCAACGAACGCAAGCCGCCGTTCTTCTTCGATTTGATTCTCATCGGACGAACTCCGCTCGTGCGGCAGCAGGCCTTGCTCCATGGCGATGAGAAACACGACCGGAAACTCCAGCCCCTTGGCCGCGTGCAACGTCATGAGCGTTACCTTATCGGTTTCGGTTTCCCAAGCGTCGATATCGTTGACCAGCCAGGCATTTTCCAAATACGCCTCGAGCCGATTCCCCTCGCCTTCGCCTGCAGGCTGCTCGTCAAATTTTTCATCGAATTGCCGAGCGTCAGTCAGCAATTCCTCAATGTTGGCAAGCCGGTTGAGGTCTTCCTCCGACTCGCTTTCCTGCAGGTGTGCTTGATAGCTGGTCTCCGTGAGAATCGTACCAAGAATTTCTTCCATGTTGTCACCAGCCAACCTACTTAGCCGGTCAACAAGCGACACATACTTGGCAAGCAACTTAACAGCCCGCGGCTTCAGCCCCGCAACGCTTGCCGTTTCGCGGGCGGCATCCAATAGCGACAGACCGCGGCGATAGGCATGTTCGGTCAGCCGGTCGATTGTCTTACGCCCGATGCCACGGGCTGGCGTGTTGATCGTGCGGAGCACCGCCTGATCGTCGCGCGGATTGTTCACCAGTTGGCAATAGCCCAGCACATCTTTGATTTCCTTTCGCTGGTAAAATTCCAACCCGCGGACCATCTGGTAGGGTACGTCTGAGCGGCGCAATGCGCGTTCCAACGACCGCGACAGGGCGTTGATGCGATAAAAAATTGCAAAGTCGCTTGCCCGGCGCTCACCGGCTGCAATCTGCTCGGCAATCTGCTCGGCAATGCCCCGAGCCTCTTCGTCTTGGGTGGCGTACTGCACCAGCCGCACGGGCAAGCCCTCGTCGTTGTCGGTATAGAGCGATTTTTTCTTGCGCTGCAGGTTGCGACTGATCAACTGATCGGCGACGCGCAAGATGCGCTTCGTGCTGCGGTAGTTTTTCTCCAATCGCACGACACGCACGTTGGGGTAGTCCGACTCGAATTGCAAAATGTTGCCGATATCCGCGCCGCGCCAACCGTAAATCGATTGGTCCGGATCGCCAGTGACCGACAGGTTCGGATAGTCGACCGAGAGTGCCCGAAGGATGACATACTGGGCATGGTTGGTGTCTTGATATTCGTCGACCAGGATGTAGCGATACCGTGCGTCGAGTTCCGCCCGCACCTCGGCATTTTTGTAGAGCAGCAGGGCAACGTGCAGCAGCAGATCGTCGAAATCGACCGCCGACGAAGCGAGCAGCCGCTTTTGATAGGCCGGGTAGACCTCGGCAACAATGTGGCTGAGCGGGCTACCGACTTGCGGCTCATACTTGTCGGGCGTAATCAGCTTGTTCTTGGCCGCGCTGATGGCTGAGGCGATGGCGTTGGGCGTGTAGTGCATCGTCTCAAGATTGCCTGCTTCGATCGTGCGCTTGAGCGTTTGCCGCGAGTCGGACATATCATAAATCGTGAAATTGGGCGAAATGCCCACATAATCGGCGTACTTGCGAATCAGCCGTGCGCCAAATCGGTGAAAGGTGCTTACCCAGACGCGTCGTTCTGGTGCCAACTCTTCCACCCGGTTCTTCATTTCACCGGCTGCCTTGTTGGTGAACGTCAGCGCCAAAATTTGCGACGCGGGGACGCCTTCGCGGAGCAGATGGGCGATGCGATGGGTGACGACCCGCGTTTTACCGCTGCCCGGGCCGGCGAGCACCTGCATCGGACCCTCCATGTGTCGCACGGCCTCGCACTGGGCCTCATTGAGAGATTCGGTCAGCGATTCAAAAAGCGGATCCACAGGAATCCTTTTCTATTGGTGGTTGGTGATTGGTGGTTGGTGATTGGTGATTGGTGGTTGGTGGTTGGTGGTTGGTGGTTGGTGGTTGGTGGTTGGTGGTTGGATCCACTCGCTTGCGTCTTCGCTCGAACCGCCATCCTAAGCTCTGCCCCCGAGCACGCCAATGCTAGCAAATGTGCGGGATGAAAAAAATAAAAAAGTCCGCGACATTTTTCAGCAATCCTCGGACAGAGTTGCTATACTGCCCGGCTGATTCGTTTCTATGTTTCTCTAGTGGACTCTAACAATGGGAGGGACCCCAACGATGACACGCATTCCCCTAAATCAAGCAGAACTGGCAAACGAAGGTCTTCAAGAACGTCTGGAGATGAGCACGGCAGAAATCGGCCTTGCGGTGCGGACGACCAACTGCCTGGAAGAAAAAGGCATCTTCACCATCCACGACCTGCTGCACACCAAGCGCGAAGATTTGCTCAGCATTTCCAACTTTGGCGAGAAGACACTCGAAGAGGTTTACCAGGCGCTGGAAAGCGTCGGATTTTACCGCTCCGCTCCGCTGCCACGATAAGGGCAACAAAAAACACGCTTCGTCAGTAGCGTCGGGGTGGTTCTGTCGGCGGGTAATGGTATTGACTTCTATTGATTGCTGCCGTCGACAGGTTCACCCATCTTCTTGGGGCATCGGTTGAAGATGGGTGCTACGTGAATACGTGACTTCAAAGCTCCTATACGCAACCGAAGAAGCAAAGGTTCAAGCAAATGACTTTGCAATCGACCTGAGTTGTTTTATCCATTTCTTTCCATCAAACGAAAAGCATGATACAATTGTGGTGGAGGAATTCCTATGTTAATCACGACAAATGAATTTGAAAATTTTGCTGAATTCGGTCGATCCCGACTGGCGGTAGTAGTCAATGGCCTCACGCTCGATGACCTTGTTGTCGAGTGGGAGTCACATCAGAACTGTGGCGAGATCAACGCCGCTATTCGTGAGGGTCTTGATGACGCAAAAGCTGGCAGGCATCGCCCCGCCGATGAGGTCATGGCCGACCTCCAAAAGAAACACAATATCTCAACCCAATGACCTTTCGTGTCCATCTCACGTTTCGTGCTGAGAGAGATATTGACCACATCTTCAACTTTCTCGTTGAACGCTCACCACAAGGTGCTGCAACTTGGACTGCTCGATGGCATGATGTTCTTTTGGAACTTTCGCAGTCTGCTAACAAAAAGCCGCTTGCTCCTGAAAATGAAGACCATGACCAGGAACTTCATCACGTAGTTTTCAAAACTCGCCGTGGGAAAGCGTATCGGGCCATTTTTACTATCCAAGATGACCTTGTTCTTGTAACGCACGTTCGAGGACCAGGGCAAGCTATCGTTTCTTCTGACGACTTGCCATAGCACCTTACATGGGTTTCAATTGAAAGAGGGAATGCGAGACCACAAAACTTAAATATCTACACGACTTTTAGCGTAGGCGCTAAAAGCGTCCAGGTCGCTGAAGACGTTCTGGGATAGGCTCTTAGATGATCCCGGCTAATTCTTGCAGCAGTTGCCAGTTTTCTAGTCGGTCTTGCTTCGAGACTTTTAGCGTGTCGGATGGGTTGCCATCCTTGTCGAAGTGCTTGGCAAATCGGCCTTCGCTGCGGGCGAAATCGATGAAGTCGACCGTCTCGCCCGACTTGGGGTTTTTGTACCAATCTTCTTTCACCGAAGGATTGCCCTGCAGCGAGAGCTTTTCCTTGATCTTGCTCCCCTTGCGAGGATCGAAGATCAGCAGCGGGAAGGCACGCGTGTCGACCGCCAGCCGTGCCTGGTCGCTTGCTTTGTGATCGGCTACGCCATGCTCGGGCTGGCAGGTTGTGTAGCAATTGATCAGTGCCGGGCCATCGAATTCCAAGGCTCCCAAAATGGCCTTGTAAAAATGATTGGTGTGAGCGCACGTTGTTTGCGCCACGTAGGTGCGTGGGTGCATCATGGCGATTTGGGCGATTTCCTTGCGGCGTTCTTGTTTGCCGTCGATCACCTTGCCATGGAAACTCATCTTGGCATTTTGGCCCGTGAAGGTGCTGGTCGAGGCTTGTCCGCCCGTGTTGGAATAAACCTGGGTGTCGAGCACGAAAACCTTGACATTCATGCCCGAGGCGAACAGCCGCGAGAGCGACTGAAAACCGATGTCGAACATCGCCCCGTCGCCGCCGATGCACCAGAGCGGTTTTTCTTGCCAGCCCATCTGGTTCCATCGCGCACGGACTCCCATCGCGTCGGCCGGGGCGTTTTCGAATAGCGAATTGGTCCAAGGAATGAGATACGGGTTGTAGGGATAGGTCGACGTGTAAACCGTATTGCAACCGGTGGCGGCCACAATTCCCCATTGGTCGCCATACTTGGCCCCCGTGGCGGCGCACATCATCCGGAGTGCCGTGCCTTCACCACACCCGGCACACGACCCGGCCCCACCCACATAGAGAAGCGTCTCCTCCTTGAGCATCATGTCGATGAGCAGGTTGTCGTTGATATACGATGTGTCGCTAGGGCCTACCTCTTTGAAGAAACGGTGACCCTTGCGGATGGTGTCCATCACCGATTCACTTTTATCAACCATTTTCAGTGCATCGTCATCACAGACCGTCACGCATTCCGCACAGCCTTTGCATTTGCTGGGGTCGATGATGATTGCGAATCGTCCGCCCTCTTTGCCTTTTTTCTTGGGTCCATCGTAGTACTTTCGCGTCTTGGACCATTGCTCAGCAAACATTTTCCGGTCGCCCGCGTCGGAGATATTTTCTAGCTTACTCTCCAAATCAGGCTCGGCCAGAACCTTGCCGAGGATTGCCGTGTCGGGACACTCGGTCACACAGTCCATGCAGCCAGTGCATTTATCCGCGATATACTCGGGAATTTCCGGTGCGATATAACTGAAGTCGCGTAGCGACGCTGTCCCGCAAGGTATCAGCGACCGAGCTACCGACAAGTCCGCGGGGAGCTGCATTTCACCTTTTCCAGCCTCATAACTTCTGACAATGCGGTCGTTGAAATCATGGACATCAATCACGGGTAGATCGACGTTCACATAATCGCTGTCGACGAGTGTGCCGAAGCTGTTGTTGTTGTAGGGATCGCGCTCGCTAGCCCCGTTCATGCTGGCCAGATTCATGGAGTGCGGTTTAGGTTTATCGGCGGTTGCCATTTTGGGGGTTTCCTTTCAATATCGACGTTACTTCACTTTGAAAACATTTAGGTAGATTTGTAGGATTGGTAGGCCGGAACGAGCTACGCGAGTTCCGGCAGTACCTATGTTCGCATTTTCGGACATTGCCGGAACTCGCGTGGCTCGTTCCGGCCTACGATTTCTATTCGATTTCTGTTTTTCAACGAGTTGTTATCTCAAAATAAAAACAAGCGAGGAACTTTGCTGTGTGCCAGGGCAGTGAACCGCCCCTCGCCTCTGCTTATTTTGGGTTGTCATGCCTGGATAATTTCCGGGGCGATTTGTTGCATTTCATTGTAGCCGCGCTTTACGCAGGTAAGATTGTCTTGCACCACTTGCTCACCACGTTTGCCGAAGTATCTGCGTAGCGCCTCTTCAACGCCCGCGTAAACTTCGTCGTCGGACATGCCGCTTGTTTCACTGTAAGGCGTAAGCTTGAGAAACACGCCGAGCAGCACGATGCCTTGCATCCGCATTTCCAGGTCGGCAACCGAGGCAACTTGCCGGGCGATTTCAACCATGTCGGCAAAGTAGACCCGCAAATTATTCTTGCGAATGGTCTCTTTGTGTTCGCCGGGAATGCGCGCCCAAACATCCTCCTGGTTGGGGTAATGGCTTTGCATGAAGATGGCGCCCTCGTCGACCATGCCGTAAAGCGGGTTGCCGCTGAACATGGCGTTGGTGTCGTTGAGCACAACCAGATTGACATACTTCAACTCGCTATGCGAGAAGATGTGTGATTCGGCAATCGTTAGATAATAGGTAGTGGGAAGCCCTTTCTTTTCGGAGCCGTATTTGGGATAGGCTTGCACATCCTTGCCGAAGACCTGGCCGGCGATCGTTGCAATGACCTTGTTCGTGGTGACCGAGCCGAAACCGCCCACCGAATGACCACGCATCGAAAACGCGCTGGGCGGCCGTAAATCGGGATCTTCCGTTACGTTCAGTGCCAGAGCATGGTCGATTCCCACGCAGAAGAAATCTTGCCCATCTTCGATCATATTATGGAAAATGGCATTGATGTCGCCCGGGCGGAAATCGCGGCTGCCTAAGCCACATGCGCCATGATAGATACTGGGAATGCGGTCGATTTTTTCCAAGCCGCCCTGTCCGGACATCGCATCGCAGAAGGCCGCTTTGATCTCGCGTGTTAGGTGGTTACCCGTGGTGGAAAGCGGGTCGTCCATCCGTTCGATCACCGAAAACGCCTTGCAATTTTTCAGTGCGTCGACAATCTGCCGCATCGGGAAAGGTCGGAAACAGTAGACGTTTAAGCAGCCCGCTTTGATTCCCTTCTCGTCTCGCAAATAGTCGATCGTCGTTTGAGCAGTTTCCATATAGCTGCCCATGCCAACCAAAATGTACTCCGCATCTTCACAACGATAGGGGACGACAAAGTCGTACTTGCGACCCGTATTGCGGTAGAACTCGTCGAAGGCGTCTTCCAAGGCTGGCGCAACCTGATCGTAATACCAACGCTGCGCGATCTTGCCTTTCATATACGAATCTTGATTCTGCACGGGGCCGGACATGACCGGATTGTTGGGGTCCATCAGATTGATGAGTTTATCTTTTGGGTTGCCGACAAAATCCTTCATGAATTCTGGCTCAGGCAGATGGACGCTTTCGACGGTGTGGGTGGTTAGAAAACCATCTTGAACATTGAAGAACGGGGTGAAAGACGTCTCGGCGGCTCGGCGAGCAATCAAACACAAGTCGCAGGCTTCCTGGGCATTGCGACCAAGCAACATGCCCCAGCCGACATCCGCGACGCTCATCACATCGTCGTGTCCTGCATGGACGTTCAACGAATGGCTGGTGAGCGCCCGTGCGCCAATGTTGAACACCACCGGCAGCCGCTTGCCCGAGATGGTATAGAGCACCTCCTTCATCAGGACCAACCCTTGGCCCGAGGTGAAGTTGGTCACCCGGCCCCCGGCTAGCGCAAACCCTTCGCAGAACGTAGCGGCGGAGTGTTCGCTTTCCGGCTCGACAAACACCAGTTGTTCGCCCCAAAGATTGGGGACGCCATTGGCCAATGCCTGGTTGAATCCAGCGCCCATCGTGGTCGAACTGGTGATGGGATACGCCCCCGAGCCTTGGCTGATCTGAGTTTCCACCCAGACGACCGCTTCGGAGCCATCGCAGGTCGTGGGAGAGCCGACGTAGGGGAACGATTCTCCCTCTACTTGATCTTCGGTAACCGCTGTGGGGCGTTCAATAAAATCTGTCGACATGGGCATGTATCTCCGTATTGACGGTGGGAAAACGCCACCGTGTGTTTCTGTTTTTATTTGCTGTCGTGGTAAAAATGATGCCACGTGGCATCCAAATTCGTTGATAGGCCCGATAGCCGCCGGGCTTGTCCCGGTGCGCCCGTGCAGCGCCATGGCACCCACGCACCGGGACAAGCCCGGCGGCTAACTTGGCATCAATTTAATACCGAGTGTCATTGTTACACTTTTCTCCCCCATCTGCAAGCTCGTCTATTCTTCGTGTACAATGGCTGCCCTGTCGTAAACTGTTTAGAGAGCAAGGATTACGTCATCTAGGCGAATGTATGTTGCTTTGGGTAGTATGTTCGAGGGAGGTAGCCAGGAAGTATGAATACAAAAAGTGTTGCAGAGCTGTTGCAGGAGCATCATTGGACCATTGCCCAACTTTCTGACAAGAGCGGTTTGGAAGAGGGCGTTGTGACCGCAATTGCCACAGGTTGTTGGACGCCCAGCCCCGCCCAGCGAAAAGCGGTGGCCGGCGCGCTGGGCGTCGGCATCGACCAAATCGCCTGGGGCCATAAAACGCCCGTGCAACATATCTGGGGACAAGGGCCCGGGTGATGCGGGCTAGCTCCGCAGTTTGACCAGAATCAACGGCTGGTCTCCTCGCCCTGAATGTATGTTTGCCCGCGATAAAATTGCGACCATCCAACATAGAGACACGCGGTCAGGAACATGGCGATTGTGAAGAACCAATAGTAACTGGCGCCCGGCAGCATGCTGCTTCCATCCTCGTTCTGGATGAAATGGTTAACCACTGCCACAAGTAGGTTCGCCATGGAAATTGCGAGCATCATATACAGCGCCATGACAAACGATTTCATCCGTTTTGGCGCTTGGGTGTAGGCGAATTCATACGCCGTGACAGAGACCATAATCTCTGCTGCCGTGAGTATCACATAGGCCAGTAGCTGCCAACCGATGGGGGGCGTTTCTCCCGCGGTGATCCGTGTTTCTATCCAAGCAGGTATCACAAAAGCCAGTACGGTGAGAAACAATCCGGCACCTATTTTTCGCAGCGGAGTTACCTGAAAGTGTCGCCCTGCTGCCGGGTAAATCACATAGGAAAATAGCGGAATAAAAATCATCACCAAGATCGGGTTCAAGGCTTGAAGCTGCGATGAGAGAGCTTCCCATCGCCACGATACTCCCAAAAGCTGAAAATCAAAGACGGTCCTATTCATCTTCTCCGCCTGGAGAACCCAGGCCGACGCCGTCTGATCAAACAGCGCCCAGAACATGAGGATGAACAAAAAGAGCGGAATAAGGTTGAGTAGGGCTTGCCTGCCTTCAGGCGTGAAGGTTTCCTGGAAAAAGTGATTACCCCCAGCGGGAATATGCACAAACTTATTGCGTCCCAACCAAAAGACAAACGTGGCCAGCGCCATCAATATCCCCGGAACGCCAAATGCCCAGGCTGGTCCGTAGTTCTGCAGCAGGAGAGGTGTCAGTAGCGTGGAAGCCGTTGCTCCCAGGTTGATTGAAAAATAGAACCAGCCAAAAACTTTGGTAAGCAGATGCTGGTTTCTGACTCCAAACTGATCGCCCACATGTGCCGAAACACACGGTTTGATGCCCCCAGCTCCAACGGCAATGAGCACAAGTCCGCAAGCCATAATCATTCGCGGCGAGAGACCCAATCCCAACGGCACGTCGATCATGGCAAGCACTGCATGGCCCAAACAGTAAACGATCGAAAGGCTCAGGATAATCTTGTATTTGCCGAACATCCAATCGGAAAGAATGGCCCCGACAATGGGAAAGAAGTACGCTGCCATTTGAAACCAATGGACGCACTCTCGGGCTTGCTCCTCGGACAAATAATCAGGCGAACCAGATGAATCCAAGAGATGCTTCGACAAGAAAATTGCCAGAATGCACTTCATCCCATAGAAGCTAAACCGCTCGGCCGCCTCGTTGCCGACGATGTATGGAATGCCCTTGGGCATGTGCTCCGAAAGGGGTGGAGCAGTGAGGTGCTTTCGAGGCATCGAGGGTCCAGGCGTGGGATGGGGTGGTGTGATGGGGTGGTGTGAAGGGGTTGGGTCATCGGTATTTACTTAAAGTGAAAAGAAGAATAACAAAGCCGCAATTTCAGCCCCCGGCAAAGCCGGGGGGTCGCGGATTGGTCCCCATTTCCACCAAGCAGAGCATTTCCCCAAAGGGTAACCGTTCACGGGATGGAAGAAAAATGAACCACGAAGAGCACGAAGGACACAAAGAATAGAATTCTATTTTTCGTGAGGCTATTCAATCAAGTCCATGAGGATGTAAATTTAGCCTGTTTAAGGTGAATAGAAGAGAACCACGAAATAGACGAAACATACGAAAGGGACTAGGGACTAGGGACTAGCCCCTAAAAATCCCCACGGCTTCGTGATTTTCCTCCGAATGGGTTTTCCGTTTGAGTTCGCTGAGAAGCGGGAACAAGCGATTTGTCCTCTGACTTCTTCGTGCTCTTTGTGTCCTTTGTGGTTCAATGTTTTTCATTCCGTGAACGACTACCCCAAAGGCAACATTTCCCCGAAGGCAACCCCCCGGCAAAGCCGGGGGCTGAAATGAGGCTTCTTCACCGCCCCAGTCGGCGATAGCCCCATTATATTCTCTAAAGAACCTTCGTTTCTTGTCAGGCGATCTCTTTGCGATGGGCCCAGACCTTCTCGAATGCTTTTATGTATTGGTCCACGAGTTCGGGTTGTTCCGACGTAAAATAGGGCAGTCCGATTGATGTGGCGTTGGCTTGATCCGAACCGGGTAGTTCGGGGAGAATCGGCTTGTGGTGCCACCACTGCTCTTCGGCATACAGCGGCATCTTGTGTTGCAGCGGATAGCTGCTTGCGCGGGCCTGTACGCCTTCTGCCCTGAGCGCTTTGACACAGTCGATGCGCGACACGCCAGCTTCTGCCTCGTCGAGGAACAGTATATTCGCATAGTAATAGAGTCGCTCACAGTCAGACCGCGTCTCCTGCTCGTACAGTCCAGGAAGTTGGGTCAGACGGTCATTAAGCCGCCGGACTTGTGCCGTGCCGGTGGTGTTGCGGTGGGCCAATTTGGGGAGTTGGCACCGGGCCAGCGCCGCGGCCATCGGATGCATCCGCAACTTCATGCCCAGTCCGCTGCCTTTGTATCGGGCGTACTCGCCGCTGCACTTGCTGTAATGCCCGAAGGCTGTTGCGCGATCAAAATCGTCCTTCTCCTGGTAAACGCCCATGCCCCCTTCGATCGCCGGCAGCGGCTTAGTCGCCTGGAAACTAAAGATAGACATACGGCCCCAACTCCCCATGAACTTCTCTTGCAGCTTGGCGCCGTGGGCGTGAGCTGCGTCTTCGAGCACGATCAGCCCTTTTTGCTTGGCCCAGTCGCAGATCTGGTCCATGTCGCAAGGAAGCCCATTCCAATGGACCGGCAGCACGGCGCGGGTGTTTTTGGTCAACCGCCTTTTGGCGTCTTCCAGGTCGAAGTTGAGTGTGCGCGGGTTGATGTCGACAAAGACGGGAACCATGCCGAAATGCCGCATCGGCACGATCGTTGCGAAAAACGTGTGGCTGGGCACCATGATCTCGCTGCCGGGTGGCAGGTCGAGTGCAAAGAACATCGATGTCAAGGCACTGGTCCCGTTGCAATGTGCCTTGGCATAGTCGACGCCAAAATACTCTTTCCACTCCTTTTCAAAAGCGGCGATTGGATCGTAACTCGGCTTGCGAACCAGCGCCAGCACCGCCTGTTCCTCCTCTTCTCCATACAAAGGCCAGCGAGAGATGCCCTCGGCTGGAGCGGTGACCGCCTTCGGCCCGCCAGCCAGCGCCAAGCGTTCCTTGGTAGTTGCTAGAGCGGTGGGCGATGTTTTGTCTTTGGCGCTGACTGCTGATTGGCCAGCCAAGTGCAAGCCCGCAGCCGCGGCGCTTGTCGCCTTGAGGAATGTTCGACGTGAGGTGATTTGGTCTTGTCGATCAGCGTGACGTGGCATGATTGGTGTTCCTGTTTGTTTGTAGGATGGACTTGTAATCCGTCCAGACGGAATACAGGCCCATCCTACCAATTATGTTGCCAATCTCCAACCAAGTTCTTCCACAAGGACTGAATCTTGCACGTTCGAACAAATGAGAATTCAATTTATCGCGTAAATAAAGGTGTTTTATTGTACCAATCTGAAAATAATGGAACAAAAGAGGACGCCAATTGGTCGACCGCAGCGACTCCCGTGGGACGACGCCCAGCGCCATCCTTCGCACGCAGACCGCCGAAAAGCTTTGCGCCAACACATTCTCCGAAACGAATTATCAACGATTGCCACCCCATGGCTGCTCCCCCGAAATCATCCAACTGGCCCAAAGCCTTATGTCATTGGCCGCTGAGTAGGAAGCAGTTTTCAGAAAGTGCAGGCTAAACGCGAACTGCTAAAAACCGATGGTCAAAAACCGACGGTCAAAAACCAAGAACAATTCACTGTAATCAGGCTTTCGACAGCTGGCCCGCCGTGGTTTCCGCTCGTAATTGAGCGATCATCTCGCGCGTCGCGGCCTCGACCGCCTCTTGCCAATGCGACTCGCCAAATTGCCCGGAATACTCAGCACGCCGGTGTGCGAAAATGATTCCGCGCGAGCTGTTCACAATCGCTCCCAGGCCTCGGGCGTCAAACGCGGCAGCAACATCGTGGGCGGTGCCGCCTTGGCTGCCGAAGCCGGGCACCAAGAACCAAGTCTGCGGCATGGCCGACCGAAGCTCGGCCAGTTGCTCGGGATGGGTTGCGCCGACCACTGCGCCGACCGATCCATAGCCACAATGGGCGCATGTTTGTTCCGCTAAATTCTCCACCCATGCTGCGACTCGACGGTAGAGCGGTACCATCTCACGGGAGGATCCATTGGAAACGGTTAGATCTTGGAACGTGCTGCCGCCTGGGTTCGAGGTTTTCACCAAGACAAACAGTCCGCACCCGCGCTGGGTCGCTACCTCGACAAACGGTTGCAGGCTGTCGTCGCCCAGGTAGGGGCTTACCGTCATCGCATCCGCCTTCCAAGCACTCTCCTCACGGCCAAGTATTCCACGAGCATAGGCCGCGGCGGTGGAGCCAATGTCGTTTCGCTTGGCGTCGAAAACAACCAACAGACCGCTTCGCTGGGCGTGAGCGATGGTGCCTGCAAGGGCCTGCATACCTGGCGGGCCAAGTTCCTCGAAGAATGCCACTTGCGGCTTTACCGCCGGCACCAATGGGGCAACCACGTCGATGATTTCGCAGCAAAACTTTTCATAAGCCTCGGCTCGGCCAGCATGGCCGTCGGATGCGGATTTGAGGAGTCCCGCTGGGAGCATTTCCCAACGCGGATCCAGGCCAACAATCACCGGGTTACCGCATTTTTGTACGAGAAGAGCCAATTCGTCCATGAAATGAAGCATTTTTTCTCACTTTCCGTTCGACTAGTGCTTTGTCAGAAAACCTTAATGATGCCGTAATGTGAGCCGTAGGCGCTAGCCTCGGACGTTTAGGTTCAATGTTTTTCGCAGGTTCGCCCGACGCTAGCGCGTTCGGCTCACTGTTTTCTGACAAAGCCTAGCCCTATTATTCTTACTCAGAGTGAAAGCTGTCTCGTCCAGCGGTTTTCTTGCTGAAAGCCGATAGCCCATCCAGTGAAAATAGTGTTTTATACCGTTCAGGGTCAGCCGTAGTTTTCACTCTGAGTTCTTACAGCACTAGCAAGTCCGGTGGGATGCCCCAAGACACAGACACTTGCTATCAAGGTCGAATCCAAAGATTCGATTATACAGGTCCTGAGGTAAAATTCTCAATGGACTACCGCATTGCCAGCAGAGCGAGGATTTGGGATACTGGCTGTCTCGGGAGAATCCAAAAAGAAGAGCTTTTGTGAATATTTGGCCACACGGCAGTTATTTGGCCAACCATGTTTGCCAACAGCTACTTGGAACACTCCCATCGGGCCGTGGCGCAGTCTGGTAGCGCGTTTGACTGGGGGTCAAAAGGTCGCAGGTTCGAATCCTGTCGGCCCGACTTAGGAGGTAAGTGGGAATGGCCATTATGTCTGTCCGGGTTCTAGCCCCGGACTAAATATACGGTTCGATTCCCGTGCCATTGGGCATCGGTGTGGTCGGTCGCGTAGTCGCGACACTCGCTTGTAACGGACATCTTGGGCATCTCTAGGTTCGAAGCTTCGCTCGGACCCAAATTGCTACCCTCGAAGATGTTCCTGTTACGATATCACTTTCCAGACGCGCTCTAAAACCCCTCGAACACTAGATACGTGGTGGGAGCGTGATGTTACAATGGGCACGTTACAGACTTGGATCATCTTCAGGCTTAACCTAACGCGGCGAAGCCGCAACCAAAGAGGAATGGGTTCAGGATTCGGGGTTCAGGGTTCAGGACCTTGGATCAACACTTACACCGAAATCCTGGACCCTAAACCCTGAGCCCGACACAAAGCCGTAACTCACAAGAGCTTACAATGGTGCGCGCATGTTACAGAGTAAGACTCTAAAGAAACATAAGGTGAATCATGTTAGTATTCAGATTGATCCGTGTGACACTCGTGTGGTCGGTGTTGGCTTCCGCGGAATTCGCCCAAGGAGTTGGCGCATTGCCACCGCGCGAAGATGAGACGAACGTTGCTTCCATCCAACTCGAGCAAAGCGACCTCGATCAGTTATTTCGCCCGCCAGCGGAGTATGCCAATGATCTCGGTAGCTATCGTTCGCCGCTGAAGTTCTACGATGGACGTCCCGTGAAGCGTACTGTCAACTGGCAAGCACGTCGGAAAGAAATCCTCGCTCGGTGGCACGCGATCATGGGGCCCTGGCCGCCACTGATTAAGAGGCCGCGAATCGAGTACCTGACGAAAGAGCACCGCGAGAACTTCACACAACACCGCATTCGCGTTGAGATCGCACCCGGCATGTTGTCCCCAGCGATTCTGCTGATCCCCGACGGCAAAGATCCGTTTCCGGCGGCAATCGTTCCTTACTACAATGCGGAAGCGGGAGCCGGACTTGGTAAGAGTCTAAGAGACTTCGGCCATCAATTGACCAAGCGTGGGTTTGTGACGCTCTCGATCGGTGGGTTCAAGCCTCGACGTGACGGCAAGTCTGTGAGGGAAGAAACCGACATTCAGCGGCTTTCCTTTCAGGCGTATGGAACTGTAAACTGCCACACCGTGCTGTCCAATTTGCCGGCGGTCGATGCGGAGCGCATCGGCATTGTGGGCCACTCCTTTGGTGGCAAGTGGGCGATGTTCGCCTCGTGCCTGTACGACAAGTTCGCCTGTGCCGCCTGGTCGGACGGAGGAATTGTTTTTGACGAACAACGCGCGAACGTGAACTACTGGGAGCCATGGTATCTAGGATACGAAGCGAGCCAGAAGCAACGTCAGGCAGGCATCCCCGACAAAGACAACCCGCGAACCGGTGCGTACAAGACACTCGTCGAACAGGGCCGCGACCTGCACGAGTTGCATGCACTGATGGCGCCGCGCCCGTTTTTGGTTTCTGGTGGTGCGGAGGATCGGCCGCAGCGTTGGCGGGCATTGAACCATGCCATCGCCGTGAACAAGCTGCTGGGCTACACTGATCGCGTAGCGATGTCCAATCGCAAAGGTCATGCGCCGACACCCGAATCGAACGAGCAGATTTATTTATTCTTCGAGCGTTTCTTAAAGGATGCACCGACACTTATTCAGGAATGAAACTGCCGTTAGGGCACATTTTGCTATGAAAAACTGGGAGACACCTTGATGAAACGAATCTTGTTACTACTTTTTCTGGCCATCGCAGTCGTGTCATTGCCGGGCGTTGGCCGTGCCGAAGAGCAAGAGAAGGTCATTCGCTTGGGCATGATCGGGCTAGACACTTCCCACGTGATTGCCTTCGCCAGCTATCTGAATAACCCGAAGAACAAGACCGGTTGTCGCGTCGTAGCCGGATTCTCCGGCGGGTCGCCCGACTTCCCGGCCTCGGCAGATCGTGTGGACAAGTTCACCGAGCAACTCCGCGAGAAGCACGGTTTAGAAATCGTGGACAGTATCGAGGAGCTTTGTGAGTGGGTCGACGGCATCCTGCTGGAAAGCGTCGACGGGCGTCCACACCTTGAGCAGGCGAAGATAGTGATCGCCGCGGGCAAGCCGTTGTTCGTCGACAAGCCGGTGGCCGACGACTTGGCGGACGTGATTGCACTCTTTCAGTTGGCTCAGGAAAATAACGTGCCGTGCTGGTCCAGCTCCGCAGCGCGTTTTGGTGAAGGAGTTGCCGGTGCCCGAAACAATGAAGAGCTGGGGCAAATTGTTGGCTGCGATGTGTTCGGTCACAGCTCTTGGGCCGAACTTCACCCATCGCTTTACCTGTATGGAATCCATGCCGTTGAGCCGTTGTTCACGGTCATGGGCACGGGTTGTGAAACCGTCAGGCGTATCAAGACCGATGGCGTTGACTTGGTCATCGGCGTCTGGAAAGGTGGTCGCATCGGTACGTTTCGAGACCTTCGCGGAGGCAAGACCGACTTCACGACGATCATTTATGGCAAGAAAAGCATGACCACCGGCAAGCCCTCCGGCTTCGCTCCGCTTCTCGCAGAGATCGTCAAGTTCTTCAAGACTGGCAAACCTCCGGTTCCCTCCGAAGAGACGATCGAAATCTATGCGTTCATGAGTGCCGCCGACGAGTCAGGGGCACAAGGTGGCAAGCCGGTTTCTCTTGAGAGCCTGCTGGCGAAGGCTCGCGAAGAAGTCGACGGGCGAACCACGAAGTCGACCCGGTAGGAATAGCTGATACAACTGGGAAACCATGGGAGACTGAGATGATAAGAAACGCTTTTCAACTTGCCGTAACCTTAACGCTGTTCTCCTGCGGCGCAAGCCTTGGTGATACGAAGAGCCATGGTCTCGACGAGACTCGTACTATTGTTGAAAATCGATTGTCGGAACGACGCGTACATTGAGAATTTGCGTCCTCTCCTCGGCAGTCAAAGAGATTGTCGAAGCCGCGCTTTGGCATGATTCTCGAAGTCATCACAACGGTGACACAGCATTGGTCAACACGCCGACCAGCGCTGCGCTAAAGTACAGCACTCCACATAAAGCGCCTTGCACGAGCGTAACCCTTAGAGCGGCAAGGGGTCCGGTGCGCAAGCTGATCGCCAGGACGAGTGCCGAAGCCATCATGGGGACGATGAACCGGCTGCCAATGCCGGGAGGCACGTCGGTCACGTTCATCCAAAATCGCAGGGCGATGTGCATGAGGCCCAGCAATAGAGTCACCAGCATCGCATGCCAAAAATCGGGGGCTTCGACGGCACACATTCCACAGGACATCCGCAGCAGCCAGGCGGCAACGGCAATGCCCAATGGCACGGTCACAGTCAGGACCCAGCCTGGATCGAATTGGCTAAGAAGAGTATTCACGGTAGGCCTCCGCTTGCGATGGGCAGGGGGGATGCATGCGTAGGGTGCCTATGGGAAGACTAGCATACGCCCTGTTGCCAAGTGGCGACACGGCACAAAAAAACAGTGGTATTTTGGCAACATTCTGCTTTGGGAGAGGGAGTTCTCAACCCCGCAGAGGGGGTAAGGACCACAAAGCCGGAATTTCAGCTCCCGGCTTTGCCGGAGGGTCGTGGAACGGTCCTTATCTCCATCAAGCAGGGCATTTCCCCAAGGCAAGGCGAGCGGCAGTTAAGAACTTACCTTGATAACCCGATGCGTAAGCGAGGGACTGAGGATAACGGGATAATTCCCTCGCTTACGCGTCGGGTTAAGATTGGTATATTCTCATCTGCCGCTCGCCCAACATCCCCCGAAGGCAACCCCCCGGCAAAGCCGGAGGCTGAAATGGTTCATCGCGACTTTGTGGTTCTTGTGGAAACATCGCCAAAATGGACTGTCAAACACCGCCGATGCTGGTAGAATGGCTGGACTCGGCAAGGTCTCCTTGCCGAGAGAACCTTTAAGTGAGTTCTCCTGTCCAACGCGCAGGGGCTGTTCGTGGGCCAGGGCCAAGTGATGCCAAGATTTGCACACTGCTGTTGCCGCTGTACGTGTCCGGTTTAAGCCGGACTCTCTCGCCTTGTTGCGCCGAATTCACGGTGCGATTCTCATAATTCCATCCCGACACGCAAGTTACCTTCTTGGCGATAAATAGCACACGGTTTGTGCTCGGAGCGAAACAGATGTCAACCGATTTTAGACTCAAAAATCAGCTACCTAAGCTTACCCAACGCCTTGTCGATACCTACGACGAAGTTGGCACGATCAACCACCTTGGCCATTGCCCGCTGCCTAGCTACGAGGAAGTGATTTCAGCCATTCACGAATTGACTGAAATTTTGTTTCCAGGCTATCGGCAGCGCGAAGGCTTGCATCGAGGGAATGTTGGCTACTATGTGGGCGATCTGGTCGACCGACTCCACGATCGGCTAACCAACCAAATTGGTCGCGCGTTGCGCCACGATGAGGGCGCCACCCACGATTGCGACGGTGATCAGGATTACGAAGCGCTAGGCCAGGCGAAGACGCTTCAGTTTTTGGATCAACTGCCAGAACTTCGCACCCAGTTGGCCACCGACGTGCAGGCTGCGTTCGATGGTGATCCTGCGTGCAAGAATCTCGACGAGGTGATCTTTTGCTACCCGGGCCTGGAGGCAATCACCGTTTACCGTTTGGCCCACCTGCTGTACGAGTTGCAGATTCCCTTTATCCCGCGGATGATGGGGGAATGGGCCCATCGCCGCACGGGCATCGATATTCACCCCGGTGCGACAATCAACAACCATTTTTTCATCGACCATGGCACGGGCGTTGTGATTGGCGAGACGTGCGATATCGGCGAGCATGTGAAAATCTATCAAGGCGTGACGCTCGGTGCGTTGAGTTTTCCAACCGATGGCGAAGGGAACTTGGTGCGAGGTCAAAAGCGGCATCCCACGATTGAAGACCGGGTGGTGATTTACGCCAATGCGACGATTCTTGGAGGACAGACCATCATCGGCCACGACGCGGTGATCGGCTCCAACGTCTGGCTTACCAGCAGCGTCGACCCGCAGGTCACGGTCGTTCTGGAAAAACCGAGGCTGAAGATACGGAGCGAGGAGCCGGACGAATTGCGTCCCGAAACGACGTTTCAGATTTGACGGCGAGGCCGCTTGCGGCTTAGCAGCCCGTTGAAAAAGTAACATTTGATGCAATTCATAACCCGACGCGTTAGCGAGGGATGCCCAAACAAGCGTTTTTTGTCCCTCGCTAGCGCGTCGGGTTACGATGACGACTTTTTCAACAGGCTGCTAGCCACCTACGGAATCCGTAGCTTCGATCGTCGCTTTCTTCGGCATGAACCGACAGAGCGCAATGCCGCCGAAGTAGAGGGCCGTCAACGGCGTGGCCATCAAGATCATGCTGGTTGGGTCAGCGGGGGTGAGGAACATTGACAGCACGGCAATTACCAACACCGCGACGCGCCATTTCTGCAAGTAATCTTCCGTCGAAAAAATGCCGATCCGGTGCAAGAACAACATCACCAGCGGCAACTGAAAACTGACGCCGAACCCCAGCGGCAGCATCAGCGCAAAACCAATCCACTCGCTGATACGAGGATCGGGATCGATGCCCATCTTGGCGTAAAACCAGAGCAAGAATTCGAGCACGTAGTCGAACACCACATAAAACGCCAGCGCCGCCCCAGCCAGGAATAGCCCCAAGCTCATTGGCAGATAGGTGTAAATCGACTTTCGTTCCGTGCGATAGAGACCGGCAGCTACGAATTCCCAGATGAAATAGAAAATAAAGGGACTGGAAATCAGTATACCGGCGACCAGCGACGCCTTGATATACACCATAAAGCCTTCTTGCACGCTGAGCCCCACGACGCGGAGCCGGACATCTTCTTCCAGCGGTTGGTAAACTTTCAATCGCGCCAAGTCAGACCGTTTGATGTTGCCAAGATCGACTCCCGTGGCATCCTCCTCCGGGGCATCATCTTCTGAATCATAGCCGAGTGCGCGGCGAAGTTCAGCGGGGTCGACATAAAATTCTCGCGGCACCAGGCGTTCATTCGCCAATTTTTTTGCGGCCGATTCCAGATCGTCTGGTACCGACTGACCGGAGTTGCGCATTTCTTCGAGCCGACGAAGCTGCGATGTCTCGGCCTGATCGCGGTAATAGCTTTCCAGAGCGTCGCGGAGCGGCGTTTGGATAAATTTGATCACCGACGAGCCCATCATAAGTCCGATGAGAAACCCGACAACCAATACCCCCAGCGACTTGAACAATGCCCGGCGCAGCTCCTCCAGATGCGCAGTGAACGACATCTTCGACTTTTCCAGCAGGTCTTCGTCTCGCGGATCGGGCATAGGTGGCTGTCAAATGGTGAAGAAAATTGCGAAATTCCAACGTATCGTAGCAACCCCAATGGAACAACACAACGCAGTGCGAGCAGGTGGGCCGTGAGCCGCTGGCGCGCTAGCGTCGGGTTGCGGGGCCGAACCGTCCATCTGACAAATGCAGAGTAATCAGTAATCGGATTCTCCAACCTGCTCTGCAATCAGTGCATCCAGCTCTACTTTGAGCCGCGGCAAGATTTCTTCGTAGGAAAACTGCCCCAGCGTCTTGCCACCCCTTTTCAGGTTGACACGGTTTGGCCCGCACCACAGGCCCAGATCGGCGTCGTCCGTTTCGCCGGGGCCGTTGACCCGGCAGCCCATGACCGCGATGGTTAGCGCATGGCCCGCAGCGTAGCGGGTCATCGCTTTTACCTGCTCGGCCAGCTCGATGAACGCGCCGTTCTCGACCCGCGAGCAACTGGGGCAGCTAATGATGTTCAGCGTAGCGAGCCCGTAGTCGACGACACTGCGGACTCGACCTTGAGCGATGTCGTCGAGGATTTGCCTGCCGGCAACAATTTCTTCCGACTTTCGGGCATTGGAAACGGTAAGCGACACGCGGATCGTATCACCGATGCCGCGGCTGATGAGTTGCTCAAAAGCGATCCGCGTTTTGATGATTCCGTCGGGTGGCATACCGGCTTCGGTGACGCCCAGGTGGAGTGGCACATCGGGTCGCCGCTCGGCGAAGCGGCGATTGACCTCAATCACCGCTCGTGGGTCGGAATCCTTGAGCGAGACGCAATAGCGAGTGAAGCCAAGCTCGTCGAGTGCCGAGCAATGCTCCAGTGCGCTGTCGAGCATCGGCGAAATGGAATCGTCGGTTGCGTAACGGTCGCGATTGGCCGGATCGACGCTACCGCAGTTGACGCCAATGCGAATCGCACAATCGTGATCCGCTGCCACGCTAGTCAGGTAACGGACCTTTTCCTGCCACGGTTTACTGCGCTCGTGGTGGTAGAGATGGCCCGGGTTGTATCGCAGTTTGTCAACGTGCGGGGCAACGACTTCGGCCAAGCGGTAGTTTTCTTGCAAGTCGACGACCAGATTGGCCGTGGTTTGGCGTCGGATTTCGGTGAGGGCGGCTGCGTCCTTCGTGCTATCCACGGCAATGCGCACCATGTCAGCCCCGGCGGCATGGATGGCGTTGACCTGTGCGGCCGTGGCGTCGACATCGCCAGTGTGTGTAGCCGTCATGCTCTGCACGACAATCGGATGGCCATGGCCGATCGTTATCGATCCGATCCGTACTGCACGTGTTGGGTTGCGCTTGATTTGCAAGGGACTGTTGGTTGTTGGCTGGTGGTGGGTGGTAAGGCGAGCGGCAATTGAAAATTTACAGAATACTAGCACGACGCGCAAGCGAGTGTGTGCTAGACTCACTCACTCACTTGCTCACTTGCTCACTTGCTCACTTGCTCACTTGCTCACTTGCTCACTTGCTTGCTCACTTGCTTGCTTGCTTGCGCTGCGTGCTGGTATTTTTATTCTGCCACCCACCTAGTACTTGGTAAATACTCATCTGTCGCTCGCCTAACAACCACCAACCGCCAACGACCAACTATGCCCTACCCCCCGCCCAGTTGCAACCAGGCGAGAGAGAGCGAGTAAGCATTGAACAGCATGTGAGCAACAATGCAGGGGACAATGCGATGGGTCCTTTGGTAGAGGTAACCGAACACCGTGCCCAGTAGCAGCAGCGGCACCGGATCGGCACCATGGCCGACGTGGGCCAGGGCAAAGAGCAGTCCGCTGGCCAGCACGGGGGCCCAGCCATGCGGCAAGCCGGGCAGCAAACCTTTTGCGGGTGGCGGTTCGGCGGATTGGGTCTCTGCTTCAGTTGCCTCGGAATGCAAACTCTCTTCGACACCAGTGATTGGCACGGTGCGTTTGGTCGCCGAGTAGTGTAACTGCTGGTCCTCGAATCGCTCGAGTGCCCCTTGCAGCAGCAGTCGAAACGCAAATTCCTCGAACAACGGCGCTGCCAACACCGCGGCGCCCAATGCCGTCAGCAGCACTTGTGGCGTGGGCGTCTGCTGAAGCTGATCGAGTAGCGGATGATGGCTCTTGGGTTGAATGACAAATTGGAGGGCCAGTTGGATTAGATAGACCGGTGCAAGTGCTGCCAGACAGGCAACAAACCCAATACGCGTATCGGTGAGAAATTGCTCCCAGCTATCGGGCAACCCAAGATCGCGACGGTCGGCATGGCAAAAGGCGGCCAGCGCTCCCAGTCCCATCACAGTAATCAGCAGCGAAAGCCCAATGGTTATCCAGCCGTTGCGGACAAATTCGGCCGGATCGAGCGGCACGGCCACTGGTTGTTCTTCCCCCAGCAGCAGCAACGACGTTAGCAATCGCTGGACCAAGAAAAAAACCACAATCGTCGCGGCCCAGCCGCCCCAAGGAACGCGACGGCGCGGTTCGTAGCGGAGTAGCGGTTGCCCGCTGATATGTTTTTGAAACAAGAAGAGCAGCGCAACCACGCTCAACCCGCCCCCGAGAAGCATGATCCAGAGCGAGGCTGAATTGATCGACGGTTCCATGGTCACAGGTTATTTGGGTTACTACGATTTGTCGAAGATTCGCAAAGCGGACCGCACATAGGCGTAGCCGGAATAGAGCGTCAGCGCGATGGCCAACCACACCGTGACCGTAAGCACTAGGCTCATCCAATCGGGCGGAACAGGGCTCCACTCGGCAGCCCGAGAATCGAAATAGGTGAGACGAAACATACTAAAGCAAGCTGCGGCGCATTGGGCAACCATCTTCCATTTCCCAGCCCAATTCGCCGAGAAATCGCCGCCACCATGTTCGACAAAACTACGTAGCGCCGTGACCAGAAGCTCGCGGCCAACAATCACCACGGCCATCCAGGCGGTAATTCCCGATGCGGCACTCCCCTCAGCTGTAAGAGGCACCGCCGCCAGAAAAATAAAGGTGCCGCAAATAATCAACTTGTCGGCAAACGGGTCGAGCACCCGCCCCAACTGGGTGATCTGACCATAGCGGCGCGCCCAATAGCCGTCGAGCCAATCGGTACTGGCCGCGACGATGAACAAGACAAAACTCGTGAGATAGCATTCCAGCGCCAGAAACACGAACAGCACCAGCGCGAGTGCCACCCGGGCCAGCGTCACCTGATTTGGGAAGTTCAGCATGGGGAAGTCAGGGGTCTGGGATCGGAGAATCAGGGGAATCGAAAGTTTTACCACGGAGGGAGCAGAGGGGCACGGAGGGGGATATTATTTTTTTGCTAGATTTATACTACCATGCGGGTTATTCCGTCTCGCATGTGTTCGACGTGGAAATTGAGCAACAAACCAATCTGCTTTCCTCTCAGTTTAAGATAAGAGAGCAGCTGCGCTTTGTGAATCGGTAGGATGCTTTTTACGGCTTTTAATTCGGCAATAATCTTGTCTTCAATCATTAAGTCAATACGATATCCAGCATCAATCTTGACTTCCTCGTAGACAACAGGCAATTCGACTTGTGCAAGGGCTTTGAGTTCCATTCGATGGAGTTCATACAGTAAACATTTCTCATAAGCAGATTCCAACAACCCTGGCCCAAGAGCCGTATGCACTTTCATTGCAGCTCCGATGACCTTTCCCGTCAGTTCTTCTTCTTGCATCACTTTCTCCTCCGTGTACCTCCATGCCCTCTGTGGTAAAAAAATCCCATACCTAACAATGTGCATCGCAGGCCACGCCGATCAGGTCGTAGTCTCGCCGAGCCACGATCTCACATCGTACCATCATGCCGGGGCGAAGTCCCGACCCGGTGACATAAACCACCCCATCGACATCCGGTGCATCGGCATAGGAGCGACCGATCCAGGCAGATTCTTCCCCGGGTACTTCGGCGTCGATCAGCACGTCGAGTTGCCGTCCCTGTTGGGCGTCGTTCCAGGCGAATGCAATCTTTTGCTGCTCGGTCATCAGTTGGGCACGGCGTGCTTCTTTCACATCCTCCGGCAGATGGCCTGGCAACTGGGCTGCCGGCGTGTCGGGCTCGCAGGAATAGGTGAACACACCTAGCCGCTCAAATTTCTGCTCGCGGACAAAGTCGACCAATTCCCCGAACTGCTCATCGGTTTCGCCAGGAAAACCGGTAATCAGCGTCGTGCGCAGTACCAGATTCGGGACTCGCTCTCGCAACTTGGCGAGTAGTGCAAGCGTATCGGTGCGATGGACGCGTCGTTGCATCCGCCTGAGCATCTGGTCGTTAATATGTTGTAGCGGCAAATCGAGATAGGGAATAATCCGCCGGCTAGCGGCAATCGTGTCAATCAATGGGTCGCTGAAGTAAATTGGGTAGAGATACATCAGCCGAATCCAGTCGAGACCCTCGACCTTTTCCAATGCCCGCAGCAATTCGACCAGCCGTGGCTCGCCGTACAGGTCGATGCCGTAGTAGGTGGTATCTTGGGCAACGATCACGAGCTCGCGCACGCCGTCGGCGGCCAACTCCTGAGCCTCGGCGACAACTTCTTCGATCGGCTTGGTGGCATGTTTGCCCCGCATCTTGGGAATCGCGCAAAACGTGCAGAGCCGATCACAACCTTCCGAGATTTTCAAAAAGGCAAAATGCTTCGGCGTAATCCGCAGCCGTGATCGATCGGAGAGCGGACGCGATGGTGCCGGCTGAAAGACGGTCCGTTGCTCATCAAGGCCACCCAACAATCGGTCGGCCACTTTGGTCATCTCTTCGCGCCCAAAGACGCCGACCAGTTGGTCGATTTCCGGCCGTTCGTTCAGCAGCGCTTCTCGCTGCCGCTCGGCCAGACAGCCCGAGACGATAACACCGCGCAGTTTGCCTTGCCGTTTGAGATCGAGCATGTCGTCAATCGCGGCAAACGATTCGGCTCTCGCTGCTTCGATGAAGCCGCACGTGTTGACAATCGCAAAATCGGCTCCTTGCGGATCGTCGACCAACTCATAGCCATCTAACTGCAACATACCGAGCATCCGCTCGCTATCGACCAGATTTTTCGGGCAGCCCAGGCTAACCAGCGCATAACGGCCCTTGGGCGACTCGCGATCAGGCGGCGTTTGGAAATTGTTGGACAAAGTGGGTTGGGGGTTGGAGGTTGGTGGGAAGCGGAAAACCCAAGCCGCCGACTTGTCGGCCGACCGCCCCCCCGACACTTAGCACGTCATCGTAGCCCAAGGCTGACCATTTGGCGAGATACCACTTGCCAGCATCTCAATACGATGGTATAGTATACAAAAGTATACCTTATTGGAGAATGCTAACTGGCGAGGGACCTGCCGATATGTTGCCCGATATTCCCGCCGAGCAGTTTGCCATAGCACTCGATGCGTGCGCAGCCGAGCTGCTTGCCGCAACCGAGATGACGCGTCCGCCGGTCGACACGTTTCTGTTGGCCGAACGGTTGAATATGGTGGTCGCTCGCGACTCGACGATGGAGTCGCGTGGTCGGCTCGTCCGGCTGCGAGCGGGCGCCAGTGCCGGGAGAGGAACGATATTGCTCGCCGATGAGCCTCGACCCGAGCGCCGCTATTGGACCGTGGCGCACGAGATCGGTGAGAGCGTCGCTTATCGGGTATTCGGCGCACTCGGGGTCGATGCAACAGATGCACCGGTCGCTGCGCGCGAACGGGTAGCCAATCATCTGGCCAGTTGTTTGCTGCTGCCGCGTTGCTGGTTTCTTGAAGAGGCCCGAGCGGTCGACTGGGATCTCTTGGAACTGAAACAATGTTTCCGCACGGCCAGCCACGAACTGATCGCCCGACGGATGCTCGAGATGTCGCCGCCGGTGATCATTACGCTGTTCGACCAAGGCAAGCCGCAATGGCGTCGCAGCAACAGTCTTTGCCGCATTCCGAAGCTTACCGAGGAAGAAAAGCAAACGTGGTATGCCGCATTCGACGGCGGCAAGGCATCGCAATTCGCAGGCGATCATTTGCCGGAAGAAGTGGTGGATGTGCGCTGCTGGCCCATCCACGAACCAGGCTGGAGACGAGAAATACTACGAACCGCACTGGCCGAGGCGTGGTAAGAATTAAAACATCACTACAACAAGGGAACCACAGATGAACACGGATGAACGCAGATATTCAGAAAATGAAATCACGGAACGAATTATTGGCTGTGCGTTTAGGGTTTCAAATACGCTCGGCTCTGGTTTTCTTGAAAAAGTATATGAGAATGCTTTGGCGCATGAGTTACGACAAAGCAGTCTCATAGTCGAACAACAGACAAAAATTACAGTACATTATGATGATATTGTTGTTGGTGAATATGTGACTGACCTCGTAGTGGAAAATGAAGTACTCGTTGAACTCAAGGCTGTGCGCGCCTTGGAGGATGTCCATGTTGCTCAGTGCTTAAATTACCTAAAAGCCACGAAAAAACGACTTTGCCTATTGCTCAACTTTGGCACTTCTAAAATCGAGGTGCGAAGGTTGGTCATGGATTAGCCGCCTCTCATCCGTGTTTATCTCTGTTCATCCGTGGCTATTTTTTTTCTTATGACCAATCGCCCACAGCAAATCGTCCACGAAATAGGGTTTGGCGAGAACCGCATGGGCCCCAATTTCTGTTGCCTGATGAAAATGTTCCTCGCGCGGGAAATCAAGCAGTGCCACCACCGGGGCGTCTTGGCCTCGCATTCGTCGGCAAAACTCGGCAAGGTGTTCGACCTCGGGCGGATCGAATTGCCCGCCGTCCCAAATGCCAACGGAGGTCCCAACGGCCGTAGCCCGATGCCGGCCGCGCGGTTGCCAAATTGCCGACCAGCCATAGGGAGAAATCGCGGCGGACAGGGCGGCGAATGTTTCATGATCTTGTGAGTCGATTTCGACCAGACCTGCTGCACCAGTATCGCACACAAAGCTTCTTGTTCGAGCATCGCCTGTTGGCAATGACCACGGCGGAGACTCGCCGGCTGCCCAAAGAGCGATGGCATGTCGCCACCATGCGGCAAACTCGTACCAGTAAAATCGTTGCACGCCGTCAAGTGGTTTGCCTGTTCGCAACTCCCCTTCGCACCAGCTTCCGGCGACGACAATCACCCGCGTCAATGGCGCGGTCGCCTGGAACCGGTCGAGCAATGATTGTGAATAATAACCGGGGCGAGGTTGTGCTAGGAGCACAATTTCCGGAGCCACGGTCTGCTCGTCTACTTCAGCCAGGGCTTGCTCCAACGAGTCTGACGTAGGCCAATTTTTCTCAGGATCGATTTGACGGCGTACGATGCGGAACTCGCGTTGCTGCCATGGCCCCACGGCAAGCACTTGCAGCCCGCTGCGGTCAGGTGACAACATTTCGGCAAAAGTGAGTGAGGTGTTTTCGGCCACGATGGACATACTGTTTTGCGGAGAGAATCAAAAAGCCGTGGCTATTGTACCGAAGAACGGAAAGTTAAAAAAATGAACTTCGCCGCGGTTTTTTACACTGGCGTTTGCTAAGCCGCGAGCGGAATTGATTCTAGCCACTCAATGCCTCATCGCGAGTAACGATTAGCTCATGGGCGGCCTGCGCGTCGACGGCGGTGCGCAACGACGCGAGCCAATCGGCGTCGCTTATCATGCGGCTAAGTCTGGCCAAAATTCGTAAATGTTCGTTGTCGCTCGTGGCTCCAATGAGGAAAAATACGTCAGTCAATCCGCGACCGCCAAACGGGATGCCATTGCCCGTTATGCCGAGTGCTACGATCGCTTCGCTCAGGTTGGAGGGTTGTGGCCGACGAGGGTGCAGCAGCGCAACACCAATGTCGAGTGCTGTCGGGTGCATCGCCTCGCGTGCAGCCACTGCTTCTGCCATATTGTTCGGATCCCAAAGCATGCCGGTCGCCGCGGCCAACTCCGCCATGGCTGAGATCACACTGCCCCGCGTTTTCGCCGCAAGCGCGACATCAATTCCTTCGAGAGGAATGAGCGCCGCCAGCGAAAAGTTGTCATTGCCCACCATGTCAACGCGTTCGAGGGTCGACTCCATTTGCACCAGTTCTTCCTTATCCGATAGCCCGATCCGTTGCTCAAGCCATTGATGGATTTCCGGGCGCGAAAAACGCCACTGGCCCCCAACACGACGGCCTGGAAGTTTGCCACGGTCTGCTAGCTTAACAACCTGCGCCGGCATGAGGTGCAGATAGGCTGCCAAGCTGGAAATGTCGAAATCATCATTCGCCACGATGTGATCACCTGTAGGGTCGAACTGTTAGCCGCCGGGCTTGTCCCGGCGCGATGCAACCACGCCGGGACAAGCCCGACGGCTAACCGTTCGGAGATTTGGCCAGTTCAGGGATTTGGCATTGTTGCGCCTGTCGCGGTCGTCTGTCTAGGGCAACCCCCCGGCAAAGCCGAGGGCTGAAAATGGAGAACTCACCTTGACACGCCACAGCAAATCAACACAATCGGCCCCGCTTTGCAGTCAAGGAAGCTTTGCAAAGAGAGCAAGACCACACAGAAAGAACGGACGCAGGCAAGGAGGCCTCGCGCCATGTCACATTTTTCTCAAGATGCCTCGGGGCAGATCCCCAGCCCGGTCGACTCGTATTGTGCTGGCATTTCGCTGGACGAATTGTTTGCGGGCAGCGTTTGCACAGAGGCTGAGTCGGTTCTGGCCACCTCATGCACCGGCGATTGGCGACAGGTGCAGCCAGGCGATGTGTTTGTCGCGATCGATGTCGACCGAGATGAGAACACGCCGGAAGATGGCCACGACCATGCACGTGAAGCAGCCGAACGAGGCGCCAAGGCGATTGTTTGCGAACGGCCGGTCCCTGTGTTCGATGTGCCAACCTATGTGGTGGAAGATAGCCGGGTTGCGTTAGGCATGTTGTGCCAGGCATTGGTCGACGATCCGACGCACAGTTTGCCTACCATTGGCGTGACAGGCACGCAAGGCAAAACAACCATCGTTGCGCTGCTCGATTCAATTTTCAGCGCAGCCGGCAAACATGCCGGTTCGATAAGCGATTTGGGCTGCTACGACGGCATGGCACATAGTCCTGGGCTGAGCCAAACAACGACGCATGCCATTTTGGCGTCGCGGCTGGCACGCATGTCGGCCTCGGGTTGTACTCATGCCGTGGCTGAGGTTTCGAGCCGGGCACTCGCTCAAAATTTATTGGCAGGAATTCAGCTTGATGCTGTTTGTGTGACGAACGTCACCAGCGGGCATCTCGACTTGCATCATTCCACACAAAACTATCGCGACGCCAAGCGCCGGATTCTCAGTTACCTTGCGCCGGGCGGCGTGGCCATCTTGTGTGCGGACGACCCGGTGAGCATGTCGTGGCTCGATTCGTTGTCTGGCCCGGTGCTGACCTATGGCATGGGGAGTCAGGCGGAAATTACTGGATCGATCATCGAGCAGCACGCCAACGAGCAACTTTTTGTCATTACCGCAGGGTCCGAATCGGCCGCAGTCAGAACAACGATTGTCGGCGATCATCACGTTTCTAACTGTCTCGGTGCGGCAGCCACGGCACTTTCCTACGGCATCGATTTGCCAACGATTGCCCGAGGTATCGAGGCGCTCCAGCGGCTGCCATGTCGAATGGAACGCGTTGATTGTGGTCAAGGTTTTCCTGTATTTATCGACGTGGCTCGCACACCCGATGCACTGCGAGCCAGTTTACGAACGGCCAAGCAACTTGCCCAGCGGCGCGTGATTTGTGTGCTGGGAGATGAGCCTAGCGGGGTGCCACAAGAAGCTGATTTGATACACAGCATTGCAAGCCGTATGGCCGATGTGGCAATTGTCGCGTGTGGAATTTCCGAATCGGAACCGAATTGGACCGAGAGCAAGCGGATCGATTCGCTTCATCGGGTCGATGATCGGTGCGAAGCAATCGCTTGTGCCGTCGCGATTGCCGAACCGGGCGACGTGGTTGTCATTGCAGGTAGCCAGATGGCTCCCTCGGGCAGTTTCGGTCGAAGCGAGATCAGCGATGCGGAAGTAACAAGAGAACTACTCCACGCTCGCAACGAAGCAACGTGCCGCTTAGCGGCTTAGCATTAGAGGCTAGCAATAATTTGTCGTCGTAAATCCGTGTGTCGCGTTGCGACGCGGTTGGCCGATGACTTGTCGTCGATAATAAATCCTTTTCCGAACCATTTTGAAGTTTCGTCGTAGGTTTGTCCGATTGCGGGGTCAGGCAAGCCACCCTCCCTGGGGTAGGAGCATTTTAACTCGGAGTCGAAGCAACTTCTGGGTCAGTTGCTTGGCACGAGTGCTTCACGATGAAGCTTTACGTCTGAGCGTCGGGGCGGCGCAACTGCGCTGCCCCGGCGACTCAGCGGATACTAGGTGGTGGTTGGTGGTGGTTGGTGGTTGGGGCGAAGACGCAAGCGATGGATGAAGGGGTTCGCTGAAGTTTTCATTCTGTTATTTTGTTGATCCGCAATCCCAAATCCGCATTCACAAATCACCATGTCCTCTCATGCCCATGTACTGTTTGCTGGTGGTGGATCTGCCGGATATCTCTTTCCGGGCTTGGCGGTTGCAGCTCGTCTGATCGAACGGATGCCTGACGCGGCCATCACATTCGCTGGTTCGGGCAAGCCGCGTGAACGCCATGCCGTCCGCAAGGCGGGGTACCTCTACACGATGATTCCCTCGAGGCCATCGCCACAAAACCCACTGCAAGTGCTGCGGTTTGTCACCGACAATGCAGCCGGCTTTTGCGCCGCTCGCTGGATACTCCGCGAGCAGCAAACTTCGTTGGTTGTTGGCTTAGGCGGCTACACCAGCATGGCGGTGGTCCGTGCGGCCGTGGCGCGAGGGCTGCCAACCTTCTTGCTGGAGCAAAATGCCATTCCCAGTCGCACGACGCGATGGTTATCGCGCTCCGCGGCAATGGTTTGTGCGGCATTCGACGAAGTGCGGCCACACTTGCATGTGCAAGCTGCGGTGACCGTGACCGGCAATCCCGCACGGCAAGCGTTTGAGCATCTTTACCATCGCAAGACCAAAGCCCAAGCGGCGAACAACGGCGACTTCAACGAAAATCAAGCTCCTGATGCCGCTAACGTGCGCGCCAGCCAATCGAAAAAACGACTCGTTGTACTCGGCGGGGCGGGCGGGGCACGCTCGCTCAATGAGTCGATGCCCGCGGCATTGAAACAACTGGGACCGCGACTCGATGGTTGGCAAATCGTTCACCAAACGGGCGAGGGACAACTGCAAGAAACTGAGCGCCGCTACCGGCAACAGGGGGTTAATGCCCTGGCCGTGACGTTTATCGACGAAATCGCCTCGGTCCTGTTTGCCAGCGATTTGGTTGTTTGCCGTGCGGGCGGTACGACATTGGCCGAGTTGGCGCTGGCGGGCGTGCCGGCCGTCTTGGTGCCTTATCCTCACACGGCCGACGATCATCAAACGGCCAACGCCAAAGTGGTCGCAGCCGCGGGTGGCTGTCGGCTGGTTGACGAAACTTCGCAAGATGGGGCGCTCGATCGAGCGCTGGCTCGGGAATTGGAATCGTTGCTTGTGGACGATCACCTGCGAGGGGAGATGGGGCTAAATATGGGGCGACTTGCTAAGCCGCAAGCGGCCGTGGATATCGCGGATTCCATTGCCGGTTATCTTTGTGGCAGCGCGACTTCGGGGCAAATGGCGGCTTGAGTCACCCGTCGTCAACCTCAAACCGAATACCTTGGGCTAGTGGCAACTGGTCGGAATAGTTGACCGTGTTGGTTGCCCGACGCATGTATTGCTTCCAGGCGTCGCTGCCCGACTCTCGGCCACCGCCCGTTTCCTTTTCGCCGCCAAACGCGCCACCTATCTCCGCGCCGCTCGTGCCGATGTTCACGTTGACAATCCCGCAGTCCGAACCGGCCGCGGAGCAAAATTGCTCCGCCTCGCGGACATCGCTCGTGAGAATGGCTGAGGCTAAGCCCTGCGGCACGCTATTGTGGATTTCGATTGCTTCATCCAGTTTGTCGTATCGCATCAGGTAAAGAATCGGCGCGAATGTTTCTTGCTGAAGAATCGGCGCGGCAGCATCGATTTCGACAATCGCGGGCTGCACGTAAACACCCCCGGGGCGAACACCCTCAGTCACGCGCTGGCCCCCATGGACGATGCCCCCTTGCTCTTTTGCTGTCGTTAGAGCCATCTCCATCGCCTGACCGGCACGCTCGTCGATCAGTGGGCCAAGGAGTATGCCATCGGCCGTCGGGTCGCCAATCGGCAGGCGAGCGTAAACCTCTAGCAACTGGTCACGCAACGAGTCGGCAATCGACCGGTGAACTATCAATCGGCGGAGCGTCGTGCAGCGCTGCCCGCAAGTCCCCACGGCCGAAAAAGTGATGGACCGAATGGCCAATTTCATGTCTGCCGACGGTGCGACGATCATGCCGTTGTTGCCACCCAGTTCCAGCAGCGATCGCCCCAACCGCGCGGCCGCGATCTGCGCTACCGCCCTGCCCATTGGCACCGAACCGGTAGCCGAGATTAGTGGCAGCGCCGTTGACGCTGCCAATCGCTCTCCCACTTCCGTCCCGCCAATGACAAGGTTCGACACGGCCGGCGGCACCTCGGGTATTTGCGTCAGAGTTTTCTCGACAAGTCTCTGGCACGCAATGGCCGAGAGGGGCGTTTTTTCGGACGGTTTCCAGACAAGTGGGTCGCCGCAGACCCAAGCGATCGCCGCATTCCACGCCCACACGGCGACCGGAAAGTTAAAGGCCGAAATCACTCCGATCGGCCCCAGCGGCAGCCATTGCTCCGTGAGCCGATGGCCTGGCCGCTCGCTGGCGATTGTTTTTCCGTACAGTTGTCGGCTGAGCCCGACAGCGAAATCGCAGACGTCGATCATCTCCTGAACTTCGCCCAGTGATTCTTGGGTAATTTTTCCTGCTTCCCAACTCACGAGCGTCGCCAAGTCATCCTTATGGGCACGCAGTTGTTCGCCGAATTGCCGGACAAACTCGCCACGCACCGGTGCAGGTACGATGCGCCAGGCCCGAAACGCTTCTGCCGCTGCCGCGGTTGCTTTGTCTACTTGGTCGAGGCTGGCCATGGTGAATTGGGCCAACGAGCTGCCATCGATGGGCGAACGCACGGTAAGCGATGCCCCGTTGCCCGATTGCCAGCGGTTGCCAATGGCTAAGCCGCAAAGCGGCCGTTTTACGCCCAATCGCTTCAGCGCAACTTCAACAGGATGATCCATCATATATTCTCAATCTTTTTACCGCTTGCGGATTTGCTAAACCGGGTCGCAGCCTGTGAATCGTACCGTTGGCCAAAACGGTTGGCCAGGAATCGCTCGAAGTCGACTTGTTCCTGTCGCACAAATCCTTGCGAAGGCAATTCGCCCGAAACATGCATGTCGAGCACGGCACAAATCCCCGCGGCCGTGGTGATTTGGATAGCGCTCCAATTCTCGTCGCCGATGGTTTCATGGTAAATTTTACGCGCATCGGTGATTTGGACTAATTGCCCATCGCGTCGACCGGTAACGGTGCAGAAAGTCACCACCACATCTTGAAAAGTGACCGGGACAGCATGCTCCAAAATATCTTTGAGTAATTCACGTCGCTCGCTCAATCTCAGTTCGTTGACCAGCAGCAGCATCTGGTCGCGATGGCCCTGGTAACGAACCGTTTTGTAGTTCAATTCGCGGACCTTTCCATCGAGCGTTTCGCAGAGTGTGCCTAATCCACCGCTCGTATTAAATGCCTCGTATCGCACGCCGTCGAGGGATAAATGTTCAAATCCCTCCAGCGGCAAGACGTCGATCCGATTCCCTTCGTGGATCGCATCGCACGGGTTGCAATACTCGTTGATCAAACCGTCGGTCGACCAGGTAAGATTGTATTTCAGCGCACCGGTGGGAAACTGTGGCAAAGCGCCGACGCGCATCCGTACCGTTTCCAATGGGTCGAATCCTCGGGCTAGATGATTCGCCACGATGGAAATGAATCCGGGAGCCAGACCGCATTGGGGCATGAAAATTTGCCCTGATCGGGCACCGTCGGCAAAGCGGCGAACGATTCGCGTCGTGGCCACATCTTCGGTTAAGTCGAAGTAGCTGAGCTTTTTTTCCAGTGCCACTTCAGCCACCAACGGATTATATCGAAAGCTGAGCGCGGAAAGAACCGACCGGCATCCCTGCATCGCCAAGGAAATCTGCTTGCCATCGCTAGCGTCCACCACCTGTGTTTCCACTTCGATGTGCTCGGCAAGAAGGGCAAGCGATTCCTCGGCGGCATCGGCTACCACCACCTCGTAGTCACCCGAATCGACCAGCAGTCGGGCAATCATTCGGCCAATTTTCCCCGCCCCAAGCAACAAAACACGATGCATAAATTCACCTGTTTCTCTGTGCCTTAGTTAGCCGTCGGGCTTGTCCCGGCGCTGCGCTCACGCGCCGGGACAAGCCCGACGGCTAAACAAGCTTGTCTATCCAATCATCGACGATTGGTGCTCTCGAATATCTTATCGGCACTTTTGACGATAAATCCTTCAAATCGCGTTCCATCCGGCTGCACGTATCGTTTCGCAAATTCGTAATAACAGGCGGGAATCGTTCGCGGGCCTTCGATGAAATCTACCTCGATTTCTCCTGCAAGGGTTGAGGATTGCTGTAAATAGTTGGCAGGCGTCCCTTTGATTTCACCACCGCTGGTGTTCAGCGGGTAGCCAGCCTCTTTGATGAACTGGTTGAATTGCTCCAAGGATTGAAAGGTCGACATGGCCCCCACGTCGACGGTGAAATGGTTCGCACGAAAACCAAATGCTGAGAGCCAGGCTGCGTATTCACTCTCTTTCAAAAGCGTTTCGTAATCGGCATACGAAATTCTCCAAGGTCGGCCGCTGGCCGGAAAATCCCACGGTTGCGTTATGGCAAGGTCCACCTGTTGGACGAGCTTCTCGACAATCTGCTGAAGTTGCTTGGAAAATTCACGGAGACGCAACTGGCTGATAAACACCTTTGGCATCGTCTCATCGCGATGCGCGAAATGCTTTGCATCGAGTTTTTTTTCTGTGAAGGCGTATTCCCCGGCCTGTTGATAACCGAATTGAAGAAACGCCTGTGACAGCACCTCGATATTGATCCTTGGATCGTCGAATGTGCGCAGTGCGATATGATCGTTAGCAATCGATTCCCCTCGCTCTCGCAGCAGACGGTGGATCGCCCGGGCATGGGGATTGAAACGAATGTAATCCTCCCAAAGCTTGGCAAGCAGATCATCGAATTTAGGCATCATGCTTCCTCCTGTTTTAGGCGAGCGGCAGTTGAGAACTTACCTTGATAACCCGATGCGTAAGCGAGGGACTGAGGAGAATGTGGTAAGTCCCTTCTCATTTGCCGCTCGCCTAAAGACTCCGGATTGCCCACCCTCGCCCGCAATCTAATCTAACCAGATCGAATTTCCAACCCGAGGTCCGGGCCCAGCTACCGCAGGGAAAGTGCGTTTCTGCACCCATTTTATTCGGGGGCGGCAATCTCCCGGTTGCCATGGCTCGCAATGACGTTATACTGTTTGGTCCGTCCCCGATCGGTCGGGGACTAAGGTTCTAGGCGAGTAGTTTTAGTCCGTAATTATCAGTACATGGCGAGGTTTTCCATGGCCCGAAGTTGTGACGTTTGCGGCAAAGGGCCGCAGGTTGGTAATCAGGTGACGACCCGAGGCAAGAAAAAGTATCTCGGCGGCGTCGGTACCAAAATCACCGGCATCACCCGCCGGAAGTTTAAGCCCAATTTGCAACGGGTCCGCATCTCCACGCCCAATGGTACGCATCAGACGATTGACGCCTGTACGCAGTGCATTCGCTCCGGTGCAATCACCAAGATCGTTCGGCATGCGCCCTTCAAAGTATCGGAAGCAGCCGGCAAGGTGTAAGCGGCCCTGCGTCTGCGTACCTGCGTTGTAACTCAGTCTTGGAGCAATCCGTCATGGCCCTTTCGCGTGGTGATGTCGAAAAGGTGGCCCTGCTGGCTCGGCTCCAACTCACCGAGGCCGAGTTGGACACGATGACCCGGCAACTCGGCCAGATCGTCGGGTATGTCGATCTGTTGGCGGAGGTCGACACCGAAGGGGTTGAGCCGATGGCGCACGCGGTGGAAGTTTGCAATGTGTTTTCACCCGACGAGGTGACCCCCAGCTTGCCCCGAAAACAGGCGCTCGCAAATGCTCCGCAGCAGAATGGGCGCGGCTATCTGGTGCCAGCCGTTTTGGGCGATTAAACGTAGAGATTGAACGCAGGAACGTAGGATTAAAACTTGTGCCATGTCGCTCGCTGAATGTTCTGCCAGTGAATTGAAGCAGCAGCTTGAGGCACGCGACATCTCCTCGGTGGAGCTTACCCAGGCTGCGCTCGATCGGATCGAAGCAAACAACCCGCAGGTTGGGGCGTTTCTGCGCACCGATGCCATGGCGGCGCTCGCCCAGGCAGCCGATGTTGACCGGCGCCGCGAAGAGGGCAAACCGCTTGGCCCGCTCGCCGGTTTGCCGGTGGCGGTTAAGGATGTGCTGTGCGATCAAAATGGGCTGACTACCTGCGCGTCGCGGATGCTTGAGTCGTTTCGCCCGCCGTATGATGCCACGGTGGTTGCCCGGCTGAAGGGAGCCGATGCCGTGCTCATTGGCCGGACGAATATGGATGAGTTTGCGATGGGCGGCTCGACGGAGAATTCCGCCTTTCAGCTCACCCGTAACCCATGGGACTTGGAGCGGACGCCGGGCGGCTCCAGCGGCGGGGCGGCTGCGGCGGTTGCGGCGGGGATGGTGCCCCTGTCGATTGGCACCGACACGGGCGGATCGATCCGCCAGCCCGCCGGACTTTGCGGTGTCGTCGGCATGAAACCGACTTACGGCCGGGTCAGCCGATTCGGACTGGTTGCCTTTGCCAGCAGTCTCGATCAGGTTGGCCCACTGGCTCGCACGACGGCCGACGTTGCCTTGCTGCTGGAGACCATCGCCGGGCACGATCCGCGCGATGCCACTTCGCTCGACGCGCCGGTGCCTGCCTATAGCCAAACGATCCGCCAGCCGCTCGCCGGGCTGCGGTTGGGCATCGCTAGCGAGCATTTTGCCGAAGGGCTTGATGGCGAAGTCGAAGCGGCCGTGCGTGAAGCGATTGGCGTCTACCGGTCGCTCGGTGCCACGGTGAAAGAAATTTCGCTGCCCCACAGCAAATACGCCATTGCCACCTACTATGTCATCGCTCCTAGCGAAGCATCGAGCAACCTGGCACGCTACGACGGCGCGCACTACGGCCATCGCACCGACGTGGCCCAGATGCTCGCCGAATTGGATGCCGAGCGGAAACGGTTGCAAGCAGTGGGCGACCAGCCGGGACTCGATAGGCTCGACTCGGCGCTCGTGCGGATGTATCGCCGCACGCGGGCTGAAGGTTTTGGCCCCGAAGTAAAACGGCGGATCATGCTGGGCACCTATGCCCTGAGCGCTGGATACTATGACGCCTATTATCTGAAGGCGCTAAAAGTTCGTCGGCTTATTCGGCAAGATTTCGACCATGCGTTCGAATCGGTCGATTTGATTGCGTCTCCCGTCACACCAGCACCCGCATTCAAGCTGGGCGAAATGGCGGACGATCCACTCGCCATGTATCTGGTCGATCTCTACACGGTCAGCGCGAACCTGGCGGGCATCCCGGGGATCAGCCTGCCATGCGGTTTTACGTCTGCCGGGCTGCCGATCGGTTTGCAGCTATTGGCCCCGGCACTAGAAGAAGAACGCCTGCTACGCGGGGCACACATGTACGAACAAGCAACCGAGTGGCATACACGCCAGCCGGATTTGAAGTAAAAAAACGGAGAACCACGAATGAACACGAATCGACACGAATTAATTCAAAACCCATGGCTTGTAGCCCCTGGGCTCTAACCCCCCATCAAAATCCAAATTCGTGTTTATTCGTGTCCATTCGTGGTTCAAAAAAAGCCATGTCCCAACCCTACGCCACCATTATCGGCCTCGAAGTGCATATGCAGCTTGCGACGCGTAGCAAGCTGTTTTGCGGGTGCAGTACGCAGTTTGGGGCCGAGCCCAATACGCAAACTTGCCCGGTCTGCATCGGCATGCCAGGCACGTTGCCGGTGATGAACCGCACGGCGTACGATCTGTCGCTAAAAACGGCCGTGGCACTCGACTGCAATATCCCCCAGTTCACCAAGTGGGATCGTAAGCAATACTACTACCCCGATCTGCCGAAGGGCTATCAGATCAGCCAGTACGATCTGCCGATGTCGGCGGGTGGCCACTTGGCGATCAGCGATTCTAAGGGTCGGTTCGAACCGAAGCGGGTCGGAATCATTCGAGCCCATTTGGAAGAGGACGCCGGCAAGAGCATCCACGACGAAGTGGCTGGCAAAGCGGATAGCGAAATCGACCTGAACCGCACTGGCACGCCGCTGCTGGAGATTGTTAGCGAGCCTGACATGCGCAGCCCGGCCGAGGCGCGTGCTTTTTTGCAGGAATTGAAATTACTTTTGACTTATCTCGGCGTCTCCGACTGCAACATGCAGGAGGGCAGTCTGCGGGTCGATGCGAACATCAATCTGCATTTACAAAATGAAAGCGGCCAAGTCGATGGCGAAAAAGTGGCGACGCCCATCGTCGAGATCAAAAACATGAACAGCTTTCGCGCCGTCGAGCGGGCACTGGAATACGAGACCGTTCGGCAATACCGTGTGTGGCAAGAAACGGGCCAGCGGCTAGGCGAGTCGCCCAAGCAAACACGCGGCTGGGACGAACAGGCGGGCGTCACCCGCGGCCAGCGGAGCAAGGAGGAGTCGAGCGACTATCGCTACCTGCCCGACCCCGATCTGGTGCCGGTCGCGACGACCTCCGAACAAGTCGATGCCATACACCAGTCGCTCGGCGAACTGCCGGCAGCACTGCGGCAGCGGTTGACGGACGACTTTGGTCTTTCGCAGTACGATGCCGATGTGTTGGTGAACCAAGGCCGGAGGGTGGTTGATTATTTTCTCGATGTGGCAGGCGGCTGCGGCGATCCCAAAGCGGCAGCGAACTGGGTGTCACAAGATGTGCTGCGAGTTCTAAATGAAAATAATATTTCGATTCAGGAGTTTCAAAAACATTGGATCCCAAGCAGCCTTCTCGCAAAACTGATAATTCAAATTCAGTCTGGTGAATTGTCCAGTTCTCGGTCTCGTGAAGTTTTTGATAAAATGGCCCGTGAAATACATGTGCAAGTTAAAATTGATCTAAAACTATCTGGTGCGATTAAAGAACTCGGCATCGAACAAGTCGACGAATCGGCCTTGGTCGCCCTGTGTCAGGAATTGGTCGACGCCAACCCAAAAATCGTTGCCGACGTTCGAGGCGGCAAGGTGCAAGCGATTGGTGCGCTCGTCGGCCAGGCAAAAAAGAAAAACCCCAACGTCGATCCGGGCCGTGTACGGGAAATTTGTTTGGAACTTGCGCAAACTGGAGAATCCGAATGACCAATAAAAGCATCGTTGGTGACGTGATAAATTATCGTGGCATGGTCTATGGTCCTGCCAATGAGATGGGAGTCGTCGCTCTCTTTGCCATGATTTGCGAGGAATTGGGTTTTGTTATCGAAGAGATTAAAGCCGACTTCCCAGATTGTCTTGCCCGGAAACGAGTAGAGCGCGGTTGGGAACGCGTCGCCATTGAATTCGAATACAAGAGCAGTAATTTCAAGCTACATGGACATGATCCATCGATGTGCAACTTAATCGTTTGCTGGAAGCATGATTGGGAAGAAGCAACTGTGCCAGTTCTTGAACTCAAACCGTATATCGAGGAAAAACAAGCCCATGTATCTGGTCCACTGGAACGTGTTCGCATCGCAGATCCCATTGAAACTCGTTCAATCGAACTGTCTACTGGTGGGATAAAAAATGGGTATATCAATATCAAGCCAATCGATGAATTTTGGCCAGAGGAATGCTTGGGAGGAAACACAGAACGAGCAGACAAACACCTGATAGTAGAATTTGAGGGAATTGGACGGGCAAGCACAGACATTTCTGGGCGTCATCATACTTTTCGTTCAACTCATGGCGAGGTAAAGAAATTTTTTCAAAAACATAATTTACAGCCGGGTGACAAAGTAGAAATCCTGCGTCTTGCAAGGTATGAATATCGCATTCGCCCCGCCAAGCCATAATGCCCATGCCGCCGATCATTACTCTTTTGACTGATTTTGGCGTTGGCAGCCCGTATGTTGCCGCGATGAAGGGCGTTATTCTTTCGATCAATCCGGATGTGCGGCTGGTCGATCTCTCGCACGCGATCCCACCGCAACAGGTGCGGCAAGGGGCGCTGGTGTTGGCGGATGTCGCGCCGTTGTTTCCCGAAGGGACGATCCATGTCGCGGTGGTCGATCCGGGCGTGGGGACATCGCGAGCGATAGTTTATGCAGAAATCGGCCTGCAGCGATTTGTTTGCCCCGATAGTGGAATTCTGCACGGCTTGGCGAAAAAGCAACCTCCCTCTAAAATCATCCACATCACGTCCGAGCTGTTTTTTCGGCAGCCTGTGGCCCCCACGTTTCACGGACGGGACATCATGGCGCCCACCGCGGCGCACCTTAGTCTCGGCGTTCGGCCGGAGGAACTCGGTCCTCCGCTTGAGTCGCTCATGGAACTCGATTGGCCCGGAGTGGTGAAAGTGGCAAACCGAATCGAAGGAGAGATCATCGCTATCGATTCGTTCGGCAATCTGATCTCGAACATCGCGCGCGATCAGCTCGAAGGCGTGCCGACCGATACCCAGGTTGGTATCTTTTGCGAAGAGCACGAAACTCGTGGAATTTTTTCCACCTATGCCGATCAACCTGCTATGACGCTCATTGCACTGGTCGGTTCCACGAACCAATTGGAGCTTGCCATTGTCGACGAAAACGCGGCCGCGATGCTGGGCGCAGGTGTGGGGTCGAAGGTGGAAGTGCGATGGTAAGGGAAGAATTAGCCGTGCTGCAACGCAGCACACGGGAATTGCAACGCAGCGCACGGGAAATGAAGAATAACTAATGCAACATGAACAACTTCGTGAATGGGATCTTCGCCACTGCTGGCACGGCTTTACGCAGATGGCGGAGTACGAGCCGCTTATTATTGAGCGGGCCGAAGGGGTTTGGCTTTATGACGTCGAGGGGAATCGCTATCTCGATGGGGTCAGCAGCCTGTGGTGCAACATGCATGGCCATCGCCATCCGCGGATCGACGCCGCGGTCCGTGCGCAGCTCGACCGCGTTGCCCATTGCACGTCGCTGGGGATGTCGAACCCTGAGAGCATCAAGCTCGCCAAGCGGCTTGCTGACCTGGCCCCGGGCGACCTGCAACATGCGTTTTTCTCCTGCGATGGTTCGTCGGCGGTGGAAGTCGCGCTGAAAATGGCGCTGCAATACTGGCGACAAAGTGCAAAGCCCCAGCCGGAGAAAACCAAATACATTGCTCTGGGCGAGGCATATCATGGCGATACGCTCGGCAGCACGAGCGTCGGCGGCATTGCGATGTTCCATGCGATCTTCGGTCCGCTGCTGTTCGATGTCGTGCGCATGGCGGTACCCGACGCCAACCGGCGACCGCCGGGCGTTTCACGCGAGTCGGCCTGTGATTACTACCTGAACGAGTTGAAGCAGGTGCTTTCCGAGCAGCATGAGAAAATCGCGGCCGTGGTGATCGAACCGCTGGTACAGGGTGCCGCGGGTATGATTTTGCACCCGCCAGGCTACCTTCACGGCGTGCGCGAATTGACCCGCAAACACAATGTGCTGATGATCGCCGATGAGATTGTCACCGGGTTTGGCCGCACGGGGCGGATGTTTGCCTGCGAGCATGAAGCGGTGGCGCCCGACCTGATGTGCCTGGGCAAAGGCATCAGCGGCGGTTATCTGCCCATGTCGGCGACCCTTGCTACGAGAGAAGTCTACAACGCTTTCCTGGGGGACATTACCGAGCAGAAAACATTTTTTCATGGGCATACCTATGGGGGCAATCCCTTGGCTGCCGCGGCGGCACTGGCTTCGCTCGATGTGCTGGAGGAAGAAAACGTACTGGAACAGTTGCCGGCGAAATGCGAGCAGTTGGCTGAGATTTTGACGCGGTGCGAGGCGCTGCCACTTGTGAAGAGTACGCGGCAACTTGGGTTGTTGGCGGCGGTTGATTTGGAGGATGCGGGTCGTGGCGCTAAGCCGCAAGCGGCGGGACGGCACGTTTGTCGCGAAGCGCTGCGGCGTGGCGTTTGGCTGCGGCCGCTGGGCGATACGCTGATCATTGTCCCCCCGCTTGCGGTTTCGCACGATGAGTTGGAATTGCTAGGAAAGACACTCGTTGAAAGCATCCGTGTAATCACCCCAAGTAACGAAGCTGTCTGAAATCCCCATGCGCAACTTACGCTTCCTGCTGCTACAGATTCGCGATGCCGACGATCCCATGCGCGAGCAAGAAGTGGGCTGCTTCAGCCGTGCGCTGGAATGTGATCCGAGCCAACTGACCCCCTTCGACCTGCTCGCCGGAGTGCCCACGGAAGAAGACTTGCAGCCGGTCGATGCAGTTTTGATCGGTGGCAGCGGCCTGTATAGTGCTGCCGAAGAAGGGTCATGGCTCGAACGCACGCTTGCCGGATTGAGGTTATTGTGTGAGCTAAGAAAACCAACCTTTGCCTCGTGCTGGGGATTCCAAGCTCTGGCCCGAGCGATGGGAGGCCGATGCATCTACGACCCGGCCCATGCCGAACTAGGCTCGATTCCGATGCACCTGACCGCAGCAGGCCGTAGCGACCCGCTGTTTGGCCAGCTTCCCAACCCATTCCTGGGCCAGTCGGGCCACGAAGACCATGTGGTAGAGCTCCCGCCGGGCGCAGTGCTTCTCGCCTCGTCGGACAACGTCCGGCAACAAGCCTTCAAGTTTGCCGAGGCGCCGATCTATTGCACCCAGTTCCATCCCGAACTCGACCGCCAGGCACTCGTCGAGCGGATTACCACCTATCCTCAGTATGTCGAGCGGATCGCGGGCGTCACGCTCGAAGAGTTCATCCCTCAATGCCTGGAATCGCCCGAGTCGAACCGATTGCTGAAGCGATTTGCCCAGTTGGTCATCGATTGGCGATAGCGACTTCCGGCGGCTCGTAGAGCCGCGGCTCTACGAGCCGCCGGTCCACCGGGACAATTCAATAGCTAGGCTGCCGCGACCGTTTGCGAAATTTGTTTGAGGAAGGCGTGCCGCTGCGGGGTGGCTGCACATCTTTCGGTTGGCGGGCCTTAAAATCTTCAGGCCGCGACCCTAGACCCAGCTTGACCGTACGGCTACCCGGCTGCCATCCCATCAGGCTCAGAAACTCCGGCAAGGTGATTGTCTCGACGCCTAACGCATCAGCCTGCTGGCTCATCGAGTCCCAACCGGGACGGATTTTATCGCTTTTGATTGGATCATCGGAATACTCACCTAGGATCAAATAACGAGTGTGGACGCTCATCTTGCCTTCTACTTTTCCCTCATCGCTGAGCACCGAATCGACGCGACCCCTGTTGATCTTGATGATGTCTTGCAACTGCTTCAAATCGCTTTTGCCATCGTTGTCGAAGTCGATGAAACCGGTGATCGCAAAGCCAACCTTTCGGCCACGGTCCCAAACCTGGCTGTAAATTTTATCGCCGGGAAGCAGCGGCTTGGTGGGGTCGTCGTTGGTTATCCGCGCCTCGGCCATGTGGGCATTGATAATGCGAGTAACTTCAATACTCCCTTTCTTCACTGCCTTGATCGGATCGCTCTGGTCGGTACCAAAAACGCTGAAACTAATCTGTGGACGAAGGTAGTCCGCCTCGCCCAGGTCGATCCATACCTGACCATGGCGCTGGTTGACCCACGTGATTCGGCCATCGGCAGGCTGTGCGATGGGGTCGGGATCGATCTGACGCGAGCGGAGTATCTCGTTGGAATGGCTCAGGTTGCTGAGTTTAGTCTCAAGTCCCTTGATCTGAGCATCGTATTGGGCATTCTGCTCATCGAATTTTTTCCGCTGCTCCTTGAGTTGGCCCGCGATTTTGTTTTTATCTTGGTTGATCTGCTCGCGTTGCTGGTTAAATTTATTCCGTTCGCTTGCGGCGTCTTGCTCCGCTTTGGCGGCGGTGGCTTGCGACTGTTTTACTTGCTCCTCTTTTTGCGCCTCAACAGCCAGCAGCTTCTCTTTTAACTTACGCACCTGCTCTTTGGCTTCCACTTCGCTCAAGGCCAGCTTGCGATTTTCTTCCGACACATTCTGTAGGATCATTCGGTAAAAAGCGATTGTTCTCGTCGAACGTGCCGCCAAAGTTTTTCATGTCTTCTTCGAAGCCATTTTGCAGCGAGTCGAAGGCGTCCGCCTCGGAGAATCCCATCATCTCCTTATAGCGATTCGCCTCCTCTTGTGCTTGCCTATTCGACTGCTGGGCGCTGCTGGCGCTGTCGTTCGCGCTTTTGGCACTGGCTTGGGCCGTTTTCTTGGAGTTATTGACCAGTATAAGCCCCACGCCCAGGCCGATAACCGCCAGCACGAGCACGATGACAATGGCTTGCATGGTTTGATTGTCGCGCGATGCCACGGCTTAACCTCTTCTACCTACGGATGATGCGATGGCGTTGCCCGGCGCTGAAACAGCCAGACACTCGGCAAGGAGTGGCCACGCAAAAAGCACTGAATTGTCCTAAGTTGAGCTTAGTTGGGTAATGAGGTGATGTCAAGAAACCACGCCGTTTGAGACATTTATGACGTTTAGCGGGGGTCGCACGCTTTTCGGCGAAGCCGCAAGCAGCCAGCCGCTTGCGGCTTCACCGAGGAACCACAAAAACTGAGTGAATCAAGGTGCGACGGCAGGAAACACCTTTGCTCGGCATGGAAAACAGCTTAGGTTGGGTGGCAATGAACGACTGAGCCTGCGATCTGCCAGATCGCGGCTGGTTGAGTTTTTCCTGTTTCCTGCCTACTGCCCACTTTGATGAGAAAACGCACGCGACAAACGACGCTTCCAGGCATCGATTCCGGGGTCGGGGACGATGGCGATTCCGGGGTCGGGGACGACCCGGCTCTCGTGGTTGCAAGCCCTCAAACCTCGACTCTCTTCGTCGTCGATTCCCACTCGCTGATCTACCAGGTCTTTCACGCACTGCCTGAGATGACTAGCCCCAAGGGCGAGCCGGTGGGGGCCGTCTATGGGTTTGTTCGCGACATCGTGCAACTGTTGGGATCGGGAGAAGCTGATGCAATCGTCTGTGCATTCGATCTGCCGGGGCCAACGTTTCGGCATGAACTGTACGACGGTTATAAAGCCAATCGAAACGCGATGCCCGAAGACCTCGCCTCGCAGCTACCCAAGATTCGTAAGGTGCTCAACGCGATGGGCATTCCCGTACTGGACTGTCCTGGCTACGAAGCGGATGATGTGCTCGCGACCGTGGCCCGGCTGTGCGACGAGATGGAGGGGCGGTGCATGCTGGTCACCGGCGACAAGGATTGCCGGCAACTGATCACACCGCGAACATCGGTCTACAACATTCGCAAAGAGGTGGAGTACGACGCGGCGGCACTCGAAGCCGACTGGGGGATTCGGCCTGATCAGGTGGTTGATTTTCAATCGCTCGTCGGCGACAAGGTCGACAATGTCCCCGGCGTGCCGCTGATTGGCCCCAAGATGGCTCAAGAGTTGCTCGCTAAATACGACACGCTCGACAACATACTCGACCACGCCGAGGAAGTGGCCGGGGCCAAACGGCGGCAGAATCTCATCGAATATCGAGAGCAGGCGTTGCTATCACGGCAGCTTGTGGAACTCGATAAGCAGGTGCCGATCGAGCCCGACTGGAACGCCGCTCGCATCGGCGACATGGACCAGCCACGGCTGGCCGAGTTGTTTGCCGAATATGGTTTCCGCGGCTTGGCCGAGCGTGTCGCTGCACTCGGAGGCGAATCGGCCCCC
>CBDFMC010000008.1:0-88638 GCA_965249435.1 Lacipirellulaceae bacterium | reverse complement strand
GTCACAGAAAACGAGCATCGGGTAGAATGTTGGGATTACTCTTCAGAGGGCCGCAATACAAAAGCGGTTGGCCTCCCAAGGATTACTCCAACAAGCCCCCGTCGAGCTGGACAAGCACCTCTCGATGCATCCAGCTCTACGGACGAACGACTTCGCGGGTAGTTACTCCGCTCCCTTAGACCAAGTAGTCAACTTGGCTTTACCGGGCGTCGTTCTAGCTTGAATCACGTCGAACTCGCTTCGCTCACGAGAACCAACAAACAAGGTTGGTTCAATCACTCGCGTCGCAAGCTACTGACGACATATGCCAAAGACCCCGACGGTTCTTGGGCATATTTCCGGGTACCGTACGGTCAGAAGGCGTACAAGAAGTTTCTTCATGTAACTTGAAGGGGAAAGAGAGCTATCGTTCCGTTACATAGGAACAACTTGTCTAGGTTGATTACTTAATTAGTGAGTTTTCAAAAACTTGTTCAGGACTCTGCTCTCAGAGAGCGACAACGGTCTTTTTGTTGTTTCGGAATTTCTATGTTTGGCACTAACTGGGCGAAGGTCTGGACGGAGTTTATGTAACTTTTGCTTGCGGTCTTGAGTACGCTTCTTGTTGTTTTTTTGCCGGAAGGCTGCTCCAAGTCGAAAAGTCACCTGCCCTTCTCTTACTTCCTGCAACATTGCTTCCAAATATCCAATAGCAATCAGCTCTGCTATGGCTTTGTTAAGATTCCTACGAACCTCACCCAAATGATAGGTCCGGCTCATTCCTAGGCGTTCATACGCTAACGCCTTTAGCTCGAAACTCCAGGTGGTCCTCAGAGGTGGATTAAACTTCTTGTCCAGAAGTCGATAAAGTCTTAGAGCAAGAGGTGAAAGCTTCATGGCGATATTCAAGTCTATCGATTTCAGGTATCCAGCAGTGAAAGAATCGAACAGCGTTGAGCCCCAGCGAAATTCCGATGAATGTTCTCGGAAATTTTGCTCCCCTCTTTTTCTGCTATCACGGAATTTGTATTCATCCAGAATGCCGATATTCTCAGTAACTTCGTGATGCACTTTGGCTCGATTATCTCTCCATGAGTTGACACAAATCAATCGCACGCCAGCAAGCTGGTCCATCGCCAACTTCAGACGAACATACGATTCTTTCTTATTTGGCCATCTAAGTGTCTTCAGTAGTTCGTAAGCGTTCTGTGAACAGCGTCCCAAAATTGCGCGCTATCCTAATAGAGGTGAACCATTCCCTTTATTCCAGGAACGAGCACAATGTCCAATCGAAACAAATCCCAAGAGTCCCACTGGCGTGGCCTACTGAAACAGCAGTCCTCAAGCGGCTTGAGCATCGCGGCGTTTTGCCACCAGAACTCGATTACACAAACCAGCTATTATGCCTGGCAGCGTAAGTTCCGTGAGCAGCAAGCCTCCCCAGAGCAGGGGAGCCGTTCGACCAAGTCTCTTAAAACCAGTCGTAACGCCGTCCAGGGCACCCAACTGGTGCCTGTGCGGATCGAGGGGACGACACCTGCGTCCACGCTGCGTATTCACTTGCCGCAGCAGGGAGTCTTTGTGGATGTGCCTCACGGCACCGATTGTGAGACAGTGAAGGACGTATTGCAGGCGTTGCGTGAGGTGGCGTCATGTTGATTGTGCCATCCCAAATAAAAGTCTTCGCCGCGTTGGCTCCCACGGACATGCGTAAAAGTTTTTGTGGATTAATCGGTATCGTCGAAAAGGAGCTTGGCAAACAGATTGAAGACGGAGATCTTTTCTTGTTTTTCAACCGACGCCGCAACCGGTTGAAGGTACTCTATTTCACGGGTGACGGCACGATCATCCTCTACAAGCATCTTGAACGAGGAACGTTCGAGACACTACGTGGCGCCGACCATGGAGGGGCGATTGCATCCCCCGGTGATTACTTGACACTGCATGTGGACGACCTGCGATTGTTGCTGGAAGGCATCGAGCTATCGAGTGTCAAACGTCGCAAGTGGTGGCGTCGTGAGCAGGCAAAACAAATTACTCAATCGCCTTGGAAACCACCTTGACGCGCAACGTGAATTGTCGATAAATAAACATGTGTGTTCTACACCAACGGTGTGTGATCATTTGCCATTTCGTGACGCACCTTCAAGGACCGAAACGTTGTCGATGGAATCCGACAAACTCCGAAAAGAGATCGAAGTGCAGCGCGCCGAGATCGCACATCTCAAAAGGGTTAATAGCGAGCAACAGGCAACTCTTGAATCGTTGCAGAATCACATCGAGGTGATGCAAGAGCAAATCACCTTACTCCGTAAGGCACTCTTTTCTCCACGGCGTGAACGGTTTATCCCTTCTCCCGATCAAAAGCTTCTTTTTGATCCCGAGTCGATCGAGGGCAACGAGATTAGCGAGGATGACGAGGCGACCGACGAAGAAGAGCCAGACGATGAATCGTCTTCGAAACGCAAGAAACGCCGTAAGAAGCGCAAACGTTTTGAATTCCCCGAGTGCTTGCCGGTCCAGCGTTTTGAACACCCACTGCCGCCGGAAGAACTCGATTGTCCTTGTGGATGTGGCGGCAAGCGGACGGTGATCTCCGAGCAGATCTCACGGCAACTAGAATATGTTGAGTCTAGCGCCTACATCGCCGAGCACGTTCGGTTTACCTACGGTTGCCCTGTTAGCCGGGATGGCCAGCAGATCGTCACCAGCGAAAAGCCACCCAATATCAACGAAAAAGGGATATTTGGGGCCAGCACGTTAGCCTGGCTGGCACACGCCAAGTTCGAGCGTCACCTGCCCCTGTATCGTCTCCAGGAAGAGCTTCGTTCCACCACCACGATGTGGTTCAACCGCAGCGTGTTGAGCAACGCCGTGGTGCGAACAGGCGAGCGTCTGCTGCCGGTGTGGGATCTGATTCGCACCCAAGTACTGGATAGTTTTTATGTACGGGCCGACGAGACCACGGCCCGTGTCCTGCGTCCCGGGGCTGGGGCGACCAAGCTGGTTTATCTCTGGGCCTACGTTGGCGATGACCAGCATCCGTACCAACTATTTGACTATCGACTTGATCGATCCCGCGCAGGTCCGCGGGAAATACTTGATGATTTTCAAGGCGGATTATTAACCGACGGTTACAGTGTCTACACGTCCCTAGTCAAGGAATCGGATGGCCGACTTCTGGATCTGGGTTGTTGGGCCCATGCGCGGCGGAAGTTCGACGAAGCGTGCGCCGTCTCAACGCAGCCACTTGCGCACGAGGCGCTCGCTTGGATCTGGCAACTGTACGACATCGAGGATCGCCTGGCCGATGCCGATGTGGAAACGCGACGACAAGTGCGCATGCGCGAGTCGGTTCCCATTCTTGCCCTTCTGCACGATCGTCTCACCGAAGTGCAGCCGACGGTACGGCCTTCGACCAAGTTGGCCGAAGCGATCGGCTACCTGCTCAATCGTTGGAACGCGATGACGCGATTTGCAACCGACGGGCGCTATGCGATCGATAACAACATGGCAGAAAGAGTCATTCGCCCCTCGGTTATTGGAAGAAAAAATTACCAATTTTTTGGGAGCGATGCGGGTGGTCGCGCGGCATGCGTCTGGTACACGCTTATCCAGAGTGCTCGTTCTAATCATGTCCACGTCACCCCGTATCTCAACGATGTTCTCGTCCGGCTTCCTCAGATCGTTCCCGAGTACTTGCGGGTGGGCGACGCCCAAACCCCGTTCGAATCGCTTTCAAGGGACCAGCGTGAACAGCTCTCCGAGCTGCTACCTGACCGATGGCTCAAGGCACACCCTGAGCATCGCAGCGAAGATCGCCAGCGCGAACTTGATCAGGCCAACCAGCGCCGCCGCCAGAGGCGTGCTTCACGACGTCGGCTTGTCAAGATCTGAATTACGCTCCTGGCATGACGGAGTTCACAGAGCGCTAACAGTAGTTCAGCACGACAGAAGTACACCAGGTGGTCCGAGAAGTTATTGTAGGCCCGGGCATGATGCATTAGTGCCAAGTAGACCTTCTCGGCCGCCGCAGTCGGCAGACCATGTACGCCATCTCCAATGACGGTCACTTTTCGGTGAACGACCTGCTTGAGCGTCGAGTCGAAATCTTCAACGCAAAAGTTCAGAACATCAATGCCTTTTATTTGCCGTGAGGAGAGCAGAAAGATTGGCATTTCGACAAGATTCATCTCATCTTTGCCATTTGTCATTTCTCTGAGAAATGGCTTCGCCTCTGCTGGAGTTCTTTTTACTGCGTTATTCAAGTCCTTTCCCAAAAAGGTTGCGTACGTATTTTGTAAGTACTTAGTACTTTGTAGGGGAAGAAATAACGTAGTGAATCTAGCAGCTTACACAGTTTTTCGTGTTTCGATTGGCGTGGAAACTCGTTTCGATTGGCGTATGTTTGTGTTTCAATTGGCGTATGTTGGTGTGTCGATTGGCGTGGTGTCGATGTGTCGATTGGCGTATGCCGTGTTTCGTATGGCGTAACCACACCTCGAGTTAAATGAATATATGCCCTAGATATCGTGTATTGCTGCATAAGCTCGCCCTTACTTCAAACCGTTTGAACAAATCCACGTTACTGGTACAGCTTGGAGGTCGCAAGCAGAAACGTACGCCAATTGGTACACGCTCAAAACTCTAAGCTGATTCTATAGTGATACTCTTTTGAAGTACTTCCAAGGCATGCATGCTCACATGCATTCTTACTTACATGCATTCTTACTTACATGCATTCTTACTCACATGCATTCTTACTCACATGCAGTCCTGCTCGCATACATACATGTATGCATGTATGTTTACTGACAAGTCTGCATGTGATTTTACTTGTCAGCATGCATGCAAGTGAGTTAGCCTTAGCTCGTGATAATTGGAACTGTCCATTCTAAGTCCGTAGGGAAGACAACACTCGCTGTTCACATGGCTGCATGGCTAGACCTCTACGGCTATCGCGTCACATTAATTGATGCCGATTGGCAGCAACAATCATCCGAATGGCTTCACGAAGTCGCTCCGCAAATTCCAACGCAGGTCATTCAAGACCCTAACGAGATTGTAAAAACAATTCCTAAATTACTCCCGAAGTTTGAGGGCGTCATTATCGACGGTCCGGCAGGGCTCGATGAAACTGCTGGAGCTGTGCTCACAGTGTCTGATGTCGTTCTAATTCCCTGCGGGCCGAACTCAGCAGAAGTAAAGGCCCTAAAGATGGTGGCAAGTGAACTCAAAGAAATCCAGCAATATAGAAAGCAAAAGGAAGGCAATGAAGCACCTTTTGCCTTTATCATCCCGGTTCGCACGAATCCTAGATGGAACTCAACAAAGATACTCTTAGCTGAAGCATCCAAGCTTGGATTTTATCACTTGCCAGCATATGTCCCGTTCCGACAAATCTATGCAAACCTTTCTGGGATGCCAGGTACACCTGCTCGACTGCTTTGGCAGTTAGGACGTTCCAAGCAGATAAAAGAGGCCGTTATGGACCTTGATAAGCTCTTTCAAGAGATGTTCCCCGAAGTTGCTGAGCGGAATCCAAAACTCATGGCTGATTTGATGCAAATTCCTAGCAAAAAAGTAACCAATAAACGAAGAATAGCAAAACCTAAAGAGCGTAATGGACCAGGAAAAAAAGTCGTCAATGGATAGACCGTCCAGAGCTACGATATTCGCAAAAAAGCATGCGGAACAAAAGCTAGAGCCCGAGGCTTCTGAGTCTTCAGTTGTGGCCAAGGAGCTGCTTGACGAAAAGCTCGAATCCGAGCCTAGCAAGGAGAAGGAGGAGGGAACTTCTCAGAAAGACAATTCGGTGTCTTCGAGCAAAGACGAAGCCAATAACAAACCGTCACCTAAGTTAACTTCAATCACTCGTTCAAAACTTCCCAAGAAAGAACTTTCTCACCGCGTTCGTACTGACATTCACGGTCGGCTTGATGATGAACAGTACCGCCGTAAGAAGCTAGGCGAACCAGTGCCACTTGCTGAGATTGCTGACGAAGCACTACATCTTGGCCTCAAGCAAATAGAGAAACGGTCCCGGAACTAACCGCCACGCCGCAATATGATGAAAGCAGTGGAATGGTTAGAACGGCATGCACCTGCCGCCTAAGTTTTCTAGTCAACCGGCAGGCAATCACGGGTGAGAGGACAGGCGAAGTCTAAATCTTCGCTGCTGATTCAAGTTCTCTAGCTCAATACGTTTCAGCATTCTTGCTCACTTTCTTAGGACCATTTCTCTCTTCGACAGAGAAGTGATTTTGCTTTTGCTACTCGCCTAACCAAAGTGTCTAGAGAATGCCTTGATTAAGGTTCCATAGATTCCAAAAGTTGGCAGTCACGAAGGAAGGTCAACCTTGGCTGGCAACCGATTTATCAAGAAAACCGACTACGACAGAGGCCATTGACGCGAAAAGAGTGCTAACACGTTTCGCTAAGTCAACTTTTAGAGCTTCTATCTGCCTTGGAAAACCGTATCTCGCGTGACTGCCCAATGCAGAAAAATTTATTTGCTTTTTTGTCGCAACAACAGTACGATGAATTCGCTAACACGTTTTGAGTGTCCAGTCAATTTTCACCCCAATCTAGAAAACAACATTGCGGAGTCGCTCCTCGAAAGAGGAATGCGAGACGCCCTCAAGGGCTCTTGTAGGACCGTTTGGTCAGCTATTCCAAGGAGTCTTTCTTAAAAGGAAAGCTTCGAATCCAATGCACCAGTCGAGAACGCTATGGGTCTGATTCTCGCCCTCATGGGCAACCCTGACCTAGTTCGCAACTGACCAGCTGTGGAATCTTAAGCTTCGACCGTTAGGCAAAGACCCCAGCACAATGGCAAGACGATTCTTCCTTGAGCCTGCGAGATATTCTCGTGGCCAGGAGTACGTCCCCATATTTGCTGGAGGTCAATCATGCCAAATTCTCGAACGGTTCAGCGATTCAAAGACTTTGAAGCGGTCTACCGCAATAAAGTTGCACCGACTCTTGCTGCTGTAGGTCTTGCTCCTGCTGCGGTGGTCAATGCGGTTGTTGGTGCCAAAACCCACAAAGAGAAGAAGGATACCGGGAGCAATCTCCGTCTAGTACAAGACGTTGAAGAGCCCATTTCTGAGTATGTTCGTCGATGCAACATCAACGCAGACGCCGATACGAGCGATGAGGTTTTCGTTGAAAGACCAACGCCGTCTGTCGAAAAGTATTCTGAATTACGGGCTCAGCGGTTGAAAGATGACCGACCCATCAAGCCGCTCATCGACTTATACGAACCGATAATAATCGACGTCACCCACGATATCCCAATTGGTGCAACTGTAGTGCGAAAGCCTGTTTCGTACTTGGCAAGGCTATACGACCACTCAGCGTTCGCTCTCCATGCGAATATCATCGGCAATACGCCACTTTGCTCATTTTCTAAGAGCGAACTGGAACCCAATTTTGATGAAGTGAGTAAACGACTGCATGAACGGGTTCCAGAATATGGCGAGGTCAAGAGAGCAAAGTTTTATTACTTAGACACAGAACTGACCAATCCCGACGACTACGAACTTGATACTCCGTCTATTTATCCAGACCTCACGCCGTTTGCTAGAGAGAGCGGAATACGACATATTTCTAGCGAGTCCCACGATGGTATCGATGACATTTTCTACCCAATCGGCTACTCATACTTACATGATGGCAAGAGATATCTATTTCAGCGAGGTCTCTTGCCGCGAACATACCGCGTTCTCTATGAGGAGCCGGCATTTCTATCTGGTGTGTCGGTGCCCAGTGATATTGAACGCCACTTGGCCGAACGATTGGTTTCGCATGTTCCGAAGGAATCAATATTAGATAGTAGCAACCCCTCGATTCACGATTCTAAAAGTCACGGTCGCGTCGATTCCTGCGTTCTGCGGCACATTTTTGCGGAGCCCGACTTCTTGCACTGCTTTAATGCGTATCTTTTCTCATCAGAGGTCTACCTGAAACTGAAGAGGAGAGAACCGGAACTTGCAGATTTTATGGAACGCCCGCCCCAGTATCCGAAGATGCCTGACGCTCATGGACTAAATCTCACACCAGAAAATATTTACGACGAATATCCGACTAAGGTTTTTACCTACAACAAGCCTGACGGAAAACGTTGTGCTATAGCGTTTGTCGGAACGTTAGGAGTAGAGCGTCTACAGCAGCTACATACGATGCTATTAGCTGTTGACTGTTGTGATTATTACGAATTCTGGTAACCGAACTTATTAACTGTCCCTGCACCCACGCCTATCTAAGAAAGGAGGAAGAACATGCTGGCTTTCGTAGTTGGAAGTCAGCGTAACATTGTGGGGATGGCAGACTACCGAAAATAGAAGCGTTGACATCCGGCATTCTAATGCCGGGCTCTTCCTCGTACTAGTCTGCCATCTCCTTTTTCCCATTCGTAAAAAACCTTTCAAAAAAGGCCGCTCGAGATGCGTACACACTCATCCAAAGATGACAGATTTTTTGTTCCTGAACGACTTTTTATCCCGCACGTTGGACACTCTGCATCCGTCGAATTTTCGGCAATATTTTGCTCCGAGTGCTTGAGGATGAGCCAGCCGTATTATTGGTTCTACATTGCAAACGATTTCCGAAACTTGAAAGTAGAGTCGTTCGACAATCTATCGTGCCCCTACTGTCTGATAAAGCTTCGGCTCCACAGCCACCTGACGCACGTCGCCTATCCAGTTGAGCAGCTAGCTTTGGACTACGGCGAAACGTATGGGTTTCAAGGATACGCGAGACGATATCAAAAACGTCGACACTGTTGAGTTCGATGGATTTACTAAAACAACCCACTCTCAGGAAGTGGAAGCCTGTATTGCCCTTAGCTAGGAGAGCATTTTGATTTGGAGAATGAATCAATGCTGCGTAATCTCGAAAATTTTGCCAAGAAATTCGCTTTCAGCGATTCCTATGCTCATAACCTTGTCATCGCGAAAGTAATCGCTCATGTGCGACAACCGAAGAAACCTGGGAGCTCTAAATACGCTGGTGTATCTAAGTATGACCGCATCGGAATTACCGACGAAAGCATGCTCGGATTTGCTCGTGCTCATCTCCATGAGCCCAAACTAGACATTTTTTCGCCGGAATTTCTAAACGCGGACTATGAGCTTGCCCACGGAATTATTTCAGCAGCTGAACACCCGCTGTTGTCGAAGTGGTTTCGAGTCCGCGAAGCAATTCGCTATATCAAGCCGGGTATGTCGAGTCTCTATGACCTCGTAGCCGAGGGGCATATTGCTTACCACCGAGTCTGCTATACCAATCCTCAAGGCGTCACATGTAGAGGAACTATTCGAATCAGTGCGTATCACTTACTGAGGTTCGCAAAAGGTATCTCTCCAGTCACAACCAGCGGGCTAAGACTACTCTTATTGCAGCAGAAAATAGCCTAGAGGCACACTTATGCAACATCAGCAGCGAACAAGCATGCCATTACTAAAATACTCAGGGGTAGCGGAATTACTCAGTGTCTGCGAAAGCACGGTTCGGAATCTCGTGCGAGAACCCGATGCCTTAATAACGATTCGAAGCTTCTATGCACAAGGTATTCCATTATGAGAAAAGACCAATCGAACAAGACGCCGAGTGACGACGACGCTCGGATGCTAACTGCAAAGGAAGTTGCAGACCGTCTTCGCATTTCGGTTCGCGGAGTGTGGAGGCAAGTCAGCAACAAACTCATGCCTGAACCAAACTACATCGGCAGGCTTGCACGTTGGCCGCTAAGGGACTTTAAGGAATGGATGGAAAAAGGCTGTCCACCATGCGACGATATTCAATAGCCGCGTATAATGTACTCGGCTCAATTCTGTATCCTGCAAAATTCACGCCTTACGAAAGGCAATACAATGGCATCAGTTTTCAAACGCAAGCGAGACAAAACTCGTAGACGCTCTTGCTGGTACATCAGCTACGATGACGAGAATGGCATACGACGGACCAAAAAAGGTTTTACGGATAAACGCTCGACCGAAGACCTTGCTTTGGAGATAGAGCGAGAAGTAAAGCGAAAGAAGGAAGGCTTGGTCAACGCCAGCGACCAAAAGCGAAGAGTGGCCGCAGATACACCTATCTCAGAGCACGTAGTTGCCTTTGAGAAAAGTATCTCTAGAAACTCCACCAAGCACGTCAAATTGACCAAGACTCGGCTAAAGAGACTAATCGCAGAAGCCGAAATGAAGGTGCTGGGTGATATTGACATTGAGTCTATAGAAGCAGTGCTTGGAGATATGCTCGACTCAGAAGAAATTGGCCACCGCACCTACAATCATTACGTTCAGGCGATGCACCAGTTTTGCACTTGGTTGGTGCCTAATCGTCTTGCAGCAAACCCAGTGCTTGGGATGACGCGGCTCAATCCCGATGTCGATATTCGCCACCCTAGAAGGGCTCTTAGCCAGAAAGAGTTCGCGAACCTTATCAAGTCTGCCCGAGATAGCGGGGTGGACATTCAGTGCTTTGACGGCGAGCAAAGAGCCCGAATCTACATCTTGTCGTATATGACTGGGCTTAGGAGAAAGGAAATCGCTTCTTTGATGCCAGCTAGCTTTGACCTCAAAGCCAATCCGGCGACGCTTACCGTAGAAGCAGCTTGCTCAAAACACCGACGAAAGGATGTCTTGCCGCTGCATCCTGAGCTAGTCGAGTTGCTCAAGGTCTGGCTTCGAGGCAAGAGCCGCTCTGACGTGTTGTTCCCTAAGCTTGCCAAGCGTCGAACTTGGCTGATGGTTAAGAAGGACCTTGAGCGAGTCGGTATTGCTTACATCACGGAAGAGGGCATAGCTGACTTCCACGCTGCTGGCCGTCACACACACATCACAGAGCTTCTAAGAAATGGGGCCAGCCTCCCTGAGGCTCGCGAGCTGGCTCGCCACAGCGACATACGCATGACGATGAAGTACACGCACATCGGAATCGATGACCAAGCTAAGGCGTTGAGCAAGCTACCTTGGCAACGGAATGATGCGGGTGAGGAGTCCTCAGGCGCGAGCGAGGATGATGACGCGCAGCGGCCTGACAGCGGAACTAGACGCCTTAACGGACATTCTGTGTCTTCGCCTGACACTAAGACAACATCTGACAAACAAAATCCCAAAAAGAAAAACCCCCGTTTTACCGGGGGTTCTGACGCCGCACGTCGCGACGTGACATCTTCTGGCACTGAAAGTGCATGTAGTGGAGGCGGCGGGAATCGAACCCGCGTCCCGTGATATCTCCACGCAAGCTTCTACGTGTGTAGTCGTCGAGTTTGATTTCGCCCCCAGGTCGCCTCGTCGACACGGCTACCTGGACGCTAGCCAAGAACTTGGTTTAACCGCGAGCGTACCTGGCAGTGACTCGCGGCGAGTCGCAATTGGTGACGGGCGTCCGGGCCACTGCGACGGCAGCCCTTAGCCCGGGCAGCCTATTTCTAGGCAGCCAAAGCGTAGTTACCTTCAGCAATTGAAGATATGTGATCAGCTTTTAACGTGGCCCGCTGATCAACCACGACACGCCACTTACGCTTCGCCTATCCGGTCGAACCCTGTTCGCCCCCAGAGTTAGATTGAAGCACAGAATGGTATTTTCCATTCTACTCGGCAACTTAGTGGAAGGAAAGGCGGGGCGGTGAGAATGTCCGAATCTCAAGGACCAATGTCCAGCTGCCGGGAAAACTATGTTGTATGCAGCGCCCAGCTTGAAGATTTCGGATAGCCCAAGCGAAAGAAGAATTGCCAGCCGGTGCGTTTTCTGCTGAGGGCGAGAGCGCCACGGCTCGCGGTGTGGATAGCCCCATTCCAAAAAGAGGGTAGCTCGGATGAGATCTGCTCCAACGATAGCATCTCGGTTGAGAGCGGCAGCCGCAGATTGGAACCAAGCATTGCGATCGCGCCAACCGATGCAGTCGGACTCATGCTTTTTGGCTGGCAAGATGAAAGCTGTTTCATGCCAGCCCCGGCGTTTGGCGCTCGGTTTCTCTGCGTGTCGAATCATGGCCCGGTGTATACGTCACACACGGATTTATCATGGCCACAACCCGCATTTAACAGAATCCCCGCATTTAACAGAATCATTGTGGAGCTACGTCTATTTTTGCAACGATGCTCGCTTCGGTGGATTGGGAGTCGTACTTTGCAATGAAGCGACGGCTTCATCTGCTCCTGCTGTCACATGCCGATCTCTGAATTGCTGTCAACACGTGGTGATAGTCGCAAAACACATGTGGTGTGGTGATGGCCTGAAAGCCGATAAGTCCTTGTAGGGATGGCCTGTTCGACCCGCCGCGCCAGCAACACGCCCGCCAGCACTTTTGCCCTCTGTCAGTCGCATCGGGCGAATCGTTTTGGCTCGTGTCGATGACCATTCCTTGCCCCCATTCATGGATGACCTCGGCGAAGGCCCCGTCGTTGCAAGTGAGTCAACCCCCCACATAGCTTTACGGTCAAGCAGATCGACGATGTCACTCGGTAATGTCGACTGCCTGATTGTCTCGCCGCCGCTAGGAGAGCTGCAACTGTGAACGACGATATCAACGTATTGGCGCTCGTCAAAGGGCGTGAACGGTATATCTTTCTTTACGACGACACCCAACGGGCCGAAACGCTACGCGCACTCGGCCGCTACGCTTCGGATCCCGAACTGAGTTTTAGTTGGTACGATGCGGCCGTGTTGAGTCAAAAGGTCCGTCGTAGCAATCCGCATGTTTCTTTTCCGAACCGCGTGACGTTGTCACAGCCGTCTGATTTGGAAGAATGAGGTGTGAGAGAACTGAGACCGGAGGTCAGAAACTTATCCCGACCTCCGACCTCCGACCTCTTCTGAACGATGCGACGAAAAATTGCTCGATTTCTGCAATATCTTCGAGTCGAACGTGGGGCGTCGCCGCATACGCTTAAGGGTTACCGCGAAGATCTAGAATCGTTGCTGGAATACTTCCAGGATGAGGATGGCGATTGCCCCGGTCCGGCAAGTCTGACGGCCGTTGAACTGCGTGGCTACTTAGCTGCTTTGCACGATGCCGACTACGCCAAGGCTTCGATCGCCCGCAAGCTGGCATCACTCCGTAGCTTTTATCGATTTGGCAGACGCGAAGGTTGGGCAACCAGTAATCCAGCCAAGGCCCTTCGCAATCCGCGCAAGGCCCACAAGCTGCCACATTTTTTGGCGACGGCGGAGATCGGAAAACTACTCTCCGCTCCTCCACAGGATGTAGCCACCGGCCTGCGCGATCGGGCGATGCTTGAAACGCTTTACTCGGCCGGTTTGCGCGTGAGCGAATTGGTTGGTCTCAACGACGGTGATGTTGATTTTGAACAGGGCATCTTGCGCGTTCGCGGCAAAGGCCGAAAGGAACGGCTGGCCCCGCTGGGGTCGTATGCTGTGCGAGCACTCCGCAGATGGCTCAAAGCCCGACAGCTTTCACCGAAAGAACCCCGTGGTGCCGAGTCGCCCGTGTTTGTCAACAAGTTTGGCACCCGTATCACCACACGCAGCGTAGGCCGAATGCTGGAAAAATACCTCCGCGAAACGGGCCTCGACCGTCGCACCAGTCCGCACACACTACGGCACAGTTTCGCGACGCATCTGTTAGATCGCGGCGCCGACATCCGTAGCGTGCAAGAATTGTTGGGCCACAAGAGTTTGGTCACGACACAAATCTACACGCACGTTAGTACGAGCAATCTCCGGGCAGCGTATGAAAAGGCCCATCCTCGGGCGCGTTGAGTGAGATAGTTTTCGTTGCGTACGGCAGTGGTCTGCATGGTCGGGCACCGTTCGGAAAATCTATTCTGAAATCATCAACTGGCCAACTCGCATCCTTCGCAGTGCTTCGAGTTGTTGCCAAGAACCGGCTATAGGATCGAGTAGCGATTCTACGTAGACACTACCCGCCGGTTTACCGGCATTCGGGAGCGGAGAGGACAGGATTCGAACCTGCGGACCAGCGTGAACCGGTCACCGATTTAGCAAACCGGCGCTTTCGACCACTCAGCCACCTCTCCAGCCGCGTTGCAACGCAACGCACGGCAAAGTTGTGTCTTATTGTAGGGCTCCGTGCATTGCGTTGCAATGCGGCTATTACCCTCCAAAATGCCAAGCGTACAGGATCGGTGCGATGATCATCGCCACCACGCTGATTAGCTTGATGAGGATGTTCAGCGAAGGGCCTGAGGTGTCTTTGAATGGATCGCCGACCGTGTCGCCGGTGACCGTGGCATGGTGCATTTCGTCAAATTGGTCTCCCCACTTCCCACGGCCCTCGTCCTTGACCTGCTTCTTTGCATTGTCCCAAGCGCCGCCCGAGTTGGCCTGGAAGATCGCAAGACAGACGCCCGAGATGGTCACGCCGATCAGCAGCCCGCCAAGCATGTTGACCGAGTACAACCCGACAATTACCGGCACGAGCACGGCCATCAGGCCGGGGGTGAGCATTTTTTTGATGGCGGCGTCGGTGGCAATCGCGACGCAGTGCGAATAGTCGGCCTTTCCGTCGGCCGCGGCGATGATGCGGGCTTCTTCTTCAGTGGGATCGCGTTCTTCACTCTCAGCCCTCTTGGCGGCGTCGAGAGCCGGACGCAGCTCCGGAATTTCAGCGAATTGCCGGCGAACCTCTTGAATCATGTCCTGGGCCGCCTTGCCCACGGCAACCATCGCCATGGCTGAGAAGCGGAACGGCAACATGCAGCCCAGCAGCAGGCCGACAAGCACGTAGGGGTCGGCCGCGTCGAGGCTGACCTTACCATCCATTTTGGTGAGAAACGCAGCGGTGAGGCTCAATGCGGTGAGCGCGGCCGAGCCGATGGCGAAGCCTTTGCCGATCGCGGCGGTGGTGTTGCCTACCGCATCAAGCTTATCGGTTCGGGCGCGGACCTCGCGGCCAAGTTGTGCCATTTCGGCGACGCCGCCGGCGTTGTCGGCAATCGGCCCATAGGCGTCGGTTGCCAGTTGGATGCCGATGGTCGAAAGCATGCCCAGGGCCGCCATGGCGATGCCGTACATGCCGGCACAGGAGAAGGCGACCAGGATTGCCGCTCCGATGACAATCACGGGAAACGTGGTCGAGTTCATCCCGACGGCGATGCCCTGGATGATGGTCGTGGCATGGCCCGTTTTCGAGGATTGAACAATCGTTTCGACCGGGGCACGGTTCGTGGCAGTGTACCATTCGGTCAACAGGCCCACGGCCGTGCCGGCGACAAGTCCTGCGACAACCGCCATGGAAATGCCAAACCAAGTGAAGGCATTCTCCTTGCCGGTGATGATGTCCGTTACCGTCACCCCCCCGGCGGGAATCAACCAGTAGATGGCTGCGACCGTACTGAGGATCATCAAGATGCCAGCGCCGAAAGTCCCTCGATTCAGTCCTTTTTGAGGATCGCCCCCTTCCTCGGTCCGCACAAAGAAAAAACCGATGATCGATGCAATCACCCCTATCGCGGCAATAGCGAGCGGCAGATAGATGGCATTCATGCCGGCACCTTCTTTGGCAGCCTCAAGCCCCACGTACCAGCCTGCTCCCAGGATCATCGACGAAATGATCGCTCCGACGTACGACTCGAACAGGTCGGCACCCATTCCGGCCACATCGCCGACGTTGTCGCCGACGTTGTCGGCAATCGTCGCGGGGTTTAGTGGATGATCTTCGGGGATCCCTGCCTCGACCTTGCCGACCAAGTCCGCACCGACGTCAGCCGCCTTGGTGTAGATGCCGCCGCCAACACGTGCAAACAGTGCGATGGAAGATGCACCCAGCGAGAAGCCGGAAAGAACGTTGAGCACCAGCATCCGAGTGGCATTCCCGGCATCACCGCCGCTAACTGCCTCGGGATACATCCGCAGATAAACGATAAACAGTCCGCCCAAGCCAAGCAGTGCCAAGCCCACCACCGAAAGGCCCATCACCGACCCGCCAGCGAAGGCAACCTGTAGCGCGTCGTTGAGACCTTTGCGTGCGGCCGAGGCGGTGCGGATGTTCGAGGCGGTTGCGGTCTTCATGCCGAAGAAACCGGCCAGCGCCGAGCAAACCGCACCGAGTACAAACGACACGGCGATCAGGCCATTGGTGTTTTGATCGGCACCGAGGTATGCATTGGAGAACCCCAGCAGAATCGCCACGGCAATCACAAAAATTGCCAGTGTGCGATACTCGCGTGCCAGGAAAGCCATCGCTCCGTCGGCTATCCACTTGCCAATCATTTGCATTCGCTCATCACCAGGATCTTGAGAACGGACCCATGCCGCGCGAATCATCGCGTAGATAAGCGCTAGAATGGCTACCAGAGGAACAATGTAAATGATGGAACCAGAGGTCACGTTTTCTTCCTTAGGTCGGAGGTGGAGTTAAGGCGCGTCGGCAGTTAAGAACTTACCTTGATAACCCGATGCGTAAGCGAGGGACTGAGGATAACGGGGTAATTCCCTCGCTTACGCGTCGGGTTAAGATTGGTAAATTCTCATCTGCCGCTCGCCTAAGATGAACGTCTTCTTTACTGGGAAAAAGTACTTCACACAAGCCAAAAAGCAAAACAAATGATAGCCCGATCAAAAGCATTTCAATGACCATCGGCGGCCATAGAACGGGGAGTGTACGATAGCAGCCGCGTTCTGAATACCACGTTATTTCCAAATCGACCAAGAATTTGGATTATGGGGCCATGAAGTGGATGGGATTCAGCCGTGTCGAGCGACGAACCCGGATTTTCCAGTGTGCCGTGAAAGGCTACTCGAATCCAGCGGATACCAATCCCAGCCGGAAGCACCTGGAGCAGTCTTGAGGAGCAGATTTTTTATGTGAGGGGAGCAACATCGACCTAAGTCGTTGCCACCAAAAAGCGGTCGGGGAGGGATTCGAACCCCCGGTACCTTGCGGCACGCCGGTTTTCAAGACCGGTGCATTAGACCACTCTGCCACCCGACCAAATGAAATCTCTGGGGCACGAACGACCATGGGCTGGTGACCATGGGTCCATGTGAAATCAGCTCTCTTTGCGTGGAACCCTGAGAAATTGGATGCTTTGGATATTGCGGCTTCTGTGGGAGACTAACTCTACGCAGCATGGTCTGGTGTGTCAATTGTAGGCTCGTGCCGCTGAGGCTCTGAAAAAGTTCTTCCGGACTTTTAGTGGCTAAATTTTGCCGTGGAAAGGAGAATACCCAAGTCACAATTTCAGCCTCCGGCTTTGCCGGGGGGTTGCGTAACAGTCCACCTTTCAACCAAGCAGAGCATTTCCCAGAGTGACATTTCCTCTGAAAGCAACGTTTCCCTGAAGGCAACCCCCCGGCAAAGCCGGGGGCTGAAATACGCTCCAGTAATAGCCGCGCGTCGGTAGCTGCTGTTCTGAATGCTCAGCCGGCTCCTGACGCTTAGCCATGGGCACATTGACGCATTTCACGCCAACTGGTAAAAAGACGCGTTCCAAGTCCTCGGTCCATTGAGAAAAGGAGAACGCGCGTGGGTTGTAGCGAACGTCAGAAAGAGATCAAGCGTCGGCGCAAGCGCCGAGAGCAACTGGGCCACCTGCGTAACCGGTTGGCGAAAGCAACGCAATCGGAAAAGGTCGAGATCACGCGCAAGCTGCGTGCTTTGACTCCCGGGGCGGAAGTGCTGATTGCCAATTGGGAATTGGAGAAGGCGGATCGGTAGAGTAGCCGTATTGCAACGCAATACACGGCCCCCGTGTGCCGCGTTGCAACGCATGGCCCCGTGTGCTGTGTTTCCGTGTGCTGCGTTGCAGCACGGCTACTGAAAAGTAAACTCCCCATCTTGAAAGTCAATCTCCACGGTTGCACCCTCGGCGTATTCTTCCTTCAAGAGTTCAATCGCTAGCGGGTTCTGCACCGATTGCTGAATCACCCGTTTCACCGGCCGGGCACCGTAGGCTGGATCATAACCTTGGGCGGCGATTTCGTTCCGGGCCGTCTCCGTAACGATCAACGCCAAGCCCCGCTTCTCTAACTGCTTTGTTAGACGCACCAGTTGCAGGTCAACAATTTTGCTTACCTGCTCGCGGTTCAAGGGATGAAACACGATCGTTTCATCGATGCGGTTCAGAAACTCCGGCAGAAACCGTGTGTGGAGCGTTTCGTCCAGGGCGTCGCGGATGTCGTCCGTCGAGCCGCCCTCGACCGTGATCTTCTGGATTAGTTGGCTGCCAATGTTCGACGTCATCACGACGAGCGTGTTGGTAAAGTCGACGGTGTGGCCATGGTTGTCGGTCAGCCGGCCATCGTCGAGCACTTGCAGCAAAATGTTGAATACATCGCGGTGGGCCTTTTCGATTTCGTCGAGCAGAATAACGGAGTACGGTCGGCGGCGCACCGCTTCGGTCAATTTGCCCCCCTCTTCGTAGCCAACATAGCCGGGCGGCGCACCGATCAGTCGGCTGACGGTGTGCTTTTCCATGAACTCGCTCATGTCGAGCCGAACCATCGCGTGCTCACTGTCGAAGAGCGTCTCGGCCAAGGCTTTGCACAGCTCTGTTTTGCCGACGCCGGTTGGTCCGCAGAAAAGAAACGAACCGATCGGCTGATCGGGATCTTGCAAACCGCTACGACTGCGGCGGACCGCGCCCGCCACGGCCGCGACCGCTTCGTCCTGGCCCACCACACGCTGGTGGAGCCGCTCTTCGAGCACCAGCAACTTGGCCCGTTCGGTTTCCATCAGCCGGGTCACCGGCACACCAGTCCACGCACTGACCACCTCGGCAATTTCGTCGGGGCCCACTTCCTGCCGAAGCAAATGACGCCGCTGAGGTGACGGTTCCTTGCCATGCGAAAGTTCCAAAGCCGACGACTTGTCGTCATTTAGGTTCGACGACAAATCGTCGGTTTGGGGTTCGACGACAAGTTGATCGGATAGTTGGGCATCGAGGTTTTTCTTTTCAACGTCCAGTTCGTACAACGATTGATACAGTTCTTCGCCCACCTGCTCGCCTGCCGACTGTTTTTCATTGATTGTTGTCGCCAGTTGTTCGTATTGATGGGCAATCTGCTGCTGCCGCTCGCGGACCTGATGCACGTCGTAGGCACCCAACTTTTCGCTTTCCCATTGTTCGCGTAGGTTGGCCAACTCACGGCGAAGCTCGGTCGATTCTTCCTCAATATCAACCAGCCGTTGTTGTGCGTGCTCCTCGGTTTCCTCGGCCAACTGTCGGGCGGCCAGTTCTAGTTGCGTCAGACGGCGCTGCACTTCGTCGATTTCCGTCGGCACACTTTCCAGTTCCATCGCCAAGTGGCTGGTCGCTTCGTCCATCAGATCGATCGCCTTGTCGGGCAGAAAGCGATCGGCAATATAACGGTGCGAAAGCTCGGCCGCGGCGACCAGAGCAGAGTCTTTGATCTTCACGCCCTTGTGATGGGCTTCGTAGCGAGGCTTCAATCCGCGGAGAATCGCGATGGTATCCTCGACGCTCGGCTCGCCGACAAACACCGGTTGGAACCGTCGCTCGAGCGCCGCATCCTTTTCGATATACTTGCGATACTCGTTGAGCGTGGTCGCGCCGATACATCGCAGATCGCCTCGGGCGAGCGCCGGCTTGAGCAGATTGGCCGCGTCGCTGCCCCCCTCGGCCGCCCCGGCGCCGACGACCGTGTGCAACTCGTCGATAAACAACACGACATTCCCCTGGGCGTCTTCCACTTCGCGGAGCACCGCCTTGAGCCGCTCTTCAAATTCGCCGCGGAATTTTGTCCCCGCAACCAATGCGCCCATGTCCAGGGCAATCACCCGTTTGTTCTTCAGACTCTGCGGCACGTCGCCATGCACGATCCGAAGGGCAAGCCCCTCGGCAATAGCCGTCTTACCAACGCCCGGCTCGCCAATGAGCACCGGGTTGTTCTTCCGCCGCCGCGATAGGACTTGCACCACCCGACGAATTTCCTGATCGCGGCCGATCACCGGATCGAGCTTGTCTTGCTTGGCACGTTCGACCAGATCGATGCCATATTTTTCCAGCGCCTGGAATTTGGCCTCCGGCTCTTGATCGGTCACACGGGCGCTGCCTCGCACCTCGCGCAGGGCGCTCAAGAGTTTTTGTTCGCCCAGCGCATTGAGCTTGAGTAGCTCGGCCGTTTTTGATTTCGTTTTGGCGAGCGCCAGCAGCAGATGCTCGGTCGAGACGAACTCATCCTGCATCGCGTCTGCGGTCGCTTGTGCCGTTTCGAGGACCTGTTGCAACTCGGTGCTCGCCTGCGGCGGCGCTCCGCCGCTGGTCTTGGGCAAGTGCCCCAGTTCGGCTTCGACGATTTGCTGTAGCTGCGGCTGGTTGACGCCGATGCGATCCAACAACGGACGGATGACGCCACCCTGCTCACCGACCAACGCAGCCAGCAGGTGCAACGGCTCCAACTGCGGACTGCCCGCCTCGGCGGCTCGCTCCTGCGCACGAGCAACCGCTTCTTGGGCTTTGGTCGTTAGTTTGTTGAAGTTGAAGGCCATGGAGATTCATGTGGAAAGTAGGGTCGGACCCGAATGGGGAAATATGGTATGATGGGTTCTTCAGAAATTTTAGTGGCTAGTTTTTGGTGTGAAAAGGAGAACTAACAGGCCGCAATCTCAGCCCCCGGCTTTGCCGGGGGGTCGCGGAACGATTACCATCTCTACCAAGCAGGACTTTTCCCCGAGGGCATTTCCCAAAGGCAACATTTTCCCGAAGGCAACCCCCCGGCAAAGCCGGGGGCTGAAATGAGGCTTCTTCATCGCCACAGTCAGCAATAGCCCACTAAATTCCCTGAAGAGCCGTAAAATGAAGCCAGATAACTCCTGCTGGTGAGGTACTAAAATGATGAAAGAACATGACTTTACATTGATCCTAACGACCGAGCCAAGCGAGGACGACGCAGACAATCTCTACGGCATTTTCAGCGACGGCACGATTTCAACACTCGCCGGTGTTCCACAAATTCAGTTTCATCGCCTGGCAAACTCCCTGGAAGAAGCCATCCGCTCCGCCATTGGCGAGGTCCGCTCCGCGAGATTTGTTGTTGCACGCGTCGAGTTGGAACCCGATGCGGTTGTGCAATCGGCTTGATCGTCGTAATCTTAATGTCATTAGCTAGTTCCCGTTGATAATACTCCCTTTCCGACCGACTTTGGGAACGGCGCGGGGCGACGAGCGGGCGAGGGAGTTGGCTTGTTCGGTTTTCTGTGGTGGGTCGGCGTTGTTGCGCCGCAGCGCGCGTACCTCGCCTTACGTTTACGAGTTGTTTTCGGTTTTTGCGTCCGTTCCGCGTCAGCCTCCTGAGGTTTTTGCCAGGATCGTTAAGTTGTGACAGAACACGGCGCTGCCAACGGCGGACGTGAAATTCTTAAAGCCGCGAAAACAACAGCGAGCCAGGCGAAATGCTCGCTTTAAGCACGAGATCGTGCCTTCGATTCCGGCGCGCCACTGCTGCCAAATGCCCATCATCGTGTCGCCGAAATCTCGCGTCCGCCGAGGCACGCCCAGGTAGTCGACCTGTTCTTCCAATTCCTCGTAGGTGTCCTCGTCCGGACAGAAGCCCATGTCCGCGGCGACCGTTTTGGGCCGGCTACCGTACTTCTCTTCGTGTCGTTCGAGTACCGTCTCCAGGAGTTCGCTGTCGCTTACATTCTTCTCCAACACAACGTAATCGGTAATGAACTTCTCCTTCGACTGTGTGAGCAGCACCTTGTGACCGAATTCGACTGGCTTGCCACGCCGTCCACGCATGATCAACTCCGCATGAGATTCAAAAATGCTGAACACTTTGTCGGCATTTGGAACCTGCTCTCGATCGAACGCGCGGCGCCGAGCCACTTCGGCGACCTGCCGCATCACCGGCAAACGGTTCGCCAGCGACTGGGCAATCGTCGCCAACTCGACACACGTCGAACGTTCGGCCCAAGCGACGAATTGTTCCGCTTTTTCCAGAGCTTCCTCGACCCGGACGATCAGCGTCTTCATATTCTGGCGGACCTGGCGGAGACGCTTTTTGTTCGTGCTATTCGAGTAACGCGTGACGAAAAGATGCAGATTTTTGATCTTCTTCGCGTGAAATCGCCAAGGACAACGGAGTGGGTCGAGTTCTCGACCAGTCGACATTTCTCGGGCAGCCACGCGATAGACGTCCCACAGCAGGCTGGAGTCGGTCGGCCAGTGAATATTGCATTCGGTGACGGTCGTGTCGGTTCGCACATGTTCCAGGGAGACCGTTTCTTCGGCGACGACGCCGAGGGCCAATAGGTGATTGATCCGTTCCCAAGTCTCGGGCTGAATCGCGCGAAATGCCTTGTTCAGCAGCGTGAAGTCGATGGTCGGCTTTTTCAGCAGGCGGCAAAACCGCTGCAAGGTTTCGCTTTCGGCAATCCGGATCGACGCTTCCCGATAGTCGAGTCCTTCCCGTTGCAAGACGAGGATCGCGCGAAACAGGTTTTCGCTGGTGAAGATCGGCTTTCGGCCGCGTGCCGACGTCGTCTGGCTGAGCTGTTCGAGGTCGCGATGGACCACATCGAGAATCGCGGGCCGGCTGTCCAGCAACTGGCCGAGCGTTTTGTACTCGTCACGATAATCCCGTACCGTTTGGTTGTCGGCCTTCTCGTTGGCCCATCCAAAATCGAGAATCGCTTCAGCTTTCAAACGCATCGCCCGCTTCTCCTTGGGTAAAATGGCTCTTTGATTCGTTCTGTTTTCAATAGGATAACGATGCGTCTTTTTCTTGCTACACCAAAACCGGCCCGCCAGACGAATTTCACAATATTCTGATTTGGGAAACAGGAACTACTTAGGCAGCTTCCGGTTCTTCCTCGGGAAACTGCAAATCAAACAATCCGAAGATCTCGTCGCGAGAAAGACCCAGAGGGCTAGCCAGTGAAGTGGGGTCGAAGACCGAGTTGAACAGTTCACGCTTCTCCTCTAGCACTCGGTCGATCCGCTCTTCGATCGTGCCGGTGGCCAGAAATCGCGTGATTGTGACCGGGGCGGTGGTGCCGACGCGATGGGCCCGGTTGATCGCCTGATCTTCGACGGCCGGGTTCCACCAGCGGTCGAACAGAAAAACGTAGCCGGCAAACTGCAAGTTGAGGCCCACGCTGCCCGCCCCGTAGCTCATCAACAGCACATGGCAATCGGGGTCGTCTCGAAACTGGTCGATCACCGCGTCTCGCTTGCCAGAGGGTATCTTACCGTGATATTCCAATGGGCTAAATTCCGAAAGCCCTTTGCGTATCTGTTCGATGGTGCGAACCCATTGGCTAAAGACGATCGCTTTTCGCCCACTGGCTGCACATTCTTCCAAGTCGGCTTTCAGTCGGTCGAACTTGGCGCTAGTGCCGGTCAGCGGGTCGAAATTGCAAATCTGTTTCAATCGCAACACGAGTTCAAAAACGTGCTGGATCGTCAACTCGCGTTTCATCTCGCTCAGCCGGATCACCCCTTCGTTTTCAGCAAGTTGGTATGATTGTTGCTGTTCGGGGGTGAGCCGGATGTCGGCGTCGCGGTAGAGCTTCGGTGGCAGGTCGGTTAAGACCTGGTCTTTCGTACGCCGGATCACATAGTCGGCGACGGCGGTGCGCATCGAGGCTGGTTTCATTTGCGGGCGCAGGCACCCGGGCGAGACGAACTCGAAAATGCCTACCAGATCGTCCGTGCTGTTTTCGATGGGCGTGCCTGTCAGCGCCCAACTTCGATGTCGGGGCACCGAGCAAATGACCTGATTCGTGGTGCTTGAGCGATTTTTGATGCGTTGCGATTCGTCGATGATCATCACGTCGAACACGGGCGAGGTTGACGTCACGTGTTGCTGGTCGCGCACCACCGCTTCGTAATTGGCCAGCAATACCCCGTCGGTTGCATTTTGCCACAGCCATTCTCTTCTTGCAGCGGTGCCTTCGACGGTCGTCAGTGGCAACTCCGGCGCCCATTGCGTAAATTCACGCCGCCAATTGCTGACCAGCGGTTTGGGGCAGACCAACAATGCCCGACGCGTTTGACCCTGGTTGAATAGCAACCGCAACGCAGTGATCGCTTGCATCGTTTTTCCAAGCCCCATTTCGTCGGCCAGCACGGCCTGATGCCGTGGATAAAGAAACGCGATGCCATCCATCTGGTAGCCAAACGGCCGAAATGGAAATCGGAGCGACTCCATCGCCAGCAAGTTTTCCAACGGTGGCTGCAATAGATAATGAAGTCGGTCTTCGAGCTTGACGATGTCGCGCGGCGGACGAATCCGCGTGCGCAAGGTTGGGCAATTCGCCAATTCTGGAGTGCCAGATAGAAATCCGACGCGTGAGCGAGGGATCGCATCGAATATCCCTCGCTCACGCTTCGGGTTAATATTCAATGCAGCGATAGATTCTGGCGTCGCCGGAGAACCCAAGAGACGCTTTGCCGCGATGCCATCGGGCAACAAGCAGCCGATGGTGCGTACCTGTGGCGTGGGAAGTGACACAGCAAACGATTCGGGGGGCGAGAGTTGTAGTTGAGCGCAAAGCCCAGGGGTTGCAACCCCTGGGCTTTCATTCGATGATTCATTATGCGGCTGCGGATTGCTCATGATCGACTTCCGGCGGCAGGTCGGAGATGCGCTGCACCTCATGGATCGCTTCGCGAATGCGCTCGAAGGGCTCAAGCAACTGGACATTCTCCGCAAGTGGCCCAAGCTTTTGCTGCAAATCGGTGGGATCCCAGTTGCAGGTCGAGGTGCCAACCAATCGCAGCCCGGCAATCTCGAGAGTCGGCACGGACTCGTTCTCATCGCCGTCGCCTGGGTCGCCGCCGGCGGCTTCGACACAAGCCACCGGGCCGCTTTGGAGTAGTGCCAAGCTCAGCATCTCGGGCAAATCGGTCAATACTGCTTGCACTGGCAGCTCAGCCCGGCCGATGAGTACTTGACCGATTACTTCGCCTAACAAGTAGGGTCGGAGCGTGGGTCCGTAGAGAATTTTCTGGGCTCGGCTTGGCTTGACCGGTGTAGAACAGTGAAATTCCAGCGGTCTGCCCAAGTGCGAAAGGACCAGATATCCGCCAAACCAGCCATGCGTTGCGTCTTCCATCGCGGTCAGGAAACCAATAGCAGGCAACGAGTTACCATCATCGGCATCCATACGGCGAGTCCTGGGGAGAGTGAGGCAGGCTATTGGTTGCGACGTGGTTTTCACTCACACCCTACAGCCGGGCATCGTAGCGGCGACAGGGAAGGGCAACAGGGCGAGTGTATCCCAACCATCGAGCGCAGTTGTCACTGAACTTTAATCAGGAATCGTCCCAAATCATTCGCACCAAACGGTAGAAAAACGTTCAAGTTTTGGTTAGACTAAAGGAACCTACTGAGAAGCCGGGGCGGAGTTCTGCTAGCACGCTAGTGCTTTGTCACAGCTAGAATTAGGGTTCGTGAATGAGCCGCCGGCGCAGCCGCGGGTGATTTCCAGAGCAAACCCGACGCTAGCGCGTTCTGCTCGATCCTAAAATCAAGAGCGATTCCATGGATCGCTTATACACTGAAAAGGAAACAACCGTCGATGTCCCAAAGCCAGCAGCCCCAAAACCGGCAGCCCCCAAACCGGCAGCCCCCAAACCGGCAGCATAGAGCGGCGATTTTTTCGCAAGTCGATGTCTCCGCAGGAAGCTCCCCCGAGACAATGCTTGATCCAGAATATGAGCAAACCGAATTGCTCCGAGAAGTGTTGGCCGCCCAAGACCGTACAAACGACATCCTGGAAGAATTGGTCGGCGTCATGGCTGGGGTTCATAAGCAACGATCCCAGGAATTACACCAATGGAAGAAAGCTAATCCTCGGCTGGCTAAGACATGCAGCGAAGCGGCCGAATCGCTCAGTCGTGTGCAGGTTGACTACTTGGAACGGATCACCGAGGAAATCAATGACGGTGCCGATGATATGATTCACGGCGAATTCTTGCTCAACGAATTTGTTGATCGCTTTGGCCCGCGGCTGGCTCACTTGAATGGCGTGATCCAAGTGCTTGCCCAACTGAGCAGCACGCCCAATCCTGCCAACACGCAGGCATAGCGATTGGGCAGGCGCTAGTTGCTGGGCGCTAGGCGCTAGTTACCCAATGGTTAGCATATGCATATTTAACTAGCGCCTAACAACTAGCGCCCAGCGCCTCTTTCCCATGAGTCTAAACGTTTCTGCCGATGCGATTGCCGCCGCTCGCACAGAGCTTGACGCTCACACGGTCGACACGGTTGCCTGGCACTTTCACGAGTCGACCGGATGTCCGTTTTGGTTAGAAGCCAAGGGCCGATTGAAATTCGATCCGCTGACCGAGATCCGCAACTTCGACGATCTGAAGAAGTTTGAGTCTTTCCAGGACGATTGGCTCCGCGGCGGGCCGGTCCGGCGGTGGGTGCCGAAAGGCTTGGCTGACAAGCCGGTCTATGTTTTCGAGACGGGCGGCACGACGGGCATTCCCAAAAGTCGCATCGCGATCGACGATTTTCGCACCGACTATTCGCTCTTCAGCGAGACGCTGCCCGATGAGTACTTTCCCCAGGGATCGAATTGGCTGATGTTAGGGCCTTCAGGCCCGCGGCGATTGCGACTGGCGGTTGAGCATTTGGCACAACTTCGCGGCGGCATCTGCTTTTGTATCGATCTCGACCCTCGCTGGGTGGTCAAGCTGCTCAAGCAGGGCCAGATGGAGCAGGTCGAGGCGTACAAAAAGCACTGCATCGAGCAGGCTATCACCATCCTCACCGCCGGACATGAGGTTCGCTGCATGTTCGGCACGCCGAAGCTGATCGAATCGCTCTGTTTAGAGTTGGAAGAGCGCGGCAGCAGCTTGGTCGACTCGGGCATCACAGGCATCTTTTCCGGTGGCACGGAGTTCACGCCGCAGTGGACGCGGTTTTGCGTCGAAGAACTATTTGACGGCCCGCCGGAAGAAAGCGGCATTTACATGACGCCCACCTACGGCAACACGCTGATGGGCTTGGCATGCTCGAAGCCGGTGACTGCCGCCGAGGGTTACAAGATCAGCTACTACGCCCCGCAGCCTCGGGCGGTGATCGAGGTGGTCGACTTTGATGAACCCGATAGCCTGGTCGCCTGTGGTGAAACGGGCCGAGTAAAACTGACCACACTCACCAAGGAATTTTTCGTCCCCGGATTTCTGGAACGGGATGAAGGCGAGCGCGAGCCGCCATGCGAACGATTCCCCTGGGGGGGCGTCAGCGGTGTGCGGCCATTTCATCGACTGGCGGGAGCGACGACGGTGGGGGTTTATTGAAGTGATGAGTGATGAGTGATATGCCCTACGAACATGTGAAGAAGGCGGGGCTGACTGGTCGCACGAAGGCTTTTGCAGTTAGAATCATAAAACTGTACGGCGCTTTACCAAAAGACACAGTTGCTCAGGTGATTGGCAAACAACTGCTTCGCTCGGGAACTTCCGTGGGCGCCCACTATCGAGAAGCTGGTCGAGCCCGATCTTCAGCCGAGTTTATTAGCAAAGTTGAAGTTGGACTTCAAGAACTCGATGAGACAAAATACTGGATCGAACTGCTTATTGAATGTAGCATTGTTTCCCAGGATCGCCTCAGTGAGTTGCTCCAAGAATCAGATGAAATAATGGCGATGCTGGTTGCATCAGTAAAAACCGTCAAGAAGAATCGCAACCGAAAAAACTAGAACGAAATTATCCATAACATTCATCACTCATTATTCATCACTCATCACTATGATAACCCTCACCGCCATCCGCTGGGGCGAACCGTACGAGTCGCTCGACGCCGAGCGGCTTTCGCACTTTCTCACGGGTGAACCGGTGGCGCACATCAGCACGGTCGGCGGTGGGGTCGTCCGCCGCGATGCCAAGCTCGCACGCCGTGCGCGGACGGCCTTGCAGGCGATGTCGCCAGCGGATCTGGTTGCCTGTTGCCAGCGGGCTGGCGAATTGTTCCAGTCGAGCACGCTTGCCGTGGGCGACTCGCAGCAGTCGCCCGAGGATTTTGTCTATATGCAATCGGCCACGACCGGCATGCCGCTCTCGATGTGCCGAGCCAATCTTGAGAAGAATGCGTTTGTGCTCAAGAACATGGATCGCATTCTCAATGCACTCACGCGCGGGCTCGATTTGGATATCCTGGCACACGGCTATGGCGACGAAGGGCGTGGCGTGACGGTCAGCTATCAGGCCCAGACGGCCGTCTTGGGTGCCGTGTTGCCGTCCAATTCGCCCGGTGTGCATACGCTTTGGCTGCCTGTCGTTCCGCTGCAAATGGGATTGGCGCTGAAGCCCGGTTCGCAGGAACCGTGGACGCCCTACCGGGTATGTGCCGCGATGGTCGCGGCGGGCGTTCCAGCCGAGGCGATTTCAATTTATCCCGGGGCGGGGGCCGAGGTCGGTGAGGCGATTCTCGCCAGCTATCGACGCAGCATGATCTTTGGCGGGCCTGACACCGTGCGCCAGTATGCGGCAAACCCGAGCGTGCAAGTGCATGGCCCCGGTTTCAGCAAAATCCTGCTGGGCGATGACGCGGTCGACGAGTGGCCCCAGCACATCGACATGATGGCGGACAGCGTTGCCCGGAACGGTGGAAGGAGTTGCATTAACTGCTCCAGCATTTACGCCCCGCGACACACGCGTGAGATTGCCGCGGCATTGGCTGAAAGACTCGGGCCGGTCGAAGCCTTGCCGCCCGACGATCCCAAAGCCAGTTTGGCCGCGTTTACCACGCCGAACGTTGCGGCAAGCTTGTGGAAAATGATTGAGCAAGACTTGGAAGACGAACAAACCGAGCACATAACGGCCGCCTACGGGCCACGCTTGATAAAAAAAGAGGTTGCCGAGCACGCGAGTTGTGATTACCTACGGCCAACGGTCCTACATTGCAACTCTCCCGAATGCCCCGCCGCCAATCGTGAATACATGTTCCCCCTGGTCAGCGTCGTCGCCTGCTCCCAGCAAGAAATGCTCTCAAAAATCGGTCCCACGCTTGTTTGCACAGCCATCACCGAAGACGAAGCTTTCCGACGCGACTTGATCGACTCGCCCGACATCGACCGACTCAACCTAGGCCCCATCCCCACGCCCCAGGTTGATTGGCTCCAGCCGCACGAAGGCAATTTGGTAGAGCTGCTCTACCGCAGCCGGGCATTGCAAATAGGCGCTAGTTGATGGGCGCTAGGCGCTAGTGCATTCGTATGCCAACTGAAAACTAGCGCCTAGCGCCTCCCAACCCCCAACTACCCTATGATTCCTTTCGATTTCAATCTGCCGACGCGAATCATTTTCGGAGGCGGGAAGATCGCCGAACTGGGCGAAGTCGCAAGCGGATTGGATTTACCGCGCAAGGTTGAGCGGGTGCTGGTCGTTAGCGATCCGGGCATTGTTGCCGCGGGACACACGCAGCGGGGGATCAATTCGCTGCAAGTGGCCGGGTTGACGACGGTGTTGTTCGATGGCGTTGAGGAGAATCCGACGACTGCGCACGTCGATGCGGGATTGGCAATTGCCCACGATTTTCGTCCTGATTTGATTGTTGGCCTGGGCGGCGGCAGTTCGATGGACTGCGCGAAGGGGATCAATTTTCTTGTCAGTTGCGGCGGGCGGATGCAGGACTATTGGGGCGTTGGTAAAGCAACCGGCCCGATGTTGCCGATGATTGCTGTGCCGACCACGGCAGGCACCGGGAGCGAAACGCAATCGTTCGCGTTGATTTCTGACGCCCAGACCCAGGTTAAAATGGCCTGTGGCGACCGCCGTGCTGCGTTTCGTGCCGCGATTCTTGACCCCGAGTTGACCATCACTCAACCCAACCAAGTGGCCGCACTGACAGGCATTGATGCGCTGGCCCATGCGGTGGAAACTTTTGTCGCCAAGAAACGCTCGCCCATTTCGCTCTGCTTCAGTCGTGAAGCGTGGCGACATCTGGCACCAAACTATCTGCGTGTGTTGCGCGAGCCAGACGTGATCGAGCCGCGAGCCGAAATGCAGTTGGGCGCATGCTTGTCTGGGCTTGCAATCGAAAACTCAATGCTGGGGGCTGCCCATGCGCTGGCCAACCCGCTCACCGCTGGCTACGGCATTGCCCACGGTCAGGCGGTAGCCCTCATGCTTCCACACGTGGTACGGCGAAATGGCAAAGAGGTTGGCAACTGGTATCATGAGCTGCTGGCCGCCACTCCTGAAATTGCCACCCAAGCAAGCGAATCGACAGGCGCAAACGGGCTGGCAGATTTTCTCGCCACAGCACGCCACGAGGCCGGTCTGGCGGATAAACTAGAGGACTGCGGCGTCGAACGAGAACGGCTGCCCGGCTTGGCGGCCGACGCGTCGCAGCAATGGACAGGCACGTTTAATCCGGTACCTTTGTCAACCGAAGAATTGTTGCACCTCTATGAACTTGCGTTTTGAACTAATCGCCCTATTGCTCTTGCTGGCCAGTAGCGCCCATGCCGCCGATTGGCCATTGGTTCGTGGTGACGGGCAAGCTTCCGGCGTGGCGACGTGCGATTTGCCCCCTTCGCCTCAGGTGCTTTGGGAATACTCGCTGCCGGAGAGCGGATTCGAGGCGACCGCCGTGATTGCCAAGGGAGCTGTTTACGTTGGCGACGTCGATGGCCGGTTCCATGCGATTTGGCTGGCCGATGGCAAACCGATTTGGACGCGACAGTTTGAGGAGAGCGGTTTTCTTGCCGGGGCGGCGTTTGGCAACCAGCGCATTTATGTGGGAGATTCTAGCGGCGTCGTCCGATGCCTGATGGCCGAGTCGGGCGAAGTCGTTTGGGAGCATGAGACCGACGCCGAGATTTATGCGGCCCCCAATTTGGTCAACGCCCGAGTGTTGGTGACCACCGAAGAGGGACTCCTCATCGCCCTGGATGCTAGCAATGGCGAACCGCAATGGGAATTTCGCATCGAAGCGCCCTTGCGCTGTTGGCCCACGGTGGCTGGTGGAAAGGTTTTGCTGGCTGGCTGCGACGAGCGACTGCATGCGGTCGACGTAACCACGGGCAAAGAAGGCGAGGGCGTAGACATCGACGGCCCCACCGGTTCGACGCCAGCGCTACTCGGCAACAAAATTTTCTTCGGCACGGAACTCGGCACATTCTTCGCCATCGACATTGCCCCGACACAGATCGCTTGGCGGTTTCGCGATCCGCGTCGAGGTCATGCCATTCGCACCGCGGCCGCAGTCGACGCCCGGGCTGTGATATTCGGCAGTCAGGGTAAGCAAGTTTACGCCCTCGATCCGACAACGGGCAAACCACGGTGGCAAATCGCGGTCAGTAGCCGGGTAGAAAGCTCGCCGGTGATTGTGGGAGATCGTGTCTTCCTAGCAACCCGTCGCGGGCAGCTACAGGCCCTCGCCATCGACACGGGCAAAGCAACGTGGCAATACGACGCTGGCGGCGGTTTCAAGGCGTCACCTGCCGTCGCCGCTGAGCGATTGGTCATCGGCAACAAGGATGGTACGCTTTATTGCTTTGGGGATCGGATAAAGAAGAAAAATTTTGAGGCAGAATGATTACTTACCCAAATGGTAAGTTGTCAGGGTTTTCTTCGAGCCATGAACGAGGTATACTTGACAGTCAAGGTGAACCATGAAATACAAAATTGCGATTCACAAATCTAGCGAGGGTTATTCCGTTTCTGTGCCGGGATTACCGGGTTGCTGGTCCCAGGGTGCCACCGAGGCAGAAGCCCTTGATAATATTCGAGACGCAATAACCGACTATCTTGCGGTTGTTAACGAAAATTTGGTGGATGCCGATGTCCGTGAAGTGGAGATTGGCGTCTAGGCATGCCAAAGCTTCCTGGAATAAATCACCTGAATGCCGTACGTGCGTTGGAAAGAGCAGGCTTTCAAGTTGCTCGACAAGGGAAGCACATCGTCATGACCAAAGATGACAACAGAATCATCACCATCCCTCGCCATAATCCTGTGAACGCATTCACGATGGGTGGCATTATTCGAGATGCGGGGCTGACGATAGAAGAGTTCAAGGATTTTCTTTAGCCGCAAGCCTTTCCTGAATCATGTCCACTAAAACTGAAGTCGGCAGCTACTTCATCAGCAACTATCCGCCCTATTCACAATGGACGGCCGAGCAGTTGCCCGCGGTGCGTTTGGCAATGGATAGCCCGCCAGCCGACGTGCCTCTGGGGCTCTACCTGCACCTTCCGTTTTGTCGTAAGCGTTGCAAGTTTTGCTACTACAAGGTCATTACCGGCAGCAATGCCCAGCAGATTAAACGCTATCTGGCGGCTCTGGTGCGCGAAATCGAATTGGTCAGCCAGCTACCGGTGATGGGCGGCCGAGCGTTTCGGTTTGTTTACTTCGGCGGCGGCACACCCTCGTTTCTCAGCGTCCAGCAGCTTCGCCATTTGGTCGATCAGCTACAAGCCAACATCCGATGGGACCAGGCTGAAGAGGTAACTTTTGAGTGCGAGCCCGGCACGCTGAGCGAGGCGAAAGTGCAAACGCTCCGCGAGCTTGGCGTTACGCGCATCAGCCTTGGCGTCGAGCATTTCGACGATGATATCCTCCGCGAAAATGGTCGAGCCCACGGATCGACCGAAATCTATCAAGCTTGGCCCTGGATTCAATCGGCCCAATTTGCCAACACCAACATTGATTTGATTGCTGGTCTGGTCGGCGAGACGGAGGGAAAATGGCAAGAGACGGTCCGTCGTGCCATCGACTTGAGCCCTGATAGTGCGACGATCTACCAGATGGAATTGCCGTACAACACAGCTTATTCGCAAGACATCCTTAGCGATCAAATCGAGACGCCCATCGCTGATTGGCCAACGAAACGCGCATGGGTTAATTACGCCTTCGACCAGTTTGCACTGGCCGGCTACACCCTCAACGGCACCAGCACAATGGTCAAGCCTATATCCCAAGGGACGGGCGACCGTGTGAACTTCAGCTACAGCGACAACCTGTGGCGTGGCAGCGACCTCTTGGCTACCGGCATCGCCAGCTTCGGTTTGATCTCGGGCGTCCACTATCAAAACGTCTCTGAGTGGGAGGCCTATTGCCAGCCTCTGGAATCGGGCCAATTGCCGCTTCAGCGTGGATACAAACTAACACCAAACCAAATGCTCATCCGCGAAATGATTCTGCAACTCAAAACAGGATCGCTCGACCGGGCCTACTTTCAGGATAAATTTCATGTCGACATTGCCGGCAACTGGCGCGACGTTTGGACCCAATACGAGCAGGATGAACTCGCCAAGGTTGGTGACAGTCGCATCAAACTGACGCGCAAGGGCCTCTTGCAAGTCGACGGCTTGCTACCGGCGTTCTTCGAGCCCGAACATCGCAATGTGCGATACACGTGAGCGATTAGCAGTTAGCTGTTAGCGATTTGTTAGAGGATGTTAATACTCAGAGTGAAAGCTGTCGGCTATCAGCCAGAAAAAATGCACCTCGTCCAGCGGTTTTCTTGCTGATAGCCGACAGCCCGTTTTGACAGGATTTACAGGATAAACGGGATGAATCCAATGGACCACTATCCTGCCGATCCTGTTAATCCTGTCGAAAAATCTTTGCGCCAAACAAAGAATTTGACCGTCAGTAACACGAAGGAAGTGAAAAGAAGATGAACCACAGAGAGCACGGAGAACACCGAGTTTCTTTCCCCAAGAAAACAACGAATCATGCCTCTCTTTCGATGGATATTCAGAGCAACTTTCTTCGTGTTACTAATGATTCAAATCTTCGCGCCTTGCGCAAATTTATACAGAGCCGTGAATGTAAGTCCCATGAGTGAAAAGAGATAGATCAAGTATGCTTTTCAAGGAATTGAACCGCGGAGTACGCGGAGAGCGCTGAGAAAATCCCTAAAAAAAGACCTCTGCGTTCTCTGCGGTGATAAAAAAGAATCTGACATTTTGGTTGCGGCTTTGCTGCGCTGGGTTCTTCGTGCTCTTTGTGCCTTTGTGGTTAATTTACTCTGCGCTGTAGGATTAACTTGATTGAGTTTTACCTTCACTTCTTCTGCTAAGAGCTAACGGCTAATGGCTAAAAGCTTATTTTTCTCCATGGGAGAGCACCAAGCCGAGTTTCCCACAGACCGGCAATACGCCCGCAATCACATGTGGGCAGAAGCCGTGGAAAACGACCGACTTCGGTTCGGTTTCTCAGCCTACGCGGTTCGGTTGTTGCAGGATGTCTATTTCCTCGACTGGATTATCCCTGTCGGCACACAATTGACCGAAAAGCAAGAAATCGGCCAGATCGAAAGCCAAAAGGCCGAAGCGTCGCTCTACGCCCCCATCGCCGGCTGTCTCACGCGCTTTAACGACGAACTGCTACGCGACCCATCGGCGATCAACGTCGACAAATACAAAGGGGGCTGGTTATTTGAAATGGCCGGTTCTGCCGACAGCCTACTCACACCGAGTGAGTATCTGGAGCATTTGACTGCCGTTTGGCAAGTCACTCAGAGGACAATCAAAGGACAATTCAATCAGTGAAAAAGCCTCCTCGCCAGGGCCCCCTTCAAACCGAACACGCACCGGTCGTCCGATACAAGTACGATTCTACCTTGGCCACAAAAGATTCGTTCGCTCGCCGGCAATGTCTTCGACACCGATCTTCTCGATAAAAGCCTCGTATTGCCCGTCCTCATAAGCAATGGCCCCCCGGCGCAGCAGCGAGAAAAGCGTCACCGGCCTATAGGACGAAATCTGCTTGAAGGGCCGCTTTTTAATCGGGTCGCCATAGGGGGCCAGAAAATCAAGCGCCTTTCGCAGGCTCCGACCGTCGGAAGATTCATAACCCCACAGATCCACGTCGACCTTGCGTCCCATTTCCGCCAGTAGAAATAACCCGTTCAGGTTCATTCTGCTGTAGTGGAGCGGCCTAGTCCTCGCCAATTCGGCCGGCTGGCTGCCGTCCGGCTCGATATGCTTCTCGATTCGCCGAGTTTTCACTTTCTCAAGAATCTCCTTCGCCAAATCCACCCGCCCAACATAGAGCGCCAAGCTAACCATCTGAGCATCGTACCATGTCCCGTGATTGTTGGGCGCCTTCTCTTCACGAAGCCCATGCTTGCTCGTCCGCAGCCACTCCAAATAGGCCCGGCACCAAGCTTGCATCGCGACTTGATCCTCTTGTGTCCACACTCCGGATGTTTCCAACAAGGCAATCGCATCGATCAATCCCGGCAGCCACTCCGTATCGATGATCCCGACAGCGCGTCCCTCTGTCCGGCCTGGGATTCCCTGACCGAACTGAAGATGGGGGTTCATCTTCGTTGCAGTATCCAAAAACCACACACGCAGCAACTCTCTTACGCGCTCGGCATATCGCCTGTCCTCAGTGAAATACGACGCGATTGCAAGCGTCTCGACCACCGAGGACAGCTGGCCGAACGATTCCCGGTCCGTAGCGTTCGTTTGCGTTTTAGGATTCCATTCACCGTCCCGTCGAATATAGGGCAGCCCGTCCGATTTCTTAGGGTCAGGCCACCAGTAAACACCGAGGCTCATGTAATCGTGTTTGTCACCGCTTGATGCGGTCAACTTCTTATCCATCACCGAAAAAGGCCCCACCTTCAAAGCCTCGTCCGCCTCTGCGATCAGCCGATCCATCGCAGGCTTGAGCGATTCATCTCCCCTGGCAATACGCCTTTTACTCTCGACCAAACGCGCCGGGGCCAAGCAATAAGTCTTCGGTGGCCCCGCTCCGACACCTCTATCGGCAGACTGAGCAACGGACGACCCGGCTGACATAAACGCCAAAACCAATAGCACCAAGCCCTTCTTCCATAAATGCGATTCCATAGCTTCCCCAATCAAATTCGTTTTTTGCGATTCATAATGGCCTTGTCGGCTAACTATTCTCGTCGAGGAGTATCAATGTGTTGGCTATCTCCGCTCGAGGAACCGTGCTTACGGTCGTCGTGTCTTGGAGGGCGCTACGGTCTTTGTTTCACGTGATCCATCGCCGCGGAGCGGCTAGATGTTGCGTTCTCACGCAGAGCACGGGAACGAAGTGCGCGTGTTAATTATCCAAGTTGATCTTAATGCCCAACTCCTTGAGTTGTCCGGCATCGACTTCGCCAGGAGCTTCGGTCATGAGGTCGGCCGCTTTTTGTGTTTTTGGAAACGCAATGCACTCGCGAATGCTGTCGAGCTTGCCGAAGAGCATGACCCACCGGTCGATACCCAGGGCAATGCCTCCGTGCGGTGGGGCGCCGTATTGCAAGGCGTCGAGCAAAAAACCGAACCGCTCCTTGGCCATCTGCTCGTCGATGCCTAGCAGTCCGAAGACCTGTTGCTGCACCTCGGCGTCGTGGATACGGATGGTGCCGCCACCCGCCTCGCTGCCGTTGATGACCAGGTCGTAAGCCTGCGCACGGCACTTGCCCGGCTCGCTTTTTAGCAAGGCGATATCCGACTCCAGCGGGGCGGTAAACGGGTGATGCATCGCATTCCACCGCTTCGCTTCGTCGTCGTACTGGAACATCGGAAACTCGACTACCCAGGAAAAGTGCATCGCGTTGGGATCGTAAAGCTTCATCTCCTGGCCCAGCTTGGTTCGCAGGGCGTGCAGCGCTTTGCAAGTGACTTCCCACCCGTCTGCGACGAACAGCAGCAGGTCGCCCGGCTCAGCTTGCATCCGCTCGGCAAACTTGGCGAGCAGTTCGGGTGCAAAGTTCTTGGCGATGGTCGAGTTGAGCTTGCCATCCTCTTCGACGCGGAACCAGGCCAGGCCCTTCGCACCATAGTCGCCGACGAACTTGGTGAGCCCGTCGATCCCACGGCGCGAGTAATGCTCGGTCCCCTTTTTCGCATTGATACATCGCACATGGCCGCCACTCTTTGCCACGGCACTAAACACACGAAACTCGGCCTCAGCCGCCAGATCAGTGCAATCGACCAACTCCAGCCCAAACCTCAGGTCGGGCGCATCGTGGCCAAACCGGTTCATCGCTTCTTCGTAAGTCAGCCGAGGCAGCGGCAGTGGCACGTCGAGGCCCAATTCCTTCTTGGCAAGCCGGGCTACCAAGCCGTCGAGCATCTGCATGATGTCGTCCGAGTCGACAAACGACATTTCCAGGTCCAACTGCGTGAATTCCGGTTGGCGGTCGGCTCGCAAGTCTTCGTCACGAAAACAACGGGCCACTTGCACGTAGCGGTCGTAGCCGGCAATCATCAGTATTTGTTTGTAAAGCTGCGGCGATTGGGGCAGCGCGTAGAATGAACCTGGGGAAACGCGGCTGGGAACCAGGTAATCGCGGGCCCCCTCGGGCGTGCTGCGTCCCAGCACGGGAGTCTCAATGTCGATGAAGTCGTGCTGTGCGAAATAGTCGCGCATCTGCTTGATCATTCGATCGCGTAGCAAGAGGGTTTTTTGCATTTCGCTGCGACGCAGATCGAGATAGCGATACTTCAGCCGCAGGTCTTCGCCGGGTACTTCTTGCACGCTGGGTGAGACGGGCGGCGTCAGGCTTTTGTTCAAAACCTTGAAGCGGGTGACGCGAACCTCGATTGCCCCGGTTGCCATTTTGGAGTTGGCCATGCCGGAAGGCCGTTCGGCAACGGCACCTTCGACCGAGATGACAAACTCGCTCCGCAGCGCCTTGCTCGCTTCGATCACGGCGCCGGACGAATCGGGCGGGTTGAACACCACTTGCGTGAGTCCATACCGGTCGCGCAGGTCGACAAACAGCCCGCCGCCATGGTCGCGATAGGTATCGACCCAGCCGCAGAGGGTTACATTTTGGCCAACATCGTCTGCACGCAGTTCGCCGCAGGTATGGGTTCGTAGCACGCCGGTCCTCGTTACTGAAAGGTAAACCAGCGATTGTAGTTGGAGAAGCGAGCAGCGGCTAGGCGTTGTTCTTTGGCCATTCATTCCGCAGCCAATCGCCCAATCGTCGCATGCCCTCGGGCGTGGAGATACGCGGCTGGTAGCCAAAATCGCGACGGGCGGCCGAGATGTCGAACCAATGGGAAGTGCCCAACTGGGCGGCGAGGAATCGGGTCATCGGCGGCTCACCGCTTAGCCGCAACAGGCGATAAGCCGCTTCGCACACCGCTCCGATTTTCCATGCGGCTCCTAGCGAAATCGATTTTTTTACCGGCGGCAGATCGGCCAGCGCCAGGATTTCGTCGATCCACTGCCAACAGTTGACCGGCTCGCCTTGGCTTAGGAAGTAGGCTTTGCCTGCGGGAATGGCTGCGCCCGGTGAACCGGGCGAGGCCAGGGGTGAACCGGCTGAGGCCAGGGCGTCGGCGGCTTGTAGGTGGGCGGCGGCGGCATTCTCGACATAGATCATGTCGACCAGGTTCGTGCCGTCGCCGACGCGGCGCAAGCGGCCTCGACGTGCGCGGTCGATCAATCGTGGGATCAGATGCCTGTCTCGCGGGCCCCAGATCAGATGCGGTCGCAGTGCGCACGTTTGCATTTCACCGCCACTGGCTTCCAGCACCGCTTGCTCGGCGATTGCTTTGGTGTGAGGATAGTGGGCCAACCAGCGGGTTGAGTGCGGTGCCGATTCATCGATGTCGCACTGCTCTCGGCCATCGAATGTCACGCTGGGACTGCTCGTAAAAACCAAACGCTTGATGCCATGTTCACGACACCCGGCAAGTACGTTTTCTGTGCCGACGACATTGATGCCATGGAAGGTTTTCCACGGGCCCCAAATACCCGCCACGGCGGCCGTGTGAAACACGCAATCAATCCCCTCGCACGCTGCAACCACGGCAGCCCAATCGCGAATGTCGCCGCGCACCACTTCGACGCCTATCGCTTCAAGTTCGGAATACGCTCCACGACCGAAGCTGCGCACTCGATCACCACGAGCGACAAGCTGCTCGACAATATAGCGGCCGAGAAACCCGCCGCCGCCGGTAACAAGTGCGTTCATGGTGCTAGCGATTAGTGAAGGGTGGTTGCGAGCCGGGTCGTCCCCGACCCCGGCCGCCGGCCCACGCGGCCAACTGCTCGCGGTTGATTTTGGAGTTGTGACGCACATCGACCGGCAACGATTTGTGCTGTAGAAATTGTAAGATGTCGCGGGTAAGCTTGTGTTTCGAGCCTAATGTCAGAAGTTCTTTGACCAACTGACTCCAAGGGGATGCCTTTGCCATCGGCTGGACAATGAGCACCGGGGCCTGACTGCCTAGCGGGCCGAGACCAATCAAAGCGGTTCTTCGCACGGCGGGATGCTGGTTGAAGATCGCTTCGCAGGGGATGGTAAACAGCGTGCCGCCCGCTGTTTCGACTCGATGTGCTTTTCGGCCGCAGTACCAAAAACGCTGCTGGTCGTCGAAATAGCCGACGTCGCCGGTGCGGTGCCAGAGGGTTTCGCCATCGCGGATTTTGGAGAGGGTGTTAGGGTTTTGCCGTGTGCTGCGCCGTGTGCTGCGTTGCAGCACGGCTAGCCGTGTTGCAACGCAACACACGGGCGCACTCGTGACATATTCCGGCGACACCTGGGGACCGCGGACGATTAGCTCGCCGATTTCGCCGGTGGGCAATTCCTCCGCGTCGTTGATTGTGGCAATTGGCTCGTCGGTAATGCGGATCACCCGCCACTCGCCGCAGTCGAACTTCCGTCCGACACAAACACCCGCCCCCTGATCCGTACGCTTGCCGGTTTCGCCCAGCACTTCGCTGGCGGCGATCGTTGCGATAGGTAAACACTCGGTTGCGCCATAAGGCGTGTGCATTTCGGCCTCCGGACCCGCGCAGGCGAGCGTGCGACGCAACACGTCGGCCGGCACCGGGGCACCACAAGAAAACGCTTTGCGAAGCGTCGGAATCTGTTCACTCTGCTCCGCACAGTAGCGGCTCAGATTATCCCACACCGCCGGCGAGGCAAACGCCTGAGTCACTTCCCAACGGTTGGCCGCAGCAAGCAGCTTACGCGGATCGGCCGTGGCTGGGCGTGAAAAATCGATGTCGGGAAACACCGTGGTGACGCCCATCGCCGAATTGAACAGCCCGAACAGGGCAAAGCAAGCCAAGTCGACGCCGCCCGGCTCGATGTTGTATTGCCGCTGGATCTCAGCCACTTGCGTGTCGAACATCCGATGGGTGTAAAGTACCCCCTTAGGCGGGCCTGTGCTGCCGCTGGTATAAATGATCGCCGCGGGGTCGCCAGCACGGGTTGTCGGCAACGGGATGCTCGATCGGTGCCCTCGCTCCAGCAATTGCCGATAGGTGAGCCCGCCCCAAAACCAACGTCGGCCTACCGTCACGTTCAGCCGAGCATGACGAAACCGTCGCCGCAACACGCACCGCACCGCTTGGGCTCGGCTGATCGAAACAAACCCTTGCGGATCTACGCGGGCGAGGCAGTCGATCAAAGACGTGCGCCCCATGCCGGAATCGACCATCACGGTCGTCGCCCCGCTGCGCAACAGCCCGAAAACCAGCTTCACAAACTCCACCCCCGGCGGCACCAACAGCGCCAGCCGCATCCCCGGCGTGACGCCCATCTCTACCAACCCGCGGGCAATTGCGGTGGCGTCGGCGTCGAGGTGGGAAAAGGAGTTGGGAGTTGGGAGGCGCGAGGCGCGAGTTCTCCTACGCCAACTCGCGCCTCGCGCCTCCCAACTCACAACTCCTAAGGCATCCGGCATCCGCGCAGCCACGTCGGCCAAGCGATCGGCGACATTCAGTGGCAGCGAATCGGAATCAGCGGACGACATGCCGCCATTGTGACGGACCAAGCATCCGGTGGAAAGGTTACACCGCACGTTAGCCGCCGGGCTTGTCCCGGTGCGGAAGCGAAATTTCTCGTGATTTCCTGCAACGCGCCGGGACAAGCCCGGCGGCTAACTATGCTTCCTCATCAGGTGCAGTCTCTGCCGCGTGTGCGATCGGTGTTGGCATACTGTTTTCCGCTGCTTTGTCGACCGTGACATCCTCCGCCCCGGCCAGTTTGGCGAGGCTTTCGGGCATTTCGATGCCGCCGATGTCGCGCATCACTTGCAGCATCGGTGGCAGCGTGCCCGCCATGTTGTGTAGGAAGTCGGCCGTGTTGTTGCGACCGTTTTGGCTACCTCCATTTTCCCAAACGACGATCTTATCGAACTTGATATTCGAGATGGCCTGGGCGCTAGTTTCGGCCAGCGTGTCGAGATGTTCGAGCATCATCAGTTGAAACGCCTCTTTCGACCCGCCGCACGCATCGACGATCCGTTTCAAACCTTCGCCTTTCTTGGCGAGGATTTCGTATTGTCCCCGGGCTTCGGCTTCGAGCTTGGCGTAGATCGCGGATGCTTCGCCTGCGGCTTCGAGGCGAAGTTTTTCGGCTTCCGCCTGGGCATCCACGATCACTTTGGCCTTCTCTGCCAGGGCGGGTGCTTCGAGCTTGGCTCGTTCTTCGGCCTCAATGCGTTCGGCTTCTGCGACAGCGGCCTTGGCCATCGCGCGGTTTTGCACTTCGAGGACGGCCGCCTCGGCTTCGCGTTTTCGCGATTCGCCCCGTTCGTAGGCATTGGCCTTTTCCACAAGCAACGTCGCTTGTGATTGGGCGATAACGGCATCGGCCACGTTTTCGCCGTCGACCGCTTTGGCGTTGGCATCGGCGACCGAAATACGCATCTGCTGTTCGGCGTTTTTGACTTGCATATCGCGCTCGAACGCCGCGGCTTGTTCGCCGACGATTTGTTCTTTGTCTAAATCGGCAACGCGGACCGCCTGCTCGCGCTCGGCCTCACGGGTGCCGATCTCGCGCAATTTGGTGGCGTTGGCGACCTCAATCGCCTTTTCCCGATTCGCCTGGGCAACGCGGATCTCGCCCTGCTTCACTTCGTCGGCCACATCGCCACGGGCCTGCTGAATCGCCTGCGAGGCGGCCTGCTGGCCGATGGCGTCGATGTAGCCGCTTTCGTCGGTGATGTCGGTGATGTTCACGTTGATCAGCACGAGGCCAATCTTCGTCAGCTCAGGCTCAACCGAGTTTTGGATATGCTGCAAAAACGTATCGCGGTCGCGGTTGATATCCTGGATCTTCATCGACGCGATCACTTGCCGTAGCTGGCCGAAGATTATTTCCTCGGCTTGTTGGCGAATTTCAGACGTTGTGAGTTCTAGCAACCGGATCGCAGCGTTGGTCATCACATCGGACGACGTGCCGACCGCTACGGTAAACACGCTGGGGACGTTGACGCGGATGTTTTCGCTCGACAACGCTCCGCGCAACGGGATTTCGATCTGGATCGGATCGAGGCTCAGATAGCGATAATCCTGGAACAACGGCCAAACGAACGACGCCCCGCCATGGACCGTCTTGGCCGCTTCGCCACGGCGAGTTTTACCGAAGATCACCAGCACCTGGTTGCTGGAACATCGTTTGTAGTTGCTCTTGAGCAGAATGATCGTGGTGAAAAAGACCATCGCGACCAGGACGCCAAGTAAGGTCAGCCACAATAGTGGGCCTGCCGGTACGGCAGCGGCGAGTGGAATAGAAAGTGTCATGGTTGATCTCCTTTTTTATTAGCGGTTAGCGTTTAGCGATTAGCCAGAGTAATACCTTGAATGTTTCTCGCAAAATCCTTCTGGCTAATTGCTAACAGCTATTTTCCGTACGTCGCACCTGCACGGTATCGCGGTTGAGGATTTCGACTACTTCGACTGGTTCGCCCGACTTGAGTGGTTCTTCCTCGGCGGTGACTGCCTGATATTCGACGATGCGGTTTTGCATCGAGAGTTGTACTTTGCCTGCACCCTTCCGACTGGCAGGGATCGAGACGTAAACGGTTGCCGGTTTGCCCAACGCGTTGCCGATGTGTTCGTTGCCCGAACTGTTGAGCCGGGAGATGGAAAGCATCAGCCAATACATGCCGTACATCGCGGCAAGCCCCACGGACGTGGCCAAGATGAGTGACACGGGCTGCGCCATCTGGGCGGCCAGGGCCGCTTTGCCCGAGATACCGAAAAAGGCGAGTGCCGCAACCAACGTGCGGAACGAGAGCACGCCAAACAACCAACTGCTGCCGTGGTGCTGAAATTCGGCATCCGATGCTTGGGAAATGGTCGAGTGATGATCCCCACCGTCGAAATCCCCGCCGTCGAAATCGCCGCCGCCGACATCTGCATCGCCGGAAAAATCGCCCGCGTCGCCAGCCATGTCACCGCCATCGTCGCCCATGCCCAAGAGCGTGAGCAAAAACTGGCAAACCATGACCGTGCCGCCAAGCACCGCGCAGACTAGAAACACATTATCTAACATGGCACCATCCTTTCCAAAATTCCTTCTGAGCCGAACTCGTCCTTCTGAGCCGAACTCGCTAGCGTCGGGCAGCGGAGGCAAGCCGTTATCCCCCTCAGCCCGCGGCTAGCGCCGTGCGGCTCACCCCAAAATTAAGCTGTGACAAAACACTAGAGAAATTGTGTTGTCAGCCGTAATTCGTTGCCAAGCCCAGTATCTTGTCAGAATTATTCACGCCCCAGCAGAGAGAACTGGAAAGTATAGCTTATGGGGCATCCCGTGGTGCAGATTCTGGCGAGGATGCCGAGGGGTTTTTTGCCGGGATTTAAGCCCATTTGCCCCGGGTGTCGGTAGAAAACGATGGGAAAGTGGTGGCAAAAATCAACATTCTGGCCGAACGATTCGCAATTGATCGAGCACCAACTGGGCGACATCCGTGGCCGTGGTTTCGGCCAAGGCCCGCCAGCCGGGAACGGCGTTGACTTCTAACGCGTAGAGCTGGCCGTCGCGTGCCGGGAGCAGATCGACGCCTGCGATTGTTGCGCCGACTGCGGCAGCGGCTTGAAGGGCGATGGTTTCTAGCTCGGGCGAAACGGCAAGCGGTTGGGCTACGGCGCCGCGGCTGATGTTGGTGCGCCAATCGTGCGGGTTCGTGCGACGCATTCCAAGGACCCGCTCGCCGATGACCAGCAGCCGCAGGTCGGTGCCTTCGTGCTCGATGAACTGTTGCAAGTAGATCACGCGGTCGAGTTGGGCCAGTGCTTGGAAGGTTCGCCATGCGATCGCTTCGTCCGAGACGCGCAAGATTCCACGACCTTCGCTGCCGAACAGTGGCTTTACCACAGCGTCGCCACCTAGCGACTCGAAAGCGTGCATCGCTTCGTCAACAGTTTGGCAGACAATGGTACGAGGAACCGTCAGCCCCGCGGCTTGCATCTTCGCCGTGGCGAGATACTTGTCGACGGCCGTTTCGATCGCTCGGGGCGGATTGACCACCGGCACACCGTGCGCCGCCAGTCGTCCCAGCACATCCATGCGAAAGACAATTTGCTCCAGGCTGCCGGGTGGCATCGAGCGGATCAGCACACAGTCGAAGTCGGTCAGATTACACCGGCTCGAGTGAAACGAAAGGGAATCACCATCCATCTCAGATTGTAACTGCTGGTAGCCGGCCGGAACGATTTGGTGTTTGTCGCCGGCGGCGCGCTGCAGGTCGCGGATGTACCAACTGGTGGGAGAACTGAGGACGGCAATTCGCATGAGGTAATCATTGATGGGGGATGGTTGTTAGCGCCGTCGGCTACGACGGACTCCTGCGGCAACGTACATGGCTGGGTGATCGGCTGGATGGCATGCAGGTTCGAGGGATATTCGGCGTGGCCGCCGACGCTAACGGGTGCGACTGTTAGGCGCGTCGGCAGTTAAGAACTTACCTTGATAACCCGATGCGTAAGCGAGGGACTGAGGATAACGGGGTAATTCCCTCGCTTACGCGTCGGGTTAAGATTGGTAAATTCTCATCTGCCGCTCGCCTTAAACGATTGTTCGAGGATGTCGCGATTCACTTTGCCAAACGGATGCATGGTACCCGTGTCGATATTCTCCAGTGTAATCTCGGCGGCGCTGAACAACAGCGGGTCAATCTTGTAAAAATCGTTGTCATAACGGGCGAGCACTTCGGCAAACGGTCGGCCATAGTCGGCCGATGCACTACTGGGCACCTGAGGACCCATTTCTTCGAGCGATGCATCGTCGCCGCGAACCCGCAGCGTCACCTGCCCGCCGTAGAGGATTGCGTCGTTCGTACGTCCGATGGCGGTGAGGTCGTCTTCAGCGACCGGCGGCAGCGGGGCAACTCCGAAGCCGCTTTCGATGCGGCTCAAGTCGAAACCCAATTCGTGCAACTTGTGCATGGCCGTTTCGACACTGCGTGCGACCACTTGCAGCGTGCCGGCCGGGCTGCTTGTCGATGCCACGAGCAGCGTGAGTTGTGCCGGCTCGATACCACACTTGGCGGCAATGTCCAGGCAAACCTCTTCAGGCGGCAGCTTGCCTGATTCTAAAACGCCGACGCACGCGATAGGCGATTCGAGCCGTGCAATCTCATCGAACGGCGGCTCTTGAAATAGGGGCTCTCTGCCGGCCGCGGCGCGCATCGGGCCCGAACCCATGGCAAAATAACCGTCGCACTTTATTTCCCACCCGGCATACTGCGAAGCCATGCAGGCAGCTACCGGTTGGTCCGTTGCCACTCGTATCGCCTGCCCAGGCCAGACTGCATCATCGCTAGCCATCAGTTCGACCGTTGCCAAATCGGCCAAGCAAATCCGCGCAAGCAGCAGACCGGCCTCGATTCCGCCCGGCGCTTCGACGCCGCAATCATAGACAGTGGTCCCGCAAGAAAGCAGATGACGCACGGCACCGAATGACGCAAGCTGATCGCAAAGGATGCCTGCTCGTTGATTCAGATTTAGCATGGGGCTGGGAGAAGTTGTGAGCCGAACGCGCTAGCGTCGGGTTGTGAGTTATAAGATGCGAGTTCTCAAAGGCCAACTCGCGTCTCGCGCATCGCAACTCGCAACTCCCCAAGCAGTCGTCGCTGGACTTGGTCGCGCTGTTGAGCCAACTTGGCGAGTTGAGCGTCTGCCTTTTGCTGGGTCGAGGCGAGCAGGGCGGAGGCTTGTTTCTGGACGAGTTGTTTGGCAGCCTGATTGAATCCATGGGCCAGTTGGGGGCCAAGGTTCGACTGCAAATGCCACTCGACCTGATCGAGTCTACCAGCAAGGCGGATATTGGCGTCCACGTGGTCGATCCCTCGCACGGTTTGCTCAAGCAGTTTGGCCAGCTTCAATTCCGTCGAGCTTGTATCCCCACCCTTCGTGCCAGATTGCTGCAAGCGAATCGAGGATCGCACAAAACGAATCATGCCGTCAATCCGATCGCCTTCGAGTGTAACATCGGCTTGCATCTTCGCCATGCCAGGTGAAAGACGCATCGCCAGTGCCCCGGTGCCCAAGGTTTGTGCAGGAATCAGTAGCCGCGGGCAGTCAATATGGATTTCGTCTCGGACAATCTTTTGCCGGCGGTCGAGTGCGATATCGACCGTGAAGCCAAATGCCCCACGACTTTGCAGATGGATCTGTGTGGGCGTGGCGAGTCGCGACGGCCCGTTCGTGGCATTGGTCAACGTGCCAACCAGTTCAACCGGTTGCCCGCCCAGTCGGGCGGTGCCTGAAAGTTCGAGCCGCTTGATGAGAAATTCCGGCAGCGGTCGCGGGCGGACGAAGTGGACCGTCACGCCTCGGCCATGCGTTGAATCCGGCTCTGACGGAAGCTTATTATCGGGGACCATCTCGCGCGCCATGCGAGCCCAACCAACTAGGGTCTTCAATCGGTCGCTGACCATCGGCCCCAGCAATCGCTCGCTGAATTTGCTTCCATCGACTTGGTCCAACTGCACGGCATTGCGGAGCAGTTGTTCATCGTGCTGACGAGCAGCCAGAACGGCACGGCGATCTTCTTTCGCTTGCTCCGGTAGTTGTTGCAACTGCCGGGTGACCTTCTGCAATTCCTGCTGCACCGCGACGAACGACTCTTGCAACTTGCCAATGCGAGCAAGATTGCGCAGCGGATTTATGCGCGCTTGGTGCAAATCGTCTTTCATTTGACGGGATTGGATGCCGATCGCCTCGATCCGGGCCTGCAGTTCATCAGCCTGCTCCCGCCAGCGATCTTCGAGCTGCTTAACAACGCGTGGCGTTTCTAGTTGATTGGTCAGGTCTTGCTCAAAGCGCGTGTCGATGCCGTCGATCCAGTTAGTTCCCAGCTTTTTGCCCGATTCAAGCCATGGAGCGAGGCGATCTGATAGGGCACTGTTTTCTAACGACAAGTCGTCGGCTTGGATAACAAGTCTGCCCGAGATTTCTCTCGGCGTGTCGAACTGCAATCCACGGATTGTGCCATTGGTGACGACCAACCGCTTGAGAAACAAGGCGCTGAGATCGATTTTTAGTTTCGCTTGGTCCGACTCCAGCAGATTGCGCATCGGCTTGCGAGGATTGGCCACGCATAAGTCATAAAGCTCCAATTCGCCGTCGAGCAGCAAGCTTCGAACGCTCGCCAATTCAATTTTTGCACCGACGGCCGACTCGCCGCTGGCGACAATCGCCCATCGGACGAGCGGGTCGAGGCCAAAGCGGACGGCAAGCCAGAGAACCAGCACCAGGGTCAAACGGGGCAATACATATTTCCAGCGAATCATGTGTCGATACCCCAAGTTGCGGCCAAATCTATGCCGGTTAGCCAACGAGTCGCCCGATGGCGCCCGAGCCAGAGAGCCACCCGAGGTCTGATCTTGGTAATCGTCATCCGTGTTAAGCAGTAAACGGGGTAAGCAAAATAGAAGCCCAGTAGCAGTTGCCCCAGGACCACGGTGTTGTTTAGTCCCAACCAAGGCCCCAACGGAAGTTCATAGAGCCATGTATGCAGGGGTCGGACCGGCTGCCAAGCCAGGGCAATCGCCCCCAGTGCGTGAGCAAACCCGTCAAGCCAATGCCCGGCGACGGTGAACATCGCCATGGCCAACACCCCGGCCGACTTGTTCACCTGCAGTGCGCAGAGCAGCACCATCAGCACGATGGCGAGCAGATTCCCTTTGGGCACCAGCCCCGCGATCATCCCCAGCGTAAAACCCCACGCCACCTGATGCGGCGAATCGTTAGCCCCTAGCGCAAGGGCCAATTGGCGCAGCGGTCGTAGCAAAAAAGAAATCACAGAAATCCCTCTCGGAAAGATGTGAGCCGAACGCGCTAGCGTCGGGCGGCAGAGGCAAGCCGTTATCCCCCGCAGGCTAGCGGCTAGCGCCGGGCGGCTCACCTCAAAATGAAGACGCACTGAGTACGAATCTTTTATCGGACAATCTCCGGACGATTCTGCATCTTGAGAAGCGATGCTAGCATTGAAAACACTCAGCCAGAGAATCTGAATGCTGACCGCTGATAGCTGACAGCTTTATTTCCCCTTCCCCATCGCTTGCTGCATACGCACATAGATGCCACCAATGGCGGGGTCGCCTGGGCGAAGTTTGTGCATTTGGCCAAGTGCCCCGAGTGCTTCGTCCCAGAGCTGCTGCTTCTCGCAGAGCAGGGCCAAGGCCAACCAGCTTTGATAAGCATTCGGGGCCAAATTGCAAGCTGCTCGTAGTGCTACTAAGGCACGATCTGGCTCGTCCAACAAATAAAGCAGCATCCCCTGACGGTAACGGAGTGTGGGATCACCGGGCAGCAGTTGGAAGTCGCGTGCCAGCAGATCAACTTCTTGCTGGCGCAGGCTGCGAACCTCTGCCTTGAAGTTTGCCCCAATGCTTGCATCTTCGCCTCCCCGCAAGTCAAGCAGCCGAGCCAACTCGCCACGCGGACCCGTAAGATAAGGTTCAACGCGAATTGCCGTGCGTAGCGAATCGCTGGCAGCCCGACGTTTGCCCAGCATTTCATACATGCTGGCCAAATTCAAATGCGACCCCGCTCGGTCGGACATCACCAATTGACCCAAGCGATATTCTTCGACCGCTCGATCCAATGACTCACGAAACCGAGAATCGGCCAGCCGATTGCCCACCGCGACCAGCCGACGCGCCGCAGCCATCCGCACCAGCCTTACCGGATCATCCAATCGTCCGGCCACATCATCAATCGAATGGTTCAGCACATCCACTGAAATAGTCCGAACTGCCGCGGCGCGAACCAGCGGATTCTTGTGCATCAGCGCTTCGTGGCTGAGCGCCGACAAGTCGGCGGCTTGGGTAGTAGTGGACAAGTTATTGCGTTGAGGAATCGTGGAAAAATTATCGCGAGCCGGGTCGTCCCCGACCCCAGACGCAGTCACTAAACCATCCAACAAATCGATCGCCGTGGCCCGAACAATATCGGGCGTATCTTTGCGCCGCAACAACCGGCGTACCAAAGCAGCCCCTTCGGGCTTGCCCTCTCTTGCCGCGGCGAGCGCCACGCCATAGTGCGGGCCCCGTTTGATACCGGGTTGTCTGTCGCCGGGTTGCCCGTCGCCGTACCACTGCCGCACGGCGTCGGCAGCCCATTGGGCCGATTCTTCCGGCTTTTGATGACAATCGTTACACGCATTGGGCGTACCAAGTTGCACACTCAGATCCGGACGCGGGATACGCAAGCTATGATCGCGCCGCGGGTCGATTTCCATGTAGGTCCGCGATGGCATGTGACAATTGATGCATAGAGCCGCTGGAGTTTCGGGCTGGTGATGATGGTGCGAAGGCGAATCGTACTTGCCCGGCTGATGACATTGCTCGCAAAGCCGATTTCCTGAGTACTTCAATTTCAAGGAGTGCGAATCGTGGCAATCGGAGCATTTCACCCCCTCGGCATACATTTTGCTTTGAAGAAAGGAGCCGTAGACATAGACTTCGTCGAGGATTTGACCATCCGCATGATACAGGCCCGGGGTAAGCAACACGGGACTATAATAATCCTCAAACCGCTTGCCAGCATGATAGTTGTCAAGAATGGGTGCCCGCCGCGAATGACACGGCGCACAAGCTTCGATTTGTTTTTGGTTCCCCGTATTTTCCAGCCGAGTCCCTTTCACCGGGGGACCTTTTAGTTGGGCCAGCGCATAGCCTCGCTTCCGATCCCAGAATAGCGAGCGGCTGCCGGCCAATTCCACATGCAGACTGCCCGGACCGTGGCACGCTTCGCAACTAACATCGATTTCCGAGTAAGTGGTGTGGTAAACGTTTTTTTCTAAGTCGTAGTTCTTCTGCAAATGGGTCGAGTGGCACTCGGCACACATGGTGTTCCAATTTTGGGCAAGGCCTGTCCAGTGGAGCGGATCGCCGGGCATGAGTCGTTCGTCGCGTGCATCGGGCGGTGGCACGTAGAACCACTTTTTTTGTTTTGTATCCCAAGAAACACGCAGCACTTGCACACGTCCGTCGGGCAGTTCAATCATGTACTGCTGAAGGGGCGTCACGCCAAACGTGTATTTCACCTGATAGTCATGCAGCCCCCCATCGGGGCCTTCCGTGTTGACCCAAAACTGCTCGCCACGGCGGAACATGCGCGTCGTCACGCCAAGCCGGCTGAACTCGGCATGGTCAAAATCTCCAAGTACCGATTCCTCCGTGGCTACCGCCATTGCCTGATCGTGATGCGAGCCGGTCCACAGCTCGGTTTGAGATGGATGGCACTCGGCACACGTGTCGCGGCCCACATACTGGGCTTTGGCGTTTTCCGGCAATGCGACGAACCAGTCAACTGCGGCCCAAACCGAAAACGGCAGAACGAAAATTGCTGCGATTGCAATGGGTCGATTAGGTAGCATGGCTAGCGAAAAGTGGATAATTGGAATGGGTATAATAGTCGATTCTGCGATCGAAGCCTTGCCGGACTAGTCCGCTAGATTGTAAATTAAACAACCACCCAGGGGAATGATTCCTTTTAGCCGCGGACAGGGTCGCAAGTTCGCATTAACGTAAAGCAACTTGAGGATCTGACCGTTCCAATTCCCCTGGAATCGCAGCAACGCGAATTCGATGACTTGGTTTCATTCTATCGAGAGCTTTGCAACACCTCAGATGACTCAGCAGTGGAATTGGACCGTCTCTTTAACTCCCTCGTCCAGCGTGCCTTTAAGGGGGAGTTATAATTCATGTCACGGGACTTGCCAAAAGACGTTCGCGTACACCTTGAGAAGGTGGTCGGTATCTTTGGGGGTAATGGGTCGGCGTCGCTGTCGCTCCTCCTTGACCTCCTCCTTGACCTGACCCCACCCTACAAACGGGCCACCATTTCATCATTCGCCGCCATACTCTTCTTCCACTTCCGGGATATGCGTGAACGCGATGCGCACCGGGGCTGCCTTTCGCACATGATGTAGCGGGGCGAGGTAGACGCAGTCGGTGCCGAAGCGGGCGTTGATGGCGTCCATTGTGTGGGCGGCCTTGGTGGCTTGGCGCTCTTCGTCGAACAGCGGTAGCGATGTGCAGCAGTTGGGCGTTAGGTTTAGCAGTGTGATCGATACTTCCAGCGGTTTGCCGCCGGGCGGGCGGGTGCGCCAAGCGGCGGCGAGTGCTTTGAGCATCACCGCGGTATCTTGGCAACGGCCCAGGTGCATGGTGCGTTCCCACCGGGGTGTACGGCCCATGTGCGACACGCGGAGGCTCATCCGCCCGGCCCAATGTTCGAGCTTCCGCAGCCGCACGGCCGCCTTGTGGATCAGTCGGACCAGCACGGCTTGGGCGCCGTCGTCGGTGCGATACTTGGGCGGTAATACGTGCGAATGCCCCACGGTGCGGCGGAGCGTTGGCATGGGTGGAATTTCCTCGCCCCGTAGCAAGTACCACCATTGCTGCCCCAGCACACTTTGCCATGCCTCTTCCATCTGGCGGCGCGACAGGGCGCAAAGCTGCTCGGTTGTGTGGATGCCGTAGCGGCCCAGCCGGGTGAGCATCCCTCGAGCGATGCCGGGAAAGTCGTCGAGTGCCATTGGGTAGAGCTTCTGTGGCAAGTCGCTTTTGGTGATGACCGACAGGCCGTTGGGCTTTTGCAGATTGCTCGCCACCTTGGCCAAAAACCGATTGGTCGCCAGCCCGACCGAGCAGCGGAGCGACGTGCCGACCTGCTCGGCGATGGCCCGTTTGACGTCGTGGGCAACTTCGACGGCTTGCTGCCTCGGCCGATGTTGCGGCGATAGCTGGCAGGCCATTTCGTCGATCGAGCAAATCTGTTCGACCGGCAGCACCGTCTCGACCGCGGCGACGATTCTGTGATGCACGTCGACGTAAACCTCTGGCCGAGCCTCGACGATCCGCAAGCTGGGGCAGCGGCGTCGGGCTTCACCCACTTGCGTGCCGGTGCGAATGCCAAACGGACGCGCTTCGTAGCTGGCGGCGATGCAGCAGGTGGAGTCGGTCCGCGTTGGCACCACGGCGACAGGCCGACCCCGCAGCGCCGGGCGCATTTGCTGCTCGACCGACGCGAAGTAGGCGTTCATATCCAGAAATAGCCATTTGACCGATAGCATACATTTGCAAGGGTTATTCAATGGACTCCACCGACCCCAAGATGTAGTATTCTACCATGGATTTTTGCACGATTATCGAGTCCCCGCCTCCCCGAGCGGCTTTGGCCCCACTGGCGGATGCTTGAAACAAGCGATGAATACTTTCCTTATGCTGAAAAACAGGTCCTGCCGCAGGGTCTTTGGAGCATCTACGGCCTGGATTTGCCGGACGATGTACTGCGGAAAGTCTACTTTGAGAACGCATCCCGTATGATACCTGGCGTACAGGCACGGCTAGAAAAATTGCCATCGGCAACAACGGAAGATCGCCCTAATGACCGTTAATCGCCGTTTTCGCCCATTTTAGCGCAACCTCATTTTCACAAAACTGTTGCATACCATGTTGTTCCGCTGTTACACTTTGGTGCGCGTGAAGCTCATCGTACGAGCACCCCTTGCTGACCTGTTAGGACTATTTGAGTGATGACTGTCGATCAAGACGCTTTGGAATCGAACTCGATTCAGCCTTCTCCTGAAATCTCACCTGTGACGACCGACTCGCCTGCTTCTGCAGAGGTGGCTACGGCGGAGTCCCCATTGAAGGTTGAGGTGGAACCTGAGTCGGAGGTGGCGCCTCTTCCTGGGTCGGGGACGACGAGTCTTTCGGGGTCGGGGACGACCGGGCTCGCAGCAGCGGAGACGAGTGCGCCGTCTGATGTGAAGCCCGATTCGGAACTCCCGAGTCAGCGATTGCAAATCGGTTCACAGCGCAAGGATGACACGGTCGAGAGGGCGAAGCCGCAAGCGGTCGGTGAGGGCGCCTCCGAACCAGAAGCGTCTCGCAAAAGCTATCCGCCACCCAATGTCCGCGACCAGCTTACGCCCGAGTTGGAAAAAGAACTGGAAGAGGCGCTCGGAGGCGACTCGCTCGAAAACCTGATCGAAAGCAGTGCCGTGACGGAGACCGCTGTGGGCGAGTTGGCGCCCGAAACGCGGGTCACCGGCAAAGTCGTTAGCATTCACCGCGAAGATGTTTTCGTCGACCTGGGCAGCCGCACGCAAGGGCTCCTCCCGTTGAAACAATTCACCGCTTCATCGGGTGAAGGCGCACCCGAGGGCAAAGCGCCCGAGGTGGGCGACGAAGTCGAGGTGGTTGTCACGCGGCTGAATGTCGAGCAAGGTCTGTACGAAGTTTCGCTTCCCACTGCCGCGGTCGCCGTGGGCAATTGGGATGAGGTCGAAGCGGGTCAAATCATTGAGGTGACGGTCACCGGCTCAAACAAGGGAGGCTTGGAGTGCCAAATTGCGGGCATCAAAGGTTTCATCCCGATGGGCCAAATCTCGGTCTACCGGGTCGAGAATATCGAACAGCACATCGGCGAGCGGATGACGTGCGTCATTACCGAGGCCAATCGCGATCGACGCAATCTGGTGCTCAGCCATCGTGCCGTGATGGAACGCGAGCGGCGCGAGCAGCGAGAAAAGCTGCTAGCGGAACTGGCCCCGGGCCAAATCCGCGAAGGCACCGTCCGCAGCCTGCAAGACTTTGGTGCGTTTGTCGACCTGGGTGGTATCGACGGACTGGTGCATATTAGCCAACTTAGCTGGGACCGCGTCGGTCATCCCCGTGAAGTGCTCGAAACGGGCCAGGCGATCAAGGTCCGTGTGGAAAAGGTCAATCAAGAGACGGGCAAAATCGCGCTCACCTACCGCGACCTGGGCGAAAACCCTTGGACCACCGTGACGACCAAGTATGCTGTCGGCGCTCGTGTGACGGGCAAAGTCACCAAGCTCATGCAGTTTGGCGCGTTTGTGAAGCTCGAACCGGGCGTCGAAGGGTTGATCCACATCTCCGAGCTGGGACATGGCCGAGTGCATCAAACGGGCGACGTGGTGAGCGAGGGGCAGGAGGTCGAGGTGAAGGTGCTGTCGGTCGACCCCGACGCCCAGCGGATTGGCCTGTCGCTCAAGGCAATGTTGCCCCCGCCAGAAAAGCCAGCTCCGAGCCGGCGCAACGAAACCTCTTCTTCCAAAGGGAAATCCTCAGAAAAGGGCGAACAGCCCCAGCGCCGCCGGCGCGAGTCGGATAAAAACTTGAAGGGTGGCATCGGCGGCCCCAGCGGCGGCGAAAAGTTCGGCCTGAAATGGTGAAAGCCGTGCTGCAACGCAGCACACGGGGCAGCGCGGGACCAGTAACAATAACCGCAATTGTCAAAGATCGGAAACAAATCGCTGCAGATGCGTGTCGAGTAGTTCCAAATTGTCGCCAAACGCATCGACAAAATCTCGCACACGCTCTTGAGATGAATAGGTGCTCATCAGCGGCCGAGCCGCCACGCGTGCCAAGTAGGCGCTATATTCACGCGAATGAGTTTCGTAGAGAAAAAATGTCAAGGTCCACGCCTCGGCATACGCGGCCACCGCGTTGGAGCGAAACGACTGATCGCCAGCCACCAACCGCAGCAGCGTATCCTTGGGCCGGTCTTTCAGGCCATGTTGAAAGTCGCGCAGCCGCTCGCGATTGATCCGATCTTTCCGCGTGTTAAGCGACCAAGCACTGCGCATGCCGGGCGACTCGAACATCATCGCCAGTCCCTCGACAAGCCACCGTGGCTGGACCGTATGCCGGCGATGCACCCCGACGTTGTTAGCTGTTTGGTGTGTCGCTTCGTGGATAATCGTATTGATGTTATCCGTGCCATGGCCATCATCATAGAGAAAAACCCGATTGGAGACTGCATCGTAATGCCCAAGCGTTCCCGGATGAGGCTTCGCCCCGCTGGAGGCAGTGTAGTGCTTGAAATACTCTTCACGGTTGCGAAACACGACCGCAACCATCGACACTTGCGGCTCTTTGGTGGAGATCCCGCGAACATTCATCGCACGAATGAAAGAACGATACAGCGTTTCCATCCGATCGGCCCAAGCATTCCATGGCCCATGGGGATGCACGACGACAAAATGCTGGGTGGTACTGACGTCAAAGCCGTGGCCAAATTCCTGCCGCAACCGGTTTTGCATCTCGGACGAGGTGTAGCTAAGGAAGCCGTGCCGCGTTTTGCGAGATTCTTCAGCTTCGGCGTTGGGGAAAATGTGGTACACGCCGTCACGACCCATGAGCAACATCGAACGACTGTCCCACAAGAGCGGCTGGCCCTCAACCATTTGCCCGTCGAGGCGTGTTTCCATCATAAACGGCGCCGGCCCGCCCGCTCGAACCGCATGAGGGCCTGCCAGCCATGCGAGCAGGACCACGAGCAACCAGCGATATTTTGACTGCACAGGCAAAAGGTTTTTCATCCGCGTCTCTCCGATTTATCTCACTCTAAACTGAGCCGTCGGCGCTAGCCGCGGGTTGCTGGGGGATGCCCGTATGCCTCCGCAGCCCGACGCTAGCGCGTTCGGCTCAGAGGGAACTTGGGAAATACTGTCATCTGCAAGCCTAGCTCATGGTGAAACTAGCAGTCGGCAAAGGCCGAAAGATCGTTACAATGGGAGGACAAAGGCCACACCGCAGGCGGAGATGCGAATCATGTTATTCAACAGTCCGATACGATGTGCCGGTTGGGCACTTGCATTGATGTCCTCTGGTTTGGCGTTCTTCTCGACCATATTGGCTCTTGCAGCCGACCAGTCGTCGGTCGAGCCACAAATCGGGCAGCTCGTCCGTCAGTTGAATGCCGACGATGTCGCCCAGCGCGATCGGGCGGAGCAGGCGCTCTTGCAATTAGCCCCCAACGAGGGCGCAGCGGCTGAAAACTTCTTGCAGCAACTCCCAAAGCCGGGTGACCACATGCCGGCAGAAGTCCGCTTGCGGCTTAGCCGCCTGCGCCAAACGATCGCCCAGCGAATTGCAAACCAAACAACGGCCCAAACAACGGCCCAAACAACGGCCCCAACAACGGTCTCGCTCAAGGCAGGCAATCTCCCGCTGGCCGAAGTGCTAACCCAAATCAACCAACAGACCGGCAACCAACTGGTCGACTATCGCGAGCGGTTTGGCCAACAGGTCGAGCCATGCATGGTGACGATCGACGTTGCCGATCAACCGTTTTGGCCTACGATCGATGCGATCTTGGATGATGCCAACATGGACCTCTATCCATTTTCCGGCAAAGAGTCGCTAGCGGTCATTGGGCGCGAACCGGAAGGACAAAATCGCCAGGAAGCGGTCCGAGCCGGCCGGGCGTGCTATGCCGGGCCGTTTCGGATCGAGGCGGTCGAGGTAACCTCCCAGCGCGGGCTTCGCCAACCGGGGCACGATGGGCTCAAGGTGGAACTGGAAATTGCCTGGGAGCCGCGGCTGAGGCCCATCTCGATTTCGCAGGCTGCCGGCTCGCTGAGCGTGGTCGACATCGATGGAACACCGATCAGACTAGCCAATCCGCAAGCGTCGCTGGATGTCGAGGTCCAGACAGGCAACCATGCCACGGAACTGGTGATTCCGCTGAAGCTGCCGAGCCGTCGAGTCGAGAAGTTGGCAAAGTTCAGCGGGCAGCTTATCGCTCTGGTCCCGGGGAAAGCGGCCCAGTTTCAGTTCGACAGCTTGGGCGATGCGCAAGGGCAGCGAGCCAAGGCAAAAAAACCGTCGCAGCAGCAAGGGGGCGTGACCGTTACGCTCGACCAGGTCCGCCGCAATCACGACCTGTGGGAAATCCACATGCGATTGCGCGTCGAGGGGCCTTCGGCCGCGCTGGAGTCGCATCGCGGCTGGGTGTTTCAGAATCTCACCTATCTGCTCAATAAACAGGGCGAGGTGATCGACCATGCCGGTTTCGAGACAGTGTTGCAAACCGACGAGGAAGTCGGGCTGGCCTACTTTTTCGAGCTGCCGGATGAGAACCCACAAGAAGCGATCAACAATTACACCTGGGTCTACCACACCCCAGCAGCGATTCTCCGCGTGCCGGTCGAGTATGAACTGACCGATATCCCGTTGCCATGAGGGGATGTAAGAGTCTGTCTGGAAATTAAAACGCCTGAATTAAGGGCTCAATTGGTGCTAGCAAGTATATGCGTTCTCTTGTTTTGATAGGGTTTGAAGAGGCCAGGTGCTGCTAGGACTCAAAATTGGCCGCAAAACCTTGGTGCTAGTATACTGGACAGACTCTTAGTGTGGCCGTCCGGTGCCCATACCCATACCCGTGAACGAGAACATCCTTTCTTCCTTTAACCCTTTTTTCGCCGCGCAGCGGCGCGCGATTTTTTTGAGCGGATTCCCGGAATCAGCCGCAGGGCGCTAGCCCCGGTTTCCCAGGAAAAACGGCAACTTTGAAAAAACCTGGGCTAGCGCCCTGCGGCTCACTTTCTAACCCGAATGTTTGAGTGTGACAAACCCCTAAGCGTCTTGGGCGAAGCGAGTTTGGACGTAGCTCGAGTGTTTGACAATCCGGTGGGATCCGACACCAGCGATTCCTCGGGACGGCCCATGATTTTTGGCTACACAGGCGATGGTCGGTACATCACGGTCGTTTACGAGCAAATCGACGAAGACACGGTCTACCCAGTGACGGCATTTGAAGTTCCCAAACTGAGTTAGTTCCCGTTGATAATACTCCCTTTCCGACCGACTTTGGGAACGGCGCGGGGCGACGAGCGGGCGAGGGAGTTGGCTTGTTCGGTTTTCTGTGGTGGGTCGGCGTTGTTGCGCCGCAGCGCGCGTACCTCGCCTTACGTTTACGAGTTGTTTTCGGTTTTTGCGTCCGTTCCGCGTCAGCCTCCTGAGGTTTTTGCCAGGATCGTTAAGTTGTGACAGAACACGGCGCTGCCAACGGCGGACGTGAAATTCTTAAAGCCGCGAAAACAACAGCGAGCCAGGCGAAATGCTCGCTTTAAGCACGAGATCGTGCCTTCGATTCCGGCGCGCCACTGCTGCCAAATGCCCATCATCGTGTCGCCGAAATCTCGCGTCCGCCGAGGCACGCCCAGGTAGTCGACCTGTTCTTCCAATTCCTCGTAGGTGTCCTCGTCCGGACAGAAGCCCATGTCCGCGGCGACCGTTTTGGGCCGGCTACCGTACTTCTCTTCGTGTCGTTCGAGTACCGTCTCCAGGAGTTCGCTGTCGCTTACATTCTTCTCCAACACAACGTAATCGGTAATGAACTTCTCCTTCGACTGTGTGAGCAGCACCTTGTGACCGAATTCGACTGGCTTGCCACGCCGTCCACGCATGATCAACTCCGCATGAGATTCAAAAATGCTGAACACTTTGTCGGCATTTGGAACCTGCTCTCGATCGAACGCGCGGCGCCGAGCCACTTCGGCGACCTGCCGCATCACCGGCAAACGGTTCGCCAGCGACTGGGCAATCGTCGCCAACTCGACACACGTCGAACGTTCGGCCCAAGCGACGAATTGTTCCGCTTTTTCCAGAGCTTCCTCGACCCGGACGATCAGCGTCTTCATATTCTGGCGGACCTGGCGGAGACGCTTTTTGTTCGTGCTATTCGAGTAACGCGTGACGAAAAGATGCAGATTTTTGATCTTCTTCGCGTGAAATCGCCAAGGACAACGGAGTGGGTCGAGTTCTCGACCAGTCGACATTTCTCGGGCAGCCACGCGATAGACGTCCCACAGCAGGCTGGAGTCGGTCGGCCAGTGAATATTGCATTCGGTGACGGTCGTGTCGGTTCGCACATGTTCCAGGGAGACCGTTTCTTCGGCGACGACGCCGAGGGCCAATAGGTGATTGATCCGTTCCCAAGTCTCGGGCTGAATCGCGCGAAATGCCTTGTTCAGCAGCGTGAAGTCGATGGTCGGCTTTTTCAGCAGGCGGCAAAACCGCTGCAAGGTTTCGCTTTCGGCAATCCGGATCGACGCTTCCCGATAGTCGAGTCCTTCCCGTTGCAAGACGAGGATCGCGCGAAACAGGTTTTCGCTGGTGAAGATCGGCTTTCGGCCGCGTGCCGACGTCGTCTGGCTGAGCTGTTCGAGGTCGCGATGGACCACATCGAGAATCGCGGGCCGGCTGTCCAGCAACTGGCCGAGCGTTTTGTACTCGTCACGATAATCCCGTACCGTTTGGTTGTCGGCCTTCTCGTTGGCCCATCCAAAATCGAGAATCGCTTCAGCTTTCAAACGCATCGCCCGCTTCTCCTTGGGTAAAATGGCTCTTTGATTCGTTCTGTTTTCAATAGGATAACGATGCGTCTTTTTCTTGCTACACCAAAACCGGCCCGCCAGACGAATTTCACAATATTCTGATTTGGGAAACAGGAACTAGTTAGGAGGAAATCATGGCCAAACAGACAGCACGCACTCGAAAGTTGACACCGGAAGAAGCGGCCAAGTATCAAGAGATTCGCGAAGAAGTCGAAATCGAGAAGCCTCAACTCATCGCCAAGGCGCAACTAGCGCGTCGTGAAGCGCGCCGCCGGCAGCTCGTCGCAATCATGGGAAAACTGAAAGCAGCGCGAGAAGCGAAGGGATTTAGCCTAGCCGATATCTACCAGAAAACAGGAATCGACCGCTCCGCACTTTCGGAATTAGAAAACGTGACGAACGAAAACCCGACCATGGATACGCTTTTGCGTTACGCCGAAGTCGTAGGGAAGCAGGTACAGATCGAATTGCTTGATCGGTAACAAAGAGCGTCCGCCAAGACTTCGCAGGGTACGTGGTCTTTCAGAATCTCGCCTGTTTGCTCAATAACCAGAGTTTGCTCAATAACCAGGGCGAGGTGATCGACCATGCCGGTTTCGAGACGGTGTTGCAAACCGACGAGGAAGTCGGGCTGGTCTACTTTTTCCACAGTGCATCGATCGATACCAATGTTGCACCGCCGGTCTCTATTTCGTCGATCCAACTTTTGAGATTCATCGGGTCGCTTGGGTCGCAGGCGACCAGTTGCTCGAGCACTTCGCGAGCCATGGGCGCCTTGCCAAGCTCGTGCAGGCACCAGGCCAAACCTCGTCCGGCATCGTAAAAGGGGAGGTTGGCGGGATGCTCGGCGAGAAGGGGCGTGGGCATCTTTTCGCGACGCAATGCTTTCAGACCCAATTCGTAGCCAAAACCAAAATGCCCTCGGGCAAGTGGCAAGTCCTCGTCAACCTCCACGGCCAGTTTGCCGAGCATAAAATGGGCGACGATCATTTCGCTGCAGCCGCCCAGTAGCCACCGCAACTCGTCGATGGCAATATCCGCTTCGCCCGCGGCGATCATTGCCCGAACTTCGTCCAGGTCTTCGCTCCGCTCACGTACGCAGCGTGGGTGGACCAAAATCCAGCCACGTCCACTGTTCAAGCGGCGGACGCCGACGCCACAGCCAGAGCGTTTTTTTCGTTTGGGCATGGGTCTAGAGTCTTTCTCTGTAACATGCGCGCATCATTATAAGCTCTTGTGAGTTACGGCTTTGTGTCGGGATCAGGGTTCAGAGTTTAGGGTTCAGGATTTCGGTGTAAGTGTTGATCCAAGGTCTTGAACCCTGAACCCCGAATCCTGAACCCATTCCTCTTTGGTTGCGGTCAACGGTCGCGTCAGGGGGCAGGAAGTGCAGTTAGCCTACTGTCCACTCTCTACTGCCCCCTGTCTACTGCCCTCTGCCCACTACCTACCCGAGTTTGGATCAATTATTCCGATTATCCGATGGCGAGCACTTCACCGAGTCGGTTTGTGACGACTATGCGGACGGCGGGGCATGTCACACAAGGGGATGGTGACGATTTTGCTGATTCGGATCGGTTGCAACGGTCGAATCTGTTCTTACGGATTCCGTGCAGGCCGGTCCCAATGCAGTTTCTCTCGGCACGATTCCAGAAAGGCGTTTGATGAGAGTCGTCAAAAGGTTCTGTGTCTGGCTGCTGCACGCATGTCCTCTGCTCGGCGTGTTGTTGCTTGCAGGTTGCAGCGAAAGTGCCTCAACCGGCCCGCAGGACGACGCACAGTCCGCCGTCGCCCTCTGGCAGCCTGTGGGAACGATTCGGGCAGGTTCGACCAGCAGCCAGGCCGACGGTTCGCTGCCAAAGATGCCTGCCCTAATGCCGACTATCGAGCTTAGTCCTTTCTGGGAATTTCCCCGGGCGGCGGACAGCCCTGCTCTGTCCCGGCTTCCGGATGTCTTCGAGCCTGAGCTGGATGACCAACCGCTTGTTGTGCTGCTCCCACCCCTGCGAATCGAAGCGCCCGATCATGGGACAATTGGCGAGGGCAACGACGCAGCGGTCTCCTTGCCCGCGGTTGAAGAGTTGGCTGATGATGATGCTGCGGAGGATGTTGCTGAGAATGCAGCCCAGGATGCCGTGACCGATCATGATTTTCTGGTTCTTTTGCCGCCGGTCGAGCAGTTCGACGCGCACCCGGAAGACGAGCAACCCACCACGGCTGTGGAACCATCCGAGACAGAACCATCCAAAATGGTGGTTCAGTCGCCAAGCGAGGAGTTGCCATCCGACAGCAATGTGTTCCCAGAAAATGTACCGCCAGAAGGTGTCTCCCAAGAAGGTGTCTCCCAAGAAGGTGATGCTAAGCTAGCCACCGGTGTGCGAACTGGTGCCAAAGTGAACGACCTAGCCAGGGAGAAAATCAGCCGAGGCTACACGTTGGCAGAACGCGGGGCATCCTATGCTGCTCGGCAAGAGTTTATCCAAGTGCTGCGGATGATTTCGCGTGCGAAGGATGTCAAACTTGGCGCACCCCAGCATACGGTCGCCCTGGCTCAAGGGTTGCGAGCGTTGGTCGAAGCCGAGGATTTCGTGGCGCATGGCACCCAGTTGGAAGCCGATCTGGACGTGGCAATCATCGCCTCATCGCATCGGACACCGGTGGGCCAAGAGCCAATGAGCAATAACCCAGAGTCGCAGGAGTTGCTGCCCCAACAGTTAATGGAGCGTTACTTCCGCTACGCACAGATCAAGCTGGCAGAGGCCGTGGCGGGCGAACCGGCCGGATCGATGGCACTGCATGCCCTGGGCAAGCTCAACAGCCGGCAAGGAGAGTTCGATTCGGAAAACCACCCACTGGCTCATCGTCGGGCGTTCGCTTTTCAGCAAGCGGCCCTGTTGGCCCACGATCAGAATCATCTGGCCGCCCATGAACTGGGCGTGCTGTTGGCCGACTCGGGCCACTATGCCGAGGCAGAAAAACTGCTGCAGCAAGTGGTTCAGCAAGAGCCCCTTGCGGTCGTCTATCGCAACTTGGCTCGCGTGCAGAAAAAGCTAGGGCATTTCAGCCAGGCAGCCGCGAGCGAGCAGCAGGCAAGTCGCGTGGCGCAGCAACTTGGCAACGAGAACAAGCAGGTGCAATGGGTGACGCCCACGCAATTTACCCAGGCGAGCGACGCCGCCATGCAAGGGTTGCCCGTGGCACCAAGGCCCAAGCTCATGCCGACACAACCTCAATTTAGGCGATAAGAAACTCGTAAGGCGAGCAGCAGATAAGTATTTACCAAGCACTAGGTGGGCGGCAGAAAAAAATTACCAGCACGCAGCGCAAGCAAGTGGGTCTAGCACACACACACTCGCTTGCGCGTCGTGCTAGTATTCTGGTAAATTTTCAATTGCCGCTCGCCTAACACCTCAGCCAACTGCAGCAAATTAGGATATTACCACAGAGGACTCAGAGGTCACAGAGACTCCAACACTACTTTTCATCGAGAGTAACACAAGATACAAGATTCATTTTTTCTCTGTGTTCCTCGGTGTCCTCTGTGGTTCAATCGACTTGTCTGCTGCGGTTGGCTGAATTGTTACCGAAACTATTTTGCAATAGGAACCTCTCGACGAACCATGATTTCAGCACACAAAAAACTACACATCGCACTGGCATGTGCCTTAATCTTGACGATGGCTTTTATTTTGGGCCGTGGTGCAAGAGCTGAAGAGTCGGCTCGCCTCGTCGATTGGCAGCAAGTTCGCCTTTGCCAATCACTAGGCCCAGCTGCGCCGCATCCGATTTGCGGCGTCGATAGCCTCGCTGGCTGTGGCTGCTCTTCCTCAGAAACCAGCGGAGAAGTTGGTTGGGAAGCGCGGGGTCCAATCGATTGGCAAGCCTATGCCCAGGGCGAATATGTTGGCCATGAGCGGACGCCTCATGTGCCCGAGTATCGCCTCCGGGTCGATGACCAAATCTCGTTCCTCTATCGGATGACTCGCGAGGAAACTGGCCTGCCGTACGAGTTGCAGGTTGGCGACCAGATTCGCGTCGAGTCGCTCACCGGCGACAGCGGCACCACGGCTGGGGGTGGGACGAACGACAACATCCGCCGCGATTTGATCGTGCAGCCCGACGGCACCATTTCGCTCCCTCTGCTGGGACAAGTGCGAGCCACGCGTCGCACCATCCAATCGCTCCGCGACGATCTGGAAGAACGCTACAAAAAATATTACAAAGTGCCAGCGATCACCGTCACACCGCTGGCCGTGAACACCAAGCTTACCGACTTGCTAGAAACGGTCGACGCCCGACAAGGCGTTGGCGGGTTGCAATTCCAGGTGACCATCACGCCGGCGGGCAAGGTTTATCTGCCTGCGTTGGGCGCGGTGGGTGCCCACGGGTTGACGTTGGGAGAGCTGAAGTACGAGGTCGACGCCCGCTACGATGCGACGATACCGGGGGTCGAAGTGACGCCGCTGCTCGCGCAGCGGGCGCCGCGATTTGTCTATGTGCTGGGCGAGGTGAGACAACCGGGCCAATTCACGCTGCAAGGCCCGACGACGCTGATGGGGGCGGTGGCGCTGGCGGGCGGTTGGAACCAGGGGGCCAATCTGCGACAGGTGGTCGTCTTCCGCCGCGGCGACGATTGGCGGTTGCTCGCCACGATGCTCAACATCCGCGGCGCCCTCTATGGTCGACGTCCCGCGCCGGTCGATGAAATCTGGCTCAACGATGCCGACATCGTGGTGGTGCCGAAGTTGCCGATCCAGGTTGCCGACGAAGTGATCGACCTATTCTTCACACGCGGCCTCTACAGCCTATTCCCCCAGTTTGCCAACGGCCAATTCAACTTCCGCAACTTCAGCTCGATTAGCAATTAGGAACAAAGCGGAGAACCGAAAGGGGAAAGCCGTTAGTGTCGTCGGCCACGACGAATCGCAACCAGAACTGTCAACCCTCCAACTGCTCCTCTAGCCACGCGAGATACGCGCTGTTCCCCGCAACGATCGGCGTCGCAATCACTTCAGGGCAGTCATAGCGGTGCATGGAGCGAATCGCAGCGTCGACCTTCGAGAACAACGCGTCGCTCGTTTTGACCGAAAGCCGCCACTCCTTGGCCTCTTCCACAAGCCCCTGCCAACGATAGATGCTCCGCACCGGCCCGTCGATTTGCACACACGCCGCCAATCGCTGCTCGACCAGTGCGGCAGCAATAAGTTGGGCATCCTCTTCCGAAGCGGTCGTTGTATAAACTTGAATGAATTGCGACATGGGTTCAATCTAACGGTCGTGCAGAAGTTAGCCGCCGGGCTTGTCCCGGTGCATGAATAACAACGCCGGGACAAGCCCGGCGGCTAATCGTTTGATAACAATATCGGATAGTTTAATGCACTCTACTCGAACCGTAAAAGCACTTCACCACATGCTCCCAATGAAACGGCAGCCATCGACGTCGGGTGTAGACGGCATGGCCCAGTAGATGGCGGTGGAGGGCCGTTTCTGAGTCGGGGTAATCGACTAGCAGCGTTGTGCCGGCGTCCGGCACGCGGGTGCCGTGGCTCATACGCTTGAGCAATCTTTCCCGGGGGAAGTTGTGCTCCAGCAGCTTGCCCAGTCGCCAATCGGCAACCAACGTGCGTAACGCAAACGGATTGGGGATGATGTTCGACCCGGCAATGCCAATCTGATTCACGGTGTCGCCATCGGCCGCGGCAAGCATCCGGCGCGGCTGGAGTGGGTGGGGCGCCAAGTATTCGGGCCGATCTTCTGTGGGGCGGTGGTTTACGAAATGGAGCAGGTTCGCATAGCCCCCGGAATCCCAGCCGTAGCGGATTGGCGTGCCGAAGGTCACCACGTCGAGCGCCAACCGCCTGAGCGGATGCTCCGTCGCGCGGAGCAATTTTTCAACCCGTGGCCAGGCGGGCATGTCGATGCGCTTGCTCCAAGTGCGCCGGTAGAAACATCGGGTAGCCTTGAAAAAAGGCTGACTTTCCTCTGCACCGGCGGCCAGCAAGTTGGTCAAAAGTGCAAACAGATTGCCAGCATGACTATGCCCCCAGAGCACAACTCGCGGCAGCATTTCCGACGGCGTCTGTCGGTCGGTCATAGGTCGCGAATCGGGCAGTCGGCTTGCCAAACTGGCCAATTCGTCGAGCAGCAGCACGGCTCCCTCAGCCCGACCGATATGGTTGTTTTGGCTCGACCACAGGAACCTGCGGACCGGGATATTTCGCCCTGCCCCGCGGCTCAGCCCAGCCTCCATCGCCGCGGCATACTCGGGCGTGTAGTTGCCCGTTTCGCCAACGCACCAGTCGACGGTCCGTTTACCGAACTGGCTGAGAGTTTCGGCTAGCGATGGCGCAAATCGAGACAACTCGGTCAGCAACCCGAGCGCATCGGTTCCGGCAAACGTGCCATGCACACAGTAAACCGCCACCACATTCGCCTGTCCCAACGCTTCCCCGGCAGCCTCGATCCGCTCGCCAAAACTAGCCGACGCCGGGTCCGCTGGGCACTCCGGCGGGAGCAACTGGTACGCCGAAGTGGGGCGCTCGGACCGGTACGATTGGTGTCGAAATCGGGGGGCTTCTGAGTGCGATGCTATGGGAGTTCTCCTTCATCAACCAAATCTTGACCAGGACGTCGAATCATCAGGATTCTTACCTCGCGGCCAGCGATTGTGAAGAGCGCTCGAGTAGGATAACGGCTCTTGGTCCGATAGAAGAACTGCCGAACCTCGCAAGAAAATCGCGATCCTTCCGGGGCCAGGCTGCACCGCCCCGGATTTTTCTCCAGCGATAAGAGCGCTTCGACAAATCCGTTGAACCAACGGTCTGCCGCATCAGGAGCTTGCCTAGCGATCTGATCCGCGGCTGCCTTCAATTCCCGCTCCGCTCGGCTGAGAATGACGACATCATATTTCATGATGGGGATGAGAACTTGTGCTGCCTGCGAATCTCATCCACCACTTCGCGCAAAGGCCGGCCTTGGTCGCCGGCTTCCATATCGGAGATCGCTGTCTGAAGCCCAATAGTAGTCAGCTGTTCATCACGAGAATCGAGCGCTTTCAACGCCTCGCGCAGCACATCTTCCTCGCAGGCATAGCCACCGCCTTGAATGTAACACTGTATTTGCTGTGCCAGATCGGACGGCAGTTGATAAGTCATGGACCAGAACCTCCAAACACTAGACTACCACGACCAGCATACTCAAGTCAAAGAGCTTTTTGCCAGAGGAGAATCTGAACTTCTCATAATGTTTTTCTGGCCAACTGCTAATAGCTACTCGGGCACTCCGGCGGGAGCAGCTGGTACGCCGAAGTGGGGCGCTCGGACCGGTACGATTGGTGTCGAAATCGGTGGGCTTGAGACACGCGTGCCTGCTACCTGCGTGCTTGCGACATGAACACCACTTGCGTCTTCGCCTTTTCTTGCCGCATCGACACGATAGATGCTTTGGGCAAGGGGCGAAATCCCCAGCGTGCCGGTCCAGGTTTCATAAGGCCGACCGTTGCGCTGGTCATCCTTGAAAAAGGCTAAATAAGTGAGCGTGTCGGCTGGGATGAATTCGTGCTCACGCGGGGCGAATTGCGTCTGCTCATGCACGCGCCGCCAGGTACCTGAGTTGAAATAGGCTTGGTGCAGTACATAGCCTTCGGCGTAGCTTGCATCAAGGGGGACTACCTCGCTGTGGTGCGTGTGTCCGTAAACGATGTGCTTCGCGCGCCGATTGCGGAAGTCTTGCTCCGTCAGCGCATGGTGATAATACGAACCGCTGCCCGCGCCGCGTAGCTCGTTAATCCACTGGGCAACCCAACTCGCCCAGCCAACCGACAATCGGCGGCTGAATTTCAGCGCCTTCTGCAAGCCATCGACCATGTCGACCGGGCACCAGGTATCGCGTTGGCGGACAAACGGTTGGTCGAGAAACTCGTCGGCCAACGTGTCCCAGATTTTTTTCACCTCTTTGCGGATTGAAGGCTGCGGGCAGCAGCGCTCGAGCAGCCCGTCGATCCATACCGGAATCAACAGCAGCGGACGAATGTTGTCGATTTCCCGAAGTCCGGCCATAGCGCTGACTGGCAAATCGTCGCCCAACTCGCGCTCGACCTGCTTGCCAAATCGATTGAGCAGCTCGATCACAATCACGTCGCCCAAGCTGCTGGCGTCGCGGTCGCCCTCGTAGTTGAAGGGGTCGTAGACATCGCCATGCCGTGCAAACACTTTGTGACGGCGCATCACTTGCAGCAGCTCGTTGCTCTCCCATGCTTCGTGCGGGAACGGCGCATCGGCATAGGTGGCCAGGCCCATGTGTACGGCAATCTGTCGCCGTAGCCGGTTGTAGTTTTCGCCCGGCAGATGGAAAAACCAATCGTGGTTGCCAACCATGTAGTGGATACGGACCGGCACCGGCTGTTGCTCGCTACTTGCTATCCGCCCGTTATGGGTTGCAGGCGGCAGCGGTACGCCCTGCTGGGCCAGATGCCGAAATTCGCTCAGCGCTTGCTCGTTGCGACGCAAGATCTCGCCCGTAATGCTCGAGACCATGTCAAACAGCGCCGGCGAACGGACATCGTCCCAGGGCCTCACTTGCGCAGTGTGCCAACGGCTGGAGCGGATCACGTCCAACACGTCGCCCAACAGCAACAAATCGATGCGTTCGATTGGCCGATACGCGCCATCGCGTCGCTGCGAGGCGCTCAGTGCCAAATCGGCCAGCCGGGCGGACAGCAATTGAAACGCCCCAGGCGAAATCGTTGATCCGCTCGTGCCGTCGGTTAAATGCAAATCGCTGATGATGACCAGCATGGTTCTGATCCAACTTGAACAGAAAGGGGCTTGGACAGAGGCTCGCCGAAACAGCAGGCGCACCGATCGCGCTGCAAAGCGACATGTCGCCACTTCTGTCATCGGACAGGTGCCGGTTGGAAGATAAGGATTATTCCAAACTTACAGGCAAAGCCGAGGGCTGAAATTGCGACCCTGCTGCACGGAGTCACATAGGAGTAGGTTATTCTGTTGGCAGAATGGGCGGACCATTTCGCTAGAGGTTGCCGCCGACAGGTTCACCCGCCGCCTAAAAAGAACGTGGAATTCGGACTAAAAACATTCTGCATTCCGAATTTCGCAATCCAGACGCCTCTATCAGTCGCCACTTTCCTTGCCTGCTGAACTTTTGCCGAAATCGTACGTCGAGTGCTTTGACGCCAGGCAGGTAGCCATGATAGAATAAAGGAGCAAAAAAACAGGAGCTTCTATTATGACGGTCGATCCATCCGCCATCGAGCTTTCTCCGCAACAGCGTGTGTATATCGCGCGCCAGTCGGAACGTTTGGGAAAACCATGGCCAGAGATTTTAGAACAATTCGTTCCGGCGGCGGTTGAGGAAGAAGTCTCCGAGATGACGGATGAATCGGCCTACGATGTGGCCAAGCGACTCGGCCTGATAGGCGGAGTCACGGATGCTCCGGTCGATCTGGCGGCCAATCCGGAGCATATGGAAGGGTTTGGTCGGTGAATCCTCTTGTTCTGGTGGATACGGGCCCTTTGGTGGCACTAAGAAACGAGAAAGAAGTCTACCACAAAGTCTGCAGCGAGACACTCAAGAGACTTCCCAAGCCACTTCTAACGTGTTGGCCAGTGCTTACCGAAGCAGCCTATCTACTACGACATTATCCCCTTTTCCTGCTCCCCAATTCACCAGTCTCTACTCTTGCCGCTGGCAACTAGTCAAATGCTGAAAAGCAAAATTCCGAGTGTCTCCCACACGCGGCGGCCCAATAAGTAAAGTACCCACGGCCCTCCAACGATGTAACAGATAGCCGTGACCCAGCGAGCTATCTTCCGGCTGCATGCCAGACCACGATAGACGATGATGGGCTGTTTTAGCTCATATGCCCACCTTGTCTCTGAAGACTCCTGAATCTCTGTGGGACAGAATAGCTTATAAAGCGTAGTGGCGACCGCTAAAATCACCAGTGCAAACAGTGTGAACCCCATGTGCTCCGGCAAAGGCATATCGGAAATACTCTTAATCCACTTCACTCCTTCCGTGTGTTGATTCACCCGCAGTGCCTGTAGGTAATGATTAACCAGCTTGATCGAAGCTACCCACACTGAAATCGAGATGATCCCTAAATACGACACACCAAATAATGGAAGCGAACCGACGTTGCGAATTCGAGCCCATGTAGGTACGTCCCACCACTTGGTGTACGTAGCTTTTTCCGCTCCCTGGAGCCTATCTGCCTTGACCTGATACCGTCCATAGAGTCCATGAGTCCCGATAAATTTGGCACCATCACAGATTGCAGAGGTGAGGTTTGCTCCGCAGAGGTTGGCTCTGGTGAAGTCGGCCCCGACGAGTTTGGCGTCACCGAGGTCGGCGCTGCGAAGGTCGGCATCGTTGAAGTTGGCGCAGGTGAGTTTGGCATTGCGGAGGTCGGTTTCTGCGAGCTTCGCTAGGACGAATTGGGAACCCATGAGGTTGGCACTCTGGAGGTTGGCTTTGTAGAGGTCGGCTTTACAGAAGTCGGCTTCACAGAGGTTGGCATGGGTGAGAACGACACGGACAAGCTCGGCATCACGGAGGTTGGCACGGGTGAGATCGACTTCGGCTAGGTTGGCTTCGTTGAACCGGGCTTCGTTGAGATTCGCACCGGCGAGGTTTGCTTTATTGAATTTAGCTTTTGCGGCGTAGGCGTCGCTGAGGTTGGCACCGCTGAGGTTGGCACCGCTGAGGTTGGCACCGCTGAGGTCAGCTTCGCTGAGGTTGGTGCCGCTGAGGTCTGGCATCTCCTCCTCTGCATCAATACAACGGTTCCATTTTACAATGCCATCGTTTCCACCCCGCAACAAATTCAGTGCTGTGTCTCGGTTCATGCCGGGGTACTTCCTGCTTTGTTCAATTTAGTTGGTTGGTAATTGGAATGCGTCTCCATATTGCAGCTACTGACCGTTAGAGAATGAACGAATTTTGGCTACAACCGGAACTTGGCGACCCTGTATCACGAAGTTTCAATTCTTGCCGGTCGTTGCACTTTCGTCCCGCGCCACCAGACGCTGGACAACGAGAACAGCAACCAGCGCAGCCGTTGCCAGCAGGAGGCAATAGGTGACTTGTTGATCCCAAACTTCTGGCAAGATGGATTGGTACTGCCGACGCTTCAGTTCTGTGACTTCCGGATTCATCACTTTCTGAAAAGGCCATACGCGACGTAGCGAGCCGATCATAAAACCGCACAGCACTGCCATGGTGGTCGCTCGGGCATGGGTCAGCAGCGCTTGCAGTACCTTGCTAAAGCTAAGTAGCCCTAGGGCACAGCCCACGCCAAAGGCAGCCAGCCGGGTGATTTCTTCGGTTGTCCAATCGAAGTGGAGTATTCGTTCGATGCCAATCATCGAGGCAACCGTTTCGTACGCCCCTAGTAGCCAAAGGATATACGCACCACTGATTCCTGGCAGGATCATCGCGCAGATTGCGACGGCGCCGCAACAGAATAAATAACCAAAGTGATCGTGAAAATGAATCTGCTCTAAGCCGACGAGCCAATAAGCGCCCATGCCTGCGAAGAGGGCAAGGCCCAGGCATTTCCACCGCTGGGCGGGATTGCTCGGCTTGACCATCTGGCCCACGACAACGCTCGATGCCAAGATCAGGCCAAAGAAAACCGCCAAGGTGTAGGCCCGATGTTCCATCAGAAGATATTGCATCAGCTTGGCGAGGCAGGTAACCCCCGTCAGAATTCCAGCACCCAGCGTTATTAAAAATCGCAAATCAAGATGCTCTGCCGCTGCACGCCATTGGCGTTTGCCGGCGAGCCGCAGCAACTTGATATCGCAGTGACTAATGGCCGTGACGAGCCGCTGATAGATCCCCAGCACGATCGCAACGGTTCCCCCAGAAACCCCAGGGATAATATCCGCTCCACCCATCAGAAATCCGCGTCCAAACTGGGCCATGTCGAAGCGGGGTGATTGAGTATGCTTTTTCATGGAATTCTTAATTGCCTAGGTTCTGTCTCAAAACCCCAATGATGCCGTGATGTGAGCCGTAGGCGCTAGCCTCGGGTGACGTAGATTCGACGTTTTTCGCAGGTTTGCCCGACGCTAGCGCGTTCGGCTCAGGTTTTGAGACAAAGCCTAAAGTGGCTGCCGACAAGAGAATCTCCGGACGACATCTATTTTCTGGCCGATGGCCGACAGTCGTTAGCCATTGTTCCGAGCAATGTCCATAGCCAGTCAAGTGGAAAGATTCGCGATTTGAGGGAAAGGAATGTTGGGCGAACGACTCGCCTAACAGCAGGGGGAGGCAAGACACTCTAGCTTGTTCGCAGCTAAAAGTTGGGGTTTTTTGAGCAAATTAGCGATTTTTTTCTCTAGTAACTGCACCGCATGGCCCAATTTGTGACTATTTAGACTTCCGTTGACTGATTTGGCAGCACGTCGTAAAATTCTACGGTAATTGTAGTTGCGCCAATTTTATTGAGTCTAATCGTTACTTGACGTTGATCCTACTTCATCGCACGGAAAAGATTTTAGAGCGTGTAGCATGTTCCCTCGCAAGGTTGGTTCGGCTTGGGAAGTTTATACTCCTGCCAAGCTGAACCTCTATTTGGAAGTATTGAGCCAGCAAGCAAGCGGGTACCACGAGTTGGAAACGCTGATGGTGCCTGTCGGGATCTGCGACCGCCTGCACTGGACTCCAGCGGAGACGGCCACAGTGGAGACATGTGCTACCGATCGTGACCTTCAAGAGAACGGCTTGCGAATTTCTTGCTCCCCTGCGACAAATTCGGGCGACTCCGATTGGGCCTCGTCTCAGATCCCGCCGGGTGGCGACAATCTGGTGATGCGAGCGGCCAACCGACTTGCCCAACATGCTGGCATACGTCCCCATGGCACGTTTACCTTGCATAAGCGAATCCCCATCCAGGCAGGCCTGGGAGGTGGTTCTAGCGATGCGGCAGCCGCTTTGATCTTGGCCAATCAAGCCTGGGACATTGGTTATCCCAAGCAGCGGTTAATGGAACTGGCATCTCAGATTGGAAGCGATGTGCCGTACTTTGTTACGCTAGCCCCGGAGAAGGGTAGCCCAAAGCAGGGGAGGCTTGCGCAGGGGGCGGCCGTTTGTCGAGGCCGGGGCGAGCGGGTTGAGCCGATTGGTTCCCTGGGGAGGTTGCATTTTGTCATTGTCAAACCGCCTGTTGGAATTTCCACAGCAGACCTGTTTGCCAAAGTGGCGTGCCAGCCAATTCCAGATGCTCGCGCAAAAGAGTCGCCGAAGCGGTTAGCCCGACTGATCGACGCGCTAAGAAGCGGGAATCTGACCAGGGCTACCCAATGGATCACCAACCGACTGGAAGTTTTTGCGGAGACCATTTGCGATGCCCTTGGCCCTATTCGCGGCGCGATGATCGAGTGCGGTTGTGCGGGACGGTGCATGACTGGCAGCGGCTCGGCCTACGTGGGTGTCGTTCGGACGGCAAAACAGGCGAAACATATTGCCGGTTTGCTGACGGCGAGAAAACTGGGAACCGTTTTCACTACGATGAACTATTACTGATGAACTATTATTAATTCGAAGGGAAGCGATCAGCTTTCAGCTATCAGCTATCAGCCAGAAAAATAGTAGAAAACAGAAAGTAAAGGCCCAAAGCTGATAGCTGATAGCTTACAATTCGTTCCACCGCGCAAGAAGTGCAAGGAGACGTATCGTGGAAGTCACCGAGGTCCGCATCAAGCTCATGGATGAACCGGGAGATCGGCTCAAGGCGTTCTGTTCTATCACTTTGGATGAATGCTTTGTTGTGCGCGATTTGAAAATCATCGAAGGCAGCAACGGGCCGTTTGTGGCGATGCCAAGTCGCAAACTTACGTTCCATTGCGCACAGTGTGGAATGAAAAATCACCTCCGTTCTCAATACTGCAATCAATGCGGGGCTCCGATTGCAGCCGAGCGAATGCCCACCGACAACGAAGGCAGGGCAAAGCTTTACGCCGATATTGCCCATCCCATTAATTCCGAATGCCGCGAAATGATCCAAGATGATGTGATTCGCGAGTACCAAGAGGAACTCAAGCGTTCCAAGCTGCCCGGGTACACATCTCGATATGACGACTTCGACGTCGACTGTGGAAATACTCGTCCGAATGGTAGCCGAGCCAAAATGGGCGAAATGCGATTCGACCCAGCGCACGGCCAGCCAACCTCCCATGTGTCAAGTTCGGGAGGAGCGTCGCAACATGCCGAGCAAGGGCCACGTTCCCCGAAGCCAGCACCCAAGTCGTCTCATACGTCTCAGGATGAAGGTGGATTTGGTACAGGTATTTTTCCCGGGGCTTAGACCGGATTTCTCATCACAGAGAACTGCCCACAGAGTACTGCATAGTCGCGATGAACCAATTTCAGCCCTCGGCTTTGCCGGGGGGGTGTCTTCGGGGAAATGTCGCCTTAGTACTACAGCGCTAGGTTGAACCACGACGGCACAACGGGCACAACGAAAGGAACTAGGAATACAGGACTTTCAAGGATTCTGCCTCAATCAACAGGCTGGCATGTTGTTTCCTACAAAATACATACTTAACAAAATATCCATTTCACATCGTTCGTCCAGCTTTTGTAGTATGACGTGATGTTCGTTGTGTCGTTGGGGTTCCAATGACTTAGCGCTATAGTATTAGCAGCCCGCCTGAAAACAGAAATCGTAGGCGGGAACTCGCGTGGCTCGTTCCGCCTACAAATCCACTATTTCTACAGGCAGTTAGTGGTGCATCGGGCCAATGTTCAGGTTGTATGAGGTAGGCAACGCCGCAGCACAATTTTCAGCCCAAGTTTCTTCCAGCGGCCACTGAAGCTAATCGCTACCTTCTACCGATACATTAGACTATCGCCAAAGCCCCAGGGCATTCCATTTTCACCAGTTTGCTATTATTCTCTCGTTTATCCATTTCCTTTATCAGGAGGCAGATATTCTCGATGGTGAAGTGCAACACACGTCTTCAAAACCTTCAGGAAATTCGCCAATACGTCACAAAAACCCTTAGCCAAATCGACCTACTACAACCCGATAGCTTTCACCTTACTGAACGCTTGCTCCTGCGGGCAGGCCGACCTTGTGGGCTCTATTTCTGTCTGCATGGGCCACGAGCAGTGCGGCTGACTGCGATTTGGGAAACCGACAACAATACCATCCTGTTCTACAGCTCTGGTGGTCAGCGTATCCAAAAAACACAGTTAGAGGATGGCCCGGCGCTCTTGCAGCCAAGTTGCATAGAAGCTAGCACTAACAATGCGGCATAATTTTACTCGAATAGGCAATTTTTTAGATTGACAAAAAACTGGACTTGGGCAGCAAGGCTGAGTAGGACAAACTATACATAAGTACACATAGCCTAGCGGCACATAACACGGAGGTGATCAATGCTGGTTTTGTCGAGAAAGGAATCACAACGGATCCGATTAGGAGATTCGATTGTGATCACAGTAGTCCGAGTCGCAGGCGACAAAGTTCGTCTGGGCATCCAAGCACCACGCGATATGGTGGTGTTGCGAGATGAATTGGAGTCGTTTAAGGCGATCCCAGGTAAATCTGACGCGATTGATATGGCCCACGATGGGGCGATCGCGCGCAGTGCCTGAAGAAAACTCCGATACGCCAACTCCCGCGACGGAAAACATCAGAAAAGGCCGCTGAATCAACCAGTTCAGCGGCCTTTTCTCCTCCCTTTTCGCTCGGTCAAGGTTGTCCGGTCAGCGACAACTGCGAGAGTCTCATAGCACGGCCACCATGATTCTTTGCCGTGATCACGATATCGACCACCGAGGCCTCTTCGGGTATGACGACTGGTAGAGTGAACTGATTCCATCCGGGCTGCTGCACCTTGAAGGAGACATGGCACGACGTGGGCAGCTCCACAAAACGGAATTCCGTATTCACGACCTGCCCCACATCTCCTCGAATCGAACAAGAAAACTCGTTCTGCCCTTTCTCCAGGCCAGCAAGTCGGGTAACGCTGCAAACAGCTCCGCTCTGGGAAACCTCCAACGCCGGCTCCGTTCCGTCCGGTCCGCCGCGTGGCAGGAGCCTAGCGACGCGCTCGACCGTGATGCCATCGGGTTGGCCATCCTGATCGCGATCGACGTCAAGCTGCGGGAAGACGTTGACCGTTGGATCTTGCGGTACGTCATAGAGGATGTGCGCCCACTTGGAGTAAGTTTTTACAGGGATCTGCGTTTCCTTACACCACTCGAGCAACGCCTCGGTACGCTCCAACACACCCTTCCAACCGCCAAGTCGCTTCGGCCCACTCAGGTGGCTGTGCCCGAACATGACGTAATGACGGGCGACGCCTTCGGCGATCTGGTGCTTATTCCAAGCCAGATCACGTGAGTCTTCCCAGAAATCTCCCCACTGCATTCCAAATCGTTTGTCCGCCAGGGGGTCGTACTCGCCGAAGCATTTTAGCGACTGATCCGGGTATACGGCCGCCGCCACATATCCCAATCGCTCTCCCAACACCGCGGCCGCGTGTTTGCGCCAGAGTCTCGGCTCCTTTCCGCCCGGTTGGATCCACGTTTTCGGCGGCACAATTCCGTGCTGGTTGCAGATCGCTCGGACTTGTTCGGTCTGGTAGATCAACGCCTCGGGGACTATGTAAACGTCGGGCATGCGGATTTGACGGAAGAATGCTTCACGCGGCCCATCAAGGTTCACGGTGTTTTCGTACCACATTGTCTGAAGTCGGGCTTCTCCGTTGTTCAGCCCCACGATGCGATACAAGTCGTCGGAGCCTTCGATCAGGACAAACGGAGCACGCGTCCAATCGGCCAACGTGTTCCCCGTTGTACGCAGGATATTTCCATTGACCACAGCCCGTCCATGGCTGATGTAGCGAAGAGGAGCGGGCAAGTGATAACGGAAACAGACTTTTCTACCCCTCACATGGTCCACTCCCGCCCTGCCCTGGTAAGCTTGCGCCTCCTCCTTGCTGGATAGAGCCATCAAGCAAATGCGGTGGCTCGGACTGTGGTCCATCACCTCGTGCCCATGGCTCTGCAGCTCGCGCACGAACCGCAGATAGGCTGGATCATTGGCCGCCTGCAGCAGATTCAACGCGGCACAGACTTTGAATCCGTGCCGCTGGAAGACGGAAGCAACTTGATTCCACTTTTCGGGCGGATGATTGTCGTCGCCGCGGAAGCAGATCCCGCCCTGCTTCAACGTGAGCGAACTCTCGCCGCCGTACAGTGGGCCAACAGTCACGGACAATAACACAAGAGACACTCGCATCAGAGTGGGCATAATTCATTCCTTTCCGACTCGCGGTGCGAATCCTTGTTGAAACCGGTGATCCCTCAAGGGGCGTCACCTGCGCAGAAGACGTCGCGTAGGTCGTCGGCCACTTGGTTCAGCATGTCGACTTTGCGAGAAAAAAAGGGGGCGGAGAAGTATGGCATTAACATAACCGTAAGTCTATGTCCTACAAGTATTAGCAGCCTGTTGAAAAATTGTTTGTAGTAATCCCGATTTATCGGTTTTTTCGGGAAAAAACCGCATGAATGCGGTCACTACAAACTTATTCAACAGGCTGCTAGATCACGTATTACGGTTAAGTTAATGCCATTCGGCCATGGCTCAAGAAGCCATGGTTCAAGAACTAGTCGCGCGGGCGAACAGCCCCGGTGAGCCCGCTGTAGTCGGCTCGATCGGCTTCGTGCCACAGGGGATGCCCCATACGGACTCGATCAGCCATCACATTGAGCTTTTCACGCGAACCGGCAGGGGCTTGCGTAGCCTTGAAGTGTGCATCGACCTTGGGCGCAAAATCTTCGTCATGCCCATACTTCAGGATCGCTTCGAAAACATTTTTCAGCTTAAAATCTGGCATTGTGGACACATCTCCCCAAAAAACAGTGTGGAATTCAAGGTCAGTCTAGTCTGGGGCACTCCCTATACCGGCAGACAAGAGACAAAAGACGGGAAAACTTAAAAATTAACAGCCACAGCACAGAAATGCCTTTACGCGGGTCGACACTCACCCAGCAGCCCCCATATGGCGGCGGATATTGCGATCTGTCTCTGACTGCAGGTAAACACTCTCTGAACTAGGATTATTACCACTTCTGAAGGCATGTCAAGTTTTTTTTGAGGGCATTGTTCATGAAATCCTGGCTAATCTGGCCGATTTTGGAAATCTATGCAGATTGGGTTCTCCTGGCATGTGGCTTGGGCGAAGGACAACTTGCCCGTATCACCGTGACTTTGTTGGACTTTGATGGCAGAGTGCTGCTATGCTCATCACCGACGGATTCGATTGGTTCCCCCCCCCCCAACTCCACAAATTCCAATGACTTGGCATCAGCAAACGATTGAACTAAACCCTCTGCCGCGGGGATTCCACCTGATAACCGGGGAAGTTTTGGCCGCCCTGCCCGAACTGGACGATCTACAAATCGGACTACTGCACCTGTTTATCCAGCATACGAGCGCATCGCTTTCGATCAATGAAAATGCCGACCAGGATGTGCCACTGGACTTGGAAAGTGCATTTTCTGCCATCGCTCCGGAGGAATTCCCCTACCGCCATACGTGCGAAGGCCCCGACGACATGCCAGCCCACGTGAAATCGGCGATGTTGGGCTGCGAGCTAACCATCCCTGTCCGCGATGGGCAGCTCTGCCTGGGGACTTGGCAGGGTATTTACCTATGCGAGCATCGCAACCGGGCTGGCCGGCGGCGGCTGGTTGCGACTCTTTGGGGTGAGTAAGAAAAGCCCATTAGCGGCCAGGCTGAACGGCTCTCCAGATGGTGGAATCGTTGCCGGGCATTGTCTGGAATCTTGGATCGAGATATCGTGGCTGCGATTGTGGCTGCAGTTTACGCGGTGAGGCAATTACCGATGATGTTTGACCCAGTCGTCCACCAGACGGCTGAGCGGACCAGCGAGCCGACTTACTGATGCCCTTGCTGGTACTTCTTGAGGTGGCGTCATTTCTGCTGGTCATGTTCACCATGGATGCACGCCATCGAGAGGCGGGGGCGAGAGGCTGCTCAGGACCGGAATCCGTCAAGCGGCTGCTTGGTTCGAGTTGGCTTGCTTCTCCATCAGTGCGGGCCGCAATTTGGGTTTCAACAGGCTCCGTAGTACGTGCAGGCTCGTCGCCGAACGCGACGAGCTGCTGCGGCTGGAATGGTAGCTTGGTGAGATATTTCTGGCCATCGACCGAGACCAGCCGAGCCCAAAGCTCCAGCCGCCCACCGTCGAGCGGCTGCCCGTCCATCGGCAGTTCCAGATGCAAGCCATCGCCATATTGCGACGACTGCCAAGAAGCGCTCACTTCTTCCAGGGTAAAATCCCATCGGTGGATACGTCGAGCTTTTCCGCCGTTGCCTACCTTCATCACCATCAGCGAGACCGGCCCATCCGCCTCGACCGGTTCGTCCGCCTGGTCGCGAATTTCGACGACGGCCAGCAAACTGCTTGGCAAGGATTGTTCCGAAGGAGGCTGTGCAAAGAGAGCCTCCTCAAAGGAAAGCTCATTTTGAGAATCTTTTCTGCCTGCCGTTTTGTCGCTGGGTGCTTCGTCTTGTGGTGAACCGCGCAACAGATGTTGGATTACAATGCGATCGATTTCATGCGTTCCCATCTCGCCGTCATCCGATTCGAGAATATCCCCTTCAAGTGTGTCGTCCGCAGAGACATTTTCAGCCAGTGCATCCTCCATCATGGCGATGTCTTGAGTTTCGTTTTCCATGACTACATCCAGCACAACGGCAGATTCATCCGATGGATAGGTCTCTGGCTCGAAACTAGCCGGGTCAGGAATATGGAGCAGCACATTGTCGTCGGGGATAATTTCCGCACCCGTTGTCGCCGCAACCAGCGTGGATACGTTTTGCCTGAATGCCGTCGGCTCCTCGATATCCAATTCAGGAATCTGCAGATCTTCGAGAGGAGTTTCTTCGACTGTGGGGGGCTCCGCCTGCATGGGAGCAGCTTCGGTCGTCGGTTCCGGTTGGCCTGAGTCTAGAGTCTCGTCCAGTTCAGATTTCTCGGTCGTGCTGCTGGTCGTATCTTCCGGCTCGTCGCTGAAATTCAGATCGTCATCGGAAAAGTCGTCCTCGGCCAGCGTTGGCACCGAGGAGGAGGAAGACAATTTCGTCTCCCCGGAGTAGCTACTGACGGTCGACGATGGATTTGCACAACGGCATTTTCGGAGTTTATCGGAATACTCGGTCAAGTAATCTTCTAACTCGTAGATATAGTTTTCTTGCTGGCGGAGCTCGCGCTCCATAACGTCGACCTGCACCCCGTTTGCGCTTCGGCAACCAGGAAGCGTCAGTATCGCCATAACCGCAAGCAGCAAGGCGAGACAACATTGAGAAGTAATAGTAGCTGACACGCTTGCTTGATCGTTTTTTGAGGACATCGCGTAGCACATCCGTGGCGAGCGGTGAAATAAAATGAAAAGGGCCGTGTGGAATAGAAAAACGGCTGCTAGACGTCAAGCGAGATTCGTATGCTAGCTGTACAAATCGCGCCAACATTGTAAGGAACGATTAGCCGCCGGGCTTGCCCCGGCGCGAGCGCCCCGGCGCGAGCGCCCCGGCGCGAGCGGCCAAGTGGGCAGCGCCGGGACAAGCCCGGCGGCTAACCAGCAATGCGACTGCAAGCAGTTGGCATGGGGACCGGCTTCTGCTAGCCTTCCATTTCCATTTTGGCGATCACCTTGTCGATGAGGTGATATTCGAGCGATTCGGCGGCCGACATGAATTTGTCGCGGTCGGTGTCCTGCTCGATCTGCTCCAGCGACTGGCCCGTATGCTCCAGCAGGATGCGGTTGAGCTTGTCTTTGGTTTTCTTGTACTCGGTCGCATGGATGACGATGTCCTCGGCCGTGCCTTCCATGCCCGCGGAGGGCTGATGGATCATGATCCGCGAATTGGGCAGTGCATGCCGCTTGCCAGCAGCACCAGCCGCCAGCAGCAAGGCACCCATCGACGCGGCCTGACCGATGCAATAGGTGGCTACCTCGCAAGTAACAAATTGCATTGTATCGTAGATAGCCATGCCGGCAGTCACGCTTCCGCCGGGCGAATTGATGTAGAGATGCACATCGGCTTTGGGATCATCGGATTGCAGGAACAGCAACTGAGCCACCAAACTGTTGGCCACATCATCGTTGATGCCCGAGCCGAGCATGACAATGCGGTCCTTCAGCAGCCGGCTGTAGATGTCCATGGCCCGCTCTTCGCGGCCCGATTTTTCAACGACGTAGGGGATCAGGGTCATGGTGGTGGGTGGCGGGTGGTTGGTGGTTGGTGGTTGGTGGTTGGTGGTTGGTTGCGTCTGACAATACATTCATCATTCATCATTCATCATTCACTCCTCTTCGCCTTCATCTTCTTCGCTGCTGGGCTGCTTCGTGAGGATATCGTCGACGACGCCAAACTCTTTCGCTTCGCTGGCGGTCATGTAGTGGTCACGGTCGCAAGCTTTGTCAATGTCCTCGGCAGTCTTGCCAGTATGGCTGGCTAAAATTTCATTCAACGTGCTTCGCGTGCGGACGATTTCATTGGCTTGGATTTCGATGTCCGAGACCTGCCCCCCGACGCCGCCGTGGGGTTGATGGATCATGACCTTCGAGTGCTGCAAAGCATACCGTTTGCCGCTGGCACCGCCAGCCAGCAGCACCGCCCCGCCACTGGCGGCCAAGCCGACGCAATAGGTTGCCACGGGAGGCGAGATCATTTGCATCGTGTCGTAGATTGCCAGTGTCGAGGTCACACTGCCGCCGGGCGAATTGATATAGAAATGGATTTCCTTCCGGCGGTTCTCGCTCTGCAAATAGAGCAGCTTCATGACCAATTCGTTCGCATTGCCATCGTAGATTTCTCCCTGCAAGAAAATGACCCGATTTTCTAGCAGCAGGTCGCCGAGAGTCATCTGTCGCTGGCGCTGATAGTCGCGCATAGCCGCGGCCAATTGCGGATCAAACTTGAGGGGAGGGCTGGCCGAGTTGCCTAACCCGCTTGGGAACATGTTGTCGTTCATGACCAATTTGTTATTCCTTCCTTGAGAGCCCATTGTGGCAGTTTGTTAGCCGCCGGGCTTGTCCCGGCGCTGTACCCGCACGCCGGGACAAGCCCGGTGGCTAAGCATAATTTTCAATCGGCACGTTGCACTACGACTGGTCCGCACCTGTCGAAACTGTCTCTTGTTCTTCGGTCGCATCGTGAATCGAAGACGCACCGCTGCCACCTGCCACGAAATGAATCGCTTCCGCGTCGGTCTGGCTCAGTTGATAGTCTTCATCCTTAAATTTCGCTTCCGCCTGGACTAGTTCCAACACCTTGCGTTCGACAATCTGGTTCTGTAATACATCCATCAACCCCCGTTTTTCGATCTGAGCACGCACACGTCGTGGCGACTCGCCACTTAGCATAGCCATGAGGAAAATTTCCTTCTCGAAATCGCCTTCTTCGGCTTCGATATTTTCATCCTCGGCAATTCGCTCCAAGATGAAATGCTCTTTGAGCGCGCCAGCAGTCGATTTGGCACTGTTTTGTCGCAACTCGTTTTCGCGGGCCCGAATTTCCGCCTCGCCAAATCCGCTACGGCGCAGCTCCATGACCGCCCGTTCCAGTTCACGGTCGCTTTGCCGCTTGAGCAATCCGGGCGGCAACTCCCAGTCTGCTTTTTTGGTCAGATCGGCGGTAATTTGCTGTCTGGCCTTTTGTTGCTGTTGATACTCAAGTTGTCGCTGCAAATTGTCGCGAATCGCATCACGCAGTTTTTCTTCCGACTCGAATTCACCCATTTCCTGCAGGAAATCCTCAGTAAGTTCCGGCAGTTTGAGCTTTTTCACTTCGAGTACTTCAAGCCGGATGTCGACTTTTTCACCGCGAAGCTCTTCATTCGGGGCGTCTTGGGTCAGCTCGACTTGCCCCGAAATTTCGTCGCCCGCTTGGATGCCTTCAGCCAATTTGCCAAAGCCTTCCCAAAGGCAATCGTTAAAGCTGAGCGTTGGCCGGATTCTTAGCAGGTGCTCCTCGATATGCGAAACTTGGTCGTCCTGGTGCATGACCTTGATATTGGCTGAGAGATAGTCGCCTTCGGTCGCTGGGCCTTCGTGTGGCACGAGTTGACCGAACCGGGAAAGCTTTTTCTCCAATTCGTTATCGATATCATCGTCCGTAAATTCTCGCACCGGGCGGGATACTTTCATGCCTCGCCATTTGGGCAGATCGAACTCGGGACGGACTTCGATGTCGAATTCAAACGTCATCGGGCCATCGTCGGGGACCTCGATGGCATCGAGATTCAGATCAGGCTCACTAATAGCGGTAAAATTTTCCTCTTCGCTCACCTGACCCAGGCTATCCATCAGCAGCGACCCCTTGATTTGCTCGCCGATTTCTTTCTTATAGCGCGTCTCGACCAGCTTGCGAGGAGCGCGCCCTTTGCGAAAACCGGGCACGTCGGACGTCGGCATTAGCTCGCTAAAGGCATCGTCCAAATAACGATCGATATCCTCCCGGGCGATGGTTACGGTGACATGCCGCTCGCATGCACTGGGGCTGGCAATATCAACCTCGATATCCAATCGCTGGTCTTCATCCCCGGCGTCAGCGTCATCAGCAGTCTCGTCGGCAGAATTGTCGGCAGAATCGTCATTTGGCACATCGGTTCGATCCACCAATTCATCCAATTCTTCAGTAGCCATAAGGGAACTCAACTTCTATTGTTTCGGGTGAAAGTGGACCGTAGGACGGGATTGCATCCCGTCGGGACAGGTTGCAAACCTTTCCTACGTACGATTGTATCTCGTCTGAACAGGATAAAAACCTGTCATTCCAACCACAAGAGCGGGTGATGGGATTCGAACCCACGACAACAACGTTGGCAACGTTGTGCTCTGCCAACTGAGCTACACAAGCCGCCACGGAACGTATTTGCCGATTATAGGTCCCCCCCAGGACCACGCAAGGGGGCTTGTCGAAGGCCTAGCACGCCTGTGACCGATGATTTGGTGATCGGCGGGCGTCTCGGAGAGGTGACAACCGCTTGGCACTGAGATTGCAAACCAGAAAGGTCTTCCATCGCGGTTTGATTTGATACAATGCCATTGCACCGGAGGCCCCTGGGAAGATTCCTCATGCTACTATTCAAGAAAAAATTTCTACCCGCCATTCGCCGAGGCGAGAAGACGCAAACGATCCGACTTTGGCGCTATCGCCGATTTCGTTCGGGACAACGTAGCTACATTCCCGGAGCAGGGTATATTCGAGTCGATCGGGTCGAGCAGGTACGGTTAGCCGACCTGACGGACGACGATGCGATTCCCGACGGTTTTGCCACGGCTGATTCTCTACGTGCCGAGTTGGACGAAATCTACGGGGACAAAATCGCTGCCGGGTATCAAGCCTTTCGAGTTGTTTTCCATCTGGCTCCCGAGTTGGCAGCGGCTTAGGAGTGGCCGATAAATAACTTCCCGGTTTTCAGTAGGCGGTAGGAATTACGGTGTAATTTCAATCGGGCAATACGTCTTCGAACTGTATGGGATCCAAGTCAAGGAAACGTTCGCTCGCTTTCCGTTTGAGTTGATAATCCTTGTTGAGTACCGCGTAGGTGACTTTCAGCCCGGTGCGAGTCCACACTCGTCGAAGGCATGTTGTGACGACGTCAAGCGTGCGAAACACCACACCGGACCAGGCGCGAGTGACATGAGAAAAAAGACGGTGTTCAATCGGGTTATACTTCGAGCAATGCGGTGGATAATGGGCGACGCGAATTGGAATGTCAATCCGGTTGACCAATCGTTGCAGGTCTTCCTTGAAAATGTGGTGACGACAGTTATTGCTTCCTCCGCCATCGCACAGCAACAGAATCGACTTGGCGTCGGCGTACGTCCGCTCGCCGTGGCGTTGCCACCACACACGGAAGCTGTCGCAAGCGAATTGACTCGTGTCGTGACTGACTCCGAGAGTGAGGTGCCCTGTGTTACGCTTCAGGTCGTACAGCCCGTGCGGGATGACCTTGCCGTCCGCGTAACTGGGAAAGTCGTGATCAAATACGGCATTCGCACCATCGGACCACGACTGCCCAGTACGGAAAAACTCGCCCAAAAGCTCCTTTTTCTTGGTGTCCATGCTAATGATTGGGTTGGGAGAGTCGAGGTATTGTTGCCTCAGTTGGGCAATGTTCTCGAACTGCTCGTTGCGGAAAGGGGTATTTCCCATCGCTTTGGTTTTCTCGGCCTGCCGCTTGTGGAAGCCGAACTCATCGAGCAAGCTTCGCACAGTGTCTGGACAAACGGGCGTTCCCAGCCGATCGAGCTCGTGGGCAATCTCCGTACTCGACAAATAGGTCCACACCACGTCTTCACGCATTGGATCGCCTGCCGTATGGTCAGCAACGACCTGGCGAAGGTTGTTCTCCAGGTCAGGTGCAGCAAAGCTAGCTTTTTTTCGACCCCCCTTTTTTTCGAACCCGTCCTTCGGCGTCATCCACCGGCAATTGGCTCACCTCATGGCGGCCATTCCGAATCGTTTTCTCGTCACAGCCCAGCACAGACGCAACGTACTCGACGCCCCCATGCCCCAGCTTTTCCGATTCTACCGCAGCGTAACGGCGGCGGTCTTTCTCGGACAATGAATCATAAAACGCCTTCATGTGTCCACAAACTACCGACAGATAGGGAACCATGGCTTTCTCCTTCGCCAAGAGAATGGGGGACCGCTCACCCTGGAAGTCTAGCCAATTCGAGAAAAAAAAGGGATGTTATTTATCGGGCGGCCCTAAGTTAGTTCCCGTTGATAATACTCCCTTTCCGACCGACTTTGGGAACGGCGCGGGGCGACGAGCGGGCGAGGGAGTTGGCTTGTTCGGTTTTCTGTGGTGGGTCGGCGTTGTTGCGCCGCAGCGCGCGTACCTCGCCTTACGTTTACGAGTTGTTTTCGGTTTTTGCGTCCGTTCCGCGTCAGCCTCCTGAGGTTTTTGCCAGGATCGTTAAGTTGTGACAGAACACGGCGCTGCCAACGGCGGACGTGAAATTCTTAAAGCCGCGAAAACAACAGCGAGCCAGGCGAAATGCTCGCTTTAAGCACGAGATCGTGCCTTCGATTCCGGCGCGCCACTGCTGCCAAATGCCCATCATCGTGTCGCCGAAATCTCGCGTCCGCCGAGGCACGCCCAGGTAGTCGACCTGTTCTTCCAATTCCTCGTAGGTGTCCTCGTCCGGACAGAAGCCCATGTCCGCGGCGACCGTTTTGGGCCGGCTACCGTACTTCTCTTCGTGTCGTTCGAGTACCGTCTCCAGGAGTTCGCTGTCGCTTACATTCTTCTCCAACACAACGTAATCGGTAATGAACTTCTCCTTCGACTGTGTGAGCAGCACCTTGTGACCGAATTCGACTGGCTTGCCACGCCGTCCACGCATGATCAACTCCGCATGAGATTCAAAAATGCTGAACACTTTGTCGGCATTTGGAACCTGCTCTCGATCGAACGCGCGGCGCCGAGCCACTTCGGCGACCTGCCGCATCACCGGCAAACGGTTCGCCAGCGACTGGGCAATCGTCGCCAACTCGACACACGTCGAACGTTCGGCCCAAGCGACGAATTGTTCCGCTTTTTCCAGAGCTTCCTCGACCCGGACGATCAGCGTCTTCATATTCTGGCGGACCTGGCGGAGACGCTTTTTGTTCGTGCTATTCGAGTAACGCGTGACGAAAAGATGCAGATTTTTGATCTTCTTCGCGTGAAATCGCCAAGGACAACGGAGTGGGTCGAGTTCTCGACCAGTCGACATTTCTCGGGCAGCCACGCGATAGACGTCCCACAGCAGGCTGGAGTCGGTCGGCCAGTGAATATTGCATTCGGTGACGGTCGTGTCGGTTCGCACATGTTCCAGGGAGACCGTTTCTTCGGCGACGACGCCGAGGGCCAATAGGTGATTGATCCGTTCCCAAGTCTCGGGCTGAATCGCGCGAAATGCCTTGTTCAGCAGCGTGAAGTCGATGGTCGGCTTTTTCAGCAGGCGGCAAAACCGCTGCAAGGTTTCGCTTTCGGCAATCCGGATCGACGCTTCCCGATAGTCGAGTCCTTCCCGTTGCAAGACGAGGATCGCGCGAAACAGGTTTTCGCTGGTGAAGATCGGCTTTCGGCCGCGTGCCGACGTCGTCTGGCTGAGCTGTTCGAGGTCGCGATGGACCACATCGAGAATCGCGGGCCGGCTGTCCAGCAACTGGCCGAGCGTTTTGTACTCGTCACGATAATCCCGTACCGTTTGGTTGTCGGCCTTCTCGTTGGCCCATCCAAAATCGAGAATCGCTTCAGCTTTCAAACGCATCGCCCGCTTCTCCTTGGGTAAAATGGCTCTTTGATTCGTTCTGTTTTCAATAGGATAACGATGCGTCTTTTTCTTGCTACACCAAAACCGGCCCGCCAGACGAATTTCACAATATTCTGATTTGGGAAACAGGAACTAGTTAGCCATCGGGCTTGTCCCGGTGTTGTATCCCGGCGCTGCACTCACGCGCCGGGGCAAGCCCGGCGGCTAATAAATTCATGCTAAAACGAAAACATCTCCTGCATCGCTTGTGCCACAAGCTGAGGCTTAGCCAGCATGTGCCAAATGCAGGCCATCATCAACAGGCAAGCAAGCAAAAAGATCCCTAGTGACCGAGGATTCGGCGGTACTCGCAAGGTTTCCAATCGCCCGTGCAGTTCGGCAGCCAGTTGTCTCCAGCCCGCGAGATTTTGCTTGGCACCTACCGCAATGATCGAAGCATTGCGCATGATCTCCGAGGTATCGACATGCAATTGGACGCCGAGCGTCGGCAGCGCCAGGCTGTCGCCCGCCCAACGCGATTGCGAGTCGATGGCTCGAGCCGCCTCGGCAAGCAACGGGCGAAGTTCGTCGCCGCTGATGTTGTAAACCACCAACCTCGGCCGCGCAAGCAGCACGGCAAGCCAAACCCACAGCCAGTAGAACACGAGCAGAAAAAACCAAACGTAGCTGCCAAACTCGGCTGAAGCAGCCTCGGGCCGGAAGAGTTCGATTGGTCCGACAAGCACCAATCCGGAAAGTGCCGCCCCCAGCGCTGCCAAATCACACCCGCCGGTTGTCATGAACGGGCGGCGACGGATATTCAATAAACCGATCAAAAGAAAATAAGCAGCGACGGGCACCAGAGCAATGGCCATGCGTAGTGGGTCAGGAACCATGCGATTTATGCTAGTCGACGATTAGGGAAGTGGGAAGGCGGAGGGGGAACTGCAAAGTCGTTAGCCAGCCTCATAGTCACGAGCGGTAGCCGAGGTTTTTCCCAGCTCAACCACGGCTGCCGCTCGCGGCTAGCTCGAACCCATGACTTTGAACTCCATGCCTATTTTCGCCAGCCAATCCCAATCGCGGTTCTCCACACATTTCGAATCGCAGATATCGGCCCGTTCACGAAGTTTTTCAGTCATTCTGCTCACTGCCCGTGATGTCGATTTTGATTGGTATCATACGCATCGACCACTGCCAGCCAAATAACCCAACATGTCGCAAGCACCAGACCTAGCAGATAAATGGTCATTGGCCAGGGCCTCTGCGGTACCAACTCGGCCGCGGTTAGCGCCAGCCCAAGCATGCCGATCAGCCCGCTTGCACTTGTTCTGCGACGATATTGCCGGCGATGATACTGCCTGCGACGAAAGGCGGCGTTTTTCTCCCCTTGCGATGGCAATTGACTGCCAGCCCGATCTTTCCAACCATGCCAGTGCCATGCCAGCATGATGGCCGATAAGCTCACCAAGGCCATTCCGAATAGCTGCGTGGAATCCAAATTGCCCTCCGCCGTTTGCGTGTCGCGCCGTGCGTCGCGTTGCGACGCGGCTGACGACTTACTTTTTTGTTCGCAGCCATTCTAGCATCACCAGCCCCACCTTTCCCAGCGACTTGGCCGAACATCGGCCGGGAGTATCTTGCGTGGTGTGCCAGAAACGATTGCTGCGGTCAGGATACTCGAAGTCGATCACGTCGATCACTGGGATCTTGGCGATATTGTGAAGCGGCACATGGTCGTCGCGAATGGGGACAGGATATCCAACGCGTGGAATAAATTCTTTGACGCCCAATCGCTCGGCCGTCGACCAGATTTCCTGGACCAGCGGTCGTGTATCTTTCCAACTCATGCTGTGGCGTTCCTGGTAGATACTCAACTTCGCATCACCCACCATGTCCAAGAGCACACCGCATTCATAACGATGGTTGGGTGGATTTCCCCGATATTGGCGTGCAAACCAATCGCTGCCAAGGAAATACTGATCTCGCCGATCGTTGTAAACAAGTTCCTCGCCGTCGAAGAATACAAAATCGATGCCATAGGGTGAGTCGAGCTTGGGAAGATGGTGGCCCAGCTCCATGAG
>CBDFMC010000007.1:0-51385 GCA_965249435.1 Lacipirellulaceae bacterium | reverse complement strand
AACTACTCTACGCGGCTTGCTCGACATACTGGCCAAAAGTGAATACGAATCTCTTTCTGTGAACGCCCTTGGTGATGCGATTAAGATGACTCTAACATCCAAGGTTTCTCAGCAGGTAATCGCCGACAGGATATTGCTTGGCTCTACTCCAACAATTGACGCTCAATCAAGGACAATTACGTTTGACCTTTCTAATCAGAACACTACCAACAGATCATCCACCGATATCGAGACTCCTGACTCAGGAGACGAAATATTAGAACTCTTGGTAGGGCTGGAGGCGAAAAATTGGCTAAACAACCCCGACAAGGCTAGAGAGCGATTACTGGAAATTGGCCCTCAGCCTGATACCCCGGATGGAATTCGACGACGGGTTGCTAAGATTCTCATGGATTCTCTATCCGATCGGAGCGCTAGCCCTTTTTTACGCAAGAACGTGATAAAGGCGTTACCCGATTGGCATGCAGAAGTCGCAAGGGATTCGCTATCGCAACTAATCTTGAACTGCGAATGGCATATTAGACCTAAGCTACTAGAAGCATTGGAAAGAGTTGCAGATGAGTCTGTGGTAGAGCCTGTTGCAACCGCATTGACTACTGATGACAGTGGGCACGCACATGAATCTGCCACACGTATTCTAAGGAAATTTCCCAAACTCGCGGAATCAATATTGATCAAGAAAATGCTGGAAGGTGAGTTTTCTGATTCAAGGCAATTGACTTGGACGATTGAAGCTCTCGCAAGCTTTGGAGGAGCGACAACAGAAGAAGCTTTTCAATCTCTAGCCCAGAGAGACCTTAAGCCCCATGTCAGAAAAAATCTCAATAAAGGGATCGATGATCTACGGCACAGAATGAACCACGAAATAAAATAAATTTACATTTTCAATATCTACCTTAGTTGGACAGCGCCACTTTGCGGCTATTTTTTGTCGTAAGTAGGGCTTGCTGAAGGGCAGAAACGGGGACAGGTCCAAAAGTGTTCGGCACGAGATTTGCGCCACGGAAGACAGTCAAGCTGCGCAGAATAAGTAGGCTTGCGCCCCATGCCCATAGCGCGCATAATTTGCAGCATGGCATCCAAAGCGCGCGAGAAGAAGCGAAAGATCGAGGAGTCCGATATCACCGGACTGAAATTCTTTGACAAGCTTGCGCCTCTCCTGAATCGCCTCCACGACGATGGCTGCCAGCGCGATCGAGCCGGCAATCGCACACTGCACTACGACCAATATTGCATGCTGACTTTGCTCTATCTTTTCAACCCCATCGTCACCTCGCTCCGAGGCATCCAGCAAGCCAGCGAACTGAAAAACGTTCAACAGAAGCTCGGCTCTGCACGCGCTTCGCTTGGCTCGCTTTCCGAAGCGACCCGTGTCTTCGATCCGGAACGACTCAAGGAAATCATCACCGAACTGGGCGATCAACTGCAGCCGCTCGCCGGAGATAAACGGCTCAGCGACATCCAGCAGACAATTACGCTGGTCGATGGCTCGCTGATCGCAGCGCTGCCCAGCATTATGGAGGCTTCCTGGCAGAAAGCAGCCACGGGCAACGGGATGGTGAAATGGCGGCTGCATACGCACTTCGAGATCCTTCGCGGAGTACCGACACGCATCGACGTGACCCCCAACGGTGGCGGCGAGCATGATGAACGGGCCGTACTGGAGAGAGTCCTTGAAGGAGACCGACTCTATGTGGCCGATCGTGGCTACGCGAAGTTTACGTTGTTCAATAAGATCGTTGCTGCGAAAAGCAGTTACGTCTGCCGGCTACGAGACAATAGTGTTTGGGAAACGGTCGAGGAAAGATATCGTAACGATGATGCAAAGATCAACGAAATCATCAGCGATGAGGTGGTTCGCTTTTCTAAAAGCGCGGCGAGCAGTCGGCCGGACCACCCGATTCGCGTGATCTGTGTGCGCATCAATCCACACACGAGCCGCGGCAAGTACCGTGGCGGTTCGAGCGGCGTCGACAGCGACGGCATCTTGCGAATTGCGACGAACCTGCTTGATGTCCCGGCCGAAACGATCGGTTTGATTTTTTCCAAACGGTGGGCCATTGAGACTTTCTTCCGGTTTTTCAAGCATATTTTGGGATGCCGGCATCTGCTGAACCACGACCAAAACGGCATTGCGATACAGACGTACTGCGCGATTATCGCGAGTATGCTGATCGCACTTTGGACTGGGAAGAAGCCAACGCTTCGCACGTACGAGATGATTTGCTTCTATTTCTGCGGCATGGCCGACGAAGACGAGCTGATGGCGCACATCGAAAAATTGAAGTCACAAGACTAGCGGGGGAGCTGCTGTTCGAGATTCCTACGTTCCTTCACGCTGCGCGGTCGCCGACCAATCAGGGCGACCCCATTATCCGACAGCCCGCCGAGGTGAGCGAAGCGACGGCATTCCGGGCACTTCAGGACCAGTGGAAATCAAAACAAAAACCTATTCAATTCCCGTGCCGAACACTTTTGGGACAGGTCCAGTTATTGACTGCTGGACAGGTATCCGTAGAATGCAGGAATGCCACGAACAGCTAGAGTTTCCCCGGGTGGACTTGTTTACCACGTCATCAATCGTGGCGCGGGAAGACAACCTCTTTTTCTTGATGAGAAAGATTACCTGGCTTTTGAACGAGTGATCGTCGAAACGTTGGACAAATGTTCGATGAGGATTTTAACTGGACCTGTCCCAAAAGTGTTCGGCACGAGATTTGCGCCACGGAAGACAGTCAAGCTGCGCAGAATAAGTAGGCTTGCGCCCCATGCCCATAGCGCGCATAATTTGCAGCATGGCATCCAAAGCGCGCGAGAAGAAGCGAAAGATCGAGGAGTCCGATATCACCGGACTGAAATTCTTTGACAAGCTTGCGCCTCTCCTGAATCGCCTCCACGACGATGGCTGCCAGCGCGATCGAGCCGGCAATCGCACACTGCACTACGACCAATATTGCATGCTGACTTTGCTCTATCTTTTCAACCCCATCGTCACCTCGCTCCGAGGCATCCAGCAAGCCAGCGAACTGAAAAACGTTCAACAGAAGCTCGGCTCTGCACGCGCTTCGCTTGGCTCGCTTTCCGAAGCGACCCGTGTCTTCGATCCGGAACGACTCAAGGAAATCATCACCGAACTGGGCGATCAACTGCAGCCGCTCGCCGGAGATAAACGGCTCAGCGACATCCAGCAGACAATTACGCTGGTCGATGGCTCGCTGATCGCAGCGCTGCCCAGCATTATGGAGGCTTCCTGGCAGAAAGCAGCCACGGGCAACGGGATGGTGAAATGGCGGCTGCATACGCACTTCGAGATCCTTCGCGGAGTACCGACACGCATCGACGTGACCCCCAACGGTGGCGGCGAGCATGATGAACGGGCCGTACTGGAGAGAGTCCTTGAAGGAGACCGACTCTATGTGGCCGATCGTGGCTACGCGAAGTTTACGTTGTTCAATAAGATCGTTGCTGCGAAAAGCAGTTACGTCTGCCGGCTACGAGACAATAGTGTTTGGGAAACGGTCGAGGAAAGATATCGTAACGATGATGCAAAGATCAACGAAATCATCAGCGATGAGGTGGTTCGCTTTTCTAAAAGCGCGGCGAGCAGTCGGCCGGACCACCCGATTCGCGTGATCTGTGTGCGCATCAATCCACACACGAGCCGCGGCAAGTACCGTGGCGGTTCGAGCGGCGTCGACAGCGACGGCATCTTGCGAATTGCGACGAACCTGCTTGATGTCCCGGCCGAAACGATCGGTTTGATTTTTTCCAAACGGTGGGCCATTGAGACTTTCTTCCGGTTTTTCAAGCATATTTTGGGATGCCGGCATCTGCTGAACCACGACCAAAACGGCATTGCGATACAGACGTACTGCGCGATTATCGCGAGTATGCTGATCGCACTTTGGACTGGGAAGAAGCCAACGCTTCGCACGTACGAGATGATTTGCTTCTATTTCTGCGGCATGGCCGACGAAGACGAGCTGATGGCGCACATCGAAAAATTGAAGTCACAAGACTAGCGGGGGAGCTGCTGTTCGAGATTCCTACGTTCCTTCACGCTGCGCGGTCGCCGACCAATCAGGGCGACCCCATTATCCGACAGCCCGCCGAGGTGAGCGAAGCGACGGCATTCCGGGCACTTCAGGACCAGTGGAAATCAAAACAAAAACCTATTCAATTCCCGTGCCGAACACTTTTGGACCTGTCCCCGTTTCGTTTCCGTTTGTCCCCTAGTTTAAGTTGGACTGCTCCATCATAACCCCTCGCTCTGTACGATCAATTCTGCCAAATCTCGCACCTTGATCCCTGTTCCATCCGGCTTGCCGTCAGGTGCTCCGTCGAGTGTCCCGTCGAGCGATTGCCGTCCGGCTTCGAGCATCACTTTGCAGAATGGACAAGCTGTTACAACGGTGGTGGCACCGGTGCTGGCGGCCTCGGCGGCGCGCTGGTTTTCGATCCGATCGTCCCCCTTGACATCCAACCAGATGCTGCCGCCGCCCGCTCCGCAGCAAAACGAATCACGTCCATGCCGCGGCATTTCGACTTGGGTCATTTGCGGCAGAGATGCCAATATCTGGCGCGGGGCAGCCGTCTCACCGTTACCTCGAGCGAGATAACATGGGTCGTGAAACGTCACTTTCTCGTCGATGCCACCAGTCAAACGGAGTTTGCCTTCGGCAATCATCCGTGCGAGGAACTGGCTGTGATGCTCCACTTCGAATGAGACCTCTCCCAGTTGCGGGTATTCGTTGGCAAAGGTATTGAAGCAGTGGGGGCAGTGAGTCAGCACCCGGAGCACGCGATGGCTGTCGAGCATTTCGATATTGGCGCGCCAGTTCTTGGAACAGGCCCTCTTCGCCCATCCGCCTTAATGGGTCGCCCGTACAGCGTTCGCACGGACCGAGCAGATGATATGCCACCCCCAGGTGATTGAGGATCTTGATCATCGCTCGGCTGACGTTGCGCCCGTCCGGATCAAAGCTGCCGGCACATCCCACCCAATAGAGCAATTCAATCGGTTCGGCCACGGGCACCTTCAGGCCGGCGGCCCAATTCATCCGAGCGGCACTGGGTTCCTGGAACGGATTGAATTCGGACGCCGAGCTTTCAAACCGTGTTGCGGCCGCGGCGGGCACGCATCCCGATTCCACACGTCCGCGCCGCAATTCAACAATCTTATCGACCACCTCAATGCCCACCGGGCATACCTCGTCGCAGGCGCCACAAGTGGTGCAAGACCAAAGGGCGTCGTCATCGACGAGCGAAGTGAATTCGGTTGCCCCGGGTTGGTTCATCGCGTGACGCACGCCGAGCACAATTTCGCGAGGATGCAGCGGTTTGCCTGCCGAGTCGGCGGGACAGACGGCATTGCACCGCCCACAGGTCGTGCAGGCGTCCGCCTGCAACAGGTCAATCCATGGCAATTCTCGCCATGAGGTCGCGCCGGGAAGGTCGTTGGCATCGGACTGGAACTTTAATTCGACCGGTCGCAAGGCAGCTCGGGGGTGGTCCGTGCGCAGGGCCCAACTGACAGGCCCGAAAACCATGTGCGAAAAGAATCGCCAGGGCAGCAGCGCGAAGAATACCACGCACAGCAGGGCATGAAATCCCCAGGCAAATCGATGCCAGCGGAGGGCCACGTCGCCTGTGATGCCGCCCCAGTTGATGACGGTGGCAATCGCGTATCCGCCCACGCTCCACCGTTCGAAGTTCGGCCGATCCACGGCGATCCGTGCACCTTCCAGGGCAAAACCGGTCACCCCGATCGCCAACAGCAACCAGAGCAAGGCTGCCACGTAAGCGCGCCGGAGAATTCGCGGCGAATTACCAAATAGGCGTCGGTGCAAAAACATCAGCAGTCCGACCAAGAATGCGATCCCACCGAGGTCGATCCCAAGCGAGGCAACAAGGTAGAAGCGTCCGTAGAAGAAGTGCAGCGGCGTGTCATATTCGAGGAGGACCAAACAGGTTCCAAGGAACAGGATAAAGAAACCGTAGAACAGCAACAGGTGCGCAAGCCCCGCGTAGCGATCGCGGAGCAATTGCTGATGAAAGGTCAGATAGCGCAGCACGACCGCGACCCTCGCCCCCCAGGGTTTTGACTCACGAGACGGAGTTGGGCGACCTTGGCGATGCTTACGGAACCGCCACGCCAGCGCAAGGACCGACCAGACACAGGCCGCCGCCGCGGAGACATAGAAGGCGGTCGCCAACCACGAAGGGACGTTGCCCATAATCTGGCGCGTTATTTGCTGGGAGTCGTTGATCAATCCTCCAACCTCCGTTCCGCGTTTTCAAGCACCCCGTTGAGGTCGGCTGCAAGACCCAAATGGGCGACCTTCAAAATGGGGGCGTTCGGATCGGTGTTGATGGCGATAATGTGACTCGCCTGCGACATCCCTTGGACGTGATGGCTGGCGCCACTGATTCCACAGGCAATGTAAAGATCCGGAGCGACGGTCTTGCCGGTCTGACCCACTTGACGCTCGTACGGGGCCCAACCCAAATCGACCGCCATTCGGCTTGCGGCTACGCCCGCGCCAAGCTTTTCGGCAAACTGGCGCAGGCGGTCGAAACCTTGTTTACTTCCCAGCCCGCGTCCACCCGCCACCAGCCGGTTGGCGTGACGGATGTCGACCTCCGACGGATTGGCCGGAATGATTTGCGATTGGGTGACTGCCTCCTCCGCAGGCGACAGATTTATCTTTCGCACCTCACCCGTCCGAGCGGGATCAGCCGCGCACGCTTCCGCGACGCCGGGCCGGAAGCTGACAAACATGGTTCGGTCGTCATCCGCGATGATGCGGCAGGAGCGTCTGCCGGTGGAGTCGAGTCGAGTGACGGCCAGTTGCTCGTTTCGCCACTCGACCATGAGGGCGGGGCAGATCAGCCGTCCGTCCAGTTCCGCGGCGAGCAGCGCCGCCCACTCTCGTGACCGGGGATCGCCGCCAGCCAACACGACTTTCGGCCGCTCGTTCTGCCACGCATCAAGCGTCGTACGCACCTTCGTGGCAATTGCCGCCGATTGGTCGGTGGTGAGCACCAAGTCAGCACCCTGTTGGATCAGCTGCTGACCGCACCCTGCTAACTCACCAAGGAGCAACACGCCGATCCGTGTGCCAATCGCGTCTGCCAGCCGTCGCGCATCGCCCAATCGTTCGATGCAGGTCGTCGAAGGCGCATCATCGATTACCCAAACTTCTTTCGCGAGACTCGGATCGGCATCGACTGCCTTAGGATCGTGGACCATGTCGACCTATCGTCTGTTAAGGGACAACAAAATTACAAAGTCAAACCGCACTCAGAGGTCTCCCATTTCAAAGTAGACAGACTTGAGTTGAGTGTAATGCTGAAGCGCCCACTCGGAATTCTCGCGGCCAAATCCGGACTGTTTGGTACCGCCGAAAGGAATCTCGACCGGTGTGATATTGTAGGTATTGACCCAGCACGTGCCGGCCTGTAGTTGGCCGATCACTCGATGCGCTCGATTGAGGTCGTTGGTGAACAGGCCGGCAGCCAGGCCATAGGGAGTGTTGTTAGCACGTCGAATGACCTCTTGTTCGTCGTGAAAGGTGAACAAGCTGAGAACGGGTCCGAAGATCTCTTCGCGGGCGATTGTCATGTCATCATGGCAGTCATCGAAAATCGTCGGTTCCACGAAATTCCCAACGTCACCGACTCGTCCTCCGCCACGAATTAACGTCGCGCCCTGCTCCTTACCTGTTTCGATAAAACTCAAGACTTGCCGCATATGTTGGGGACTGATGAGCGAACCCACGTCGGTTTGTCGGTCGAGCGGATCACCAATCACCAGTTTCCTCGTGTGGGCGACAAGCTGATCCAGAAACGCGTCCTTGATGTCCCGGTGGACGAAGACACGCGTCCCGTTCGAGCAGATTTCACCCTGGGTGTAGAAGTTGGCCAGGAGTGTCGCCTTGACTGCGTTATCGATTTTGGCATCGTCGAAAATGATCAGTGGTGATTTACCGCCAAGTTCAAGCGTCAATTGTTTGAGATGTGGCGCGGCGCCTTCCATGATCTTCTTACCCGTCGACAGCCCACCTGTCAGCGACACCTTCTTGATTCCCGGGTGGTCAACCATCAGCTGGCCAGTGCGATGATCACCCAATACGACATTGAAAACACCATCGGGAAGCCCTGCGTCTCGAAACACCTCGGCTAGCTTGATCGTAGTCAGCGGGGTCAACTCGCTCGGTTTGAAAATCATCGTGTTCCCGGCGGCTAGCGCCGGGGCGGCTTTCCAGCAGGCGATTTGGAGAGGATAGTTCCAGGCCCCGATTCCGCCGACGACACCGATCGGCTCCCGGCGCGTGTACGCGAAGTTGTTACCCAGTTGATGATGCTCACCCTTAATCGTGGGTGCCAGACCGGCGAAGAACTCCAACGCGTCGGCCCCTGAGTGGATATCGACTGTGCTCGCCTCGGCGATCGGCTTGCCCGTGTCGTAAACCTCCAGTTCCGCCAATTCGTCATTGCGCTGGCGCAGCAAGCTGGCGGCGCGGTTCAAAATCCTGCCACGCTCGGTCCCTGTCATCGACGACCAGGCCTTCTGGGCAGATGCCGCCGCGTCGACCGCCGCATCGATTTCTTCGCGCAGGGCCAACTCGACCTGGCAAATCTCTCGATTGTTCGCGGGGTAATAAGACACAAAACACTCGCCGCTGGTGGACAAGTGCCGTTGTCCGTTAATGAAACTCGTTTGCTTTTCCAACTCGATCATGGCTGTCTCGAAAGGTGTTCCCGGAGTGGACTTTTTACCATATTCAGGGCTCAGGGTTTAGGGCTCCATGCATTCGCACCTCGTGCTCGCCATCGGCAATTTCCAGATTGGGATCCAACACCGCGTGGAATCCACCAGGGTAGGTCTTGTTGACATTTTGGAACCGCACGTTGGCCATGGAACAGATCGATGGAGTCCAGGAATGCGTGGAATACGGAATTAGCGCAGCTTTTTACGACTCTGGCCTCCGACCTCTCGTCTCTCTCTCCCTCACCGCACCCAGGGTCATCCCCGACACGGGTCTCTTATCCTGCAAGTGGTCGGGAATCAATAATGCTCTTGGATTTGTACTGATTGATTCAGTTCTAGCATAGAAGTGCTCCCTACGTGTAGGACATGCCCTGTGCTTCGACATAAAGTGAATAGATCGACTGCGCCCCGGTCATGAAGAGCCGATTTTGTTTGATACCTCCGAAGCACAGGTTCGAGACGCCTTCGGGCAAATGAATGGCCCCGATCTTTTCTCCATCTGGGGCGAACACATGCACACCATCGAGCTCTGGGCCCGCCCAGCCCGCGCTCGACCATACGTTGCCGTCGGTATCGACCCGGATGCCATCCGGCAAGGCGGGTCCTAGATCGCAGAAGACTCGGCCGTTCCTGAGACGTACTTCGTCTTCGACGTCGAACACGTGGATCTGTTGCGGACATTCCGGGTTGTGCGATACGCCTGTGTCGGTGATGTAGAGAAGTCTGTAGTCGTGGGAAAAAGCGATCCCATTGGGTTTCTCAAGGTCCTCGGTGACGACCGTCGCCTGGCCGTCGTGCGGGTCGATACGATAGACCCGAGTCGGTAGCTCAAACGGCGCCTTGTTTCCCTCATAATTCAAGTGAATGCCATAGCCGGGATCGGTGAACCATATCCCGCCGTCCGCATGCACGACGACGTCGTTGGGCGCGTTCAGCCGTTTGCCCTCGAATCGCTCCAACAACACCGTGATGCTACCGTCGTGCTCCGTGCGCGTGACGCGACGGGTTGCATGTTCACAGGTCACGAGCCTGCCTTGACGGTCCCGAGTGTTGCCATTCGCATTCTCTGACGGCTGGCGAAACACGGTGACCTCGCCCGACTCCTCGGTCCAGCGCAGCATGCGGTTGTTGGGTATGTCGCTCCAGACGAGACACCGCAGATCGCCGAACCAGACCGGCCCCTCGGTCCATCGCCCGCCAGTCCAGATCCGTTCTAGGGCCGCGTTCTCTACCACGTACTTCGCGAACCGGCGGTCAAGAACTTCCACTGCAGGATCAGGATAGCGAATCGGTGAGTTCCAATCGCGAGCGAGTAGATGATCCATAATTGCTCCTATGATAGTCTTCGTTAGAACACCGAACCGCCCGTGACCGCGATGGCCTCCGCGTTGATTCCAGACGCTTCATCACGGCAGAGAAAGACCGTCAGCGCGCCGACTTCTTCTGAAGTAACCAGGCGTTTCCTGGGATTTTCCTGAGCGAGTTTCTCACGATACTCCTCGATTGTCAGGTGCGCGCCTTCGACTTCAATCTTCTCCATCATGCGCAGGCGATTCATCGGCGTCGCGACGTAGGAGGGGTGAATCGCGTTGCAAGTCACGTCGTGCGGAGCCCCCTCCAACGCAACACAGCGTGTAAAACCAAGCAATCCTGCCTTGGCCGCGGAATAGGCACTGTGATCGTCGGCACCCACGTCCGCAGAGGTCGAGCCAATGTTAACGATGCGCCCCCAATGACGATCGATCATCCCGGGCAAGCAAACTTTGGTCGTGCGGTAGGGCCCGTTAAGATTGGTGTCGATCGTGCGATGCCAAAGGTCGTCGGGATGGCCAACCATAAGATGCACGCCGAATGTGGCCGCGGAGTTCACCAGGATATCGACCTTGCCAAAGGTAGCGACAACATTGTCGTAGAATTCCCTGACCGACTTATCCGAGCAGACATCGAGTGGTTGCGCCATCGCCCTCACACCGCAATCTTCGATCTCGCTCCTGACTTGTTCCAGTTCGTTGTCCTTCACCAGGTAAACTTTCTGATTGGTCACCACATTGGCGCGCTCGCTCACCATCAGCGACCCGATTGCCACATCGGCACCGGCCTCACCCAGACCAATCGCGATCGCCCGTCCCATGCCCGACGCACCGCCGGTCACCCAAGCCACACGTCCCTTGAGATAATTCTCGCCCATCAATCCCCTCGCTTTCTTTTCCATAGCAGTCATCCGCCTCTGCGGAAGTTGTCAATAATTGTCGCCGGGCAGGAGGGCAGGCCTCCGTACCCAATTCATGGAAACGACACCCGACCACTAGCCTTGTCGCTAGATTGAACGGGTGTGATTCCTACTGATCCTCAGCCCACTTCTTGTAGTTTTCGAGGACTCGGGGCTCAAGTCCCGCCAAGTCTGTGCAGCCTCCTGCGTCCTTTGCGCAGCCTCTTTGGGTGAAAGGCCCTCGCTGACCGAGTGCATCAGGCCATCTTCCAGGATGGCCTGGGGGACGACGCCATCGGTAAAGGCGATGTTGTTCACAAAGCCAGAGTACTGCATGTCCCATATTTTCCTGACCATGGGGCTTTCTATAACGCTGGGATCGAACCGGTCGTCGGCCGGCAGTACGGTTCCCTTGAGCTGTTCGTAGCAGTCGGCCATCACTTCCGGAGAGTGGAAGAACTGAAGAAACTCAGCTGCTTCCTCTTTGTGCGGACTCCATTCGGTAATAAACACCGACAACCCTTGCGTCACAACCCAGTCGACCGATTCGCCGGTCACGGACGGCGCTGGCATGATTCCAACCACGTCCTCTCCCAGTTCGTTCATCCAAGCAACTGCCGTGTTGGAAGAGAGAAAGGTCATGGCTGCATTCCCGACTCGGAACTGCTGTATTCCTTCGAAAATAGTCATCGAGGGCGCGTCCTCGTTCATGTATTCCTTGTCGATCAATTCTTGCGTCCGATCCCAGATGTGCGCGAGATCGGGTTCTGTCCAGCTGTGTTTGCCTGTCACGGCAGAGGCTAGTCCCTTGACCCCATCCACTCTCTGGTAGAAGAGCAAGGCACCCAAGTGCGTCGCAAGCCAGCCATCCGCCGAGCCTGTGGAGATACAAGTTATGTCTGCCTGCTTCAGCACCTCGCAAGCATCCAGAAACGCCTCCCATGTCTCCGGAGGATTCTCGGGATCCAAACCGGCCTGGGCAAAGAGCCGCTTGTCATAAACCATCAACAGCGAGTAGCCATACAGGTCTATCGCCCACACCTTGTCATCGAAGGTGCTCATTTTTCTGCCGATCCAGTGGGATAATTCCTCCTCGGAAACATAGTCGCTGATGGGTGTGACGTGCCCAGACCAGACATCCTCCCACATATACCCTCCGTACCAGAGCGTCGCAATATCGGGGCCCTCTCCTGCGGCAGCCGCAGCGTGAAAGGCCGGGTGCACCTCTTCGGTGCCTTGAAGTATGGCTTCAATCGTTACGTTCGGATGCGTGGCTTCATACTTGGCGATCGTATCTTGGACCCACTTTTCAAGACCCGGAGCGTCCTGCTCTCCCCACCACCACATGGTGAGCGCGATCGATCCATCTGCCGCAGGCTTGCTGGGACTGCACCCGCTCAGGAGCAGTCCCGAAACCATCAGCACAACGAACGCAACAAATGACGAAGTTCGAAGTTCGAAGGTCGAACGAATCATAAAATCCGAATTCTCAGACGCTCCAAATACAGTCAGACTGCGTCGGTGTTCTCTTGCGTGATTAGTCATCAGGATTTCTTTATCTTTCGTCATTCGTCATTGATCCCCCCGCCCCATTCATGCCGGCGACTTGGACGAGTGTCCGGCATCCACGGGGAGGGCGATGCCTGTTACGTTGCGCGCCTCGTCGGACGACAACCAGAGGACAGCACTTGAGATATCCTCGGGCGAGATAAGTCGCTCGAAAAGATGGCCTTTGATAAATTCCTTTCTCCCCTCTTCAACCGTCATGCCGATACTGACCGCATCCGCATCGTTCAAGGCTGAAGGGACGATCCCAGGGCACACACAGTTCACATTGATATCGTGCTCGGCCAACTCGATCGCCAGGCTCTTGGTAAGCCCCACCACGCCGAACTTCGAAGCCACGTAGCTGGAAAATTGAGGAAAAGCCACCAATCCCGCGATCGAGGAGATGTTGACGATCTTGCCACTCTGCTGCTTAATCATCTGGGGTATCACATGTTTCGAGCAGAGCCACACCCCTTTCAGATTGATATCCAGCATCCGATCCCAATCATGCTCGGACAATTCGTGTGCCGATTGAGCACCCGTAGTGATACCGGCATTGTTTATGAGAATATCTATCCGGCCTAGTTCTTGAATTGTCTTGTCAACAGCCGCGGCCACCTCAGACGCGTTGCTCACGTCCGCCTGTAGCGCGAGCGCCATCTGGCCGGACAAGCTACGGCATTCATCGACGGTTCCCTCCAGTTCTTCTTGACTGCTCAGTGAATAGGCCAATTCCGTGCAGCAGCTGCCTACATCCAGTGCAACAACAGAAGCCCCTTCTTTCGCAAAGGCCAACGCGTGGGAACGTCCCAAGCCACGGGCTGCCCCCGTGACGATGACGACCTTGCCTGAAAACCTGGATACCATCATTTCAATGCTCCTCCCATCAGCCCTTTGACAAACGCCTTTTGTCCTACTGCCAATATCACCAGCAGGGGGATGCTGGCCAGCACGGCTCCACTCATAGTGAGAGGGATATTCCACGTACTGCGGCCGTGCAGAAAGGCAATGCCGGCCATCAAAGTCCGCATCTCCTGCTTTTGAAGGAACATGATTGCAATCAGCAGGTCGTTCCAGACCCACATCCCATCGACGATAACCAAAGTCGTAAGCGGGGCCTTTGCCAATGGCATCAAAATCTGTACAAGGATCCTTAAATCGCTGGCTCCATCGATTTTGGCTGCGTCCATAAGCTCTTTTGGTATCGAAAGGAAAAAACCGGTCATGATAAAAATAGAAAAGGGTAAAATGAAACCGACGTACACAATGCTAGCCGAAGGATATCGGTTGATCAAATGCAAGCTGCTCATGAGCACGAACAGCGGGATGATGACGACAATCGGTGGTATGGCCATCAAGGCAGTGATGAAGTCAAGCAACGGTTTACGACCCCAGAAATCCATATGAGCCAGCGCATAGGCCGCTAAACAAGAAATGACCATCGCAACGGTGACGGAACCCACCGTGAGTACGACGCTGTTAAGAAAGAGTCGAGGGAAGCCTCTCTCAACCAACAGCTCCACATAGTTAGCGAAGGCGATGCTCGAGGGGAGTCCAAGTTGGTTCTTGATCAACTCAAATTGATCCTTAAAGGACGCACTAAGGGCCGCCCGATAAATAACATCCCTTTTTTTTCTCGAATTGGCTAGACTTCCAGGGTGAGCGGTCCCCCATTCTCTTGGCGAAGGAGAAAGCCATGGTTCCCTATCTGTCGGTAGTTTGTGGACACATGAAGGCGTTTTATGATTCATTGTCCGAGAAAGACCGCCGCCGTTACGCTGCGGTAGAATCGGAAAAGCTGGGGCATGGGGGCGTCGAGTACGTTGCGTCTGTGCTGGGCTGTGACGAGAAAACGATTCGGAATGGCCGCCATGAGGTGAGCCAATTGCCGGTGGATGACGCCGAAGGACGGGTTCGAAAAAAAGGGGGGTCGAAAAAAAGCTAGCTTTGCTGCACCTGACCTGGAGAACAACCTTCGCCAGGTCGTTGCTGACCATACGGCAGGCGATCCAATGCGTGAAGACGTGGTGTGGACCTATTTGTCGAGTACGGAGATTGCCCACGAGCTCGATCGGCTGGGAACGCCCGTTTGTCCAGACACTGTGCGAAGCTTGCTCGATGAGTTCGGCTTCCACAAGCGGCAGGCCGAGAAAACCAAAGCGATGGGAAATACCCCTTTCCGCAACGAGCAGTTCGAGAACATTGCCCAACTGAGGCAACAATACCTCGACTCTCCCAACCCAATCATTAGCATGGACACCAAGAAAAAGGAGCTTTTGGGCGAGTTTTTCCGTACTGGGCAGTCGTGGTCCGATGGTGCGAATGCCGTATTTGATCACGACTTTCCCAGTTACGCGGACGGCAAGGTCATTCCGCACGGGCTGTACGACCTGAAGCGTAACACAGGGCACCTCACTCTCGGAGTCAGTCACGACACGAGTCAATTCGCTTGCGACAGCTTCCGTGTGTGGTGGCAACGCCACGGCGAGCGGACGTACGCCGACGCCAAGTCGATTCTGTTGCTGTGCGATGGCGGAGGAAGCAATAACTGTCGTCACCACATTTTCAAGGAAGACCTGCAACGATTGGTCAACCGGATTGACATTCCAATTCGCGTCGCCCATTATCCACCGCATTGCTCGAAGTATAACCCGATTGAACACCGTCTTTTTTCTCATGTCACTCGCGCCTGGTCCGGTGTGGTGTTTCGCACGCTTGACATCGTCACAACATGCCTTCGACGAGTGTGGACTCGCACCGGGCTGAAAGTCACCTACGCGGTACTCAACAAGGATTATCAACTCAAACGGAAAGCGAGCGAACGTTTCCTTGACTTGGATCCCATACAGTTCGAAGACGTATTGCCCGATTGGAATTACACCGTAATTCCTACCGCCTACTGAAAACCGGGAAGTTATTTATCGGCCACTCCTAAGCTCGACTTTTTCCGTCAGGCGGCTTGGGCTAGCCCGAAGTCTAGCACAACTCGCAAGGGTTTGGATAATTTTTGCACGACCTCGCCTCCAGGCACCCATGCAAAAATCCATTCCATCCAAAAATAGCGTCGAACACTGATGATCATATCAGAAAATGTCGTTTGCTCCTTGCCAACCCAGTGCTTCAGTCGGACGTGTGGATTGGACCACGGCATCGTATCAAAAACGATCACTACCAGCGTGTACACACAAAACAGACAGGGCGCCATTCGCAACACCGTCTGGCGACTCCAGCCGCGTGTTGTTTCCAGTCCAAGGTGTTCACGCATTTCCTGGAACGTGGTCTCGATATTCCAGCGTCCGCCGTACATTTCAATGACTGCTTTGGCAGACATGGAATGATCGGTCGTGAAAAAGTATTCATCTCGATGGGTGCCGCTGAGATCACGGACAAACACCCACAATACTTCGATCGCGCCTTTGCCACTCTGATACCAATGGCCCTTGCCCGTGATCACTTCGACATTTCGCCAGCCGCCGCCGTACCACCGCACACGTAAGCGTTTCCCCTTTTTCTTCCTAGCAACCACCTCGGCCGGTGAGGGTAAGGCCTTGCCCTTGACTCGTGGTCGACCGACTTTGGGGTTCTTGCGTTTGGGTGGCGGCGCGAACAGACTTGCGTCACCCGAGAACTTGCTTACCAGCGACAATCGTTTTCGATGTTTATAGGCAAAACGTGTCATCTGATGAGTTCCATAAGCTCCATCACCTGCAAGAACGAACTTTCTGTCGGGAAACCAGTGCATTAGCGTTGCTAGCAAGCCGCACATCAGGTCCACGGGAGTTTTGTGGCGACGCCCCTCATCAGCGTTGCACTGCTTGCTGCGATAAAGAGCGACCAGCACCGGCAAGGCAAAGGGACGATTGGTGTAAGGTAATTGAACCAGGATCGACAAGACGGACCATTTGTGTCCGTATCGAAAGACGGTGTGCGAGTTGGCGCTGCGAACTGCGTCGCGATGTCGGGCTTTGCCGTAAACTTTTTTGCCGCGATGACCATCCACCGTTTCGTCACCGCAGATTTTTACCGTCCCGGTGGGAATGAACCGATCAAGGACGAAACGGGCAATCGCGTAGGCCAAGGGCCGGGATTGCCAGCGACGGTGAGAAAACAGACGATGGTAGGTCGACGGATTGACCGTCTCAATCAAGCTCAACAACCGGAGTACGTTAGAGACAGTTCGGTCGCCTGTTGTTAGAATAGCGGCAAGGAAGAACAGAACGAATCGTCGAGCCGTCGTTCGCCGGTGAAAGGTGTCAACGAGACATTGTAGTAACGGCTTGAAATCGTGCGGCACGCGAACCATGAGGGCTTCCTTGCTCAAGACTTTGGTTGTTACAAGTCAAAAGCTTGAACCAAGGAGGCCCTTTTTACCTATACCAATTTGGGGATCTGAAGTACTCAAAAAACGGAAAAAGTCGAGCTAAGCATGTAGTACAAAGGCAAAATATTCACCAAGGCCACTGAAAGCAGGACCAAGTGAATGCCGCTAACCCTTCTAAATCTGCGCAAAACGCCCATTGCACTCTACCTTGGTAATGGTTAGTGATTCTGTAATGGTCAATGGTTCTTTGGTTCCTCGACGGGCCTTCATCATCTTTCTAACAGACTCCTTCTAATCCGGAACTGAGCGGTAATGAATATGAGCATCCCGAAAAACAGAAGCAGGGAAAGGGCGGATGCCATGTGGGGCATGTTCTTATGGACGGCGTAGCGATAGATCGAAAACTCTAATACGGCCGTACTGAACCCGGGCCCACCGTTTGTCATCACAAAAACATAGTTGAAGGTCCAGGAGAAGAAAATAATGACCAAATAGATGATGTAGAAGCTGATGATGGTTTTTAGTTGGGGGATGGTGATGTATCTTAATTGCTGAAACCATGAGGCGCCGTCTACCTTAGCGGCATCGTAAAGTTCCTCGTCGATTGTCAGCAGTTCGGCAAAAAAAAGCGCAACGCCCAAGCCCAATTCGCGCCAAATGATCACTGCCAGAATGGACCAGATGGCAATTTTCGAGCTTCCCAGCCAGTCTTGGGCAAGGAAGTCCAGTCCGGCCGATTCCAGCGTCGAGTTCAACGCCCCGTCTGAGCGAAGAACGACGCGCATGACCAGACCCACGACGGGAATCGACAAGACATACGGCACGAGGATGATCGACAGGTAGAAACCTGTGCCTCTTACCCTTTCATAGAGCAATGCAGAGAGCAGTATTGCTAAAACGATAAGCACCGGGATGCCTAGCAACAGTTTTAGATTATTCTGCAACGCCTGCATGACCACTTGGTCTCGTTGTAGCAGATAAAAATACCTACCCAAGTAGACTGGCCAGCTGCAATTCTGTGCAGGCTCATGGGGACGAGCCGAAACAACGGGTAAACATAGACGACTGACAAGAAAACGATTGCCGGCAGCAAGAAGAGATAGGCTGAGACGTTTCTGCGCAGTCGAGGCGAAGCGATTCGCCTGATCGCGGTCAACTCCAGTGCCTGCTTCTTTACCATCATTTGACTCCCCATACTCGGATTGCCCGGGCTTGACTCTCGCATTCAGGCGACAGAAGCCTAATCCAAGGGAGAGTTGAGGTCAATTGTGCAAGTAGAGGTGGACGGTCGGTTGTGTGATCGGGCGCTTCACGTTCGGTATGCGGGAGCCGGTTAGAAATGTCCCGTTACCGCCACAGCATATAGTTGACCGACGAGCGGTTCACTTACGCCCGTGCTTAAGACGAAACGTCCGCGATGTCATCCCCGTAAATTTTCGGAAGACGGCGGTGAAGTACTTCGACTCGTTGAATCCACACTGGTTGGAGATCTCGCCAATCGGCATATCGGAATCGACAAGCTTCTGCTTGGCCACCTGAATCTGCGTCTGGAGGATATCCTCCTTCATCGTGTGTCCAACAATCCGCTTGAATTGCCTTCCCAGACTGCTGCGAGAAACGCCTAGCGTCCGCTCGATCTGGCCGATCGAAAGTCCGCGGCATGCGTACTGGCGAACAAGTCGAAGGACCGACGCGACCTCCGTGTTGTCGCACGAGACCATATCGGTTGATTGCCTTGAAACGACGCCGACCGGTTCGAAGAAGTGGGGCTCGTCCAACGTGGCGTCACCGCGCATGATACGGTCTAGCAACTGCGAGGCGTCATAGCCGATGCGTTCCGCATTGATGTCCACGCTCGACAGGGACGGTATCGACAGATTGCAGAGAAACTCGTCGTTGTCCACGCCAACCACGGCAACCTGGTCCGGCACACCAAGGTCGGCTCGTCGACAGGCATCCAGAACCTGTTGCCCGCGGTCGTCGTGGCAGCTCATCACGCCCAAGGGCGTGTCGAGTTGCTGGAGCCACTGGGCAAGCTCCTCCTGATGATCTTCCCAGTTTTTCGCGGCTCGTCGCCCACATCTATGTTTGAAAACATGGCACTTGGCACCGTACTCTTCGGTGATCTTGCAGAAGGTTTCCCGACGCGTGTCATCGCAGAATTCCTGCCCAGCCGGTTCACCGACAAATGCAAAATGCGTGAGACCCCGAGCGACTAGGTGTTCGAAGGCTAGTCGCGCGACGGACCGATTGTCTACCATGAATGGAGGAATGCCGAACTGCCGCATGCCGCCGCGCAGGTCAATGATCGGCAGCCCGGTGTGGAGAAGCAATTTGGCCGTTCGCGTGTTGTCCACCCGGGCGAGGATGCCGTCGCCGTCCCACGTTTCGAGCCATTGAGGTATTGGCGCGCCCAGATCCTGTTGCTGAAAAAAAATCGACCACGCTGCCTGTTCCTTGAGGTATCGATGGGCGCCCCGCAGCAAACCACGTCCGTACTCACGCGACGTTTCAATCAACACGGCGACATGTCGGATCGCTTTCACAGCGAACTCCATCGACTAGTTAGTGTTGACATTCAATTTTTTGTGAAACGTGTATTTCATACTTCGATGCTACTAGTACTCCGTCGCAGCTTAATTTTCGGATTAGCCGTTTTGGCGCTAGCCACGGTTATTGCTGCATGAACCGGGGCTAGCGCCCTAACGGCTGATTTGCTCAAACCTAATCCTAAGCTGCGATAGACTATTAGTTGCAGGCGGAAGTCGCAGATTGGAATAGGATCAACCGCGGCTTCCGCCTGCGGCTAGGACGATTTTCTTCGCTGTGCTTTCTTCCTAGCCATCATGATAATACCAACATGGTAATATCAACGCGATCTAGTACCAGAGGGGTAGCCAAACTAAACTCTAGTATACTCAGCATGTCCAAAAATGGTGTTTTTTTCTTCAAACTTGGGTTGTGAGGTTTGCGTTCCGGAAATAGTTTGAAGTAATACCGATAGGGCGAGTTCCCCCATTGAGGAGGGCAAGTTCTACGGACTATTCGGAAAGGTGGAGTGAAACAAAAGTGAGTCAGGGTAGGCCGGAACAAGCTCCGCGCAGTTCCGGCAAGTGTGTTGAGTCGGCTGCCGGAACTGCGCAGGGCTTGTTCCGGCCTACGGCTACGACTGAGTTGAATTGACACGAAACTTGAAACTGCTTTGACACGAAGGAGAACAACTGATGATGCTCAGACACGCGTTTTTTTGTCGGCGAACAAGCCTGGCAGTTCATCCTGGCCTATCCAGCTTGATGGTGGCAGGCCTTACTTGCTCGATTCTGGGCGGCTCGCTGTCGCATGCGGATACCGTTGCGTATTGGCAATTCGAGGACTCGCCTGGGTATCTGAAGGATTCTTCCGGGAATAATCCGGATTTGACAATAGTGGGCGTTGACTCATCGGTCCAGGGTACGATCCCCCTCAGCGGCCCAGGCTCCGAGTTCGACACACTCGCGGGAAATACAAAAATGGCTACATCCCCGGCCGCGAATGGTTATTTTAGTGTCCCAGATGCCCCTCACTTTTCATTCACCGACTTTTCGGTCGAGGCGTTTATCAACATAGATGATACCCCTGCTTGCTGTAGTGGAACTCGTCCACCTGCAGATTACATTGCGACGCAATATGAACTTGGTAGTGCCACAGATAAAAGTTGGGCGATTTCTGTTTCCATACATGGTGTCAGCTCCGGTCTCCAAATTGAAGATGGCGTTTGGGGAAATCTGTACATGATTGCATCCGACGGAACCAATACGCCAATTGTCAACTCGGGGTTAAGATTGAGTTTAATAAAGACTACTATCTAGCGGCGTCGTTCGATGCTGATGCGGGAATCACGGGAATCGAGGGAGAGGTCACTTTTTATGCCCAGAATCTGACGGATGGAGGTCCAATGCAGGTCGTCAAGGTCATCCAAGCGACAGATGATGGTAATGTCAGGGTCCCAATTAATCCGGTGGTTGAGTCTGTTCAGCCTATCCGCGTCGGGTCGCTTGGTTCTTCGACGAGTTTCACGAGTTTCACGAGTTTCAGAGGCGCGTTGGATGAGGTGCGGTTGTCCAATGCTGCCTTGAGCAATACCGAGCTTCTCTTACCGGCACCAGCAGGCGTCGATGGTGATTTTGATGGCGATCTCGATGTGGACGGAGCCGACTTCCTCAGGTGGCAACGCAGGTTGGGCGACGCGTTCAATCTGGACCGTTGGCAAGACAACTTCGGCACCACGGCCGCCGTGGCTGCCGCTGCGGCCGTGCCGGAGCCGGCCTCCTGGATACTCATTTGCACGATGGCGATGGCCGCCGCCCGATGGAGGCACCGGTCTTAAAGTTAAGGTAGGCCGGAACAAGCTCCGCGCAGTTCCGGCAAGTGTGTTAAGTCGGCTGCCGGAACTGCGCAGGGCTTGTTCCGGCCTACGAAAGAAAATCCGTTGCCCTTGGAGCTGGGGCAGGCTCCAAGAGCATCTGGTACACATCGGGATAGCCCACATGAAAAGCACTACCCATCAAACTCTTCTATGCTGGAGCCCCTTCAGGAGAAACTGTGGATAAGTAACTAAAATGGTAAACGGCCGGCGATCAGTTTTCCGGGCTCGAAGTTGCGGTTCGTATTCAGAGCGGTTCGTCGAAGGGGCGAACCCACCCTTTTCCGGAATATCTTCGTCTTATTCAAAGTTCCTTAACTGAGGTGTTCGATGATTATGAGAAACTCGTTCAACAACACTAGACCGATCCGGAAGCAGAGGGCGTTCACGCTCGTTGAGCTTCTCGTGGTGATTGCCATCATCGGAATTCTGGTGGCACTGCTGTTGCCAGCCATTCAAGCGGCGCGGGAGGCCGCGCGGCGAAACTCCTGTAAGAACAACCTCAAGCAACTCGCCCTCGGCTGGATGAACCACGAGTCGACCATCGGGCACTTCCCGACCGGAGGATGGACTTGGCCTTGGTTAGGTGACCCCGACCGCGGGATGGGCAAGAACCAGGGAGGCGGGTGGATTTACAACGTCTTGCCGTACATCGAACAACAGGCACGCCACGACTTACCCGCCGATGGCCAGCCCGAAAGAATGACGCCGCAGCAAAAAGAGGGCACCCTGAAGATGATCATCCAACCGTTCGATACGATCCATTGTCCCTCGCGAGTGATTAATCAGGTTTCGTTTGGAGGTCCGTCGTGGCAACCCTGGACATACTCTAGTATCGGCGTCATTGGCCCGACGTTGCAGTTTGGGACTACCGATTATGCGGCCAATGCAGGGGGTCGACAGGGGACCTCCATGTTTGGTTCGAGCTACACAACTCCTCAGGGCAGCTCGATGCCCAATATAACATTCCCCGTGTCACCAATCGGAAATATCTTGAGCGGTAACGGAAACAGGATGGGGATGCCTGCCGAATACTGGACAAATACGGATCCGTTTCCACGTATGTTCAATGGCATCTGTTTCCCTAGCAGCCTCATTGAACTGCAGCACATCACCGATGGCACTTCCAATACCTACATGATCGACGAAAAATGGTCAGAACACGAGGAAGACGACCTCGTAGATCCAATTAGCTCCAACAATAATCCCTGGCCCGCCGGCGCGCTCCACGACAACCTCCGGTCCGGCGACTTTGCACCGGAGCCGAATGCTAAAATATCGTCGTTCAGTTCGCTCTCGGATGTAAAAGCGAAGATGCGAGAGCTCCTTTCGCAGTTCGGCGGCCCCCATGCAGGAGGCATCAACATGGCGTTTTGTGATGGACACGTTGAACTGGTCAGCTTTGACATCGATGTTCGGACACATCAGTTGCAAGCGAACCGCTTAGACGGCGAGATCATCGGGCAATGATGCTCGAAAAATGGACCAAAGAGCCTACGGCGTCAGGCTGCGTTGTCCATAGCTTGCTGACGAAGGCGTACCGTTTCCAACCATCCGGTGGACCAATTTTCGGGTTCTTCAGGAAATTTAGTGGGCAGATCGCAGCGAGCAAACAGTGGATTGTCCCGTAGGGACGTTTGAAAATAGCCCAGCGATTTATCGCTGGGTTGCCAAGGGACAGCATTTCCTAGTACCGTAGGGACGGCTGAATCGCAACAAAAGATGTAATCAAGCTTGGAACTTTCAGCCGTCCCGACGGGACTACCCGACTCACCTCTTCCCATACCCAGCGATAAATCGCTGGGCTATTTTCGGATGTCCCTACGGGACACAGTGTTCCGACTCACAAGTTTGCAAAATCTAGCCATTAAAATTCCTGAGGAACCAATTTTAGGATTAGCCGTTTTGGCGCTAGCCACGGTTGATAGGGAAAAAACCGGGGCTAGCGCCCAAGCGGCTGATTCAGTAAACCCTAACCCAAGTTCCACAGTTGTGCTGCGGAAGTGCTTTTTTGAAAAATATTTTGACCTGAAATCATATGCCCTGACGGGTGTATCTTTCCTGGCTTTACGAAAAATGGTTCCTCTTCGGTCGCGACGAAGGCAAATCGCGTTGTCGTGGAAAGATCTGCGTTTGACGAGACACTTTGATTGCCGATAATTCAGGCATGTTCATCAGGCCGTGCTACCGCAAGATCAAGGGAAAACGTCAGGCGTATTGGGCGCTGGTCGAGTCGTATCGAACCGAACGGGGGCCGCGACAGCGGACGGTTGCCTGGCTTGGCAAGCTCAAGGAGTCCGAACGGGCCGGCGTCAGGCGAGCAGCGGCAGGCGAGAAGAAACCGGATTCCGCACAGCTGCAACTCTTCGATGATCAAGGCCAGCTCGAGCCCGAGTGGGTCGAGATCGATACGGCGAATGTGCGTGTCGAAAACCAACTCGAGTTCGGCGGAGCATGGCTCGCGCTGGAGTTGATCCGCCAACTGCAACTCGACAAACTGTTTGAAAACATCATCCCACGCGGCAAGGAAGATATCCCGTGGGCGAAGGTCGCGATGATTCTCGTCATCTGCCGACTCTGCAACCCGTCGAGCGAACTGCATATTGCCGAGCATTATTACAAGAGCACGGCGCTGCCCGAGTTGCTGGGTGTTCCGGCGGAAAAGATCTATGACGAAAGGCTTTACCGGGCGCTGGACAAGCTGCTACCGCACAAGGAGGCTCTGGAAAAACACCTGAAAAACAGGCTCGGCACGCTGTTTGAGCTCGATTATGATCTGCTGCTGTACGATGTGACGAGCACCTACTTCGAGGGCCTTTGTGAAGGAAACCCACAAGCCCAACGCGGTTACTCTCGCGACAAACGGGGTGATTGTAAACAAGTCTGCATCGGTCTGGTCGTCACGCGGGACGGCATCCCGCTTGGCTACGAAGTCTTCGCCGGCAACCGCAACGACATGACGACGTGGCAGGAAATTGTCACGACGATGGAGAAGCGTTACGGTCGCGCCAACCGCATCTGGTGCGGCGATCGCGGGATGATGAGCAAGGCGAACCTCGAATTCATGGAGTCGGGCAATCGGTGTTATATCCTCGGCGCGTCGAAAGGGACGCTCAGGAAGTTCGCGCGCCAGTTGCTCGGCGAAGACTGGCGCGTGATCCGCGAAGGCCTGGAAGTCAAGATGTGCGCTTCGCCCGACGGCGGCAAAGAAACCTACATCTTATGTCGCAGCCGTGATCGCCGTAAAAAGGAAAAGGCGATGCACGAGCGTTTCGAGCAGCGGATCGACGAGGCGCTCGAGAAGCTCCGCGCAAGCTGCGAAAAGCGTAAATGGAAAAAGGAAGTGATCGACCGCCGCGTCGGCAAGATCATGGCAAAGAACTCCCGGGCCGCCGGCCTGGGCGACGAACCTCGCCGCATTTTTGAGGAGCTGGGCAAGATCAACCTGGTCGACGTCGTGCTTCCCACTCGCCAAAAGCCCACCCGCCAAAAGCCGGTCGAAATCCGCCGTCGCTGCGTCGCCCGTCCGACCGAGCACCAAGCCATCCTGCTCGACCGCCTCGGTCTGAGCCTGCCCCGTCAATTAAAAGTTGCCCGCCAAATGTAGTGGAAAAATCCCACCACCCAACCTATAAAACAAGAGTCTCCGTGGACACAAGTGTGGAACTTGGGCTAACAGTTCGACCCAAATCGCATAAATCGGGTAGGAGGGAGCCTCGCGGCTCCCGTCCTCCCACACCACCGGACGTACTCATCGTATCCGGCGGTTTCTCTTATTGTTGTAACTCAAGGTATCTGGCGGTGAGGCCGACGAGACCTTGATCCTGAATCCACTGGTTGCTCATGCCTTGCTGCGACGCAGGCGTCCCAGCCATTCGCCACCAGCCCTTGCCACAAGCGGCTGTCGTCCAAGAACGGTTCTTGGGAACGCCCAGTCGCTGCAGAAAGCTAGCAATCGACACCGCTCGTTTCCGCTGCTTCAAGCGAACGCATCGCAGTTTACGGCGAAGCCACCTGTCCAAATCCGAGAGGTGACCTTGGGCTTTCGCATAGCGAAAGTAGGCTACCCACCCGATCGTAAAGGAGTTGAGTTCGCCAATCACCCGTTCGAAGCTCACGCCCCGATTGCGACGAGTGATCTGCCGGATGCGTGCTTTGGCCCGCTGGATGCTCTGAGGGGCAATCGTCAACGTGCCACCAGCAAGGAGTCGGTAGCCGAGGAACTTCCGTTCACTCACATGGGCTACCGCACTTTTCTCGTGGTTCACACGTAGTCGCAGCTTGCCTTCTAAGAACTTGGTAAGTGAAGCCAGCACCCGCTCACCTGCCGCCCGGCTGCCAACGTAAATGTTGCAATCATCGGCGTACCGGCAGAAGGTGTGACCTCGGCTTTCCAGTTCTCGGTCCAGATCGTCCAACAACAGGTTGGCCAACAACGGAGACAACGGACCTCCTTGCGGTGTCCCTTCGCGTCGAATCACTGAAACGCCCGCTTGCATCATCCCCGCTTCCAAGAAGCGGCGAATGATCTTCAGCAGACGCTTGTCTTCGATGCGACGGGCCAGACGCCCCATCAAGATGTCATGGTTCACCCGGTCGAAAAACTTTTCCAGGTCCATGTCCACCACGATAGAGCGACCCTCCGCCACGTACTTGCTCGCCTGATGCAATGCGTCGTGCGCACTGCGGCCAGGGCGGAAGCCGTAGCTGGAGTCCGAAAAGGTAGGGTCCAACAGCGGCTGAAGGACTTGCAAGATCGCTTGCTGCACGAGACGGTCAATCACCGTCGGGATGCCCAATTGACGCACCCCGCCACCCGGTTTGGGAATTTGCACTCCCCGGACCGGCTGCGGTTGGTAGCTGCCGCCCAACAGCGAAGCGATCAGCGACTCCTTGTGATGGGCGATCCACTTCGCCGCTGCCGCGATGGTCATTCCATCCACGCCCGCCGCTCCACGGTTCGCCTTCACTTGCCAATACGCTTGATTCAGATTCTCTCGTTCTACGACCTCCTCCATCAGATGTTGGGTCAAGGCTCGTGCTGGATCGGTCGCCGTGAATGCTTGCGACGCCTCGCGCGGGGAAGGTCGGGTACTGCCTTTGCTGCCCTCGCCGTGGCGCAGGCTCTCCGCGGACCCCTCGAAGAGGAGACGTTGGTAAAGTCTGCCTTGCTGTCGCGCTACGTTCATCGAGATCGTTCCGACTGCTCCTTGCAATAAAAGATTCAGCCCTTCGTCGGCGAGTAAGTCAACAGACGATGCACTCCGACTACTATGGCCTCGGCTGACTTCTCCCGCCTCGTCCCCAGCCGTTGCCGACTCGGTAGATCGCCGAGGCGATCAAAGCGAGAGACCTCCCAGGTTAAGTTTTGTCTCTTTCCCTCGGGCCCCGCCGGATCTACCGTTTGCGCTTCCGAATGAGTATTGGGCGTCCGTGTCCATTGCCACGTTACCCAACCCAAACGGCCTGATATCCGATTTCTGTTCGTCGAGTCCGAGTTTCGGCATCGGCTCCCTTCAGATTCCGCCTCGCGACGGACACCCTGGCCTAGCCTAGCGGTTCCGCTCATCACGGCCCGCAGAGAATTTGCACCTCCTAGAAACAAAACATGCCTGGCAAACAAAAAGCGGCTGGTTACACGGGGTAACCAGCCGCTGGTAATGTAAATTCATGCCGTTAGGCAACGTCTAGCTTCTACGACGCACGGCAAATCCAAGCAAACCCGCGAACATCAATACTAGGCTGGTAGGCTCGGGGACAACATAAGTGCCAATGGGGAACGGTGTCGCAGCGGTTCCGTTACTCGTTTCCCCATCAAGCGCGTTCGGGCCGCTAAAGGACCAGTTCGCCAACACAAAGGTCGACCCGTCTGGCCCGGTATTGTCATTTCGGTAAGCCCAGCCATCCAGATATTCCCAAGGCTGGCTGGTTCCGTCGACATTAATATCACCAAACACGTCGACGACTGTTTCTCCCCCTGCAAAGGTTCCGGTCGCATCGAAAAACAACTCAAGAGCGTCGTCACCATTGATCGAGGCAGAGAAGGTGTTTCCAGTTCCCGTGTCAATTCCGTCATCGAATGTGGGAGCGAAACCGAAAAAGTCTTCGAATCCACCATTCCCGGCCCCGAGGTCTTCTGACGCTAGGTAAAAGAAATCTCCGGCATTTGCGGTTCCGGAAAAAATGTATTCAACGCCGTCGGTACCACCGCCGTTGTTGGCGCCACCAAACCCATACTGAGACAGATCAGTACCGTCTGCGTCAACAAAGAATTCAATCGCTTTGGGAATACCGCCAGATAACGGCCCATCAACTGCGCCAGTGATGATAACGCCACCCATCGCCGATTGCACTGCCATAGCCATGCAACAAAGCATGGGGGTAAAAAGTTTTCGTCGAGTCATGAGTCTCCTCCTTCAAGGTGTCGAATGGTTTGATTCGTGAGTACAATCCGCTAGGTGAAAACGATAGCAACAATAAGCCGTTCAACACCCATTGGCGTGATCCGCTCTTTGGCGTGACCTTGGGGGTTGAACAACACCACTCTTCCCCCAATCGTTGCTATCCCTCCAGTTTATTGGAATTCAAGCGCAGGTCAAGAAAATAGCTGTTTTTTTTCGGGAATTTCAGCGAAAAAAAACTCTGACTCGAATCCCTCGCTAGAGCATCCCTAAACCGGCTGACCGCTGGTTTCTGTTTGTCGCATAACTATACACTTTTCAGCGGGTTCGCTGGTTGTACGCCACATCCCCTTCTCAGCCTATGTTGTGGTTTGCCGCAAAGTGGTTGCAGTAAGCCGAACTTGATTGCTGAGAAGAGAATCAACAAGGGCGTGCCTAGCTGGCGAATCTTTCGCGGCGAGTCGGCCATGCCATGCCGACGAGATGAATGAGAAACAGACCATAGGTCGCCGGCTCGGGGACGGACAGCGACGTGTCTAATGAAAAGGAGGCAAGCGACGTCGGGCTGCTGCCGAACTGCTGTTGCCAGACAAGGAAGTCGGCGCCGTCGGTGTCGCCGTCGCTGTCGGCGTCCGACTCGTCGTTGATGCCAAAGTCGCCCTGCCATTGGGCGAGGTCCGTAGCGTCGACGTCGCCATCCTGGTTGAAGTCGGCCTCCAAAAAGCTACCTTCGACGGTAAAACTGACCGGGAAATTAAACAGCGCGTTGGCGACCGACTGGCTGGCGCTGGAAACTGTGATGGTACCACTGCGCGCCCCAGCGACCGACGTGTCGAGCGTTATTGGATGGGTGTTCCCGCCACCCAAGGCGATGTCGATGCCGGTTGTGCCTCCGAATAGATCGCCCGAGACGCCGATGGTGTAATCCAACTCGTCGGCGCCGAGCGAGGCAACCACGCTGGCTATGTTTTCCACCAGCAAGTCGACATCGATCGTCGCACCCAGCGACACCGTGGGCGGCACCGTGGCCAGCTGCGCATCCATCATCGCGGGGAGTTGGTAGTCGGCAACTACGGGCAAGTGATCGCTCACATGTGCCAGCGCGTCGAGCTGGGCGTTGGTGAGCGGATAGGTGTTACTTCCCGCATTGATGGCCTGATTGTAAGTGGTGCCGTTGTTGCCAAAGGCATGGTACGAACCAGAGATATAACTGAGGCCCTCGTCATCAAGAAATTCGTCGGTGACCAGTTGGAAGTCAAACCGGTCATCCAGTCCAAAGGTCACCAAGCCGTCACTGCCGTCGTGGGGGCTTTGGGTGTGGGTGATTGCCCGAAACGAGCTATTGTGCCATGTGCCCGAATTATTGATCGGGTCAAACGCTTCGCCGTTCCCGGAGCTAAGCAGTGTTTGATACATGACCTCGCCGCTACTTCGGATGTTGTAATCGCCGGCGTAGATGACATGTTCTCCTTGGCCGAAGGCATCTGCATCGGCTCGAATCAGTAGGACCTCGGCTGTCCTTTGATCTTGATCATCGCCATCGGTGCCCGCCTTGTAGTGACTATTGTAGATCAAGAAGTCGGCGCTGCTGCCATAACCAACCGGACGGAGTTCATAGCGAATGGGTTGTCGCTCGGGCTGATTTAAGCCGCCGGCCGAACCGAACGCTTGTTCCGAAATCAACTGCAGCGTATTGGTGTTATAAACTAACGTCTGGTGGATCGAACTGAAAAATGGTCCGTTGGTCACGGTGCTGCGTGCGTAGGTCCCGGCACCGTAGATGCCATTGAGCAGATTGACGAAGGCTTGGGTCGATGTCGAGGGTGACGCCTGTTCTTGCAGGATTAGCGCATCGATCGGCTTGGCAATGCCGCCCACCGATTCGTCCCCAATCGCCTGCAGCACGGTGTCCATCCCCGAACGGGGCAAGGTATTGTTTCCCGAAAAGCTGCCGTTGGCCGTGTTATATGTAACGATGCGCAGCTGCGCATGGGTGGCTTGCTCTGTAAACAACAGAATCGCCACGGCACATGCGGTTAGCAAACCTGATCGAATCATAGATGCCATCCATCTGTTCTGGACAAGGCTTTGTCAGAAAACCATGAGCCGAACGCGCTAGTGTCGGGCGAACCTGCGAAAAACATCGAACCTAAACGTCCGAGGCTAGCGCCTACGGCTCACATGACGGCATCATTGAGGTTTTCTGACAAAGCCTAGTAAAATTGGCCCCGCCTGAACCGGAGGCGCCCAAACTCTATTAGAATTCACGGAACGGTTCAACGCAACAAAATTGTGCCGTTCAGTTTTGCTTGCTCCGTCGCCTGCGTCGGCCGCGGGGGGCAAACATCTTTTGCACGGCGCCGATGCCTTCGACCAGTTGGTCGACTTCTTCGAGTGTGTTGTAGAGATAGAAGCTCGCACGCGTGCTGGCGGTGATGTTCATGATTTTGTGCAGCGGTTGTGTGCAGTGATGTCCAGCCCGAACGGCGATGCCGAAGCGGTCGTTGAGCACCTGGGCGAACTCGTGGGCATGGATGCGGTCGAAGACGAAGGTGACCAACCCGGCACGATGCTCAGGCGCTGGGCCGAGGATGCAGAGACCGTCGATACGGTACAGGGCTTCATATGCTCGCTGGGCTAACAGCCGCTCGTGGGCGTGAATCGCGTCGATGCCGATGTGTTCGAGATAATCGATCGCGGCCGACATGCCGATGGCTGGGACGATGGGCGGCGTGCCAGCCTCAAACTTCGCGGGCAACGCGGCCGGTGTAAAACGATCCAACTGCACTTCGTTGATCATGCTGCCGCCGCCGAAAAAAGGAGGCATCGCATCGAGCAGGGCCTCTTTGCCATACAGCACGCCGACGCCCGAGGGGCCGAGCATCTTGTGCCCGCTAAAAGCAACAAAGTCGGCATCCCACTGGCGAACATCGGTGTGCATGTGCGGCACGCTTTGGGCCGCGTCGACCAGCAGCAATGCGCCTGCGTCGTGTGCTTTGCGCGCGATTTCCGCAACAGGGTTTATCGTGCCTAGCACATTGGAAATTGAAGTGACGGCAACCAGCTTGGTTCGCTCGGTGAGCAGCTCGTCGAGCGATGCCATGTCGAGCTGGCCATCGCGGGTCATTCGCACATGTCGCAACGTTGCCCCGCTCCGCTCGGCCAATTGCTGCCAAGGGACCAGGTTCGAGTGATGCTCCATGATGGTGGTAAGCACCTCGTCGCCGGGCTGAAGATTCGCATCGCCCCAACTGCGAGCCACCAGATTGATCGACGCAGTGGTTCCTTGCGTGAAAATGATTTCGTGCGGATGCGTTGCTCCGATAAACGCACGGATTTTTTCGCGAGCCTGTTCGTATAACTCGGTACTGCGCTCGCTGAGCGTATGGATGCCGCGGTGGACGTTGGCGTAGTCGCGCTCGTAGACGCGGCTCATGGCGTCGATGACCTGCCGCGGCCGTTGCGTGCTGGCTGCGTTGTCGAGAAACACCAGCGGATGGCCGTCGTGAACCGATTCTTGCAGTATAGGAAAATCGTCGCGAAGCGATTCGGGGAGTAGTGTTGCGGCGTTTTTATTAAGAGTCGTCATTTCAAATTCAGGTCGTTCCAAATTATCTGTCACTCAAACCATAGCCCCGGCGCAAGCTATGTAGCTATGTAGGCCGGAACGAGCGGTAGCGCTGTTCCGGCAAAGCGGATAGGCAAACTGCTGCTGGAACTGCGCGGAGCTTTCATACCCATCTACATTACATTTCAATCTTTCTCAACTGGCGCATTCTTCACCGGCGAATGAACGGCCGATTGCAGCACTTGCCACGAAAGCAAGCAGCACTTCTGCCGATTGGGCGTCAGCCGCGGGCCGTACAGTTCTAGCATCTGCTCGGCCGAAAATTGCATTGCCTCTTCAACCGACTTGCCCTGCATTTCTTCTAGTAGCATCGAGGCCGAGGCTTGGCTGATAACGCAGCCCTCGCCCGAGAAGTAGAGGTCTTCGACCTTGCCATCCTTGTCAAGCCGAAGCTCGATCCGCACCACGTCGCCGCACAATGGGTTTTTGTCCGTGTGCGCATGCGTTGCCCCATCCACATGCCCGCGATGAAACGGGTCTTCATAGTGGTCGAGGATGTGCTCCTGGTAAAGTTCTTCGTCAGAGTGCATGGGTGAGAAGTGTTTATTATGCATTGACAGGCGTTGATAATTCTCTGAGCCTGCCAATCCAGTAGTCAGGATTGCAGCGGATTTCATCCATGAGTCGGCAGGCACTACCGCGCGGCGGTTTTGCTCCCTGCTCCCAATCTTGAACAGCACTCGTAGAAACCCCCAGAAACTGGGCGAAGATAGCCTGGCTCGCTCCAAGTAACTCTCGAGTGCTTTTTACTAGCTCAGGGCTATAGGCTTTCGCTTCAAGGTTGAGCCGAATCGTACGACAATTGAATCGCCGAAGCACATCGTCTACATTTTCCGACGCCTCGATTGTTTCAACAAAATTTTTGAGGCTGCTAACGATCTTTTTTCCGACGGAAGAATCTTCGAGACTAGGTGACATGGTTTTCCTCCACCTCCAAGTAATGGGTGGTAATAGATAGACACAAATTCTGATTGTGAGGCGTGCTATGTTCAGTAGTTGTTCTTATTTAGCCATTCCTTGCTCCGTTTGATATAATCCTGAATATGTTTCTTCTCGTCTTGTGTTAGGTCTGTTTTCTTGTTTTTTCCATAGACAACGACAAGTAAAACGGTCCAATGCTCTTTGAAATAGACATAACAAACGCGTACTCCTTTACGCTTACCTGTTTTTTGATGGCTCTTGCCAAATCGCATTTTACGAAGTCCGCCTGTTCCAGAAATAACTTCGCCAGCTTCTGGATTTGCCATAATCGATATCTCCAACGCCCAAAGGTCTTCCTCCTCGTCGAAGCCCAGCGACTTCCAAGCATCCACAAATCCATCAAGTTGATAGAAGTGTAGAAAATCCTCGGGACTGATTTCATGTCGAGGGTACACCAGCGTGGCATCCTCAGTTTGTAATGGGGGCATAATAAACATCCTTATCGGCAGGTGAGCTTCCCTCTCTCCTGCTAAAGTATACCGCCAGGCGGTACAGAGGTCAACCGCTATCACACCCTGTCCCGCAGAATTTCGGCCGCCGCGTTGCAACCGCAGGAGCCCATCACGCCGCCGCCGGGGTGGCTGGCGGCACCGCAGAGATACAGCCCAGGCACCGGTGTGCGGTGATCGGCCCAGCCGGCGACAGGGCGGAAGCTGTAAAGCTGATGCGGCACCATGGCCCCTTGCATGATGTTTCCGCCGGTGATGCCGTAGGTCCGCTCCAAGTCGAGCGGGCTGAGCACCTGGCGATGCTCGATCGCGCCCGGCACATTCGGCGCGTATTGGGCCAGCGCCTCGACACACCGGTCGCCAAACGACTCTTTCACATCGTCCCATGAGCCCTCGGCCAAATGGTACGGCGCGTATTGCACGAACATCGACAAGATATGTTTGCCATCGGGCGCGATCGAGTGGTCGACGCTGGTGGGCATCGTGATCTCGAGCACCGGCTGCTCGCTCGGCCGGCCATATTTGGCGTCGTCGTATGCGCGATCGAGATAGTCGAGCGTTGGGCCCACATGCATCGTTCCATGATGATGCGGGCCAACGCTGTTTCCACAAAAACCTGCGTCCTTCATACAACTAAATTGCGGCGGTTCACCCAACGCGAAATTCACTTTCGCCGAGGCGGATGAGTAGTCGATCCGCGCAACGGCCGTGCGAAATTCTTCGGGTAGCACATCGGGTGAAAGCATTTTTTCAAATGTCTGGTGCGCATCGGCGCTCGAGGCAATCACTCGCGCATCAAGCTGCGTGCCATCTTCCAGCCCGACGCCGACGACGCCGCGTCGATCGGTGTGAATCGCATGGACGGGCGACTCGCGACGAATTTCGACGCCCAAGTCGCGGCAGGCGGCCTCGAGCGCATCGGCTAAGCCGCCCATGCCACCCTGCACAAATCCCCACACGCCCCGCGCCCCGCCCGCTTCGCCCATCACATGATGCAGCAGCACGTAGGCGCTGCCCGGCGAACTGATCGAAGTGAACGCCCCAATGATCGCATCGGTGGCGAGCGTTGCCTTGAGCACCTCCGAGTCGAACCACCGTTCGAGGATCGGTCGGGCGGCGCCGGTGAGCAGCTCGACCGCCTCGGGCAAATCGCCGCCAAGCTTTTGCATCGCCTTGTAAATGCCCCAAAGCTTCTTGCCATCGCGCACCTTTTTTGCAATGCCGATCTGTCGCCAACTGGCTGGCAGTGGCAACGGGTCGGGCGCCGCCTGGCTGAGCGTCGGCTCGATGGCGGCCGCCACGCGCTCGAGCAATGCCGAATAGCGGGGATACGCCATCGCATCCGCGGCGCTAAACTTGCTGATCTCGCGCTGGTTCAGCGCGGCGTCCGGCCCCATCGTCAGGCTGCGTCCATCGGCGAGCGGTGTGAACGACGACGGAGATCTCGGCAAGATTTTCAGCCCGTAATCTTTGAGCCGCAGGTCGCCCATGATTTGCATTTGAAACAGGCTGATGACATACGCGGCCGTCGAGACGCGATAACCGGGCCAAAGCTTTTCAGTCGTCGCGCATCCGCCCAGCACGTGCCGCCGTTCGAGCACGCAAACATTTCGTCCCGCTTTGGCCAGATACGCGGCATAAACGAGCCCATTGTGCCCACCGCCAACAATAATCACATCATGCTTCGACGCTTTCGCCACATTTCGCTCCATCTGTCGCCAATTACCGGCTTCGCCAAAGATCACGGTCCACGATCCCAAGTTGCCGTTGCACCGCATCAATCTGGGCCTTAAAACGCTTGGCGTCAACCGGGTAGCCTGCCGTCGGTTTCAGATCGGGAAGATGCCCGCGCCAGAACTGGTTGAATGCCCGCATGGACAGTTCGCGGAGATACTTGGCCATCATCGAGGCCAAAGCGGTCGGCAGAAACGATTCGCCCTTGGTGCGAAAACGGATGTCAACCATCGAACCCTCAGCCACCCATCGATACCGGCTCTCCGCACGACTTTCGACCAGCGTATCAATCGTTGCCGCAGGAAAGTGGTGCTGCAATAGCTCGCCATAGCGGTTCCGTCCCCCATGCTTATCGCAGACAATGGTCACCCCAGCCGTGCTGCAACGCAGCACACGGGGCCTATCGCAACGCAGCACACGGGGCCTATCGCAACGCAGCACACGTAGCGAATCAAGAATCTCCCGCAGCAGCCCAAGCGTAACATGCGACAGCGCCGCCCCCTTGCTACCATACCGCTCCGTCTGTTCATTAAATTCACGCGGAAAGACCAGCTTGGCTCGCATCGCAACCGGTGCAACGCCGGACGATTGACAAGTTGCATGAAGTGATTGTCCTATCGTAGCCACTTCATCACGTGCAGCATCGATCGGCAACCGGCAATCGAAATCATCATGCCACGGTAAAGCATGTCGACACCCATGCACATCAGCCCGCGTAACCGATAACAAATCCCCCCAGCGAGCCGGGGCGTCCCCGCCCCCGGCAATCATCGCCGCAACCACCCCGCGCTCCAGAAGTCGCAACCCGCCGCCCGGTTTGTAGAGCGTCTTGGAATCGCCAATCGCAATGCGTTGCGATTCGGGCTTGCGTGAAACAGCGCCGGCAAGTCGCTGGTAAAGATCAACCGGCAGGGCAGCAATCTCCCCCGCTTTCCGCTTTCCACTTTCCTCTTTATTCCCCAACGACCACGCCGAAGCCGCCACACAAAGCGGCCCCAAATTCGGCCCGTACCCTGCTTCATCCAAACCGATGAGAATGGTCATGCAAGGCAGTATAGAGCAAGTGGCAGCCCATTGCATGCCGTTGCGAGGTAGTGTACATTATTACAGTTCCCCGTGTGCTAGCCGTGCTGCAACGCAGCACACGGCGCCCCACACGGCGCCCCACATGGCGCCCCACACGGCGCCCCACACGGTGCCCCACACGGTGCCCCACACGGCGCCCCACACGGCGCCCCACACGGCGCCCCACACGGCGCCCCACACGGCGCCCCACACGGCGCCCCACACGGTGCCCCACACGGCGCCCCACACGGTGCCCCACACAACACTCAACCCTACTGGAGACACTCCCATGCCCTGCCATCACTTCACATGGCACACCTACGGCAGTTGGCTCCCCGATCGCCCGGAGGGTTACGTCCATTGGTCCCGAGGCTTGCAGCCGTCCGATGCCGCCTTGGCCACTCGCTATCGTGAACAACAGAAAGAGAGCACGGCGGAGCTTGCTGAAGAATATCAACTTGCGATCATCGAAGAACTACAGAAGGCTGCCCCATTGCAACGGTTCCGACTCCACTTCGTCGCCTGCGAATTAACCCACCTGCATGTGCTTGCCAGTTGGCCCGACGAGCGCGGCTGGAAAAAGCTGCGCCGATCGATCCGTCGTTCCATTTCACAACGATTGATGATTGTGTTGCGGCGGAAATGGCTAGCACGGGAAGAGGATTGTCGCCGTGTTAAGGACCAGAAGCATTTCGATTATTTGATGGGGCAGTATCTTCCGTCGCACAGCGGTTGGAAGTGGAGCGAAGGGCACGGGTTGTTCAAATGACAGAGCTGTGCGAAGCGCCCCGTGTGCTGCGTTGCAGCACGGCTAGCCGTGCTGCAACGCAGCACACGGCGCATCACGAACAAACTCCCCATCAAAAAAACACGCCACCCACGCAAGTTTATCGAGAACCATCCTCACGACGTGCTTTGAGCCGCTCAAGTATTCGCGTGGCTTGTTTAACATCCTGCTGACTAATCGGATGTGATTTGATGTCTCCAACGAGTGATTCCAGATATTTGATTGCTGCTTGGTCAGAGCCGGTAATTTGGCGAAGAAGGTCGGCAGCAGTCATTGCGAGTTCGTATTTTATGATTTCGATTTCTCCATCAGCATTTTGTTCAGCACGCTCCATTTCATCCGAGCGTAAGAGATATGGCAAGAACCATGGCACGGCTTTGGGTCCTATCTGTTGCAGTGTTACGACTATTTTCTTGTGTAATTTTTCTTCCGGCTTCAAATGAAAAATTGTTCTCAACGACAGCGGAAATACATAGCCTGCGAACGCGATAACCCTTTTATCGTCAGAGAGGATTGCATCCTTAAGCACAGGTAACCAATCGTCCAGCTGAATAGGATCTACGGTCAGCATTTCGGGTTCAAGCCCAGTGAAGGCGCTCAAAAGAGTGTTTTTGAGATTGCCAACGGGTGAACCGTCAATGAAAGTCCAGTCGTATTCTTTCACGACCTCAAGAATCGCCTCAGTCGCTTCTTTGCCGTAGCCGGCTCGGCCGAAGGCGGCGAGCGCTCGGATCGCCTCGGTCCGCCGCTCGGTTTTTAGTTCCGTCCGCCAGAGCATGCGCCACTCGTCGAATGTCTTGCCGTCGTAGCGGAGGGAGGTGTTTGCCAAACCGTTTTTAGGACCGGCAATACGCGTAACGGCTGACGTTGGCTCCTGTACCTTTGATTTATTCTTTACCGCCGCAAGATTGACCGACGTGCGGCCGGTGTAGAGTTTGTAGGCCACAGAAAGGTTGGAATTATCGGGGATTCTCCGGAGCACGAAGTACTTTAGCGGCGATAGTTCCGCAATGTCGTCGCGCTGCAGAATCTCGACGACATCCTGCAGCGACTTGGTTGGCCATACATGCAGGCCGACTAGGATGTCCCCTTTTAGAAATACATTGCTAAAGCTGCCGCCGCTACCTTCTGTAATCAGCAAACCCCCTTCGAACTTATTCGCTTTTGCGCGTGCAATGTCGTCGACGCTGAGCTGCCCCAGTTCAACGCCCAGTGCCTTGTAAGCTAAATCCACCGCGCGCTGCTGTTTGAGCGGCAAGAAAACAGGAATGGCGGGTGGAACGGTAGCGGGAGTTGGGGGGACTTCTTTGATGCCGGAAACAGAAATTGATCCCCCATCTTTCTTGTGAATATAGATTGTCAATCCAGCCGCTTTGAGTTTCTTGATGATTTTCTCAATTTCGCTATGTGGATCACCCGCATTGAAGTGGTAAACATTTTCGTCGGCAGACCGGACATCTTCCTCTGCGCTCTCCGCGTCCTCTGCGGTTGATTCTTTCTGCTCGGTCGGAGCAGAGGCTTTTTCCTTTGCAACAGATTGATCTAGCGGTTGCCAGATCGCGACCGCGAGCAAGGCGGCCAGCGTGACGACTACCATACCTATTGTGCTTCGTGAAACTAACATCGGTTCGTCCTCCAGTTTGAGTATGCGGCGGATGCGTTGGGCGAGTGGGTGGCGGGCTAGCGCTAAGCCGGCGAGCGGGGGTGGGGATGCGGCGATGGTTACGAGCAGGTCCGCATACGCTTGCGGCTCCGCGGTGTGGGCGACAACCGTCGCGTCACAACATTCTTCCCGGTCGCGACGGAGCCAACGGCTCACCAACCACACGGCCGGGTGGAAAAACAGCAGCGATTCAACAATCCGCTGCATGAGGTTGACCAGATTGTCCCAGCGGCGGACGTGGGCCAGTTCGTGCAGCAGGACCATTTCCAACTGCTCGGGCGACCAACCGGCCAGCGCGGCCGGCGGCAGCAGGATGAGTGGGCGGATGATGCCCACCAGTATCGGTTGGGTGAGCGGCTCGCAGATGGCGATACTTACCCGGCGGGTGATGTTTAGGGATTTGCGAAGATGCAAGCATGCGTCTGTGATTATCTCGGTGGCAGGGTGGCTGCGGCGGCGCAAGCGTTCGGTGCCGATGAGGCCCGTGGCTAAGAGGGCGAAGGTGAGCGGCGTACCGGCGAGCCATAGCCAGGGGAGGTAAGCGGCCACATGGTGCAACATCTCAGCCCACGGCTTTGCCGTGGGGTTGCCTACCGAGAAATGTTCTACCGGGGGGTTGATGGCGGCGGAATGCTCGGAATGGGGTAAACGCTTTTCGCTGTGCGATCCCCCGGCATGTCTCTTTCCGTTGTGCGACCCCTCGGCAAAGCCGGGGGCTTTTGTTGGGGGTGTTGATGGGTTGGGCGGGGTGTTGGTGTCAAATGCTGTCGATGGCGCGGTTGCGTTTAACCAAATTGTGATGCCGAGCGGTAGTAGCGCTAGGGTTGCGAAGACGGCAAGCGATTGGGCGTATCGGATCGTAGGGTTCAACCGGCGGGATGCGACTCGGGCGAGCGCGCCGGCTATTGCCACGAGTGTGCCGAGCCAGAGGAAATGCAGCATCGTCCAGCCAATTGCCTGCCATCCTAGAGATAAGGGCCATGTGTGAGCCATCATCGGTTGGGTCCTTTCTTGGTGCGTGGGTTCCTTGCACGCTGGTCGATCAACTTGCGCAGCTCGACCAGTTGTTTGCCGGTGAGCTGTCCCCCTTCGACCAGATGCGTAACAAGCCGGTCGGCCGAGCCATCGAAAACGCCTTCGACCAGTTTGTGAACCATACCCCGGGCCGTCTTTTGGTGGGTCACGGCCGCCTCCCATGTTGCCCCGCGACCGGCCCCTTTGCGGCGGACGGTGCGCTTCTCGAGCATGACGCGAAGCATTGTGGCGACGGTGGTGGTAGCCACGTCGCGCTGGGTGCGTAGCTGCTGGCAAATCGCACTGAGCGCCATCGGCCCATGGGCCCAGAGAATGCGGAGAATCTCCAGTTCGCCGTCGGTTGGGTGCGTGCTAGCGGGACGTGCCATGAGGGAATCCTTTCGTGGAGCGAAAAAGGGGCGAGTACGTGCGAATGGATGTAATTCTAACGAATTAGAATTATCTGTCAAGAAGAATGTCGCATTGGTGCCGTGTGCTGCGTTGCAGCACGGCTAGCCGTGCTGCAACGCAGCACACGGCGCGGTTCAGAGCGCATTATTCCGCCCCTGCCGGTTTTGCCGACAGGGGCCCATTCGGGCGGCAGCGTGAGCTATATTTCCCTCGGATACTTTCCCTGTGAATTCTTTGCGCCCGTGGTTGCCTTTCATGAACCCACCCGCCGAATCTACCTATCCCGGCGGCATGGCTCCCGCTGAAGCAATTGACCAAATCGTCCGCCGGGCGAGGGCCCTCTATTCGTTGCCGGTGGTGGCTGCGGAAGTGCTGCAATTGACTAGCAACCCGAGGGTCGATATTCGTGCGCTGAAGGAGTGCATCGAGAACGATCCCGCCCTGACGGCGAAATTATTGCGCGTGGTCAATAGCTCGCTTTTCGGACTGAGCCGCGAGGTGGGCGATTTGAATCAGGCGATTGCGCTGTTGGGTATCAAACCGCTGAAGCTGTTGGTGTTGGGATTCAGCTTGCCGGACAATCTGTTCTGCGAAGTGGCCAGCGAGCAACTTCAGTGGTATTGGAAAACCACGATTGCCCGAGCGGTCGCTGCCCGCGAGTTATGTGAACAATTGTGGAAGCAGCCGGGCGACGATGCGTTTCTGGCGGGCTTGCTGCAAGACATCGGTGTACTGGTGCTGCTGGGCGAATTGCGAGAGCCATACGCCCAGTTTTTGGAAAGCGTGATCGACCGGCGAGTCGACGTCCATCAACTCGAAGTCAATTCGCTCGGCTTCGACCATACGACGCTCAGCGCTCGGCTGCTCGAACACTGGAACATGCCGGAGCTATTGGTGCGGTCGATTGCCAAGCCGCGAATCATTGAGCGGTTACGAAAAGAAGATTCACCGTCGGGCCGATTAGCCCAGGTGTTGCATCTGGCCGAACTGTTGGCCCAGTTGGTTGGTCAAAATCGCTTGAGTACGTTGCCCGAATTGTTGGAAGCGGGGGAAGCCTATTGTCAGCTCGACAAGGAGCGACTTCACCGCTTGGTCGCCACCTTGCAGCCCAAAGTGCGACAATTGGTGGAGGTGCTGTCACTCGATTTGCCTGAGAGCCCCGACTACAGCCAAACGTTGATCGACGCCCATGCTCAGATGTCCCTGATTGCCGAATCGGTCGTTCCTCCGCTGAGCAATGTTGCATCCGTTAATGATTCATTGTGTGACGCGGTGCTGGCCGATGCGGAAAACTTGCGTGCAGCGGTAGGCCGATTTCTTGAGCCAAAAGCGGAAACAACGCCCACGGCAGCCACCCTCCGTTACGATGGGCCCTTGCAGAAACCCTCGCAGCAACCCGTGCAGCAAACAGCATCGGGGCAATCTGGCGAAGCGCCCTCGGCTAAGCCGCAAGCGGCGATGCAAGATTTTACGAATCGCTTGACGCTCACGGTGGGCGAATGCCGGGCACGCCGGCGAGGGCTGAGCGTCATTTTGTTGGAGGCACGTAGGGGCGATTTGGGAAACGCCGGTGCAGAAGAGTTCATTTCTCACGCGCTCGATGCTGTCTGCGGTAGTGTGGATCATGCCGACTGTTTCTTTGAGAACCTCGCCACAGCACGCCGCGTGCTCGTGTTGCCCGACTGCGAGCGGCGTGAAGCGGTCACACTGGCCCGAGCAATGCTTGCCCAATTGCGATCGTTTGTCGAGAAGCAGAATGAGACGAGCGAAACGATCCCGTGGAATTTTTGCGCAGGGGTCGCCTCGGTAAGCATTCCGACGAAAAATTTTCTGCCCGCAAGTTTGTTGGAAACCGCCGGGCGTTGCCTGAACGCAGCCGGGCAGTCAGCCGGTGGGGCGGTGAAGAGTTTGGAAATCTATTGAGTGGCGAAAGCGACACGGACGATCCGAGCTTCGACGCTTGGAGCGTCCGGGTCGCTGGCTCTGGACTCTCGACTCGCCTGCCTGCTATGATTCACCCGATGAGCACTCCGGTCCCCTCTCCCACCGAAAAGCAGACCCATGGCGAGGTTGCGCCCATTAAGCAATCGAAATCCGTCAAGCAATCAGAACCTGATCCGGTCGATGCGTTTCACGATTCGGCCTTGGCCCACCTGCCGGAGTTAAAGGTCTCGGACTTGCACTTTCGCCCGCAGCGGCGGACGATGCTGCCCCTCTTGCTGTTTCTTGCCACGTGCGCATCGACATTTTGGGTCGGCGCCACCCGATGGCAACCACTGGAGGTGCGTTATATCGCCAGCTACGAAGCGATGTGGCAAACGATTCGGTTCAATTGGCCGATGGGGCTGAAATATATGTCGGCCGTGCTGGCGATTTTGCTCACGCACGAGATGGGCCACTTCTTGCAAACGGTCAAGCACCGCATCCCGGCCAGCTACCCGCTTTGCATTCCCGTGCCGTTCAATGCGATCGGCACGATGGGCGCCGTGATCGGCATGGATGGCATGAGGGCCGACCGACGGCAAATTTTCGATATCGGCATTGCCGGGCCGTTGGCCGGACTGGTCGTGGCGGTGCCGGTGCTTTGGATGGGCGTGCAAAAGCTGCAGTTGGGCAATCTGCAATTGGGCCAAGCCGCTCGGCCGGATGAGCTTCAGCTTTACCTGCCGATGGTGGGGCAATGGATGCTCGATCGGCTGCATCCCGAGCGGGCGGGACAAGTTTGGATTCCCCTCTCGCGCGTGAATCCCTACTTCATGGCCGGCTGGGTTGGCATGTTGATCACCGGATTGAACATGCTACCGATCAGCCAACTCGACGGCGGACACACGATCTATGCCCTTTTTCTGAAGCGGGCCCACACGCTGGCCCGGCTCTTTATCTCGTTCACGATTGCCTACGTGGTAATCAACATAAACCATGCCGTGATGTGGACGCCGATGCTGATTCTCGTCATCTTGATGGGCATTCATCATCCAGCGACGGCCAACGACCATGTCCCGCTAGGCCCCGTGCGCTGGACGATCGGCCTGGCATCGCTGGCGATACCGGTGCTTTGCTTTCCGATTTTGGGGTTTCGGCAGTAGTGGAGAAATGTTTGATGTGGGATGTATGATTGATGATATCAGACGGTAGCTGCTAACATCAACAATCCCACATCAAACATCTCACATCCATTCACGGCGCAAGCAATAACCGCCCCGGATTGGCCAGGAAATCTTTCACTTCGTTGAGAAACCGTGCTGCCGCGGCGCCGTCGACGATGCGGTGGTCGTAGGTGATCGACAGGGGCATCACAAGCCGCGGTTCGAAATGGCCTTCGGCCTGATCCTTAACGAACTGCGGCATCATGCGGCTGCGGCCGGCGAGAAGGATGGCGACCTCGGGCGGATTGATGATCGGCGTGCTGTAGGTGCCGCCGATTGCGCCCAGGTTGCTGATGGTGAAAGTCCCACCGCGGAGGTCGTCGACGGTGAAATCGCCCGAGCGGGCTGCACCTGCCATGTCGGCCAGGTCGCGGGCGATTTGAGGGATGCTTTTGCGGTCGGCGCCCTTCAGCACCGGCACCAGCAGGCCACGCTCGGTATCGACGGCTATGCCGATGTTCACATATTCCTTGTAAACAATCTGATTGTTTTCCCCCGTCGCATCGCTGCCCAGCGACGCGTTCACCGCCGGATGAAGCCGCAATGCCGAGGCAACCGCCTTGATATCTAAGTGAGCTTCACACCAGCATCTGCATAGTCGCCCTTGCTATCTTTGCGAATGCGTTCTAGCTCCGTAATGTCGACATCATCAAAATTGGTCAGTTGCGGTATCGAGGTGTAGGAGAGTGTCATATTCCGTGCGATCGTTTGCCGCATGCGCGACATCTTTTCGCGGCGGACTGCGCCATAGGCATCGGAATCGGGCGCTCCAGGAGGAGTGACGCCTTGGGTTGTGTCGGCGGCAGCCTGCTGATTGATGAGCCGAACATGCTCTCGCACATCCTCTGCGGTGATGCGCCGGCCGTCGCCGGTGGGGTGGACGCGGCGCAGCTCGACGCCCAACTCACGCGCAAGCCGGCGCACCGCGGGACCAGCCGCGGCCGAAAAATGGCCATCGCCGGGAACATCCTCACTCGGTGCCTCGATTTGTACTGCCGGTTTAACAATCGCTTGCGGTTTCGCGGTAGTCTCTGCCGCTTGCGGCTTAGCGATTGGTTTTGCGATTGGTTTTGCGATTGGTTTTTTGACATCTGATTTTTGCGCTGCATGCGGGGCTACTGAAGCAGCCTCCGTCGGGGTGATTTCTATCAGTGCAGCACCAACTAAGATCGTGTCGCCTTCGCTGACGAGAATCTTGGTGATGGTACCTGCCGTGGGACTGGGCATCGGCAGCGTCGCCTTGTCGGTTTCGATCTCCAACAGGTCCTGATCGACGCTGATCGTATCGCCTTCGCTAACTAGAATGGCGAGCACGTCGCCCGATTCGATATTTTCTCCCAGATTGGGTAGTGTGATTTGCATGGATAGCGATTTGTGATAGAGATTCGCGGGCAGTTACTTGCTTACGCATACAGGGCCGATTGTTTTTCCGGATCAATGCCTAATTCTTTTATCGCCGAAGCCAGCCGTTTGCCGTCGTACTTGCCGCGTTTATACAATTGATACAGCGCCGCAATCGCAATGCACTCGGCGTCGACCTCGAAGTGACGGCGGAGTGCTTCTCGTGATTCGCTGCGGCCCATGCCATCGGTGCCAAGAGAGAATAGTCCTCCGGGAACCCAGGGGCTGATTTGCTCGGCCAAGATGCGTAGGTAGTCGGTGGCGGCGATAACGGGGCCTTCGATGCCCTCGAGTTGTTGCTCGACATACGATGGGCGTTGTTTTTTACCGGGGTTGAGCATGTTCCAGCGTTGGCATTCTTGGGCGTCGCGGCGGAGTTGGGTGTAGCTGGTAATGCTCCATATGTCGCTGGCGACGTCGTATTTTTCGGCCAGGATTTGCGAGGCGCGAAGTGCTTCGCGGAGGATGGGACCACTGCCGAAGAGTTGGACTTTGGGGCCCTTCGCTTCACCGCTAGTGACCCGATACATCCCGCGAATAATCCCTTCCTCGCAGCCGGCGGGCATCTCGGGCATCGGGTAGTTTTCGTTTTCCAGCGTGATGTAGTAGATGGCCGTTTCGTCGTCTTCATACATCCGCTTCAGACCTTCGAAAACAATGACGGCCGTTTCGTAGGCGTAAGCAGGATCGTAAGCCCGCACGGTAGGAAACGCTATGGCATTCACCAAACTGTGCCCATCTTGGTGCTGCAAACCTTCGCCGTTGAGCGTTGTACGACCCGCGGTGCCGCCGAGCATGAAGCCCTTTGCCCGAGCGTCGGCGGCTGCCCAAACCAGGTCGCCGATCCGTTGAAAACCGAACATAGAATAGTAGATGAACATCGGAATCATGTTCACCCCATGCGACGAATACGCGGTGCCCGCCGCGATGAACGACGACATGGCCCCCGCCTCGGTGATGCCTTCCTCGAGCAATTGGCCATCTTTGGCCTCTTTGTAAAACGCGATTTGATCCGAATCGACCGGCTCGTAAAGCTGGCCCGCATGGGCGTAGATGCCCACTTGTCGGAACAGGCCTTCCATGCCGAAGGTGCGCGACTCGTCGGGCACAATCGGCACAATCTGCTTGCCGATCGTTTGGTCGCGGAGCAAATCGCCCAGCAGGCGAACAAAGCCCATCGTCGTCGACATTTCTTTGCCGGGACCGCGGCTTACCAGCTTGGCCAATGTTTTTTCATAGTCGGCAAGCCGAGGCATTTTTGTGCTCACTAGCGACGTGCAGCGCGACGGCGCCGGCCCGCCGAGCGCTTCGCGGTGCTCGCGCAGGTAGATCATCTCGGGACTCTCTTCCGGTGGCCTGTAGAATGGAGCGTCGGCCACCCGTTCGTCGGAAATGGGAATGCCAAACCTCGAGCGGAACTCCCGCAGCTCCTCCTCGTTGAGCTTCTTCTGGTTGTGCGTTACGTTGCGGCCTTCGCCCACTTCGCCCAGGCCGTAGCCTTTGATCGTTTTGGCGAGGATCACCGTCGGTCGATCCTGGCAGTCGCAGGCTGCTTTCATAGCAGTGTACACCTTTTCCGGGTCGTGGCCGCCGCGGCGCATTTTGCTGAGCTTGTCGTCGGAGTAGTTTTTCACCGCCTCCAACAGCTCGGGATACTTGCCGAAGAAATGCTCGCGGATGTATTTGCCGTCGGAAACGGTGTACCGCTGATACTGTCCGTCGACAACTTCCATCATCCGCTTGGCCAGGAGGCCCTGCTCATCTTTTTCAAGCAGGGGATCCCAATCGTCGCCCCAGAGTACTTTGATGACATTCCAACCCGCTCCGCGAAATGCGCCTTCGAGTTCCTGAATGATTTTTCCATTACCACGCACCGGGCCATCGAGTCGTTGCAGGTTGCAGTTGATGATGAAAGTGAGGTTGTCAAGCCGTTCGCGCGAGGCGAGTGTGATGGCGCCCAGCGTTTCGGGCTCGTCGCATTCGCCATCGCCCAGAAAAGCCCAAACCCGCTTGTCCGATAGATCGCGAATGCCTCGGTCGGTCAGGTAGCGATTGAACCGGGCTTGGTAAATCGCCATGATCGGAGCCAGGCCCATCGACACCGTAGGAAACTCCCAAAAGTTGGGCATCAACCATGGATGCGGGTAAGACGACAGCCCACCCCCTTCGCTCAGTTCGCGGCGGAAATTGATGAGGTTTTCTTCCGTCAACCGACCTTCCAGATAGGCCCGAGCATACATTCCGGGCGAGGCATGCCCCTGATAATAAACTTGGTCGCCTTCATGCCCGCAGCACCCATCGGGGCTTGTGTTTCGGCCGCGGATAAAGTGGTTCAGTGCCACTTCGTACAGCGTGGCCGACGAAGCGAATGTCGAGATGTGTCCCCCTGGTGCCGACGGATCGCGGTTGGCCCGAGTGACCATCGCCATCGCATTCCAACGCACAAAGCTTTTGATCCGTCGCTCCAGCTCACGATTGCCCGGATAGGGTGGCTGCTTGTCGCGAGGAATCGTGTTGAAGTACGGCGTCGTGGCGGTAAACGGCAGCTCAACGCCATTGCGGTGGGCCGTCTCGTCAAGCGCCGCAAGCAACAACTGAACCCGCTCGGGGCCTTTGCTCTCGAGCACATAGTCGAGCGATTCGAGCCACTCGGCCGTTTCGGCCGGGTCGACGTCGTTCAGGATGGGGGAGCTCATCGTGGGTGGTTCGTTGTTAGTGGATCGTGGCGCTCCGTGCGTCGCGTTGCGACGCGGCTAGCCGTGTTGCAACGCAACACACGGAGCGATTAGATTTCACCGTCGCCTTGGTTTATAAATTTCCGTTGCGGTACCCAGATACGCTTCACCGGCGAAGGCTAGCGTTTCGCTGAGCGTCGGGTGGGGGTGGATCGAGTCGGCAATGTCGCGAACAACGCAACCCATTTCGATGGCGACGACCGCTTCGGCAATCAACTCGCCCGCGCCGCTGCCGACGATACCACAGCCGAGCACGCGGTCGGTCTCCGGATCGACAATCCACTTGGTCAGCCCGTCGGTTCTGCCGATGGCGATTGCCCGGCCGCTGGCTTGCCATGGGTATTGGGCGATTTTTACTTTTTGGCCGGCGCTTTTGGCCTCATCAGCGGTGAGGCCGGCCCAAGCGATTTCCGGGTCGGTGAATACCACGGCAGGAATCGCTGCTGGCGCGAATTCGGCCGGCTCGCCGGCAAGCACCTCGGCCGCGACTTTGCCTTGGTGCGATGCCTTGTGCGCGAGCATCGGCTCGCCTGCCACGTCGCCAATGGCCAAAATATGCGGGTCGCTAGTTCGCTGCTGGTTGTCGACCTGGATAAACCCGTGCTCATCGAGCGTGACTTGTGTATTCTCCAAACCGAAGCCACTCGACGCGGGACAACGTCCGACCGAAATCAGCACGCGGTCGTACGATTGGGCACCACTTACTTCGATGCCTTCCATTTCCACGTCCACTTTCGTGCCGGTGTCCTTCAGCCCAACGACTTTGGTTTTGAGATGCACGAAGGCAAAAAGCTGGCTCAGCCGTTTGGCGAGCGGTTTTACCAAATCGCGGTCGGCACCGGGGAGCAGGCCGTCGGTGAGTTCGACAACCGAGACCTTGGACCCCAACTCGGCGTAGAGGGTGCCCATCTCCAAACCGATGTAGCCGCCGCCGACCACCAGCAACGTCTCGGGCACATCGGCCAGCGCTAGTGCGCCGGTCGAATCGATCACTCGCGACGAGCCGACGTCGAATATTTTGGGCATCGCGGGGACCGAACCGGTGGCGACGATCGCGTGGTCGAATGTCAGTCGGGCGCCGTCGTAAGTCTTTGGATCGCCCCCTTCGAGTTCAAGCGTTTGCGAATCGACAAAAATGCCGCGAGCATGCACACGGCGCACCTTGCGACGTTTGGCCAGTTGGGCCAGCCCGTCGCTGAGCGTTTCGATCACCTTTTGCTTGCGTGCGCGAGTTTTGTCGACATTCAGTTTCGGCCCGCCAAAGTCGACGCCCCATTCGCTCATTTCGCGCGCTTCGCTGATAACCTTTGCCACGTGCAATAGCGCCTTGGAGGGAATGCAGCCGCGTAAGAGGCAAGTGCCGCCCAACCGTGGGTCGGCCTCGACCAGCGTAACTTCCAACCCCAAATCGGCAGCCAAAAACGCCGCCGCATAGCCGCCCGGTCCACCACCGAGAATTACTACTTGTGAGTGCATTGCGACGATTGTTTCCTTACGAGAAAGCGATTGACAAGCAGACAGCTTGCCAGGTGGGAGAGGCACGGCAGCCGCTGGTGTTAGTCGAACGGCCACAACGCTAACCCGCTCAAGTCTACCCGCTCTGAGCAAAGCGGCAATGGGGGGCACGATGTGAAATCAGGTGCACCACGAAGTCTTTATTTCTGCTCTAGCCGCAGGCGCAAGCCCGAGGGGACAATACCGCGAGCTTGTGCCTGCGGCTAACGGCGTTTTCTCGGCCTTGCAATTCTCCTGGATGCTGGTCAAATCTCATCCAGAAATTCCGCAAGCGCCGCGTAGTAAGACTCGGGGGGATAGCCGTTATGTCCGTAACCCTTCATTTCGTGGAACTGCTTGTTATCGGATGGGATCGCATCATGCAGCGCACGTCCCAAGGCAAAGGGAACGATGTCGTCGGCCGTGCCATGGCTTTGGAACACGGGTCCTGAGTATTGTTTGATTCGCGCGATGGAATCGTAGCGATTTCGCATTATCAGTCGAACAGGAAGCCAGGGGAATTGCGTGGCGGCCACATCGGTCATGCGAGAGAACGTGCTTTTGAGAATTAACGCACGGGCTCCTTGCTTGGAAGCCATTGCCACGGCCACGCCACCTCCAAGTGATCGCCCCATGAGAACAATATCGCCAGTTTGCCATCCCATTCGTTTGGCAAGCCATTGTTGCGCTGCGAGTCCGTCTGCGATGAGGCCGTCTTCATGCGGTTTGCCTGCACTGCGTCCGTATCCTCGGTAGTCGAAAATGAAAACAGAGGCTTGCAGTCGATCGCGCAGCACGGTGATCAAGTTGATGTTGTCTGCCACGTGCTCTCCATTGCCGTGGCAATAGACCAGCGCGATACGTGGCTGTGGATGCGGCAAGAACCAACCGTGCAACTGCGTGCCGTCCGCCGATTCGAACCAAACATCCTCGTGCTGTAATTCTGATACATCCCAATCGCCACGAGTGGGCGGAGGCGCGGGATAAACTAAATTGGTTTCCAGAAACATTAGCAACACCACGGCGACCAAATACAAAACAAAAAACACCTGAACCACACTCCGCAACCTGCCGAACATGCGTTGGCGCCAACGCGGCCGTTTTGCAGTGGGTACTTGCACTTGAAACATCAGAGACTAATCCATTGTTAGCCAATATGCTCCCATGGTAAGCAGGTCGCTAGACAATTGCTAGCAGATGCAGCGGGGAATGTCGATTTTAGGTGGCCAGAACCAAAATCCTGCGTCTGTCTATCTTAGGCGCGTCGGCAGTTAAGAACTTACCTTGATAACCCGATGCGTAAGCGAGGGACTGAGGATAACGGGGTAATTCCCTCGCTTACGCGTCGGGTTAAGATTGGTAAATTCTCATCTGCCGCTCGCCTTACTGTAAGGATTCACACAATTGCAACTGGCATTTCATCGGCCATTTCGCTGAATGCAATCCGCGCAATCACCTCTGCCTGTCGTGCGATCTGGGCAATTCGCTGACCATGCGAGCAATTAGCACCACTAGATAAAGTTGCCCTGCAACGGCTTGCATCCAGGTAACCGTTTGAGCCAGCGGCGTGCGGGGGGTGATGTCGCCGTAACCGAGCGTCGACATGGTCACGAAGCTGTAATAGACCATTTGTGACCATGCTGTTATTTCACTGTCGGCATCCGGGTGAACAGCCACCTGCCTCTCGATAAATCGAAACGGCTCTTCTTCGATCATTTCAATGGCCGAGTAACCGAGTGCCCAGGTCAGCCCCATCAGCAGGTAAACACTGATCGCGCCAAGAATGGCCTGTTTACTTGCCATGTGGTCTTTGACCACGGCAACCAGAATCATCACGGCTGTGAACGAAAAGAAGATCATATCGACAATCAGTCGGGTCAGCGAGAGTCCCGTGCTGTCGCTGAGCAACCGTAGCCAGCCGAGCGGAATACCGAACGCGGCGAGAATGATGGCCGTGATAAAAATCCCTTTGCGGCGCCGATTGGCGAGCACGCCGGTTAAAAACACCAGGGTGAAACATCCATGCATCAGCAGCTTGCCGAGAACCATTTCTTCCATCAATGGTGCGAGCAGCAATGTTACCACAAGCGAAACGAGCAGCAGCAGAAAGCGATCGCCCCGGAGCCATTGAAGTTTGCTATTGCAGGTCATGATCGATGTATTCCACATTCAGTAGCTCCAAATTCAGCCAGCAGCTCCAAATTTAGCCCCCGGCGCGAGCCGGGGGTTGGGCGGCAGATGCGAAATGTTCCTAAAACCCCGTGGCTTGCGCCGGGGGCTAGGTCCTGATTGAGAATTTGGAACTGCTGATATTTGATTTGCGGATACTTGTTTTGTTGATGAAATTTCGACAACCGATGCAAGTTATGAATGGAAAGAAAGTCACTTCGCCTTGTCCTTCGCTCCAGAAATATATTCCGACATCTTTTGCACGATGACATAGAACACGGGCACAAGGAAAATGCCGAAGACAGTCGATGCAAGCATGCCTCCGAAGACGGCCGTGCCGAGGGCGCGGCGCGAGGCTGCGCCGGCCCCGCTGGCGATGACCAGTGGCATGACGCCCAGGATGAAAGAGAAGGCGGTCATCAGGATCGCGCGGAAGCGTAGTCGGGCTGCTTCGGTTGCCGCCTCGATGATACTAAGTCCCGACTCGTGTCGTTCCTTGGCAAATTCCACGATCAAAATCGCGATCTTCGCCGATAGGCCGATCAACAGCACCAGACCGATTTGTGTGTAGATGTTGTTATCGTAACCGCGGGCCCAGGTTGCCAGCATTGCACCAAGAATGGCGAGCGGCACCGAAAAGAGGACCGCCAACGGGATCGACCAGCTTTCATACTGCGCGGCGAGGAACAGATAGACGAAAATAATCGCCAACGAAAAGATGATGGGGGTCTGGTTGCCGGCAATGATTTGCTGGTAGGTCGTCCCCGACCACTCGAATCCCATCGACTGTGGCATCTTCGACTCGGCCAGATTTTCCATCGTGGTGATCGACTGGCCCGAGCTGTAGCCGGGCGCCGCCTCGCCGGTGATGGTTGCCGAGGGATAGGCGTTGTAGCGGTAAACCGTTTTGGGGCCTGCCATGTCGCGGACCGAGACGAGTGTGCCCAGCGGAACCATCTCTCCCGTATTGCTTCGCACTCGCAACTGGCCGATGTCCTCGACGCGGCTTCGGAATTTTGCGTCTGCCTGAATCAGCACTTTGTAGGTGCGACCG
>CBDFMC010000006.1:0-67323 GCA_965249435.1 Lacipirellulaceae bacterium | reverse complement strand
CATTGCGATCCGACTGCCAAGCTGAAACTTCCCGACCGAGGAAGTCGGCGTCATCGATACGGCGGTCTAAACACTGTCGGCTCAACACACTGAATTCGCACTCAGCGATGTTCAACCAACTTCCATGCTTCGGTGTGTAGTGGATCTCCAACCGTTCGGTCAACTGACGGGCGAGCGATAGTTCAAACGCTTCGTAGAACGAACTCGGGTTGTGCGTGTTGAGATTGTCCATCACCAGAACGACTTTCTCCGCGTCACGATAGAATTCGTTCAGAAAGTTACAAAGTGCGTAAGCCCAGTCGACCTTGGTCCGACGTTCGGTTACGCGAACATCCCGCCAACCACGTAGCGGTTCGCAAAACATGAAGAGATTGCAGGTTCCTCAACGAACGTACTCGCTATCGATACGCTCTGGATCGCCAGGACGAATGGGCAGCGGATCACGAACTTCGCCAACGAGTTGCTTCGAGGCTTCGTCCATGCAAATCACGGCCCTTGTTCCTGGGACGACGGCGAGGGGCATAAGGCCGGTCGTAAACGTCCAGCACGTCTTCCATACGCCACACGAATTCGGCATCATGCTCCTTGGGAAGACACCAGGATTGCGTCAGCCAAGGCTTGACAGCGTTTTTTTAGCGTCTGTCGAATGGTTTCTGGACTGATCGACGAAGCCAGCCCCAATTCGACAACTTTGTCAGCAAGCAGTCGAAGTGTCCAGGCGGCTCTTCCTTCTGGTGCCGGACCGCAACAGGTTGCCACGAGCTTTGCTTCGGCGTTGCCATCGAGCTTGCGTTGCCGCGAAGGCGTGTCCTGTTTTTTCCCTCCAGGGCTTGTTCGAGTCCCAGCTCAACCCACTTTCGTCGAACGTTGAACACGGTCTTGGGGGACACCTCCAAGGCGTCCGCGATTTCCGCATCGGTGCAAGCGGGTGCCCCTGGCTGCTGATCCGCCTTGAGCAGAATCCGTGCCCGAGTGAGCTTGAGTGCAGCCGCCTTTCCTGCTTTCAGCAGCCCCTGGAGTTGGAGTCGTTCATCCTCTGGTAGCCGAACTACAAAGATCTTTTTCATCATTCCGTCCTTGGAACTTGGTGCAAAAAACACATAGTCCCCGGACGGTAATCAAAATCAGAACATTAGTAAACTCGAACTGGACGCACCACTAGGTTCTTACTAATTCCGTACCGTGCTCGATTTCGAGAACTTTCTTGCTGTCATTGCGCTTCTCGCTCACGCATTTCGTGCTCAACAGCGACGCTTCCAGCCGTCTCTGTCGCGGCGAAGCAAAGCCGTGCCGTCTTCCTGCCGTCACTCGTCTTTGCTGTGCTCGCGTCTCCGCCGATAATCGGCCGTCAGCTCCGCAAACGGTCCTCAAGAAAGTTGTTTCACCCGCAACACTTGCGAGCGGGCAAAACAACTTTCTTTCAGGAGGACCTATCGATGACCACGAAACCAAGTACCGAACGAGACAAAACCGACGACTCACGGCCAAGCGCTACCGAATCCGAACAACAAACTTCGACCGAACGCCAATCCCAAGAATTCCTCCGTCAAAAATATCTCGAACAACAAGCTCGTTTGGCCTGACCCGGCTGTGGCGAATCGCCATTTCTAGGCTAATATCCTCAACATCTTAAGCACTATTCCCCGCTTCTCAATTATATTCTCACCAGTACACGTTGATGTTGTTAGTAATTCACCTCCTGTAAAGGGCTTCCGAGCCTGTCAATGCAAGCTCCTTCGAATCCCGCTCTGAGTCAAAAGACAGTGCTGTAGCAGCAAGTCTCCATTTTACCCTTGCTTCGCCCCCCACAAGAACACCTAATTTGCGGGTTGAATTGTTGGAGGTAAGGTGGGCGTCCTAGTCCATCTTGGCATTTCGAAGCGAAGATACTTGGTCAGAGTTACCGAAGCTCATCTTTCGAAGCGGCACAGGAGGAACCAAAGTGATGCTATCCAAAAAGTCTATTTCAACGACTCTGAGCTTACTTACCAACTCGGTTCAAAACTCGGGAAATAGCTCTATTTCCAATGTCTTAGGCAGCTATAATTTTGTCGAAATGTTTTTAGCTTGAGCTTTTAAAGCTTTCTGCCGTCCTACTTAACCGTAAAGCCTCATTTTCACAGGTGAGGTCTATGCGCGTAGCAAGGTTTCGATGATCGCCCCATAAAAGGTGCTTCACTGTTGGAGTGCCGTTTAAGGATGTGTATAAAGGGTGAGCATCACATTAGGCTCAAATATTGCCTCATTGAGGGGGCAGCGGCAGCTAAGCAGAACAAGTGCTGAACTCAGCACTACCTTTGAACGTCTAAGCTCCGGCCAGCGCATCAACAAGGCAAGCGATGATGCAGCAGGGCTTGCCATTGCTGATTCCCTAAAAGCTGACTCTCGCATTCTTAACCAGGGAGTTCGAAATCTAAACGATGGACTTTCCTTACTTGCTATCGCAGATTCGGCAATCGAGAATCTTTCAGGCATTGTCATGCGCTTAGAAGAGTTGGCTGTTCAAGCTGCAAATGGCATTTATGGTGTGGAGCAAAGGAAGGCTATTGATGCTGAGGCCCAAGCACTCTCTGAAGAGTTCTTTCGTATAAGCAAGATCACTGAGTTTAACGGCCAAAAGCTATTTATAGGTGAAAACCCAATCGTATCGCTTCAGGCTGGAGTTGGTGCGGATGCAATTTTACAAGCGACTGTTGGTGGCGCGATTGGAACGGGAGGCTTTGGCACAGCTTCTTCTTTTTCAGTGGGAGATGCGCCGGAATCTGTTGCGATAGGGGACATTAATGGTGATGGCGTGCTTGACCTCGTTACTGCTGATCGAAACGATGACACCGTAAGCGTGCTGCTTGGAGACGGCGCAGGAGGATTCGGTGTAGCTTCTGTCTTTTCGGTGGGAAATGCCCCAGGATCCGTTGCGATAGGGGACATTAATGGTGATGGCGTGCTTGACCTCGTTACTGCTGATTATTCCGATAACACCGTAAGCGTGCTTCTTGGAGACGGTACAGGAGGATTCGGTGTAGCTTCTGCCTTTTCTATAGGAATCTCGTCACAATCCGTTGCGATGGGAGACCTTAATGGTGATGGCGTGCTCGACATCGTTACTGCTCATCGTTTCGGTAGTGCAGTAAACGTGCTGCTTGGAGACGGCGCAGGAGGGTTTGGTGCAGCTACTGTTTTTTCGGTGGGATCTTGGGCGTATTCCGTTGCGATAGGAGACCTTAATGGTGATGGTGTGCTTGACCTCGTTACTGCTAATCGACTCAATCACACCGCAAACGTGCTGCTTGGAGACGGTGCGGGAGAGTTTGGTGCAGCTACTGTTTTTTCGGTGGGAATTGGAAATTTTCCCTTATCTGTTGCAATGGGAGACCTTAATGGTGATGACGTGCTTGACATCGTTACTGCTAATGCGGGGGATAAGACAGTAAGCGTGCTTCTTGGAGACGGTGCGGGAGGGTTTGGCGCAGCTTCTGCCATTTCATTGGGGAGTACGCCGCAATCCGTTTCGATAAGTGACTTTAACGGCGATGGCGTGCTCGACCTTGTTACTGCTGATACTGAAACGAGCGTACTAATTGGCAATGGAGCGGGAGGCTTCGGGCCAGCTACTACATTTTCTGTAGGGGCAAGCCCTCGGTCAGTTGCAACAGGCGACTTTAACGGCGATGGCGTGCTCGACATCGTTACTGCTGATCGAAGCGATGACACCGTAAGCGTGCTCCTTGGTAAAACAAAGGGAGGTGTGGCTCCGCTTTTAGAGTTTTCGCTCTTGACCCTTGCTGATGCCAGGCAAGCGATTCCGGTATTTCAGAGTAAGCGCGAGCAATTAGCCGAACAGCGAGGTCAAATCGGAGCAAACCAGGCGAGAATTGAAGTGGCAACCAATGTGCTGACAGTTGCAAGTGAGAACTTCAGAGATGCGGAATCGCGCATTCGGGATGCTGATATCGCTGGGGAGGCGGCAAGTCTCACACGGCTAAATATCCTGCAACAAGCTGCCAGTTCAATCTTAGCCCAAGCCAATCAGCAACCAGCGTTAGCCCTGCAGCTTCTATAAGTCGCACTCGAACCCGCACGGGGGTTTGGGAAAGTCTTTTCCTCGATGAAGAGCAAGTAGGAGAGTTGTTGGAGCACGTACGGGAGCATGCCATACAGCCCTTCGCCTATGGCGAAAAACAGAGGGCCTAGTGATGTCGGTGCGGTGGAAACAGTTTTCTCGAAGGGTCGTCGGTCGAAACTACGGCGTGGCTATCGTCCATAGAATCGGCGCAGGCTGGGGCGTTGTCATAGTAATCCTAGAAATTGGAGTGCTATCAGCGTGATGAAAGAGGGCAATGCATTCAATCTAGCCTTGCAACAGCAATTCTGAAACAATCCCGTGCCCAGAAAATCGAAGGCCTAATTCTGTCCTAATCAGGTTCGCAGATGATGCTTAATAATCGCTACCCAATCCTCGCCAGCGTGGGGCACCGTGTTGCTGTAGTTTTCGCTTGCCTGCTCTTTAGCTTCTGGAGCCCCAATTCACAAGCCTTGGGACAGGGCCTGCTGGGAAAGCAATTTGTCAGTGTCGGTTTCTCGGTGGAACGCCCCAACGACTCGTTGTTACAAGACATTAGCGACTGGGCGTATGATGTCACCATTATTGGTAATTTGCCTTTGACCGAAACAATCGACATCAATGTTGACCTCAGCACGGGTTGGTTCGATGGTACAACAAATGTCGGTGCCATACCGATAACGTTTGATTTAGATGTCACCTCCTTTAGTGCTATCGTCGTCAAGCATTTTTTGCCGGAAAAAAGAATTGATCCCTTTACTGGAATTGGCATTGGGTACTCAAAGACAAAATTGAAGGCGTCCTCGGGGACTGTAACAACCTCTTCTGAGGATGATGATGTCAGTCTCGAATGGGTGGCAGGCTTCGAGTGGAAGCTTACCGAACGATGGGCGCTTCGCCCTCAGATTCGCGGTGTTGATTCACTTGATGGCTTCGACTTTGGGAACGTCCTCGTAGACAACCTGTTCGTTGAGACCCAAGTGATCTACTGGTGGAACGAACGATGGTTCAGCGGCTTTGCAATTGGTTCGGACTTTGACGATACGGAAGTGGCTCTCGGATTTTTTCTCGGATTCGGCCAATAGAAGCACTACAAGGCTCTGAGCCCCGAAAGAACATCTGACGCTTTGTTTGCTTCCAATCGCAATGTATCAACATCGATGACTCTTCTCTTGTCTTGGATTACCCATTCTCCGCAGTGTCCTGCAAACCAACCAGCCAAGCATGTTAGTATCGCAATGTCTATTTCGTTAATGTTTCCGTCGTCAAGCTCCATGGTTACAATGTAATTATCACCAGCAGCCAAGACCTGCGAATCGATTATTCCTTTGTTCTTTTCAAAGAACGATCTGCGTTGTTCCCCACGCAAAAACTCAATGCGAATGAATGGTTCATCTTCTTGTAGGTCTCGCCATCTTGGGTCTATTGCCCACTTGTCGACCTTGAAATCTAACATCGTCGCTTTATTCAGGTCGACATCATTTGAGATATATGATATTTGCAGTTCAGAGCGTTTGTCACGAAGGACACTTCGGAAAATAACATCCCTCTCGGGAAGCGCGTTCTCATTCGAACAGGCTATCCAATAACACTTGTGTAAAGTCATGTTACAAGTTTCCAGTCTCTATCAGTCGATCTAGGCCCTTTTGCGCATTCTTTTTCAACTGCTCCCTCGCCGATTGTGGAATGGTTTTGAAAGCTTTATCAATTTGAGGGCCGATTGGCCTTGCTAAATCAGGGCGAAAATCAACCAATGATTTCTTTCCACGTCCGGCCTGGATTTGAAGCTTACCCCCTAGTTCTATGTCAACTCTAAGACGCACTTTGCGTCCTTGGATAACAGCCTCGACAGGTCTCCCAACAGTTTCGCTAGCTTTTAGTAATCCCCGCGTTGCACCTCCTACGACATTAGCACCATCGTCGACCGATCTGAAGATGCGAAAGAAACTTCCCGCATTGGGGCCAGCTCCACCTACAACGGCACCAATGCTGAGGGAAATGCTACTGATCCATTTTTGCCAGGCCGGTGAAGTCGGGTCGGCGATCACAGCGGCATCCTGTAGTTCTCCGACGCCAGGAACCGTAAGCCCGGCCCCAAACTCAGCCGTACCTCTGCCAAGCGATACAATGCCCTGGGCTGCTCTGCCAATCTCATTGAAGGCGCCGCCTTGACCACTCAGGAAGGCCCCTCTCGAAAAGGCCGAAATACCACCGCCACGCTGCGGCAATCCAAAAGGCCCTCGATTATCTGTGATTCCGAAGAAGGCGATACGCTGCTGTTCTTCTATTCGAGCAAACTGTTCGGCTTCCGTGTTAAATAACATGTCTCCGAATCTTGAACGTTGTGCGAACTCATCCAAAGTTGCCTGCTCGGCATCAGGAAAACGATCCAGCAAAAATGAGGAGTTGTCAGTTTGTGGTGGGTCTCCGGTACCGCCAGAAATCCGAACATCACCGATGTCAGCAGAAACATTCACATCAATGCCCCCGCCACCAATTCCAATTCCGACATTGATGCCAACGGATCCTCCATCGCCGTTGATCTCTTGGTCCAGGAAGTCAACAAACAAGCCAATGCCGATGCCAATCAGCGCACTGAAAAACCCAAAGTTTCCGGTTGGATCGCGGAAGTTGACTGGATCGTTGCCCGCGTAGCGGTAGACGTTCGGGCCATCGGCAAATCCGATCGGGTCTTCGCTGATGAACCGTCCTAGCTCAGGATTGTACCAGCGTGCCCGGTTGTAATAGAGGTCGGCGTCATCGTCCCATTCCCGACCTGCAAAGGCTGCGTCAATCGCTAGTGCATCCGTAGCAACGTCCTCTTTGTTCGGATTGAGCGCCAACGCAATCTCACCGAAGGCGTCATACTCCAGGTGGTTGACCAAATTGAAGTTGTCACCGTCGATCACATCGCGGACCGAACCGAGGTGGTCCGTCGCCGCAAAGAAGAGTTGATCGACCGCACCGCTCGAAAACAGTTCGTCAAACAGTGGCGCATCGGTGCCAGGACCGTTGACGACGCGACGCCCGACCGTTCCTATGTCGGCCGTTACCGTTCCGTCAATCACAGCCGCCAGTTGGTCGCCGTCGTAGATGTAATGTTCTGCCGATTCAAACAGCGTGCCATTGGTCAGAACCGTTTTTCTGACTCTCAGGTTGTCGTTGTTGTAGATGTACTCAATCCGTTCGAGCACGGCACCTGCTTGGGTAGCGCGGTGAATCACTGTCGTCAGACGGTTACGTTGGTCCCAAATGTACTCGGTTTCAGGGCCACCGCCTTGAGTTCTTTTGAAGGTAAGGTTTCCTTCGTCGTCGTACACGTAATCGAACTGGCCGTCGTCGGCAACACGATTGTTTGCCTCGATAGTATTCGCTGTTCCATCGATCAAGTTGCGGTTGCCAGCGTCGTCATATCCAAAATTGTGCGTGATGTCTTCCAACCCCAGGTCGCGAGTGCCTCCGCCAGGCAAAACAAAACCAGGGTTCAGATCCGTGAGGTTGGACGAGAACGCGTCCAGTTGTCCCGCAGTGTCGAATCCGTAGATTTCAGTGCGGCTTAGTTGAAGATTGGTATAGGCCGTGGTTGCATCGACTTGTGTGATACGCGAGGCGTTGTCGAATTGGTAATCGTAAGCGGCAAATGGCGATGAAGCAGGAGTGCCTCGCCGGTGGTCGATCTCCTCCAGCCTCCCTGCGGCGTCATAATTATAGTCGGTTCCAAACCAAAACGTGCCGCTCGTACTTCGGTCAATGCTGGTCAGCCGATCCGCAGCGTCGTAACCAAGTTCGATCGACTTGTCGATGATGCTCCTGGTAGCAATCGCGTGGTCGTGGATTGCTCCAAGTCGGCTTAGTCTATCGATCACAAAATCGGTATTCGCATAGTCGTTTGAAACGCCTTGCGGCTCAAACGTAAGGACATACTGCGATTCGTAGAAGCTACCAGGATCGGTGGTACTGCTTACCGGATCAGCAAGGGAGGCAAGGAGGTCGTAGGAACGAGTCTGGGCGACTTCGGGATTGAGTCGTTCTGGCGTGTTGGGGTCGTAGTTGCGCTGTTCCGTGACCCGGTCAAGATGGTCGTAGTCGAATGTCTCAGCATAAATTCGGTTGCCAGAGACGTTATCGAACTGTTCGGAAAGCGTGGTTCGACCAAGTTGATCGAAACTCCAGGAGAGCGTGCTGACGGGATTGTTGCTGTTGGCGTCGGCTACCGAGTTGAACCATTGTTCGGTAGTCCGCCGGTCGAGGCCATCGTAGGAGAATTCGCGTACACGGTCGTTCCGATCAACAATGCGCGATAAATTGCCGCGATCATTAAATGTGTTGGTGCGTTGTTGCAAGACCGATGCCTGATCGACGATGGTCTCTTGAACCAAGCGATTTAGCCGGTCGTATTGGAAGGAAGTGACATTATTCTCACCATCTTCCTGTCGCAAAAAATTGCTTTCGCTGTCATACGCGAATATGACTTGTTCGCCATTGGGATTGATGGAACGAGTTTGTCGACCGAGCGAATCGTAGAAAAATCGAGACGTTTCATCTTCGCCATTGGTCTGAGTGACCGTGTCACCCAGCGAATTGTAGGTAAACCTCTGCACCAACTCCGACGGCAGGCCATCGCCTAAATCGACGTCGGGCAATATCGTCTCGACGACACGGTCGAGCGCATCATAGACAAAGCTGGTTGTTCGATTAGTGGCGTCGGTTTCTTGCAACAAATTGCCAACATCGTCATATACAAAATTGCTTGTCGACTCCAAAGCTCCGCCGTTATCTCTCGTCTCACGAATTAGGCGGTGGGCCCCGTCGTAAACAAACAGCGTTTCGACGGAAGCTTGCAAAACTGCTGCAAGGTCCTGGACCGTTTCTGTCTGCAAAGTGAGATTGCTTGCAGCATCGTAAGCAAACGTGTCTTTGCGGCTCCATTGACTTGAGTCGCCAAAAACGGAAGTAACTCGTTGCTCGGTCAGCCGGTTGAGATCATCATAGAAAAAATTTGTCTGGACCCGATCTTGAACCGATGTCGTCGCCTCACGCAATTCAATGAGGTTGCCGACATCATCATAAATCCATTCGGTCGTGAGTTCGTCGTTATTGAGACCGCCGACGTTCAGCACTTCTGTTGTCAGTCGATTGCGTTTGTCAAAAGAAAATGTGTCCGTGCGAATGGTCGTGCCATTCCGCTTGTCCTGGATCGTTGTCTGATTGCCATACCCATCGTACTGAAATTCAGTGACTTGCCGATGCAGTGTTGCGTCTGTCAGGTCGGGGTCGGGAGAGGTGAATGTTTTTAGCCGACCAATTTCGTCGTACGCGAAATCTGTCGTTCGGCCAAGGCTGTCCGTTTCACTTTCAAGATTTCCATTGCTATCGTAAGTAAAAGTTCGCTGAGCAAGTCGCTCGATGCGGACAGCGTCAGCTTGAATCTTGCTGGTGGGGGTACTGCCTGTCAGCGTGACGGTGATTGGCAAAGTGCCCGCCTCCGAACTATCGGATGCTACTTGTTCTCCGTCACTCGGACCTGTCGCTAACCCGGTGCCTCCGCTTAGCGTAAACTGCGTGGGGTGGATTTCCCAGCCGAGTGAATCTCCGCCATAGTCGCGGAAGAAATCGTCGGGCTCTTGTTGTTGATTGAATCCACCGCCACTAGGTTGGCTGACATTGAAGAAACCCGAAACGAATTCATATTTTAAGTCCGCGTCGTTGTCCAAGGTCGGGTCAGCATCCCAGGTCGTGGCGATTCGATAAGTGCCACTCTCTAGCAGGTCTGAGAATACCCAGGTAGCCGAGGGGGCGGTAACGCCATCGCCTACGATGGTTGTTACATCGTCGCCATAAGCACTAGCCCGATTGCCATCGTAGGTGGCATTGCCAACAAACGAAAAATTACCTCCCGCAATGTCAGTGTCGTCTACAAACTCCTCAATCACAAATTGCTCGGCCACGACACGATTGAGAGCGTCGTACACAAATCGCGTGGCGTAGCCTCCCGCATCGACAACGCTTGTAAGGTTGCCCACGGCATCGTATTCAAATCGGTTTTTGGGTGCCTCCATGGGATCGTTGCCGTCAGGGTCGGCCGATGCTTGCAACTCGACGCGACCGCGATTGTCATAAACTAGATAGACAGCTCGACCTAGAGCGTCGATATCACCTACTAACTGGCCTGCAAGGTCGTAGAGGAGGCGAGTCGTTTCATTTTCCGCGTTGGTGCTTGAAATAAGATGGTTCAATGCATCGTAAGTATTGGTGGTCGTATTTTGATTGGCATCGGTCACCGTGAGTACATTGCCCTCCGCATCATAAGTGATCGAAGTCACTGGGCTATTGAGCAATGGATTCGCCAAGTCAGGATCGGGGAGAATAATCTGTTCTACACGACCGTAAGCGTCGTAGATCGTTTCGGTAATACGCCCCAATTCGTCTTCTTGGAATCGAACACGACCAGCCAGATCGTAAAGTGTTTGGGTTCTGGTGTCGGTTCCCGGCACAACACCCGCGTCGACGTAGACGGTTTCTACAAACTGACCTAGCGAATTGTAATTAAATTCAACCTCTTGAACGAAGGTCGAGTGAGATAGGATGAGAGACCTAGGATCGTCACTCAGTAGCGTTGTCGTTTCGGACGTTAGCTGGGAAACATCGTAGACAACGGACCGAATCAGGTTGCCGTCCGCATCATAATCGAATGTAGAGACAAACTTGGGTGCATTGACGGGTGTGCCAGGTTGCAGTTCATCGGCTTCGTCAAGAATCTGTGTTTTGGTAACTCTCCCCAAGGCGTCATAGACATTTTGAACAATATGTCCTTCGCCATCGGTCGCTTGAACGAGTCGCCCCAATAAATCGTATTGGTTGTTCGTGATCACTTGATCCGCCGTACCCAATGCCCGGATTAGCCTCGTCGGGCGTCCGGCGGCGTCATAGTCAAACCGAGTCTCGATGCCCAAAGCATCAATGACCGTGGCAATTCGTCCGGTGCCATCGTACCGAATTCTCTGAACGCTACCATCTGGACGAATCGTCTGAATGAGTCGGTTTTGCTTGTCGAAAACTCGTTGTGAATTGCGCTGCAACTCATCGGTAGAGGCAATGAGATTGCCGGCCAAATCGTATTCAAAACTAATCTGCGTGCCATCAGCGTTGTCGATGTTGATTCGATTCCCACGCGCATCATACTGAAAAGTGGTTTCCCGACCTAAAGCATCGACGGTGGACAACAATTGCCCCCTGGGATCGTAGCTGAAATTAGTAATCAGGTCAGTTGAAGTGGTGCCGTTTCCGGCTGCAATGGCACTCGTTCTTCTGCCAAGAACATCATAAATCGCTTCGGTAACAACACCGGCCCCGTCCGTGAAGCTCACTATGTTGCCATTGTGATCGAAGCTAGTCGTTGCAACTTGCTGACTCTCAATGATGGTTGAAGTAAGATTTCCAGCCGCATCATAATCAAAATTCGTCTCATGGTTTCGAGGAGATGTTGCGCGACTCAAAAGGCCATCTCTAGCGTCGCCAGTGCTGAAATACTCAAACGCAGTTTGGTTCAACAAAGGATCGACTCTGCTTATTACACGACCTTGTGGGTCATAGTCGAAATCAGTGAGATTATTTTCGCCCGTCGGATCGACGCGAGTGGTATCGAGGTTGACGATGTGGCTACTTCCCGTTCCTGTTGCTTGAACGTAGTCGTATTCTGTGACTAGCTCAGAATTAGTAAAAATGGAGCTGCCATCAACTCTCACATATCGTTTCGCAATAGACGACTTGAGTTCCTTTTCCTTGAAACCATCGGCTGCGGTGAAATAGTCGAGTGTTTCACCTCCCCCCACTTCATCTGCTCGTGAAGTCAGCAAGAAGCGCGTTTCAGGAATGACCGTTCCTGTGCCGCTCCCGTCATCGATGCCCCATGATGAGTCGACGCGGGATCGATCGGCGTGTATTTGACGGATCAATAAACCATTTGAATTGTGGCGGAAAGTTTCTACATTTCCGCGTTCATCGGTGACGGTAGTCGTGTTGCTAACCAAGTTATAGGAGTACGTTTTTGATACTGTCACATCGTCACTGGCGTTTCCTATATCATTTAAGTCAATGCTCTGCTCTGACTTGAGTACACGGCCATTCAGATAATATGAAAATTGCTGATAGTTGCCGTTTGGCTCCGTGACTCGTTTGAGAAATCCTTGAAAACCTGCTGGTGAAGTTTCGGGATGATAATCGTAGGAAATTACAGCGGCAGTTGCGAGTAAAGTGTCCGTGGGGCTCGTCACCGATGTTAGAACGATTCCCGCAGTCCCCAAATCTTGATAGGCATAAGTCCAGCCACCGGTTCCAATTTCAATTCCACCATCGAATTTCGTGATCGAACTGATATGGCCGTTTACGGCATCAAGCGAAAAGTCATAACTAAAATCTAAACGTCTATCAGAAGTATGTACGTCTCTGATTGAGATGACATTCTTGGGGCGACTGTTGACATCGTCATACGATACAAGAACTCCGTTGCCATTGAGATCGATCTTCTGACTCAAGCGTGCAAACGAGTCACCAATTGCACTGCCACCAAGCGTCGCTGTCTCGAAGTGCGTTTCAACTCCGTCACGTTCTAAGTACCTGTAAGTCGTGCTATTGACTTTCTCAAATTGTCCCTTCAATTGCGCAGGCGTATCGTAGGTTAAGCCATTGAATGTAAATAGATGACGCCCACCCGATGAAGTAATCCAAAGCAAATCAGGATTTGCGACATCACCACCGGCGTGAAGTAACTGATCACTATAGCTATGTGTCCAGCCTTTTCCAAAGCCTGTTTGAAAATCAATTGTCGACGCGCCTAGAGTAAATGCTGATTGGGTATTGTAGCGTCGGTTGAAAGTTACCGGCACACCAATGTTCGGGAAGGCAATATCAACGTCCGACCGGACAAGGTTACCGTTAGCCAGATTTACCGTGCCTTCGTTGATCGGTTGAAAGGAACCATTTCCAGTTGGGACGAGAAGGTTTGGTGGAACAGGTATTCCTCCAGATGCACCACCTTGCAAGGGAAGGCCATTTACCTCTCGGATGCCTATTGAGAAAGTGAAATCATTACCGCCATTTGTAAAACTCTCTGCCTGTATGACATCACCAACCCAATTGCCCACTCGGACAAAGGATTTTGGCACTCGAAATACTGTTGCCGCCACGTTGAACTGCCCCACAGTGATGTTGGGGTCAGGATCTAAAAACGCGCCGGGAGCACTTACTGTATCGATGATGAATTGGCTAAGGAAATTCCCTTGAGTATCATTGTGTCGAACTAGCTGGTTTTGGAGAGTTGTTTGGATGAAAGGCAAAGTACCTTGCCACGCCAAGGGTGTTGCTCCGTCTATCGATCGAAAGAAAATGGTCAAGAGGAACTCACTATTGCCCGCGTCTGTGACGCGAATTTCAAGCACTTCGTCGTCATTGAATACCGTTCCGTTTTGGTCCTCTCCCCCGAGGCGTCGATAAGCCTTCTTCAAACCGACGATAGTCGACACACTGGGAGTGCCGAAGGTATCCTCAAGAACCTGACCTTCAATGCTGCTGATGTCGTTTAATAAGAGACGAGCGGGAGGTATTCCCGTAACGGCTGTGTTCCACTTGTATAGATAGTTCCCGTTGATAATACTCCCTTTCCGACCGACTTTGGGAACGGCGCGGGGCGACGAGCGGGCGAGGGAGTTGGCTTGTTCGGTTTTCTGTGGTGGGTCGGCGTTGTTGCGCCGCAGCGCGCGTACATCGCCTTACGTTTACGAGTTGTTTTCGGTTTTTGCGTCCGTTCCGCGTCAGCCTCATGAGGTTTTTGCCAGGATCGTTAAGTTGTGACAGAACACGGCGCTGCCAACGGCGGACGTGAAATTCTTAAAGCCGCGAAAACAACAGCGAGCCAGGCGAAATGCTCGCTTTAAGCACGAGATCGTGCCTTCGATTCCGGCGCGCCACTGCTGCCAAATGCCCATCATCGTGTCGCCGAAATCTCGCGTCCGCCGAGGCACGCCCAGGTAGTCGACCTGTTCTTCCAATTCCTCGTAGGTGTCCTCGTCCGGACAGAAGCCCATGTCCGCGGCGACCGTTTTGGGCCGGCTACCGTACTTCTCTTCGTGTCGTTCGAGTACCGTCTCCAGGAGTTCGCTGTCGCTTACATTCTTCTCCAACACAACGTAATCGGTAATGAACTTCTCCTTCGACTGTGTGAGCAGCACCTTGTGACCGAATTCGACTGGCTTGCCACGCCGTCCACGCATGATCAACTCCGCATGAGATTCAAAAATGCTGAACACTTTGTCGGCATTTGGAACCTGCTCTCGATCGAACGCGCGGCGCCGAGCCACTTCGGCGACCTGCCGCATCACCGGCAAACGGTTCGCCAGCGACTGGGCAATCGTCGCCAACTCGACACACGTCGAACGTTCGGCCCAAGCGACGAATTGTTCCGCTTTTTCCAGAGCTTCCTCGACCCGGACGATCAGCGTCTTCATATTCTGGCGGACCTGGCGGAGACGCTTTTTGTTCGTGCTATTCGAGTAACGCGTGACGAAAAGATGCAGATTTTTGATCTTCTTCGCGTGAAATCGCCAAGGACAACGGAGTGGGTCGAGTTCTCGACCAGTCGACATTTCTCGGGCAGCCACGCGATAGACGTCCCACAGCAGGCTGGAGTCGGTCGGCCAGTGAATATTGCATTCGGTGACGGTCGTGTCGGTTCGCACATGTTCCAGGGAGACCGTTTCTTCGGCGACGACGCCGAGGGCCAATAGGTGATTGATCCGTTCCCAAGTCTCGGGCTGAATCGCGCGAAATGCCTTGTTCAGCAGCGTGAAGTCGATGGTCGGCTTTTTCAGCAGGCGGCAAAACCGCTGCAAGGTTTCGCTTTCGGCAATCCGGATCGACGCTTCCCGATAGTCGAGTCCTTCCCGTTGCAAGACGAGGATCGCGCGAAACAGGTTTTCGCTGGTGAAGATCGGCTTTCGGCCGCGTGCCGACGTCGTCTGGCTGAGCTGTTCGAGGTCGCGATGGACCACATCGAGAATCGCGGGCCGGCTGTCCAGCAACTGGCCGAGCGTTTTGTACTCGTCACGATAATCCCGTACCGTTTGGTTGTCGGCCTTCTCGTTGGCCCATCCAAAATCGAGAATCGCTTCAGCTTTCAAACGCATCGCCCGCTTCTCCTTGGGTAAAATGGCTCTTTGATTCGTTCTGTTTTCAATAGGATAACGATGCGTCTTTTTCTTGCTACACCAAAACCGGCCCGCCAGACGAATTTCACAATATTCTGATTTGGGAAACAGGAACTAGCTAACGGCTTCTTAACCGCCAATCTCGTGCATCGCTCGTTGTGGCTTTACAAAATCCTCGCTGCCAATTCCGTGTCCTGGTTCTTTGGCAGCGACGCATTCTTGCATAAGCTGCTTCAGTTGGCTATCCGTGGCTCCGCTGCGCAGCAAGTCGCGTGCATCCCAACCGGCATTCGAAAATAGACAATTGCGAAGTTGTCCCTCGGCCGTGAGCCGCAACCGATTGCAATCCCCACAGAACGGTTGGCTGACTGGATTGATCAGACCGATCGTTCCTTGCCCATCGACAAACCGCCCATCAACGAACCGATAGTCAACGGCCGGTTGGCTCGGATCGCACCTTTCGATGGGTTCCAGCAGTCCCAATGCAGCTTCTAGTTTTTCCCGAATTTCCTGCCCCGTTAAAACATCGGCCGAATCCCACGCACCTGTCGCATTGAGCGGCATGAATTCGATAAACCGCAGCGCCAGATCGTGCTGACGGGCGAAATGGCCCAGGGACACAATTTCGGACTCATTCAAGCCTTTGATCGCGACCGCGTTGAGGCGAATTCGGTCGAAGCCAGCCTGCTTGGCTGCAAAAATGCCCTCCAGCACGCGGTCCAGCCCTTCACGCCGCGTGATGCGGTGGAACGTTTTTTCGTCGAGCGTATCGAGGCTTATGTTGAGTCGATCGAGTCCGGCCGCTTTCAGATCAATCGCCTGCTCGGCCAGCAACATGCCATTGGTCGTCATCGAGACTTCCTCGATGCCAGGCACCGAGGCAATTTTATGCACCAGCGTGGCCAGTCCCGTACGAACCAGCGGCTCGCCGCCAGTAATTCGCAGTTTGGTCACACCCAGCTCGGCTGCCACCCGAACACAACGCTCGATTTCTTCAAACGTGAGCAATTCATCCCGTGGTCGAAAGACCACATTTTCTGACGGCATGCAATAAAAGCAACGAATGTTGCAGCGGTCGGTCACACTCAGGCGCAGGTTCGTATGGACGCGACCCAATCGGTCGATGAGCGAAGTAGCGGATGTGGAAGTGGATCGTTTCATGGGTATAAGAGCGAACCGGCAACTCGAAATTGTGCAAAAACTTTAGCCGCCGGGCTTGCCCCGGCGCGTTGGGCTTGTCCCGGCGCTATGCTCCGGCGCTGTACTCACGCGCCGGGACAAGCCCGGCGGCTAACTCAAGTACCGGGGCCAGGATGGACCCATTCACTTTTGCCATCGGCCCAGCATTCTTTTTTCCAAATGGGAACGCGCTCTTTCAACGTATCAATCAACCATTCACCTGCCGCGAAGGCATCGCGTCGGTGCGGGCTGCTCACCACAATCGCGACACTCACTTCCCCCAACGGCACGGCCCCCAACCGATGGACAATCTGGCAACTCACCAGCGGCCAACGCTCGCATGCTTCGCTTTCCAATTTCCTCAATTCCAACTCGGCCATTTCGCGGTAGGCATCGTACTGGAGCAAGGCCGTCTCCCGCCCCGAAGTAAACTGCCGAGTGACCCCAAAAAACGCAACCACCGCCCCCGCCTCGCAAGATCGGGCCTGATCGACCAGTTGGGCCGTCTCGATGGGATTTTCGGTTAACTGGATCATGCGTATACGCGTATTGGAAGGTTAGCGTACCATAGTTTTTGCAAATAGCCTGCGGGGATGGAGCGAAGCGGAATTCCCGTCCGATGCAGCGCCTTGTTATAGGCAATTTACCCACGTTTGTCCCAAGTTTCCAGAACGAACATAGTTAGTTCCCGTTGATAATACTCCCTTTCCGACCGACTTTGGGAACGGCGCGGGGCGACGAGCGGGCGAGGGAGTTGGCTTGTTCGGTTTTCTGTGGTGGGTCGGCGTTGTTGCGCCGCAGCGCGCGTACCTCGCCTTACGTTTACGAGTTGTTTTCGGTTTTTGCGTCCGTTCCGCGTCAGCCTCCTGAGGTTTTTGCCAGGATCGTTAAGTTGTGACAGAACACGGCGCTGCCAACGGCGGACGTGAAATTCTTAAAGCCGCGAAAACAACAGCGAGCCAGGCGAAATGCTCGCTTTAAGCACGAGATCGTGCCTTCGATTCCGGCGCGCCACTGCTGCCAAATGCCCATCATCGTGTCGCCGAAATCTCGCGTCCGCCGAGGCACGCCCAGGTAGTCGACCTGTTCTTCCAATTCCTCGTAGGTGTCCTCGTCCGGACAGAAGCCCATGTCCGCGGCGACCGTTTTGGGCCGGCTACCGTACTTCTCTTCGTGTCGTTCGAGTACCGTCTCCAGGAGTTCGCTGTCGCTTACATTCTTCTCCAACACAACGTAATCGGTAATGAACTTCTCCTTCGACTGTGTGAGCAGCACCTTGTGACCGAATTCGACTGGCTTGCCACGCCGTCCACGCATGATCAACTCCGCATGAGATTCAAAAATGCTGAACACTTTGTCGGCATTTGGAACCTGCTCTCGATCGAACGCGCGGCGCCGAGCCACTTCGGCGACCTGCCGCATCACCGGCAAACGGTTCGCCAGCGACTGGGCAATCGTCGCCAACTCGACACACGTCGAACGTTCGGCCCAAGCGACGAATTGTTCCGCTTTTTCCAGAGCTTCCTCGACCCGGACGATCAGCGTCTTCATATTCTGGCGGACCTGGCGGAGACGCTTTTTGTTCGTGCTATTCGAGTAACGCGTGACGAAAAGATGCAGATTTTTGATCTTCTTCGCGTGAAATCGCCAAGGACAACGGAGTGGGTCGAGTTCTCGACCAGTCGACATTTCTCGGGCAGCCACGCGATAGACGTCCCACAGCAGGCTGGAGTCGGTCGGCCAGTGAATATTGCATTCGGTGACGGTCGTGTCGGTTCGCACATGTTCCAGGGAGACCGTTTCTTCGGCGACGACGCCGAGGGCCAATAGGTGATTGATCCGTTCCCAAGTCTCGGGCTGAATCGCGCGAAATGCCTTGTTCAGCAGCGTGAAGTCGATGGTCGGCTTTTTCAGCAGGCGGCAAAACCGCTGCAAGGTTTCGCTTTCGGCAATCCGGATCGACGCTTCCCGATAGTCGAGTCCTTCCCGTTGCAAGACGAGGATCGCGCGAAACAGGTTTTCGCTGGTGAAGATCGGCTTTCGGCCGCGTGCCGACGTCGTCTGGCTGAGCTGTTCGAGGTCGCGATGGACCACATCGAGAATCGCGGGCCGGCTGTCCAGCAACTGGCCGAGCGTTTTGTACTCGTCACGATAATCCCGTACCGTTTGGTTGTCGGCCTTCTCGTTGGCCCATCCAAAATCGAGAATCGCTTCAGCTTTCAAACGCATCGCCCGCTTCTCCTTGGGTAAAATGGCTCTTTGATTCGTTCTGTTTTCAATAGGATAACGATGCGTCTTTTTCTTGCTACACCAAAACCGGCCCGCCAGACGAATTTCACAATATTCTGATTTGGGAAACAGGAACTAGTTACGGAATGTGCTGCATTCACTGCAAGTCTGGCATGCCTTGGTTCCAGTTTATAGCCTGACCGTCCCTGCCCGTGAGCACTGCTTGCATGAGTTCTTAAGCTTGTGATGCCATCAACGGTATTTAGCATCCCACTCACAATTTTACGCAAATCATCATCTTCGATCTTTTTAGGATCAAATTTCAGTTCGTTGCGTACAACGGCCCAAACGGACTTAAGGTCTTTTTTTGCAGGCATTTCTAGTTCATTGTCTTCGATGAATGTCTTACAAGTTGATTCGAGAATATTACCCGCAGCCGAAGCTGCCTCTCTTGGGTTTTTAGTGATGTTTTTCAGTGCCCGATGGAATTCAGTCTCAATTGCCGATAGATCGCGGTTACGAATTAACTCGGCGAGACTGAGTGAGGGAATGCTACCGCCTGGAGATACATGGCCTCCTTCGATATAGGTTAAGTTGCAGCGAGTAAGAATTTTATCTAACAAATCTTTCGCTTTAGCATTAAATTCGTTACGTTCTACTTCCATGTAGCTCTCGATGAGAGGACCAATTACCCCCATTGGATTAGCTAGTTCTCTATTGGCACGTCGAAGCCATTCTTGCACCTTAACCTGTTTTGTTCCTTCGGGTGGGTCGCCTGGTGCGTCGGCATGCATAAACAATGTATTTATTGATGTGTGGGTTTCCTGCTCTGGAATGATTGAGCTTAGAGCCGCGATTAAAGGTGCAGGAATCTTCATACTCATAGGTTGCCTATAATGTTTGAGCTAACCGGGCCTGGAGGGAACGTTACTGAGCGCAGCGAACTAAGCCATGTAATACCGGCTCTGGTCGAGCGATTTGTCAGATCGCAAACCAGGACTTGTTAAGTAGTTCTGCTATCGTGTTCGCGAAGGCATTTCTTTACGAAGTCAGGAAGCTCAAGTTCTTCGGTATCAGCCAGGTCTACGAGACGTTCGTAGTCTCTTACTTCGTTCTCAGTCCAGGTTACATCCAGTCGTCTGATAAGACGCAAGGCCACGTGCTGATAATTGACCGACTGCGCCCAATAACAAGTTTGGCAAACCTCGTGTGATCTATCCTCTTTCCAGTTCTGGCAGTGTTCACACGACCAGGATTTGGCACGATTGCACGATGCACATAGGAGCATAAAATCCTCTGTCTTCAAGTCTTCACTAGAATCACCCCCCACCTCATAAGGAACACGATGGTCAATTTGCAGATAGCGCTGTTCATATTCGGTGCTGCAAATTGCACATCGAGCGCCGGTCATTGTAACCAATTCAGATTTGAACTCTTTTGGCCAAGCCTTTCTACCAGCTAGTTTCCCTCCACGTACTTTACCGGGGTCCCCAAAACGGTAGGAGGCGATCTTTCGACCAGATTTTCCCTCGACGCGAAAAGTCTCTAGCGGAATGCCGAGTTCACGGACATCTCTCGCGGCGCGGGGTGCGTGATCGTAGCCGTACAGTTCACTGAGTTCTTCAGTGGTTACACTGCCATGTTTGAGAATATGGTCAATGACAGTTTTTGGGCGCTTTGCCGCTACTGATTTCAGTTTCTTGAGAAAATCCGCGGGCAATTTCTTCGAAGTTGAACTGCCACGACTCGATTTCTTTTTTTCGCCATTGGCTACCAAAGGGACAATTGTGATTCGCCGGCGATCACAACCGCAGGTGAAAGGTTAGGGGAGAGATAAAGGGCCTCGTACGTGACATCCTTTCTGCCAAGAAGGGTTGCTTGGGATGAGCGTCCAGCATGCAATTCTAAGTGCGTTACTCCAAGCGACTTGGGCATGGGTTTGCCGAATGTTTTGTCGCCCGTCCTGCCATCGTACGAGATAATATAGCGAATGCTTCGTTCGTTCAACTTGTCGAGTTCATCACAGAACTGTTCGTGAATGATTGTTGGCATATATCGGTTGTCGCGGTCACCGCATACTCCTTGGTATGGCGGATCCATATAGACCAAGTCGGTTTCTCGGCAATTTGCCAAGACCTTGGTGTAATCCCAGGAGGTTACGCGGATACGTCCATTTAGGAGTGACGAGGCGGCATCGATTCTGCGTTTCATTTCCGCAGGCTTGGCGCCTTTGCGTCGATTGTCTGGGGTGTTGTTGAATTCTCCGTTACTGTTGTAGCGAATTGCAGCCTTAACGCACCTTGCAAGGATATAAAGAAAATCGGCCGGCTTGTGCGTTCGGTTAAACCTAGCCCTAACCTTGTCGTAGAATTCACGTTCATTCTCAAGTTGCGCATTCCAAAGGCGAGTATAATTGCGGGAAATCGATGTTGGACTATCAATGATTTCCTGCCACAAATCCATCAATGGTGCGTGTGCGTCATTGATCCAGAATCTTTTCGAATTGCCGTTGAAAGCAGATGCTATTGTGATTGCAGCCGAACCCGCGAACGGTTCTACCAATCTACTCACGTCATCGGGAAAATGAGGCAGTATTTTTGGAGCCAGCTGTCGCTTGCTACCCTGGTATGGAATTGGCTGAGGAAGATTATTGGGGCCGTTCATCCGTGAGTCCCTTAAAGTACTGCCGGGCTGGACTGAATTGTGTACATCAGTATACCAACAGGCATCACGCGCTGCAACCTCTTCTTGCCTTCCGTGTTTCGCCGCATTCACTGGCAAGTGGCGATCTAATTTGTTGTTCGACATGAAAATCGGGTGTGGGCCCGGTCTATCCCCATGAAACGCAACTAAACCGAAAAGCAAGCCGACATCCAATCATAACGCCCACAGGCTGAATGGACAAAATGTATTGTAAACAATCTGAGCGTTTCTCCAAGCGGGCGGTGCGTCTACGGAATGGCGGCACCTTCCAACACTTCGTACAAATACCGCCCTGTATGACTCGTTTCGCATTGGGCGATTTCCTCGGGCGTACCGGCGGCGACGATCTGCCCTCCCGCAGCGCCCCCTTCGGGGCCCAGGTCGATCACCCAATCGGCACTCTTTATCACATCGAGATTGTGCTCGATCACCAGCACGGTGTTGCCCTGGTCGACCAGTTGCTGCAGTATGTCGAGCAACCGGCCGATGTCGTCGGTGTGCAGGCCGGTGGTTGGTTCGTCGAGAATGTAAAGCGCCTGGCCAACCACGTTTCGTCCCAACTCGGCGGCCAGTTTGATCCGCTGCGCTTCGCCACCAGAAAGCGTGGTCGACCGCTGCCCTAGCGTGAGATAGCCCAAGCCAATGTCGACCAGACTGGAGAGCATACGGTGGATTGACGCGTGGTTCTCAAAAAATTTCGCGGCCTCGTCGATGCTCATGCAGAGCACATCGGCAATCGACTTGTCGCGGTAACGCACGGCGAGCGTTTGTCGATTGAACTGTCGGCCATGGCAGATGGGGCAGGTGACGAACAGGTCGGGCAGAAACCGCATCTCGATTCGTTGCACTCCTTGCCCCTGGCAATGTTCGCAGCGGCCTCCCTTGTTGTTAAAGCTAAAACGGCCCAGCTTGTAGCCCAGTTGCTTGGCGTGTTTAGTGCCGGCAAAGATGCGACGCACTTCGTCGAACACGCCGGTGTACGTGGCCGGGTTGCTACGCGGCGTGCGACCGATGGGGGATTGGTCGACATGGATCAGCCGATCGATTTTGCTCGCGCCGCGCAGCGCACGATAAGGCCCCGGTTTCGCGCCGGCTCCATGAAGCTTTCGAGCCAGTGCCCGGGCGAGCGTGTCGATCACCAGCGAACTTTTCCCCGAGCCGCTGACGCCCGTCGCACAGGTCAACAGGCCCAACGGCAGTGCCAAGTCGACCTGTTGCAGATTGTTGATCGATGCGCCTTCCAAATGGAGAGTGCGGGTTTTGGCCGGTCGGCGACGCTGGGCCGGTTGCTCGATGCGCAACTGACCGGAGAGATATTGCCCGGTGATCGAGCCAGCTTCCGCAGCCACTTCGTCGGCCGTTCCTTGGGCAACAATCTCCCCACCACGCGCTCCCGCGCCGGGGCCCATGTCGATCAGCCAATCGGCCGCGCGCATCACTGCCTCGTCATGTTCAACGACCAGCACTGTGTTGCCTTGCTGCTGCAAATCACGAAACGATTCGATCAGTCGAGCGTTGTCACGAGGATGCAGCCCGATGGATGGTTCATCCAACAGGTACAACACGCCTACCAATCCCGAGCCGATGCCGGTAGCCAATCGGACGCGCTGCATTTCTCCGCCGCTGAGCGTGTCGGTCGGTCGGTCGAGTGACAGGTAATCGACGCCGACGCGCAAGAGAAAATCCAACCGGCGGACAATTTCGCGGCGGAGCGGCGTGCCGACCGGTTCCAAACGGGTAGTGAACTTGATTGCCGCAAAAAATTCGGCCGCTTTGGCAATCGGAAGTGCGGTGATTTCGTGTATCGCCAGCCCGCCCAATCGGCAAGCACGCCCCTCGGCCTGCAATCGAGTCCCGCCGCATTCGGGGCAAAGAACATGGTCACGAAACGGTTCCAGCTTCTCTCGCGTCGTGTCGCGGCGTGCCTTGGCGTAATCCATTTCCAAATGGGCGAGCAGCCCAGGAAATTTGATTTGGTCGCCATCGAGCAATTGGTTTCTTGCCCGCTGCGACCAGTTTATCAGCGGCGTTTCCCAATGGACTTTTGCCTGGGCAAAAAAGTCGGCGAGCAACTTGCGCTGCTTGGTGCGTGCCGCGGCCGAGGCCCCACGCCACGGCGCAACCGCCCCATCGGCAAGCGAAAGGGCAAGGTCGGGCAAAACCAACTCAGGATCAAATCCTTCGCGAGCGCCCAGGCCATCGCACCGGCCACATGCACCATAGGGGCTATTGAAACTGAACGTCCGCGGCTCCACCTCGGCCAAGCTTTGCTTGCAGTCGGGGCAGGCGTACCGTGTGCTGAAGACCCGATCGATCCACTTCCCATTTTCGGTTCCATTTTTGGCCTTCTCTTCGGGCGTCAAATAGGTAATCCGCAGCGCGCCTTCGCCATGCTTCAGCGCGAGCCGCACCGACTCAGCCAAACGGTTCTCCAGTCCGGGTCGAATAATCACCCGATCAACCACCGCCTCGATATCATGCCGCTTCCCTGGTTTGAGTTCCGGCACCTGCTCCACTTCATACGTCTCTCCGTCGACACGCACGCGGACAAACCCCTCGCTGCGAATCCGTTCGATCACCTCGGCATGTTTTCCCTTGCGACCTCGAACCATCGGTGCGAGGATCATCACCTTGGTATCGTTGGAAAGCGATGCGATGGCCTGCTCGATTTCGGTCGGCGTTTGCTGGGCAATCGGCGCATCGCACGCAGGGCAGAAGACCTCGCCCGTACGAGCCATCAGCACACGCAGGAAGTCGTAGATTTCGGTGACCGTCGCAACCGTACTCCGCGGGTTGTGGCTCGTGGGACATTGGTCGATTGCGATGGTCGGCTGCAGGCCTTCGATCACATCGACATCGGGCCGCTCCATTTGGTCGAAAAACTGCCGAGAATAGACCGAGAGACTTTCGACATATTGCCGCTGCCCTTCGGCCAACAGTGTGTCAAAAGCAAGCGAACTTTTGCCCGAGCCGCTGAGTCCTGTGAGCACAACGAGCCGGTTCTGTGGAATATCCAGATCGATATTCCTCAGATTGTGGGTGCGAGCGCCACGGATGCGAATCGCCTCGTGGTTGCTGGAGGCCCCAGTCGGCAGTTCAGTTGCGGCTCGAGACATCGGCGAGGGAACTCCTTCGGCAAGCAATCGAGGGCCATGGGCAAACTATTCAGACTATCACCCCCAGCCAAGCGTAACAAGCGGCCGCCGCTAAGCCGGCAAGCGGCCGCTTGTCGGCTTAGCCACTACCCGCTTGCCCACTTCGCACCCCCCAGTTATCATTAGAGGTTCCCCTTTTTTTCGGAGTTTCAGCTATGCGACACGTTCTCTCTGCCCTGGTTCAGAATGTGCCAGGCGTGCTGTCCCACGTGGCCGGCATGTTGGCCTCGCGCGGTTACAATATCGACAGTCTGGCCGTCGGAACTACTGAAGATCCCGAGCTTTCGAGGATGACCTTCGTTGTCGTCGGCGACGACAATGTGCTGGAGCAAGTCCGCAAACAGTTAGAAAAAATTGTGACCGTTGTCCGCGTCGACGACATCAGTGCCCGCGACTTTGTCGAGCGCGATTTGATGCTTATCAAGCTGGAAGCAGCCAAGGGCAAACGGGCCGAGATCCGTGAGCTGTGCGATATTTTCCGTGGCCGAATTGTCGACGTTTCGCCCGATACGGTCATGATCGAAATAGCCGGCCAAGAAAGAAAAGTCGAGGCATTTATCGAAATGATGCGTCCCTTTGGCATTATCGAACTGGCACGAACCGGCCGAATTGCCATGGTTCGCGGAGTGCAACGATCCAGCGGCAACGGCTCGATCCAACACACCACCTCGGCACCAGCTGCAAAATAACTCAAAGAGAACCACGAATAGACACGAATGGACACGAATCAATTCAAACCCCAGGGGTTGCAATCCCTGGGCTTTACCCCCAAATAAAATCTTAATTCGTGTTAATTCGTGTCTATTCGTGGTTCAGTTTATAAATCACCATCCATTAGAATTAGGAACTTCCCATGGCAGCAACCATCTACTACGAAAAAGACGCCGACATGAAGGCGATCAGCGGAAAAACCGTGGCCATCTTGGGCTATGGATCACAAGGGCATGCCCATGCCCAAAACCTGCGAGATAGCGGCGTCGAGGTGGTCGTCGGCCAGCGCTCGGGAAGCCCTAACCATGATCTGGCCGTCAGCCATGGCTTCGAACCGTTGCCGGTGGACGAGGCGACCAAGCGGGCCGACATCGTTAACATCCTGCTGCCCGACGAGGTGCAGGCCGACATCTACCGCGACCATATCCGCGACCACCTGTCGCCCGGCAATGTACTGATGTGTTCCCACGGTTTCAACGTTCACTTCGGCCAGGTCGAAGCACCCAAAGGCGTCGACATGCTGCTGGTCGCTCCCAAAGGCCCAGGCCATCTGGTCCGAAGCGAATTCGAAGCGGGCGGCGGCGTGCCCTGTCTGATTGCCATCGATGAGAATGCCAGCGACGAAACGCTTCAAATTGGCTTGGCCTACGCCAAAGGCATCGGCGGAGCACGCGCCGGCGTCATCCGCACCACCTTTGCCGAGGAAACCGAGACCGACCTATTCGGCGAACAAGCCGTGCTCTGCGGCGGCGCATCAGCCCTGGTAAAAGCCGGGTTTGAGACGCTCGTTGAGGCTGGCTATCAACCCGAAATGGCATTCTTCGAATGCATGCATGAGCTTAAGCTGATCGTCGATCTGTTCTACCAAGGCGGGCTGAGCTACATGCGCTACAGCGTGAGCAACACGGCCGAGTACGGCGATTATTCTCGCGGTCCACGAATCGTCACCGACGAAACCAAAGCCGAGATGAAGCGAATTCTGGAAGAAATCCAGAGCGGCCAATTCGCCCGAGAGTGGATTTTGGAGAACAAAGCGGGCGCCCCGGCATTCAAAGCAACCCGTCGCCGCGAGCGCGAGCACGGCGTCGAGAAGATCGGCAAACGCCTGCGCAAGCTCATGTCGTGGATCGACGATAAGTAAGGGCTGTTGGCAGTTAACCGTTCGCGTCGTCGGAATCGAGATCCGTTTCGTCGAGGAGACTGCTCGCTGAAGTAGGATGTGCATATTTTCCCATTTTGCGCAGCAGAAACTGTCCGTTAGCCGCCGGACTTGTTCCGGCGCGGAGGGGAAGGTATTCATTTCTTCCCCACAAAACGCGCCAGAACAAGTCTGGCGGCTAACGATTGAAAATTGATATCCAACCATGAAAAATGACGGGGCCCCATCGGGCAATGCACTCAAGCAAGTACCTCACGGCCCAGTCAGTCTGTCATTCCGGTCCCCGGGAAACCGGTGCTCTGTCAGTACGACACACATGCAGCGCCGCCCGACGACCAACCGTAAGTCGCTTCACATACTCAGGCACATCCAACAGGCCCCATTATAAGAATTGTCGAACCAGATGACAGTCGCTATTTTTGGCCACCGTGCGAATCGATGAATTTCAATGGCAGCCCGGCAATCAATACGCTTTCAACTCATCCGCGCACATGGTTTGTGCCGAAAGCATTTTATTAGGTGATCGTTTACAAGGCCGGTCGCCTGCATATGGGCATAGACAATCGTGCTGCCAACGAATTTGAAACCGCGTTGTTTGAGGTCTTTGCTCAAGGCGTCGGAAAGGGGCGTTTTGGCGGGGAGGTCCTTTAGCCGGCGCCACCGGTTTTGGATTGGTGTGCCATCGACGAATTGCCAGATGTAATCGTCGAAGCTGCCAAACTCCTCTTGCACGTCGAGAAACGCCCGGGCGTTGGTCACCGCAGCATTGACCTTGAGCCGATTGCGAATGATCGCCGGATTTTGGAGCAATCGCTCGATCCGTTTGGAGGTAAATCGGGCCACTTTTTCCGGATCGAAGCCGGCGAACGCTTTGCGGTAGCCTTCGCGCTTGCGGAGCACGGTCCACCAACTGAGCCCCGCTTGGGCGCCTTCGAGAATGAGAAACTCAAATTGTTTCCGGTCATCATGTACCGGCACTCCCCACTCCTGGTCATGGTAGGCAAGATACTCGTCGCAAACATCCTTCACCCACTCGCAACGCGGTTTTGTTTTTTCGGGCATGTATTTTCACAACATTCAAAAGAGGAACCACGAATTACTCGAATAGCACGAATATTTTCATTCTCAACTTACGTTCGGAATATATCCTATTCGTGTAATTCACGCTATTCGTGGTTCCTGTTTTTCTGCAAGCCCGAAACACGCTCATAAAGCTCAAAACAATAATCGTAGTCATTTTTGTCATCCGCTTTGTGAGATTCCGATTCGATACCATTCCATTGACGAAAGTCGATCTCGGGGAATTGGGTGTCGCCTTTCACTTCGGCACAGACGCGTGTGAGATAGAGACGTGTCGCATGTGGCAATGCTTGGCGGTAGATCTCCGCACCGCCGATGATGAATAATTCTTGGTCGCAAGATTCTTGTGCGATCTGCATTGCGTTTTCCAGACTGGCGACCACCTGCACCCCTTCGGCTCGATAGTTTGCCTGACGCGAAACGACGATCATCTGGCGGCCTGGCAAGGAGCGGCCTATCGATTCCCAGGTTCTGCGTCCCATCACGATCATGTGGCCCATCGTTAGCCGTTGGAACCGGCGCAAGTCGGCCGACAGACGCCAGGGGAGCGCCCCTTGTCGGCCGATGACGCCATTTTCAGCAACGGCAACGATGATGGAAATGATCATGCGTGGAGGAGGGTCGGTTGCCGGTGTTTGAACCATCTATTCTGACCTCCGACCTCTGTTCTCTTATTTCACACCGCAATTGGCGCACGGATATGCGGATGCGGGTCGTAGTTTTCTAGTTGGAAATCTTCGTATTGGAAGTCGAGCAGGTCGCTCACGACTCGGCCAAATCGCATCAAGGGCAGCGGTCGAGGCTCTCGCTGGAGTTGGAGCTTTGCCTGCTCCAGATGGTTCTCGTACAAATGCGCATCGCCGAGGGTATGTATAAATTCTCCAGGCTGCAAGTCGGTGACCTGGGCAACCATCAACGTCAACAGCGCGTAGGAGGCGATGTTGAATGGCACGCCGAGAAACACATCAGCACTACGCTGATAAAGTTGGCACGATAGTCGGCCCTCAGCCACGTAAAACTGAAACAACAAATGGCACGGGGGCAGGGCCATCTTGGTTAGCTCGCCGACATTCCAAGCGCTGACAAGGTGCCGTCGCGAATCGGGATTGGTGCGGATCGACTTGACCACTTCGTCAATCTGGTCGATGCTCTCGCCACCGGGAGTTGCCCAACTCCGCCATTGCCGACCATAGATGGGCCCCAACTCACCCTCGTCGTCGGCCCACTGGTCCCAGATGCTGACGCCATGCTCCTGGAGATAGCGGACATTCGACTCGCCGCGCAGGAACCAGAGCAATTCATAGAGGATCGATTTCAGGTGGAGCTTTTTGGTTGTTACCAGCGGAAAATGGGTCGACAGGTCGAACCGCATCTGATGGCCAAAAATGCTGCGCGTGCCGGTGCCGGTGCGGTCGGCTTTGGGCACGCCCTTGCGTAATACTAGATCGAGAAGGTCGAGATATTGTTTCATGAGGAAGCGGTTAGCGGTTAGCTTTTAGCAGTTAGCCAGAAGAGAAACCAAAGGCTCCCAAATCATTCTTCTGGCTAACTGCTAATAGCTAACAGCTTACTCTTTCGCCAGCAACTCTTCCACCAACTTTGCCAGCAGGGAGGGATCGTCTTGCTTGTGCAGGTGATCGATCCGCGACTGGGGAATGCTCAGTTTTTCTAGGACGCTGGCCGCCTGTTTCCACTTCGACTGGCGAGCTTTGCCCTCGGCCAGGTAGAGGTCGGTGATCAGCTCGCTGAGCCGCTGGAGCGAAAGGGCTCCACGGTTGTCGTAGTAGTTCTTGATGATCTTCTGCTGGTGCTTCGAGTAGTTCTGTCCGGTGCTCATGGATAATACCTGCGATAGATGGCAAATAAAGCCCCAGGGTTACAACGCCGGGGCCTGAAGAACGAAGAACGCCTGTTCCCACTTTTCCTGAACCTTGCGGCGCGGTAGAGTATGTTACTCGTTCCATGGCGTCATGGGTAGGCACGAGTGCCGACGAATCCATCGTGATCGAAAATACGGAAATCACCGACCATGCCTGTTATCAAATTCGTCAAAGAAAACAAAGAAATCGAGGTACCCGAAGGAGCCAACCTTCGGCAAGAGGCGATCAAGGCGGGCGTCAACACGCATCAAGGCCTCAACGGCTTCGGGGCGGGACTGAACAAGATGCTCAATTGTCATGGATGGGGCCAGTGTGGAACATGCCGCGTGAAAATTGTCAAAGGTATGGAAAACGCCAGCCCGATGGGAGTGCTGGAAAAAGTGCGATTCTACAATCCCATTCCCGATCCCCTACCCTGCATGGCCTACATCGGCAACGAAGAGTCGATGCGGCTCGCATGTCAGATCACCGTGCATGGCGACATGGAAGTTGAAACAGGACCGGAACTGGATCTCTTCGGTGAAAACTTTTTTAGTTAGGTGGCTGTTAGCCTTTAGCGATTAGCAATTAGCCAGAAGGTAGCCGCTCACGGAATAAAAAATATTGAACCACAAAGGACACGAAGAGCACGAAGAAGTCAGAGGACAAATCGCTTGTTCCCGCTTCTCAGCGAACTCAAACGGAAAACCCATTCGGAGGAAAACCACGAAAGAGACGAAAACTATGAAAAAAGTGGGGATTTTGAGGGGCTAGGGTTTAGGGGCTAGTCCCTAGTCTCTTTCGTGTGTTTCGTCTATTTCGTGGTTTTCTTCTCTTCACCTTAAATAGGCTAAATTTGCATCCTCATCGACTTGATTGAAAAGCCTCTCAAAAAATAGAATTCTATTCTTTGTGTCCTTCATGCTCTTCGTGGTTCATTTTCCTTCCATCCCGTGAACGGTTACGCCAGAAGAATTGATTGTGAAACTTCGAGATTCTCCTCTGGCTAACCGCTAAGTGCTAACCGCTAATAGCTTTCCATGAAACAAGTCGTTGCCATTGTTAAGCCGTTTCTTGCTGAGAAAATCCTGGAGAGCCTGCGCCTTGCGCCGCTCGAGGCGGTGCATGTCTTCGAAGTGAAAGGGATGGGCCGACAAAAGAGCTATTTGGATCAGTACACCGACAGCGAGTACGCCGAGGCATTTCTCCCCAAGGTGCAAATCACCGCTTGGGTCGAGGATGACCGGTCGGAAGAGGTTGTCCGCAAGCTGGTCGAGGTAGCACGCACAGGCCGGATGGGCGATGGCAAGATTTTTATCCTATCTGCCGAGTCGTACGAGACCGTGTTGGATGAAACGGGCGTTAGGCGAGCGGCAAATAAAAATTTACCAGAATACTAGCACGACGCGCAAGCGAGTGTGTGCTAGACCCACTTGCTTGCGCTGCGTGCTGGTAATTTTTATTCTGCCGCTCGCCTTACTTCGTAGGGCAGCACCACTCAGAGCAATATCGCACTACTTGCTCGTCTTCGACCAATCGCGGCGCTGGCGGCTGCTGGGGATATCCATCGCCTTGCGATATTTGGTGACGGTGCGGCGAGCGACTTTGATGCCGTGCTTGGCCAACTGCTCGACCAGCGCATCGTCGCTGAAGGGCTTGGTCTTATTCTCGCCATCGACGACTTCTTGCAGCTTCAGCCGCACTCGGTCCCAGGCGACTTCCTGGCCATCGGCTTTCGTGGTTCCGCCGACGAAGAATCGCTTGAGCGGAAAGATGCCGCGGGAAGTTTGAATCCATTTGTCGTCGACCGCCCGGCTGACGGTCGTGACATGCACGCCCACCTTGTCGGCGATTTGCTGCATCTTGAGCGGCTCAATCGCATCGGGTCCCTCATCGAGAAACTTCGTTTGATGATCGACGATCGCTTGCGACACGCGCGTGAGCGTGCTGCGGCGTTGCTCGATCGCTTCGATCAGCCATTGGGCCGAGTTGACTTTGCGCTTGATATACTCGCGAGTTTCGGCATTGGTGCCGGCGTCTTTCAGCAGCTTGCGATACATGGGGCTGATGTAGAGCGACGGCAATTGCGTATCTTCCAGGCGAACTTCGTAACCACCATCGTCGCGGCGATCAATAAACACGTCGGGAGTCACGCTCGGGGCAAAGCTCTCGTTGAACTCGGCGCCCGGCTTCGGCTTCAGCGTACGGAGATCGGCCCACGACTCTTGAATCGTTTCGATCGAGAAACCCGTCTTTTTCTCGATCTGTGGCAGTCGATTGTTTTCCAGATCTTCCAAATGGTCTGCAATCAGCGTCTGCAATTCTTCGTAAAAGAGCAGTCCCGGGGTGAGTTGCAGGAGCAGGCATTCCTTCAAGCTGCGAGCACCGATGCCGGGCGGATCAAGCCGCTGGACAATGGCCAGCGCCTCCTCGGCCCGCTTCATTTGCTCGGCTCGCCATGCGACGGCATCGCCGTTGAGTTCCGCCGGCTGCGGCAGTAGCAACTCCTCCAGCGATGATTTCAGATAGCCGTTGCTATCGAGGTTGTAGATGATCCGCTCGCACATCTTGCGAAGGTCGTCGTCGAGATCGAACCAACTCAGCTGGTGGTGTAAGTAGTCCAACAGCGATTCAGGCCGAGCGACCATGTTGGCCATCATATCTTGGCGTCGGTCCGATTCCGCTTCGATTTGCCCGCGCGAAGGCCGGCTCCGCTCCTCGTAGTCGTCGGGCAAGTTGTCCGCCATGTTGACCAGGCGTTCAAAGTCGTCTTCGTTGTTCGGGCTGTCGTCGGCAACGACCAGTTCCTTCTCCGACTCGGTCGGCGCATCAGGACTGATCTGCTCTTCGCTCGTAAGCTCTTCTTCGGTCGGCTCGATCTGATCGAGCACCGGGTTGTCTTCCATCTCCTGTTCGATGCGTTCCTGCAAAGCGAAGATCGGCAACTGCAGAATTTCCATCGACTGGATCATCCGCGGTGCAAGCACCTGCTTCTGAGCCATCTGCATTTGCTGGCCGAATGAGAGTCGCATGGAATGATCGCTCGAGTGAAACCTACTTGAGTAAGTCCGTGATAAGTGCTTCGGTAATATCCCTTACTTCGCATCTGTAGCATAATACCCCAGCGACACGAAGGTCAAACAGTTGCCCCCCTAATTACCAACTTTTCTACTGGGTAGAGAAAAGTCTCCAATAAAGCAAGTCTACCATACAAAATATGGTAGTACTTGTTGCAGTAATAGGGTACAATTGCGCGTTTCCAGCTGCTGTCCCAGTTGATGTAGGTGACAAAAAATGCAGGCGGGAATATCGCGTGCATAAAATCACGAGGCCGGCTCATCGGCGTCCGACACCCCTAGGGCGTCGCCCAAGGCAGAAAGATCTAGCCCGGGCAGATTCATACCACCGGCGATCGATTGCATTTTTTTCGCGTGCAGCTCATCGGCCTTCTGCTTGGCGGCGTTGATCGCAGCGGGAAGCAGATCTTCGATCAATTCACGGTCTTGTTTTTCCACGAGCGACGGGTCTAGCCGCACGGCCAACACCTCGCCCAGGCCGTTGCATTCCACCTCCACAAGCCCCGCTCCCGCAGCGCCGGTTACTCGCAGGAGTTTCAGTTGCTCGTTTAGCTGTTTAACTTTTCCACCCATTTCCTGGGCCTGTTTTACCAGGGAACCCAGATTGGCAATATCTCCTAGTCCTTTGAACAACGGTGTTGCTCCTTTCTTTTTGTTATTTTATTAGCTATTAGCTATTAGCCAGAAAAGAATCTCAAATTGTCTCACAAAGTCCTTCTGGCTAATCGCTAACCGCTAACCACTTCTTTCCTCTGGCGAAACGTAGCGAATCCGGTCTGGGTCGCCGTCGAACAGTTCCAACGCACGCTGTACGAATGGTTCATTGACGATCTTGGCTTGTTGTTCTCGACGTGAGGGTTGTTGTGCTGTGGGTTGCGACTCGCTTTGCTTATCTGCATGCGTTTTCAGTTTTAGCATGACTGGAGAGCCGACAACTTGCTGCAGCGCACGATCCAATCGCGTCCGGTTGGCAGGCCGCTCGCAGAAATCACGACAACTGCTGTAGCGCTCCGGGAAACTCGCGACCAGCGATCCATCGGTGTCACACTTTACTCGATCGGCCAAAGCCGCATTGTCACCCACCAGACCTGTGGCCAACTCAACCGTTTGCCGCCAAATATCCTCGGCATTGTCTGGTGTAATACTGTCTGGTGTAATACTATCTGGGGAGATACTATCTGGGGAGATACTGTCAGCCGCTTGCGGCTTAGCAGTGTTCGCAGCAGGAGCGACATCTCGGCTCGCGCTAACCACCGCTTTTTTTTTTGCAGCCGCTTGCGACTTCGCGGTCGCCCCCGAAACAACCTCCCCAGACGCCCCCTTCAACTGATCGATTAGCGTAGAAATCGCGTCGAGGTCTTCCAAATGGCACAATCGCACAATCGCCATCTCGGCCAACGTGCGGACCTGTGTGCTCACGCGCATCCGAGCAGCCGTCTGGTCCAGAATCTGCACCATCGCTAGCAGCGTTTGCACGCCTAACGTCTCGGCAACCTGGCGAATTTCGTCCCGCTGACCGGGCAAGGCGTACATCAACTGGCTCACATCGCAGCCAACAGCCTGAGTCATCACGTCGCGAAAGTAGCCCAGCAATTGGTCGATCAATTGGCCCGCCTCGGCCCCTTCGGTGATAGCAGCATCCAACTCGACCAGCGCTCGTGCGGCGTCGTGCTCCATCAACGGCCCCACCAACTGGCTCAGCCGCGCTGCCGGAGCGATGCCCAACAGCGTCGTCACCTGCTCGGCCGTAACCCTCTCGCTGCCGATTGCGAGCAGTTGTTCCAGCAGCGATTGACTATCGCGCATCGACCCGGCCGCACGCATCGCCAATATCTGCAGCGCTTCAGGCTCGACCGAAACCCCCTCGGCCTCGGCAATTTGCCCCAGCCGCGTCTGAATCGCCTCGGTATCGATGCCGGCGAAATCATAGCGTTGGCATCGCGACAAAATGGTGACTGGAATTTTATTCGGCTCGGTCGTAGCGAAGATAAACTTCACATGCTCGGGCGGTTCTTCCAGCGTTTTTAAGAGCGCGTTGAACGCCTCCTTGGTGAGCATGTGGACTTCGTCGATGATGTAAATCTTGAACCGTGCCCGGCTAGGTCGGATCGCAACGTTTTGCCGCAACTGGCGAATCTCGTCGATGCCCCGATTGCTGGCACCATCGATTTCCAATACGTCGACATCGTCGCCCGTGCTGACGCTTTGACAAACTTCACATGCGTTGCAAGGCACCGGGGAAGTGCCTTCCGCGCAGTTGAGCGCCTTGGCCAGGATGCGTGCCGCGGACGTTTTGCCAACACCGCGAGCGCCGGTGAACAGATAAGCATGGCCTACGCGGTTGCTGTTGATCGCCCCGACGAGCGCTTGGGCAACATGCTGTTGGCCAATCAGTTCTTCAAACGTCTGCGGACGATAGCGACGTGCGACCACCACGTAGTCGATGCCGGCAGAGGTTTCTTGGGAATCAGCGGGCTGAGAATTGTCGGTCATCGCACTCCAAGCCGACGACTTGTCGTCGAATACCCGTGTTGTCGTCGAAAAACCCATTGTTGTCGCGTTGCGACACGGCGGGCCGACGCCTTGTCGTCAAAAAAGGTCGGCTTGCCGACGAGAGGCCCCCACACAAAGAAACGCAAGCTTATGGCTGCAGTGTTTCCACCCTGACCAGATTCGCTAAGTCCCCATTGCAGAGACCTCTCGTCGGCGACCGAGCTATAACAGCTATTAGCGGCTACCGTTACCTTTTTACGCTTATCGAGCCATTTCGTCAAAGGGCCAGGGTATGATGCTAGTCAACGAAACGGCAAATAGTACAATGACAGGCTGTCAGCAGTCAGCTTTCAGCCAGGAATTTAACGGAAAAAGCAGGAAATTACTGAAAGACAGGAAATTAAAGCTGAGTGCTGACATCGGATAGCTAAAAGCTTTTTTGGCGGAGTAGCTCAGTTGGTTAGAGCAGCGGAATCATAATCCGCGTGTCGGGGGTTCGAATCCCTCCTCCGCTACTAGTGACATGCGATGAATAGTGGTGAATTAAGCTGAAAAAACCCTGGTTTTCCAGGGTTTTTTCGTGCTCTGATTTTTTGGCGTCCAAAAGGGCCTGGTGACCCCAGGTGACTGGAAATGCACCCCAAAGTCGTGGGTTTGTGCAAACCTGTGTGCAAACTTTGGAACAGCGGAATCGGTGCTACGCACCTTTCCTGCGGCGTTTTTGACCGTTGCGTGAAGTGAGCTTCGGCGGTGCCGGAAGCTTGCGAATCGCGGCGGCCTGTTCGTCCATTTTGACGTGACTATAGACGTTCATCGTGAGATTGATGTCGCTGTGTCGAGCCATCGTCTGGGCGACCTTGGGTGAAACGCCCGACTTGGCCAGATTCGAGATAAACGTGTGCCGATTGGCGTGAAAATCGGCGTACATGCCGTTTTCGTCCTGGTAATTCAGGTAGTCTGATTCTTCTCGTCGCTTCCGCTCTTTCTTGCTCTTGCCAGCGTCCTCAATCCACGCCTTGCGTGCCTGCTCCAGGTCCAGTTTCATCATCTTGGAGGTCCGCCGCAGCCCGCCGCCAGGGGCGTGCAAATCAAAAACGGCCTGCCTTGTAGACAGTCCTTTCTTCGTCACCAACCACTGCTTTAGGCGTGTGGCCACTTCGGAGTGCAGGGGAATGACATCCCGTCTCCGTCGCTTGCTGTAAGCCGCTGTCACGGTCACGGTCGGTGGTTTTGCCGTCAGTTTGAACGAACTTCGCGTCAGTATGCCAACTCCTTACGTCGATATCCCGTCCACGCCGCGAGCACATAGAGCATGGCTCGGTCGGGGCCGGTGACGCTCTGAACAGGTGGCCCTATTGCGGCAGCGTTCACCAAGGCGGAGAACTCCTCAGCGGCCAAAGCTCTGCGTCGTCTTCGCACATCGGTTTTGGCATTGAGTGCTTGCAGATAGGCGACAGGATTCGACGGAGTATGACCGTCACGAACCAGCCAGTTGCAGAATTCCTTGAATGCCGACAAGTAATGGTTGCTCGTTTTGATGCCCATCTTGTCGGAGCTTCGCTGGTCAGCCAGCCAATTGCGAAGGTTAGCCGACTTGATATCTCGCCAACGCACGAATTTGCAGCCAAAAAGAACTTTCTCCACGCGACGACACGTCTGGTTGACATGCTTCTCGGTGTTGGACCTCGCTTCCAGGTATCGACGGAAGCCATCCACATGTACCTTGAGTGTTCTTTCCTTGCCCTTCTTGAATGAATCTGCAAGACCCGACTCCTGGCGTTCCGCACTACGTTCCAACTTGGTGGCAAGTTGAGCAGTCGCGTCTTTATCGGTGTATCCAGCTACACGTTTCCAAGCTCCTTCGGAGTCCTTGTACTGGACGTACCATTTGCGAGATTTTTGGGTGTATCTCTTTCGTTAGCGCTCTGTGAACTCCGTCATGCCAGGAGCGTAATTCAGATCTTGACAAGCCGACGTCGTGAAGCACGCCTCTGGCGGCGGCGCTGGTTGGCCTGATCAAGTTCGCGCTGGCGATCTTCGCTGCGATGCTCAGGGTGTGCCTTGAGCCATCGGTCAGGTAGCAGCTCGGAGAGCTGTTCACGCTGGTCCCTTGAAAGCGATTCGAACGGGGTTTGGGCGTCGCCCACCCGCAAGTACTCGGGAACGATCTGAGGAAGCCGGACGAGAACATCGTTGAGATACGGGGTGACGTGGACATGATTAGAACGAGCACTCTGGATAAGCGTGTACCAGACGCATGCCGCGCGACCACCCGCATCGCTCCCAAAAAATTGGTAATTTTTTCTTCCAATAACCGAGGGGCGAATGACTCTTTCTGCCATGTTGTTATCGATCGCATAGCGCCCGTCGGTTGCAAATCGCGTCATCGCGTTCCAACGATTGAGCAGGTAGCCGATCGCTTCGGCCAACTTGGTCGAAGGCCGTACCGTCGGCTGCACTTCGGTGAGACGATCGTGCAGAAGGGCAAGAATGGGAACCGACTCGCGCATGCGCACTTGTCGTCGCGTTTCCACATCGGCATCGGCCAGGCGATCCTCGATGTCGTACAGTTGCCAGATCCAAGCGAGCGCCTCGTGCGCAAGTGGCTGCGTTGAGACGGCGCACGCTTCGTCGAACTTCCGCCGCGCATGGGCCCAACAACCCAGATCCAGAAGTCGGCCATCCGATTCCTTGACTAGGGACGTGTAGACACTGTAACCGTCGGTTAATAATCCGCCTTGAAAATCATCAAGTATTTCCCGCGGACCTGCGCGGGATCGATCAAGTCGATAGTCAAATAGTTGGTACGGATGCTGGTCATCGCCAACGTAGACCCAGAGATAAACCAGCTTGGTCGCCCCAGCCCCGGGACGCAGGACACGGGCCGTGGTCTCGTCGGCCCGTACATAAAAACTATCCAGTACTTGGGTGCGAATCAGATCCCACACCGGCAGCAGACGCTCGCCCGTTCGCACCACGGCGTTGCTCAACACGCTGCGGTTGAACCACATCGTGGTGGTGGAACGAAGCTCTTCCTGGAGACGATACAGGGGCAGGTGACGCTCGAACTTGGCGTGTGCCAGCCAGGCTAACGTGCTGGCCCCAAATATCCCTTTTTCGTTGATATTGGGTGGCTTTTCGCTGGTGACGATCTGCTGGCCATCCCGGCTAACAGGGCAACCGTAGGTAAACCGAACGTGCTCGGCGATGTAGGCGCTAGACTCAACATATTCTAGTTGCCGTGAGATCTGCTCGGAGATCACCGTCCGCTTGCCGCCACATCCACAAGGACAATCGAGTTCTTCCGGCGGCAGTGGGTGTTCAAAACGCTGGACCGGCAAGCACTCGGGGAATTCAAAACGTTTGCGCTTCTTACGGCGTTTCTTGCGTTTCGAAGACGATTCATCGTCTGGCTCTTCTTCGTCGGTCGCCTCGTCATCCTCGCTAATCTCGTTGCCCTCGATCGACTCGGGATCAAAAAGAAGCTTTTGATCGGGAGAAGGGATAAACCGTTCACGCCGTGGAGAAAAGAGTGCCTTACGGAGTAAGGTGATTTGCTCTTGCATCACCTCGATGTGATTCTGCAACGATTCAAGAGTTGCCTGTTGCTCGCTATTAACCCTTTTGAGATGTGCGATCTCGGCGCGCTGCACTTCGATCTCTTTTCGGAGTTTGTCGGATTCCATCGACAACGTTTCGGTCCTTGAAGGTGCGTCACGAAATGGCAAATGATCACACACCGTTGGTGTAGAACACACATGTTTATTTATCGACAATTCACGTTGCGCGTCAAGGTGGTTTCCAAGGCGATTGAGTAATTTGTTTTGCCTGCTCACGACGCCACCACTTGCGACGTTTGACACTCGATAGCTCGATGCCTTCCAGCAACAATCGCAGGTCGTCCACATGCAGTGTCAAGTAATCACCGGGGGATGCAATCGCCCCTCCATGGTCGGCGCCACGTAGTGTCTCGAACGTTCCTCGTTCAAGATGCTTGTAGAGGATGATCGTGCCGTCACCCGTGAAATAGAGTACCTTCAACCGGTTGCGGCGTCGGTTGAAAAACAAGAAAAGATCTCCGTCTTCAATCTGTTTGCCAAGCTCCTTTTCGACGATACCGATTAATCCACAAAAACTTTTACGCATGTCCGTGGGAGCCAACGCGGCGAAGACTTTTATTTGGGATGGCACAATCAACATGACGCCACCTCACGCAACGCCTGCAATACGTCCTTCACTGTCTCACAATCGGTGCCGTGAGGCACATCCACAAAGACTCCCTGCTGCGGCAAGTGAATACGCAGCGTGGACGCAGGTGTCGTCCCCTCGATCCGCACAGGCACCAGTTGGGTGCCCTGGACGGCGTTACGACTGGTTTTAAGAGACTTGGTCGAACGGCTCCCCTGCTCTGGGGAGGCTTGCTGCTCACGGAACTTACGCTGCCAGGCATAATAGCTGGTTTGTGTAATCGAGTTCTGGTGGCAAAACGCCGCGATGCTCAAGCCGCTTGAGGACTGCTGTTTCAGTAGGCCACGCCAGTGGGACTCTTGGGATTTGTTTCGATTGGTCATTGTGCTCGTTCCTGGAATAAAGGGAATGGTTCACCTCTATTAGGATAGCGCGCAATTTTGGGACGCTGTTCACAGAACGCTTACTCTCTTTCCACCCTTCGCCACTGGGTGAAGTGATGAGCGGCCGCCTCGTTTCAAGCGGACGTACTTCTTCCCATCCTTCGTGACCACCGTTGCATCACTAGGAATAGGTTTGGTCGTCTTGACTTTGAAGAGGTGGGCCATAGTCACCACTCTGAGCGGCAAAGAAGGTCGGAATCAAGACCTCACGAACAAAGAGACAATCGCGAACATGGGTCTCCAGACCAGGTGATAAATTAACGTGTTGAGCAAGCTGCTGACTGCTGGACACCCAGCGTCAATCCATTCCAGGATGTCGCTCCGCCTCCAACGAACGCTACGACCGATATTGACCGGTTTCGGTATGTCGCCTTTGGCCTTCAATCTCCACACTTGACGCTTTGAAACGCAAAGCGTCTCTGCAAGCTCATCTGCGGTCATCATGAGCGGAGCCGTATCGAACGACTTGGCCGATACTTTGCCCAAACCATCGCCCTTTTTCTTTTGCTTGGGCGGTTCTTGTTCTGGGTTACTAAGCATGGTTGGCCACCGCACGAAACAGTTGCTTGTTCAAGAGCCCAGTCGGACTACTACTTGTCTCTTTGCAGAGTGATGAGCCTTCTGCCTGAATCGAATCAGTGAGAGCTTTGTCTTGTCGCTGAAAGAATAGGAGTTGGTCAATAAGCGAGCCGCTTGCGGGGCAGCCCTGCTCAATCCATTGAAGTATGTCACTCTTTCGCCATCGAACTGCTCGGCCTATCTTGACCGATTTGGGTAGGTCGCCTTTGGCCTTTAATCTCCAAACCGTTCTTGACGAGATTCCCAGGCAAGTGGCAATCGCGTCTGCGGTCATCATCAACGGAGCGGTCCCGAGCGTTTCTGCGGTGACTCCTTCCAGGGAGTCCTTGCCGTCAGAATCTTTTGGACGTTCGGGTTTGGGATTCTTCTCCATGAATAGTGGCCTCCGGTCCTGGAACAGGTCCGTGACAACGGGACTGTTTGGATTGACGACGCGAGCCATTATTCTAGCGGATTGTGGCGACTATGGCTGCCTCTTCCACTCGCTAACGTGCTCCACGTACCGGTGGCGTGGGAGCCGTTTGGACGGAAATGGCGGCATGGCACGAATTTCCCAGCCTACCTGGACATTGTACACCATGAAATCTCGGTGGCTATCTCCCAGATTTCAAGGTATAATTCCAGTATGATTCCACGACCCAAGCATCTGCGTGAACTGAAGGGACTCCTCAAGAGTTACCCGGTGGTGGGGATTATTGGTCCTCGTCAAATCGGCAAGACCACACTTGCCAAGCAAGTCGCAAAGCAGCACAAGGGGACCACCACTCATTTTGACCTAGAAGACACTCGCGATTTGGCTCGCCTGAGTGACGCGGGGATGACCCTCGAACCGCTCCGAGGACTCGTCATTCTCGACGAAATCCAGCGGCGGCCCGAGCTATTTCCGTTCCTCCGCGTGTTGGCCGACCGCCGACCGATTCGTACTCGCTTTCTGGTACTGGGCAGTGCTTCTCCCGAATTGCTCCGGCAGTCCTCGGAGTCTCTGGCCGGTCGCATCTCCTATTACGAACTTCCTGGTCTATCTCTGCCGGAAGTTCAGATGAAAAATCAGGCCAAACTTTGGTTGCGAGGTGGCTTTCCTTCCTCTTTTACGGCACGCACCAATTCGGTCAGTGATTTATGGCGACGCGATTTCATCACGTCTTTCCTGGAACGCGACTTACCCCAGCTTGGTGTTCGCACTCCGTCGGCGGTCTTGAGACGGTTTTGGACGATGCTTGCCCACTACCACGGACAGATTTGGAACGCCTCGGAGTTTGCCCGGTCTTTCGGGGTCACGAACAAGACGGTCAACCATTACCTCGACGTTTTGACCTCGACGTTTGTCATCAGTCCGCTTCAACCTTGGCATGAAAACCTGAAGAAGCGTCAGGTGAAAGCTCCCAAGGTCTACTTCTCCGACACGGGCTTGTTTCATGCCCTGTTGCGTCTCACGACGCTCGCCGACCTCGACGCTCACCCCAGGGTTGGTGCCTCCTGGGAAGGCTTTGTCATCCAACAAGTCATCCGGCATTTGGGGGTCACTCCCAACGAACGCTTCTTCTGGGCCACGCATGGTGGAGCCGAACTCGACCTGCTCCTGGTTCGTGGTCGCAGGCGTTGGGGATTCGAAATCAAACGGACCTCGGCTCCAACCATTACGCCGTCGATGCGAACCGCTTTGACTGACCTGAAGCTTCAGCGGCTGTTCATCATCCATGCAGGCGAGCATTCGTTCGACATGGCGAAGAAGATTCGGGCCATTGCGATGCCGCATATGCTCGACGAATTGAAGCCGTGGTAGCCGCTACGCCGCCTGTCGCAGGGTATTCTCGACTTCCTGCACGGCCCTATTAGCCATGCGTTGCAGGTCTGGGTCGCGGTGGCGTCCCAAGAATCCATTTTTCAGACCTGATACAAACCTTTCTTCTTCTTCGATTTCCTTTTTAAGATTTACGTTTATTAGCGTTGACCTTTTGTGCGGGGGGGCGTTGACCTTTTCTCGTGGGGGCGTTGACTTTTTGTCGCGTCTCGCAGACTTACGGTCCACCGGGTGACGAACTGTTTGCTTCGTACGAATCCGCGAGAGCACTTGCCCGTCGATGAAAAGCTGTCCGTAGGCGTTTTCGTTCTGCTTGACGACTGGAACGGTGTTCAAGTAACCACGTTCTATCAAGCGGCGTAGCATCCGGCATTGTGAGGCTCGATGCACGCCGGTCCACTCTTGGAAGTCTGCGTACTTGATTCTCGCGTATCGCTCCTCGGGCAGGAGTCGCTGCATCACCTTAGTTTGCGGGATGCGTCGCATGAAGTAAGCGAAGCAGAACAGGGCCTCCACAGACGTTGCTCCGCCTTGAGCAATGTGCTGGAGGACCTTTCGAGCAACTGGCTTGGTGTGAGGCTTCTTTCCGGCTTGACGCAACTCGGCTTCAAACTCGACCTGGAGACTGGGGAGATACTGGTCGAGCTTTCGGGCCGCGTCGTCGATTTGCGATTGCGTAAGATGCCGATTGCCCTTGCGATGCGAATTGCAGTTGAGAACCCGAACAAGGGTCAGCTTCTTGCTGTTTGGGTGCCGAGCAGCGAATTCCAGCCGTGCGGCAAAGACACGTACTTCATTCCTGCGAAAGTGTCCCAGCCGGTATCCTTCGAGCAGGGCTCGAAGTTGTGTGTCCTTGACCTGGGCATAGCCGCCCTTGAATTGCTGATAGCGAATGTTTTTCTTGTCTCGTTTTCCTCGTCCCATGACTCTCCATCTATTTCGTCCAACCGCCAATCCGTAGGCAAACCGGTCTTCTACGACCTGAGTCGTTTGACCGTTGACTATGCGTGGAGAATCCTGTTACTGTCGGTTTGGGGAAACCGGAACAGTCTGTTCCACGCATCAGTTGCTGAGCTTGCCTTTTATCGGGCGGCGGGCGTTGTTAGTCCATTTGTGATTCCTTTCAATGGCGACGGCGACTACCGCCGACGCACGCTCTAGTTCAGAGTCACAGTAGCAGGCTTTCGATGGAGTTGTCACGAGGCGAAATTTTGACGGGCCGTGTAGGAGCTTAACCCGGAGAAATACACTACAATGGCCATCAGGTCGTCGGCGACTGGCGGCTGCCGCTCAACCCCGTTAGTCGGGTCAAATCTCATGGCATTCGAGAAATTCACAGACCGTGCCCGCAAGGTCGTCGACCTTGCAACGACGGAAGCCGCTCAACAGGGCGACGCCGCCGTCGACACCGTGCATCTGCTTGTCGGCATGTTGCGTGAGGGTAGTGGCGTGGCTGGCTCGGTGCTCGCGTCGCACAACATCGATGCCGAATCCGTGCTGAAATCCTACAAGTCGTTCAGCACGGACTCCGATGTTACGTTGCCCGAGGTCGAGTCCCGATGCCTCTTCGAGGCGGAATGGCTAACACATAACTATGTTGGCACAGAACATTTGATTCTAGCCGTTTGCAGTTTTCCCGATTGTCGAGCAGCCAAAGTGCTCGCCGACATCGGAACGCCATCTGTTGAGGTGTGCCGCGATGTCCTCCAGTTACTTGGACATCAAGACCGCTTTGACCAGTGGCTTGCCGACCAGCCGGGAACAAGTTAGCTCTTCTGACCTTTGGACTAATTATTCGAAATCTGGGTATAATGGGAAGTATTTGTGACTGCTCGCCCAATGCAGTCAATTCAACGGGCAGCACTTGCGGCAAGGAAGAGTCTCGCCTGTGACTGGGCAGACAAAACCAGCATCGTTGCTCAGGATGTCAGCGTTGGCTTGCACGCCCGCATATAGCAATCCGCCGATAGGAGATATGAGAGTGGCACTATCCTGCTCGGGGTTGGCTCGGAGAATGGCAGTAGTCCGTCGACAGAGTCATTCAGTGATTAGTTGCGTGACAACGTCAGCTTGTGTGTTGTTAATAGGTATGGCAGTCCTTTCAAGACCGGCGACAGCAACGGAATCATCACAAAATGCGGCCTTGCAGTATTGGTTAGCATTCGAACTGTCACCGGACGTTCGCAAAAAGTCGATTTGGAACGCTTCTTCAGACGACCCATTGTACGGTTTTCGTGTTCCCGTGAGTCCAGGGCGAGCGAGATTCTTCCAAGTGGAAGGGGCTCTGGCCTTGAGGCATCTTCACCGTGGTGCACAGATGCCCGATTGCGAATGGGGAGTAGACCTTCGAAAGGATGGAATGACCGTTGCATCTCGACATGGCGAGAAAGCCCGAGGTCTTGCAGCCTTGGCAATGTTACGGGCTCGATGGTATTTCGAGCAGGAGCAGTGGAACAAGGGTATCGACGACATCATCGCAACTATGGTCATGGGACGGCATATTGGTCGTGATATGGTGCATTACAATATCAATTACGGGTGCATGGTCGAGAATTTGTGCGTCACAACTGCAGCAATTTACCTTCCCAGGATGCCCGAGGCGGCACGGCGGACACTTAGCACGAAACTTGATTTGCTACCGCAGTTCACACCGATGAGAGACATCATCCGGAATTGGGAAAAGACCATCGTTTGGGCCATAGAGGCTTTTCCACAAGCAGAAAGTGAGGGCCGACTTAATGAACTCCTGACCCGTATTCTTGGTGCCAAGGAGACCGAAGCACTGCTCCATCATGCAGGCGATGCGGCAGGTCTTGTTACGCTGTCGGAGCAATCGCGACCCATACTACGTGAGTGTGCTGAGTTCGCCAAGGAGTCGCCACAAGAATACGAGCGGCTCTTCAAAGAGCGGATTCAGCCAAAGCTCGACGAGAACCCCGTCGCCTCAATCTTTGTGTCCAGCTTCGACACGGCCCGAGGAGAAGAGTCCACGGCTCATTGTAGATTGGCCTTTCTGAAGACCGCACTCGATATTATGTCCCGAGGTGACTCGGCTCTAGTTGACCATCCCGACCCCTACGGCACTGGACCGTTTGGGTACAGAGAATTTGATGGAGGTTTTGAGTTGTGTTCAGCTCTCTTTTACTACAGTTCAATTTGTCTCGACGTCGGCATGCGAAAATGAGACTGAATCATTGACGTAAGAATGGGTGTTTCTACACAAAGGTAGGGGTGTGAGCAGTAACTGAACATAAATTCCCAGCTATCGGACGCTCCCACTGAATCGCACCGTATAGAGTTGCACAGCTCTCGGTAGTGGATGAAGTGGGCCAAATAGAGAAGTCACTCCGCCCATCCTTGGGACTGGCATCTGTTGCCAGGCATTTGGAGTCCGAACCGCTTATCCCGTCGGTACTTGCGTGTAATCAAGTACATTATTACATGGGAAGAGGCAAGAGATTCTTGGGTGCAGTAAAACTGAAGTATTGGGTCGTTCGAGCTGGGATTCCCCACATGAAAAAAACCAGAAAGTCTTCTTGACAGACTTTCAACTGTACTTACAATCACGTACAGTTGAACTTATCAAGGAGCGTGAACGAAATGGCCAAAAAGCGACCCTCTCTAGCAAAGTCGGAACTGGAAGTTGCCCGTATTGTGTGGCAATTGGGGGAGGCTACTGTACGCCAAGTGCACGAAGTCCTGCCCCGTGGTCGAAAGCTGGACTTTTGGACTGTCCAGACCTACCTGCGAAGGCTGAAGCAAAAGGGTTATCTCAAGACCCGACGCGTCGGCCAAGGCAACGTTTACTCTCAAGCAGTCCAGCCGAAGCGGGTCATCCGGGAGTTGACGGACGATTTTCTCGATAGGCTGTTCGACGGAGAGGTGCTACCCATGTTTCAACACCTTGTTGAATCGAGGGGCCTTACGGATGAGGAAATCGACGAGCTACAAGAACGCCTCAATGAACTGAAAGGCGGTCGAAAATGAGCTATCAACTGAGCGAATTGGCCCAATTGGCTTGGACTCAGCTGTGGCAGGTGACCACGGTAGCCATGATATCGTTGTTACTCGTCCGCGTGTTTTGCAGGCACCGTCCCCATCTGGCCTACGTGTTGCTGCTACTCGTTGTTGTGAAGTGTTTAACACTGCCGATTTGGAGCAGTCCGGTGGGAGTGTTTAGTTGGAGTTGGGTGGTGCCGACGAGGCAGAACCAAATTAAGGAATCAACAACAAAGGTGCGTGAAGCAAAGGAAACACTCGAACGAAGGTCAGAGGTAATAGACATGTCAGTGGCTGGCGTCCGGGCCGAAGATGCCGTAGCAGCCCATACCGACCTGACGCCCGTTCGAAAGGCACTAGGGTTGGAAGTGTATCTACTGCTTACCTGGACGTTTGGGGCATTAGTCTGCGGGGCATACGTAGCTGCAACCTGGTTAAGACATCTGAGAGCGATTCAGAAGACAAGCATGCCGTCCACTGACTGCTTGACTACATTGTGCCAACAAGTGGGCGAAAAGATTGGTTTGAAGCGACGAGTGCAGCTGCTTGTCAGCTCGGAGTCATATGGACCCTCCTGTTTTGGTGTCTTTCTGCCGTCCGTTGTTCTTCCCGAGCAGCTAGTAACGAAAGTCCTAAACGAAAACATCGAACCGGTTCTGGCCCATGAGCTCATTCACATACGTCGTGGCGATACTTTGGTCGCATTGCTCCAGGTGCTTGCCGGAATCGTCTGGTGGTTTCATCCGCTGGTCTGGTTGGTCAGCCGTCAGATGACACGGGAACGAGAAAAGTGCTGTGACGCAGAGGTCGTAGCCAGCATGTCGTGTAACCCCGAAAAGTATGCTCAGAGCATCCTTCATGTATTGAGATTCAAGCGGTCATGGCGGCCAACATTCCTAGCAGTAGGCATTCGACCAGTCGATGTAACCAAAGAGAGATTGGAGACAATTATGAGTGGGCGATATAGATTGCATTCGCGTACATCGTGGTTTTGTTGGCTGATACTTATTGTCGGGGCTATGTTTGTGGTTCCAGCCCAGTCTCAGGTTGTCGGACCGGCCATCGCAGATAAGTTGTCAGGTCAGAGTGAGGAGACAAATGTAAAGGGAAAAGAAACCACCGAAGACAGAATTCTCCACGAGAAGTGGAGTAATCTTGCTCCGGTTCAAGTGGAAATGATTACTCGGCGGCATCTGAATGGGCTAATGCGAGCAGCTCACGGTTACCATGACGAACACGGGACACTACCTCCAGCGGCAGTGCCAAATCCAAATCTATCACCCGAGAAGCGGTTGAGCGGGTTGGTGCTGTTGCTTCCTTACTTTGACCAGGAGTCGTGGTTTGAAACAGGACGTAAATCCTTTGAGCATGACCAAATCGTGAAAGCAAAGGCAATCTATGATTCTATTGACATGACCAAGGCGTGGGATGACCCGGTCAACATGGAGGCAGGAAAGACTTTAGTGCCCGCGTTTTTGGCCCCTGGGAGTGGACAGTTCCTCGACAAGAATGGCTACGCAGTTTCCAACTTTGCACTTGTGCGGGGGTTTGACGGCACAGATGACGGCATCTTCACGGACACACTAATCAAACTGAGCGACGTTACAGACGGCACGTCGGCTACACTGGCGATTGGGCAGATAAACAGCAACCTAGGCCCTTGGATTGCGGCTGGGCTCTCAACATCGCGGCATATGTATCATCCTTCCCATGGTAAGAATCCTTCGTTTGGAAGCCCTTTTAGGGGAGCTGGATTCTTTGCGTTATGCGATAGCTCGACTCATCTTCTCGATTTAGAGAGAACAACTCTCAAAGGTCTCCAGGCGATTTCTACTCGGAGCGGTGAAGAGTTAGTGCCTGCCGATGAATTTCATCGTTTTAGTACTGGTTATCGCAGTATTGCGGAATGGAAGAAAATTTCAGAAGGGGAATCCCCTGTACCTACGGTTGCGACGTTTCCAGTTGGTACTGCAACTGCGGCGACGCCACCAGCGGGTTGGTCTGAGGCACGCGAAGAAATTTTCAATCGTTCCCATGAATTACTCAAGCAACTACAGACAGATGACAGGTTCAACCTTGAAGAAGGGGAAGTCTTGAAGTTCGTCTCAGCAGACATCAACCTTGAAACACTAAATCAATTGCGAAGGCTACATTCCGAAGGAGGAAAAAGAACTGCGTGGATGGATTTCCATCCAATGGGAGGTCAACTCGCGGTCGTGGGGTGGACGTATGACGGTCGCACTATTACGGAGATATTCGACAGCGTTCTTGGGCTGAAGGTTCAATATGTTAAAGGCGACACCGAACTGCTCAAGAAGAAGCTTTTAGGCGATTGGCTGTATCGTCGGGACCCTCGTGAACCACACAAGCTTGACCCACGTGAAGTTGCAGTAGTCGCGGACGCAATTTCGAAAGGAGTCGATGGCACATGCCAACTTGAACTGAAAACTGTAGAGCAACCTGTATACGTGGCCACAGGCGATTACCAGTTCAACGCGGTTCCGGGACCTGATGGGAAGGTTCATCGTATTGAAGGTCCGGTAGCCGAAAAAGCCGATGGTGACTTCTGGGTTCCAGCTCGGCGTAGAAAGTACTCGGGACGCGTCGTCCACAGCTTCGATGAATTTCTCGACGTCTGGGGAGAAGTGCTTCTTACACCGATTGTCGACGAAGTCAGCAAACATCCGAACAAGACTGATTTCTTTCTTCGATTTAGTGATAAGGCAGTTGAAGAACTCACTGAGCCGCTGGCAACAGCTACCGAGAAGGACGTAATTATGCATTTCACAAAGCAAACCGGACTTGTTCTCAAGAAGGAAACGCGTCCAATACAAGTTCTCTTCGTGAGACGGGGAGCTGCGAGCACACCATAGTGTGCAGAAGTTGAGATTTTACCCAGCACACCGCATGCGATAGCGAACCAGTGTGGCATCAAAGGACCCTTTTTGCACTGGTCGAGTTTGTGTCGTCTTCCCGTGGTCGTTGAGTAAGAGAGGCCGGTGGTGCATGGGTGGCCTCAAGAAACCATCACTGGCCAGTAGAACCATTCTGCTCGTACAGATACGAGTGGACTTGGTCCGCGACTTTGGCAAGCAGCGGTAAGTCTTCGCGAGTAAAACTCGCAGAACCTCGCCATTCATCTCCATCCTTGTAGAGGGCGGTGAACTGGACTTTGCGAGGAGCGTTGTCGCCATTCTCAAAAACGGCGGCCTTGATACGTCCGATACGGACTTGATGCACGGGTCGATTATTTTCGGACATCGTGACATCTCCTTTCTTGCTCATTGAGCAACAAACAGGGAACAAAATAAAAGGACCTAGACGGCGAGGGCGAGCAGCCCTGCCGCTTTCTGGTCCACAACAAGTCGGTCACCGGCGTTTTCATAACGACCGGCAATCCGCGTCAGGGCGTCCACCACACCGAACAATGTGTACGGCGTTCGCTGCCCGGCGATTTGCACGACTTGCTCCGCCAAACGGGAGCTAACGCCGTGCTTGCCAAGCAGCTTGTGGACTTCTTCGGCGTCCTCGCCGAAGGGAGTTGCCATCGCGGTCTTGATGCCGCTGGCGAAAGAGTCGCGACGTTCGTCACGTTTCTTCACCAGTTGGGCAATCGCCAACCGGACATCGTCCAGGGCTTCCTGGACGTTGCCGACGTGGCGTCGCTTTAGCTCGACCACTTCGATAGCATCCCAGACGATATGGTTCTGGCAGATTTCCTGATACCAAAACGTCTGGACACCGACCGAGCGTCGGCCAACTTCCGAGTTCCAAACAAAGAAGCCGGGAGCAAAATTCTCGCCGCCGATTTCCACCCAGCCGTTGGGGTCGATGCCAAAGGCGAACATGTCTTGTTCACCGGCGTACAATCCCGTGGCTCCGCCCATGCCCGTGGGCGGGGGCGTAAAATCGGGGGCGGCCTCGCGGGCCGCTGCGAGAACTTCCGCGTCAAACAGACGCGAGTACGTCGAGCTATGCACCGCCAAGGCGGTGTCAGCTGCGGCGTACACTTGCAGCGGCTTCCGGGAATGGGGCATCGTGTCGCGAAAGACGTGCGTTGCCGTCTCGGAAGTGAGCTTGTTGACGGTGTCCTTGTGGACGCCGCACAACTTGCAGAGCTGGCTAAAGCTCCAGTCGCTCAGTGACAAACTGACATTTTCCGCATCTTCCAGTTGCATCCGCAAGCCGTTGGCTGTCTGCTCGATGCAAAGGTTCTGCGAAACCTGCCAAAACTCGGTCGACTGTTCTTTTCGCTGTTGGCAATGAGCCAGCAGCGACTCGAACGAACTAAACCGCTCGTCGGGAGTTCGGCTGAACAACTCTCGACTCGCTTTCGTCAAATTCACCATTTTGAGTCTCCTCTCTACTAGGAAAGAGTGCGTGGATAGAAAAAACCATCACTTGAGGCTCATGCACCACCGGTCCCGTCGCGAGCGATTCGCCCGTGACGCGACCGGTAGAGGGGAAGCGTCTACTCAATACAAATGTAAGCGTTCTGTGAACAGCGTCCCAAAATTGCGCGCTATCCTAATAGAGGTGAACCATTCCCTTTATTCCAGGAACGAGCACAATGACCAATCGAAACAAATCCCAAGAGTCCCACTGGCGTGGCCTACTGAAACAGCAGTCCTCAAGCGGCTTGAGCATCGCGGCGTTTTGCCACCAGAACTCGATTACACAAACCAGCTATTATGCCTGGCAGCGTAAGTTCCGTGAGCAGCAAGCCTCCCCAGAGCAGGGGAGCCGTTCGACCAAGTCTCTTAAAACCAGTCGTAACGCCGTCCAGGGCACCCAACTGGTGCCTGTGCGGATCGAGGGGACGACACCTGCGTCCACGCTGCGTATTCACTTGCCGCAGCAGGGAGTCTTTGTGGATGTGCCTCACGGCACCGATTGTGAGACAGTGAAGGACGTATTGCAGGCGTTGCGTGAGGTGGCGTCATGTTGATTGTGCCATCCCAAATAAAAGTCTTCGCCGCGTTGGCTCCCACGGACATGCGTAAAAGTTTTTGTGGATTAATCGGTATCGTCGAAAAGGAGCTTGGCAAACAGATTGAAGACGGAGATCTTTTCTTGTTTTTCAACCGACGCCGCAACCGGTTGAAGGTACTCTATTTCACGGGTGACGGCACGATCATCCTCTACAAGCATCTTGAACGAGGAACGTCCGAGACACTACGTGGCGCCGACCATGGAGGGGCGATTGCATCCCCCGGTGATTACTTGACACTGCATGTGGACGACCTGCGATTGTTGCTGGAAGGCATCGAGCTATCGAGTGTCAAACGTCGCAAGTGGTGGCGTCGTGAGCAGGCAAAACAAATTACTCAATCGCCTTGGAAACCACCTTGACGCGCAACGTGAATTGTCGATAAATAAACATGTGTGTTCTACACCAACGGTGTGTGATCATTTGCCATTTCGTGACGCACCTTCAAGGACCGAAACGTTGTCGATGGAATCCGACAAACTCCGAAAAGAGATCGAAGTGCAGCGCGCCGAGATCGCACATCTCAAAAGGGTTAATAGCGAGCAACAGGCAACTCTTGAATCGTTGCAGAATCACATCGAGGTGATGCAAGAGCAAATCACCTTACTCCGTAAGGCACTCTTTTCTCCACGGCGTGAACGGTTTATCCCTTCTCCCGATCAAAAGCTTCTTTTTGATCCCGAGTCGATCGAGGGCAACGAGATTAGCGAGGATGACGAGGCGACCGACGAAGAAGAGCCAGACGATGAATCGTCTTCGAAACGCAAGAAACGCCGTAAGAAGCGCAAACGTTTTGAATTCCCCGAGTGCTTGCCGGTCCAGCGTTTTGAACACCCACTGCCGCCGGAAGAACTCGATTGTCCTTGTGGATGTGGCGGCAAGCGGACGGTGATCTCCGAGCAGATCTCACGGCAACTAGAATATGTTGAGTCTAGCGCCTACATCGCCGAGCACGTTCGGTTTACCTACGGTTGCCCTGTTAGCCGGGATGGCCAGCAGATCGTCACCAGCGAAAAGCCACCCAATATCAACGAAAAAGGGATATTTGGGGCCAGCACGTTAGCCTGGCTGGCACACGCCAAGTTCGAGCGTCACCTGCCCCTGTATCGTCTCCAGGAAGAGCTTCGTTCCACCACCACGATGTGGTTCAACCGCAGCGTGTTGAGCAACGCCGTGGTGCGAACGGGCGAGCGTCTGCTGCCGGTGTGGGATCTGATTCGCACCCAAGTACTGGATAGTTTTTATGTACGGGCCGACGAGACCACGGCCCGTGTCCTGCGTCCCGGGGCTGGGGCGACCAAGCTGGTTTATCTCTGGGTCTACGTTGGCGATGACCAGCATCCGTACCAACTATTTGACTATCGACTTGATCGATCCCGCGCAGGTCCGCGGGAAATACTTGATGATTTTCAAGGCGGATTATTAACCGACGGTTACAGTGTCTACACGTCCCTAGTCAAGGAATCGGATGGCCGACTTCTGGATCTGGGTTGTTGGGCCCATGCGCGGCGGAAGTTCGACGAAGCGTGCGCCGTCTCAACGCAGCCACTTGCGCACGAGGCGCTCGCTTGGATCTGGCAACTGTACGACATCGAGGATCGCCTGGCCGATACCGATGTGGAAACGCGACGACAAGTGCGCATGCGCGAGTCGGTTCCCATTCTTGCCCTTCTGCACGATCGTCTCACCGAAGTGCAGCCGACGGTACGGCCTTCGACCAAGTTGGCCGAAGCGATCGGCTACCTGCTCAATCGTTGGAACGCGATGACGCGATTTGCAACCGACGGGCGCTATGCGATCGATAACAACATGGCAGAAAGAGTCATTCGCCCCTCGGTTATTGGAAGAAAAAATTACCAATTTTTTGGGAGCGATGCGGGTGGTCGCGCGGCATGCGTCTGGTACACGCTTATCCAGAGTGCTCGTTCTAATCATGTCCACGTCACCCCGTATCTCAACGATGTTCTCGTCCGGCTTCCTCAGATCGTTCCCGAGTACTTGCGGGTGGGCGACGCCCAAACCCCGTTCGAATCGCTTTCAAGGGACCAGCGTGAACAGCTCTCCGAGCTGCTACCTGACCGATGGCTCAAGGCACACCCTGAGCATCGCAGCGAAGATCGCCAGCGCGAACTTGATCAGGCCAACCAGCGCCGCCGCCAGAGGCGTGCTTCACGACGTCGGCTTGTCAAGATCTGAATTACGCTCCTGGCATGACGGAGTTCACAGAGCGCTAACATACAAATTGAAAAAGAACACGTCAGGTCAGGCCGCGACGGACGGCAGACTGGCCTCGGCCAGACTACCGCCCGCAGTGTCTATTTGCATGTCGTCTTGGTTGGCTGATTTATTAGCCTTGTCGGCCAAGTTTTCGGCCATGCACTTCGCGGTGAACTCGTCGGGAGCGTTGTGCTCCATAAACTGCATCGCCCGGCTCATCACTTTGCCCAACGCGGCGGCGTGCTTGTGCCCGAAGAAGTCGGTGTACTCCCAAGTCTCCTTACCTTTTCGCTTGAACGCTCGCGAGAACGAAAAAGTCCAAAAGTATTGGCCGCTATGTTGCTTTCGCGGCATGAGCGTGATTCCCACCGCTCCTTCCCAGAATCGCTTGCAGGGTAACTGTGACATAGGCGTATCTCCAAAAAGTACGAGCAAAGCACCGCCACCGGCAGCCAAACTTCCTCAAGAAAGTCTGCCGGTCTGCGATGTCGCCCATGATTGAATGTTTCGCCTGTTATGGCTGGCGATGTTCTCATGTGACTTATCTTTTTCGATTGTGTCACATGTTTTGTGGCCAGCTCCATAAGAAAACCGTCGCCAACTGCAACAGCTTGCAGAGCGACTTCTTGGATAGGAGGTAGCTCCCGGTAAACGCGGTCTAACCAACCACGCTAAGGGGAGAATCTAGCTTTTCTTACGCTGCCTGTCCGTAGAGCCGAGTGCCATTAGAGTGGCTCGCTCGGAACGACGGAGGCTATGTGAACTAATCCTGGACATTGTTGCTTCCTTTGTCTCGAAGCAATTTCCGTCCAGAGTAATCTCACATTTCTATCCGATGCAGAAACTGAATGCGGGCGACTCTGAAAAACCTTGTGCGATGTGAATTGCAGAAGGCCGTCGTAGGCAAAGCAGGTGTAAATCCTGTCGACGGGGCCTGATTCCGCCACTGGCGGACGGTGCAACGTTGCGAGCGTGGGGACTTGCCGTGTGGAGACACGCGGTATCGGAGCAATGACAAGCTTCGGCGTCCTGGGAAACCAGGCGGGGAATAGCTCAACCATGAAAGGCCCGTAAGGGCTTGCTCGTTAGACAATAGAGAGACGGTGCCGAACCGGGACAACTTCTGTGGAGGGATACCCTGAGCTTGTATGTTCGTAAGGGGAAATCGGCGACTCAAAGTAGTCGCTGGAAACTGCGACTCGCCTGGCGGCGAGCACGTATCCACGAGAAGCCGCAGCTTACGCTGCTAACCGACGTGAATCTATTGTCGATGTCTACGGCTAAAGAGGGAAGCTCTTGCGAGGCCGGGGATTAGCTCCCGGTGCTTGGTACAGTCAACCAAGTGTTTTGAATTCGCAAGAGTGGGAGTGTGCCACAAGTAGAAAGCGAAGCGAAGGCTTCGGCGATGTAAAGGGCGAAGGCCCTTTGAGATTGCCGCTGGCAATCTTCCGTGCAAGGCAGTGCGGACTCGTTTGCTTCTGGGTGGTTGGTAACCACCGGTGTGCTCTTGAGCACAAGCAACGACGAAAGTGGCGACGGGCTTTGTGCCTGTCCAAGAAAGTCGCGGCGGTTGGCCATCTTTATTTGGTCAACCGCTACTTCCTTGGGTGAAAGCTCAAGCAAAGTGTCATGCGAGCAGCTTGGTCGCTGCTGACGTGACGCGGTTGTAGCGACACGGCTACCAATTGGAGGCAGTGATACGGGCGACTTCCCCAGGGAAGTGGCTCTCAACAGTTTTGTTTCCAAGGTTAGCGGGCTTTTCGGATGGTTTGTGCCTCAAACAAACCATCCGCTTCGTTTCATAACAATTATCGTCGGCTGTACCAGCCGCTACTCCTTCTTACTAGGCTACTTCCAACTAAGAACATACACGCGGCGAGTGATACCGACTCATTGCTCGCAACGATTCGCGGCGGCTGGCACTTCTTGTGCAACATCTTTCGGCGAACGCCCATAACAAGCCAAATGCCACGTTGGCATGATGGAGTGGAGAGAGTGGGGCAAGTGGGTTCAGGATACAAGTGGGAAGCCACGTCGCTGGAAGGATTTGTTCAGCAATTGGCGGTTGGCTACGTTGCACGCCGCTACTTCTTCTATGTGAGCGGCCAAGTTCCTGGGCGGCTTTCCCCGCAAGAACACGACCGGAGAATTCTCGAAAAGTTCGATGTGGCCCACAGTAAGTGGTCCCGCTATCGGCGGACCAAGCGGACCGGGCCAAACGGTCGTCCGCTGGCGAACGTCCAGTACCTTCGCTTCAGCAATTTCTGGGTTCTGTTGGCAACCACCGGATATCATCGATTCTTTCGAGAGCATGAGCAGTTCGGCGACGATGGCATCAACCGTCTTTGCCAATACTCGGATGTCCGCGAGACGCCTATCGCGTTCGGAGGTTATTCGATTGGTCACAACGGCAAGGCATCGGTCCGAATCAGTCGCACGGCCTACCGAGAACTCAAGGGCCATTTATTGCAGCAGGCAACCGCCAGTCGGTCGACCGAACTGCTAGAACGTGAATTCAATCGCTCGCCGTTCGAGCCCTACGGCGGCGTGACGCGGCAAATGTTCGCGGCGCTACGTGCCGTGAACAAAGTGCGAAAGAGGGCTGGCATGAGGCCCGTGCCAAACCAGTGCATCCGCGTGAAACGGAAGGCGGTCAAGCCATTCGAGCCGTTTGAATCTGATTTTTATCGACTAGCAGCCTAATGGAGGGAACAATGGGACAACTAATCGTAATGCCAAACAAGCAAGAGAGAAGTGATGACAACGACCTCTTTAGCGGAGAGTTCGCCGGGCAGGCCAGCGACTTTCGCAACCAAGAGCAACGCGAACGCTTAGTGCAACGGGCCAAAGAGGTAGCGGAAATGCTCGACCGGCTCGATGGTCTGCTAAGTGTCGACCGCGAACGGGCCGTCTCGATGCTGGCCGAGCAGACCGGTCTTCTGGAGCTGGTCATCGAAGATATCCGCTCTATCCGCGACATCGACGAAACCTTCGGCAGCCCATCTCGTCGTCAGCCGGAGATTGCCCGCCAAGCCCTCAAGCTCGAACGGGGCATCGCCTACCTCTTAGGCATTTTCTCGGTCGTCAGCAGCGGCGAGGTGCTCCCGGTCTACAACTGGAAGCTGGTCCAACGCGACGTACAAGAAGTGCTTGGCATTTCACACGACATCGTCGCCAAGGAAGAACCGCCCGAGATGCAAAAAGCGGCCTGATACTCAGCCAGCTTCAACGGAGTTGAAAAACTTCTGCTTCCGCCGCCCGGTCGCCGTTGGTCCTCGCTAGCCCTTGGGACCGACGGCGACTGGGCAGCGGGTACACCCGTTACTCTGCTTTTGTCGTCTGCGAGCCCGCAGGTCCTCGTCACCGAGGCAGGCCGCCATTGCAAGAAAAACTCGCTAGATATTCGCCGCCAGAACAGTGACATCGACATTGAAATAATCGGCCAACGTCCGCATCATCGGTCGGCTCAGCGGCTTCTTCTCGGAGAGGACTTCGGATATCGACGATTTTGAGATACCGGTCTCTCGATGCAACTGGGCCTGCGAGACGCCCTTGGCGTCGAGCAGGTGCCGAAGCATCTCGGCATCCGAGGCAGGCTCAATCGGAAAATGCTCGTCCTCATAGGAAGCGACCAAGTCACTCAAGGCATCGAGATAAGACTGCTGGCCCCGGTCAAGTTTCCCTAGGGCAAGCAAGCCGTCCATCACTTCCCCGGCAGCCGCCAAATGCTCATCGGAGGAAATGGTCGTGAGTGGAAAGGTCTGAATGCACTCCAGGTACGAGTCCTGAACCTTTCCCTTGAATCGAAACGAGCCGGTCGTGGCCATGAGTTACCTTCCTTTTCTTTTGCGACGTGCCTTCTTTCGCACGGTTTTCTTTCTTGTCGACTCGGCCTTCTTAGGCGGCGGCTCGTGGCAGCCGCACTCGTCTTTCCACTTGCCGTCGTCGTACTCACGGTGGGTCATCACCTTGAGGATGAACACCTTGTGACTTGGGAATAGTACACGAACGATAAGCCGGTACTTATTCCCACCGATATTCAGCACAACGCAATTGCCGACATGGCTTGCCGATGCAAACTCTGCTTTGATGTCAGCCCAACTATTCCAATCGACCGACTTGCTACTCACATGCGTGTACCACGCCCGGAGCGGTCCCTCGGAGTCCTCGCAGTCGGGCGACTCCCAATACTGGACCAATCGAGACTTCGTAATGACCCGCACCGGCGACTCCCTTCTACTATCGGCCTGCCACTTAATAATAGTTCGTAAAACACGAACTTTCAAGGGCAATTATTCGCAAAACACGAACAATCTCCCCAGCCGAGGCTGAAAAGACTCGTTTTCCAGCGATTTCAGGGCCTCTCTCCTGACCAGCGAGCGGTTTGCCACGGCGGGTACACCACCGTCGCTTTTGTCGTCTGCGGTCCCGCAGGTCCTCGCCACCGAGGCTTTCCATGAGCAGAGACCGCCCCATTCACTGCCAGAGGACTTTGCCGGTCGACCGAGCCAGGTTGACCAGCGGCTCTGCTCGCGGATTGCCCTCCAACCGCTGAAACTCGGCTTTCAGCACCGACAACGTCTCTGCCTGCCGGTCGCTTACCAAACGCTCCATCAAACTCATCTGCAATTTTACTGATGCTAAAACTTCGTTGGCAATCACAGTCCACCCACCCTCTAATTGCCGATGCATGGCAGCGTAGGCAGCCAGTAAGGGTCGAAACGGATTGAGCTGCACCGGTCCCGGCGGCGACCGCAGGGTCGCCGCCAGTCGCAACAGCGATTCGACCAGCACGCTCATATCCGACAGTCGGGACGTGAGCGACTGCTGCCATCGCTGCAGCGACTCGACCAACAAGGCGTTCGGTGGGTCGACGGTCGAAACGGCGGCCAGCGACACCAGTTCGGCCAGTGTACCCAGCAGTACCGAGCGATACTCCTCGGGCGTGAAGGAACGGGGCACGCCAGAGGCCGACCTATCGACATACCGCTTCACTTCGTGCTGCAGGGGGCTCTGCTCAAGCAGCCCGTTGACGACCGCGAGCATGTCGTCGAGGGACGTCTCATCACAAGCACGAGCAACAGACCCGAGGTTCCTAACCGCCAGAGCTAGGCGGACGAGCAGCGTGGCGGGTAGCGAGGGCGAGGAACCACGCCGCAGCAGGACGTACGGTTCGTCACACGCCAGCACGACCAGCGAGGCAACTTCGCCGCGACGAAAGTTCCGCTGGACGCGAAGACAATAGAACTGACGCATCCAATACGTTTTTACGCGAGGCGTGGCAAACAGGATTGGCTGGTCGCGAGGCGTCTGCTGAAGAACTTCTTCGGCAATCCAGTCGATAAGCTCCGCCAGCGGCAGGCAGTCACACGGGCGGGCCGACGGAAAGGGCTGCACCAGGCTCGTCCACAAACGGCGAGAGAGGGCCAGCGGTACGGCAAGTCCCGCCTGAGCCGCTTCCGGGCTCACGTCGACCAACAGCCCTTGGCGAAGTGCCTGGCGTCTTATCTTTTCGGCGTGTCGGTCGCCTCGGCTGCTTCGCATGTCCCTCCCGATGTAAATCGCAATAAGCAACCCAGCGGTCGCCTCAGCAACAGGTTTTACAGGTTATGACTCCCTCAGTCGCCACGTGCCGTAAGCCGCCTCGGCTGGACCACGAAACAAGTCGTTCTCGCTCAATGAAACGGCCGCTTGTCACCCAGCAGAGCCCCGTCCTCGCTGGCAGGCACAACGCCCACGTAATTGGCCATCAACTGCAACAGGCCACTGACCGGCAAATTGATATCTGTTCCCATCTTTTCAGCCAACGCAGCGGTCAATTCCAACTGCGTGAGCAGACTCCGCAGCGTCATCTGCCGGTACTCTTCCAGAGAGAACCCACTGGGTGTCGCAAAGGATTCTGGTAAGTCGAGATACTTGTAGATAACCGAGTACAACGGACTCCTGCGGAGCAGTAGACGCACAGTCTCATCCAGCGAGCGAACCAGCGGTCGCTCCGACCGAAAACAGAGCGGCCAGAACCGTCGTACCGACTGATAAAGGCGGACCAGCAGCGACGCCGGTAACGGCGGGTGTTCAAAGAGAAAGAGACTCTCGACGGTGCGACATTGCCGTAGGATGACGACCGATTCGACCACATCGTCGCGATAAATGACCTTTAGATGCAGAAAGTATCTCGTCTTCATCCACCAGGTCGGCTGTGGGGGACAGATGTAGTAACTTGGTAGACCCGGCATCATGCTGCTCGCCAGTCGGTCACGAAGCGCACGGAGCAGCTGGCCGACGTCGAGAACATCCTTCGTTTCAGCCGACGGGTATTTCCAGAACAGACAATTCCACAAATGCACGTCGACTTCGCAACTGCAACTGAAACCTACTTGGCGAGCCTCGTCGCTCACGTCGACCAGCCGCTGCTCGTTGCGAGCACTTTCTAAATGCTTTCTTGTGATTTGGTTCTCGGTGCCCATCGTTTCCCCCTTGGTTTGGTGTCGTTCTGCTTGTTATGTACGCGAGCCGAGAAGGCGTGACTTTGTCGTGGTTGCTCCCTCCATCAATAAGCCCTCCCTGTGAGTCAGCCGCGTGAGTTTTGCCGCACCGGGCCTAGCGGCCAGCGGGAAAGCGGCAAAACGCCCACGTCCGTTCCGACGGGCGGTTTATCAATGGAGGAAGCGACCATGAGCATCAATGAATACGACAACACGGCTATCGACCTATCCAAATCGGCTTTTGGCGAATACGTGAGCGAATATTCGTTCGACGAGGCACTGGCCAACGGCCTGCTACTGAACGTCACCAGTTGGGTCCAACACGAAATGGGCTACGGCTCGAATCGTTACTGTGTGCAAGTGGCGGTGACCAGCCAACTCTGGAAGACCATCGTGCGTATTTCTCCCTTGGCCAAAAAATGGCAGACGGTGGTTGGCCGGGGCAATGACGTGCTTTGGCTCGGGTCCTATGCGTTGCAGCGAGCCCAACAAGTGACCAGGGACCGGGCAAATTTTCAGTGCTTCTTGCCCACCGACGACGATTGGGGCACCGAGTGCATCAAACAATTACGCATCGAACGCCGCGAAGAAAACGGCAAGCAGGTAGCGGTGATTGGCTACGCGGAAGAATTTGCGATGCTGTAAGCAGTGCGGTCTATCTGTGTGATGCGACGGTGTCGGTCAATCATCCAATCCGAAATCGAAGCTGATGTCCTTGTGACGCCGAAGTTTCGGTTTCGGCTTTTCCGACGGCGGCTCATTGATGGGTTCGCCGACTTGGGGCTCAGCATCCTCGACAGCCGATTGTTCCGGTTCGTCGGCGGGTGGCTCGTAACCCTCTTTCTTAAACCCTATGTCGTACAAGGTCTTGAACATGTCGCTTGGTGGCGTGAGGTCGGTTGTGGATTCCGCGAATTCTTCGATTCGGCTGGACCTGGGCCACAGAGCGTAGTCTGCGGAATCTCCGTCGGGGGAATCATCTTTTCCACCAACGACGGTCGCGGGGATGCGTCCCTTGTAGCGTGGATGTCCGGGGCCAACGAAATATCCTTCCAAAGCGTTGGCTGATTCCGGCGTTGGCAGGGCCGATATCTCATCGGGGAGCACGAGCCGCCTCGTAACCTGATGAAAACTGGACGCCTTCGAGGACCGCGATTCTTCGCCCTCGCCCTGCGAGTGACTCTGCTCGGAGGTTTGCTCTAGCTTCACTTCTTGGCTCCCAATCATATCGGAAGCCCACTTTGTCGATTCACGACCCTGAAGCTTTAGGAAGGCGTAAAAGCCGCACTGGGAGAGAATTCCCTCGGCTGCTCGACCGTAAACTTCCTTGAGGAGGTCCAAGTCGTGGAAGCAGACAGCTAGGTTGACGCCTCGCGACGCCCCTTGCAGCGTGACTACCGGCAATGTATCGATGTGGCCGAGTCGCTCGAATTCGTCGAGGTAGAGAAACGTGCGAGCCGGTTTGTTCTTGACGGCGAGTAGCTGATTGCACAACAGGTTCAGCAAAACGCGATTGACTTCCTTGATTGCTTCGGGATGGCCGTGATAGTTACCCAAGATAATGCTTTTGGTGTCGCTCTTCACCCACGAGCGAAGACTGACGCGACGCTCCGCTTTGTGCCACGCGTACGCGACGGGTATGCACAAGGCCGTCGATGCTCTTAGCGTTCTTTTTGTGTCTGAGGCGGCTGCGTGTGGCCCCGTTAAATACGTATCGAGCTGGTCTCTGCCGAGAGCGGTCGTTGACAAGACGGCAGAGATGTTCTGCGGTTGCAACGCTGCGAGTAACTGGTAGTAGGTCCAATTGTCGCCGCCCGTTTTTTCTCGTAGAGCGTCCATCACCGCAACAGCCAAGTCACGCATTGTTTGAGCGAAGTGCGGTCGCTTGGGGTCTTCTACCGGGAAGAGGACGTCGGCAACGTCGCGGGCTTGGGCCGAATCGGACGCGTCCGCAGCGATGTCCCAGGCGGTGCGGCGGCGGTCGAACGGGTTGAGCAGATAGAAGGCCGACTCGATTTCTTCATCGGTGCGTGGTGTCTTGAAATAGTCGGGCGGAAAGAGGCAGGGGAGCAGGTCAGGCTTGGCGTCGAACAGAACGAAGCGAGGACTGCCCTCTGGCTGGTCGTGCAGTGATTGAAACAAGAGTCGAAGTAGGGTCGTCTTGCCGCTACGCTGGATGCCTGCAACACAGAAGTGGGATTGGAAAACTGTCTTGGAGGCGTAACACAAGGGGCCCCAGCGAATCGTTTTTTCTGCGGACGGTGCGTACACAAACCGCAAGGCTTGTTGGTCGTTGAGGAAACGCTGACCTCTTATAAAAATCCCACCTCCCGGTATGGAGTATCGGAGCTTGGAGGGCCGCTCCATGGCGGAATCATTCCTAGGCCGGTCACTGTCACGAAGAAAAGCATGGAAGAGACGGCTGGCCATTGCATTCCAGCTACCAGCCGAGAGTGGGTCGTATTTGGGATTACTAAGCTTGGTAAGGAAGTGGAGAATATAGAATGGGTTGTCCAAACAGGGAAAATCGAGTGGGTCACCACGGTTAAGACGTTCAACCATCTTTGGGTCAACCTTCGTAAACGTCTGCATCGGAAAGAATTCGGACCACTTCAGGAATGGTTTAACGGGGAAAGATTCCTTGGCGAGGTTGGGCAAAATCTTGCAGCGATGCTCCCAGGCGATAGACGCCGTTGCGTCTTGCGAGTCGTCTCCCAACCCCAGCATGTCGTCCCAATACGCGGGGAACCCTTTAGCAATGTCGAATGCAACCTTTAGCTTGATAGTAAAGGACATCCACAACTCGGGGTCCGCGTAATCGTATTCGACATCCTTGCTGTTATAGATGTGTCCGTCGAAGATTTTCATTGGGATTGCTCCTGTGTGGCACAGCGGCTAGAAGCTTTGTTGATAATGCGATTGGGTATAACTCTGCGAATAATCTGCCTGGGCATGTTGAAAGGAACTCGACTGATTAAGGGCGTAAGCCTTTTGATGCCAGTCGGCTGCCATCTGCGTGTACTGAGGCGTGGTTGAATAGGTATGGGCGTTGGCCGATTGAAACGAATACTGCGTGCCCGGAAGTGTGTACGTCCCTGAAGAGAAAACTGATTGCGTTTGCGTTGACTGCGGATTCCACTTGAAGTAGTCGATGTCCGTGGAGTAGGCCGGATTCATTGCCGTCGACCGAAAAGTCTCGGGCTGCAACAGATACGCGTCCTTGACCTTGTAGCTACCCTGGTCGGCCTGCTCATGGGTGACGGCATAGCCGTGGACATGTTTGGGAACGCTGTCCATCGCCATCCGTACCGTCTCACCACGGTCGAGTTCGACTTGCAGAGTCTGAGTTTCGGGTTTGATTTCGGTGACGGTTCCCAATTCGTGCTTATGGATAGCTTTCAGAGGACCACCATCTTGGAGGAACCGCAGTCGGTCACCGACAACCAGCGTGTGGTCGTCGGTGGTGAAGGTCGGCATCTCGGTGCGGCCTCGCTCGTTCGGGTCTGCCAGTCGCCACTTGTCCCATTCTGTCTGGGCCATGGCATAGCGGTGCTTGTGAATGGCGGCGTTGACTTGCTCCGCAAGATTCTCGTCCTTGGTCAGAACGAGCGAAGACTCCTCTTCTGTCATCTTCGCTTTACAATCATTCAGCAACTTCTCTATCAACTCGTCTTGTGTGGCTGCTGCGGCAGTGGGCTGGACGAACAGGTCGACGGCGAGCGACAGGTCGACTTCTCGTTCCATCTGCGAAACGAGGGGCGATTCGGCGATGTCCTGGATTTGGTCGTAGAGGGCTCGTTCGGTGTAAAAGTGCGTTGCCCATTTACTGCGGGTTCCCTGAACATAGCTGATGGGCAGATTCTGAGCCCCACCCCCCAGCAGCACAAACACTTCGTCGTAGGTGTTTCCTTGAGCTTTTTGGACAGTGGAAGCGTAGCCCAAGCGGATGTGGCGAAACCCGAGGGGCACACGAACAATGCGTCCGCTGTCGAGTCGAACTTTGAGAGCCCGTTGCGGTCGCTCTTTCGTCGTCAAGGTGAAACCCAGCACGGTGCCTGCCTGGCCATTTTTTATGCCGTAGGTACGATTCGTCTTCGTGAAGAGGATGCGGTCGCCAAGATGTACGCGGCTCTCGTAAGTTGTGCCTGACTCCTCGTCCAGGTCGTAAATCTTGTGCCAACTTTCGGCGTTGAGGATTTTTCGGTCGAGCAGCATCTGTTGAGCAAGTTGGTTGGCATGTCGGGCCAGGTCATTGGTGAGCGTGACAATGCGACTCTGATGCAGACAATCAAAAGCGTGGGCGTACCAATCTCTTACGAGCCGCTGGAGAGCTTCTTCGATATCGTCGTCCACCTTGAGCAGACCCCGCTCGTCGAACAAGTGCAACGCCTTGGCAATTTCGCCTCTGGCCAAGTGGTGGGCAGCCGAACAGGCCCAGTAGTCCTGCTGGCGTTTGATGTCGGTCATCATCGTGCAGCCGATACGTCTGGTGATGGAATGTAGCGGCGAGCCTCCCTCGACGGCGGGCGTCTGTGCTTCGTCGCCCGTAAGGACAAGCGTAGCGTTGTTGTCGTTGGCCCATTTTGTGAGCATCTCCATGTGGCGGACGTTCACCGAACCCGCTTCATCTACTAAGATGATGGTATGGCGATTGATGTCGACCGGCTTTGGCCTCTTGTAGGCGTAGGTCTTTTTCTTGCCAGCAGCGATTCGAACGAATTGCTTGAAGGAGTGTTTGCCCCAGCGGACGAGTGTATCCTTGAGGTCGCTATTGAAGTCTGCCAACGTCATGTTGATAGTGTCGCACGGGACGCCGATTTCTTCCTCCAGAACTTCGGCGGCGGCCCCGGTGAAACAAGCTCCAACAACATTGAAGCCAGAAGCCTTCCAACCCTCGACGGCTGTGCGGAGCATTGTCGTCTTCCCAGTCCCAGCGTAGCCCTGGACGACGCGGATGGCGGCGGTGCCTTGGGTCAAGTGTCGCACGGCCTGTCGCTGCTCGTGATTGAGCAGGTCATTTCTTCCCAAGACCTTGATAAGGGTCGCGTCGCTGACTTGCAGGCCTTGGCGAGCATGCAGCCGCTTGAGCTGCTTGAGTAACGCGAGTTCTTGCTCCAACACACTCTTGGCGACGAATCGACTGGAGCCGTCGGTCGTGGGAATCGGGATGACCTGCGGCGAGGTGCTAAGGAATTCGGTGACGGCCCCTTCCAGGTCGTCGGGCGAGACCCCGTATTCGGGAGCGGCGTAGAGAACTTCTTTATAGAAATCATGAGCCGTGAAATGGCTGAGGCGACGGGTCAGATTCTCAAACGCCGTCTTTCTAATCTTGGGGATGTGGCGGCGGTAGTTGGTTTCGACCGGGCAGACCAGAGCTTCGAGAGTCGCGTCGTCAAAACCAAACTTCTCGTTTGCCTCTCGCCATTCTTCGATGAGCGTCTTACGTGCGATGTGTTTTTTCTTCTCCCTCGTTTCGACGGCGGCTTGGGCAGCCGCGACGGCACCCGACTTGCCCTGTTCGTGAAGGCGGCGGAGTATCTGCTTGCGACGCTTCGATGCGTCTTCGATGCGTTCTTTGGGCACGCCTTGAATCTCAAAACAGTTGCCCTTGCGTAGGGCATTGAAGCCAAATTCGTCGTGCAACATGTGGGCCAGGTGCGAGCGATAGATGGCCCCCAGCAGCATTTTGTTCTTGTACAGCGGCTTCGGTTCGATAGAGCGTATTTTCACTTTCTTTTCGGGGCTCGTCCGGGCTCCGTCTGACCCTTGCTGCTGGTCCTCTTCGTCATACGATTCGTTGACACCGATGTTCATCACCACCGTATGCGAATGCAATTGAGGGTCACGGGCACGGCTGGTGCCATGCTCGAAAACGGCGGCGACGAGTTTGGCCTGCACCGCACCGCTGCCACCGCTGCCCGTGCGAGAGTAGGCGAGCCGCTCTTCCACGAAGCTAAACGTCTTGGTGATGGCCTGATGATGCAGGTCTTGAATCCGACGTTGCATTTCATCGGACGCTTGGCTCCAGATAATGCTCACGCTCTTGGGAGCCGAGAAGCAGAGGTCCCAGGCAGACCGCCGGTTTTCTTTACCGACATTCTGAACGAGTGCCAGCTTGCCAGCCGCGTCGTCCGGGTCCAGCTCGGGGTGATATCCATTGAAGATTCGCCGGAACTTCTCCTTTTGAATAGTTTTATCTTTTTCGAGGCCAAAGAAGTGGCAACCGCTGCCAATCCATTTACCAGGCGGCTCACCGCCGTTGAAATAGTAGTCCTCAGCGGCCAGGTCGAGGTAGTAGTTTTCGGACCCCGCCTTGATGAGCTTAATGGAGAGCACGGTCTAGGAGCCCTCCGGTTCGGGCGGCTCCCTACCGGAGTTCACCTTTTGGCCCAGAAGGTTGGCCTTAGCCCACTGGGCGGCCTCCGCCTCTTCCCAGTCTGCCATTTGGACCAGTAGCATCGCCACGCCCGAGGCGAAGGCCGGTCGCAAGGTCCGCGTTCGCCCGTCGATATCAGCGACCTTTTCGACGAGCGACTCGAAGTTCTTTTCAGACCTGCGGAGGTCCGCCAGCTGCTGCTGGATGGTTCGCAAAGTAATGTCCAGCTCATCGGGCGAGGCTTGGTCGTCGCCGTCTTCACTGGGCTGGAGGCCTTTGCGAAGTAGGTCTTTGGTGAAGTCCGACGTCGAGTCAAATTGCCCTTCGTCGAGCCGACGCTGCAATTCTGCCTTCAGCTTGCGGTCTTCAACGCTCCTGGCGGAGAAGGAAGCACACAGAGTTCTGCTGATGGTTTTGGCATCCTCTTTCTTCGCCATATCAAGGGACCTCGTATACGTGTATACGGCCACAAGTCCTTGGAAACAAGGATTTTAGGGAAAAGCTGAATGCAGATTGTATGCTGCTGTATTCAACGTAACAAGCATGCAGAGCAGAGTTTGCGACATGGCGGCCGGAAAATTACCTGAAAAAGATGTATGCCGTGGTGCGTCAGGTGTAGCCATTCCCCCGACGGGGAGGCATAGAAAATGGGCGGCGAAGCCGCACACTTTTGCCTCCCTGGCGGGGGACATTTGGGCCGTGCGGCAGACGCGACGCGGGCGGCTTTGCCGTCCGCTTGGAGCGGCTGCCGACACGGTGAGCTGGCGTTCAGCCAGCTCACTTTTCGCTCCATGGAGCGAAAAGCCCGTCTCAAATCAAACCCTCATAATCCTCGTACAGAGGATTATGAGGGTTTGATTTTCCTTATTGGAAATGCCGTACCCAAGTACGGCATTTCCCGCTCAAGAGAGGCCTCCTTTACTGGCTCGTCACAGACAGTGAAGGAGGCCTCTCTTGAGCTGCCCGCAGGGCCAGCAAAATAAGAAAAACGGACCGCTGCATGGCAGCGGGCGATTGGCTGGGGCAGTAGTGGTCGCTTCGCGGCTATTAGCTGGGAGGCATCCTGCCTCGGCAGCGAGTCGTCTAGGATTTTCTCGGTTTGCCGGATTGCTGGACGACTCGCAGCCCAAAAAAGCGGAACAGCCGGTCGGCTACGTCGAGACGGAGATTATCTCGGTCGCCATTGAGGAATTTGTTGAGGGTCGACTGGTCGACCCCAGCGTCTTTGGCGATTCGATAAACGCTCAGTCCACTCCGACCGGCTGCATTTCTCAAAGCAGCGGTGAGGCTTCCTGCCTCGCCGCTGCGGGTCTTTGATTTTGCCATGATGATTAGTCCT
>CBDFMC010000005.1:0-41126 GCA_965249435.1 Lacipirellulaceae bacterium | reverse complement strand
GATGACTTCGGTGGCTACATCGCCGCCGAATCCAACCACTGCGACGACAAGAAGAAGCAGAAAAAGCTCGATGCCATCTTTCAGAAGGCACAAGACCTGCTGGGAAAGTATACGGACGAGGAGCCGCAGCAGACATTCAAGATTGATGACGCACGCAAGGAGAAGGTGATCTCCGATCAGGCTGTTCAGATCGCTGAATTTGCAGCAAAATCGCTCATCGCCGCCGAACAGCTACGGATCAAGACGAAGCCGCTCGACAACTTCTGGCTGGCACCGGGTCAGCGGGATGTTCCCCTGCTTGTTCCCGGTATCTCGAAGACAATCAAGAACAAACTGGAGAAGGACAATGCTTCCTTCACCGTGTCCGAAGTCGGCAGCATGACGGTGGCCCTGGTCGAGGATTTGCCGGACGGCAAGGCACAGAAGCAGATCGCCGTGCTTCTTCTCGCCAAGCATCTTATGGATCGCCTTCAAGAGGGAATCATGGCAAAGGCTGAACCACCGACAAGGATGAAGCCGCAGGGCAAGCGAGGGGTCAAATCCGCCGTTCTCTACCAGTTCAAGATCACTCTGCTCGGGAGCAAGCCTTCGATTAGGCGGCGCATCCAGGTGCAGGACTGCACTCTCGATAAACTGCATGAGCATATCCAGACAGCGATGGGCTGGACCAATTCTCATCTCCATCAATTCGACATCAAAGGCGACCGCTACGGTGATCCAGAGCTTCTGAACGATGGATTCGACGACTTTGAGTGTATTGACTCAACGGTTACGATGCTCAGCGAAATTCTGCCCAACACCGGCAAGCGATTCGCATTCAAGTACGAATACGACTTCGGTGATGGCTGGGAACACGAGATCTTGTTCGAGGGCAGTCCACCCTTGGAGAATGGCAAGAAATACCCACTCTGTCTGGAAGGGGAGCGATCCTGCCCGCCCGAAGATGTCGGCGGGGTATGGGGCTATGCGGAGTACCTGGAGGCCCTGGCCAACCCGAAGCATGAGCGTCACAAGGAGTTCACGGAATGGAGCGGTCCCTTTATCCCCGAGAACTTCGATCCAAAGAAGGCGACCAGGAAGATGAAAAGGGGGCTGCCGGATTGGAGGAAGATGAAATGAGCGTGTGCCCAGGTCGCTACCGCGAATGTCACTAGCTTAAGGCGTGCGGAGCAGATCAGCGGCGGGTGCTAGCTGCGTTTCACTCGAAAAACGGTGGGCTAGCACTGTGCCTCTGATGCTTAAGCTAGTGACATTCGTCGCTACCGCCAATACAAAGGCAAGGAGTATGCGCGCAGAATTCTCGGCTAGCTGCCCCATGTCGCGCCCACCTTGGTTAGAAACCTGAATTTCGTTTAAGCAATTGGAGTTTAGGCAAGCGGCATAAAGAAGGTATTCTCCTGTATTGGACAACCCGACAAGGAAGCCAGACAGGAGAATACCCATGGATTGGAATGAATTGTATTGTGGCGTGGATGACTTTTGCCAGCAGTTTGAACCGGTTTGGCGAAGTCGTCAGCTTGAGTCCGGCGAGTGCAAGCGTCTTCGGTCAGCGAAGTTGTCAACGAGTGAAATCATGACGATCGTAATCGCCTTTCACAACTCTCACTATCGCACCTTCAAGCATTATTATGGGATGCTCTGCAAGCAACATAGATCAGAATTCCCAAATTTGGTGAGTTACAGCCGATTCGTGAGGTTAATGCCTTCGGTGTTGGGGCCGTTATGTGCTTACTTGCACCACTGCTTTGGTGCTTGCACAGGCATTTCGTTCGTCGATTCTACGGCGATTGCCGTTTGTGGCAACAAGCGGATCACGCGAAATCGGGTTTTTGCCGGCCTGGCTCAGCGAGGCAAAACGACGATGGGCTGGTTTTATGGTTTCAAGCTCCACTTGGTCATCAACGACGCAGGCGAGTTGTTGGCTTGTCTGCTGACTGCTGGCAATGTTGATGATCGTCAGCCTGTGCCCGCCTTAGCCGAGAAGCTTACCGGCAAGCTGTTTGGCGACAAGGGATACATTTCAGCTCAGCTGTTTCAGCAGCTCTGGGAGCAGAGCGTACAACTGGTGACGCATATTCGCCGCAACATGAAAAACAAGCTGATGCCGCTGCTGGACAAAATCTTGCTGCGCAAACGGTCGCTGATTGAAACGGTGAACGATCAACTGAAAAACATCGCTCAAGTCGAGCACACGCGACATCGCAGCCCAACAAACTTCATGGTCAATCTGATCGCAGGATTGATCAGTTATACCCACCAGCCAAAAAAACCAGCACTGAATCTCGACGACGACGAACGTAAACGACTCAATCAGCTTGCCTTACAGGCGAGTGCTTAAACAAAACTCAGGTTAGAAAGGAGATTGGCGAAATTCAGGATGTCATCTTTTTGGGTGCGCGCCCGAGGGGCCATCATCGCCCTCGTGAATCAAATTGATTCTGTGTTCGGTGTACTGGTCCGAAGCGAGTTTGGCGAATGTCCAAACTGCCAAGGTAGGGATAACAATGTGCAAGCTGGCAAGTGAGTCCAGTCCAGTACGTTCGTTGTTCGAACTTTGTTCTCTGGTACAAGATTTGGTACAAGGCCCAAAAAGCGAGTTTGCCTAAGTCTTGTGACAGAACGACTTGCGTCGAAGCTTCTGCGGATTCAAAATCCAGTACCCGCAAGGGCGTGTGGGTTCGAGTCCCACCTCCGGTACTCTTATCTGGTAAGGACTTACATCGATCTTTGTGAGTCGCCGATTCGAGCCGGAATTCAAAAAGGGGGCAAATTGGGGGCAGACGACTTGCGACTTTCTTCGTTGTCTTAATCACTAATCAGGTAACACGTTGCGACATTCAACCAGAACAGACGATGTAAGAGATTCTACGACTCAGAGTCTATCCGGAAATGTCACTCATCATTTTCCGTTGTTTTTAGCGTAGCTGTCCGGTATCGGAAGTCTGGGCGTTGGACGGGGGCACATTGGTGCAGCATGATTCCGATGTGACTGATTTGAATCATCGACTCGCTAGAATCCGGCCTTCGTTCGTAGTCTTTGCTGTTGCGGCGACAGCGGCCGTGCCACGCATTGCTGCGTTCCACAACCCAACGCTTCCGGACGGGACTGAATCCCTTGGTTCCCTTCGGGGGTGACTGGATGTCGATCGACCATTCGGGCCGTTCCTTATTCATCCAGGCAGCCAGACTTTTGTTGTTGTATTTGTTGTCGGCGAAAATCACTTCCAATCGCGGCAGAGTCTGCTGATCCACTTTCTCCAGAAGTCTGGGGGCGGCCGTTCCGTCGTCAGCGTTGGCGCCTGTGATCACAACGACGAGCAGCAGCCCCAGCGTATCGACCAGCAAGTGACGTTTCCGGCCCTTGATTTTCTTGCCTCCGTCGTACCCACGTTCATCGCCACCGATCTCTGTGGTTTTCACCGACTGAGTATCAATGCACGCTGCACTGGGCGTTGCCTCACGTCTTTCCTGCTCCCGGATTCGCGTGCGAAGAGCCGTCATGATATTGTCCCAGGTACCGTTATCTCGCCACTTTGCGAAATAGTCATAGACCGTACTCTTGGGAAGCAGGTCGTTGGGAAGCAGATCCCACTGGCACCCCGTTCGATTCAGATAGAGGATCGCGTTGATGACTTCCCGCAGCGAAACCTCACGTCTGCGGCCACGTTGTTTTTCGGTCGGGGGCACCTCAAGGAGCGGCTCGATGAGGGCCCACTGGTCGTCGGTCAGGTCTGTGGAATAAGCTTTACGTGTCGTCGAATCGGACATGGTGCAATCCTTTGCAGCAGGGAATGGGGTGGAATGTCGTAACTCTCGCAAATATCACGATTTACGTGAATACGAATTTCCGGATAGACTCTCAATAAAACATCGCACGAATGCAGTAATCGCGTTACACAATGCATCACTTGAACTTATGCGATGGCCCGAGATTGACGGATACCGTGCGGGGCGATTTTTACGCCGCTAGTACCGGGGCGTGATCGGCTTCATATTGGTCAGGGGTCTTGTAGCCGAGCGTTTGGTGAATTCGCTCTCGATTGTAAAACGTTTCGATGTACTTGAACACACTCAGTTGAACCTCTTCGAGATTATCAAACGATTCATGTTCGGTCCACTCGTGCTTCAAAGACCAAAAGAATCTTTCCATCACAGCATTGTCATAGCAATTTCCCGTGCGGCTCATCGAGCACTCGATGCCGAGCGTTCGCAAGGTTTGTTGATAAGCGTCGCTCGTATACTGGCAACCACGGTCGCTGTGGTGCAACAAACGCTTGCCATCAGGACGGCGAGCTTCAATGGCACGGCGCAATGCGTCGCTGAACAACTCAGTTGCCAACGAAGTACCGATCGACCAACCGACCACCTTGCGGCCGAACAGGTCAAGCACCACGGCTAAGTACACCCAGCCAGTGGCAGTAGGAAGGTAGGGTTGAGTAGGCCGGGGGAATTTCACCCCCAGCCCCTCCGAGAACCGGACGTGAACCTCTCAGCTCATCCGGCTCCTATCACTCGAACCACAAGGGAATACGCCAAGTTTCCAGTGTACGAATAGGTCCGGATTGGCACGAGCGAGGCGATCCAGATACTGTTTCGCCCTTCGCTTATGCTGCGAAAATCTTTTGAACTTTCGCCGAACCCACTGAACGAGATACCTGTTGATATTCCGCCAAAGCTGCCGCAGGCCAGAAGGGTAGAATCGTCCGTAGTACGTGAGCCAGCCTCGAAGTACGGGATTGAAGAGACCTCGAATGTCGAACTCGACAACCCAATTGTATTGCCAGCAACGCTTGCGCGTTACGGCAATGGCATCGTGAGCAGAACGCCTGGGACGATAACCGTAAGAATCTTCATCGAAAACGGGTTCCAAGATCGGCTCCAGCGTCCTCTTCACCACCGTCTGTGCAATGCGGTCCGAGATCGTGGGCACGCCCAAGACTCTCGTGCCGCCCGATTTCTTCGGGATCGGCACCGCTTTGACCGGCGGAGGAAAGTAGCTGCCAGAACACATCCGGTTCCAGATTCGATAAAGGTTGTTCTTCAGGTCACGCTCGAAATCTTCGAGCGATTGCTTGTCTACGCCTGCTGCGCCTCCTTTCGATTTGACGTCCAGGTAAGCTCGCCATACCAGAAACTTGGATATCGCGAATGGTTTTGCTACGCTCATCGGCTCCTCCTGCTGGGCAGTTGGCCAAATGTTTGTAGCGGAATGACCAAGCCCCTTCGCTCCACTGCCATTACAGCAGCTTCAACACTACTACGAGCTTGTCCGCCCCTGTCGAGCGCATCGATACTATCAGCCTCGCAGGGTTTCTGCTTGTGCTTTTCTCTTATCATCGCTACGACAGGTTCCCGCAGTTCAACGTGAAAGCCCGGATCAAGCTCACGCCACCTCTATGCCGGACGCCACCTGGCCAGTAAACAGGTTTCCGCCAGATTCGTTCCAGGGCAACATAAAAACCCCGGTTTCGACGTCATTTACAACTTTCGACAATTGAACGGTGGTTCACTTCGGTTCGTCTTCTTGATCCACACCTGACACTTCGAGAGTGCCTTTTCCATAACGCTCACGACCACGGCTCTTAACCGCAGCCGCTCATGGTGGTTTGCAACCTGCCCCTGCAAGCCGATTGCGGGAGGCCAAACTCCCATCTCTCACGCCGCTTCTGCGGCACACTTATATCCGTGACCCATTTACGGTTCGGAGCCTCTGCCGTGAAGTCCCGATCGAGTTTATTCTCAGCAGGGCTGCTTGGTCGGATCGTTTGTGGTTGTTGTGGGCGTGAATGACTTCGAAACCCTGCTTTTGAGGCCTAATTCTCGCATCGCAGTCGCTACGGTGTTGCGACAGGCCGACTCCAACTCGTGTCGCGTTGTTGTAGTCGATCCGCAATCTTGGCACTGCCATAGATGCAGTGCGACTCGGCATGCACCTGCTCGACCGCTAGCTTGATGCGCTCGTGGCGTTGAGTTCGCTTGCTCGGCTCGCGATCCACAGAATCGTAGTAACCACTGGGTGAAACCTGCAACACTTGGCACATCACAGCCACGGGAAAAGAGTCGCGATGCTCTTGAATCCAAGCATATTTCACAGCGACTCCTTCGCGAAATATGCTGTGGCTTTTTTTAGTATTTCTCGTTCCAGCTCAGCTCGTTTCAGCTGTTTTCGAAGACGTTTGTTCTCGGCTTGCAGATTGGCTACCGTGGCGTCCCTGCCACAGGGTACCGGGCGCGGGGCAAACTTCTTGTGCCAATCGTACAGGCTCTTCTGGCTCACGCCCACAGCCTGGGCCGCGGCCTTGAATGTGTATCGCTCATCGGTTACTAATCGAACGGCGCTACGCTTAAAATCTTCTGGATACCGGCGGCGATTAGCCGATGGTTCAGGGGATATGGCTTCAATCATGAGGATTCCTTTCGAGGGTATTATTATTCTACCCCCGCACGGTATCCGTCAATCTCGGGCCATCGCACTTAAGACAATCGAAGGTGGTTAACCACACTGGAGTTCCCTCATCCAGTGGAGATTGCGGAATCACTCCCAACACTTATCGAGGGTTGCTCGGCGAACGAACCCCTCCGCTGGCTTTTCTCCCACAAAAGCCGAGCTTCCTCTGGTCGCCCTAGGTTCATAGACGGCGCAAGGATCAATAAAACCCAATCTGGTAGCGCCCTCAAGCAACCAATGCACCCTCTGTCTGTAGAACTTCTCGAATTTGTCAGGGACGACTAACTATACCTCGTGTGTCACGCAAGATTGGGGAAAGTGTAGTCTGCGAATTTGTCCCAACAAAAACATAAAAGTGACGCTTTATTTGCAATGTGTCGTGCTAGCAGTCGTTTTGACTCACCTTTACTTGGAAGCGATTTACAAAACATATCAAACAGATATGTTGGATCTGAGGGATAGAATACGTTCTTTTCAATTTCTGTTTGCGCCATTTCACAATTGGGTGAACGGAGAGCCATCTCGCGGTGTTTTTCCTGCGTTCCATTCAGAATAAGCACTCGGTCAAGCCGTCCCGTCATTACGTATGGCACCCCAAAAGCATTGGCCAACTCTGTTGGTGTGACACCTATTTTCGCATGCATTCCGCTCAAGTGGTCTTTTCTAGAGGAGCGGTTGGCAAGAATTGCATTGCGTAACAAAACGGGCAATTGAGTCAGTGAGAGTCGATTCAGCATCGCAGCGATTGGGAATGTCGCGATACGTGGCTGCTGATGCAGTTCAATCAACACGCGGTCATTCGCGACAAAACTCCAACCGCTACGAAGTGCCTTTAGCATCCAAGGAGTTTTTCCAGATCCTTTGTCTCCAACAATTAGTACCGTTCGGCCATTTTTTGTAACAGCAGCACCGTGAAACAGCAGGAAGCCCTGTTGCAGTAATGTGTGGTGAAGAATATCGCGATATATACGAAGAAGAAGTGCTTCTGGAGCAGGTGTCAAGGCATTAACAAAGTCTCCCCTCACCGCAATAGATTCGGGCAGAGCGCGTTCTGAATAGGTAACGGAGTAACTGTGAGAAGAAGTGTCACTGAAAAGAATCCGATGCCCCTCTTTTTCGAAAACACTATATGTGTTACCAGGGAAAACAGTAACCTTTTCATTTGAGATGACATGGAGAGTGGCTTTCTCGCGCTGAATTACCTCTCGTTCAACATGAACAAATGTTACCGATATCTGTCTTTTTGCAACACCGACTAGATACGGGGCAGTGATGTAATGTTCGATACGAATTCGGTCAATTGGTCGAAGCAGTCCTTTACTGTCGGCTCTAATCGACAAATCGTGCTCGTGATAAGGAAACAACAATTGTAGTGACATTGAAATGCTCTTGTATTTGTGACCGCGTGCTAACGTCCTGATCGGTGCGCATCTTGACGAACCCTACATCCACGAAATCCATCCAAACGATTCCACGTGACCTCTGAGCCAAGGCAAATTGGCCATCGAGTTAATCGTACGAAGCAACTTCGCGTGAATAAAACACGGAAGCGTGATACCGAGACATGACAACACGTTGAGTTGAGCAAGGGCGCGGTGAAGTAATCCGGCCATATTGCAAGATTTCCATAATATACTGAGGTATATCCGCGCCTATGTAGATTGACAGATCACTCCCCCCACCAAACCGAGGATTAAACTCGATCAGATAAATATCGTTCTTGGACTTGATCAATTGGAGATTAAACACTCCGTTAAACCGAAACGTCTCAACAATGTTTTCGACGAATTCAATAATGTCAGGCCTAAAAGATGTCTCTGCAATCAACACTTCGCCACCACGTGTCTTAATCCTTTTGCGCGGAATGATGAAGAATGGCGTACTTGAGCCATTAAGTCCAACATCAACTGTAAATTCATCACCTTCGATAAATTCCTGCACTATCATGTTGTCATCAGATAGATAGCTTAATTTGAACTCATGATGGGTCGATACCTTAACGACGTTTTGGCTGCCTTGTCCAAAACGTGGCTTACGGATGAGCGGGAACCGCACGCCGTCCGGTTGCGTGACAACCTCGGGATGATTAATCTGATGCGTGCCTGCCCACCTGGATGTCAAGAGCTTGTCACAGAAAAGGTCCACGTAATACGGCGGAGGCGCGCATAGGTCAGCCCCGTGAGATGCAAGCTCTTTTCGAAAACGGTTCAATACCATAATATCCTGGTCGTTCCATGGGATAATTAACCGAATATTGTACCGACATACAATGCTGATCAAATGCTCGATGAAGTCGTCCTCACTGGACGGCGGCAAGACGGAAAACTTGTTGACGAAGTGCCGAACCGGATCAAGGTCGTCGGTGTCCGCAGCAACCAATCTATACTCGGGGAAATATTCGGATATGCAAGCCGCCAACCGCTGAATAAAGAAAATGCGTCGTCGAGCACCGAGAAGAAGAATTCCACGCATAGGCGACTCTCCTAAGAGGCAGTTCATGGCTTGGCCTTTTGAGCCACAAACTTTTTCCAGATCACCACAGTATTCTGATGAGAAGAAGGCATATCCATGGTCCCTTGAACTCGGTCAATTTCACGTGTGCCTCTTTTCTTCATTTAATTCTCGACTAATCATTAGTCGCATACTGGCACTTGGACTGATGGTGTCGATAGATCATCCAAACGAGTTCTGTCCGGCTGGAGTGAGATCGTCAATTCAGTAGGGAAGATAGGAATGCATGATAAACGGTACCGAGAATTCATGGCGTGCGCGATCATTACACAAATCGTGCTTCGACGATTGTAAAGACAAACCCCTTGTCAGAGGCACTATTAGTGAAATGGCCATTCTCCACACGATCTATACTGTGATAGATACAGGTTAGACTGGTGCAACCACAGACATATTCAGTAACTTGGGCATGAAATCGCCCCAGTCATGGAGTCTTTCAACGTGACTGTTGCTAGGATTGCAATAATCTATGACGTGATCAGGGATTGTCGGACCAAGCAACTCATTAACATGCCAAAATACGTAGTAAAGGGATGGATGGAGTTTGTACTTGTTTGCTACTTCGAGTAAACGATCCCAATCTATTGACTTACAAAACTTATACGCAAATGCCATTAAATCGATGAACTGGCGAATGCGTCGAGGAGCTCCGCGCATCATTGTCTCATGGTAGAATTTTGACGCTAAGTACCAGAGCGACACGGTAGGTGATAAGGCAAGCATCTCTGGCCCATTTGGGTGCTGAAGTGTTCGAGTGTTCTCCCACACATCCGTTAGTTCTACATCGCTTGCCACATTTAAGTGGACTTCATAGCCCAACAGATAGTAAACGTCATCTCCGATTACGGACAATGACCATCTCTTACCCAGGTGTTCACGTATTTCCTCTGCATACTCATCGGCTGATGGTAACCGAATAAACTTGGAAAGTCGTGGGACTTCATAATGAGGCCCCGAAAACCAGCGATTCTCATCTTCTGCTGTTAGCGGCTTCAATAGCAATTGGCCCAGATCAGCTATGCAGCTCTGAATGTATCCTTCCGCCCGGAATGCGTCCACTACGGTCGGAATATCGGGTGGGCGCACAAGCAAATCAATGTCATGCATCATTCTGTTGAGCTGCTTGGGGTAAGTCGATAACATGAAATCCGCGCCCTTCAAATATACCACTGAAATGTTGTCGTTTCTCAAGTGACTGGCAACGGGTGCAAGAGAAGCAAAAAGAGTGTCAGTTGTATGTTGAAAGATCTTATTCAGTTTACTTATTGACAGGAGGTCCCAGCGGCGAGCCCGCGCCATCGCATCGAGCATCGGTACCATCTTCTCCTCAACTGCGAGAGAAAGAAGTTCTTCGCGACCTTCCGAGACAACAAAATTGTCAAGAACGGTCTCTAGTTTTAAAGGTACGGTATCCGTTATCGCGTGGATCCCCGCAGCTAATAATATGCGCTCAAACTTTACGGCATTTCCCTCCATCTGAGGAACCTCTGAGTCTTGGTATGTGGGAAAAAGTGGGGCTAGGTGACTTGCTGCTCAAACCTGATCCAGTCTAAGTGCTGGGGGACTTCCGGATCACCATCACCTGCCGGTACTTCCTGTGTATCTTTTATCTACTATTTCCTCCTGCCCTATACAGTAATAAATCAGGAGGTAGTTGTCTCACTCATGTTGGCACAAAGGGAGGGGTTGTTTGTGTTCGCGTCGGTGCTGCCTTAGCCAATTGACATGCAATTCTGCTAAACTAACCCTCGATTTGAGCCCATCCGTCAATATCACTTGCTCGACTAACTTAGAGCCTATCCTAATACTGAGCAATTGACTACCTGCCTCCGTAGAGAGAGTGTCTGATCACCCATCTTTTCTTTGCATGGAGGTGTTTTATATGGCAAAACGACTGAACCGATGCGCTTGGTGTCTTCCCGAATCTCTTTGGCAGCGGATGCAGCCGCTGTTGCCCCGCTATCGCAAGAGCCGTAAAGGCGTCAGCCGCGTGCCGACTTGAGAAAGGTTGCCAACGGAATTTTCTACGTGTTGCGCACAGGCTGCCAGTGGAAAGCAGCGCCGCGCGAGTATGGTTCGGGGAGCACCTTGCACCGTCACTTCCAGGAATGGACGGAACTTGGCGTCTTCCGTAGATTATGGAAAGCCGCGCTGCTGGAGTACGACGAACTAAAAGGCATCCAATGGAATTGGCAAAGCGTGGACGGAGCGATGACCAAATCGCCTCTGGGTGGGGAAAAAAACCGGGGAAAACCCGACAGATCATGGCAAACTGGGAACCAAGCAGTCGGTGCTCACCGATGGCTACGGCGTGTCGTTGGGCGTCGAAGTAAGCGGCGCTAACACGCACGACATTAAACTTCTTAAAGCAACCTTTGATAGCCTTCCTATTAAACGCCCTCAACCAACTCCCCGCAGACGCCAGCACGTCTGCCTGGACAAGGGTTACGACTCGAAAGACGTTCGCAAGTTTCTTCGGCGTCGGCATTATCAACCTCACGTCAAATCGCGTGGGCAGGAAGAAGCGCAGCGGAAAGCGAATCCACGATTCAAAACGCGTCGATGGGTTGTTGAGCGAACGCATTCTTGGATCAATCGCTTCCGTCGGCTACTTGTACGATGGGAAAAGAAAGCCGATAATTATCTTGCCTTGCTGCATCTCTCATTTACGTGGACTACGCTCAGCGCTGCGGGAGTTCTGGGATAGGCTCTTAATGCTGTAGTCCAAAGGTCAGGCTGTGTCGAAAGGATGGTAGGAGATCCTCCCGCAGCTCTTTTTGACACGAGTATCGTCATTGGCCAATTTCATGTTAGCGGTACATTCTAGACTGCCACTATTCTTTGCTCCAGGGGTTTTGAGAATACAGATTTAACCACTACTGTCCGGTTATAAGTCGAATAGCGGCAACTGGTTAGGGGAAGGGGCATCTGGAAAACGGTACGTTGAGTGGGTTAGGAGCTGTAAAACAGGTGTTTTCTCAAAGGGGTTGACACTCAGGATTTGGAGGATTTCGGAGAGGCTTCGTTCGATCTTCAGTTCTTTCTTGACAATGGCAACGAGCACGTAAGTATCAGTCGGTAAATAACTCCGCGATTTCCGAATGAAAAAACGGCTCAAAAACAACTGCGGTATTTCAACAGGTGCCTCGTCACGATCTTTACACCGAAGGTGTTAAACTCCAAAGCCCAGGGTCGCGCAGCGCACCCTGGGTAGGTATTCCCAAGAATACATTTATCCTGAAAGGATTAAACAAAAGCGTGCAAGATACTGCAGACGTGTGTAATCCTTTCAGGATAAGGTATTATGGGGCTTGTGAACCCAGGGTGCGCCGCTGCGCGTCGACCCTGGGCTGTGGGGTGAAACGCCGCTTCGGCGTAAGAGCCAAATAAACTTCAACCGAAATGTTGGAGTTATTTACCAGATGATCCTAAACGCTGATGGCGATCCAGACTTGAGTTCGTACAGCGCCCGACGACGTGCCATAAAAGGCCTTGATTCGAAGATGTTGTTTGATCCATTTGAAAAAGAGTTCGATTTGCCAGCGGCACTTGTAGAGCTGCGCGATCGTCAGCGCTGGCAACACAAAGTTGTTCGTCAGAAAGACAAATCGTTTGTCGGTTGCGACGTCGTAGTAACGGATCTTCCGCAACGGTTCGGGATACGATTGAGACGACTTGACGCCTGCCAACACGATCGTTTGATCGCTGCGGAGTCCGGTTGCTTTGTCGATAGGATGCGATTTCAGACGTTTCCAATCGAGGTTCTTTTTGGCGCGTGTCAAAAAGAACGCGGCTTGCTGGTGCAACTGATACAGACGCGCATAGTCGAGGTACGCCTTGTCCATGATGTAGAACGCGCCTGGTTCGATAGGCAACTGGTCGAGGATGTTCACGTCGTGCATTTTCCCCTGGGAAACGCGGATAAAACAGGGGATATTGCCTCGCAGGTCCAAGAGCGTGTGGAGTTTGACAGCCGCCTTGCGTCGGCGAAATGTTGCCCACGGAAAGAGCGAAAAACAAAGGTCGATGGTTGTCGAATCGAGCGCGTACGCAGTCCCCTTCAGGTCGACACCAAACGATTCGTCGACGTACAGCTTTCGTGCTCGATGGATGAGCGCTTGTGCAAAGTCGGCGTAAATTCGCCAGTCGCGTCTCCGATTGACGTCGGCCAAGGTGCTGCGTGCAATGCGGCCACGAAATCCCATGTGGTAAAGCTTCGGCTGAACCGATCGCAAACAGGTTTCGATGTCGCGCAGGCTTTCGCGGTAAGTCAATTGTGCGAACGCCATCGCCAGAAACTGGTCGCGACACGAAAAGTCTCGCGTCCGATAGTTGCCACGATAACGCCTGACGCATTTGTCGAATTCGTGTCGTGGAAGAAAGTCCATCAGTTGCGCAAACACCAACCTGTCCTTGTACATCAACCATCTCCAGCCACAGGAAAGGGGCATGAAAACGATTCATTGTCACTAGCCCGCAAAAATCACGAGGGGTATATTTAAGGTTGTCGTAATCTGCTAAAAGTGTTGTGCAAACGTAAGCGTTCTGTGAACAGCGTCCCAAAATTGCGCGCTATCCTAATAGAGGTGAACCATTCCCTTTATTCCAGGAACGAGCACAATGACCAATCGAAACAAATCCCAAGAGTCCCACTGGCGTGGCCTACTGAAACAGCAGTCCTCAAGCGGCTTGAGCATCGCGGCGTTTTGCCACCAGAACTCGATTACACAAACCAGCTATTATGCCTGGCAGCGTAAGTTCCGTGAGCAGCAAGCCTCCCCAGAGCAGGGGAGCCGTTCGACCAAGTCTCTTAAAACCAGTCGTAACGCCGTCCAGGGCACCCAACTGGTGCCTGTGCGGATCGAGGGGACGACACCTGCGTCCACGCTGCGTATTCACTTGCCGCAGCAGGGAGTCTTTGTGGATGTGCCTCACGGCACCGATTGTGAGACAGTGAAGGACGTATTGCAGGCGTTGCGTGAGGTGGCGTCATGTTGATTGTGCCATCCCAAATAAAAGTCTTCGCCGCGTTGGCTCCCACGGACATGCGTAAAAGTTTTTGTGGATTAATCGGTATCGTCGAAAAGGAGCTTGGCAAACAGATTGAAGACGGAGATCTTTTCTTGTTTTTCAACCGACGCCGCAACCGGTTGAAGGTACTCTATTTCACGGGTGACGGCACGATCATCCTCTACAAGCATCTTGAACGAGGAACGTCCGAGACACTACGTGGCGCCGACCATGGAGGGGCGATTGCATCCCCCGGTGATTACTTGACACTGCATGTGGACGACCTGCGATTGTTGCTGGAAGGCATCGAGCTATCGAGTGTCAAACGTCGCAAGTGGTGGCGTCGTGAGCAGGCAAAACAAATTACTCAATCGCCTTGGAAACCACCTTGACGCGCAACGTGAATTGTCGATAAATAAACATGTGTGTTCTACACCAACGGTGTGTGATCATTTGCCATTTCGTGACGCACCTTCAAGGACCGAAACGTTGTCGATGGAATCCGACAAACTCCGAAAAGAGATCGAAGTGCAGCGCGCCGAGATCGCACATCTCAAAAGGGTTAATAGCGAGCAACAGGCAACTCTTGAATCGTTGCAGAATCACATCGAGGTGATGCAAGAGCAAATCACCTTACTCCGTAAGGCACTCTTTTCTCCACGGCGTGAACGGTTTATCCCTTCTCCCGATCAAAAGCTTCTTTTTGATCCCGAGTCGATCGAGGGCAACGAGATTAGCGAGGATGACGAGGCGACCGACGAAGAAGAGCCAGACGATGAATCGTCTTCGAAACGCAAGAAACGCCGTAAGAAGCGCAAACGTTTTGAATTCCCCGAGTGCTTGCCGGTCCAGCGTTTTGAACACCCACTGCCGCCGGAAGAACTCGATTGTCCTTGTGGATGTGGCGGCAAGCGGACGGTGATCTCCGAGCAGATCTCACGGCAACTAGAATATGTTGAGTCTAGCGCCTACATCGCCGAGCACGTTCGGTTTACCTACGGTTGCCCTGTTAGCCGGGATGGCCAGCAGATCGTCACCAGCGAAAAGCCACCCAATATCAACGAAAAAGGGATATTTGGGGCCAGCACGTTAGCCTGGCTGGCACACGCCAAGTTCGAGCGTCACCTGCCCCTGTATCGTCTCCAGGAAGAGCTTCGTTCCACCACCACGATGTGGTTCAACCGCAGCGTGTTGAGCAACGCCGTGGTGCGAACGGGCGAGCGTCTGCTGCCGGTGTGGGATCTGATTCGCACCCAAGTACTGGATAGTTTTTATGTACGGGCCGACGAGACCACGGCCCGTGTCCTGCGTCCCGGGGCTGGGGCGACCAAGCTGGTTTATCTCTGGGCCTACGTTGGCGATGACCAGCATCCGTACCAACTATTTGACTATCGACTTGATCGATCCCGCGCAGGTCCGCGGGAAATACTTGATGATTTTCAAGGCGGATTATTAACCGACGGTTACAGTGTCTACACGTCCCTAGTCAAGGAATCGGATGGCCGACTTCTGGATCTGGGTTGTTGGGCCCATGCGCGGCGGAAGTTCGACGAAGCGTGCGCCGTCTCAACGCAGCCACTTGCGCACGAGGCGCTCGCTTGGATCTGGCAACTGTACGACATCGAGGATCGCCTGGCCGATGCCGATGTGGAAACGCGACGACAAGTGCGCATGCGCGAGTCGGTTCCCATTCTTGCCCTTCTGCACGATCGTCTCACCGAAGTGCAGCCGACGGTACGGCCTTCGACCAAGTTGGCCGAAGCGATCGGCTACCTGCTCAATCGTTGGAACGCGATGACGCGATTTGCAACCGACGGGCGCTATGCGATCGATAACAACATGGCAGAAAGAGTCATTCGCCCCTCGGTTATTGGAAGAAAAAATTACCAATTTTTTGGGAGCGATGCGGGTGGTCGCGCGGCATGCGTCTGGTACACGCTTATCCAGAGTGCTCGTTCTAATCATGTCCACGTCACCCCGTATCTCAACGATGTTCTCGTCCGGCTTCCTCAGATCGTTCCCGAGTACTTGCGGGTGGGCGACGCCCAAACCCCGTTCGAATCGCTTTCAAGGGACCAGCGTGAACAGCTCTCCGAGCTGCTACCTGACCGATGGCTCAAGGCACACCCTGAGCATCGCAGCGAAGATCGCCAGCGCGAACTTGATCAGGCCAACCAGCGCCGCCGCCAGAGGCGTGCTTCACGACGTCGGCTTGTCAAGATCTGAATTACGCTCCTGGCATGACGGAGTTCACAGAGCGCTAACCACTAGCCTTTGGTAGCCTCTAACTTCTTTAAGTTCTGGTAACAGTCGACGAAACTGTCTAGGTCGACAGAGACGACGTCTACGGAAATCCTGGTTTGCCCCAGCATCCATCATCGAGGATGTGGAGGCGATAACTTGGACCTCTTGAACTGTAGTTGTCAGTAGGCTCTACATGAAATTCCATTTTTAACTGGGTAAGGTAGTAAAACCACTGCTAGGCTGCCTTGTCAGCGCTCTTATCAACGCAGGTCGCTTCGAACCAAGTTGAGTAGGAGTTGAGAAGTTCCATGACGTCGCCGAGGTCTTTTTGGCGAAGCCAGTTCGAGTAGCCCACCTTGCCGCTGTAGACATAGGTGCGCTGAATCGAAAAGTTGTGGTCTTCGCCGACCGAAAGCGTCAGTTCGTTAAGCTTAAATCGCTTGACGATGGTGAACTTCTTGTTATCTGCCGATGATGTGTCCTTGGCTTTTGCCATAGTAATGGGGGGTTACCGGTGGGCTACCGAAGTAGGCCACCACGAATAAAAGCGCCCGCAGGCGCCCATCAACTTGCTCAGACGACTTGCTGCCGCCGTGTCGGTAGCCGTTCTGAGTGAGCAAGTGCTGATGGTAAGGGGTGGTACCCGGCGTGAGCCGGGTACCAAGGGTGACCAATTGTAGGGATGGTCAATCCAACACTCCGTTACAAAGACGATTACGCTCAAGAGCGTCCTCGCCCAGGTCCCCAAGCTCCTGCAATTGCTTGACTCGGCAAACAACTGCTGGCAAAGTTTTTCCTGCTCCGCTGGGCTCATGCCAAAAAGTGGGCAGCTCCCAGCACAATCACCAATCCAAAGACCGTCGCGTCAAAGAGGGGACTGGGCCCCATGCGGCGGCTTGGCCTGTAAAAGGCAAACCATTTCTTGCGAGCCATTCGTTTCCGAACTTCTCGCTTCAAAAATCGGTCGAAGCTACGATCGTTCAAAGGTACCTGACTTGCAAAGAACAAGTTGTTGGTGTCCTGAACTTTCTGAACGAGCTGGTCATCGCTAAGACGGGTCAACGCGTCGGTCACATCGACCCAGCGTGGCCACTGCCAGAATCGACTGGCCTTCGGTATGTACCAAAGGTAGACGCTCTCGCGCTCGTGACTCTCGTACTGCTTCTTGATTTCCTCCAATGTCAAAGTAGTCATGGTGAATTGGGGTAGTAAACAAAATGATCACCGCAGTGAGCGGTCCATCATCGTCAAACTAGCGGCGCCGAATCGCCGAGTAGTAAGGAACCGATAGTGAACACCCATAATTATCGCCAAACTTTTTTTAGAAAACAGCCCCACTCCGGGGGGCGGACAGGGGCGCGGACAACTAGTCGCAATAGGCAAGCCGGGATAGATTTGAGTGATACGCAGACTTTAGCGCATGTAGTAAGAGGAACTCACTCATGGCAGATACCAATGTAGTAACGATTATCGAACAACTACAAAGCGAGGAAGCCTCGCTAGCCGCTTCGCTCGACAAGTTGCGCACTCTCCTGTCTAGAACCGAAGGAGAACTGGCACGCGTACAAGCAGCTAAGAAAGCCCTGCAACCAAAAACGACCAAACGACGTAGTGGTGGCAAGAAGGCGCCTACTCGTGACGACGTCACAGGGACCATCACTGCGGTAGTAAGCCAACGTGGTCAACTAGCCCTTGAAGAGCTAAAGTCGTCGGTCGCCAAGCAGCTGGCCAGTAGAGGATTTTCCAAAGTTGGCTATGCACTGCGCTTCAAAGAAGCGGTGGCCGAGCTACGTCTTGTAAAACAACCAACAGACCAACAGACCAACACAAACAGGGAAGGAAGGCAGATAGCGGACGGTCGCCAGAGCGACCGGCAGTGTCTTCGACGTAGGAGAAGACTGGGGTGCAGGGGCGGAGCGACTGAGCGAAGCCCTTGCTCTTCTGCGATAGCAAGGGCGTTCTGCGGATTGAAGCGTAGCGGAATGACAAAGAACGTCCGCTGCGTCCGGCCTCCCACGAGCAACGATAGACAGCTCGTGGTGCAGGCCGAATCGCAGAAGAGCAAGGGGTTGGCGAAGCCGCCCCTTGCACCCCATATCTGCCTGTGGGAAACAACTTACAACAAACAAAGGGTGTCCGAAACACCGTCCGCCGGTGGACACGGGGGCGGACGCCTCTGCGCCTAAAAAAACATCCCAAAAGAAAAATCATTGGGGTGGAATCAACGGTAGTAAGTTTTCTTCGCCCAGTTGCCGGACGATCGGTTCAAAGAGTAGTCGCTCTGGCGTTGCGTCCTCTACGGCAATCGCTTTCCAACGCGTGATGACTTTGCTATTGGTAGCAGCCGCATGCTGCATAAAACGGTCCCGCCACCTAGCTGTTGGACAAACAAACAACACAAAAAAATGGTCCCAAGTCGTCGAAGGAAAATGCTCGCGGCACAAGCCGCGTGCACCGAGTTCCTCGTAGCCGGGCGACTTTTTCTTGGGTACCACGGTCGAACCGGTGTTACCCATCTCCCGCTCAATGTAGTAGACGACTCGGTGTTCGCCGCGCCCGAAGAGCATCCCGGCGTCTGGGTCGCAGATCAGCCGCGGCGCCTCGCGCAGCTGCGTATAAAGCCGCTTCGGCTTAGCTCCTCCTCCTGATGCGTTGACTGGCTCAAACTCGTGAAAGCAGGAAAGCATCTTGATGTCGTTCTGCTTTGCGACTGCCTGATAGAGAATGTGCAAAAAATCTCCCACCGCCACCGTGTGTGGCACATGCTCACTACGGCAAAGTAGTTTGGTCGGCTTGGCCAGATAGCGGTCGTCATCATAGTAGTCGGCCAGCCACTCTTTTCCTTTGTCGGCCAGGTAGTAGACGGGTGGTTTACGGTCGTCGTGCTTTTTTGGGTAGCGATGGATGTAGCTGGCGCTCACGAGCTTACTACAGCGGCGACGAGCTACGCGACTGGTACTTTCTGAGTAGCAAAGCCTGTGTACCTGCCCAGCCGTTAGCAGATAGTAACGGGCCAGATATTCTAGCAGTGGTTGGTCACGTTCGGTGAGAATCATGGAATCACTCGGTAGTAAGCTGATCTAGAACCCATCAGGAGAATCGTCAGGTTTTTCAGGTAGTTCTCCGTGCATTGGTTTCGGAGGTGGTGAGGAAGGGGACTGCTTGGCGTGGTTCAAGAATTCCTCGCGGCGACGGGCAGTCGCCTTGTCGAGACTGGTAGGACGAAACATATAGTCCTTCGACTTGTAAAGTCGCTCCAAGAACTCGTCAAGTGCTCGTGACGCTTCCTCCGGATTCTCAATCGGTGGCACGATATCGGGAGTACGGAACAGAATCGATTGCTCGATGCCATCAATTTTGGTGCGTAGAAAGGCGATTCGATCGGGAAGGCAAGTAAGCAGTCGTTCGTGCATGGCATCTTGGTAGGGGACAGCAAGTTGCGGCTGTCCTGTCGGGTCCCACTTCTCGCTGGTACCGGCAACGAGTGGATTTTTCAGCGAGACCGTCTCCGACTTGCCGTCGCTCACCGATTCCATTGTACCGGTGGTATCAGCCTCCATCGTAGAATTAGCCTCAATTATGCCGTGGGACTGGCTGCGGCTGGTAGAATCGGAATCGCCGCTCCCCTGAAAAGTCGATTCACCCGATCCTGACACAGGCATCAGAACCTGCATCCCTCCGACATCGACGTGCGTGTAGTGCTGGTTGGTAGAAGCACTGGAGCCCGTGTTACGATTCTTGCCGGTAGCAGTTGAAGTGCCGTCCATTTGGGAACTGCCCTCGACATGGCTCTTGCCGTCGGTGTGCGCAGCAGAAGTACCGGACGACTTGACATGTTGCTTGCTGGTGGAAGTATCGGTAATCGGCACAAACCGATCCTTCTTGTCGTCCGGTACCTGCACGCGAGTGGTCCGCTCCTTGAGATTGTAGTTGGGGTAGGCAAAAAACTTGCCCAGGTTTTGAACCTCTTCGAGGTCTTTTTGCCGGAACGAGACAAAGAGGCCCGATTCGGCCATTACCGTAGGGCTCACTTTTACATCCCCTCGATCAAACTGCCCGAGGCGCTGCGACGAGAGGCAGACGCTCAATTTCCACTTGCGGGCTTGATCCAGAAAATGCCCCAAATCCTCGGCAAGATAGATGCTCGCTTCATCGACAATGAGATGATGCGGTACGCGCCGATTGGCTTCGTCGTTCTCCCGGCACGCATGCTTTATTTTGTGGATCACGAAATCGGCAATCGCCATAGCGGCCCGTTCGTTGATCCCTTGGCGAGTCGCGCGAAGATTGACGACCACGCAGTGGCGATTGCGAATAGCCTCGGCAAAATCGATGAAAGGCGCCTGCCGACCAAAAATCAGCTCGGGCATGTTTTTCAGGAAGGCCCGCACGTTGTTGATCGTCGACTCGATGTATTGCTCGCGTTTGAGTGGGTCTTTGATCGATTGAAAGAAGTCATAGCGGTGACGAACTTTACGCGGCAGTCGATCATTGATGGCATGGAGTATACGAGGTAGATCGGTATCGGAAGAGTCGAGCACTGCCAAGATGTCGCTGAAGGCGAGTTTTTTTCCCTGGCTATTGGGAGTCGAGACGGCTACCAGAGCGTTTTCGAGCCAATGCGAAAGCCGTCGCATCACTTCCTTGTCTTGCTGCGCAAAACGTCGCAACAGCACGTCGGCCATCTCTTGGGCCTGATTGTCGATATCCAGTTCCTGGGCGAATTCTGGATCAACGTTCTCCGGTAATGACTCCTCAGCGCTATGAAACGGGTCCAGTGAAAAGAGCCAATCACGCGAAGGTTTAAGATAGTGAAAGCGGGGTAGGATATAGTCGTCACCCTTTTCTCGGGCGATCTTGGCCGCGTAATCAGCCACCGCCTGGGCCGTGTCCCCATGGGGATCGATAAACGTAAATCCGTTTTGGGTATCGAGCAGGTGTCGGCAGAGCGATTCGATGAGTTTGCTCTTACCGCTGCCGCTGGTGCCCATGAAGGCCATGTGGCGACGCAGCAATGGGTCCTCGACCATCATCCAAGTATCGTCTTGAAGCTCCAGTTTATTGTGCTCAAACTTGTCGGCCGACAGGGGATGTCCGATGTGATAGGGCTGGGTACGGCGAATCTCTTGCCGCAATAGGAAGCGACGGTTGTTTTCGAGAGTCATTGCACGTACTCCAAGAGAAGGTCAGCTCTGCTGTGAAGGGGGATAGATGCGAAGCGCCGGGCCGGACGGCATGTTGTCCGTTAATGGATCGGTGTTCCCGGCAGGTTCGCCGGTCGATGGTTGCTGTTCTGGAGACAACAGGGATTGTATCTTTGCTGCGAATTCTGCTTGCATGTCCTGCGCCGTAGCACCTGGCAGATCGGTCTCGCCAAATGAGGTTACGTTAGGAGACAGCTCCATCGGATTGGCCGGGTCTTTCAAAATCACCGAGTAACCGGGACTGGTGATCGCTTCCGCCAGCTCTGTGTACTGCCGCTGGGCCTCGCGAATCTCTTCAGCCGGCGCATCCGAAGAGCGGCTCATCTGGTGAAGACGTTCTGCATTTTGCAAGGCGAGTCCGTCGAGAATCGTCGTCAGATTGGAAAAATCCTCGACGGTGGGATACGGATTGTGCTGCAAGGAAGTAAGCTGCTGTCGATAGTACGCCAAGATACGGCACTTTTGTTCCAGAGCACTTTTCTGCCACTCCGAGGCAGTTGCGTTGGAGACAAGCTCGCGCTGCGCTTCGGTCTGTGCTTGCGTGACGATAAGCACAAACCTGTCGATGTACTTGCGCAGCTGCTCCAGATCGGAGGAAGGGAGGATATAGACGTTTTGATGTTGGTGAGAAGAATACTCGGCAGACATACGGAGTGGGGAAGTGGACATATAATACACCCTTTCTGGTTATATGGCCACTTAGGCCGCGACCACGGGCTGTTCCAGTTGCTGCCGCACCTCATCAAACAGATCGGGATCTTCCTCACGGAAAATGGCCAGTTGGCTTTCGATATGGTCCATTTCGCGCCGGCAAAAAGTGATGGAATCATGCCGATCGGTGGGCGTAATCGCCGCCCGTTCTGACTCTTCAATTTCCGCAGCCCACTGTTGTAATTTTTGTAAGTTAGGAAGCAGAATTGTCTCGAATTTTACACGGAGCTCTTGGCGACGCTGCCCTTCTCGCAGTTTCTCGTGACGCTCAATCTCCTCGCGCGTGCGCTCTGTGAACTTGTCTAGGATCGCTTGCAGTTCCTCTTCGTGGGACTCGATGAATTTCAGTGGAAACTCAGGCTTGATCAATTCGTCAAGCTGACGTTCAAATTCAACTTGAGGGAGGTTCTCCGCAAGCACCGCCGCAAATTCCTGGTAGTAGTTGACCAGTCGCTGCCGAATGGCCGTGATGGTGATTCGATTTTGAATCTCAAGGAGGTGGTCGACGTACTCGTTCATGTCGTCGAGTTCGCGTGCTTCCACTAGCAACCCCTGAAGTTGATCGCGGCTCAAATCGTGGCCTACCAGTTGGACGTGCTTCGCGTAGTGGATCCGCAAGAGATTTTCGGTACGCGTTCGGACATTGGCCGCTTCGCCGCCCGTCTCGGTGGCGGAATCGACGAAGAATTGCTGCACGGAGTCTGCGTAGTGGTTGATTTTGTCGCTACTCATTACTTGCCACTGGTCGGCGGTAGGCTGCTCTTCGAAAAGATCAAATCCCAGCGTCCAGACGTGCCTGCCGTAACTCTCCTGGTTCTTCTTACAGTGCGCTTCATAGAGAGGTCGCAGTTGCGTCCGACGTTTCTGGAGCGTACGACGCCGACGGGCGATAGGCTCATCCCGGCGCCGATGGGCGGATTTCAGGAGTCGATTTAATCGCTGGATGGCAACGTGAAACTCCTCTTTCGCTTCTTGTGCCGTGGGCGCGAAGATGTGGTGAAAATCATCGTCGTCGGGGCACAGCGACTGAAACTCGGCAAGCTCCTCAGGGAGCAGATAATCTTGCACTGCGCTGATGGCGGTCACCAACGAATAGATATTATTGTTGTACTGGTCGAGCATCTGTTCTCGTTGATCGGACCGATTCACCCATAACATGAGCGTGGCCCAATAGGTGCGAATCCTGGATAAATAATGCCCGCCTGCCAAAATCGCAGCTCCGCCGACAATCCACTGCTGGTAAGTTGTGGTTTCAAACACGAGCATCCGTGCCACCACAATCACGGGGCCCGCCAAAAGTGAAAGTCCTGTAAACAGCTTGCGGTCGAGCACAAAGGAAGCGGCCGCAAACAAGAGCGACGTCACCAGCGGCAGGATCGTCAGCCGCAACACCCACTCCAGCACATTCCACCACCTCTCTCCACTTGGGTAGGAATGAGTGAGATAGCTGCCCGTGGCGATCACGTGCCAATGGAGCCAAAGTGAAAAAATGGCGGCAAGTAGCCACAGCTGGGCGTAGACCAAGCGATAAAAGGGGATAGGATGAGCCGGTTTCATGATTTTTTGCTAGTCCACCTAGAGTGATTGTTCTTCCACAAGGACACGAGGGATTGTCAGGCTCGGAAGTTGGGTCTGCATACCGTACTGAAACAAAAAGCGAGTATGCTCCTTCGTGCGCAACGGCTGACCGCGCCGGTAGAGTTCGACGTGTTGCCCTACTTCCGCTTGGGCCTCGTCGCCGATCAACGCGGCGGCTTGTGCACCGTAAATCCGCGCTGCGTCGTAGTTGCCCTCAGCAGCCAGTGAAGCGGCCCAAATGGATTCTAAGATGCCGGGGCGAAGGTTGTTTTTTCGGTAGAAATCTTCGTAGACAACACGATCATGTAGGGTCTGCAGGAGTAGCTCCAACTCGTTGACATGGGCTCGTGCAAGATCCACGACATCCGAGAAGGAAGCATCTGCTTGGACACCGGCCTCTGCTTCAATGGCAGCCAGTTTCTGGTGGGACTCGGGCCTAGCGACAGCGTAAAACCACAAACGGTAGAAGGCGTATCGTGTGCCGTGCGGAGAATCGAGTTTTTGGGCTGCCAGCGTAAACACGGACCTTGCATCGTTCATCAAATAGTAAAGAATCTCTTCGTTCAAGTAGTGATCGCCCGCATGGAACTCGGCGGCCGACTCCTTGAGTCGACCGACTTTCCATAGGTACATGCCCTTGAGATTGTGATAAACGGGATTGTCCGGTTCATCCTCGAGGGCCTTGTCGATCAAAGCCAACCCTTTGTCCATCTGGTCAAAATAGTTGTAACACAGAACCGACTTACGAAAGGCGACCCACGACGCCTGGCTGGGGACGTTGGTTTCCAAAAGTGTCAGGTGATCGATGGCCTTCTCCGGCCAGTCGATGGCCATCGCGGCGAGATAGCAGGCTCGGTAGAATCTCCCGTCTTGGGGCGAACCATAGTTTTTCTTGGCACCTTGAATGGCTTGTAAATACTTGTCGTTCAGACTGTCAAGTCTGTTGCGATAAGAGTACGACGACAGGCCAAGTTTTTTGGCGATCGACTCGGCCGCTCGGTAATAGGGAATCGACTTGCGATTGGCGTACTTAACCAACAGCTCATCAAGCAACTCGTCTCGCTGCTGTCGCAATTCTTGTTCTCGTTGCCACTCAATGTGATTTGCTTCCGCTTGTTTCTCTTCCTCGATTCTCGCCTTACGTTCGGCCTCTTCTTCTCCGCGATTCTGCTGAGCCTTGCGAGCTTTTTCTGCCTTTTCTCTCTCCTGTCGGGCTAGTCGCAACGCCTCCTTTTCGGCCGGGGATGGCTCGTTGGCCAGCCGCTCACGACGAGCGGCATCGGCACGTTTGGCGGCTTGAATTTCTTCATAACGCCACATTGCCTCCTCGCTGTCAAACCGAAGCAACGCGGGGCTATCACCCACGTGGTAGGCAAAGGCTGTGCCTACGCATATGGTCATCAGCAGAAAAAACACCTTAAAAAAGGCCGTATCAAATCGCTTGGTGACGCGAAACATCCTCAACCGAGGTCGATCGGTTCCGGCATGGAGATAGAGGCCGTAACAGACGAAACCGAGTCCTAACCCAAGTTCCACACTTGTGTCCACGGAGACTCTTGTTTTATAGGTTGGGTGGTGGGATTTTTCCACTACATTTGGCGGGCAACTTTTAATTGACGGGGCAGGCTCAGACCGAGGCGGTCGAGCAGGATGGCTTGGTGCTCGGTCGGACGGGCGACGCAGCGACGGCGGATTTCGACCGGCTTTTGGCGGGTGGGCTTTTGGCGAGTGGGAAGCACGACGTCGACCAGGTTGATCTTGCCCAGCTCCTCAAAAATGCGGCGAGGTTCGTCGCCCAGGCCGGCGGCCCGGGAGTTCTTTGCCATGATCTTGCCGACGCGGCGGTCGATCACTTCCTTTTTCCATTTACGCTTTTCGCAGCTTGCGCGGAGCTTCTCGAGCGCCTCGTCGATCCGCTGCTCGAAACGCTCGTGCATCGCCTTTTCCTTTTCACGGCGATCACGGCTGCGACATAAGATGTAGGTTTCTTTGCCGCCGTCGGGCGAAGCGCACATCTTGACTTCCAGGCCTTCGCGGATCACGCGCCAGTCTTCGCCGAGCAACTGGCGCGCGAACTTCCTGAGCGTCCCTTTCGACGCGCCGAGGATATAACACCGATTGCCCGACTCCATGAATTCGAGGTTCGCCTTGCTCATCATCCCGCGATCGCCGCACCAGATGCGGTTGGCGCGACCGTAACGCTTCTCCATCGTCGTGACAATTTCCTGCCACGTCGTCATGTCGTTGCGGTTGCCGGCGAAGACTTCGTAGCCAAGCGGGATGCCGTCCCGCGTGACGACCAGACCGATGCAGACTTGTTTACAATCACCCCGTTTGTCGCGAGAGTAACCGCGTTGGGCTTGTGGGTTTCCTTCACAAAGGCCCTCGAAGTAGGTGCTCGTCACATCGTACAGCAGCAGATCATAATCGAGCTCAAACAGCGTGCCGAGCCTGTTTTTCAGGTGTTTTTCCAGAGCCTCCTTGTGCGGTAGCAGCTTGTCCAGCGCCCGGTAAAGCCTTTCGTCATAGATCTTTTCCGCCGGAACACCCAGCAACTCGGGCAGCGCCGTGCTCTTGTAATAATGCTCGGCAATATGCAGTTCGCTCGACGGGTTGCAGAGTCGGCAGATGACGAGAATCATCGCGACCTTCGCCCACGGGATATCTTCCTTGCCGCGTGGGATGATGTTTTCAAACAGTTTGTCGAGTTGCAGTTGGCGGATCAACTCCAGCGCGAGCCATGCTCCGCCGAACTCGAGTTGGTTTTCGACACGCACATTCGCCGTATCGATCTCGACCCACTCGGGCTCGAGCTGGCCTTGATCATCGAAGAGTTGCAGCTGTGCGGAATCCGGTTTCTTCTCGCCTGCCGCTGCTCGCCTGACGCCGGCCCGTTCGGACTCCTTGAGCTTGCCAAGCCAGGCAACCGTCCGCTGTCGCGGCCCCCGTTCGGTTCGATACGACTCGACCAGCGCCCAATACGCCTGACGTTTTCCCTTGATCTTGCGGTAGCACGGCCTGATGAACATGCCCGAATTATCGGCAATCAAAGTGTCTCGTCAAACGCAGATCTTTCCACGACAACGCGATTTGCCTTCGTCGCGACCGAAGAGGAACCATTTTTCGTAAAGCCAGGAAAGATACACCCGTCAGGGCATATGATTTCAGGTCAAAATATTTTTCAAAAAAGCACTTCCGCAACACAACTGTGGAACTTGGGTTAGCATTCTTCCGGCTGTTTATGCTCATTCTGGGCAATCTTTGCGACCGATACAACCGACAAGGATCAGCCTGCCTTCCCAATTCAACAAGTTGCTGGTCGGAAGTCTCCTATGCGTGCTTCCGCTTGTTCCGGCGGAACCAAACTCCGTGAGTCGTGATCGAATCCAACTGGCCAGTCTCCATGGGTTGGCACACAAGCCTCTGCTTCGGGTTCTTCAGCAAATTTAGTGGCTACTGCTGACCATGGGCTGCCCCCCCCATTTCAGCCCCCGGCTTTGCCGGGGGGTCGAGAAACAGTCCCCATCTCTACCAAGCAGAGCATTCCCTCGAGAGCATTTTTCCAAAAGCAACATTTCCCCGAAGGCAACCCCCCGGCAAAGCCGGGGGCTGAAGTGAGACTTCTTCATCGCCACAGTCAGCGATAGCCACCAAATTCCCCGAAGAACCGTTGTTTTCAACCTACCCTTCATCCCAGCGGCAACTTGTACGGCTCGCCCGGTACCTCTTGCACGTAACGCGGTACCGCATAGCCGGGCAAACGAGTGCGGAGCGATTGGATAATTTGCAAGCCCGTTTCGATGGGTACCTCGAAGTGGGATGCCCCACGGGCGCGGTCTAGTTGGTGTAGATAATAGGGCAGGACTCCCAGTTGGAGCAACCGCTCGCTGAGTGCAACTTGGGCTTCGACCGTATCGTTCACACCGCGGAGCAGCACCGCCTGGTTTAGCAGTATGACGCCCGCATGTTGTAATTTTGCGATCGCAAGAGCCACATCGTCGGCCAGTTCACGGGCATGGTTGGCATGGATCACGACGATTGGCTTCAGTCTGCTTTGTGTTAAACATTGAATAAGTTCGCCGGTAACACGGCTGGGAATCATGACCGGCAGGCGCGTATGGACTCGCAGTCGAGTGACATGCGAGATTGCTGCGATGCGCTGTACCAGAGAAGCCAACCGGGCGTCGACCAACATCAGCGGGTCGCCTCCGCTGAGGATGACTTCGTGGATCGTCTGGTCGGCCGCTAAGGCCGCAAGCGGTCTGCTCCAGGCGGCGTCGGCATGAGGCACTTCGCTGTAGGGAAAATGTCGGCGAAAACAATAACGGCAATGCACTGCGCAGGCTCCCGTGGTAACCAGCAGCGCCCTGCCTGCGTATTTTTGCAATAGGCCTGGCTGCAACGTGGCGGCCGTGTCGCCGACTGGATCGGCGACAAAATCGGGTGCCTCGACGGTTTCATCAACCAGCGGCAAAACCTGACGGAGCAGCGGATCGCGGGGATTGGCACGCTCAATTCGACGCAAAAAGCCCCGGGGCACAAGCAGCGGAAAATGCTTCATCGCCGTGACAGCCCGTTCGGCCCATTCCGGCGGCAATTCCAGCAGCCGGCAAAGCTCGTGCGGATCGCGTACGGCCTGGCGCAGCTCGGTCTGCCATGAAGTTTCGGCAACATGGGGCAAACGGGTGCGGACAGACTCGGCAGAATTTGTTAGAATGTTCACTTTCCCATTGGACACAACGGGGCCGTATTTTCCAAGCCGTACCGTAAACCTTGTCAGGAGCACTGCAAAGTCACGAAGAGCATGAAAGCCCCCGGCTTTGCCGGGGGGTAGTGGTACCGCAGGGCAATGACTTGGAGAAAACCGATGCAATACTCTATGCAGGCAACCCCCCGGCAAAGCCGAGGGCTGAAATCGTGACTTTGAAATTGACCTTACACTCTTTTTACTCGAAGCAGGAAATAAGTAGCCGTGGCCACATATAACTCTAGTGATTTCCGCAAAGGCCTGAAGGTGCAGATCGACGGCACCCCTTTTACGATCGTCGAAATGAACTTCCGCAAACCGGGCAAGGGCGTTGCGTTTTACGAATGCAAGATGAAAAATCTGCTGCGGGGAACGGTCGTGGATCGTACCTATCGAGCCGGGCAAACGCTCGAAGCGGCCGACGTCGAAGAGTTCACTGCCCAATATCTTTACCGCCATGGCGACAGTTTTGTTTTCATGAACAACACCGACTACGAGCAGTATGAACTGACGGCCGAGCAGGTGGGCGACCATTGGCGGTTTTTGAAAGAAGGCATGGATTGCATTCTGATGGTTTACAACAACAATCCCATCTCGATCACGCCGCCCAATCATGTGGTGCTGCAGGTCGAATACACCGAGCCAACGGCCAAAGGCAACACGGCCACCAATGTGCAGAAGCCGGTCAAGCTAGAAACGGGCGCCGAGATTACTGCTCCGCCATTTATCAACACGGGCGATTGGCTGCGCGTCGATACGCGAACGGGCGAATATGTCGAGCGGACCAAAGCGCCGGAATGAAACGAAGGCGGAATTCGGATTGCGGAATAGCCGTGCCGCAACGCGGCACACGGCAACCACCAACCATTCATCACCAACCACAAGGAGAACCCCCATGTCAACACCTTGGATTATTCTGATCGTACTTTTAGGCATCGGACTAGTGCTGTTGATGGTTGGTGTGGGGATTTACAACCGGTTGGTGGCGCTGCGCAACCGATTGGAAAATGCCTTTTCACAAATCGAAGTGCAATTGAAACGCCGCTACGATCTGATTCCCAATCTGGTCGAAACGGTCAAGGGCTACATGAAGCACGAGAAGGAAACGCTCGAAGGAGTCATCAAAGCTCGCAACCAGGCGGTCAGCGGTTTGCAGCAGGCTTCGGCCAAGCCGGGCGATCCGAAAGCGATGCAGGCGCTGGCCAGTGCCGAGTCGGGGCTCAGCGGAATGCTCGGCCGGCTCTTTGCGCTCTCCGAGGCTTACCCCGATTTGAAGGCCAACCAAAACATGGCTCAGCTAACCGAGGAACTCACCTCGACCGAAAACAAAGTATCCTTTGCCCGACAGGCGTACAACGACTCGGTCACGGTGTACAACACCTACCGGCAATCATTTCCTCAAACCGTTTTCGCCAGCATGTTCGGCCACAGCGAGGATGCGGAACTGCTGGAATTCGACAGCGAGGCAATTGCCGAAGCGCCGAAGGTTTCGTTTGGGTAAGGCGAACGGCAGATAAAAACTTACCAATCTTAACCCGATACGTAAGCGAGGGACTGAGGATAACGGGGTAATTCCCTCGCTTACGCGTCGGGTTAAGATTGGTAAATTCTCATCTGCCGCTCGCGGCTACGATTCATCATTCATCACTCATCACTCTCCCCCATGGCTACGGATTTTTTTGAACGGCAATCGCTTTCTCACCGCTATACCAAGTGGCTGGTGGTGCTGTTTGTGTTGGCAGTGCTGGGAATCTTGGTTGCTACGTTTCTGGCGACGATGGCACTGCTCGGGGCGACGGGAGAGGTGCAGCGGGCATCGCATTTCGACGGAGTGCAGAGATCTGACGGAACACAAAGATCGAAAGTCCCGTGGCAGATTCCCTTGGCGGCTAGCGGCGGGGCGTTGGCGCTCATTGTCGGCGGCAGTCTTTTCAAAATTGCACAGCTGCGCGGTGGCGGAACGGTCGTCGCCGAGCGAGTTGGCGGTCGGCGTATTTATCCCAATGCTACCGATTTGATCGAACAGCGAGTGCTGAATGTCGTCGAGGAAATGGCGCTCGCCTCGGGCGTGCCGGTGCCGCCGGTCTATATGTTGCCCGATGAACAGGGGATCAACGCCTTTGCCGCAGGCTATTCGCCCAGCGACGCGGTGGTCGCCGTCACGCGCGGTTGTGTCGAGCAGCTTACCCGCGACCAATTGCAAGGCGTCATCGCCCACGAGTTCAGCCACATCCTCAACGGCGACATGCGGCTCAATATCCGGCTGATCGGCGTGCTCAATGGCATCTTGCTGCTCGGGCTGCTGGGCCGAGTGCTGTTACACAGTGCGGCATACAGCCGTCGCGGACGATCCAAGAACGATGGTGCCGCCGCCATCCTGGTCATCGGCTTGGCGATCGTGATCCTCGGCTATCTCGGTACGCTGATGGGTGGTCTTATCAAGGCGGCCGTCTCGCGGCAGCGTGAGTATTTGGCTGACGCGTCGGCGGTGCAATTCACGCGCAACCCGAGCGGCATTGGCGGCGCACTGAAACGCATTGGGGCGGCCCTGTTCGGATCGAAAGTCGAACATCCGGGTGCGTCGGAGTTTAGTCACATGTTTTTTGCCGGCGGTGTGTGGGAAGGATTTTCTGGCTTGATGGCAACACACCCGCCGCTGCCGAAGCGGATTCTTGCCATCGACCCGCAGTGGGATGGCCACTTTCCCAAGGCACCTGCAATCGATGCAGCGAGCATTGCGGAATCGGAAATGGCTGCCGGTTTTGTGGGTGGCTTGTCCGCGGCTGAAAACGTGCCGGTGGAAGTCGTCGCCCACGCCACCGACCAGGTTGGCAACCCGACGGAAATCCATCGCTCCTATGCGGCCCAGCTTGTGCGATCGTTGCAGACGTCGATCACTGCCGCGGTTCGTGAACCGTATGGCGCCCGAGCGGTGATATTCGCCCTGCTGCTTGATCGCGACACGTCGGTACGTCAAGTGCAAATGAGCGCGCTAACCAAGTTTTCAACGCCTGATGTTGTCGAGCTAACCGAAAAGCTTACCCCCGTGGTTGATGAGCTTGACGTCCGCGCACGTTTGCCGCTCGTCGACATGGCCTTGCCGGCGCTTCGGGCCATGTCGCCGCCGCAGTATGGTTCGTTTTCCAAATGTTTTCACACACTGGTCAAAGCAGACGACAAATTGGGGCTCTTTGAGTGGACGCTCTATCAAATTTTGTGGCGACATTTGCATCCGCAGTTTGAGCAAGTAAAACGACCCTTCATTCGATATTATGGCCTGCAAAAATTGGGGCAGCCTTGCTCCGTATTGCTGTCGGCACTGGCGCATGCGGGCAGTGATCGGGATGGAGCGTCGGCTTCGCTTTCCGATGCCATGAGGCATTTACCCCATGTTCCTCTGAAGTTGCTAACCAAAGAGGAATGCGGCTTGAAGCAGCTCGACCCGGCGATCAAACAGTTGGCCCAAGTTTCCGCCAAGCAACGTCGGCGGCTGCTCGATGCGGCGGCCGCATGCATCTGTGCCGACGCGGAAGTGAACGTCCGCGAAGCCGAGTTGCTGCGAGCCGTGTCCGACATGCTCGATTGTCCCATGCCCCCGCTGCTACCAGGCCAGCCGATTCGAGAGTCGCGATGAAATTTCTTGAGCAGCGTGCGATCTTGTTGCGAAGGCTGCGGCAGTTTTTCGACGAACGTGGATTTTTGGAGGTCGAAACGCCGCTCCTCTCCAGCGAGATCATCCCGGAACTACACATCGAACCCAGCCGTGTTGCAACGCAACACACGGCGCACACGCAACACACGACAACGTGGCTTCAACCCTCCCCCGAGTCTCACATGAAACGGCTACTGGCCGCAGGTGCTGAGGCCATTTACCAAATCACCCGTTCGTTCCGCGCCGGCGAGTGCGGCCCATTACACCACCCGGAATTTACCATCGTCGAGTGGTATCGCACGGGCGATGATATGTCAGCCGGCATCGGGCTGCTTGATGCGCTGTGCCAACAGTTGCTAGGTACTCCACCCGCCAAGCGAACCAGCTATACCGAGGCATTCGAACATCATGCCGGCATCTTGCCCCACATATCAAATTGTGAAGAACTGGCCATGCGGACCGAAGAATTAGCACTCACAATCCCCGACGGCATCAACCACAATGACCGAGACGAGTGGCTCAACCTGTTACTAACGATGTGTGTTGAACCCAAGCTTGGATGCGATGCCCCGGAGATTCTCTATCACTATCCAGCCAGCCAGTCGGCACTCGCTAAAATTCGCACCGACGACAGCGGCACGCGCGTCGCCGAGCGATTTGAACTCTATTGGCGTGGTGTGGAGCTGGCCAACGGTTACCATGAATTGACCGACGCGGATGAATTGCGCGAACGTTTAACCTCAGTGAATAACACTCGCCAAGCAGACAATCGGCAACCGCTGCCACTGCCCGAGAAATTACTTGCCGCGATGAAAACCGGCTTGCCCGATTGCACGGGCGTCGCGCTCGGTTTCGACCGGCTGTTGATGCTCGACGTTGGTGCGAAATCAATTGATGAGGTGGTCGTATTTCCCGCAGACTGACCGCCACGAGTCCCCGAGCTAGCGAAACCTAATACATCTCAGCTTTCACTCTGAGTAATGCATGACCCAGTTTTAGGGCATAAAAAAACTCGAAAACACGTATCTTCCGAAGATCCCTATTTTTTGGGTACCTCCGTCAATCGCATTCTCGTCAAAAACGCCAACAGATCGCGCAGATCGTCGACGGTCATCAGCTTCTCCAGCCCATCGGGCATGATCGACGATTTGCTCATCGATCGTTTCGGTTCGCAGCTCAAACACCTTGCCGTCCTTGTCGTAAAAGAGGATACGGTCGCGAGATATCGCTTGCGGAAGCGTCTGGCCGAGGTGCAGTTTGCCATCGTCGGTTTGAATCACCCATGGCACGTACTTGGGCGCCATTTCGGCACTTGGCTGCAGGATCGACGTGAGGATACGGCGGCGGGATGTTGTGCGGCCGATCGAGGTCAGGTCGGGGCCGATTTGGCCACCGCGGCCATCGAACCGATGGCATATCGCGCAGCGCGGGCCAACCGAACTGAAGAAGAGACGCCGGCCCGACTCGGCATCGCCCGGTGCGTCCACAAGTTGGAGCCATGCGTCGATATCACGGGGATCGGGCTTCAGCTCGGTCGGTGTGGCGTGAATTCCGGCGAGGCGGAGCGTCCGTTTGGCTTGACGCGCCAACGATGGCGTCGGGTCTGAGGCAAACTGTTCGAGAAGCGCCTCGTGCTGGCTGGCGGCGGCGCCTAGGCCCATGATCGCTTCGGCGCGGACGATGTCGGCCTGTTGGATGTCGGTGGCGACTTGGGCGAGCAGGGCGAACCGATCGGGAATGGTCTGTTGGCCAAGGGTCCGAACAGCCTCAAGGCGCAACGAGGCATCTTGGCTCTTCAAATAAGTTTCCATTCGGTCCGGATTCAGGAAAGGGTTGTTCGGCGAGAGGAGTCTTAGGGCGAGGGCACGGATGTCTGCGGGCCGCTGGTGCGACTCCAATTCGCGGACAAGCAGCTCGTCGGATATCTCGCCGCCGTGAGTTGCCTGACCGGTGGCAAGCCATTGGGCAGCGGCGAGGATGATTAGATATTCGCGAGCGTCGATCGCACTGGTATCGAGCCGATCGAGAACTGCGTTGTGGTATTCGCGCAGCCCAAGGTCAGCGATCCATCGAACGGCAAAGATCCGTACCTCGGAATTTGGGTCGCGCAGCGCCGCATCCCACTGGTCTTTTGACGGAGTTTCATCACGCCAACGAAGCGCCTGCAAAAAGCCGACCCGCGCTGTCGGAGATGGCAAATTGCTCCAATCGGTTTGGCCGATGTCTCCCCGCGCTGCCAATCCCCAAACGGTCGCAGTCTGCACGAACGGATCGGACGACTGGAGACCGGCTCGCGTCGGTTTCCGACGCAGGCTGTCGGCCAGTTGCTCGATTTCGCTGTGCGGCGGAAACGGAGACGCATCACCAGGTGGCTCGCGCCATGACAAACGCCACAGACCACCGCGCCCATGGATCGGATAGCTTGCGTCGACCCAATCGCTAAAATAGATCGATCCATCGGGCGCGACCGCCATCCCGACCGGACGGAAATCGTTACCGCCCTGGACGACTACTTCGCGACTGGCTTGGAAGGACGCTCCCTTCGGAACGAGCCGGTAGCGCTCGATCCGATGATCACCCCAGCTTGCGACCCACAACAGGCCGCGGTGGGCGACCATCTCGCACGGCGCTTCGCCAAGGCCGCAGACCATGCCAAGCGTCCCGGGCAGTTCGCCCGTCCACGTCTGCAATGGGTGCCGGCCTGAGCGGCCATAGCGATATTGATAACCGTAATCTCCGCCGGGGACAATATGCAGAAGTCGGCAGGGCGGACTGGCATCAGGATCGTTATCGGTACCGAAGAGCCGCCCGAACGGGTCGACGCAGAGACCGTACGGGTTCCAAAAGCCCGTGGCGATCCGCTGGAGTTTCGAGCCGTCCGGTTGGCAGCGGTAGAGATCCCCCCTCGCCGCCGCCGCGGAACTCCGAGCCATCGCTCCCAACGATTCGGTACGGTTCCCCCAGGTTCTCGCCAAGTCCCAGATACAGCGAGTCGTCTTGGGCAATTGCAAAACCCATCAAGCCGTTGTGCGGGTAGGTGCATTTGGACTCAAGGCGAACGATTTCGGTCTGCCCCTCCGCTTGGCCGTCGCCGTCGCGATCGGTGAGTCGCACGAGTGACGATCGAGTGACGACATAGACCGAACCGTTGGCGTGTTGCTGGACATTCATCGCCTGATGAAGCCCTTCGTGGAACGTCGACCAGCGATCGACCCGGCCATCCCCATCGGTATCTTCGATCAGACGAATCCGGTCAGCCGGTGGCCCGACGTAATCCTTGGGCCGCATGTGCGTGTGCGACTCGATGACCAGAAGGCGGCCGCGACGGTCGAAACAGATGCCGGTTGGCGTAACCAATTCGGGTTCGGTGGTGATGCGTTCGAGATGGAGCCGAGCGTCCAGGACGGTGGGAGATCGAGAAGGCGCGTCCGCAAATGCGATTGGGGCCGCCCCGTGACAAATTCCGATGAAGGCCACAACGGCCACGGCACGTATTAATCTCAAATGGAAAATCGTGTAGGTCATCGTGTTCTGCACTTCCTGAAAAAAGGAGTAAAAAGAGCCACGGATTGAACACGGATGAAACACGGATAAAAGAGAAAGTCGTTTAAGCTTGTCCGTGTCCAATCGGTGCCACTAACGATCAATTTCTTTGTGTGGCGCAAAGAATTTTTGACAGGATTAACAGGATCAGCAGGATAGTGGTCCATTGGATTCATCCCGTTTATCCTGCAAATCCTGTCAAAATTGGTTGTTTGGTTGCGGCCAACGGCTGCGCTGGGGTTTTCCTGGATGAAAAATGCGGTTTAACATCGATTGTCTTGAGCGGAGGGCAAGGGACTCGAACCCTCAACCGTTTGCACGGCACCTGATTTCGAGTCAGGCTGCTAGCCAATTCGCGTACCCTCCGGAAACGCTAAATCTAGCGGTTGAACTCTCCGTGAGCAATATCTCTAAAACATGCGCCACTCCTGCCTGCCTGTCTATCTTGCCTCACAGGAAGGGATTGTCGGTCCGTCCTGCTCCGTATTTCTTGCTTCGGTCGTCGGCAGGAACCCCGCAAAGCGCATAGCTTTCTGTTGCCGAAGTGCCCCGTGGAGTCACAACTGGCGCAGACCGTCGGCTCGAACGTCAATTATGCGGGCCTCTCCCAGGAAGAGTGATTTAAGGATTCCACTAGCTATTCCTAGTGTGACTGGGGGGGATGAAACACTTACCCAAAAACAATACTGCCGCCGATACGACAAACATCCTGATTACCCCTCCAACCCAACATGCTATTTTCGAGGTCGTGCAAATATGGAAGAAAACATGGAAACAGAGGAAACAGAAAAGACGATCCGCATCGTCTCACGCGGCAAGAACGGAGAGCTTCGCACGCGAGACTACAAACATGAAAGCAAAGTGTTGAAAATGCACACGCAGATTGGCATCGACGATTGTAGCACGGATCTGAGCCTTCGAGGGATGCCCGTGTTTCGCGGTCTGATTGGCCCCATGCCCGAAAGCAAGGAGATCGTGCGATACGAAACACCTGAGGTTTTTGAAAACTTAACAAAAGAATGGGGGGTAACATCCACCAGTCGCCGGTCGCGACGTCGGGCACCTTCTTAGCCAATGGGGAATTCGGATTGCGGCTTTCGGAATGATTTTTATTCCGCGATCCGAATTTCGCATTTCAATATCGGTTGTCGCTGGAGGATCGCCAGCCGCCGGTTGCCTGTCGGGGTGGGTCGCTCTCAAGGGCAGTCCCGCCAATCGGACCTTCGCGTAAACTCGATGGTTAGCTCGGGCGAGCGGCAAGCGTAGCTGAGGGCCTGCCGGACGGCAAGGGTTGCGCATTGGCAAGTCTTCGCGGTTGGTTCATGGCAACCTTGCTAATGGTTTCTTCTCTGGCCGTACGATAAGTCGTGACCGGTACCTGCACGGTGCGAGTTTCCGGTACCCAGGCCGATTGTGCTACGGGCACCTGCACCGTGGCGACCTGTTGTTGCCAATGGGTTACCGGTTTGAGTTGATGTGTCCAATAGGGTGTGACAAACGGATTCCAACGACCATTGAGCCGCGACACCATGCGATACTGTGTCACGGGGGTACAATACAACTGTTGATGATTTAACGTTTGTGTGGTTACTTGCTGCCGGTAAACTGTCTGCTGCCTGTCTTCCATAACCGTTACCGGCACCTGGCGATCTGTTTGCCGGCGAGTCACCTGATAGCGAACGCCATCGGGACCATCTTCATAGGTTACCTGAGCGTGCGATTGGGGTGCCCAACTGCCCATTGTCATGGCCAATGCGCCCATTGTCATGGCCAATGCGATAGTCATCCAACGTCGATTTGTAGCCATGTTCATCCTCGTGCCTCAATGATCGATTGCAAAAAAAGCGGAGCTGCAGCAACGATTGCATGGCTCAGCAAGCCAATATCCACCTCATGTTCTATCTATTCAGGTTGTATCGGCAAGGGGCAAGTCTCATCATCAGCCGCGCTGCTGAAAGAGGGGAGCAAGTGAACCGCAAAGCCGCCATTACAGCCCTCGGCTTTGTCGGGGGGTCGCCTAGCGAAGAGGTATCGCTACGGTTTTTTCTAGCATGATAGCATCTCGATATTCTTCCCTCTCAGCAAAGCCTGGGACTGAAATGGTTCATCGAGACTTTGCTATGCGCCTGATCCACTGCTAGCAGTGTTGTTCGGATAAGCATAGAATCCGAGGTTAAACTCCCCGTCCGATAAGCGAAGAGAAACGCTAGATGAACGATTCGTTGTTGAAGATGCTGCGTTGCCCGGACGATTTGACTCCGCTTACTTTAGCCGATGCCGATCTGATCGAGCGACTGAACCGTGCCATTGAAGCAGGCAACCTATTCAATCTCGCGGGCGAGCGAATTGAGCGACGCCTACGAAGTGGATTAATACGTGAGTTAGAGGACCGACTCTATCCTATCGTCGAGCATATTCCGATGCTGATATCCGAAGAAGCGATTCTGTTGAGCCAACTGGGCAGATAGGTAGTAAACAAGGAACCTTGCCAACTTCTGCCCCCTGCCCCCTATTAAACCCCTATTAAAACCATGTCCGAAAAAACGATATTCAAGAAGATTATTGACAAAGAAGTCTCTGCCAGCATTGTTTACGAAGATGATTGCTGTTTGGCGTTCCACGACGTCGCACCGCAAGCGCCGATCCATCTCTTGGTGATACCAAAGAAAGAAATTATTTCGGTCGATGCCCTTGAACGGGCGGATGCCGAACTCATGGGCCATCTTTGGATGGTGATTCGCAACCTGGCCGAAGAGTTAGAATTAACTGACGGTTATCGCGTGGTGGTCAACTGCGGCAAGGATGGCGGCCAGGCAGTCGACCATTTGCATTTCCATCTACTTGCTGGCCGCCCCCTGAAATGGCCGCCGGGTTGAGTCTGGAAAACCAGTATCCGTTCACGGGATGGAGAAGAATGAACCACGAAGAGCCCGGTGCGGCAAAGCCGCAAAGAAAAGATCAAATCGCAAACACCAAATAACAAACTCAGAGTGAAAACTACTGCGGACCCTGAACGGTATAAAACACTATTTTCACCGGATCGGCTGTCGGCTTTTAGCAAGAAAACCGCTGGACGAGGTGCATTTTCTGGCTGATAGCTGATAGCCGATAGCTGACAGCTTTCACTCTGAGTAACAAACAAATTTCAATCTTCAAATTACAATTGGAACTTGAGATTTGGAATCTATTTGTATTTGTCATTGGTCCCTTTCTTTTTCTGGTTCTTCAGGGAATTTAGTGGCTACCGTTCGAGGAAAGCATTTCAGCCCCCGGCAAAGCCGAGGGCTGAAATTGTGACTTGGGCATTCTCCTTTCCACTGCAAAATCTAGCCATTAAAATTCCTGAAGAACCCTTTTTCTTCGCGCCTTTGCGAGAAAATCACTGTCGTTCGCCCGGCGGGAGAAGCCTAGCAGGCTCCATCCAAGACAACCGATCAACGCCAGAAGGGCACTGGACGGTTCAGGTACGGCTGTACCCGCAATTCCACCCGCAGCGGCCGCTACTCCGGAGAATTGGCCCTGCCATATTTGCAGGTCATCCCCATCGATTGAGTCGTCCCAATTCGCGTCGCCATCTTCCAGCTTATTGCCCGACTGGAACCCGCGCTGCCATGCGAGAAAATCAGAGCCGTCCACGTCGTCATCCTGGTCGAAGTCGCCCTCTTCGGGTGCTGCCAGATTGGCCGCGACCATGTTGGACGCAATGAACTGCCCCAATTCGTCCGCCGGCGGTTCCACAAGGTCCTCGGGCAGGTCGCCCTTGTCGAGGAACAGCGTGATGGGCTCGTGTTCTGCGTCGTACTGACCTGTGTACTCGAAGTATTCATACCGCCGGATGACCGCGTAATGTCCATCGGGCACGTCGGCTTCTGCCTGTCTCACCTTGCCCAGGCCACCTTCCAGCAGTTCCCATTCCGTTTCCACTTCGCCAGCACCATCCGGTACGATACCGTTGTTGGACATCAGTTCCATCAGGTCGACTGGGCGGTCGATTTCGGTTTTGAACACCTTCATCCAAATCGAATCGGGCCGCTGCTCGATCACCTCCGGCGGCTCGGGAACTTCCACTTCAGCCCGCAAGCGGGGCTGGCCACCCGCGTTTCCAGGTATGTACGTCCAACTAGGAGTAGGCACCGACATTGGCATTGCTCCGATCCGTTGATCACTTTGATCGAGCCAGTAATAGCGAGCTGCTGAGGGCTGCACTCCACGCACCGAAAAGCCAAAGTGTTCGCAACCCTCAGTCCCCACGCAAGTATGGCCATTGGTGGAAATCGGATTAAGCGTAGGAGCAAGAAAACCGCTGCTGTTTAAGTTGTACCCGCTGTAGGATATCCGTGTGCCGAAGGTCGATCCGTCCACGTATTCAACAATCGTTTCCGTATCGAAATTGGAAGGAAACGTCCGGGAGATGTCCTCTATATGAATCCCCTCCAGTTCGATTTCTGCCCCGTGGGCCTCAGTTTCTGTTTCGTTGTAGACATCAAAATTCGACATTGTCCCGAAGATATCGTTCGAGCCGAGGGCCACCGTGGCTCCCTGAATTGTGAACAGACTCCACAAAGCGAGATAAAAAAATTGGCGTGTCATTGTTAGGTCTCCTGTTAATGAGTTAAGCGTACATGCAAAGTGCATGTTTAAGCCGTAGCACTTGGGGGGAAACTTGCCCAGGGATCGATGTCTTGCCAATCTTGCCCCCATTGTCAGGTCTGCATGACAATGTCCCTGAAATGCAAGTCCCCCCAAGTTCGTCTCTGTGACAGGTAAAGCCCAATCCGCTTTGATTAGCCGCCAAGAATTCTTTTAGCTTTTTGGTTCTTCAGGACTTGCTAGTGGCTAGATTTTGGTGTGGAACGGAGAATGTCCAAGTCACAATCTCAGCCCCCGGCTTTGCCGGGGGGTTGCGTAACAGTCCACCTTTCCAACAAGCAGAGCATTTCCACGAAGGACATTTTCCTACGAAAGCAACATTTCCTCACAGGCAACCCCCCGGCAAAGCCGGGGGCTTTAAATGCTTTCCTCGAACGGTAGCCACTAACGGTAGCCACTAAATTCCCTGAAGAACCCTAAGGAGTGGCCGATAAATAACTTACCGGTTTTCAGTAGGCGGTAGGAATTACGGTGTAATTCCAATCGGGCAATACGTCTTCGAACTGTATGGGATCCAAGTCAAGGAAACGTTCGCTCGCCTTTCCGTTTGAGTTTGATAATCCTTGTTGAGTACCGCGTAGGTGACTTTCAGCCCGGTGCGAGTCCACACTCGTCGAAGGCATGTTGTGACGACGTCAAGCGTGCGAAACACCACACCGGACCAGGCGCGAGTGACATGAGAAAAAAGACGGTGTTCAATCGGGTTATACTTCGAGCAATGCGGTGGATAATGGGCGACGCGAATTGGAATGTCAATCCGGTTGACCAATCGTTGCAGGTCTTCCTTGAAAATGTGGGTGACGACAGTTATTGCTTCCTCCGCCATCG
>CBDFMC010000004.1:0-27065 GCA_965249435.1 Lacipirellulaceae bacterium | reverse complement strand
CTCGAGTACCAGAATAGTGTGTTGGTGGTGATATCAAGTCGCTGCAATTCGTCGCGTAACATGCCGATACTACGGTCCATCGCCGTGATCTCGCCGTAGTAGTGTTGCAAGTCCTCCGGTTGATCCGCGTACAACTGACGGTCCTTGTCGAGTGCGGCATGCGGATTGTGGGGAGACCCAAACCAGACAACGGCAAGAAATGGTTGTTTCTCTTTTGCGCAAGAACGAATGAATTTGATCACAGCTTCGGCAGTCACTTCCGAACCTTCACCCTTCGTGCGGACAACTTGCCCTTGGTCGCTCATCAACGGATCGAGACCATAGAAATTCGGGCTGGAAAACCATCTGTCAAAACCGGATGCTCCGGGACTGACGTCGCTGCGCGCGTTGATCGAACCAAGGTGCCATTTCCCGAAATGTCCGGTGGTATAACCGGCCTGCTTCAAGGCCTCGGCAATCGTCACTTCTTCGGGCCTCAGCGAATGTCCTGGTTCGAAGCAGGCAAAACGGTTCGGATGTCTCCCCGTCATCACGCTGCCGCGCGTCGGCGTGCAGACCGGAGCAGCGGCATAAAAGCGATCGAATCGCAGCCCCGTTGCTGCCATCTCATCAAGGACCGGCGTCTTGGCTACCGATTTCCCATAGTAACCCACGTCGCCCCAGCCCTGATCGTCCGCCATGCAGAGGATGATGTTGGGGCGAACCGTTTCGGCAACTGCGCAGGATGCCAGCCCGGCGAATGTCAAGCCAGCAGCGGTTGCGACTAGCAGAATCGTACGGCGAGTTGCGAGTGAATGGCGATTCGTCGAGTCTTTCGTTTTCTTGCTCACGTTATTCTCCCGATGTTCTCCGTGCAAACCGCGGCTTCCGACTGCGGCTACTCTTCATCAAAACAAGGTAGACAAAGCGATCGTTTCCTTGTTGGCAACACTACTCTTACCGGTCGAATTCCTCGATTCGCTTCTTTGCTTCTTTGCGAGCCTTCGCAAGCACGCTTTCAAGCGTGACCGGCTTGCCGCATTGACGCTTGCTTTCTTCGGCGGCTTCCATGAACGCGAAAATTTCGACGGTTTCGTCGAGACTCACCGGTGACTTGCCGGTCTTAAAGAACTTTGCCATCGCCTGACACAGTGGTTCGTAGCCGTCAGAACGACCGACGGTGACGATGCCTTTCTCTCCGAAAGCTGTCGCCCCAAAACTCGCTTTGTTGTGGCGGATGCCGCGATACGATCCGACGCGGCCACCCGTCCACGTTCCCGTCACCATGTCTGTGTCATTGGTATGCGTTCGCTGAACCGAGACACATCCTGGCCCCATCAGCGTGAAGAGCCCCTCAATGCCGTGAATCCCGTAGAAGAACAGGTCGGGCGTGTCGCTCTGCACCGAGCATGGTCCCCAGGTCAAGGCCCCGGCAATTTCGCCGACTTCTTCGTTGTCGAGCAGGCTTTGTATCGCGAGACTGAACCGAATCATCGAACTTGAGAAGCAAGGCACGTTGTACTTCTTCACGAGCTCTGCAATTGCGACCGCATCGGCGAGTGAACCGGCGAGAGGCTTGTCGATGAAGACCGGTTTACCAGCTTGAAAGATCGGAATTGCCTGTTCAAGATGGATGCGACCATCCACACTTTCGAGCAAGACAACGTCCACTTTTTCCAGGAGAGCAGGAATGCTGTCGACGATTTCCATGCCACGTTCGCGCAACTGTTTCGTGAACATGCCAACCCGGTCACGACTCATTGGGACGTCGGTACCTGCCGGAAAGCCCACCGCAATCTCGATGTCCGCCAGATCGCCTTCAGCCCCCTTGCGATTGAAGACTCTCGTAAAAGCATTCACATGCGACGTATCAAGCCCGATCATGCCGGCCCGGAGCGGCTTGGCCGATTTCGACTTGTCGTCAGCGGACGCGATTCGTTCGGTGGCACACATGGCAACAACAACCAGGATGAGTGTTTTGGTGAAAGAAATAAATTTGGCGTGAGACATAAACGTAAGGTGCTCCTCGGTGTTAGGCTTAAGTACTACAGTGCAGAATTAATTAACTCCGAGTGAAAAGAGATAGATCAAGCATGTTTTTCAAGGAATTGAACCGCGGAGTACGCGGAGTACGCAGAGAAAATCCCTAAAAAAGACCTCTGCACCCTCTGCGTTCTCTGCGGTGATAAAAAAGAATCTGGCATTTTGGTTGCGGCTTTGCTGCGCTGGGTTCTTCGTGCCTTCGTAGTTCAACCTTGCGCTGTGGTATTAGGCAGTGGTGGGTACATTATTTCTTCACGATCGCAGCAACCCAGCCCCCTTGGTACGGCGCGGAGAATGTCACGATACCGCCGCCCTCGATCGTCTTCTTCATCGGACGGTAGCCCCCAGCGGCCGACGTTTGAGTGGTGATGCCCATCGAAACACTAATCCAAGTTACGTCGAAGGAGCCTGTTGTGCCAGACAGATCAAGGCCGACCGATCCGCCATCCGTGAAATAGAGCGCGTAGCGTTCTCCCGGTTTCGCTGCCAGATAGGCCTCGTCGCTGTCGCGGTCCGAGAGCAGACCCATCTGCGGCGCGATCTCCCAGAACTTGATCTGGCTCTCCAGGATACGCGCCGCCTTGATGCTTCCTTGGGCGAAGTCGTTGAGCCCGTTGCCGGAGACGGGACAGTGAAACCGGGAACTAGCCGAGCCGCCGAGGATGTTTCGCCAGAATCGCTCAATGCCATCCTCAGGCGCTCCCGTCCCAAATCTCTTGAAGCCGCTCCCATAGATCTTCGTATGATTGCTGGGACGCGGATGCGTTTTGTTCACCTGCCCTAAAAGCCACTGCAGACTGTCCCAGTGCGCCTCATCGTAGCTCCTGCTATTCACCTGCGAAATGTCGGCAAACATATAGTGCTCGGCGTCGTTGAAGATGATCGGAGTATGTTTTGCTTTATCGGCATCGAACGCATCGTCGAACATGTCGGTCGTGCAAACGATTACGCCTTTTTCTTTCGCTTTTTTCTGGATGAACTCGATCCAGTATTGCCCCCACCGGGCTGGGGTGGAAGTCTCGTTATTCATGCAGTAGAGCACATTGCCATGCTTCAAACTGTAGGAGAGCATCTTTACGACAAACTTCTCCTGAAACTCCCGAATGAGATCGTACTTTTTACGGTACTGTTTCAGGCCTGGGACGGAATGAAAGAAGGGTTGTTTGTCTGCGCTTGGATGCTCTTGGTAGGTCTCCTGGAATCCTGATTGCTCATAGGTGTAGTTGACATTGTTCGCTGGCCGCCACGGGCTGATCTCCCAGGTATCCCGACTCTTGACATGCACATAGTCGAAGCGGTCCCAAACTTCGATTTGCAGGATGATGCCCCGCTCTTCGCACCATTTCAGACAGTTGGCAAAGCGGTTCCAGTAGTCCTCGTTCCACTGGTCCAAATCGAACTTACCGTTTGGCAAACGCTTGTGCGGCTTCAGGTCAAGCCCTTCGCGCTGGCTCATCGTGCATCGCACATAGTTGGCCCCGACGGCTTGCATCTCGTCGAGATGTGCTTTGAGATCGTCCGCCAGAAAGATATGGTCCGTCTTGCTACCGCCCAGGAGCATCACGGGCTTGCCTTGGTACTGCCAGTAGTGCGGGTTCTTCGTGTACGGCTGGATGCGATCAGCGTTGGAGTCATCGGCCCAAGTCGGCAACATTCCGATCCAACTCAAAAGCATAGCAGCGGAAAACAGGAGAAGAGAACGACGTGGTGGGAATCGATTCATACTCATGGCCATTCGATGCTCATTCTTGGCGAGGGATATTGGAGAGCGTTCGCACTTCGTGGAATATTTTGCGGGGGCGAACTGGTCAGTCTAAAGTAATCGGCCTTTCTTGGCCAGTCAATGCTGTAATACCACCAGGAGAACTGCAAAGTCAGGAATTGAGTAGTTTCAGGCCGATGACTGGGCTCCAGGCGATGTAGTCTGCCGCGGCTCGGACGGGTAGATCGGGGTCGGATCGTAGCCGATGGATTGAGAGGGCGGCGTTGTTGATCGCCGCCATGCAAGCAGAGAGACCAGGCCGACGGGTGTGGTGACGATCCTCGTCCCACCAGCGGTCTTTCAAGAAGTGCAAGCTGTTTTCAATTCGCCAGTGCTGACGAACATGCCGCAAGAGATCGGCGGCGGTTACCTGATCAGGATCGAGGCTACTCACATAGTAGCGCGTATCGTGCAGCACGATTTCACCATCGTCAGCACGCAACTCGCGATCCACGCGCAGCGCAATTTGGCAACCGGGCAGATCCAGCGTCTCGCGAATATAATCTGCGTTGTCTAGATCCACCCATACACGACGGGTTTCCTGGAGCGCCCTTTTTTTTCGGTCGTTTCGGCTGCTGGCGGGCGTTCGGCGGATTGGGCGAAGCAGTGCTCTAAAGCATCGAGCGTATCACCCTGGTTGGCCTTAATTTGCAACAGATAATCGCGATTCTTTGCCTGCATCAATTCGACCAGTGGGCGCTGGGCAAAGATGGCGTCCCCGGTAATCAGTCGCAACATCGGGTAGGTGTCGAGCAATGCTTGCAGATGACGACGCAGCAAGGTGGGCTCGTTGGTTTTCTCCGCTCCGGTCGACCATTGGCCAACAACCGCCTGTAGGTCATGCACAAACGCGTTGAGCATATGCAGTGGGCGACCGTTGTCGTCGAGTCCCTGCTTGGCCGTTTTCCCATCTACGGCAACCACTCCTTCGCTGGGTGTTTCCGCTAAACAGTTCCGCAACCAGATGTCCAACGCTGTCTGAAACTCGGACACGCTACATTGGGCTAGCGTGCGGCTAATCGTGGTGGCGCAAGGCGGCTCATCCCGGTCAAAGCCCAGTGGCCCCTGGAGCTGGTCCCAATGAACAGCCGCCCACCGGACGAGCACTTCCATTTCGCGAATGCGTGCCATCATTCCCAGCAACATCAGCACGACTATGCCAGCAAACGGATGTCGCACACCGCGGCGACTACGGGGGTCTTCCAGTTGAGAAAATGCGCCGAGAAGAGTTTCAGTATGCATCGGACAGGCTCCTTCCAGGAAAAGAGCCCCCCTGGTGTGCCTCTCTACGGTGCGAATAAGGCCAGAGTTCGAAGAAAAAGACTTTGCAGTTCTCCTGGTAATACCACGAGAGAGTAGGCGTCTAACCTGGGCAATCTCACCTGCGCGTACGAGCCGACTTGGGACACGGTTGAGCCGATTGACCAATTGATTTCTGCGAGAATGCTTATATTCTTCCGAACTCCACCTGCTTTTCTCCGTGTGATGAAAGACATTCAAGGGCTCTTTTTGCTCGGCACTACTTTGCTAACGCCTTACGATGGACGCGAGTGGCTTTTTCGATTTGCTCACGACTGTTGAAAGGCAAATAACTGGCACGCATTAAGAAGCCATACGCTTCGCCCACTTTGCACTTGGGGATGAACCACTGAAAGTCCCAAGCTGGATTGTCGGGACCACCGCCAGAAGGCGATTGCGCAAACCAGACGCGATCCTGAGGACGAAACATCAGCACGTAGGCCATCTCGTGACTCACTCCATAATACCAGGGTTCGGTAGAGACAAATTTCGAGCGATGATTGACCAGCGTGAGCGGGAAATTTTTGTCCATTGGCAACTCAGGCAGTGCTCCTGCGGGCGGATGCGTGCTTTGGACGCCATGTTTGGGGGTGACGCCACGGATCCAGCGGCATGTCTTCTGGTCTTTGGCATCCGTTCCACGAAACCAGATTGATTTATCCTCGGGCGACTCGATATAGCTGGCCCAGAACAGACCAAGGTACCCTTGCTGGAAAGTGTTTGCCCAGGGGATACATTCAAAGGTGTACTCGATGGTTCCGTCAGCCAACAAATGATAACGTCCACAGCTTTCGAGTTGCCAGTTTTTCGTTGGTGGTTGATAGAGTTCGACAGTGTGCTCGTCGATTAGGCGAAGTTGCATGCGATTCTTTCGCGGCTCGAATTTCTCTTTGCTGACCGCCAACGTCCCGTCGTGAATATGCTCGAAATTCAAACCGGCAACGGTCGATTTGAAAAGATTTCTCGGTTGATTGGTGTGAGTCAGCGAAGCAACACCGTTGTAACCGGCCCGATGTCCGGGGAGGATTTCGTTATCGACCGCTTCGTTATCAACAATCACCGCGATCACGTCGCCACGTTTCAATACGGCATAGTGACGATCGGATGACGTATAGGTTACCGATCGGTTTGTCAGACTGGTCACCGTGGGGGCAGCATAGGGATGCGCGGCAACCAAGGTCGGCAACAGGCAGGATAGAAAGAGGCTGGAGAGTCGGAAATAGGTGCGCATCGTTATCCTCCGTTTGTTCGTAATTTGAGATGTGTTATTCTGCAATCAGTTTTTTCGAGGCACTGGCCGTCGCGTAGAGGGCGCGGACCTTGGAAACCAATCGGTTCTCTCCACCATAGATGGTCAGGTCTCGCGGCGCGAGCATGCCCAACGCTTCGGGAATATCGCAAACGCGCAAGACGTTTAAGAATTGCGGCGCGGCTGGCTGCATGTGGCTGGACGGTGGCTTGTTGACAATCACACTGGCGATGTCACCTTCCCACAACGCCGCATAGGCGGCAACAATACCGGCTCCGTTTTCGCCCACCCCAACCACGGGCAGGTCGCCTTGATACTCGGAGTGCAAGAACCGCGCCGTGGCCGCCACATCCCAGACGCGTCCCGCATCGGCCGTCCGGCCCAACAAAGCGACCGCTCGCTCGACATAGTCGCTTCTTTTGCCTCTTTTGCCCCGGGTCCAACGTGAATGCCTAACGCCGCGCGGCTCGCACAGATAGACCACGTCGCCCGGTTGCCGAACATTGCGTATTCAGTCGGAAACGGCAGACTCCGATTCAGGATTTTTCACGACCAGCAGCACTCGCTCGGGCTTGCCCGGTTGCTCGAATTCCGCGGCCAACTCCAAACGGACTTCGATGCCTGGTTCCGATTCGAGGCGGAGAATCCCACCGTTGGCACGTTTCAGCAACTTTGCCTCTGGAACCCGTTCGGGGAATCCGCGAAAACTCACGCGCCGCAGTTCCGCCAACAAGGCTGTTTTCCACCCGGCAAACTCACCGTCGCTGGGCGCGGGAACTTTGGCCAGTGGTACGAAATGTCGGTCGATTGTCGTGTTGATCTCGTCGGCGGGAAGGTCCGAGTCGCGAGGAAAGACGCGCAGCTTTTCCGGCTCGATGGGGTGGTGGACGCTCCCTCTCGGCCTAGTAACCAGATCGACCTCGCTATCGGTCACGATACGCGGGTCGTTTTTGAGGTGCATGTTGATGAACCGGAACACGGCTTGACGGATGTCTTGCCTATAGTCATGCCCGCCGATGCTGACTACGGCATCGACCCGATCGCTCGCTCCGTACAGACTGTAGAGCCGTTCCAGACGGTTGATCACCCGCTGGTTGGCATCCATGGGAAAAATGGGGTCTTGATCGCTGTTGACAAACAGCAAAGGCCGCGGTGCGATCAGCGCGGCGATTCGCGTCCACGGCCACTCGAACGTGTTGTACAGGAACATGCAGTCGCAGTGCCCTTTGATCACACGATTGGACACGTAGGAGGGCAGATCGGCCATACCGCTGACAGGCACCGCGACCTTGACGCGCTCGTCGGCCGCGGCGATCCAGAACGTCGCCGCTCCACCGCCGCTAATTCCCGTGACGGCGATTCGCTCCGCGTCCACGTCCGTTCGGCTGATCAGATAATCGATGCCGCGCACTCCGTTCCAGCACTCGACGCCCGCGGAAGTGTAGCCGCGCGAGTGCCACCACCAACGGCCATAGCGACTCGTACCGTGATGGATTGCCGCAAACTCCGCCAACTTCAACGACCAATAGTCCGTCTGTTTCGTATGCCGGACTGCCCCGACCTCTCCCCACTGCAACGTATCGACTATCAGACAGACATACCCGTGTTTGGCGAACCAGATGCCGTGCGACTGAAACGCCGTCTTGTTTCCATTGCGCCCGCGCCCGGAATGACCGCATACATAAAAGACCGCTGGCAGCCGCTCGCCTTTCTTCACGACCTCAGGACGATACAAGTTCCCAGTGACGTACAGCCCCGGCCGACTTTGGTAGTGCAGCATGTCCACGACGTAGCCATCACCTGTTAACGTCCCGGTGATCGTGGCCTTCAATGGCGTCTTCTCCGGCAACGGCCAAAGCCCCAGCATGTGAAGGTACTGCTGGTGGTAGGTCGGGCGCAGTTGCTGCCAATCGTCGAGCGACTTGACGTTCTGGAGAAAACCGCCGTGCAGTTTGTCGGTTTCGCGGCGCAGATACTCCTGAATCATCAGGTCGCCCGGCTGGCCACGGTCCGGTTCGCCATACGGCTGCGCCGCAGCCGGGCCAGAGAACAGAAACATGAACACGATAGTCGGTAACTTGGCCTGCCATTTTCGCATGACAAATATCTCCGCTTTACACAACCTGTTTGGTTCTTCAGCGAATTTAGTGGTTATCGCTGTCTGTGGCGATGCAAAAGCCTCATTTCGGCCTCCGGCTTTGCCGGGGGATTGCCTTAATGGAAATGTTGCTTTCGGGGGAAATGTCCTTTGTGGAAGTGTGGACTGTTGCACTGTCGTTTATACACAAGTCAAAGCGTACTCTGCTTTTCGACCTAGAGGGCCGTCACAACCCTAGCCGGTGGTGTGAACCACCGGGACGGTATTGGTCATGTGATCCGAGGCCCGAAGGGCCGACACATCCGAAAATTGTCGTTATGTGTCGGCCCTTCAGGCCTGATGAACATTTTGCCCTATCTCCGGTGCCTTACGGCACCGGCTAGGGATGTGCCAGCCCTTCGGGCCTATTTGTGTATAAACGACAGACTGTTACACAACCCCCCGGCAAAGCCGGGGGCTTAAATGCTTTCCTCGAACGGTAGCCACTAAATTCCCTGAAGGACCTGTATTCTTAGTTCCGTTCCGTTTCGTTGTATCCGTTGTGCCGTCGTGGTTCAACCTAGCGCAGTAGTGCTAGTGGGGTCGGAATAATCCCACGGGATCAATTCGGCCTTTTGCCCAGCCGCTGTCGACATCCAGCTTGCGGTGGATTGTATAGCGCTGTGTGACCTGGAGGCAGAATGCCGGCTCGTCTGAGCAGCCGAAGTAGCGAACCGTCAAACGAAGCGGCTCGTCGGAAGTCCATCCGCTCACGTCGACCAGAAACTCGCGTGGATCGGCGTCGGATTCCTTCGCAACCTTGGGTCCGTCGAGCGTCTTGGGCATTACAACGCCCTCGGGCGACTCGATCTCCACGTGAATCGGCACGGTCAAGTTGTTCCAATGGACACGATAGATTGGATCGAGGTGGAAACCTAGATACAGCTTTCCCTTTCCGCTGCTGAGCAACTGCTCGTCCGTGTCGGTGCGCAGCTTGACGTAGTACGGAGTGCCGACTCCCTTGAAATCCGGCTTGGTGACCAGCGGCTTCATGTTTTTGGGCACCTTGATTCGCTCGATCACGCCGCGAGCCGCTACCTCGGGTGGCGGGGCAATCTTCAAGCCCAGGTCAGCGGCACGGGTCGGATTTTCGACCGGGCCAACGAGTTTCTCCAAGTCCTTCCGCAACTCGCGAGCATTGCCCCATGCGCGTTTGCGCACGATCTTTCCCTCGGGATCGATCACGAACTCCGAGGTTGGCGCATTACCTAGCGAGTGCATCACGTCGTTGCTGATCGAGTCGCAGAGCCAAGGAATCTCGCCGGCAATCCGCTTTTCGGCTTCCTTGACGTGCAGCAATCGCTCTTGGAGCGTAAGCGGCTGGACATAACCGCCCGACTCTGGATGAGCGAGCGACTTGTAGATGTAGAAAAACTTCACGCCCATGGGAGCGTAATCGTGAGCGATGGCCTCCAAACTGGGGACCTTATTTAGGAACGGACCTCACGTCAGACAGCCGAACAGCAACACCGAGTGGTGACCTCTGAGGCTTCGCAGCTTGAACACTTTCCCGTCCGCGTCGTAGCACGTTACGTCCGGCAGCGGTGCACCAAGCTCCGGCGTCGTTTCATCAAAGATGCGCCGCACGCGATCGGCACCTCCCTCACCAGGCAGCGCCGGTGAAGCACCAAAGCCCTGGGCAAACGCCTTCGAGCTGAGAAGGGATATCATGATGGTTCCACAAATCAAACTGAATCGAAGCATTGTTGATCTCCTACTGGCTTGTTGCCATGTTCTGGCCATGTTCTGATTGACGATTGAAATTTAAGCGAAGGACTTACTCATCAATAACTGTCGTAGGGCAGGTATTCAACTTCAGACGCGAGTGCAATCCCGTCCTATGGCACGTTATTTCACTGCGAGATTCCGCGGCGGATGGTTTCCGTGTTTTCGGTAAGGACCCAGTCGACGGGATGTTCGACAGCGTATTTCAACAGTTCGTCCGCCATCAATAGCTCGATGTCCAGGATCTGCTCGTGTGTGAGCTTCGGAAAACGCGGACCGTCCACGCCGTTCATACATTCGTGGGTGAAGGTAACCGCCCCGCACGTGTGGTGGAGTGCGCTGGTCAGATTAAACGACGGTGGAGGAAAGGCGGCTCCGTCTTCCTGGGGCTTCATCGGGTTCTTTTTATGCGGCAACCCCGCCTTGGCGTAACGTTGGACGAGGCGATTGTTGTAGGCTGCGACCGTTTCCTTGACGCTTCGCGGCACGTAGGCCACCGGTAGCACGGACGCCGTGGTACTATGCGAGTGAAGTGAGACAATATAATCGGGTGCCTCGTCGCGTGCGATCTTGAAAAAGGCCCGTGTTTCCGCCGCCATGGGGTCGAACCAATAGTCGTGCATCAGGTTGACGCCATCGTCGTTGAAGTAGGTCCCCTGCACTTTGACGGCAGAACCCCGGTGGGGATGGATGCGTTTGACAAACGGCCATTTGAAGCTGTCACCGTTGGCCTGTAACCCCATCCCCACGGAAACCATGACCTCCTGCGGAACTCCAACCCAGGAGTCATAACCGCAGCGCGCCCGGCCATCAGGACTGCCGCAGGGTATGATGAGCACTCGGCAGCGAGAGAGGTTTTTGACCAGGTCCGGCCACTCGCGTCCGCGCCAGTCTCGCCCGGTTTCGGCAATCCGCAACAAATTCACCATGCCGGCCACGCCTTCGATCTCCCCACCGTGGACCGGTCCCAAGAAAAACACCACCGGTTTCTGGTTGCCGTCCTTTCGCCGATAGGAAGCTGGATCGCGTCCGCCGCACGCGGAATTGTAATTGGCCGTTGATTTCAACTCGTCCTTTTCGCCGTAGCTCACCAGATAGACGGGTCGTCCACCCGGGCTCTTGGCGATTTGGCGAACATTCCCCTTACGAACTTCTTTTACGGCGGTTTCCACATCCGAGAGGCGGCTTTTGAAGAAGTCGGGGGGCGCGCCAAACGCACCTTGTGTTAATGCCAGGCCCCAAAAGGCGAGTCCTCCCATGAAGGCAAGAACTGTGTGGTGATTGATGTTCATAATAATTTCTCTGGGTACAAAATGTGACCGTCAAGTCTATTCGGCCGAGTTCTTCCACTGCGGAAGCGATACGACGTTTCGATCCGTTTGAATCGTTGTGCATACTTCTGGTACTTATGGCGACTCTCCTCGTTCAGCGGTTTTCTAACTGAAAGCCGACGTCCGATAGCCGACAGTCCATCCGGTGGAAATAGTGTTTTATACCGTTCAGGGTCAGCAGTAGTTTTCACTCTGAGTTACTTTGTCGTGGGCGGAAAACCAGTCCATATTTCCCAGTCATCCCAGTAAATCTGGGTCACCCCCCCCATTCTTTCGTATGAGATCAACCAGAGTGGGGCTGGTGTAGAGCTTGAAAAGGCTGAGCACCTCCATCCCCTTTGGTGAAGGATCATCGGGATGATGCGTGTAGTCATGGACATCAAACAGAACCGTCTTCGTGCCATCTTCACGGGTCAGAGCCCAGTAAAAGCGTCCGGTATCATAGTCTCCCTCCTTGAAATAGGTTTCCGATAGCAACCACTCTCCGAGCGGAACATCGTAATCTCTGCGCTCAACATCCCATACGCTCTGGTAAGTCGGTATTGAGTTGACCCACACTTCCCCGATCAGGCCGAAACGCAACTTTTTTCCGATTCCGGCGTCTTTGCGAATCGCAAGTGTAATTCGAAAGGGAAACGCGGCGACGGGTTTGCCTCCGCCGGGATTATTCCAGAACTCTGCGATCGTAAACCAGATTGGAGGAACTGCGTTTAGCACACTGGCTGTGCCGATCGCACCATCATGTTTTGTTAACTCGCTAAGATCAATAGGCAGAAATATTCTGGACTTTGAATACCATTCCTTCAATTGTTTTCTGCCACCAATGGTCGATGCTATTCTTGCTTTGTTTTTCACCGGTCCCTTGCACCAAAACTGAAGGACCTTGTTTTCAGAATTCAAGGGGTCGGCAACGATGTTCGCAATACGCGAAGACCTATCTCCCGAACCGTAATTGATCTTGAAGCGGCCAAAATGCTTGTTGCCTTCAAGGTTTTTCACCCAATCATTGGGCTTGCTAACGGAAGTATCAATTCCCGTGATGTCTGTATGATTAGCGCTCGTTTGCATAGTGGACCCTGCCTCGAATCCGCTTCTGAAAATCAATTGTCCGCTTTGGCTCAACGCAGATCTCGCCGAAAAGACCAATAGGAACAGAGAGAGTGTTGCAGAAATACACCTGCCTGCTTTTCCCGAAGTACTGGCTATCATCCGAAGCTCCTCGTTTGTGTTGATTGGGTTTCTGGAATGTTCGGTTCTATCTATCGGCTGTGACCATTGCCACCATCTTCGTTTCCATGCGGAAACCCAGACCACATTTCCCAGTCATCCCAGTAAATCTGGGTCACCCCTCCATTCTTTCGTATGACGTCAACCAGAGTGGGGCTGACGTAGAGCTTGAAAGGACTGAACATCTCCATCCCCTTTGGTGAAGGATCATCGGGATGATGCGTGTAGTCATGGACATCAAACAGAACCGTCTTCGTGCCATCCTCACGGGTCAGAGCCCAGTAAAAGCGCCCGGTATTATAGTCTCCCTCCTTGAAATAGGTTTCCGACAGCAACCACTCTCCGAGCGGGACGTCGTAATCTCTGCGCTCAACATCCCACACGCTCTGGAATGTTGGTATTGAGCCTACCCACACTTCTCCGATCAGGCCAAAACGCAACTTTTTTCCAGCCCCGGCGTCTTTGCGAATCGCAAGTGTAATCCTAAACGGAAACGTGGGGGATTTCCCCCAACTGGGATTGTTCCAGTACTCTGCGATCGTAAACCAGATGGGGGGGGGTTGCGTTTAGCGTACTTGCCGTGCCGATCGCACCGTCATGCTTGGTTGACGCGCCAAGATCAGGATGCAGGAATAGCTTGGACTTACAATACCATTCCTTTAAGTCTCTTCTTCCAGAAACGTTGGACTGTATTCTTGCTTTGCCCTTCACCGGTCCCTTGCACCAAAACTGAAGGACCTTGTTTTCAGGATTCAAGGGGTCCGCAACGATGTTCGCAATACGCGAAGACGCATCTCCCGAACCGTATTGGATCCCGAAGCGAGAAATGTGCTTATTGCCTTCAAGGTTCTTCACCCAATCATTAGGCCCACTAACAGAAGTGTCAATTCCGGTGATGTCTGCATGATTAGCGCCCGTTTGGTTTAAGGTGGACCCTGCCTCAAAGCCGCTTCTAAAAATCAATTGCCCGTTTTGGGCCAGGGCTATCGTGGCTGGAAAGGAACAAAAAATTAGAAAGAAACAACAAACCGTTCGCTGAAGTCCTTTACTCTGGGTTGAGTTTTTCACGAATTGTTTTTTGTTACTTGGTTCTGTCATCGTTTTCATAGAGTGCCTCCAATAATTATTGCTAGAAACGGCTGGGATTTAATTTCCTTTCACTGCAACCATTATGCCTCGGATGGACGTTGAGTGTTCTCACATGGAATTTTATTGTCAAGGGTTATTTTTCCCGAGCGACGATCATCGCGGCGAGCTTCGATCGTGCCTTCTCGTACGCGGCGGGATCCTCTTCCCATTGGAACCACGAACCGGCAAGTGGCATAATCACTTGCTCCGCTTCGTCGGCCAGGCCCGCGCGTTCGAGGATGGCTAGGTATTCGTAGTCTTCGATCGAATCTCGAAGCGCCTTCAACCGCAAACTCGGTGCAATCCCGTCGTAGCCGACCGCGCGTCCGGGATAGAGCAGTGTCCCCTCGCCGTTGTAGGTTCTGCCTTTCTTGCCGTGCTGAAGCGCTCCCTTGCCGCGGTAGGTCTCCGGCTGAGTCCATGGATCGTCAACTTCACTCCACCACGAGATACTACCCCAATACAGCAAGCCTCGGATTCGATACCGCCACGCAATCCATGCCGGCACGCGATAGTTCAAGAGCGGGGAGTCGATGTGCCACCACGGAGTCGGCTCGTGCTGACAGAGTGCCGTGTAGGTCCAGATGGTTTCGCCCAGGGCTTGCCTCTTCGCGGCACTCTCCGATCGGAACAAAAAGAACAATGGACACCAGATGTCGACCGACCCGTGTAGGTCGCCCCACTCGCTATTCGCTCCCCCTTTTCCTTTCTCGGTCCACGTCTGTTCGGTCACCATGACCTTGACCACCGAGTTGGCATCACGGACCGCCCGACCCCACTTCTGCACAAAACGATACGCCTCTTCGTCGTTCGGCTCGTCGTCTATGTAGGTGTAAAAAAGGAGATGCGGTCGGTCTAGTTCTTCCGCCAGCCGATCCCAGCTCTTGAGCCACGCGTGCAGTTTGTCGCGCTGCTGCTCTGGATCTTTCACGATATAGCTCGGCCTGAGAACCGGGATCGCCCTCACATGGTAGCGATCAACGAACTCCCGCAGTGCCTGGACCTGCTCGCTGGGAACGCGGTAGCTGCCATCCGATTGCGCTTTCGGCACGATGCTGCCTCTCGGCGGCACGGCATTGATTCGATGACGCGCGAGCAACTCAGCGCACTGCGTCTCGACGGCCGCCCAGTCCTTTGGTTCCTTCTCTTTACCTTCCTTGGCTCGTTGGCGATAGTAGCTTCTCAAACTCAGAGCGGGCGAACCGAATTCGGTCTGCAGCGTCAAGACGTCCGGCAGCACAAAGTCCCATACTGTCAGCGAGATCGGCACCTCGACAACCTGCCCGTCGCCGGTCGTGACTCGATAGGTGCCCCGATATTCGCCCGGGCTTGCGTCAGACGGTACATGAATGTCGACCCAGAACCCGTGGGTTTGTTGCGCTGGCAAATCGAAGGGGACGGCACTAAACCGTACATCACGTAGAGGCTTCCGCGACATCGGGTGTTTCAGGGGAACGAGCGCATCGGGATACCAACCTGGCTTGAACTTATCGTTTCGTTCGGTTGCGACGGTCAGTTCGAGTTGATGTTGCCGAAACAATCGCGCATCGTCGGCACGGAGGAGAGCTCCCTTCGGTCCTCTCAGATCAGCCGCCTCGACTTGAACGCCCTCGACTGGGGCATCGGTGCGCATTAAAATCTGAAAACTTTCCCACTCGTTTCGGGCAGAGGCCAACTTCACCGCTGAACCGTGCCCCGCCGGCGCGTCGCGCAACACGCGCGCCGTCTCGGTCACAGTCCACACCTGCCAGTCGGCACGTGTCTCCGAGACGCTAACCAAAAAAACGATGGCGACAAATATCAAACTAAGAAACTTCTTCATAATTCTTACTCCTAATCAGAGGTCGTTTCAAAAACCTGAGCCGAACGCGCTAGCGTCGGGCGTCCGCTATTGTGTGCCTAGTTTTGAGACGCCCGAGGCTAGCGCCTACGGCTCAGACACGCGACCCGCACGGTTTTGAAAATGCTTCTGGAAAGCAGAAGTTACGTTTTACTCAAATCCGAAATCGGTGTGGCGAATCCTTCAATCTGATTATCAACGCAACGGATGTCACGTGCCTTGGCCCCAATGCGGATACCGATCCGCGACAGCGGCTTTCGCGTTTCACGAAGCTCATTTTCTAGCAGCGTAATCGACTCGGTTTCGCCGGTAATGTCGATGGCGACGCCTTGTTCACCCCCGCTGTCGAGAATGCGATTTCGCTCAATGCGGTTTCGGTGCGGCGCAAAGGCTTTCTTTCCGCCACGGAAACGGATGCCGGCGATACTACTCCGTCGGATGTCGTTGTCCCGGACGAGGTTGTCCGTATCACGATGACCGAGGGTGATGCCATAAGAGCAGTCTTCGATCACGTTCTTCTCGTACAGCCCATGCTGAGCGCCCCAGCAAAAATAAATCCCCTGCTTACTGTCCTGCATGTGATTGCCCCGGACGATCGAACGCTGCGATCCGGAACCCGAGTGAATGGCGAGTCTGGCAATATCTTGGAGGTGACAGTTCTCGACGGTCACGTCGTGTGAAATTCCCCAGACAATGCCGTCACAATAAGAATCTCGCACCGTCACTTCGCGCATGGTGATGCGATTACTGCCTTCGAGGCGAATGGTGCCATCGTCGTATTTCCTAGCAACCCATTCGGTGTTCGCCTTGTTGCCATCCAAGGCGAGGTTCTCGATGACGACGTCCGCAGAGTTTGTACATTGAAGCAGCGAGAAATTGGTGGCGATTTGAGGAGGGTCGCCTCCAAGGTGGAAACGCTCATGCAGGCGGCTATCGAGTTTGATGCGATTGCCGGAAGAAGCGATGATCGTTCGCTGGACGATGTTCATCCCCTTGCTGTACGGATCCTTACTGACGAGTCGGACGCCGTCGCCAACTTGAAACCCTTGGGAATCGGCCAACGTGACCTCTTGATCCCAATGATCGCCATCGACGACCAGTTCGGTGGTAGTAGACGGCTGCTTGATTAGCACCGAGTCGGTTCCACTTCCTAGGATACGGATTTTCGAGGGAAGAAAAATTGAGTTCCGTATTCGGTACGTACCCGGCAGAATTTGAACCGTGCCACCACCCAGCCGTGTGACGTAATCGACCGCGGCTTGGATGACTTGATCCGTGGTCCCGACAAGATCCGCGTTTTCGGGACCCACGGTGATCGTTAGTTGCTCTTTCCAAACCGGCTCAACAAAATCACCGGCGATCGCCCGGGGATTCGTGTTTTCAACGAACTGTTCGGCGCGTGCCAGAGTTGAACCAAACGCACCCGCGGCAAGGCCACCGACGGACTGCAGGAAATGTCTACGTTGAAGTATCTCTAGGCTATACCGTGTCATAGAGTGCTCCTTTGAGGATAACCAGGTAATGGGTAACTGTTTAGCCAAACGGCAGCAGGGTTCGCAAGAATTCAGCCTGATAGCGGCAGGTGTTCGCCGGGGGGGCCAGGGAGGAATTTCGAAGTCTCTCGCAAGAACGTTCTGGCTAAACGCCAACAGCCTTCGCCTAAATTCTTGCGGATTCAGCTATAGCTGGATCCAGTCGCCATTGGGATGTGTTTCGACAACTGATACGACAGGGATTATAATCGTCCAGACGCTCGATTGCAACGTTCAAAATGAAGCAAATTTCGTTTTTCCAGAGCTTCTTGCAGGGGAATTGAACCGCAGTGGACGCGGAGAATGCAGCGCGGCCCATTGCCGCAACCAAAGAAGATCATAGCCACAAAAAACACCAAAAGGCACAAAATATTTCTTTCGCCACGGATGAAACACAGATTGAACACGGATAAATTGATAACTTTGTCGCAGAAAAAGCCTTCTTTTTATCTGTGTTTTATCCGTGTTCAGGGTTTGGGGTTTGGGGTTTGGGATTTCGAAGTAAGTGTTGATCCAAGGTCTTGAACCCTGAACCCTGAACCCATCCCTCTTTGGTTACGGCCTGCGACCGCGCTGCGCGATCTCGGTTCATAGAAACGATTCGTTCGATGCACACCAAATGCCCCTGGATCCTGCCCCAGCTCCAAGGACAACGGAAAGTTAAACCACTAGCAGCGCTGCCGCCATCGTGTGGTGACCATCGCCATCGTACAAATCAACAACACCCAAGAGGCCGGCTCCGGCACGATCGCAGCGGCAGCCGCGGCCACGTTGCCGAACTGGCCTTCCCAGATCGCCAAGTCGATGGCGTCGACGTTGCCATCTTCGTTGGCATCGCCGTCGCTGAGCACCGGATCCGACTTGCCGAAGCCTCTCTGTCAAGCGAGAAAGTCACTCCCATCGACGAAACCGCTCCCATCGAAGTCGGCATTTTCGACCGGTGCCACGAGCAGTTCATACGCACCAATATCAAAACCTGCGCCTTGAGGCCGGCTGTTGCCGTCAATATCGGTCGCCGGTGCGCCAGTGGCAACGCCAGTGTCTATTGCCGGAGAGCCAGATTGCAGGTGAAAATCCCCGGCCGCTGTTAAGCCGGGGGATACTAACAGTGGATCAGCCTCAGTCGAGTTGTCGCCGTTGGTCGTGTTGGCTTGAAATCCTTGCAGGTCATAATTGGCACCATCCCAGTATATGAACTTGCCGTTGTCGGGCTTGTAATATACGTTATTGTCCGCCGATATTTGACTTAAGCTTGGGGTATGATTTACAAAAATCCCTTCTTGATTACCGTTGGGAATATGAAAAATGTTATTTCTCACGGTGAGATTAATTACTCCTCGATCAGGGCCTTCTCCCTGGCCACTCCGAACGGATACGCCGTTCGCATTGCCATAGAACGTATTGTTATAGACATTGACATCTCTGGCCCCATCTCCGAAGACTACCCCTCCACCTTGCCCTGTAGACGAATTAGCATCTAAGAATAAATTATTATATACTTCGGCCCGTTGTACCCCAGGACCATGCCAAAAATGCAAGCTCCAAAAGGAATTATGTTCAGTGAAAGGTCCCAATGGATGTCCACCGGGATGCTCAAAGGTATTATTATAAATGGCCAGATCTTCGTTGCCCCATGACGCATAGATAAGATGCTCAGCACTGTCATAGAAATAGTTATTCCGAATGACATTATGCGTTGCGCGGCCAGGACTGTTTATATCTTCTCGTCCCATCCAGATGACATTGTGATATCCCCGAACAGTCAAGCCGTCGATCGTCAACCAATCGGCTTCTTCTATGTGAAGAAACTGCCTGCTTGTCGTAGCAGTCCCATCAAAAATGGGCGTTTCCCCCGGATAGGCTTGGATCGTGATCGGGGCGCCCTCTGAGCCTGAAGTTGTCCATCTAAAGTTCTGAGGTGTAATATCTGTATACGTCCCACCTCTTGCGTACAGCGTATCCCCAGCACTTATGCCATTTTGGGCCGCTTCAAGAGTGCCCCAGGGGTTGCCGATCGACCCATTCCCTGTGATATCACTCCCGCTGGGTGCCATGTAAAATTCCGTTGCGGTGGCCGAAGGGAGAGAGAGGAAAAATGTTCTACCGGTCAAAAAGAATGTGCAACAAATCGATAGTAGTAAAAAATATACCTTGTTCTTCATAAGATTTCTGCTCCGTAAAAACGAGTTTGCCTCTTTTCTCAACGGTAAAAAAGTCCCGAGGTCCGATTGCTCCGCACGACAAACATTTGTAATGTCAGACAGGATCGTGCAGGAGTGACCACCAACAGGCCCAAGCCAGCAGCTAGCAATAGGCCGGCGGTTGGCTCTGGTACAACGGCGGCGGCAGCCGCGGCCACGTTGCCGAACTGGCCTTCCCAGATCGCCAAGTCGATGGCGTCGACGTTGCCATCTTCGTTGGCATCGCCGTCGCTGAGCACCGGATCCGACTTGCCGAAGCCTCTCTGCCAAGCGAGAAAGTCACTCCCATCGACGAAACCGCTCCCATCGAAGTCGGCATTTTCGACCGGTGCCACGAGCAGTTCATACGCACCAATATCAAAACCTGCGCCTTGAGGCCGGCTGTTGCCGTCAATATCGGTCGCCGGTGCGCCAGTGGCAACGCCAGTGTCTATTGCCGGAGAGCCAGATTGCAGGTGAAAATCCCCGGCCCCGGTTAAACCGGGGACGGCAAACTTTGGATCGGCCTCAGTCGAACCGATACCATGGCTGTCGCCCGTGGCTTGAAATTCTTGCAGGTTGAGCTTGGCACTACCCCACTGCATAAAATCATTTCCGTCAGCTCTGTGCCAAACATTATGATCCGCCGTTATTTCATTTAGGCTTGCTGGTGTTGAAGTACTTACCCTAATGCCGCCGAAACCGGGAGGAAGACTATTTGATAGCTTACTCTCTGGTATATGAAAAATATTGTTTCTCACGGTGAGATCAATAACCCCGCGATCTGGTCCTTCTCCCCCGCCGCTTAGAATAGTTAACCCATTGGCATTACCGTAAAACGTATTGTTATGGATATTGACATCTCTGGCACCATCACCAAACGACATCGCTCCGCCGCGACCATTATTACTTCCATCGTTAGGGTCAGGATCTACAAAGTAGGCATCTAAGAACAAGTTGTTGTATACCTCAGCCCCTTGTACACCCGGTCCATGCCAAAACTGTATGGCAAAAAAGCTTCCAGTGGCTCTAAATATCTCTCCCAATGGATGCCCACCGGGATGCTCAAAGGTATTATTGTAGATGGCAACATCTTCGTTGCCCCACGATGAATAGATGAGATGTGACGTGCTATCGTAAAAATAATTATTCCGGATGACATTATTCGTCGCGCGACCAGCACTGTTGATATCTTCTCGCCCCATCCATATGACATTTTTATATCCCCGGACAGTCAGACCGTCGATCGTCAACCAGTCGGCTTCTTCTATATGAAATAACTGTTCCCTAATTGCAGACCCGTCGATAAATGGTTTTTCCCCTGGATAAGCTTGGATTGTGATCGGGTTTGATTGTGTACCTGTAAGCGTCCATAACACACGATGTTGGTTGGTATAGGTCCCGCCTCTTACGTACAACGTGTCCCCGGCCGACATGCCACCTTGGGCCGTTCCCAAGGTAGCCCAGGGGTTGCCGATCGACCCATTCCCTGTGATATCACTCCCGCCGGGTGCCATGTAAAATTCCGCTGCGCTGGCTGAAGAGACAGAGAGAAAAAGCATTGCACCTGTAAAATGCAATGCACAACAAAACGATAGCCGTAAAAAACAAGCTCTGTTTTTCATAAGAATTCTGCTCGTTAAAACAACTATGCCCCAAAGAAAATAGCTGCTAGGCGCGGTTCAACGGGCTTCGCCCTATCGCAAAAGCCTAACGAACCATGTTCGTTCGCTGCCAAGCTCGACTTTAGCATCTATGCTGTGAGCGATCAAGTCTTCTAACCGGCTCGGCAGGAGAACTGCAAAGTCAGGAATTGAGTAGTTTCAGGCCGATGGCTGGGCTCCAGGCGATGTAGTCTGCCGCGGCTCGGACGGGTAGATCGGGGTCGGATCGTAGCCGATGGATTGAGAGGGCGGCGTTGTTGATCGCCGCCATGCAAGCAGAGAGACCAGGCCGACGGGTGTGGTGACGATCCTCGTCCCACCAGCGGTCTTTCAAGAAGTGCAAGCTGTTTTCAATTCGCCAGTGCTGACGAACATGCCGCAAGAGATCGGCGGCGGTTACCTGATCAGGATCGAGGCTACTCACATAGTAGCGCGTATCGTGCAGCACGATTTCACCATCGTCAGCACGCAACTCGCGATCCACGCGCAGCGCAATTTGGCAACCGGGCAGATCCAGCGTCTCGCGAATATAATCTGCGTTGTCTAGATCCACCCATACACGACGGGTTTCCTGGAGCGCCCTTTTTTTTCGGTCGTTTCGGCTGCTGGCGGGCGTTCGGCGGATTGGGCGAAGCAGTGCTCTAAAGCATCGAGCGTATCACCCTGGTTGGCCTTAATTTGCAACAGATAATCGCGATTCTTTGCCTGCATCAATTCGACCAGTGGGCGCTGGGCAAAGATGGCGTCCCCGGTAATCAGTCGCAACATCGGGTAGGTGTCGAGCAATGCTTGCAGATGACGACGCAGCAAGGTGGGCTCGTTGGTTTTCTCCGCTCCGGTCGACCATTGGCCAACAACCGCCTGTAGGTCATGCACAAACGCGTTGAGCATATGCAGTGGGCGACCGTTGTCGTCGAGTCCCTGCTTGGCCGTTTTCCCATCTACGGCAACCACTCCTTCGCTGGGTGTTTCCGCTAAACAGTTCCGCAACCAGATGTCCAACGCTGTCTGAAACTCGGACACGCTACATTGGGCTAGCGTGCGGCTAATCGTGGTGGCGCAAGGCGGCTCATCCCGGTCAAAGCCCAGTGGCCCCTGGAGCTGGTCCCAATGAACAGCCGCCCACCGGACGAGCACTTCCATTTCGCGAATGCGTGCCATCATTCCCAGCAACATCAGCACGACTATGCCAGCAAACGGATGTCGCACACCGCGGCGACTACGGGGGTCTTCCAGTTGAGAAAATGCGCCGAGAAGAGTTTCAGTATGCATCGGACAGGCTCCTTCCAGGAAAAGAGCCCCCCTGGTGTGCCTCTCTACGGTGCGAATAAGGCCAGAGTTCGAAGAAAAAGACTTTGCAGTTCTCCTGACCGGCTCGGAGAATTAGCTCGGGGAATCAAAGGACATTCGCTGGGAAATCGGGCAGGGCATTCAAGTCGGTCCAATAGCTGTAGTCAAACCCCTGATCATTGGGTCCAGGCTGATTCGGGTACTCCTTGCTGATCCCCTTCAGGTGCCACTTGCCGAAGTGAGCGGTGTTGTAGCCGCCCGATTTCAATACCTCTGCCAGCGTGACTTCTTCGGTCCGAAGCAGTTGAGTCCAATGCTTCTTGAGGGCTGTCGAGGAACGTCATGTCCCACACGTCATGTCCCACACGTCCTGTCCCACACGTCCTGTCCCACACGTCCTGTTCACGATAGAGTATTCGCCGGAGCGAGTTCAGGATCGCCGGTTCATCGTCAACAAACAGGATTTGTTTTTTCGCGTTCTCTTTTCGCTGGATTGCTCGACGCATTACTTTGACACACATTTGCGTAGATTGACGAACTGCCCAAGTTTGTCCAATATGTCGTCAAAAGACGCGGGCTTGGACAAGAAGTGCTCAACGCCTAAACGAAACAACTTGTCCTCCAGACCAGGCTCATTTTTTCCTGTGAGTACAATGATCGGAATGTGCGATGTTTCGACATTCCTCTTCAGGCATTCGACCACATACTCACCCTCGCCCTGAGGCATCCGTAAGTCGGTGATGATCACGTCAGGATTTTCGGTCACCGCAAGCCAAAAGCCGTGCATGCCGTGAAACGCCCTCACCACCTCGACATCATAGCGATGGAGGCGCCGAGCAAGCGCTCCCGAGATGTTGGGATCATCATCAATGCACAGCACCTTAGGCTCCATCAGCCCGGTTTGGCCAGTTTCGGAAATTGCCCCCGAAATTTCTTGTGAGTTGTCCGTAATCATGGTTGCCCCCAGTCGGCACTGAAGTTCATCCTGCGCGTCACGATCGCCAATCATGCGCGGAGTTTGGGGCAGAGTAGTCCCAATGAAAGGATAGCTTGGAAATCGCTTCACGCCCGAGAATCATCGTCGCCCGCGACAATACAACCGTCACAGTCGATGCAAGGCGAATTCAAGAATCCAACATGTCGATCCAGAAAAATGGCAATGCGGCAATTACTGGCCAACTGGCGGCCGGAAGCTATTTTCCTATTCACCAATACCGCTCGACATGGATTTGCCCGGGCGACTGCTTCGTATGCTCAGTAAACCCTTGTTCCAAAAAGATATCTACCATGCTCTCGATCATTTCGGGATTGCCGCAAATAAAGACATGCGTGTCCTCGGGACTTGGCGTAAAGCCCCAAGCGGAGCGCACGGGCATGCGTTTCCAAACATCCTGGATGTAGCCGCTTTCACCTTTCCACGGCAGGTGCTCTTCCGCGGGGCGGCTGATGCTGGGGATATAGGAAAAGTTGGAGCACATGTGGTCGAGCGTCTCGAGTTCGCTGCGATAGCCCAAATCCCAAGAGTGCCGAGCACCGTGCAAGATGGCAAACCGCCGCGGGCCGCCACAAGTCAACTTGGAACGCACCATGCTGATGTAGGGTGCCAAACCCGTTCCTGTTGAGACGAGCACAACATGCTGGTCATCTGGCACTTGATCGAGCGTGAACACTCCGCTGAACTTATGGCCTAGCCAGAGTCGGTCGCCCGGTGCGAGAGCGAACAGCCGTGGCGTCAACTCGCCTGATGGCACAAGCACAATATAGAACTCAAGGTATTCTCGAAAGGCAGAGGACGACGCGAGTGAGTAGGCCCGCTTCAGCAACTTATTGGGATTCTCGATCGATTCTTCATTAATATCGGAGTTCGCGCATCGGCTTGCACTGCCTGGCAATGCCAGCACGCCGAATTGTCCCGGCTGGAACTCATCGAATTCCCAATTGTCCGGCGCGATCCGAAGTATGATCAGGCCGGGCGATACCTCTTGCCGCTGTAGTACCACGGCATTCAGCGGAACTGCCCCATTTGAATTTGCAGGCGCGGTCGCGGATTCTAGGCCGTAAACAGACGTTTCTTTCATGGCGACTTTCGGTTGATTGATGGTGCGAAGATCTGCGATTTACGGCTTTCGTTCAAGATGATTGACGGGTGCCGGAAATTAGTTGGACAGCGCCACTTTGAGCAATGCTAGCGTGACTAAGCTCGACTTTTTCCGTTTTTTGAGTACTTCAGATCCCCAAATTGGTATAGGTAAAAAGGGCCTCCTTGGTTCAAGCTTTTGACTTGTAACAACCAAAGTCTTGAGCAAGGAAGCCCTCATGGTTCGCGTGCCGCACGATTTCAAGCCGTTACTACAATGTCTCGTTGACACCTTTCACCGGCGAACGACGGCTCGACGATTCGTTCTGTTCTTCCTTGCCGCTATTCTAACAACAGGCGACCGAACTGTCTCTAACGTACTCCGGTTGTTGAGCTTGATTGAGACGGTCAATCCGTCGACCTACCATCGTCTGTTTTCTCACCGTCGCTGGCAATCCCGGCCCTTGGCCTACGCGATTGCCCGTTTCGTCCTTGATCGGTTCATTCCCACCGGGACGGTAAAAATCTGCGGTGACGAAACGGTGGATGGTCATCGCGGCAAAAAAGTTTACGGCAAAGCCCGACATCGCGACGCAGTTCGCAGCGCCAACTCGCACACCGTCTTTCGATACGGACACAAATGGTCCGTCTTGTCGATCCTGGTTCAATTACCTTACACCAATCGTCCCTTTGCCTTGCCGGTGCTGGTCGCTCTTTATCGCAGCAAGCAGTGCAACGCTGATGAGGGGCGTCGCCACAAAACTCCCGTGGACCTGATGTGCGGCTTGCTAGCAACGCTAATGCACTGGTTTCCCGACAGAAAGTTCGTTCTTGCAGGTGATGGAGCTTATGGAACTCATCAGATGACACGTTTTGCCTATAAACATCGAAAACGATTGTCGCTGGTAAGCAAGTTCTCGGGTGACGCAAGTCTGTTCGCGCCGCCACCCAAACGCAAGAACCCCAAAGTCGGTCGACCACGAGTCAAGGGCAAGGCCTTACCCTCACCGGCCGAGGTGGTTGCTAGGAAGAAAAAGGGGAAACGCTTACGTGTGCGGTGGTACGGCGGCGGCTGGCGAAATGTCGAAGTGATCACGGGCAAGGGCCATTGGTATCAGAGTGGCAAAGGCGCGATCGAAGTATTGTGGGTGTTTGTCCGTGATCTCAGCGGCACCCATCGAGATGAATACTTTTTCACGACCGATCATTCCATGTCTGCCAAAGCAGTCATTGAAATGTACGGCGGACGCTGGAATATCGAGACCACGTTCCAGGAAATGCGTGAACACCTTGGACTGGAAACAACACGCGGCTGGAGTCGCCAGACGGTGTTGCGAATGGCGCCCTGTCTGTTTTGTGTGTACACGCTGGTAGTGATCGTTTTTGATACGATGCCGTGGTCCAATCCACACGTCCGACTGAAGCACTGGGTTGGCAAGGAGCAAACGACATTTTCTGATATGATCATCAGTGTTCGACGCTATTTTTGGATGGAATGGATTTTTGCATGGGTGCCTGGAGGCGAGGTCGTGCAAAAATTATCCAAACCCTTGCGAGTTGTGCTAGACTTCGGGCTAGCCCAAGCCGCCTGACGGAAAAAGTCGAGCTAAGGGACGACCGATAAATAACTTCCCCATTTCCAGGAGAGGGTTTAGGGTTTAGGGTTCAGGAAAAAGAGGGGACAAGGTTCGAGAATTGCATTGCATTTATGTACGGAACCCTGAACCCTGAGCCCTACCAGTTGCCGCAGCTATTGATTGAGTGTTCCCTTACCAAACCGGATAGTTATTTATCTGCCGCCCCTAAGTGCTTACTACCCATTTGTTTGCGATCAACATGATTGTTCAGGAAAGGCTCAAGTTTAACTTCACCATTTTAGTTGACGTGATGATCCAACTCTTTACACCGAAGGTGTTACATTCCAAAGCCCAGGGTCGCGCAGCGCACCCTGGGTCCATGTGCCCCAACGACATTTATCCCGCAGGGATTACACATAATCGTAATGGTTGCTTCGGACGTGTTTAATCCTTTCAGGATAATGTGTCCTTTGGGACAAGATCGATTTTGGTGCTTGCGGACCCAGGGTGCGCCGCTGCGCGGCGACCCTAGTGCTCCGTCACAGCTTGATTTTAGGGTTAGCCGTTAGGGCGCTAGCCCCGGTTCATGCAGCAATAACCGTGGCTAGCGCCAAAACGGCTGATTTGCTCAAGCCTAATCCTAAGCTGCGACGGAGTACTAGTGCTTTGACCTATCAAAAGTATAAAAGTTGACAAAGCACTCGGCTATGGAGTGAAACGCCTTCGGCGTAATCAAATCCCCAAGTTTTTTTGGGCCGTCGCTTAGTGAGTGAAACCGGAAGGATTCGTCGCAACTCCATAAAGATTCAGCGTTTAACAGTGCTATCATTACTCAAAGTGGCGCTGTCCAATTAGAGTCCACACCTACTACTAACTCCCGGCAAAGCCGGGGGCTTACATTTGTAATTCCCTGACACCCTCAGGTAATTATGCCCAATATGCAAGTTATCGCAACGCGTGTCTGTGAACTTCCGCACGTCTGCTGTCGTTTGTTCCGATCCGAATTCCTCACCATAAATCGGCTG
>CBDFMC010000003.1:0-15859 GCA_965249435.1 Lacipirellulaceae bacterium | reverse complement strand
AGGAGCGCGGAGGTGCTATCTCATCAGCGGGTGGGCGATCCATGACTGATCACGGAGCAGAAAGTTGGAGCGTGAGTTTGGGCCATTGGCGTGGCGTCGATGTGCGGCTCCATATCCATTTTCCCCTGCTCGGGTTGATCGTCTTCTTTTTTGCCGCCCAGTCTCCCCACATGAGCTATCAAGTCGCTGCCATGGGGCTGCTGATTCTACTGGGTAGTGTGGGTATTCACGAACTGGTTCGCTTACTGGTCGCCCATCGTTTGGGTGGGCGCATGGATGTCGTCATCCTAAGCCCAACGGGTGGCTGGACTTCGCCCCAGCTACCGCCCGCCTTGTTAGTTTCATCACTACTCGGCCCACTAACGCATCTGGCACTCATGGTCACCGCTGCATGTGGGCTGGCCTTGTCAGGCGAGCAGCAGATGCTCGGTTTGCTCAACCCACTGGCTCCAACATTGCTACTCGATGGCCCGCCCACCTTGCTTGCCGCGCAGTTGGTCGTTTGGCTCAACTGGCTGCTGCTTCTGGTGAATTTGCTTCCCATCGACCCGTTCGATGGCGCGGACATTTTGCGTGGTTTGCTTTGGCCCATGGTTGGAAGAACGGCCGTGTCGGGCGTGGTTTGTAGGATTGCTTTGGTTTGCGCTCTCCTTTCGGCTGTCCTTGCAGTCTTCTTCCATCCAATGATGGTCAACCACTTCGTACCAGCTTGGTTGCCGCTAGGGGTGTTGGCGATTCTTCTCGTCTGGGGGGCCAATCGCGACAACCGACAGCGCCGCTACGACCTCGGTTTGGCGATTGACCAATTCGACTCTGACGATGAGTTATGGCTGGCAGCCGATTGGCTCGACGATGATACTGGAGAAGGCGATATGGAAGCGAGCGAAGATCGAGAGGCGGTGCTGGTCGAGCATTTACAGGACAAACAGCAAGAAGCCTTGGATCGAAAAAAACGCGAACAAGAGGCCAGCGAAGATGCTCGCGTTGATGCCATTCTAGCGAGACTTAATCGGTGCAGCTTCGACGATCTTACGGACGAAGAACGCACGATTCTTAAACGCGCAAGTCGACGTTACCGCCAACGCTTTGGCAAAACCGATCGCGCGAACTGACGATCGGTTGGCGGCTAAACCGCAAGCGGCTCTGGGCGGATCGTTGCAATCGTTTCAACCGGTATTAGCCGTTTGACTTTTTAAGTCATCCGGCTAATCCAGCCTCTCATCCTAACCGTGCAACCGATCTGCCTCGTATGGTTTACAGTTCTGTATCCACATGCTTAGGCGAGCGGCAGAATAAAAAATACCAGCACGCAGCGCAAGCAAGTGGGTCTAGCACACACTCGCTTGCGCGTCGTGCTAGTATTCTGGTAAATTTTCAATTTCCGCTCGCCTTATATCGCAGGGAATAGTCTTTGAACGTCGCATTACCCACCATGGCCTCTCGATCGGAATGGACTCCCAGAGACAACTTGGATGCTCTTGGCAGCCAAGATGGCCGTGCTATGCGCGCGCCTTTCCAACCAATCCTGCGTGCTTTGCAGGCTGATTTTGGTCAGCCCTTTTCGATTGTCAACACCGACTCAGGCGAGTTGATCTCCGCGGTGGCAAATGGCTTAGGCTATGACGTTTCAGACCGAACGGGGCTGCTGGCAGAAGTAGCTCGACGTGGTAAGCCGGAAATCGTCGAGGATGTTTCTCCACTTCTGATGCTGGCTCTTCCGCTAAAACAGACAGGAATCGGCGCGTCGCATGTGGCGATTAGCATTTCCTGCTACCAATCGATCGAATCAGAAGCAGAAATGGCCGCGGCCGCCAAAACATTCGGCGTCGATGCCGAGCGAGCATTTCATTGGGCACAGAAGCAGGAAGTTTGGCCACCCAATGGGCTGATGCGTTTTGCAAACACCACGCTAAAAAACTATGAGCAGCGTGGGCAGATATCCCACCTGACCCATGAGATCAACGAAGCAGTTGCCCATGCTCGAGACACGTATGTCGAACTTGGCTTGTTACATCGGCTGGCTCGGCATTTGCATATCTCCGAAAACGAATCGGAATTGTGGCAACATACGCTGAAGTGGCTCGCCGATGCGATCCCGGCGCAATCTCTGGCCATTGTTCCCAACACAAAGCATGAACGGAACTCAGATTCTATTGCCGCAAACCCCCTCGCCGCAAACGTTGAAACCAATTTGATATTCCATGGCGAGCTCCCTTTGGAGTCCGACGAATTGGAAGAGTTCGTCCTTGGATTAGGTCCCAACCTGAACCAGCAGCCGCTTGTGCTCAACCGAACGGAGACTTCGCTCCCCACCTGGCGTTATGCCACCGTCCGTGAACTGATTTGCGTACCCATCGAAGAGGACGGCCAACCACTCGGCTGGATACTTGCACTGAATCACACGGGTGACGCAAAGAATATATTGGGTGAATTCGGATCCGTGGAGACGCGGCTGCTTAGCAGCGTCGGAACCATTCTCGGTATCCATAGCAGCAATATCAGATCTTATCAACAACAGGCGGAACTGTTTGCCAGTTCTGTGCAAGCGCTAACCTCAGCCATCGACGCCAAAGACCGATACACCTCGGGGCACAGCGATCGGGTAGCCAGGGTCGCCGTTCATCTGGCCAAGAAAATGGGCTGCGATACCGAGGACCTGAACACCATCTACCTTGCCGGTTTACTGCACGACATCGGCAAGATAGGAATTGATGATGACGTCCTGAAAAAGCCTGGCAAACTCACACCCGAGGAATACGAACATATTAAACTCCACCCGCAGCTAGGATACGACATTCTCAAGGGCGTCCGTCAACTCCAAAAAACCCTGCCGGTTGTTTTGCATCATCATGAAGCATGGAACGGGAAAGGCTATCCCTACGGCCTTGCGGGGACTGATTCTCCGCTGCTTGCCCGTATTGTTGCCGTGGCTGATTCATTCGACGCGATGTCGAGCGATCGCTCCTATCGCAAGGGACTGTCTGATGAGAAGCTCGACAAAATACTGAAAGATGGAGCGGGGAGCCAATGGGATGCGGACATCATCAACGCATTTTTCGAGGATCGAGACGAGATACGAAACATCGTCGAACGCTCGCAGCAAGAGCTTCCACTAGACGTTGGCCAGTGGGGGGATGAAGGATGAAGGATGAAGGATGAAGGATGGGGGATGAGGGATGAGTTCATCAATCAGAAACCATCAATCAGAAACCATCATTCAGAAATTATCCTTCATCACTCATCACTCTTCACTCTTCACTCTTCACTCTTCACTCTTCACTCTTCACTCTTCACTCTTCACTCTTCACTCTTCACTCTTCACTCTTCACTCTTCACTCTTCACTCTTCACTCTTCACTCTTCACTCTTCACTCTTCACTCTTCACTCTTCACTCTTCACCCATCACCCATCACTTGGGCCTCACCGCAAATTGATTGCAGGCGGCTACCTGGCGTGTTGGAACCTCGACGGACCACCGCCAAGGCTAGTGGACAATCCAATTGAGGCGACCAGCATGACGATGTGACCATCCCAACAATTTTTTCGTCACTCCGCAGTTCGGTCCCGACATCGGGAATCTCTTGTCTTGAAAATTTCACCGCGACCCGTTGCCGGTTGACATGCCCCATGGCGTCGATTCGGGCGATAGTTTCTTGTCCCAAATAACAGCCTTTGGTGAAACTGATCGCCTGCTCATTCCGGGCAACCTCCTGCGGTAGATGCGAGTGGTCGAAGTCGACTCCCCACAGCGGCAAGCCCGACTCGATGCGAATCGCATCCCAAATTGCCGCGTCGCACGGCACAGAACCGGCCGATTCCAGTATTTGGCCGACTGCTGCTTGCCTATTCGCCGGAAATAGCAGCAAGTAACTGGGGACATGAAGCCAACAGGGATTTACGATCTGCACCGGAACGCCGTTGATCATCACCCCCTTGTGTTGCCATGGTTTGACTAGGGCTGAGACGTGCTCGCCGATTGCGGCGTCTCGCTCGACAGCAGACTGTCTGCCACAGAATAGCATCACACCGACGGCCGCACTTTCATCGGTCAGCACCACATCCTCACGGATAATATAGCGCTGCAGATGCTCGATAATTTTATCCGACTGACCGGAGGCGCCTATCAACTCGATGCAATCGTCTTCAACCAGCACAAAAGCATGGGCAATCGTATGACCCTTCACATCGGTCATAAACATCTCGCACCCACATCCGGGCTGTAGTCGCCGGATGTCATTGGTACACATATTATGAAGAAACGACGTTCGATCGTCTCCACGAATTTTCAGCTTCGTCCAATCATTGAGGGAAATGGTCCCGCAGCCTTGGATGAGTGCTTCGTACTGTTGCTGGAATTTTTCGCGGTTCATGGAACAACTTCTACTCGTCATTCACCACGATTTTTTCAATCTTATCGCCCTGCTGGATCGCATTGACGACTTCTTGCCCGTCCGCGAGCACTCGGCCGAAAACGGTATGCTTACCGTCGAGCCATGATGTGGGGACATGGGTGATGAAGAACTGCGAGCCGTTGGTGTTGGGTCCCGAATTGGCCATCGACAAGGTGCCGGGAACATCGTGCTTCAGGTCGGCATGGAATTCATCCTCGAACGTGTAGCCTGGTCCCCCGGTACCAGTTCCCTGAGGGCAGCCGCCTTGGACCATGAAGTCGTCAATCACACGGTGGAATGTCAGGCCGTCGTAAAACCCGTCACTTACGAGTTTCTCAAAATTATCGACCGTCTTTGGTGTTTTGTCGTCAAACAGCTCTAAGCGAATTTCGCCTTTGCTGGTGGTAAATGTGGCTACTTTCATCGGTTTGGGTAATCTCCATGCAACAGGGAAAGGTGAATAGCACTCTGTTGTAGCCGATAGGATGGAAACAACCAATGCACCAGCCCAGATTTCTCATCACGCAGATGTTTCCCCGGAATAGGGGTCGCCGAGACTCATCGGTGGACATAAGTCCGCCCAAGTCGGTCAACGATCTCTCTCTTCAACGTTGCCGGATCAAAGGGACCGTTGACTCGATAAACCACCTCCCCGCCCGGAGCGATCAGCACGGTGTACGGCAGAGGGCCTTGCCACTGCTTGTCAAGTGCCTCGGCGAGGAGATCTCTCTCTTCCGACGTGAACCGGTAGTTGGTAGTCGATGCGTGCTTTTCTCTGAGCATTGCTAATGCTCTATCCTCATCGTGCGTCGAGTCCATGCTGATGGTAACCACCTTGAACCGTCGCTTGCGACACATCCGATGAATGGTGACGAGATGCTCCAATTCATAGACGCATGGCCCGCACCATGTTGCCCAGACATTGACCAAAAGGAGATCATCCGTATTGTTTTGCGCCAGAATCTTTACCCCATGGTCATCGATAGGGCGAAGCTCAGCCGTCTCCTTGTCCCAAAGTTTCAAAGAGGCCCCAACCGTGGCTCGCTTTTCAGCCCACTTGGTCGAACATCCAAACACACGCGTTCTCTCGACCGGGACCGGCTTGCCCGCCAGCAGAGCGTCGATTGCATTTCGAGTGTCGTGCGAGCGGACGGTGCCCACGTCCGAGTCGTCGATGCGCCCTTGATATCTAAGTTTACGATGTTCGTCGAATATGAATACGTGAGGCGTAGCGAGAGCTCCGCAAGTGCGAGTCATCTTTTGCGTTTCACCGTCATAGAGATAAGGAAACTCAAACTGCCGTAGCTTAGCCCGGGATTTCATATCTTCCAAAGAATCGCCGACATCCGTGTAACCCAATTCATCAAGCCGCACCGCCAGTGGGTCGTTCCCCGAGATGGCCACCAGAGCTACCCCGCGTTTCCGATAGTCCCTATGCAGCTTGAGGAGCCGCTCTTCATAGGCCTGCGCAGTGGGACAATGATTCGCCGTGAACACCAGTACCAGCACTGGTGCATCGTCGAAATCCTCAAGCCGATGGGCCTTTCCATCGACCCCTGGCAGTTCAAAATGGGGAGCTGGCTGACCTATCTCAAGCGGAATCACCTTGTCGGGCGTAACTGCCCTCGCGGCAACTGCACAAAGAATCAACAAACTTGCCAAAGGAAACGAAACACTTGCTTGCAACATGGCTGACGATCTCCCGTAAGTTGGCATGGGCAGACTCGATTGGTCGTAACAGTTCAGCCAAATGGGGGCCGGATTCACAAAAACCCGGAGATGACCGAGCCAAAAAGCGATTAGCGGTGAGCCGGGAAGAATCTCGAAGTTTCTTGTAAATTCTTTCCGGCTAATTGCAAAATGCTAACCGCTAATTGCTACACAACTGAGGCAAATTCCGAGAGCCCCCACTTCAGGCCCGACTTGTTGGTGCCACACAAATGGACACCAAGGCCAAGTTTTTTTGCCATCGCTGCACGCGTTAACATCGCCCGATCAGCATTCTCAGCGTCGGTTGCATACGCGAGCTGAATGTGGTTGGACTTATGGCGAGCCATCATCTGCTCGCGATTTACGCCGTACGTCACCGCATGCATGATCGGCCACTGAGGCGTGGTTGCGTTCCAGCGACGTTCCGTTTCTTCTCTTGGAAGTTCGATGACTTTGTTGCGCCCGATATCCATCTGCAGCCGGCTGTCCTCAACATAAATACGAGACCAGACAGCTTCCCCGGGCTTTGCGATGCCTCTCAAGGTGGAGCCACCCAGGGGGAAATACATGGGCGGCTGGCGAAAACCCTCGCTGCCTGCCCAGCCACCCACATGGTGTTCGACCGGGGCGGAACCAGAAATCTCAAACACCCAGACATACTCGTTGGTTGTTCCAGATTGGTCCCAATCGCCCCAACGGATGTCATGCAGCGTTGTTTCGATCGGTTGTCCGAGTTTCGAATGGACTCGATTAATCAAGAGTGCATCCAACCCCGCACATTCATCCACCTCGTTGAAATGTGGAAGGGGTTGGCCCGCGTACAATTCCCGAGCGCCCTCACGACAAAATACGGGGGGCCGGTTGCTACTGTTGAGCGTGCCTTCCACTAAATCGGAGGCAGGAAGCAAATCTTTTAAACCTTGTTGATATTGGATCCCGAGCAGGTCGCAGCCGAAAGCATCGGCGATGCGCATTGCTGCGATATACATTTTGCACTGCAGAAGGACCTGGTTCTCTGTCAGCTCTTTCTTTTCATCTTCGCCCATGTGGAACGTGAATCCAGAGTTGAGATACCAATCGAAAACACGGCGAGCCTCCTCATCCGCGACCTGAGTCGTTTCGTAATACAATGCCGACTGGCTCAGCCTCTCTTTGAAAACTCCCACGGGATTGAGCAAATGATCGGGAATAATGGCGTTCTGCATACCCATGCAACCTTCGTCGAAGACACCCATGATGGCTTTGTCTGAGACGAGCGAGTTGGCCAGTTCCTCGCCAACGGTACGGTATTCCTCAGGCACCGCCACCGAGGCAAGCGGTTCCACATGGTCGGCTTCGTGACTGCAATGGCCTTCATCAAGCCATTGCTTTAATCGCGTGCGAAAGTAGTCGTCGCTGAAGTCCTCGCTCCATAGCGTCGAATACGCAACACCCGCCTTGGTGAGCGAGCCATTGAGATTGAGCATGCCGACAAGCCCAGGCCATTGCCCAGACCAATTGGCCACGGTGAGAATCGGCCCCCGATGTGTTGTCAGTCCGATCAGGATATGATGGGAATACTGCCACACCGCCTCGGCAACGATCAAGGGGGCATCGGGTTCCAGAGACCGAAACACCTCTAACCCTTCGCGTTGGCTAGCGATAAAGCCGTGCCGGTCGGTTTCTTTATACGGATGTGCTCGATGGGTTCGATAGCCGAAGGAAGCGACCGCCTCTCCTAATTTTTCCTCCATGGCTTGTTGCGCCGGCCAACAGACCCGATTGCTAGATAGCCGAAGATCTCCGTTCGCAATCAAGCGGATCGTCTTTATGTTTTGCATATTTTTCTTTATTCTGGCTTCTGTTTGCTCTTCTGTTTGCAAGGCTCCTCTCCGCAATGGTAACCATTTACGGTTTGTTTGGCAGTAGGGGGGGGTGTTTTTTAGGGGGGGGGGGGCTTCTGAAGCGTTTTCGCCGGTCTGGTGCGACATTCGTCGATAGACCGCTGACTATGCGTGAGGAAGTGCGTTGGAGTCGATTTGGGAAATTGCAAGACGCCCCTGCCACCCCGCACAGAAGCGGATACTGCTGATTCAGGGCCTTTGTCGTTGTTGTCCCCAACCCGAATTCGGCGGTCAGTAGTGGCGACTAGCCACCGGCGGGTTGGACCAGATAGAAAGCGGGTCTTCGGCCTGATGGCAATTCGCGGAGCCGATTCAGGGTGGCCAGTCCGTGGAACACGCCTTCTGCACTACCTAGGTCGATTTATCGACACTTCACTACTTCGAATGTTTGACTTTATTGTCCTAACGATGAGTCTAAAACCCTCGCCTTCAGGCGAATCCTTTAGGTTTTTCCTCTTGGTAGGGAGGGGTAGGTAGGTAGGTAGGTAGTTCTGCTGGCAAGTGAGATGTTGACTATCGATTAAGATCTTTGCGCCAGCAGGTTTACCCACCTTTTGGGCCAGACCGGAAGGTGGGTGAACCTGTCGGAGGCAGAACCAATGGGAGTGGTTTGCTCAATCCGCCGACAGAACCTCCCACCCTACAAATAGTGACTGTTTTTCTTCCTCTTCTTCGACGCACCGCGATACCGCCCCTGGGGAAAAGGGGGAGCTGTGCACGCACCGAAGCCATTACGACCAACGTGCCTTATCTCCGCTGAGCTACGCCGTCAGAAACCGGCCTCGTGAATTAAGGGTGTGTAAACACTAACCTTGCCCGTACCAACCATGCTGGTTGCTGAATACAGAATCACGGCTCGGCGATGACTTGGCCATCATGACAATTGGCCCGAAACTGATGGATGTTAATGTCGACGTCGAAACTAACCGATTCCACATGTCCATCGCAAAACGCGATATGGGCCCCGCCCGGGTGAGGGCTGCCGAACCGGTAGAGATAGAACTCTTGCTCTTGGTTAGCGGCACTTCCGCCGAAGTCGAAGGGCGAATCGCGTCTTGCATCGGAGGAAACGATGCACAGCGGTGCATGTCGTCCGAGACGCCGGTTGTCCACCCCTTATCATCACCGTAGGAAAGATAGCCAGATTCTTCGTAACTTTCAGGGTTCAGATATTTTTCACCAACCGCGTACGTATTCGAGCTGCCATCGGTGATGTGCTTGAAGCTAATTCTGCTTCGCTGAAAAGAAACACCATTGACCGTGTCGGTATCGGGCGTGTTGGTCCAATAGGTACCCCTGGTACCATCCGGCCCTGTAATCCGGTCAGGAACTTGACCTGCTAGACTAGGGTTGCAACTCCCTATTACACCTCCATTTTCGGAATTACACCAACCACGATAAACGTCTACTTCAGCTAAGTTTGCCGGACCCCTACTGTTCCACTGTGCGGCAAAGTGCAAATCTCCGGCGTTTGCCGCGTAGTCGCTTTTGCCTATTAACGAACCCTCTGTCGGGTTGCCCACCTCTAGGTAGTTCCTGTTTCCCAAATCAGAATATTGTGAAATTCGTCTGGCGGGCCGGTTTTGGTGTAGCAAGAAAAAGACGCATCGTTATCCTATTGAAAACAGAACGAATCAAAGAGCCATTTTACCCAAGGAGAAGCGGGCGATGCGTTTGAAAGCTGAAGCGATTCTCGATTTTGGATGGGCCAACGAGAAGGCCGACAACCAAACGGTACGGGATTATCGTGACGAGTACAAAACGCTCGGCCAGTTGCTGGACAGCCGGCCCGCGATTCTCGATGTGGTCCATCGCGACCTCGAACAGCTCAGCCAGACGACGTCGGCACGCGGCCGAAAGCCGATCTTCACCAGCGAAAACCTGTTTCGCGCGATCCTCGTCTTGCAACGGGAAGGACTCGACTATCGGGAAGCGTCGATCCGGATTGCCGAAAGCGAAACCTTGCAGCGGTTTTGCCGCCTGCTGAAAAAGCCGACCATCGACTTCACGCTGCTGAACAAGGCATTTCGCGCGATTCAGCCCGAGACTTGGGAACGGATCAATCACCTATTGGCCCTCGGCGTCGTCGCCGAAGAAACGGTCTCCCTGGAACATGTGCGAACCGACACGACCGTCACCGAATGCAATATTCACTGGCCGACCGACTCCAGCCTGCTGTGGGACGTCTATCGCGTGGCTGCCCGAGAAATGTCGACTGGTCGAGAACTCGACCCACTCCGTTGTCCTTGGCGATTTCACGCGAAGAAGATCAAAAATCTGCATCTTTTCGTCACGCGTTACTCGAATAGCACGAACAAAAAGCGTCTCCGCCAGGTCCGCCAGAATATGAAGACGCTGATCGTCCGGGTCGAGGAAGCTCTGGAAAAAGCGGAACAATTCGTCGCTTGGGCCGAACGTTCGACGTGTGTCGAGTTGGCGACGATTGCCCAGTCGCTGGCGAACCGTTTGCCGGTGATGCGGCAGGTCGCCGAAGTGGCTCGGCGCCGCGCGTTCGATCGAGAGCAGGTTCCAAATGCCGACAAAGTGTTCAGCATTTTTGAATCTCATGCGGAGTTGATCATGCGTGGACGGCGTGGCAAGCCAGTCGAATTCGGTCACAAGGTGCTGCTCACACAGTCGAAGGAGAAGTTCATTACCGATTACGTTGTGTTGGAGAAGAATGTAAGCGACAGCGAACTCCTGGAGACGGTACTCGAACGACACGAAGAGAAGTACGGTAGCCGGCCCAAAACGGTCGCCGCGGACATGGGCTTCTGTCCGGACGAGGACACCTACGAGGAATTGGAAGAACAGGTCGACTACCTGGGCGTGCCTCGGCGGACGCGAGATTTCGGCGACACGATGATGGGCATTTGGCAGCAGTGGCGCGCCGGAATCGAAGGCACGATCTCGTGCTTAAAGCGAGCATTTCGCCTGGCTCGCTGTTGTTTTCGCGGCTTTAAGAATTTCACGTCCGCCGTTGGCAGCGCCGTGTTCTGTCACAACTTAACGATCCTGGCAAAAACCTCAGGAGGCTGACGCGGAACGGACGCAAAAACCGAAAACAACTCGTAAACGTAAGGCGAGGTACGCGCGCTGCGGCGCAACAACGCCGACCCACCACAGAAAACCGAACAAGCCAACTCCCTCGCCCGCTCGTCGCCCCGCGCCGTTCCCAAAGTCGGTCGGAAAGGGAGTATTATCAACGGGAACTAACTACTGGCTACAAGCAAGAAAATGCACAATCAGGCAAAAATAAATGTACTATTACGCAATAGTACATTGAGGCCAACGAGACCAGCCCGAGGGGGGCGAGAGAGTCGCAGAGCGATTTCCCCTAGAATTCCAGCTTTTTTTGGCTAGATTGTTCTCCGCAAGCTCGCGGGTGGCACCGACACTTGTCCGTAAATCGCTGCGCCATTTGATTCGACATTGTCGGACATGTGTCGGTGTGCGCAGCACAAGAGGCCCTCGCTCATCAGACCAGCCGTATTTGCCTTCTGTGCTGCGCACACCGACAATCGTTCGAACATGCTCACTAGCTGGCAACGCAACTCCGAACGACTGTCGGTGCCACCCGCTAGATTGTTCTCCGCAAGCTTGCTTCTTTTAGTCAGCCGCGTGCCTGCTTTCGGTACTGGTTCGGAGGGATGCCGAACTGCTTTTTGAAGGCCCTGTTCATGTACTCCGCGTTTGAGAATCCCGCATTGTCGGAGATCTCGCTCAAGGTAAGTTCGGTCTGGAGCATCAGGTCAGTAACACGGGCCATTTGAACTCGGACAATTTCCTCGTGCGGAGTGCGCTTCAGCAGTTTGATGAATCGGTACTCTAGTCCACGACGCGAGAGCGGAACGGCTGTCAACACGTCGTCGACCTGGATGCCCTCACACGCATGTTCACGGATGTACCTCACGGCTTGGGATATTTCTTGATCGTCGACAGCAAACACATCGGTCGACATTCGGGTCGCCACGCCCAGGGGTTTAATTGGTTGGGAGGCTTTCGGCTCGAACGATGCGCCGCCCATGAGTTGATTCAGTAAATCAGCCGCCGTGTAGCCTATCTTCCTATAATTGGGAATGACACTCGAAAGGGGAAGTGCTGAAAGCTCGCAAAACAGCCTGTCATTGTCGACGCCCACGATGGCCAATTCGTCCGGCACCTTGATTTCCTGTTCCCGACAGAGTTTGAGAACCTGCCAGGCACGATAGTCATTACAAGCCATCAGACCGACCGGTTTAGGAAGTTCTTTGAGCCATTTCGCAAGCCGAGCCAGGTCGGATTCCGACTCAAGAAATCGTGAGGCGTATCTGACGGATGAGGCGAAGGTGATGCAATCGCCTCCAGCCTCGGTCACACATCGCTTGAACTCATCGCTTCGCTGACACGACCAGTAGAGTGAGTCAAATCCGCAGAAGGCAAAGTGCTTAAAGCCACGTTCAAGCAGGTGCTTAGCCGCCTGACGGCCGATCGCTCCGTTGTCCGATTCAACCCATGGGACTTTATCGGTAAGCTGTGCAGAGCTGATATCAACTGTCGGCAGACCCGTGTTGACCACGGCTTCCGCAATGCGCTCATTAACGATGCGGGCGATAATTCCGTGGCCGTGCCATGTTTTTAGCCAAGCGACGGGTGCCTTTTCCTTCACCAGCATAGGTAGAAACACATTCCATGGGTAATTATTCACACGAAGGTAATGGTTGATGCCGAGCAGCAAACTCCAAGAGCAAGAGTAGGTAGAGTTCGTATCGATCAGCAGGGCAACATGGGGCAGCTTTTTCATGATCACTGGGAGCCACTAAGAACAAATCGATCTGCCTGCGGCGATTGCCGGGGACTTGGCTATTATACACAAGTCTTCCCACATTGGTCTAAACACTAGCCCAGATTTCTCACCCCTGGCATAGAAAAAGGCTGCCCTTCGTGGGATAAACATCGTATTAGAAACGAGTTTATCCATTCGCGGAGGAGCAGCCCTATGGCAACAGAGTGTAATGCAGAATCATTTTCATTTCACCCCCTCGGTCGCCGGGATATCGTAGCCCGTTTTGACGGTGGGCGTATTACCGCCGTGTGGTGATCCTCTGCGCCGTGCGGTTGTGTGCTTGCGAGGCGTCTTGTAAAACGACGCAGACGAAATCATACAACGGTGGGCCGATCGAGTTCCGCAAACTGACCGAACTGGCAGGAGCAATCATTGCCAAACATCTTCCGAAAAAAGATAGGGGACGACACAAACAACAGCATGGAAGAAGTCCACGCAACAAGCGAGTCGAAAAGAAGCTAAAGCAAATCATGCTGTTCAAATCGTGATGGTATTTTCAGTTTGAGTTCATTGATTTCTTTCTTTCACTCAGATTCGAACGAATACTTTCTTTCTGTACATCCCGTAGAGGATCAGCAAAACGGATAGACAAAGCATCGAGTCTGCTACCGGAAAAGCGCATAGCTCGTTCCGGCCTACATTACTTTACTCAACGAAGCGGCAGTCTCTCGCTCGGCACCTCAAAAATCACCTAAACGGCTCTCGAATAAATGCCCCTGGAGCCTGCCCCAGCTCCAAGAGCACGAAAATGGTGGTGGTTACTTCAGGAAAAATTCCTTAGGTGTTAGCAGTCTGCCTGCCTGCGACGTCGTGTCGCTGACAAGGCAATCGCCGAACCTAACAACAAGAACGAGCTGGGTTCTGGGACAACCGTCAAAACAGAACTCATCGCGTGTATACCGAAATCCGTCCTTGATGTGGGCCGGTCTGAAGCCTCAATCCAAGTAGCAACAGTATGTGGTACGTTCCCCACTTCGGCTCTGGCGGTACCAATAAGATTTCCTAACGGGCCTGTACCGTTAGAGGCAGTAGCAATAACCGCCGTTCCATCGGGCTGAGTGCCCGACCAAACCTTGCCGTCCACAGACACGTCCCCATTCTCCGTTATTTCAAGAGCTACATCGATAGTACCATCCCACAAATCGGCATTGTCATCCGCTAACTTCGTGTCATTCAGCAAGTAGATCGGGACACCAGCACCCGAAGGGTTCGTTCCCGTATTATCTCGTGCATCGACGGTAAGGGTCGACCCGATTGCGTTCCAGGTAGCGCCGAGACTCAACAATCCCGGTACAGCATCAGCAACACCTTGAACGAAGCTGTTGTAGGTGGTAATGTCGGTTGAAAGGGCCGACGACAGGTGCGTTGACGTCAGGAAGGCCAATCGGTATTTGTCTCCTGGGCTCAAACCCGTAGGTGAAGTAATGATTGCCGCTTGGGAAGAAACCCCGAGGAGCAGAGAGAAAACAGCGGTGCTAAACATCAATCGAAAATTCATTAGTCGTTCTCCGAAGTGTCGAGAATGTTTACGTTTTGTGTTAGGTTAAGTCAGATACCACACGTACTGTATAACCTCTTTTCTTCGTTGGCAGGGTTGGTTACAGGACTGCTAGGCCACTAGGCCCATGAGGAAAACCTCGTCTCCAAACAGAGCCCTCCAGACTAAAACAGGTCAGCATAATTGCGTGAACACAATGACGCTGGCGTACTTACCGAGGAAACCTCTAATCGTTGTCGTTATGGGAGCTAGCAGCCTATCCTTCCTCAAGAAAGACGCAGCTAACATCATCGAAAATCGTATTTTTAGTGGTCCCCTTTAATACCGTCGCCGCCAACTACCGACGGCCAACGCCATCGTGCAGACGAGTATCCAGGATGCCGGCTCCGGCACGAGCGCAGCGGCAGCCACCGCGGCTGTGGTGCCGAAATTGGTTTCCAAACGGTCCAGATTGAACGGGTCACGCATCCTGCGTTGCACCTGAGGATGTCGGCTCCGTCGACGTCGAGATCGCCATCAAAATCACCGTTGACAGCCGCTGGTCCCGGTATGAGAAGCCCGCTATTGCTCAAAGCGACATCGGAGAGGCGCACCTCATCCACCGCGCCGACCAGCGTATTAAAAGTCGCCAGCGACCCGATGGTGATGTCCTGAGAGGATGGATGCGCTGGGAGAATCGTAGTATCTAAAAACACTTGGCCGGGCTTTTGTTCTATGTCACGGTTGACCTTGACGACCTGCATTGGGGTTCCATCCGTCAGATTCTTGGCATAGAAGGTGACCTCTGCATCGATTCCTGCGATTCCCGCGTCCGAATCGAACGACGCCGCCAGATAGTAGTCTTTATCTAACTCGATCGTGAGAAACGAATTGACAACTGGCGTGTTGATTCCGTCATCGGAGGCAAGCATGTACAGTTCTCCAGGTTGGAGTTTACTGTTGGTGGCACTTTTGTTAACAGCAAGTGACCAACTTTTATCCTGTATGCCGCTGTCGACTTCGTATTGCGCCACAATGTGAGTGATAAGTTCTAAATTCTCGACTGGGGGCTCGGCGTCGGGATCAACTAAACTGGCTATGTTGACAAATGCCTCAACCGTAAAGTCGATGAATGAAGCGGCAGGGGCAGCCGAACTAAGCGAACCGCGCGCAAAACCTCCCGGGCCCCCCACGAACGTGGCGAAGCTCGCATTTCCCGCGAGCGCGTCGAAATCGGAGCCTGGACCGGTGGCGGGAATCGAGTCCTGGGACACAATGACAGAGGTTTCGCTGTTATCAGACAAAGACAGACCATTCCCGGAAGAGTCCTCTAGGAACCCGGGCGAATCCTCGAACCGCCAATATCCGGCGGTAGCCGCATGAGACATCGAAGCACCCAAGAGCAAGCAGGCGAGGCCTGTTGCCATCAGGCTGCGAAACCCCAAGATCAATTGCCACCGGCCTGTTTGCCGGCTGGGGAAAAGGTGTTTGCACATCATTAGTCGTTCTCCTTCGGGTTGAAAATGTTTACGTACTGCGTCAGGACAATTCAGACATTACTGGACAAAGGCAT
>CBDFMC010000002.1:0-3349 GCA_965249435.1 Lacipirellulaceae bacterium | reverse complement strand
AAGAACCAAGCGAATAACACGGAACTCGACCTTTCGCTGCCGCCAGTTATCCTAGGGGTAGGGAGCGACTTTCCTCACCTCGGGAACAGAGTATCGTGTTATACCCATCAACGCCGGGCGCAATCGGCCCACCGCTAGCGGTCTGCCCTCAGCCAAGAAGCGTAGCGTCAATGGTGCGCGTCTGCGCGGGCGGTTGGTTGCTCTTGCTGGCAACAGGGTCGTCGTTGTTCTTGATCCCGGCATACGGCATCACGATCGACCTGAATTACGACTACGACACCAACGGTTTTTTCACCTCGAATCCTGACGCCAAGCTGGCACTACAATTTGCCGTGCAGGCATTCGAACCGATGATGGACAACCTGCTCGCCATCCAACCCGGCGGCACGAATACCTGGACCGCAAGTTTCACAAGCCCAGGCACAGGACAGAATGTCTCTTTGCTCGATCTATCAATCGCGACGGATACCGTTTTGATTTATGCCGGGGGCCGTGATTTGGATGCGAATACCCTAGGCCTTGGCGGGCCGGGGAGCTGGAGTGCAACGGCCGGTTTTGCAGACACAATCCGCCGCGGCCAGGTACCAAAGGCTACCGATTTCGGAGCCTGGGGTGGAGCCATCGCATTCGATACCACGACATCCACCGGCCAACCGCGTCCATGGCATTTCGATATCGACACCCCACCCACGTTGGGCGTCAACGATTTTCTCTCGGTCGCAATGCACGAACTGGCACACACGTTCGGCTTTGGCATATCGGATTCGTTTGACAATCAAATCACAGGCGTCGCGTTCCACGGGCCCGCCGTGACCGCACTCACAGGCGGCAGTGTCGACGTCGCATCGGACTTTGCTCACTGGGACTTTGGCACCACCAGCCCGCCCTACGCGAGCACCGAACCGCTAGCAGCACTCAATCCGTCGATCTCCCCCGGTTCGCGACACGTACTCACGCCACTCGACTACGCCGGTTTGAAAGATCTCGGCTGGGAAGTGCCCGATCAGCTTCTCGGTTTGCCCGGCGATTTAGACGCCGACTTGGACGTCGACGGCAGCGATTTCTTGCGCTGGCAGCGAGGCTTTGGATTGACCACCGGCGCGACGGCCACCACCGGCGATGCCGATGGCGATGGCGGGGTCGACGACTATGATCTATGGATCTTGCAGCGAAATTTCGGCGAGCAGGGTGTTGCCCCTTCCGTGCAGAGTGCAGCACCGGTCCCCGAACCCTCGTCCTGGATTTTTCTTTTGACGGCCGCGGTAATGACGCTATGCCACCGAGGCCGCGGATAAACGGTGGCAGTGATATTCGGGGGCAAAACCAGGGCTCCGCGCGCCTCCCGGCCATGCGGGGGCGACCCTCTCAGAATACCGGACTAGGGGTCCGGTGTTTTTCAAAAAGCTGGGGAACTAGGATTTGAACCTAGACTGACGGATTCAGAGTCCGTAGTGCTACCGTTACACTATTCCCCAAAATCGCTTGTTTTACAGCACATTGACGTTTTTTCTCCTCCTGGCGCCATATTGGTGACACTCGATTTGACACCAGTAAGGGAAACAGTGTTATGCCCAAGCGTACCACAAGAAAGCCGACCAAGCCATATCCGGAATTTCCGCTCTTCCCGCATACCACGAAGCGATGGGCCAAGAAGATTCGCGGCAAACTGCATTATTTTGGACCGTGGGCCGATCCTGACGCGGCGCTGACCAAGTATCTCGATCAGAAAGACGATCTGCACGCGGGGCGCATTCCTCGGCCAACGGCGGGGCGTCTCGCAGCGCTTGAAGAGAAGCTTGCCAAGGCGGAGAAGAATTCTTCCAATTCATCCAAGCCCCCTTCTTCGGACATCGTCAGCCCAACGCAGTGCGACAAGAAAACAGCCGAGAAGAGGGGGAAGAAACGAAAGCAAGGGGGCCAGCTAGGCCATCCGCGATACGAGCGGACGCCCTTGCCCGAAGATCCAATCGATACCTTCTGGGAGCTTCGATTTTCCGACTGCCCATGTTGTGGAGGAACGCTGGAAGACGATCCAATTCTCGAATCCAAAAAACGCCAATAAGTCGAACTGACAGGGATTCCCACTCAGGTCGACGAATATCACCGTGCCCGACAGCTACCGCTAACAGGCTTTGAGCTTGTCACGGAGGATGGATTATTACGGTTTGGTACACCACGAAGTGGATGCTTTTGTTCAAGTGCCATCGCCTTGTTAATTCGCTACCTCGACTCCGCATTTGCTCTCATGGCATGATTGCGACAACCCATACGTATCCAACGTCTGCCGCAGCCGCGCCTCTTCGCCTGTGGTCAATGGGGTCATCGGCAACCGTAGTTCGCCCGAGTCACGGCCCAGTATTCGCATCGCCGCCTTCACGGGGATCGGATTGGTGGCCAGTCCCAACATGTCGCGGCAGAGCGGGAATAGCTTGTGATGCCACCGACGTGCTTCGTCATAGTCGCCATCGCAACAAGCATTGACTAGCGCCAACATGTCTTGTGGCACGATATTACCAACCACGGAAATCACCCCGCTGGCACCAACCGACATCAGCGGCAGCGTAAGGCTGTCATCCCCACTGAGCACCGTCAGATTGGTTGCCGAAAGAATTGCCGAGGCCTGGTCTAGCGAGCCGGTCGCTTCTTTCACCAACGCAATGTTCTCCAACTCTGCCAAGCGGATGATCGTTTCCGGCTCGACGTTCTTCCCCGTGCGACCGGGGATATTGTAGATGCACTGCGGCAGTCCTGTTTCTTCGGCCAAACGCTTGAAGTGTTCGTAGAATCCTTGCTGCGTCGGTTTGTTGTAATACGGAGCGACTTGCAAGGCTGCATCTGCCCCAACTTTTTCCGCGAATTTGGTCAGCCGCAAGGCTTCCGCAGTGCTGTTGGAACCAGTGCCCGGCATCACCTTGATGCGACCGGCCACCGTCTCGCAGACAAACGCGATAACCCGATCGTGCTCCTCATGACTCAGCGTCGGCGACTCTCCGGTCGTCCCCACAGGACAGAGACAACTTGTGCCTGCCGCGATCTGTAGTTCGATATGCTCGCGCATCGCGTCGTAGTCGACTTCGCCATTGGCAAACGGCGTCACCATCGCGACCGACAGGCCGGCAAACGCTTCTCCTTTGGTACTCATAGCTCAAGAGCCTTAGATTAACTATCCAGATACAGCCCACGTGTCAGTGCATGATATGCGAGCAGGGCTGCCGTGGCAATCCATGACACTCAGTTGAATCAGGAGGACAGCGAGATCGATCCAGTCGTTTCATCCGCAGGCGGAAGCTGCGGTTTTTTTTCGGGGCTTCCACGGCTTCAGCCCGCGGCTAGTACGTATTCAAGTCTT
>CBDFMC010000001.1:0-9941 GCA_965249435.1 Lacipirellulaceae bacterium | reverse complement strand
GATGAAGTGCGTGGCGCCGAGTTTGGTGACAAACGGCTGGGCCAGAGACTCGGCAAGGTCATCGAAGGATTTGGAGCGAAGCCAAACCCCAAACCTTAGTATCCCCGCCGCTACCCATGCTCGTGCAGAAATGGAAGGCGTCTAGCGCTTCTTTGACAACGACAAAGTTTCTCCTGAAAAAATCCTTCAACCGCATATCGATGCGACTCGAGAAAGAATTTCACAAAGCGACTTTGTGCTGCTTGTCCAAGATACAACCGAACTTGATTTTACTCGTCCCCAACAGCGAGTTCACGATCTGTCCACTGCATGGGAATCGTTCGGGCCGGGATAATTTTTTTCGATCAAGATTTGTGTGGTACGATGAGGGCATAGCCGGGAGGTCGTCTGACGAAGAAGTATTGCTACGGTTTCTCCAGCAAAATAGCACCGCGGTGTTCTTACCCCCCGGCAAAATCGGGGGCTGAAATGATTCATCGAGACTTAGCCGTAAGCGCTCGTAGAGCAGGTTTTCAGCTTGTCCAGACGCGCGTGCAATCCCCATCCTACGGGCTAGGAATTTCTCACCTGTAGAAAATTTGGAGATTTGGGTAGGATATGCAAAGTTTAACTAGCTTTTGTCGATCTCTCAGAGGAATGCATGGATATTGTGACACATCGTTTTTGCAAATTGCTGTACTTCTTAGCGGTGCTCGCGATTGTGGTCATCGCGGCACATACTGAAGCTGCTTGGGCTGGAGACGTGAGTGAAGTTGATCGTCTTGTAGCCGCACTGGACCAATTCGATCGCTGGGTCGGTGATGGCCAGAATGGTGACCGGTGGCGAAGGTATCTGAAGTCAAATCAGCTTCGCCAACTGCTGGAGAAAGACACTCAAGCCGAACCGGCCGAGGTTGCCCGCATTTTGCAGCGATACCGTAGCGATGCCCACGGATTGGAAATGCAGCCGGCGGTTCGCGTTCGAAGTGCATTGGCAGCGTGGCATGTTGCCTTGAAGAACCAGCCTGCCGACGATCTATCGGAGTTGGCCCGAGCTTCACGCGGCGACTACCGTCCGATCACCGATTCACAAATGGGCATATTGCATTCCGCGATGCGCAATGCGGCAGAGCAGTTGGAACAGGCGCTCTCAGCTTATGGTCCAGCGTTTGCCACCGACTGGAAGCGTTATCTGAAATGGGAATTGTTGGAACCACAACTGTCGGATGAAACAAAAATCACTCGTCGTACGCTCAACCATCTTGACGAAGTATTGAAAAAATTTCGAGCCAATCATCCCGGTTTAGAACGGACCGAATTTACTCGCACGGCAAAAGCACTCGAACAGTTCCGTGCCGTCGCCCCGTGGACCGTTACACCCAAACCTCGGCAGGAATACGACCGGCTTCTTACCAACCTGGAAGGACAGCTTCGCAGGCACAAGGAGGCTCCCACGTCAGAAACTTCGTGGAAAATTGCTCGCGTGTTGGGGCTTATCGAGCAACTGAACAATTCGCCCCAGTTGATCGGGGCCATTCGTGGCAAGCTTAACCAAACGAATCTATTGGCGGAGGTTTCCGAGAACTTTATCAATCGGGCGATTCGGCGACCGGTCGACAACACGCAGCCGGTAAGAGACAACATCTTAGGCACCAGCATTCGCGGCACGGCACACACGCTGGGTTCAATCGCCATCCGCCCGATTCCGTCGTTGATGGATGCTCAATTTGAGCTGCTACTTTCGGGCAACATATTCTCGTCGACGTGGGGGCACCACCACCCGGTTCGCATTCGCAGCACAGGTCGTACGGATTTTTCCGCCACGAAGCGAGTTTTGCTGAGTGCCGAGGCTTTTCAGAGCAAGCCGACGGTTGTCACCGCAAACACGCAGTCCAACATCCATTCGATCTGCAAAACGGGTGGCCAATTTGGGCATCGGCTTATCGAGCGAATCGCCTGGAAGAAAGCCTGCAAGAGCAAACAGTGCGCGGAGCAAATTGCCTCGCGCCATGCCGAGTCAAAGGTCGCCTCGAATTTCGACGAGCAGCTTACCGAGGCACTTGGGCAAGCCAGAGAGAACTACGAGCAAAAAATTCGCGATCCACTGGTGCGACGGGATGTCTACCCTGCGCACTTTCTCCTTGCCACGGAACCCCATTTTATTCGTATGGAAGTGGCTTTCGCCAAGCAGAGCCAACTTGCTGCCGACAGCTTGCCGCCGCCGGTTGCCGTCGGCAGTGATATTACCGTGCGAATACACCAGTCGGCTCTGAATAATTACATCCCGCTGGCCATGTCGGGTGTTACGATCCAACAACTGACCGAAGGCGAAGAGCCTCGGCTGATTGGCGACGTGCCACCATGGATGTCGAAACTTTCGCTAGGCAAGCATCTTCAAAAAAAGAGCATTCAAAAAAACCAGGATCGACCCGATTTCATGCCCTGGTCGATCACACTCAACGCCGAGCAGCCCGTGAGCATCGTCTTCGACAATCAGCAACTGGTGATCCGCATGAGGGCATCCATGCTCACCTCGGACGAGGATGAATACAAGAATTGGGATTTTATCGTCACCTACGACGTGTTGCGTCAGAACAACGAGATTCTGCTACGCCGTAGCGGGGAGATCGAGGTTTTTCCAACCGGTTTTGATCCTCGGTGGGACAAGAAAATGTCCTCAAAAAAATCGGGCTTCCGCAGCACGTTGGCGGGCAACATGAACGCACGAGCCAAACGGGGCGACGGTTTCCCCGCCGAAATCCCGATTCGTGCGATCCGTTTGCCCGAGCAGCTTGGTATTTCGGGTGAGTTGAAATTGCAGCAACTCGACTGTGATGCTGGCTGGCTCACGCTCGGTTGGGCGTTGCCGTAAAGCGAGCGGCAATAGAGAATTTACCAATCTTAACCCGACGCGTAAGCGAGGGAATTACCCCGTTATTCTCAGTCCCTCGCTTACGCATCGGGTTATCAAGGTAAGTTCTTAACTGCCGACGCGCCTTCTTGGCTCTGATATCGCCAATAATGTCAAAGTTTGACGGTTAGGCTGACGATAACAATTGTGCTGAATGTTCCTGCGCGATCACTGCGTGCTGGCACGCATCTGCTAGCAGAGCAATCAGCCCTGGGGGGGAATGGTTTCGTGCTGATATGCACGACAAGCCGTATGAACACAAGCCAGGGTCAGCAGCATCATGAACCGGCCGATTCGCGTTTTTACCTCGCTCTCGATGAGCGCGCTGATTCTTCTTTCAGGTTGTGCGCCGACGCAACCCTTCTTCTTCCGGGAAGATGGGGATCTGTCGCACTACATGGATATGGCAACCGATATCGAGTATCCCGACGTCGATTCGAGTTGTCGCATCGATGCGGGGAGTGCCCAATCTCCGCTGACGCTCGCCAATGCCGAAGACTTCGAGATGTGGGACCTGACTCTGGAAGAAGTGACGCGCGTCATGCTGACCAATAGTCAGGTGATGCGGCAGCTTGGGGGTCGGATTACCGATGGTGGGCAGAATATCGCGCAAACCACGCCCGAAACAATCACACAAAATCCGGGCGGTGTGCTGACCACCTACGACCCGGCTTTGGTCGAAAGCGGCAACGGCGCCGGTACGGGTAACCAATTTGGCGGGACGGGTGTCGAAGCAGCCCTGGCCGAATTCGATGCGGTTTTGGATTCGAGCATGTTCTGGCAAAACAACGATCGCCCGCAAAACTTTGCCGGGTTTGGCGACTTTCTGGCGAATGACTTCCGCCAGGACCTGGGCAATTTTACCATAGGCATGACCAAAAACACGGCCGACGGCACCACGTTCGAGATACGCAACAACACGAACTACGACTTCAACAACAATGGCAGCCGCGCTCAGCCGAGCGATTGGTCGACTAACTTCGAGGCGGCGTTCGTCAGGCCCTTGCTCCAAGGCGCGGGAACACAATACAACCGCATCGCGGGCGTTCAGACATTCCAGCAGGCGGCTACCGGTTTTGCTAGCCAAATCGACGGGGTGATGATCGCCCGTATCCGTCATGACATCACGCTGGCTGATTTTGAGGCGGGCGTGCGAAATCTGATGCGCGATGTCGAAGATGCCTACTGGGAACTCTACTTTGCCTATCGCGATTTAGAGACTCAAAAGGTAGGCCGAGACAGTGCGTTGGAAACTTGGAGCAAGGTCAAGGCGCTGCAACGTGTTGGGCAGAGCGGCGGCGAGGCCGACAAGGAAGCCCAAGCCCGATCGCAGTATTTTCTCTTTCGTTCGCAGGTCGAGACAGCCATCACCAGTTTGTTTCGCGTTGAAAACCGGTTGCGTTACCTGATGGGTCTGCCAGCCTCCGACGGCCGATTGATTCGGCCCATGGATGAACCGACCAATGCACAAGTCAAATTCGATTGGGTGGCCATTCATTGCGAATCGCTATCGCGTCGATCAGAAATCCGCAAACAAAAATGGCAAGTCAAACGGCGTGAACTTGAGCTGATCGCTTCGCGCAACCACCTCTTGCCCCGACTCGATGCGGTGGGACGTTACCGCTGGTTGGGTGCTGGTGACGACCTAATCAACAGCGGCGGCACGGGCGTGCAGCCTTTTGCTGTTGGCTCCAATGCTTTTGAGGTACTCACCGATGGCCGTTATCAAGAGTGGCAACTCGGCCTACAAATGAATATCCCCCTCGGGTTCCGCAGGGCGATGACCGGCGTCCGGCAATACCAACTGTTGCTGGCCCGCGAGCGAGCGGTGCTTGATGATATCGAACTCGAGGTTTCACACCAGTTGACCGATTCCGTGCGCGATGTCGACTTGAATTATGGGCTGATGGTTAGCAATTTCAGTCGCCGGGTTGCCGCCGAGGACGAAGTGGAAGCGGTTGGGGCGATCGTTTATTCAGGGCGAGTGACGCTCGACGTGCTACTCGACGCCCAAAGACGTCGGGCGGACGCAGAAAGTGCTTACTATCGTTCGCTGGTTGATTATAATCGGGCTATCATGCGGGTCCACTTCCGCAAGGGCTCGCTGCTGGAGTACAACGGCGTTTATCTGGCCGAAGGACCTTGGCCTGGCAAGGCGTATTTCGACGCACTTCGGCGCGGGCGGAAACGTGACGCCAGTCGCCAGTTGGATTATGGCTTTACCCGACCCGATGTGGTGAGCCGCGGACCGATCGATCAGAATGCGGGAAGAGAGCAAGTTCCCGTCATCGATAGCCCCATCATCGAAGACCAAATACTAGAAGAAGGGACCATTGAAGAGCCGCCCGTCAACGAAGAGATCATTCCCACACCCCCAACGGCAAACAGCAGCTTGCCGCTTAACCCTCCCATCGGCAACCCGTTACGTTCCCATCAAACCACCCTATTGCCGGTAGCTTTTCAGACCACCCTAAGCCCCTATCCCACGACCGGTGAAACTCAAACGAATCACACGATTGCTGAAGTTGCTGCAAACCCTGCAAGCGGGCAAGGGGCAGAACGCTGATGGTTTGTCGGCGGCATGCGGGGTGAGCCGCCGCACGTTGTACCGCGATCTCGAAACGCTACGCGACGCGGGCGTGCCACTGCAATACGACAAGGTGGACAAACGGTATTGCATTCCGGGAGCGTTCTTTCTTCCGCCGACCAATTTCACCGCGGCCGAGGCGCTTTCGATCATCGCCCTGGCAAGCCAAGTCGGTGCCAGCAACCGCTTGCCGTTCTACGAGCCGGCACGCAGCGCCGCCCTCAAACTGGAAAGCAGCTTACCGCCAGCGCTCCGCGACGAGCTGCGCGCGATTATCCGGTCAATCCAAATTCAATTCAACCAGGTCGACCCGCTCGAAGGGAAAGAAACCGTCTACCAACAACTGGTCGACGCCATCGCCTTGCGCCATGTGGTGAAGATCGAATACGAAAGCCTATCGGAGTGGGAGACCATCAAGACCAAGCTTCGGCCGTACAAGCTACTGTTCAACCGTCATAGTTGGTATGCCATCGGCCGTAGCACGCTTCATGCGGAAGTACGCACCTTCAACCTCAGCCGCATTGTCCACATCGAACCGACCCAAGAAAAATATGTCGTGCAGCGAGGCTTCAGCCTGAAACGATACTTGGGCAACGCTTGGAATCTGATCCCCAGCCCAGGGCGAAATCATCAGATCGTTGTCCGGTTTCAGCCACTGGTGGCGCGCAATGTGTCGGAGGTGGTGTGGCATAAAACGCAGCGATTGGAACATCGAGAGGATGGTTGTCTCGATTTTCATGTGCGCGTGTCGGGTTTGAACGAAATCGCCTGGTGGATTCTCGGCTACGGCGACCAGGCCGAAGTGCTCAAGCCGAGCAAGCTGCGAAAGTTAATAGCCAACCGCGTTGGCAACATGCAGGCGATCTATCAGGGGACAAGAGGCAGTAGGCAGTGAGCAGGGGGCGCGGATACTTCCCCCTTCCGCCTTCCCCCTTCCCCAGGTACTCTAATTGCCATGTCTTCCAGCCTGTTTTTTTCTTTCGATGGCCTAGATGGTGTTGGTAAATCGACCCAGATGGAGTTGTTTTGCAAATGGCTTGCGGATCGGGGGGCGGAGGTTGTGACCTGCCGTGACCCGGGCAGCACGCCGCTGGGCGAGCAAATCCGGGGCATCTTACTTGCCAGCGACGAGTCGACGCCGATCGATAGCCGCAGCGAGATGCTGCTCTACATGGCCGCCCGTGCCCAGTTGGTTGAGGAGGTCATTCGCCCGGCGCTTCTTGCGGGTAAGTCGGTTGTGTCCGACCGGTTTCTACTAGCCAATGTGGTTTATCAGGGCTATGCCGGTGGGCTTGATGTTGAGGCGGTTCGCCGGGTGGGCACCGTTGCCACCAACGGGATTCTCCCCGATTGCACTTTTCTGCTGGACATGCCCCCCGATCTGGCTTTCAATCGCCTCGACAGACAATTGGATCGAGTGGAAAGTCGGGGGAGCGATTACCGCGAGCGACTACGGGTCGGTTTTTTGGCCGAAGCCGAACGGGCGAGCCAGTCGATTCATGTGGTCGATGCCGATCGGTCCATCGACGCGATCCAACAAGAACTCCGCACAATCGCTACGGGTTTGCTAGAATATCGAGCCCATTGAAATCGTGTTAGCCGCCGGGCTTGTCCCGGCGCTGTGTCCATGCGCCGGGACAAACCCGGCGGCTAACCGTTGTCGTAGAAAATGGGATGAAAAAGCGTCAATCCTCGACGTGATCGAGCACCGCCAACAACCCTTCGCGGAGTTTGCGAAATCCGAGGTCCCCTTTTGCCGAGGCACTTGCATCGTAAGGGCGCAAGAAATCGTCGTCACTGCTGGTGGCCAACTCGTCGAGACAATCGGAAAACTGCTGGCAAACGGCTACCGGCGAACGGGGCGACGAGACGGCCCAGCGCTCATCCTCGGTGAGAGTGTCGTAGTACATTTTCACGAATCGATAGATGCCGGCCAATTGGCGCAACTCGGATAGCGACTGCTCGGCTGCGGCTCGGTTCTGCTCGGGCAAATGGAATAGCGCCGCCTCGACTTCGTCTAGCCCATCGTGGTAGCCGGCGATTCGCGCAGAGAGTTCTGCCAGATTAACATAAACCTCCGCTGGCTGAGGATGGGGTGGAATCGAGGCGCTCAGAAGCGTGGCATCGGGTTGCGCGACGACAAGTCGTCGGCTTGGGTAGCTGCTAACCGCGAGCGGAAGCCGCGCGTCGCGGGGCTGGGCGGCGATCTCTGCTACTTCTGGCGGAGCGGGCAACGCCGTGGGATCTTCCGCCGGCCACGCTTCGGCAGCAATTTCGTCCACGGCAACATCCTCGGGCATCTCCACGATTTGGATCGTTTCCAGCACTCCAAACTGGGGCGCATCAGGCAATGGTTGATTCGAGCCAGGCATCGACTGGCGAATGGATACCCGAAGCCACTCGGCTAACAGTTGTTCATCCTCGGCCGACTGGGGCGAGTTTAGCCAAGCGTCGATGACGGAGTTTAATTGTCCCGCGCGCTGGTCGTGCTCGTCGGTATTATGCCGAAAAGCAAAATCGAGTTGAAGCCGTAGGTCGGACTCGAGCCTGGCCAGTTCGCTATGGGTTGCGGGCAGTCCATGCTGCGCGGTCACGGCCGCCCCCAAGATAGCCGCCGCCACCAGCGTGCTCAGAACCATGGTGATCCGTTCGCTCTTGATGCTTGATCTGGTCATGCTGCTCCGCTTCCTGTGAAAGAGTTTCCGGGTGGGCCGCACGGCAAGGCCGGGATCCATTGAAGCCCCCGGCTTTGCCGGGGGGTGGTCGCAAAGAGGACTAAATCGCGTTAATCCCCGGCTACCCCCCGGCAAAGCCGGGGGCTTTCCTAGGTAGTCACCGGCACCCTCAAAGGCCTCTTCTAAAAGGATAGAACGGCCCACGGACAAGTCAAAAAGAGTCGCGGAGAAGACGAATGCCCATGGCGGCGTGGCAGCTTGTTCGCTGCAGATAGGTGCGATTGTGCAGGTTGTACCGCAGTCTAGCAGGTGCGCCAAAAAAGGAGGCTTGTAGCTTGTAGGCCGGAACGAGTCCTACGAGTTCCGGCATCCATACTCCATTCGCTGCCGGAACAGCGCTACCGCTCGTTCCGGCCTACAAATTCTAGAACAAGCTCCGCGCAGTTCCGGCAGGAAAACGGCTACACCCTTCCACCGACCATCGCATTCGGCCCGGCCGCTTTGATTGCCTCGGAGGCGTCGCTTTCGTACGTTTTGAAATTGTCGATGAAAAGTCCGGCCAGCTTTTGGGCTGTGGCCTCGAATGCTACCTTGTCGACCCAGGTGTTTTCGGGAATGAGAATCTTGCTGGGAACGTTTGCACATTCGGTGGGAACATCCAGGCCGAAAATTGGGTCGGTCGCCGTTGGTGCTTTGTCAAGCGTGCCATCGTGGATGGCGTCGATGATCGCCCGCGTGTATTTCAGGCTCATCCGCTCACCCGTGCCATACGCGCCGCCGCTCCAGCCGGTGTTCACCAGCCAGGCATGGGAGCCGTGCTCGCGCATCTTCTCGGCCAATAGCTCGGCATATCGGGCCGGGTGCAAGACGAGGAATGGGGCGCCAAAGCAGGCAGAGAAGGTTGCCTCCGGCTCGGTGACGCCGACTTCGGTGCCGGCCACCTTGGCAGTGTAGCCACTGATGAAGTGGTACATCGCCTGCTCGGGCGACAGCCGGCTGACCGGGGGCAGCACACCAAACGCGTCGCAGGTGAGCATCACAATGTTCTTCGGATGCCCTCCGACGCAAGGAATCTTGGCGTTGGGGATAAACTCGATCGGGTAGCTCGCCCTGGTGTTTTGTGTGAGCGAAACGTCCGAATAGTCGACCTCGCGAGTCTCGGGGTCTTGCACCGTGTTTTCCAATACCGTGCCGAATCGAATCGCGCCGTAAATTTCCGGCTCTTTCTCGGCCGACAGATCGATGCACTTGGCGTAGCAGCCCCCTTCGATGTTGAATATACCGTTGTCGTTCCAGCAATGTTCGTCGTCACCGATCAGCGCTCGGCTGGCGTCGGCCGAGAGGGTAGTTTTGCCGGTGCCCGAGAGGCCAAAGAAGAGCGACACATCGGTTTTTTTCCCATCCGCACTGCGGCCTTCGTTGGCCGAGCAGTGCATCGAGAAGATCCCCTTCTTGGGCATCAGGTAATGCATGATGGTGAAAACGCCCTTCTTCATTTCGCCAGCGTATTGCGAACCAAGAATGACGAATTCGCCTGCGGCAAAATTCAACGCGACGCTTGTTTTCGTTTCCACGCCCTCGACGCCCGTATCCGCATCGGCTTGACCCGCATTGAAAACCACATAGTCGGGCTTGCCAAAGTTGGCCAACTGGTCGGCCGTGGGGCGGATGAGCATGTTGTTCATGAACAGGGCATGGTAAGGCCGAGAGCAGACGATCCGCACTTTGATTTGCGAATCGGGATCCCAACCGGCGAAGCCATCCATCACGTAGAGCCGCTCGCAACGGT